>DHVU01000005.1 GCA_002412825.1 Spirochaetaceae bacterium UBA5200
TAGATGAGGTGATGGTATCGCTTACAGTGAATCTTCGATGTCCAGGTTTTGACAGGACGTCAAAACCTGGACTAGGGCCGCCTGGCGCGCTTGTGTGCTTCGCACAATTCTGTAAGGAATTGTTTTTATGGTCGCTATACGCGACCGCAGAAACAGCGCGCACGTTAATCAATACCTTGAGGCGCGCGGAGCGAAGCGACACTAGTCGCGTGTACGTAACCCGAAGATTCGCGCTAGAGCGAATCTTCGATGTCCAGGTTTTGACAAGGCGGGAATTTCTTGACAAAAATTCGAGGCTGTCGTATTCATAGCTGCGGGCAAAGCGGCGATCTATGGTTGGGCAGATTAGGGTACTATAGCCTTGCACGAGTCAGACGTAGGACTGCGGGAGGATGCTATTAAAAGAATACGGGATTATAATATTACCATAGGTGCTATGAAGACCGGCCCAAGGAATACGATTAGCGATGTACCGGGCGTTCGCGTAGGGCACGTTACCATAGACCAAGCGGACCATAAAACAGGCGTAACGGTAATTCTTCCTTGTGAAGACAATATTTTCCTTAACAAAATGACCGCGGCAGCGTATGTGCTGAACGGTTTCGGTAAAACCACAGGCCTTGTACAGATAGACGAGCTCGGTAGCCTTGAAAGCCCCATTGCGCTCACGAATACCCTGAACGTAGGGATAGTCCAGGATGCTATTGTGGGCATTATGGCGGAGCGATGCGCTGCTGACGGTGTACAGCTCAGATCTATAAATCCTGTCGTATGCGAATGCAATGACGCCGAGCTCAATCATATAGCTGAGCGGGCAGTACGGCCGGAACATGTAGCGGAAGCCATAGACAGGGCGGGCCTGGAATTTGACGAAGGAGCGGTAGGAGCCGGCAGAGGCACGGTGTGCTATGGATTAAAAGGGGGAATAGGATCAGCTTCCCGCGTCATTTCCTTGAATGGTTCTGAATACACCCTTGGTGTACTCGTGCAGTCAAACCATGGCAGGCTCGAGGATCTGTTGGTCAGTGGCAAGCCCTATGGCAGGATTATACTCGAAACAATAAAAGAACGGGAACCGGCTACTCCGGGACTATCGAGTCCTTCAGTCGACAGCGGTTCTATTATCATCATCGTGGCCACCGACTTGCCCCTTTCCGATAGGCAGCTGCGCAGGGTAATAAAGCGCGCAAGCGTGGGCTTGGCCCGTACCGGATCGTATATGGGGCACGGCAGCGGAGAGATCGCCGTGGGGTTTTGCAGCGCTAATCGCTTGAAGGCTCATGAGGTGAGCGAGTTTCTTACGCTCACCATAGTGGCCGAAGAGAAGCTCGACGAGGCATTTAGGGCCGTCGCGGAGGCTACGGAAGAGGCTATCCTCAATTCGATGGTGTGCGCGCGCGCCGCGACGCGGAGAAATGGCCAAACCCTGCATAGTCTTTCGGAATTTTTAGCCTAGTAGCGGGTAAAAAAACCATGGTATTATTGAGCTATGAGACTAGCCTGCGTCGGCAACGCCCTAATCGATATTATCGCTCATGTAGAGCCGGATTTCCCCTGCTCTATAGGCGTGCATCCAGGCTCTACCGAGCATGTAGAAAGGCCTGTGCTTGCCTATGTACTTGAAGCCCTGGCCGACTACGGCTTTTCCGCCGGTGGAGGGGCGGCGAATACGGCAAGGGCATTTACCGCGCTCGGGGGTAAAGCCTCTTTTACCGGCGCCATTGGCGACGATGACTGGGGGCGCCGCTATAAGGAAGATCTGGAGCGTGCCGGCGTAAGCGCCTTTTTACAGAGGCACGAGGGCTTTACCGGCCTGTTTCTGTCCTTATGCGATTCCAGCGGGCAACGAAGCATAATGGTCAATCCCGGTGTTGCCGATCGGCTGACGCCGAGCATGATGCCTGATTCGATCTTTTCCAAAAAATCAGTACTCTATATCGACGGCTTTCTCGCTCTCGACGAAGGCATGCTCGAGTATCTCGTGGCTAAAGCGAAAGCCGCCGCTATGCCGATAGCCTTTGACGCAGGCGGGCAACGACTTGTGCGCGCGAATCGCGAGCTTTTCATGCATATCATTTGCGAGGATGCTACCTGGGCTTTTCTCAATGAGGACGAATTCGTTGCGCTGGCGGAGGTGTCCGTCGACGCATCGCTTGCTTCTTTTGCCATGGGCATAGCCGGCACCCTTGTGGTTAAGCGGGGCGAGACCGGTGCAGTCTGTATTAAAGACGGGCAATTATACGAGAGTTCGGTGCGGGCGCTCGAAGGCCTTGACACGACTGGCGCCGGCGACGCCTTTGCCGCGGGTTTCTTGAAGGCGAGCCTGTCAGGCGCACCGTTGGCTCGCTGTATGCGCATGGGTAACTGGACGGCGGAGCACGCTATTCAGGTGCCCGGCCTTGCCCTCGATGCGGATGGACTATGCAAGGGAATGTCAGCGTTTCTTTAATAGGCTATGTACGGTAAAAATGAGCTCAAAGCTCTATGAATTACCCTTAAAACCTTGCCAAAAGCCTTCAAAACTAGATATTTTAGTGTCATAACCTCAGAAAGGAAGGCGGAATATGCCTGACAACCAGATTATTCCTATAGAAATGATTCTGCCCAATAAGATACCGATCATACCTCTTAACGGTAAACCTATTTTCCCCGGGATCTTTACGCCGATCATGCTCGGTAGCCAGGAAGACATTAAAACCGTTGACGACGCCATGCAATCGGATGGCATGGTAGGGCTCGTGCTCGTGCGCGAGGATACCGATAAGCCGCAAGCAAGCGACCTCCATCAGGTGGGCACGGTGGCTAAGGTAGTAAAGCGAATAAACCTGCCCGACGGCTCGGTGAACATTTTCATTTCCACCCTTAAGCGTTTTAAGATCAAGAAAGTCTTGTCCAAAGAGCAGCCCATCGTAGCCGCGGTGGAGTACTTGGAGGATCAGGGCGAAGGACCCGACGAGGTAAAAGCCCTTACCCGGGCGCTCATATCGGAAATGAAGCAGGTGTCGGAGAACAATCCGCTCTTTTCCGAGGAAATGCGCCTCAATATGATCAATATCGATCACCCGGGCAAGATCGCGGACTTTATCGCGAGCATACTCAATATCGATAAGAATGAGCAGCAGAAGATACTCGAGATTCTCGATGTTCAGGAGCGTATGGAGCGCGTGCTTATTTTTATTAAGCGCGAACAGGAATTACTGCGTATACAGAAACGCATACAGGGCGAGATTAATGACAAGATAGAAAAGAGCCAGCGCGATTACTTCCTTAAGGAAGAGCTGAAGGCCATCAAGCAGGAGCTTGGCATGCCCGCGGACGCGAAGAGCTCCGACTATCAGCGCTTTAAGGATAAAATTGAAGCGTTCGGCTTCAAGGGCGAGGTGAAAGAGCTCGTTGAGCAGGAGCTGGAAAAGTTCGGCCTCATGGATCCTAATTCCAGCGAGTTTATCGTCACGCGCAATTGGCTCGAGCTTATAGGCAATCTGCCTTGGAAGGCTGGGACCGCTTCGGATTTCAATATGAAGGAAGCGCGCGACATACTCGAGAATGATCATTATGGGCTTAAGGACGTAAAAGACCGCATAATAGAGTATCTGGCGGTGCGCAAGCTTAAGAAGGACAGCAAAGGATCCATACTCTGCCTCGTGGGGCCTCCTGGCGTCGGCAAGACGAGCGTGGGCAGATCCATAGCCCGCGCTTTAGGCAAGGAATTTTTCCGGTTCAGCGTCGGCGGCATGCGCGACGAGGCTGAGATAAAGGGGCACCGCCGCACTTACGTAGGCGCCCTGCCGGGCAAGATTATCCAGGGCCTTAAGATTACCAAGGCCAGGGATCCGGTGTTCATGATAGACGAGATTGACAAGATGGGCTCAAGCTACCAGGGCGATCCTTCGAGCGCTCTACTTGAGGTGCTCGATCCCGAACAGAATTTCGCCTTCCGCGATCATTACCTGGATCTGCCCTTCGACGTATCGAGCGTATTCTTCATCGTTACCGCCAATACCCTCGATACCATACCCGGACCGTTGCGGGACCGCATGGAGATTATCCAGCTGCCAGGCTATGTGGATTCAGAAAAGCTTGAGATAGCCAAACGCTACCTCATACCTAAAAGCCTTGAGAAAAACGGGCTAAAAAAATCCCAGGTGAAGTACACCCGCGACGCGCTTACGGCCATAGCCGAGGGCTACGCCCGGGAAGCGGGCGTACGTAATTTCGAGAAATATCTCGATCGCATACACCGAAAACTCGCCCTGGTAGTCGTCAGCGATGAACGCGATGAAGTCAAGATTAAGAAGGAGCCGAAGAAATTCAGCGTGGACAAGCCCTCGCTTGAGAAATATCTCGGCCAGCCCCGCTTCGACTCCGATGTGATAAAGCGCGCAACGCTGCCGGGCATGACCGTGGGCCTGGCCTGGACCAGCATGGGAGGGGACACCCTCATTATAGAGGCGGTATCCAACCCCGGCAAAGAAGGCTTTAAGCTCACCGGGCAGATGGGCGCGGTCATGCAGGAATCGGCGGGCATAGCCTATACCTGGGTGCGCCACTACGTAGCCGAGGCTAAGGGGATAGACGCGGGCTATTTCGAGGCCAAGCAGATACACCTGCATATACCCGAAGGCGCTACGCCTAAGGACGGACCCTCGGCGGGCGTTACCATGGCCACGGCTTTGGCTTCGCTGGTATTGGGTAAAAAAGTAAAGGACAGGCTGGCCATGACCGGCGAACTCTCGCTTACCGGCCAGGTGCTGGCCATTGGCGGGCTTAGGGAGAAGACGGTAGCCGCCAAGCGCAATAAGGTGCGCGACATCATCATACCCAAGGCCAACGAAAAGGATTTAGCCGAGATACCGGAGCACGTTAAGAAAGGCATAAGCTTTCATCCGGTTGAGCGCATGGAAGAGGTGCTCGCCATAGCGCTACCCGACTAGAGCCAGTATTCGGCCGGCCTGGGGTGGCTTAGGAAGTCGCTCATGGCTTCCGTGCGCCCGTAGGCCCCGGCCTGGCCGAACATGAGAGCGTCACCCGCCTTAAGTTGCGGTGCATGGGCCAAACCTATACGATCTAGCGATGTGCAGAGCGGCCCGGCCAGTATATAGTCGCGCCGTGCCCCGCGCAGGCCGGGGGCGGCGCAGGGGAAAGGCTGCCCGGTAAGGAGCGGCCGCAATAGGTGGTTTATGCCTCCCTCTAGGATAGCAAAATCGCTGCCCCTGCTGTTCTTCGTGCGCAGGACTTTGCTGAGGTATACGCCGCAGGGACCGGCCAGCCAGCGGCCAGGCTCAAGTACGAGGCGGCCGTTAAACCAGGGGTTTGCTTCGAGTACAACGGCTAAGCCTTCAGCGAGCGCCTGTACATTAAGCGGCGCTTCCGTATCAGCGTAGGGTATGCCTAAGCCTCCGCCTAAGTCTATGTACTCAAGCGCAAGCCCGAAGGCCTCCGTTAGCTGCCTGCCGATGTCCAGAGCCTTCCGGTGATTGGATAGCAGGCTATCCGCGTTTCGCTCATTGCTCGAGGCGAATACCTGCAGCCCGGCTATGCGCACGCGCGTAAACGGAGCTAGCTCTAGCAAGAACCTGGCTATGTTCTCCTCGTCAACGCCGAAGGCGGAGGGTCCGCTGCCTCCTATGATGCGAGAGCCTTCCTCTATGCCAGACGCGGGATGCACGCGGAGGTTTACGGCGAGCGGCTCGTCCCGCCCTTCCTCAGCCAGGAGGCGATCCAGGCGCTCGACGTCCTCTATGCCGTCTACTTGTATGCGGGCGCCGGCGGCAAGGGCGGCTTGTAGGTCGGCCTCGCTCTTGCCCGGGCCAGCGAAGAGTATGAGGCTGGAGCAGCCGCCCGCTTCTTGCAGCGCTTTAAGCTCGCCGGCTGATGCGCAGTCGAAGGACGATCCAAGGCTGGAGAATAGCTTAAGGAGGGGCAGGCCGGGATTGGCCTTTACCGCGTAGGCAAGCTCAACGCGGGGGGGCAGGAGCGAACGGAGCTCTATAAAGCGTTCGCGGGCACGTTCGAGCCTATAGGCAAAAAAAGGTGTCTGATGGCGTTCCAGCAGTTCCAGGGCTTCCCGTTCGGAAAAGGCGTACATACTCATGGCATGCTCCAAAATGGCGCAAGGCGACGCAGGCCCTCGCGTATGCTTTCTGGCTTTCCGGCAAAGCTGACCCGGGCATAGCCCCTGCCCGCTTCGCCAAAGGCCAGTCCGGGAATAATGATGACCCTGCCCCTGTCGCGAAGCTTGAGGCAAAACGCCAGGGGATCTTCATGGGCAAGGGGGGGCAGAGGCAGCCAGGAATAGAAGCTTCCGGAGGGGAGGGCCGGATTTAAACCCAAGGCTTCATCGGCAGTGCCACTGAACGCGTACCAGCGCTCGGCAAGCTCGGCCCGCATGGCCGGCAGTACGCTTGGCGCATCGTCAAGGAGGGCAACGGCGGCGAGCTGGCTCGGCCGGGCCGCAGCCGTGTTCATGTAATTGTGGATAAGGCGCGCTGGCGCCAGGAGCTCGGGTTCGCCTATGGCCCAGCCTACGCGCAGGCCCGGCGCGCCGAAGGCCTTGCTCAGTGACGAAAGCACGATACCGTAGTCGCTCGCGTCCCGCAGGCTCGCTTGCCGCTCTCCAAGATAGAGCTCGCGGTACACCTCGTCCGATACAAGCACGACCCCGCGCGCTCTACATGCTTCCGCTACGGCGCGCAGGGCTTCAAGGCTCGCGCCGCCGCCCGTGGGGTTGCCTGGATGGTTTATGACGGCGAGGCGTATGCTCTCGTCGGCGTTTAAGCAGCCGATAAACGCGTCCGGGTCGAGGCAGCCCGTGGCGGAGAGCGGATACAGTACGCTATTGGCTCCGGCGAGCTTGGCCAGCACGGGGTAGGCTATGAAGCCCGGATCGGGCAGGAGCGCGCTTACGCCCCGCTCGAGGTACGCCTGGAATAGGGCAAAGAGCGCGGCCTGGCTTCCTGAGCTTACCATGATCTGCTCTTCGCTGACGCCGTAATAAGCCGCAAGGCTCGCGCGCATTTCCGGCAAGCCCTGATTAGGGCCGTAAGCGCAGGCGGAGCCTGAATTGGCCAAGGCCTTTACGGCGGCGGGCGGCAGCGGCCAGCTTGGCTCCCCGAGGCCCAACGATACGGTGCCCGGGGGCGCCCCTTCGTTCATGGCTCGTATGGGAGAGAGGGCTATGCCGGCTAAACGCGAGGCGCATGGTATCATCGCAGCGCCGATTCCAGCGCGGTGGCCGCATCGGTGCCCGCGTCGCGGTATTTGACTATGCAGGGCGCGTATAGGGCGATGCCGCGCCCTGCCGCCCAGGTCGAAAGCGCGGGGCGTGTGCCGGGCACGACCACGGCCCCTTGAGGCACCTCGCCTTTGAGTTCTTTATCGTTGACGAGATCATAGATGAGGGTGGACGCGCTGATAATAGTGCCGGGCGCGAGCACGGCGTTTTCGCGCACGAGCACGCCTTCGAAGAGGCCCGTAAGCCCTCCTATGAAGCAGCCGTCTTCCACGATTACCGGGCGGGCTCCGGCCGGCTCAAGCACGCCGCCTATCTGGGCCCCGGCCGACAGGTGCACCCGCTCCCCTATCTGGGCGCAGGAACCCACGAGGGCGTGGCTGTCCACCATGCTGCCTGAGCCAACGAAAGCGCCTACGTTTATAAAGGCCGGCGGCATGATGACGGCGCCAGGACGCACGCAGGCGCCGCGACGAACCGACGAGCCGCCGGGCACCATACGCACCTCGTCCTTTAGGCCGAATATACGGGGGCAGAAGGCTTCCTTGTCCACCGCGCCGCCTGGCCAGTTACTATACTCAGCCAGGGGTGACGAGCGGAATATGCTCAGTATGCCCCGCTTTACGTAACGTTCCGCCAGCCACAGGCCGTCTTCGCCGCGCCGCGCCGTGCGCAACTCGCCGCTTTCCAGCGCGCTTAAAAGCGTCGCCTGAGCCTCAGGCAGATGAGCGTCGCCGGCTATGTCTTCGTCGCTCCGTTCGAAAAATGCGCGCAAATCTTCGGCCTTCATCGCGATGCCCCCAGGAGCCCAAGTTCCTGCAGCGCCTTGCGCACGCGTTGCCTGGTAGGCTCGGAAGCGCCGGCTAAGGGCAGGCGCGGCAGCGACGAGCACAGGCTCAGTTCTTCAAGGCCCGCCTTTAAAGGCGCGGGATTACTTTCAGCGAAGAGCGCGTCCATGAGCGGAAGGAGCCGGTAATGGAGTTCCTGAGCTTCCTTTCGTCTGCCAGCCAGGGCCGCGCTCACCAGGGCCTTAAGCTGGGCAGGGGCGGCGTTGCCCGCCACCGATACGAGCCCGCTTGCCCCCAGCGCTATAGCGGGCAGGGCCAGGGCGTCGTCTCCGGACAGGAGCAGCTTGCCTGGCGGAAGGCAGCGGGCTATCTCTCCGATTTGCGCCAGGTTGCCCGAGGACTCCTTTACGCCGATGACTTGCGGTATAGCCCAGAGCCTTGCCAGGATATCAGGCGCCAAATTCAGGCCCGTGCGGCCCGGTACGTTGTACGCAATGATGGGCAGGCCGTCCGCCGCCGCCGCCACGGCCCGGTAGTGGGCTTCCAGGCCAGCGGGCTGGGGTTTGTTATAGTAGGGCGTGACAACGAGGAGGCCCTGTACGCCCAGGGCAGCCGACTCCTTGGCCATAGCTACGGTGCGGGCCGTGGCGTTGTGGCCAACGCCTACGACGACGGGGAGGCCGCCTGACTCTTCCAGGGCTGCCCGGATTATGCCCTCGCGCTCTTCGTCGCGCACGGTGGCCGCTTCGCCGGTGGAGCCAAGCACGACGAGGAAATCAGCTCCGCCCGAGCGCACGGAGCGGATGAGCGCGCGAAAGGCCGCTGTATCGACGGTATCGGCATCCTGCGCCGAGAAGGGCGTGGCAAGGGCGACGCCAAGACCGGTAAACCTTGTAGCGTTAATCATAGGGTACTCTCCCGTGTAGCGGCGGTTTGGAAAATCGGCGCCAGTATATCGGCGCAGGCCTGGTCGAAGCTCACTATGCCCGTATGTCCGGGCAGCCAGCGCAGGGCTCTTAAGGCGCCTTCGGCGAATAGTTCGCGCGTATGCGCTTCGTGGGAAAACACTATGGTTTCCCGCGGCGCTTCATAGCGCAGTTCGTGATAGCCCACGGCGCTTCCTGAGCGCAGGCTGGCTAGGCTTAAGGCGCCATCGGCGGCCGTTCCCAGGGCCCAGCCCTGATGGCGGCCTGAGCCCTCCGCCAGCGCCTGCGCGAGCAGTTTGGCGCTGCCCGATGGCGCGTCCGCCTTGGCGCGGTGGTGGCGCTCTATAATGGCCAGATCGGCACTGCTCTCAAGCGCCGCAAGGCCCCCGAGCGCAAGGGCGGCCCTGCGCATAAAAGCCATGGCCAGCGAGAAATTTGGGGCAAGCATGATGCCTATGCTCAGGGCCTTAGGCTCCGGTACGAGAGCGTCGAGCGTGCCGCGGTCCCAGCCCGTGGCGCCTACGACCATGGGCGTGCCGCTGGCCAGAGCCCATGCAAGGTGCTCCTCTACCGCGGCTGCCGCGCTCACGTCCAGCGCCGCGTCGACCTTCCCGGCCGGTACGGTATCATCCCGTCCTAGTACCCAGGCGAGGCTGAGGTCGTTCGCTTCCTCAACCAGACGAGCTACCATGGAGCCGAGCCGTCCCCTGCCGAATATGCCTATCCTCATACGGCGAGCCCCGCGGCATGCCTGTCAGGGGCGCCGCTGTCCTTTGGGGCGGAGGCCGCGGGAAAGAAGGCGCGGTGCAGGCGGCGCTGGGCCTCGGCCGCGTCCTCCTGGGCAACGACGAAGCTCAAATTTATCTCCCGCGCACCCATGCTTATCATATCGATGTTGATATCGCCCAGGGCTGAAAATGCCTTGCCCGCTATGCCCGGGCTCTCGGCGAGCCGGTCGCCCACTATGGCTATGAGCGCCCTGCCGCGGGCTATGCGGAGTTCGGCGAAGCCCTCAAGCTCGGCTACAAGCTCGTCCAGCGATATACCGTCGTCCACCGTGGCCGATACGCTCACCTCAGAGGTGGCTACCAGGTCGACGCTTATGCCGCGCCTGCCGAACACCTCGAATATGCGCGCGAGGAAGCCCGAGCCCCCGAGCATTCGGGGCGTGCGCACGGTAACGATGGTTACCGGACCCCGGGAGGCTAAGGCGGTTACCTGCCTGCCTGAGGACGCGCCTTTGGCTATAGTGGTGAGGCGGCCGTTGGGTAGGAGGCTGTTCCGCACGGTTACGGGTATGCCGCGCTCCACGGCGGGCAGTATGGTGGCGGGGTGCAGCACCTTGGCGCCGAAGGCGGCAAGTTCGGCAGCCTCGTCGTAGCCTAGGTATTCCACCGGGCTGGCTTCGGGCACGATACGAGGATCGGCGCTGAGTACGCCTTCAACATCGGTCCAAATCTGTATTTCCGCGGCGTCCAGTACCGCCCCCAGTATGCTGGCGCTGTAATCGGAGCCGCCGCGGCCTAAGGTCGTAGGATGGCCGGACGGATCTGAACCTATGTAGCCCTGCGTGATGGCGATGGAGCCCGGCTGCACGAGGGGCACGATGTACTCATGCGCGGCGCGTCGCGTCGCGGGCAGGTCCGGACGGGCCCTGCCGTGGCGCGAGTCGGTTTTGAGCACCGAGCGGGCGTCTATCCACGGCGCGTTCATGTACAGGGCTAACAGCCTGGTGGAGAGGAGCTCTCCCCGGCCGGTCAGTACGTCAAGGTTTCGCTCAGGCAGATTGCGTAGGAGCGCCGCGCCTTTTAGGATGGCGGAAAGCTCCGAGCGGGTATCCGCAAGGGCTTGTTCGAGTTCAGGCGGCGCGGACCGGCCTAAGAGTTCCTCTCCCAGTTCGCCGTGCCTGTCCAGTATGCGGCCGAGGGCGGCAAGGGCTTCCGCTTCCTGGCCGGCCGCGGCCATCGCGCCTGCGCCGATGAGCGCATCGGTGACGCCGGATAAAGCGGAGAGCACGAGGAGCACGCCCTGCGATGAGCGCTCGCGCGCCAGGGCTGCGACGCCCCGCAGCCGCGCGGCGTCGGCCACGGAACTGCCGCCGAACTTCATGACGATAGCCGCGCTCATAGATAGCCTCCTGCCACGGCGAGCTCCGCGTTGAGTATGGAACCGCCGGCCGCGCCGCGTTCGGCGTTATGTCCGAGCACGACGAGCTTTGCTCCGAGAACGGGGCAGGCCCGTATGCGGCCTATCTGTAGCGTCATGCCCCCGCCGCTCTCGACATCGTGCCGGGGCTGGGGCCTGTCCGCCTCCCCGCGCAGTTCGAGGAAGGCGTGCGGCGCGCTGTGTAGGGCGTAGGCCGCGCTGTCGGGCACGAAGTCCAAGAGCGCCTGCATGACATCATCCGGTTCCGGAGCGCCGCCGAGCCTGGCGCTTATGCAGAGGGTGTGGCCGTCCGCCACGGACACCCTGTTGCACTGCGCGGATATGGCGAAGCCCGCCGGTTCTATAGCCTGATTACGCAGGGTTCCAAGTATCTTGCGCGTTTCCTCTTCCACTTTTTCTTCCTCGCCCCGTATGAAGGGTATGACGTTGCCCAATATGTCCAGGGCCGACACGCCGGGATAGCCGGCGCCGCTAATAGCCTGCATGCTCGTTAGCATGGCAAGTTCCATGCCAAAGGCGCGGTAGAGCGGACCAAGGGCGCCAAGTGCCACGGTCGTGGTGCAATTGGGATTGCATACGATGGCGCCTTTCCAGCCGCGCCGCGCCTTCTGCGTTTTTATGAGGACCAGGTGGGCCGCGTTAAGCTCGGGCACTATGAGGGGCACGTCGGCCTCCATACGAAAGGCCGATGCGTTGCTGAACACGAGCGCTCCGGCGGCGGCGAATGCGGGCTCTATGTCCCGCGCGGGGCCGGCGTCGAGCGCCGAGAACACGATGGGGCTTAGCGCCTTTTCCGGCTCGCAGGGCGCGAGCAGGCTGGCACCGAAGCCCGCATAGGGCTCGCCGCCTAAGCGCCACTCGCAAGCCTCGTCGTAGCGCTTGCCTGAGCTGCGCTCACTCGCCGCAAGCTGGCACAGCTCGAACAAGGGGTGGTTCGCCAGCCTGCGCACGAAGCGCTGGCCCACGACGCCGGTGGCGCCGAGCACGGTTACGGGTATGCGTGTCATAGGGTGTTTCCTGTCGTAGCGTCGCGGAGGTAGCGCCTGCCTATGGCGGCGAAAAGGGCTATGCCATTCTTAAGTTCTTCAAGGCTCAATTCTTCGTTTCGGGTATGCGCCAGGGCTGGGTTGCCGGGGCCGGCGAGCAGGGCTGCCGCATTGGGCGCCAAGGCGCGAAGTGCCGGCAGGTCTGAGCCGAAGGGCACGCTGGCGCTGGCTAGGCCGGGCACGAGGTCAAAGTAGTCGTGGCTCTCGTCAACCAGCGCGTCGAGCCTGGCGTTCGCGGGCATGGCCGCCTCCAAGGCGGCGCGCAGGCGGCCTCCGGGCACGGTGCGCAGGGATAGCTCGGCCCAAGCCTCGTCGGGCACCACATTGGCCGCGCGCCCGCCTTCTATGAGGCCCAGATTCCATGCTTCCCGCCCGAGCCGCTCGTCCACTCCCGGCTCAACCCTATCCAAGGCGCTTATCCAGGCTATGAGCTCCGCTACGGCGTTGCGGCCTAGCTCGGGCGTGGATCCGTGGGCGCTTAAGCCCGCGCAGGACAGCTTTGCGCGCAGATAACCCTTCTGGCCGGCGGCAAGGGCGCAGTTCGTAGGCTCCCCGTTTACGATGGCTAGGCAGGAGGAGAAGAGAGGAGCAAGCTCGAGCGCGGCCAGGGCGCCTGCGCTATCGCTCTCTTCGCCCGCTACGCCGAGCCAGGCCATACCGCATAAACCCTCTTGCAAGAGCGTATCTATAGCGCCGAATTGGGCGGCTATCTGGCCCTTGGCATCGCAGGCGCCGCGCGCGGCTATGCGCCCGGCCTCAATGAGCACGGGAAGCTCGGGCGGCACGACGTCGAGATGGGTAGTGAATAGCACGCGGGGTTCGCCCCAGAGAG
This sequence comes from Spirochaetaceae bacterium UBA5200, assembly GCA_002412825.1. Lineage (GTDB taxonomy): Bacteria > Spirochaetota > Spirochaetia > Treponematales > UBA12059 > UBA5200. The sequence goes on from DHVU01000005.1 coordinate 12,990, forward strand.
CCAGAATATTGGCTCTGCCCGGGGCTAGGGGAAAGACGCGGAATGCGCCGCCTAAGCGCCGGCATTCCCGGTCGATGAGGGGAGCGAGCGATGCTTCGCTCCCCGAAGGGCTATACGTGGAACAAAGCTCCGCCAAGAATTCAAAGGCGAATCGTTCCACGGATTGAAGGCGCGGCATAGGTTCCTCCAATCCGTTGGAGATCCCTAGAAACCGCGCGAATAGCCCTTGGGTATACGGACAGAGATCGTCCGTAGGGTTCGGCGATTCCGTTGGCACTCCGCGGGTTTCTCTCCCGCGACAGCCGCCGGGTATTAACCCGGACGTCCAAGGCCGGCGCGTACTGCATGCGCTGACCCTTCGGCGATCCTCCCCTTTTCCATCGGCTTTACGCGGGCGCAGTGCCCTTTGCCGCGGTACTCATGGGAATCGCTCCTCCAATCGGACAAAGCGGATACTAGCAACGATCGCCCTGAGCCGCAAGGGGTAAAACAGCCCTAATTCTGGAATTATTGCCGAATCAGAGCTGATTTAATCGTTTTATTATGAGAAACGAAGGGCAGCGCGCAGGATTTTAGGCTTTTGCCGCCCAGCGCCCCTCGCGAAGCTCCAAGCCGCAGTGCCCGGAAAGGGCCTTGCTAAGCCCCTCTGAAAGGCTGCGGGCGCTGGCCGCGAGCTCGGGCGGCAGCTCTTTGACGGGCACGGCGCCGCTGCCCAGTATGGTTTCTGCGAGCAGCTTAGCCGCCAGGAAGCGCTCGGATTTCTCCACCGCAAAGCCAAGCGGCCGCTTGAGCAGTCCTACTACTTCCCAGGTGGACTGCTCGGCCTGGCTGTAGCTGCCGGCGTCCTTGTCCTGCTCGGATATGCGCAGGGGCAGGGTGGCGGCTATGTCGTCGAGCCTGGCTACGAGGGCGGCCAAGTCGAAGAGCCCGGTGGCGCAGTTAAAGAGTATACGCTGGCCGCCGGCTTCCAAGGCGGCCGCCTCCTCATTCGATATGGCCTGCCCCAAGTCGCCCACGGTCATGGCTCCGCGCTCGTCGAGCACCAGTATGCCGCCTTTAACGTCCAAGGCCGTACGGTAGGAGAAATCGAAGGCAGCGTCAGCGCCTGAGAGGGCGATAAGCGCGAGTTCGACGGGGTCCACCGAGTAGCCCACGTTGTCTACGTTGCCTATGTAGGCATAACGATAGCCCTTCGCGAGCAGCTCCCGGTACACGCCTGCCAGTACCCTGAAACTCTGGCCATGGCCGCCTGGCAAGGCCAGCGCGCTGTCCTCTTTTCCATAGGCCCGGTCAAAAATGCGCCTGGGGCTGCCCTCCGAGGCGGGGCTCAGCGCCGCTATGAGGGGCTGCACGGCGCTCAAGGGTCGCGTGGGGTCGCTGCCCGCCTGTTCGATAAGCGGGGCGAGCCAGGGGTGGCTGCGATAGGCTGCATACGCCTCTCGGAGGGGGGCGTCGGTGCCCGCGCTCGTCATCTGGAAGAACTGCAGGGGCGGCCGCGGCGCAGCTCCGAAACGTTCTCGATAGCGAAGCGCTTTGAGCAGGGCGGAGCGCATCTTTAAGACTAGAAAGCTCTCGCCTGGGCTGCCGTCGGGGTTTATATAGGCGGGCGTTGTTCCCTTGGGCTTGCCTTCGCAGAGCGGGGCCAGCGCGTCAAAGCCGGTCTTTATAGCCTCGAATACCCCGGGGCCTAAGCCGCTGTTTTTCTTGCGATCCGCATAGCTCGTCGCCGAGCCTCCGTTTAATACGCCCCAGGCCGTTATCGCGTACATGCGCTCGCCTAATTCGTTAAGCTCTTCACGGCCGAAGCTGAGCTGCTCTCCCTGCCTGGTAGGGCTTGCGGGCGGCTCGAGCCCCAGCGCGGCAAGCCGCTCTTTGGCCAGTTCGTAGGGCAGGGCGTAGCGGAGCCCGCCGCTTAAGGACAGCACGGATACCCCGTCCACCTTGGGCACGCCTTTGGCCTTAAGAGCCGGCGCGGGCGCCTGGCTGCCTGAATTTAAGCCTTCGAGTATGCCCAAGCTCAGCTCTATATCGATGCCCTTGGTGAGCATGTCGTTTCGCAGTTTTTCGCTTATCATGGATGCCTCCCGGGGCTTCCATACTAACCCCGAGCGGGAGCTTCTGTGAATAGGCCGGTGGATTTTACGTGCCCCGATCGCGCCTGCCTGCGGTTGCCGCGCCCTGCATTTTCCGTTAGTCTTAACTAGTTCCTCGAAGCTTGTGTTTCTGCGCCTGCAGTACATCCTGTAGTGCAGGCAAGCGCAGCGTCCCTACAAGGCCTTGCATCGTCGCTGGGCCGTACACAAGCTTCGAGGAACTACGTAAGATTCAAGCAACTACCATAGTTAGATCCATGTATACAGCGAGGAGGAAACGCCCATGACCAATATCATACTCTGCGGAGGCGCGGGCACGAGGCTTTGGCCCCTGTCCAGGACCCTTATGCCCAAGCAGTTCGCCAAGCTGCTCGGCGACACATCGCTCTTCTATCGCAGCGTCGAGCGAAACTTGAGCCTTTGCGATGACTATATCATCGTCACCAACGCCGACCAGTGGTTCCTGGCCGCGGCGGATCTGGCGGCCATGCCTTTAGCGGAGCGCCCCCGGAAGCTCTCCTTCGTGCTCGAGCCCGTGGGCCGCAATACCGCCCCGGCCATAGCCTTAGCCTGCCTGGAGCTTGACCCCCAAGAGCTTGTCCTCGTGTCCGCCTCGGACCACCATATTAAAGACCCTGCGTCCTACCGCGAGCGCGTAGGGGCGGCCGCCGCCCTAGCTAGGGAGGGCTACCTGGTAAGCTTCGGCATAGAGCCAGGCTACCCCGAAACCGGCTATGGCTACCTCCAGGCGGACGCCGCCCGGCCGCTGCCCGGCCGCGCCTGCTACGCCGTCAAGGCATTCAAGGAAAAGCCCGACGCGGCCAGCGCTGAGCGCTACCTGGCCTCAGGCGACTACCTCTGGAACTCCGGCATGTTCGTCTTTAGCGCCGGCGCCTACCTCGCCGAGCTCAAGGCCGCCGCGCCTGACATGTACACCGCCTGTCTTAGCGCGCATGCCCGCGCCAAGCGGAGCGCCGACCCCAAGTCCGGCTATCCCCTCGTATCGCCCTTGCTTGAGGACATGAAGGCTATACCCGCCAATTCCGTGGACTACGCCGTCATGGAAAAATCCTCCAAGGTAGCCGCCGTGCGCTCCGACTTCGACTGGAGCGACGTGGGCAGCTATGACGCGCTCTACGAACTGGCCGATAAAGACGCCAACGGCAATGCGGTTAAGGGCAACGCCGCGGCGGCCGGCGCATTGAGCGGCGCGGGCGCCGCCTCCGGCTTCTCGGCCATTGACTCGCACGGCAACCTGGTCCTCTCCGAGCGCGCCGTTGCGGCCGTGAGCGTCGACAACCTCATTATCATAGACTCAGGTGACGCCCTCCTCGTGGCAAAACGGGGCTCTTCCCAGGGCGTCAAGGCCATAGTAGACGGCCTTAGGGCAGGCGGAGAGGCGGAGCGCGCCCTAACCCATGCCCACCTTACCGTGCATCGCCCCTGGGGCTCCTACACCATACTGGACGAAGGCCCGGGCTTTAAGGTAAAGCGCATAACGGTAAGCCCCGGCTCCAGGCTATCGCTGCAGAAGCACGCCCGCCGCGCCGAGCGCTGGGTCGTAACCGGTGGGGTTCCCATCATCACCATAGACGCCGAGCGCCGAGCCTATGCCCTGGGCGAAATAGCCCAGATACCCCTAGGCGCCGTGCACCGCCTTGAAAACGAAGGCTCCGTAGACGCCCTCATCATAGAGACCCAGATAGGCGACTACCTCGGAGAGGACGACATCGTGCGCCTCGAGGACGTATACGGCAGGGCCTAAGAAAGCATCCGCCTCCATCCCTTAAGCTTCCCTTCGGTAACTATAGACGCCAATAAAAAGGCCCGGGATTCGTCCCGGGCCTCTTCATCATCGCTTTCGCTACTTATAGTTGCACGCGTATCATGGCGCTCGCGCCTAAACTCTTTGTCTTGGGCACGATAACGCCCTGCAGATCCAGGCTCAGTATGAGCAGGTCTAAAGACAGGCCGCCGTACACGCGGAGCACGGGGTCATTATTCTCTGCTGATACTAGAAAACCGTCTGCTGAGAGCGCTGATACATCATATCCTGCACTTATTAGTTGTTGCTTGATAGTATTCCATTCTTCAGGGGTCATCGCTACTGGAGTAGATCCAACTCCTGATCCATCTGCATCATAGAGCATCGTAGCTTGGAAACCACCCTCAACTTTAGATTTTCCTATGGAATAGCCAAGCCCAGCAAACGGGCGTAAAAATAGTAGCTTTTTGGATACCTGAAGTGTGAAGTCGTAACTGTCCGTCGTCCAGTTCATGTTAATATCAGGATCGCCGGCTACTATTGACCTTTCTGTTCCGTCGTTATAGTAGAAGGTCTGATCGGGAACATCTAAGCTAAAAAGCATAGAACCAGTTAGCCTATTATAGCCTGCTCCAAAAGAAACATCGGGAAACAGCAAGCCTTCTTTAACTAAACCTATACGAATGTTTCCACCGAATAGCTTATAATCCGCAGCGATGCCTTGAGCGCTCAAAGCCTCGGTTGCTTCTGGCGGGAGTATCATAGCCTTAATGCCTATATCAAAGGGCAGGATTATGCCACCGATCTTTGCTGAAAGAGCTGCAGCGGGAATTGGCATACCGGTTTTTTTTAGTACATCAGGTATAGACCCGTCTCCAATTTCTGCGAACAGTGGTTTAAGGCTATCAACAGGCACTGCGGTAACGCCAAGTGCCAGGCCTACGCCGAAGTGAGGCAGTTTGCCTATATAGGCATCGGACCAGTTGTTGCCCACGGTGGCGTTGTAGGACAGGGTGGCGGCCATATCGACGGCAAAGGTCTGGAAGCCAGTTTGGAATTCGCCTAGAGTACCCTGCGCCCAGGCGCCGGCGGCGGCAAGGGCTATCATCGCTATGAGAATAAAACGCTTCATAGTACCTCCTGATTGCCGGGCTGCTGCGCTCTAGAGCGCGGGCGGCCCAGGAACCATAAGTGTAGCACTATTAAGGGGAAAACCACAGGCCTCAGGGCAATAAGGCTATGAACTCCTTGAGCTGGTAGCTTGTCCACACGCTGCCGTCCGTTTCGTGTATCTCTATGTGGAGGTGCTCGCCATGGCCCTTCTTGCGCGCGTTTATGCCGGTATTGCCCCCGTGGCCCAGGGTTTGCCCGGCGGCCACAAGCTCTCCCGCACGGAATTTTATGTCGTGCAGGTGGAAATACGCGTAGTAGCGGCCCTCGTCGGGGTTAAAGATTATAAGGCCGTTGCCCGCCTTGGGCGATAGCCCGCCGCTCTTGTACAAGGAGGCCTTGTCGGCGCCTTTCCAGTCGTCGGCGGAGGCTACCACGATGCCGGTGGCTATGCTTTTTACCGCGGGCCCTATCTCTTCCTGGCCCTGACGGCGCACTTTGGTGAAGAATAGGTCAAGCGCGTAGCGATGCGAAGCGGATAGGCTCGTAGTACCGGGTAACCAGCGCTCTTTGCGCGCGAGGGGGGCTACCGGGCCGGGTTTGAGGTCGGAGCCCAGTTCCAAGTCGCGCCATATAGCCGTAAGGACGGCCTCGAACGCGGGCGAGGCGCTGCGGCTCTGGCTCAAGGAAGCCAGTATTTCCGCGTAGGCCTGGCCGAACGCGCCGCCGCTTAAGGCGTCGCCCCTGAGCGTGGGCTCGTCGCGCTCCATCATAAGGCGGGCTTGGAACCAACTGCGCTCGGGCAAGATCGATGCTATGAGCCTTTCCGGCTGTTTTGTGTCGTGGCTTCCAAGGCTGGCAAGCCAGGCGCCTGCCCGCTCCGCGGCTGCCTCGGGCTTGAGCCCTGAAAGGGCTTCTATGCCTAGCGCTCCCTTTAAAAGCGTAGGGTCGCGGGGATCAAAAGAGCCTATGTTTTGATCGTTCTGGGGCGTAGCCAGGCCGTATGCGCCCGCGGCTTCAGCGCCCGTAGCCAAGCGCTCGCGGCCCAGGGCCAACGCCGCCATGGAAAAGACGGCCAGCCAGAGCACCGTTCCCGCTATCGCCGACGCAAAAATACGCTTGGCTATGGCAATCTCCTTGTTACGAAGCTTGTACGAGCATCAATCTAACGGAGCCGGGCCCTTGAGGCAAGGCCTAATGCGTAATCGGCTATGGCTTGAGCAGACTTGGCTAAAGATCAAGCTACGAAGCAAAGCGCCATACCTGCGCGCTGGTGCGCTTCGAGTTGTAACTCAAGCGCATTTTAGGTTTGCATGCTTCGTGCTAGCTATTGGTATCGTTACTCTTCTTGCCCATGGTATCCTCCGGGATCATCGATCGCTTCATAGCCGCCCGACAGGATAGCAAGCGGCGTTGTTTTAGCGAGGGATTTAAGCTATACATATACACTTTTCAAATACACTAATTGTAAATGCTAAAAATAATTAAGATGGCGATTCTGTAGGTGGAAATGAACTTTGATATTATATAGCATTGTATAACGCGTGATATGCCGACAAAAAAGTCGAATACGACAAAGATGTCGGCATATCCATGCGTATTATTTGAAGAGTAGGCGCACGCAGCGCGCAAAGAGCTCCATGCATACGCGGGCGTCGTCGGCGCCGCGGTGCGCCTCCTTTTGGGCTATGCCGAAGGAGGATGCAAGGGCTTTAAGCGAGTAGCTGGGCAAATGGGGCACCGCCGACTTTGCTAAAAGCTTGGTGTCGTAGGCGGCGTTGCTCGGGACGGCTAAACCGGCGCGCTCGCATTCGGCGGCCAAAAAGGCAAGGTCAAAGGGGGCGTTATGGGCCACCAGCACGCTATCGCCCAAAAACGTTAGAAATGCCGGCGCTGCTTCCTTAAAGCTCGGCGAGAAGGATACGTCCAGGTCCGATATGCCATGTATGGCGCTGGCCTGGCTGGGTATGGGGCGGCCGGGATTGATAAGGCTGGCGTATTCTTCCCCCGCGCTGAGCTCCCACTCCCCCTCGCGCTCGCGCATGGCGAAGCGCACTGCGCCTATCTCCACGATTCGCTCTTTCTGCGCCTCTAAGCCCGTGGTCTCGAAGTCGAAGGCCACGAAGCTCGCGCGGCCGAGCAGGCCATGGAGGGCATCCTTGTCGGCGTCGCCCATGCGCTCGTCGCGCGGCTGCCGGTAGCTACCACGGTTATAAGTATTCAAGAAATAACCTTCTTTATGTCCAGCTCGATAGCGCGGACTTTGCGCGCGCTCTCTAGTTTGGCTGAGCTAAGACCATCGGCGCTAACGAGGGTGCGGGCCAGTATATAGAATTTTATCTTCGGTTCGGTGCCGCTAGGCCGCACGGTTACCATAGTGCCGTCCTCAAGGTACCATTGAATGACGTCACTGGCGGGCAGGGAGATTTTCCGGGCGGCTGCGGGGTTCGCGCTATCCCAGGCAAGCCCGACCTTTATGTCGCGCACGCGAAGCACCTTGACGCCACCGAGGCTTGCGGGCTGCGCTTTGCGATATGCGCCCATGATACCGCGCATGATGTCCATGCCCGACGCACCTTCAAAATACTTATTGATGCCGCGCTCTTCATGATAGCCATGCTCGATATAGAGCTCGTCCAGGCGCTCAAGGAGGCCTTTGCCCTTGCTGCGCCAGTAGAGGGTAAGCTCGGCGGTCATGGCGGCGGCGCTTATGCCGTCCTTGTCGCGTACCTCGGTTTCCACCAGGTAGCCGTAGCTCTCCTCGGTGGCGTATACGAAGTCCAGGCCTTCCTTCTCGAAGCGGCCCATCTCGGCGGCTATCCATTTGAAGCCGGTCAGGCACTCGTGGGATTCAGCTCCGTAGGACGCCGCTATGCGGCTCTGCAGTTCGGTGGTAACGATACTGCGTATGGCCGCGGGGCGCTTGGGCATGCGGCCGAATTCCTTAAGGGACAGGAGTATGTAATCAAGCTGCAAGGCGCCAAGCTGATTGCCGCTGATGAGCGCGTAGTCGCCCTTGCCGTCGGGCACGGCTATGCCCAGCCGGTCGGCGTCGGGGTCGGTGGCCATGACCACGTCGGCTTTGAGCTTCTTGCCAAGTTCAAGAGCCATCTTGAGGGCCGCCGCCTCCTCGGGGTTGGGAAAGGCCACCGTGGGAAAGTCGCCGTCGGGCTCGCGCTGCTCGGGCACCGTGGCCACCGATAGCCCTAAGTCTCCCATGACGCGCTCGAAATGAAGGGCGCCGGTGCCATGGAGGGGGGTGTAGACTATCTTGACGTCTTTGGCTAGTTCCTTAAACAGGGCGGGGCGAAAGAGTTTGGTCTTGATCATAGCCACGTAGGGCTCGTCAATTTCTTTATCGATTATCTGAAGGAGCCCTTTGGCAAGGGCTTCTTCTTTGGGCAGGTACTTAATGGAACTTACGGCGTTCACCCGCTCAATAATCCCCTCGTCGTGCGGCGCTATAACCTGGGCGCCGTCGTTCCAATAGGCCTTATAGCCGTTGTAGCTAGGCGGGTTATGGCTGGCCGTCACGACGACGCCCGTGTCGGCCTTGAGCAAGCGTATGGCATAGGATAATTCTGGGGTAGGCCGCAAGGCGCTGAAGAGATAGGCTTTTATGCCGTTAGCCGCGAAGATAAGCGCCGCGTCCAGGGCAAAGGTATCAGAATAGTGCCGAGAGTCATAGGCTACGCAGGCTGAGAGCGACTTGCCCTTGGTGTTGGCTATGAGGTAGTCGCACATGCCCTGGGTGGCGCGGCGCACCACATAGGAATTCATGCGGTTGTAGCCGCCGCCTATGACGCCGCGGAGCCCGCCGGTGCCGAATTCTAGATCGCGGTAGAAGCGGTCCTCAAGCTCTTTAAGGTCGTTGGTGGCTATAAGCTTCTCTACTTCGGCCTTGAAGGCGGCGTCGCTCTCTTTGGCTAGGTAGTCGCGGGCACGGGCAAGAATATCATTGGTATCCATTCTGAATCCTCCATAGCAACTTCTGCGGGGGCTGCCGAATAACGGCTCCTGCATTGAGTATAACCGTTTTTCAGCGTCGAGCAAAAGAGCGGCGCGCGTTTTTTTGATCCTGCGTTAAGGGGCGGCCGCGCCTCCTCGTGCAAGGACCAGTGGCTAAGGTTCCAGTCCGTACAGGGGCAGCAGCTCGGCCATACAGCTAAGCATGCGCAGGGCTCCGGCCTCCCAGAGCTCTTCTTGCCCCCGAAAGCCCCAGGACGCCCCTACGGGAAGCATGCCGGCTGCCTTAGCCGTAAGCATATCGATATCCGAATCGCCTACGAAGGCGCATTCGCCTGGCGACGCTCCCAAAGCGGCGACTCCCTCGAGGGCCCCGGCCGGATCCGGCTTGAGCGCTTTACCCGCTAAGCCTCCGCGCACAAAGCCGAAGCGTATATCGGGGAACAACGTGGCTACCACCTTCTGTACGATGTCGTCGGGCTTGTTGGAAAGTACGCCAAGGGCGGCGCCGCGAGAGCTCAGCTCAGCCAGGGTAGCGCGCGCACCGGGGTAGGGCGTAGTCTGGCCCGCGCCGAGGTCTTTATAGAGGGCGAAGCAATAATCGTGGAATTCGCCGAAATTGACGCCTGTCCCTGCCGGGATCACCGCTTCCACGAGCTTGGTGAAGCCCCTGCCCACCATGTGGCGATAGGCCTGCACGGGATGCTCGGGCCAGCCGCGCTCTTTGAGTATGCCGTTCATGAACAGGGCTATGTCCTCAAGGGTATCGACGAGGGTGCCGTCCAAATCGAATATAAAAGCTTTGATCATGGGCGTATTGTAGCAAAGCGCGGCTATCGTGATAATGCCCATAGGGAGATTCTGGATGGGCAGTAAGGAATTCGACGAGTATTTTAGCGCGCTCTATGGTGAGCGCTGGCCGGTCTTGCGAGGCGCCTTGGCTCAGCCAGGGGCGTCCGTCGAGTACGGCGAGGGCCTTGCCGCGCCGTACCGCCTCGACGCCGCGTCGGTGGCCGCGGCGCGCGCGCTGCGCTTGCCTGATTCGGGACTCGTGCTGGACGCCTGCGCGGCCCCCGGGGGCAAGACCCTCGTCCTGGCCGGCCGCCTGCCCAAAGGCGTAGCTATCCTGGCCAACGAGCTGTCCAGCGAGCGGCGCAGGCGGCTGTCGGACGTGCTCGATACGCACCTGCCGCCCGACCTTCGTAGCCGCGTAACGGTGTCGGGTTTCGACGCCGCCGCCGCCGGCGGCAGGCAAAGCGAGCATGGGCGTTTCGCCGCCATACTGCTGGACGCGCCCTGTTCAAGCGAGCGCCATGTGCTGGCAAGCGACAAGGCGCTGCGCGAGTGGCGTCCCGCGCGGGTAAAGTTCCTGGCGCAGCGCCAGTGGTCGCTCTTGTCCAGCTGTTTCCTGCTGCTCGCCGAGGGCGGCTCCCTCGTGTACGCTACCTGCGCGCTCTCGCCCGCCGAGAACGACGGGCCTATGGCTCGGCTCTTTAAAAAATATGGAGATGTAGAATTGGATACGATAGAAGATGAATTTGAGCTGGGCGCTGGCAAGGCGGAGCGGAGCGCGTTCGGACTCTTTTATGCGCCTGACAGGGCCAGGGGGGCCGGCCCCCTCTATATAGCGCGCGTGCGAAAAAGGTAGTTCCTCGAAGCTTGTGTCCCTAGGGTAATGCTCTCTTGAAGGTCATATACCGCCGATATACGGGCTTCGAGTAACGAACAACAGGCTTCGAGGAACGAGCTTGGTTCTCGGCTTACGCGTCCTGGTCTGTGTTATTAGTCGTCTTTAAGGTCCTCGGTTTTGCCGCCCTTTTCGCGAAAAGCGGCTTCTTTTACGACTATGGCGCTTTCTAGCTCTTGTATGCGCGATAGGGTTTCTCGTATGGCCGGAGAGTCTTTGGATACGGTCAGCTGCCCTTTTTCAATGAGCACTTCGTATACTTCCGCCCCCAGTTTAGCGGTAAGCTTCTGAGCCTGGCTGCGGAGCTGCAGTACCTCCATCTTAAGCACGCCGAGTTCGCCCCATTGCTGGGCCTTGTCGCCTACCTTGGATAATATATCCTTGGATGCGCTCATGCCCTGCTCCACGAATTGCTTGATGTTATCAGAAAATGCCATGTGTTCTACCTCCCTGATCGCCGTAAAATGCTGAGTATAATTTCTAGCTCTTTTCGATAAAAGGCAAACGATTCTTATGCCCCGATAGCGACGATTAGCTGAAGGTTCAACGTAAAAGGTCGAGTTTTTTTGTTTATATATTGACAGCAAGCCAAATCGGTACTATATCCTGTATGGCGATACGATATGAGCTACAAGAGCTTGTATAGCTATCGTAGCAAGAATTGTACCAAGCTTGAGCTTTGCCCGCGTTTTTTTTCATTTCCTGGAGGATTTAATACATGAGATGCCCCCACTGCCTGTCTATGGACGATAGGGTAATCGATTCGCGTACCCTGGCAAATGGAGAGAGCATACGCCGCAGACGGGAATGCCTGTCCTGCGGTTTTCGATTCACCAGCTACGAGCGTATAGAAGAAAAGCCTCTCATGGTCGTAAAACGCGACAATAGGCGCGAGCCTTACGACCGGGCAAAGCTCGAGCGCGGCATACAGCGCGCCCTAGAGAAGCGCCCCGTTTCCCAGATGACCATAGAGAATATCCTTAACGAGATAGAGGATGAGGCCGCGATGGTAGGCAAGGGCGTGAATGAGGTCCCTTCGTCCGCTCTTGGGGAGATGACCCTGCATATGCTCTACGACTTGGACAAGGTCGCCTACATACGCTTTGCCAGCGTGTACCGTAAATTCGAGTCCATGGACGAATTTATCCATGAAATAGAGAGCCTTGAGACGGCGCGGGAGGGAGACTAGGCTATGGCTGGCAATCAGGAGGTCTTTCCCGAGTGGCGCAATTTTCTTGGCCCTGATGAGGGCTCCGGCCGCTATGTGGCCAAGCGCTCGGGTTCCATCGAGCCCTACGACAGGGAGCGCATAAGCAAGGCCCTTGATAAAGCCTTCATGGCGGTAAAAGGCGTGTCCGATCGCGAGCGGGTGGAACGCATCAGCTCAGAAGTTGAAAGCAGGCTCTCGCTGCTCATGGCAGGCCGGCACCAGAATTCCATACCCGCCATCGAGGAAATCCAGGATATCGTGGAGCTCACGCTTATCGAGGCCAAAGAAGCCGAGGTGGCGCGCGCTTATATACTGTACCGCGCCAGGCGCGAGGCCGTGCGCGACGCCCAGCGCCTCATGCTCGATATAAACAGCACTATGGATGGCTATCTGGCCCAGGTGGACTGGCGCGTTAAGGAGAACGCCAACGTCAACTACAGCCTCGGCGGCCTCATTTTGCATAATTCGGGTTCGGTTACCGCCAATTACTGGCTCAAGAACATCTATGGGCAGGACATAGCCGAAGCCCACCGCAACGCCGATTTCCATATACACGACCTGTCCATGTTCTCCGGCTACTGCGCGGGCTGGTCGCTGCGCCAGCTCATAGCAGAAGGCTTAGGCGGCGTTCCTGACAAGATAACGAGCGCGCCGTCCAAGCACCTGTCCACCCTGGTGCAGCAGATGGTCAATTTCTTAGGGATACTGCAGAATGAGTGGGCAGGCGCCCAGGCCTTCTCAAGCTTTGACACCTACCTTGCTCCCTTTGTCAAAATCGATGCCATGAGCGAGGAGGACGTGCGCCAATGCATACAGTCCTTCCTTTTCGGCGTGAACACGCCCAGCCGCTGGGGCAGCCAGGCGCCTTTTACCAATATAACGCTGGACTGGAGCTGCCCCCCGGACCTTAGAGACAGGCCCGCCGTGGTAGGCGCCGTTGAACAGGCCTTCAGCTATGGCGATTGCCAGCCCGAGATGGACATGATCAACCGCGTGTTTATCGAGCTAATGCTCGGCGGCGACGCGGACGGCAGGGGCTTTCAGTACCCCATACCTACCTACAACCTTACTAAGGATTTCGATTGGGAAAGCCCCAACGCTCAGCTGCTCTTCGAGATGACGGCAAAATACGGCACGCCTTATTTTCAGAACTTCATCAACTCAGACTTGGACCCCGGCGACGTGCGCTCCATGTGCTGCAGGCTTCAGCTCGATAAGCGCGAGCTGCGCAAGCGGGGCGGGGGCCTCTTCGGCTCGGACGAGCTTACCGGCTCCATAGGCGTCGTCACGCTCAACCTGCCGCGCTTAGGGTATCTGTCGCAGGGCAAGAGCGAGTTTTACCGGAGGCTTGACCGCCTCTGCGACCTTGCCGCCAGGAGCCTGTCTATAAAGCGCAAGGTGTGTTCCCGCCTGCTTGAAGGCGGGCTCTTTCCTTATACCAAGCGCTACCTTAAAAATTTCGACAGCCATTTCAATACCATAGGGCTCGTGGGCATGAACGAGTGCTCGCTCAATTTTATGGGCAAGAGCATAGCCGAGCCTGAAGGCAAGGCTTTCGCCGAGGAAATGCTCGACCATCTGCGTAGACGCATGGCCGACTACCAGGAGGATACGGGCGAGCTCTTCAATCTTGAGGCTACGCCGGCGGAAAGCACCTCCTACCGCTTGGCTAAGCACGACAAGACGCAGTATCCGGAGATTATTACCGCGGGTACGGACGAACCCTACTATACGAATTCCACCCAGCTGCCCGCCGACTATACGGAAGATCTCTTCGACGCGCTTGACCACCAGGAGTCGCTGCAGAGCCGCTACACGGGCGGCACGGTTTTCCATATGTTCCTAGGCGAGGCCGTGGACGACTGGCGGGCGCTGCGGGACTTGGTGCGCGCGGTGTCCAGCCGTTACCGCATACCCTATTACACCGTATCGCCTACCTTCTCGGTATGCCCCGTGCACGGCTATATATCGGGGGAGCACTTTAACTGCCCCAAATGCAAGGCGGAGAAGGAAGCGCGCATACGCGAGGAAATAGCCATTTTAGAAAAAGAACTGGCCGGCTCATGACAGGCTCCGGCATAAGTAAAATTTTGGGTACTGTGAACGCTGGGAGGGGAACTATGGACGTACGGGGGGCGGGCGAGGCCAGGCTGGCCGAGCTCAAAGGGCAGCTTCTGTCGGTGCAGGGAACGCCGACGGAGGTGTACAGCCGCATCGTGGGCTACTACCGGTCGGTGCGCAATTGGAACGCGGGCAAGAGGGAGGAGTTCGGCAGGCGTAAGGAATATAGCTTTCCAAACGCGCAGCTTTGGGAAACCCCCTTGGCAAGCACTGGAGAATTAGAGGCGCGGAGCCCGAAGGCAGCCTTGCAGGCTGCGCCACACGGCGCGAAAGCGCGCCCGGTCTCCTATCTGCTCTTTACCAGGCCCGGTTGCCATCAGTGTCCCCCCGTGCGGGAGTACATGGCGGGCACTCCGCTATTAGGGCAGATCGTGGACGTGGACAGCGACGAGGGGCCCGACCTGGCGCGCGCATACGAGGTGATGGCTACGCCCACCGTCGTGCTCCTTGACGCCGACGGCGAAGAAGTGGCGCGCCTCTATACGCGCTCTCAGCTCGTGGCCTATATCGCGCCCGTCGCGGAAGCGAGCTACGCATAGAGCTTAGCGCACGGCCCGCGCCCCGCGCGGGCCTTCTTAAAACCAGCCTCATAGACTATCCGGGCAGAGTTAGCGCGGTCGCCTTCCTGCCCGGCTGTAACCTGCGCTGCCCTTACTGCCATAATGCTGAACTCGTGCTCGAGCCCGACAGCTCGGGCCTCATGGAGTGGCCGCTGATACTCCGGCACCTGGAGCGCCGCCGCGGCCTCTTGTCCGGTTTGGTGCTTTCTGGGGGCGAACCCTGCCTGCAGCCGCGCTTGCCCGACATGGCCGCCGAGGCGCGCTCCCTGGGCTACGCGGTAAAGCTGGACACGAATGGCACCCTACCCGCGGCCATAGCCCCCGTAGGCGCCGATTACATAGCTATGGACATAAAGTGCTCCCTGAGCCGCTATGGGCTCCTCTTAGGCCTACCCGCAAAGTACATTGTACCGGAAGCAGGCGTAAGCACGCCTTCAAGCGCTAGCTCGACGCTCGGGGCGGCCGTGGCTCAGAGCATGCGCATTATACGCGGCTTAGGCTGCGCCTACGAGTTTAGGATCACCTGCGCTCCGGGTATTTTCGGGCCAGAGGATGCGGAGGCTATATTGCCCTATATCGATAGCCGCGATACGATTTGGCTGCAGCCCTATAAGCCGGGCGCCGTGCTTGATCCGGTATGGGCGGCGAACGCGGGCGTGTATGAACCGGCGCTCATGGGCAAGCTGCTTGCGCTGCTGCGCCGGGCCGCGCCTAAAACCAGTATACGGGGCATGTAGCGCATACGCGCTAGCGCCCGTATTTAAGCATCAAGGAGACGGCCGCATGGAATCGGCTCTGCCAGACAGTTTTCATCCCCTGATACGCGCCTGGTTCGACGAGCGCTACGGGGCGGCTACCCCGGTGCAGAAAGAAGCCTGGCCCCGCATAGCCGCGGGCGACCATGTGCTGGCCGGCGCGCCTACAGGCTCGGGCAAGACGCTTACCGCCTTTCTTGATGCTCTCTCCCGTTTCGCCGGCGGCCACGTGCCCGTCCGGGGCGTATCGCTGCTTTATGTATCCCCGCTCAAAGCATTAAACGAGGATATACGGCAGAACCTCATTGAGCCGCTCCGCGAGCTGAGCGCGTATTTTGCCGCTCATGGCGAGTCCTTCCCGCGCGTGCGCGTCGCCACGCGCTCAGGCGACACCCCGCAGGCGGAGCGCAGGCGCATGCTAAGCGATCCTCCCTCCATACTGTGTACCACCCCGGAGAGCCTTTTCATACTTCTCTCTTCTAAAAGCGGCCTAGCCCTGCTTTCGGGTTTGCGCCTGGTAATCGTTGACGAAATACACGCCCTGCTTGGCTCCAAGCGGGGCACGAGCCTGGCTTCCTCGCTCGGCCGTCTCAGCCTGCTCTCAGGCGAATTTCAGCGCATAGGGCTATCGGCTACCCTGAAGAGTTTCGAGCCGGCCGCCCGCTTTCTGGCGGGGCGCCGCCTTATACGCGAAGCCGGCGGCGCGGCGCGATACGAGGCTAGGGCAGTGGCTGTGCTTGCCCCGCCGGCGGTTAAGCGTTATGAGCTTGAGGTGCTCTGGCCTTCTGCCCCTATCGCGTTACGAAGCGTGCCTCCGGAAGGCGAACACGACGCCGCTCCCTCCCGTTACGCTGCCATCGTACGCGACCTTGCGCGGCGTATGGGCGGGGAGCGCGGCGTACTGGCCTTTGCCGATTCCAGGCGCAGGGCGGAGCGCCTGGCGGCCATGCTCAACGAGGAGGCGGGCGAGGGGAGCGCCTGGGCCCATCACGGCTCGCTGTCCAAGGATGTGCGCAGGGCCGTTGAGCTGAGGCTAAAGGAAGGGCGCCTACCCTGCGTCGTCGCCACGAGCTCCCTTGAGCTGGGCATAGACATAGGCTCCATAGGGCTCGTCGCCCTGGCAGGCGCGCCTTCCCGCGCGGACCAGGCCCTGCAGAGGCTCGGCCGTTCCGGCCACGGCGTGGGGCAGAGCAGCCGGGGCCTTTTATATCCCTTTCACGGCATGGACGCTCTGCAGGCAGCCGCCATAAGCGGAGCCGTGTTCGATAAAGAAGTCGACGAGCTTAGCCCGCCTGAATCGCCCCTCGATATGCTAGCGCAGATTATCCTGTCCATGCTGCTCTTCGAGCCGCGCGGGCCTCAAAAGCTCTATGAGGAGCTGCTTTCCTTTTCGCCTTATACGTCCCTGACCCGTCATGATTTCGACGCGGTCATAGCCATGCTCGCGGGCCGCTACGCCGATAGCCGGGTCAAGGAACTGTCGGCGCGTATATACCTCGACGAGGACGACGGCCTCCTCCATGCCCGAGAAGGCGCGGCTATGCTGCTCTATGGCGCCGGCGGCTCCATTCCGGACCGCGGCTACTACGCCCTGCGCCTTGCCGGCAGCGGGGCCAAGCTGGGCGAGCTCGACGAGGAATTCGTGTTCGAGCGCCGGGTGGGCAACAGCTTCTCGCTTGGCGCGCAGGCCTGGCGCATTACGAACATAAGCGACGAGGCCGTGGAGGTTACTCCCCTTGGTCGCGGAGCGGACTTCATGCCCTTCTGGAAGGCTGAAAAAGCATCGCGCGGCCGCTCTGTTGCCAGGCGCATGCTCGAGCTCTGCCAGCTGGTCCAGAGCGACCCTAGCGCCTTCGGCGTGCGCCTGCGCAAGGAGCTTGCCTTCGGCGACGAGGCCGCTTCTGCGCTGGAAGGCTTCCTGACGGCGCAAAAGCGCGCCCAGAAAGACGCGCGCCTGCCCTCTCCCTCATCCCTTACCCTGGAGCTGCACCGCGACCCCGACAAGCGCCAGGACGCCGTCGTGGCCTTCATCCACACCCTGCGCGGGCTTTCGGTAAACGAGCCATTGGGCATAGCCCTCTCCGCCCGCATAGCGGACGAGCTAGGCCTGGGCATAGAGCGGCTGGCAAACGACGATTCTATATATCTGCTGTTACCCCTATCGGACCTTGGCGAGGCGCGCTCGCTCGTCGAGCGTTCCCTGACTGGCCTGGGAAACGGAACCGCGCTCATGGATGGGCTGCGCTCTGGCCTGGAGGCCAGCGGGGCCTTCGGGGCGGCTTTCAGGGAAAACGCGGGCAGGGCCCTGCTTTTACCGCGCTCGGGCTTTAAGAAACGCAGTCCCCTCTGGATAACGCGCCTTCGCGCAAAGCGCCTCTTCGAGCGGGTGCGCGGCTTTGAGGATTTTCCTATCGTCAAGGAGAGCTGGAAGAGCATGCTCTACGAGCGTTTCGACCTTGAGCGCTTAGGCGAGCTCTGCCGCGGGCTCGGCGACGGCAGCGTCGGGATAGAGGCCTTTACCAGCGTAGTGCCGAGCCCCTTCGCCGAAGGCTCGGGCTGGGCCGAGACCAACCGCTATCTGTATGAGGGCGACGAACTGCGCGCGGGGCAGTCCGGTTTTGCCGCGGCTTCGCGTACTGGCGGGCCTAGCTCGGCCGGCTCGCCCGTTAGCGCCGGCGATCGCGCCATAGAGGCGGCTCTTGGCGACGCGAGGCTCAGGCCCCTCGTGCCCAAGCTGCTCTATGATCGCTTTATGCGCCGCTTCCTGCGCGAGGAGCCGGGCTGGGCTCCTGAGAGCGTCCCCGCTCTGTTGGATTGGGTGGACGAGCGCGTATTCATACCGCGCGACGAATGGGATGCCTTGCTAAGGGCCTGCCCGCAAGAATTGGCGGACGCCGCCGTTCTCCTCGTCGCCGAGGGCAAGAAGCTTGTGCGCGTGAGCCTGGAAGGCTCCTCTATGGAGCTTATAAGCCCGCAGAGCCGCGCCGCCGGGCTTAAGGCCGACCCCGGCGCCTTCCTTGCCGATTGGCTGCGCTCCTCTGGGCCTGTGTCCCTTGCGCGGCTCCATGCCCTGTTCGGCCTGGCCGCCGATGAGCTGCGCTCGCTCGCCCAGGCCTTGCATGAGGGCGGTTCGGCGCTGTACGACGAGGCGGGCATAGCCGTGGAAGCCAGGACGGCCGAGCCCACGCTCTGCGACCGGGACGCGCTGGAAGCGCTCCTGCGTTCGGTGCGCAAGGCTTCCCGCCCGGATATGCTTCCACGGCCCCCAGGCAGCCTCGCTTCCTTCCTGGCAGCCATGCAGGGCCTAGGTTCCGACCAGCCCGTACCAAGGCTCAGCGACGCGCTCCACGCCTTGAGCGGCTATCCCCTGCCTGTCGAGCTCTGGGAGCGGGATATACTGCCCGCCCGGATTCCCCATTATAAAGCGGCGGAGCTGGATGCCCTGCTGGCTTCCGGCGCCTTCCTCTGGTTCGGGGCAAAGGCAGGCAGCGGCAGTTCGGTGGCCTTCTGCCCGGCGGACGAGTGGGAGCTCTTCGGCGCCGGCAAGGAAAGCGCCTTAATCCAGCCGGGCTCCATGCCACTGGATTTCTGGGCCATTAAGCTTGGCTGGGACGGCGATATGGCCGGCCTCGTGCATGCACTGTGGGCGGAGGCCGATAAGGGAGCTATAAGCGCGGACAGTTTCGATCCCTGGCGCACGCGCGCACAGGTACGGCCCGTTCCGGAGCCAAGCGCTTCAGGCGCTATGCGCCGCGGCCGCGTGCCCGCCGCGCTGCGTGGACGCTGGAAGGCCGGCCCTCCGCTGACGGGGCGCTGGTTTTCCCTGGAACTGGATGATCTTGATAGCGATGAGGCGGATGAACTGGATATGGCCTCAGCGCGCGTGCGCGTGCTCGCGCGCCGCTATGGCGTGCTTTCACGCGCTCTCCTGGAGCACGAACTTCCTTCTTGCCGCTGGCAGGCGCTCTTCCCCGCGCTGCGCCGCCTCGAACTGGCGGGCGAACTGGTAGCAGGCCGCTTCTTCGAGGAGCTAGAAGGCGTGCAGTTCCTGAGCCAGGAGGCCTTTGCGCGCTTTTCGTCGGGGGCCTCCGCAACCGGTATATGGAGCATCTCAGCCCAGGATCCGGCCAGCCCGGCCGGGCTTTACGCGCCTGGCCGCCAGCCGCCCGGCTATGAGGGGCTGCCCGCGCGATCTCGGCGTAACCATGTGGCCTTTAGGGGCGGCGAGCTGGCCTGGACGGCTCAGGCAAGCTTCCGCGAACTCAGGGTGTTCGTATCGCCGGACGACCCGGAACTGTCCGCTCTGTTGAGCGCCATAACGCGCTTCAGGCAGGGCGGCGGCTCGTCCTCCCTCATTATCAGGACGATAAACGAGCTCAGGGCCGTCGACTCGCCCTACGCGGGCGCGCTTGAGCGCCTGGGCTTCGAGCGTGACCGGGGCAGCCTGCGTCTTTGGTAGCCTTGGGCCTGGGCCTTGACCAGTTTTTAATAATCTTATACATTACAAAATAACTAATGAAACGGAGTTGAAAGCGATGACCAAGAACGGAACGCCGCGCGGCAGGATAGTGCGCAGGCTCGGCGTCAATATTTTCGGCAATCCTAAATACGATGCGCTGCTCGCTAGGAAGCCCGCGGCGCCTGGTAAGGCCCCTAAGAGCCGGGCGGGCAAGAAGAGCGAGTACGCGCTGCAGTTGGCAGAGAAGCAAAAGTACCGCGACGCCTACGGCCTTGGCGAGCGGCAATTTCGAAACCTGTACCTACAAGCCTCACGCAGCGAAGGCTCCACCGGCGAGGCTCTGCTCATAGCGCTTGAGTCTCGCCTAGACAATATCGTATACCGGCTGGGCTGGGCGCCTTCGCGGCCCGCGGCTAGACAGCTCGTCACGCATGGGCTTTTAGCGATAAACGGTAAGCGTCTGGACAAACCGGCGGCGGCGCTCAAGCCCGGCGACGAGCTGGAGCTTACGGCTGGCGGGGCCCTCGTGGAGAGGATGGCCTCGCTTGCCCCCCGCTGGCCGGCAGGTCCCTCGTGGCTCGAGAAACGGGAAGGGCAGGAGCGGCCCGCAGCCCGCGTCCTCAGTAAGCCTAACGCCGATGAAGTATTCATACGGGGTGATATACGCCGGGTCGTCGAGTACTACGCCCGGTAGGAAAAAAAAAAGCCGCCCGGATAGGCGGCTCAAGGGGTTCCTTTAAACGGCTAGTCTTCTTCTTCCTCATGGGTCTTGAATGCCGCGGCCGCTTTTATTACGTCTTCGGCTATCTTACCGGATATGGGCGCGTAGTGGTCGAATTCCACTTCGAAGCCGCCGGTGCCGCTGGTCATGGCCCGCAGGTCGATGGAGTAGCGCAGGAGCTCTGCGTGCGGAACCTCTGCCTTGATTTCCACGATGCCGCCTCCGACGGGCTGCTGGCCTGATATGCGGCCCCGCCTGCCGGAAAGGTCGGACATGACGTCGCCTAGGTATTTGTCCTCTACGAATACGGTGAGGGCGTTTACCGGCTCTAGGAGGGTGGGGCCGGCATTCTTGCAGGCTTCCTTGAAAGCGCCGCGGGCTGCTATCTTAAAGGCCATTTCGGAGGAGTCCACGGGATGCTCTTTGCCGTCCATAAGGTTGGACTTCACGTCCACCACGGGGTAGCCGGCTATGATGCCGGATTCCATGGCCTGATGTATGCCCTTCTCTATGCCGGGCACGAAGCCCTTGGATACCGAGCCGCCGAATACCTTATTCTCAAACGCGTAGCCCTCGCCTCGGGTGCGCGGCTCCACCTCAAGTACGACCTTGCCGTACTGGCCATGGCCGCCTGACTGCTTCTTATGCGTGTGCTCGCCGCCTGCCTTCTTGGTTATGGTCTCGCGGTAGGCCACGCGGGGAACGCGGGTCTCCACCGCTATCTTGGCGCTGTGCTTGATCTTGTCCAGTATCATGTTCAGGTGTAGCTCGCCCATGCCCGCGATGACCGTTTCCTTAGTCTCGGAGTTGAAGCGAACGCTGAAGGTGTAGTCTTCCTCGGCTGCCTTGTGCAGGAGTTCGGACAGCTTGTCCTCTTCCTTTTTAGAGGTGGCGGTTATGGCCACGGCATGCACGGGCTGGGGCAGGCGCAGGGGCAGGAACTGCTCGCTGCGTTCGGGAGCTCCTATGGTGTCGTTGGTTCGAAGCGTGGGGCTCTTGGCTATGATGCCTATATCGCCCGCGTACAGCTCTTTTACGTCCTCAAGCTTCTTGCCCAAGGCGGTATAGAGCTTAGAGGGGCGTTCCTTCTTTTGGTCGCTCATGTTCACGTAGTCGGTATCGGTACCGAGCTTTCCGCATATTACCTTGACGAAGGAGAGCTTGCCAGAGAACTGGTCTATCTGGGTCTTGATGATCATGCCGGCAAGCGGGGCGGCCGGATCTACGTTGATGAAGGCGTCGCTGCCCTTTACGCTTTCCTTGGCATGGTCGTGGGGACTGGGCGCGATAGCCGCAAAGAAGTCCAGCAGCGCCAGCATGCCCGAATTCTTGAGCGCGGAACCGGCGAATACCGGTATAACGCGGTTGCCAGCAAGAGCCTCGGCTAAGCCTTTGACGATTTCTTCCTGGGAGAGTTCGCCTTCGGAGAGGTACTTCTCCATGAGCTCGTCGTCGCCCTCGGCGGCGGCTTCGGACAGGGCTGCCCTGGCTTCGGCCATGGCTGCCGTAAATTCTGCCGGAACGTCGGAGGAGCTTTCTTTTTGGTCGTGGCTGGCGGGTACGCCATAGGCTTTTTGGTTTAGTACGTCTATGACGCCCTTGTAGCCGGCGGCTTCGCCCATGGGTATGGTAACGGGCACGAAATTGCCCTTGAATTTATCCTTTAGGTCGGCAAGGGCGTTCTGGAAGGGGGCGCGTTCCTCATCAAGCTTATTGATGAACACCATGCGCGGCTTCTTCCTGACGTCCAGGTTTCTCCAGGTCTTTATGGTCTCGATCTGCACGCCTGAACGGGCATCCATTAACACCAGGGTGGATTCGCAGGCGCGCAACGCGAGTATCACCTCGCCTACGAAGTCCGAGGATCCGGGGGTGTCTATGATATTGATTTTCTTGTCGCCCCAGGCTATGCGGGCCAAGGCCGCGTGGACGGAAATCTTGCGCTCGATTTCTTCCTCGTTGTAATCGCTGACCGTCTTGCCTGATTCAACTAATTCTGGCTTCGCTATCGCGCCGGCGCTGAATAGGATGTGCTCAAGCAGAGTAGTCTTTCCCGTACTGCCGTGGCCGGCGAGCGCCACGTTCCTTATGAGGTCGGTCGTGTAGGCCATGAACGTGCTCCTTATGATATTTGCGAAAGTCCGTCGCGTCGCCGCTCGGGCGGGGCCGGGCTTCCTACGGCACAGTGGAACTGTAACGTACTATGGTAAAGAGATAATAAGTCCTTGTTTTTAGACTTGTCAACAAAAACCTGCCGTTATCGGCCTAGCCCGCCCTTTGCGCTTGCCATGCCCAGCCTGAACTGGTAAAACGGTGGGCGTGAACAGGCCCGCTCGAACTATGCGCGCATTTTTCATAGCGATACTCATGCTCTCCGTATCCTGCGGCCGCGCTTTCAATCCCAGCCAGGCTCAGGCCGGCGAGGATACATCGGCGTCGGCGGAACCTATAGATCACTACCCGCTAACGCCCCTTTTGAACGACGGACAGTCTGTCGCGCTCAGGATGAAGGCGCGGCAGCTAGCGGAGGGCTTAAGCCTTAAAGAGCTGTGCGGCCAAGTCCTTATGGTAAGCGTGGACGGCAAGACGGGCCTCAGCTCTTGGGGCGCGGCCTTCCTTAGCGAAATTAAGCCCGGGGCCGTACTGCTTTTCGGCTTTAATATTCCTCCTGAGGCCTTTGCATTGCGCGGCCTGAGCGCCGCCATAGCGGAAACGGCACAGCACAAAGGCATACGACCCTTCATAGCGATCGACCACGAGGGCGGCGATGTGTTCCGCATCAAGTCAGGCGTAACGCGGCTGCCCTCGGCAAAGTCGCTCGGTTCATATGGTCCCGACCTGGCGGGCCTGGCGGGAGCCCTGTCCGGCGCGGAGTTGCGGGCGTTGGGCGTGACTATGAATCTAGCGCCGGTGGCCGAGGCCTTAAACGCTCGAAACGTGGCTTTTCTGGGTACGCGGGCCTGGTCGGAGCAGCCTGCGGAGGCCGGTATACTGGCCTACCGCTTCATAGAGGGCAGCCAGGGCTCGGGCACGGCCGCGGCTGCCAAGCATTTCCCGGGCAACAGCGACGGGGACCCCCACGCCGCGCTGCCTGTGCTCGAGCTCAGCATGGAGGAGCTAAGCGAAGGCTTTCTTGCCTCTTTTATACCTGCTTTGCGGGCCAAGCCTGCCGCGGTCATGCTTTCCCATGCCCTTATACCCGTATTGGACGCGGATAAGCCGGTAAGCCTATCGCACAAGGCCATAGCGCTGCTCAAGAGTGATTTGGGTTTTAGAGGCATAGTATTGAGCGATGACCTCGTTATGGCCGCTCTGGGGGACGCGGGCGGCCCCGCGAGAGCAGCGCTCTCCGCTCTTGAGGCGGGAGCGGATATGCTCATGGTGTCCGGCGCTAAGGAAGCGCGTTCGATACGCGATGCCCTGCTGGCCGCCTTGTCGGAAGGAAGCCTGGACGAAGCGCGCTTGCGCGACGCGGCATACCGCATTTTTCTGCAGAAAACGCGCTTCGCCCTCGACGAGCCTATGCCTGATATCAGCGCGGAGGATTTCGAAGCGCTGGTAACGGGCAATAGGGCGGCGCTCCGCCGGAGTACAACGGGCTTATAACGCGGCGCAGGGGGGCCGATATTCAAGGTATGCGCACCCAAGCCCGCGCCGCGGCCCTTACGCTCGCATTAGTCTGTCTCTCAGGCCTTGCCTCAGCCCAGGCTCTGCGCATAAGCCCAGAAGACCTGCGGGTGGAGCAGCGCGGCGATGAGGGCTATCACCTGTTTATTCGGGCAAAGCCGGGCATGGGCAGCGTGCTCCTCACGGAGACTACGAAGGACCCCCAGGGCAAGGCGGATAATTACGCCTATCGCGCGGAGGCATGGAACCCCGTAAACGGCGACGAGCCTCGCAAGCTCGACGGCGCTTTCATGAATCCGTCCTCGGGTATTTATTCGCTCATCGATTCGTCGCCTGAGCCTGACGGGCAATTCGGCGCGGCCTTTCACGTTTTTATACCCTGGATAGCGCAATGGGGCTACGCATGGAGCCGAAACGGGCGCGAATTCATAGCCGACGGCAGTTTCATCAATATACGCGCCTTTGCGTTGCCCTATGCCGATTACGCGGGCGCCTTTGCCGATAATCCCTTCGTGCTCTCGGTGACGCAGCGCCCCTTCGAGCGGCCGGCACCTGCGCCAAAGGCCGAAGCTCCCGCCGAGCCCGACTTAAGCGCCTATATGCCCGAGACGGTGCGTTCCTTCGAGGGCATAGCGGAGGCCATGGGCGGCATAAGCGAATTTTCCATGGGCAAGGAAGATATCGTGCCGGTGCTTGCCCGTATCCTAGACGAGCTGCAGGGCGATGAGCTGGAGCTCGTCATTTGCCTCGACACCACCGATTCCATGGCAGACGATATAGACGCGGTAAAGGACTTGTTGCCGCGCATGATCGCCGAGCGCACGGAGCGCTTTAAGGTATTTAAACTGGGGCTCGTGCTCTATAAGGATTACTTTGAGGAATACGTGGTGAAGCGCTTCGAGTTTACCTCGAACACCGCCTCATTCACCAGCGCCGTGAACAGCGTGAAGGTTCGCGGCGGCCGCGACATACCCGAAGCGGTGTATGAAGCGCTCTATGAGGCGCTCATCGGCTACGCTTGGTCGGCCAGTACCAGAGCCATCGTGCTCATAGGCGACGCCCCGCCGCACCCCTTGCCGCGTGGCAGGGTGGATAAGGCCAAGGTAACGGCGAAGGCGGCGGAGCTGGGCGTAAGCGTTAACGTGATCATACTGCCTCATTGAGCCGGTTTTTTTAGCTACTAGTCGCTTGAGCACTATTTTTTCGTTTACAAGCCTCGGCCATAGAGGCTACAATCGGTAGTCTGCGACGAAGCAAAAGCATGGGAGCGTTATGAAGGCACGACGACGAAGGATCCGACATGAAGACAGCCTGCTCTCCCACGTGTCTCCGCGCTGGCTGCTCCATGTCGCGGCCGTATTCGTATTCGGCTTCACTTTTTTGGGTTCCAACGCCGTGTTCTCGCCCAAGGCGCAGAGCAATATGGGCGCGGCCGATTTCAGTGAATTCACCGGGGCGGAATTCTCCGACGGCCTTTCGCTGGTGGATGAGGAAGCGCCGCCGGACGAAGGCCTGCATTACCTCGTATACAAGGTGCTTAAGGGGGATACCGTGTCCCAGATCGCCGAAATCTACGGCGTAACGGTAGACAGCATCGTCACCTTTAACCGCATTACCAATACCCGCGCGCTGTCCATAGGCAAATACCTAAAGATTCCTTCTATGAACGGCATACTGTACGACGTGAAAGCCACTGATAGCGTGGAATCGATAGCCCAGGCGTATAAAATATCGGGAGAGCGCATACTGGAAGTGAATGAGCTTTCCGGCGATGCCCTAACGGCGGGACGCTCCCTCTTTTTACCCGATGCCCGGCTGTCCAGCCTCACCCTGCGTGAAATTAACGGTGACCTATTCCGCTGGCCGCTTCGCGGCTGGATTACAAGCTGGTACGGCTGGCGCAACGATCCCTTTACCGGCTCGCGCTCCTTTCATACCGGCCTGGACATAGGAGCCGCCCATGGCCAGACCGTCGTCGCGGCCATGGAAGGCGTCGTAAGCGCCGTCGGCTATTCAACGGTGGCAGGTAACTACATCATGCTCTCGCATCATTCAGGCTACAGCACTATGTACGCGCATTTATCTTCTACCCTCGTAAAAACCGGGCAGCGGGTAAATCAGTCCGCTCCCATAGGCAGGGTGGGCAATACGGGCTACAGCACAGGCCCGCACCTTCACTTTACGGTGAACAAACACGGCCGCACCATCAATCCAATGACGGTGCTCAATTAACGGCGGTTTGACAGGAGCCCCCTTTTCAGCTACCATGATTCTACCATGAGAAAGCTCCAGGGCATCCCGGCCTCACCCGGCATAGCCATAGCGCCTGCCTTCGTGTTCCTCGATGAAGAGGAGCCTACGATACCTCGTTACGCCCTTGAAGACGGGGACATAAGCGGGGAATGGGATCGCTTTCTGGTGGCGCTTGAGCGTGCCCGCGAGGATATAACCATACTGCGCGACCGGGCTCAGCGGGAGATGGGTTCGGAGCATAGCGCCATATTCGATGCCCATCTGCTCATGCTCGACGACCCCGAGGTAATGGACGCCATAGAGATATCGCTGCGCGAATCCCTGCTTAATATAGAATGGGTATTGCACCAGTACTCCCAGACCGTGGTCAAGCGCCTCGAGGGCCTGGACGATCCGGTGCTGCAGGAGCGCGGCTCCGACGTACACGATATCACCCACCGCATACTTAACCATCTTATGTTCCGCGAGCGTTTTTCCCTGGCCGATCTCTCGCGCGATATCGTGCTTGTAGCGCATAATCTACTGCCCTCCGACATGATAGGCATGAACCGCAAGCGGGTAAAAGCCCTGGTCGTGGACAAGGGCGGTAAGACGAGCCATACGGCTATACTGGCGCGGGCCTTTGAAATACCGGCGGTGTGCGGCCTCGGCAACGCTACGCGCTCCATACATAGCAATGAGCTGGTGGTGGTGGACGGCGCTTCGGGCGACGTCCTTGTCGAGCCTGGCGCCGACATGCTAGCCCGCTACGAGCGCATACGCGCCCGCGGCATAGAACGCGAACAGGGGCTCGCGAGCATAGCCAAGCTGCCGGCGAGCACCCTTGATGATCATGAGGTAACGCTTAAGGCTAATATAGAGGTGCCCGAGGAGACCGACGCGGTGCTCAGGCACGGCGCGGCCGGCGTGGGGCTCTTCAGGTCGGAATTCCTGTTCCTGCAGCCAGGCAGGCCGCCCAGCGAGGAAACGCAGTATACCGCCTACAGAAGGGTGCTCGAGGCCATGGGCCGGCGCCCGGTAACCATACGCACCCTGGACGTGGGCGGCGATAAGGTAGTGCCCGAACTGATCATGGGCGAGGAGAAGAACCCGCTCTTAGGCTGGCGCGCCATACGCTACTGCCTGGCGGACACGGATCTTTTTCAGATACAGTTGCGGGCCATACTGCGGGCGAGCGCCCATGGCGACGCGCGCATCATGTTCCCGATGATATCCGGGCCGGACGAGCTGGACGCCGCTCTTGCCGAGCTTGATAAGGCCAAGGAAGAATGTGTCAAGCGCGGCCAGGCTTTCAGGCCGGATTTGCCAGTAGGCATTATGATCGAGGTGCCAAGCGCCGCGATGATAGCCGACATTTTAGCGCGCAAGGTCGATTTCCTGTCCATAGGCACGAACGATCTTATCCAATACACCATTGCGGTTGACCGCGGCAACGAGCGCGTCGCCTACCTCCATGAACCCTTCCATCCGGCCATCGTGCGCCTGGTACGCAACGTGATCGATGCCGGCCACGCCGAGGGCGTACCGGTATCCATGTGCGGCGAGATGGCCGCCGATCCTTATGCCGCCGTGGTGCTCCTCGGCATGGGCCTGGACGAGTACTCGATGTCGGCGGTGTCCGTGCCCCTGGTAAAGCGCGTTATACGCGCCCTTACCAAGGCCGATGCGAACGCCATAGCCGCCGATGTGCTTGCCACCGGCAGCCATAAGGAAGCGGACGCCTACCTCAAGGACAGGCTGAGCGCGCTTATCGCCCAGGACGAATAGCCTCGGTCCCTGCCCGGACAAGGCGCGGCCCCCGTATAGGAAGGCGGGCCGCGTTCGTGCTATAGTCGCCCCGAACCTTTAAAGGAATGAGTATGAACGAAGAACGCATAGACGCCGATAACGGCGAGTCCGACAACGCCGACGATCGAAGGCAGCGCTGGACCGGCCTGCCCGTCGTGGCCTTGGCCGGCAGGCCCAACGTAGGTAAATCCACCCTGTTTAATCGCCTGCTCCATAGGCGTAAGGCGATTGTGGATCCCAAGCCGGGCGTTACCCGCGACCCCATAGAAGCCCTTTGGCAGAGCGACGAGGCGGATATGCCCGTCATGCTCGTCGATACGGGCGGACTTAAGCTGGAACGCGACGACATGGACGACAAGGTGGCCGCCAAGAGCTGGCAGCGCATAGAAGAGGCGGACCTGGTACTCTTCCTGCTCGACGCGGTGAACATTACCCCCGAGGACGAGGAATTCGCGGCCAAGCTGCGTAAGTACGCGGCTAAGGTGGTCGTGGTGGTGAACAAGGCCGACGGCCCTGAGCGTGACGCGCGGGCATGGAGCCATGCATCCTGGGGCTATAAGGACATGATATTCGTGTCCGCCGAGCACGGACGCAACATAGGCGAGCTAGAGGACCTTATCCTGTCAAAAATGGACTGGTCCAAGGCTTCGCCGCACAGCGAGGAGCGCGACGACCTGCGCCTTGCCATCATGGGTAAGCCGAACGTGGGCAAGTCCACGCTTTTAAATAGGCTGTTAGGCGAGGAGCGCTCCATCGTCAGCGATATGCCGGGCACCACGCGCGACGTGGTGGAGGGCCGTTTCGTGTGGAAGGGCAGGAATTTTACCGTGCTCGATACCGCGGGCATGCGCCGCAAGGCTAAGGTGACCGAGTCCGTCGAGTACTACTCGGTAAACCGCGCCATAAAGACCCTTGATCGGGCCGATGTGGTCGTGCTCATGATTGACGCGGTTGAGGGCTTGTCCGACCAGGATAAGAAGATCGTGAAACTGGCCACCGACAAGGGGCGCGGCGTGGTGTTCGCGCTGAACAAGTGGGACGCCATGCCCACGATCAAGAACACCTTCGAGGCGGTAAAAGACCGTATACAGTTCTTCTTCGGTCAGATGGCCTACGCGCCCATACTGCCGCTGTCGGCCAAGGAAGGCGAGGGCGTAGATAAGCTTTTGTCCACGATCGTTACCGTGTACGCCCAGCTTACCAAGAAGATAGAGACGAGCAAGCTCAATAAGGAAGCGCGCGACTGGGTAGACTCCAATCCGCCGCCTATGAGCTCGAAGGGCCGCTTTAAGTTCCGCTACGCCACGCAGACGAGCGTGAACCCGGTTAAGTTCGCCTTCTTCGTGACGCGGCCTGACGCCGTGGGCGATACCTACCGCTCCTTCTTGAAGAATAAAATACGATCGGAGCTCGGTTACTCCCTTATACCGGTGGAGCTTGAGCTTCGCGCGTCCCGTAAGCGCTTCGAGGATCTCGAAAAATCCTAGCGCTATGGGCGGACCCTACGGCACGAAGGACGTGGAAGCCCTCATAGGCGTAGGCGAACATGTCCTTCGGTATTGGGAAAAGGAATTGCCGCTCCTTTCGCCCCAGCGCAGCGCTTTCGGGCGGCGCGAGTGGTCGGAGGCCGACTTGTCCCTGCTCCTGCGGGTACGCCACCTCGTGCGCGACAGAGGACTTTCCCTCCAGGCAACGCTGGATGCCCTCATAGCCGAACGCTCCGGGCCTGGCGCCGCCCGCGCAGCTGAGCTGGCTGAGAGCCGCGCCATGCTCGTTGAGCTCTTCTTTGCCTGCCGACGCCTGCGAGCCCGGGCTACTCGCCTTCAAGCTTAGGCTGCTCAGCCCTGATTGCGCCGTGCCTCCTTCCGCGGCGCATTGAGCTGCGCCGGCCTCTCCGGAGCTGATGCGTTCCCCGCTCCACAATGAGCGGGCGCGGTGTTATACTCCTTAGCGAGGAGTACCATTATGCCCGCACACCATGCCCAGGCCCTTTGTGATTTCATCGATGCCTCCCCCAGCGCCTTCCATGCCGTACGGTCCGGCGTCGCTATGCTTGAAGCAATCGGAGCTCAACGCCTAGACGAGCGCGAGCGCTGGACGCTAAAAGCAGGCGGCTGCTACTACTTGATACGCGACGACGCCTCGCTGGTGGCCCTGCGCGTAGGCGGCCGCTCCCCTGCGGATGCCGGCTTCGCCCTTGCCGCCGCCCATGCGGACGCCCCCGCGCTCAGGGTCCGCTATGAAAAGGCCGTGGTAGCCCGCGGCCTTGAACGGGCGGCCGTTGAGGCCTACGGCGGGCCCATACACGCTACCTGGCTCGACCGTCCTTTGAATATGGCGGGCAGGGCGCTCGTCAAGGGCAAGGACGCTAAGCCTGAGTTACGGCTGGTCAACCTGAAGCGCCCCGTGGCTGTCATACCTAATCTGGCCATACACTTTAACCGGGAAATGAACAAGGGCATAGAATACCCCATGAACAGCGCGCTTCTGCCGCTCGTCGCCTGCGCGCCGGACGCTACGGGCGCGAGCGTCGTCGGGGCGCCCTCCTACGCCTGGGCCCTGCGCGTATGCGCTAAGGAGCTAGGCGTAGAGCCCCAGGACATACTGTCGGCGGAACTGTCCTTCGTAGACGCCGCCCCCTCCCTCGTATGGGGCGAGGACGGCGAATTCATATCCGCGCCGCGCATAGACAATCTAGAAGGCTGCCACAGCGTGCTGAGCGCGTTCTGCGTGGCTGGCGCTAGGGAACATAGTCAGCTTGCGGTGCTCTTCGATAACGAAGAAATCGGCTCAGGCACCCCTCGCGGCGCGGACTCGGCCTTCCTCCGCGATGTGCTGGCGCGCATTATAGCGGCCAGGGGCGGGCAGGGAGCCGAGGACGAGCAACGCGCCTTGGCGCGCTCGTTCTGCATATCGGTAGACGGCGCGCAGGGCTGGCATCCTTCCTACGCGGACCGCTTTGACGAGGATTACGCGCCTGTACTGAACAAAGGACCGGCGGTAAAGGCAAACGCCAATCAGCGCTACGCCACCGACGCCGTCAGCGAAGCCGCCTTCAAAAGCTGGTGCGCTATGGCGGGCGTGCCCTCCCAGCGCTTTAGGATGCGAGCCGACCTTGCCCCTGGCTCTACCATAGGCCCGGTAAACGCGGCCTTGCTTGGCGTCCGCACCGTGGATGTGGGCGTGCCTATGCTCGCCATGCACTCGGTGCGCGAATGCTCAGGCTCCTATGATCACGACTATATGATACGCGCCCTCAAGGCTTTCTACGACTCGTACGCAAGCTGAGAATAGGCCAGAGATAAAAAACGGGATAGGCCGCGGCGCGGCTTATCCCGTATTCTTTAAAAAAGCTATGGCCTAAGCCTTTTGAACCCGTGAGCCCCCCCGCTTTTTGGCCGCAGGAAGGGCTACAGGCTGCTATTTTGCGAAGGCCGGATACTCTACGCCCTCTTCCCAGAAGCCGTCGCGATACTCTCCGTCTATGGCGGGTATATCCAGTATCATGCCGGGCAGTATCAGGTCGGGATTATTCGGCTCGGGCAGCTTGGCGCGGTTGGCCTTGTACAGCGTGGTCCAGCGCCAGGGATTGCCGTAAATGCCTGGCAGTCCCGCTATGCGCCAGAGGCAGTCTTCTTTGCCCGGTATGTCGCGAACGACGTATTGGGCGGGTAGGCTTATCGCTTCTTTGAGGGTGGACAGGTGCGCGAGCACCAAATTCGCGTTCATGCGCGCGTCTTCGTACGCTTCCTCGTTCAGGGCAAGCACGGCCTTCTGGAGGGCGTCACCCGCATTGGCAAAAGCCTGCGGATAGCGCTTTTCGGCATTGATGCCCACGGCCCAGTCGTAGCGAGCCTGCGCGGCCATTACCGCGTCCTGGGCGCTCTTAAGGTCGAGCATCTTGGCCACGTACTCGTCGGAAAGCAGGGCGTATTCCTGGGACTGGGCGGCGTAGTCCGCGGCAGCGTCATAGTCGCCGTCCTCAAAGGCCTGGCTAGCCATGGCTTTGAGCCTGAGGCTCTCGGTGTAGTAGGAATTGTCGCTAAGGGTTTGCGCAAAGGCCGCGCCAACGAAGAGGGCCAGCGCAGCTATGATTAAAATAAAGCGTTTCATCGCCGTCCTCCTTTACTGGTTCCCGGCGCCAGGGCCGGTATCGCTGCCTATGATAAGGTCGCCTTCAATCGCTATGGCGCCGCTTCTTTCGGCCCGCTCGGCTGCGGCCTTTATAGCCGCCTCCGCGTTGGCTCGTTTGGACGCGGCCACTTCATAGACTGCCTTGAAGAGCTCTTCGGCCTCGGAGAACAAGTCGCTGGCCTCTTCATAGTTTTCGGCGGCGTAGGCTTGCAGCGCTTCGTTCCATACGGCGTTGGCCTGGGCAAATTCGCTTCGTACCGCCACCTGGGCTTTAATGGCTTCGGAGTCTTTCTTATAGCCCTCGGCAAGCCTTCGCTTGCTTCCCGCATTCAGTTCCCAGCCCTTCTTGAGCACCAGGTTGTAGCGCAGCAGGGCCTCCGCGTTAGCGTCGTTGGCGCCTTCGGGATCGCCGGCTATGAGGCCGTCGGCCAGAGCTATCTTTTCTCCGGCCAGGGTGTAGTTGCCCGCGTCATACTGGCCGTAGTCGTACCAGTCTATGTTCTCCTTGACGACGAGGGCGCGAGAACGCTTCTCGGCCGCGTCATAGGCGAAAATTGCCTTGCGGTAAAGCTCGGCAGCCTCGCGGTTCTTGCCCGCAGCCAGGGCCGCATCCGCTTGTTCGTTTAGCGTTTCCGCGGCGCTAAAGGCGTCGGCGGAGCGCAGTTGCGCATCGGAGTCTATAGCGCGGTCACGAGCCGCAGCGGTGTTTTCTTTGCCCTTTTGGGCCGCCAGCCCCGCAGAGCGCTCGGCTAGGGCTTGGAATAAGGGCAAGGCGGCTTCAAGCTCGGCCTTGGCCACTTCCCTGCCGTCGGCGTCGAGCGCCGCCTTGCCCGCGGTATAGCGGGCGTCGGCCGCGGCGTAGTCCTCGGGGAAGAAATCCTTGGCGCCAAGATCAAAGGCGTCCTTGCGGGCGGCCACTACGCGGGCGTGAAGATCGCTCAGCTCAGCCTGGCTGATCTGTACCTGCTGCGCGACCGGTTCATCGATAATCGGTTCATCTACGGCCGGCGGTTTGGACGCGCAGCCTGCGAATAGCATGACCGCCGCAAGCGCGGCGATCGCTAGGTTCTTCAGCTTCATGCTTTACCTCCTAGGAAATAACATTGGGATAGTCTTTATGAGCTCGACTTACTGAATACGAGAGTCGCGATGCTTAAGTCGCTAGCTCTATAGTATCATGGATAAGGGGTAAGGGCAATTTTTGCGGCGAAAATATCGAGAAAAAAGGCGGGAAGGCACTAATCCCTCCCGCCCCTGCCGTTAAAACGGAAGCGACGCTCCATGCAGCGCCTGATCGTTAATCAGGCCTTGCTCAGCGCTATATTCCAGCTCTGCTCTCCGGCCTCTATGCTCGTCATGCCGGTCTTTTCCTCCCATGACAGCGAACTGGCCAGGGTCTCGGAACGCACGAACTCCTCATGGCTGTCCAAGGCCCGCTTGAAGGCGTCACTGCCGAATATGAACAGGTCTATGCGATCAGTCACGGCCAGGCCTGAGTCCTTGCGCAGAGTCTGCACCCCGCGTACCAGGTCACGTATATTGCCTTCGTCCAGGAGTTCCTGGCTTATATCGGTGTCCAGGGCTACGGTTAGGCTGCCTTCATTGAGCACTTTAAGGCCTTCGCGCTCCTCGCGTCGCACGTCGACTTTGTCCTTGGTAATTTCTATCGATTTACCCGCCACTTCCACCATGAGGGACGAGCCTTCAAGAAGGCCGGCTATCTGGCGGCCGGACAGCTGCTCTATGAGGGCCGCTCCTTCCTTCATGTCTTTGCCCAGCTCCTTGCCAAGTATCCTGAAATTTGCCTTAGCCGAGTAGCGTACCAGTTCCTCCTCGTCCTCGCGGAAGAGCAGCTCCTTGACGTTCAGTTCGTCGCGGATGATATCCTCCATCTCAAGGAGCACGGCGCGCTCGCGCTCTTCGCGGGTAACGAGCTGTACCGATGCCAGGGGCTGCCGTATCTTAAGCTCATGCTGGTAGCGCAGCGCGCGGCCCATGCTTACCGCCTTGCGTACGGTAGCCATTTTCCATTCCAGCTCTTCGTCGCGGTAGGCCTGGTCGTATTCGGGATAGCGGGCAAGGTGCACGCTCGCCGCTTCACCCTCTCTGCGCAGGTTCTGCCACATCGTCTCGCTTATAAAAGGCGCTATGGGGGCTACGAGCAGGGTAAGGCGCTTAAGCGCGCGATTGAGCACCTGGTAGGCCTCCATCTTGTCGCTATCGCTGCCCGAGCGCCAGAAGCGCCTGCGGGATCGGCGTATGTACCAATTATTAAGCGCGTCGATGAAGTCCACCATGGGGTCTATGGCTCGCTGCATGTCGTAGGCCTCGAGCCCCGCGCCCACGTCGCGCACCATGGTCTCGCATACCGACAGTATCCAGCGGTCCATGGGATTGGCCGGCTCCGTGGGCGCCTCGCCCGGCTCTATCTTGTCTATGTTCGCGTAGGTAATGAAGAAGCTGTACGCGTTCCACAGGGGCAGGAGTATGCTCTTAAGCACTTCCTTTACCCCCTCGTCGGAGTAGCACAGGTCGTCGGCCCGGGTAACCGGCGAGCGCATAAGGAAGATGCGCAGCGCGTCCGCGCCGAATTGCTCCATGACCTTCATGGGGTCGGTGTAATTGCGCAGGCTCTTGGACATCTTTTTGCCGTCCTCGGCGAGCACGAGGCCGTTCACCACGCAGGCTTTGAACGCCGGCTTGTCGAAGAGCGCCGCGGCGAGCACGGTGAGGGTGTAGAACCAGCCGCGGGTCTGGTCGAGGCCCTCGCATATAAAGTCGGCGGGGAAATGTTCCTCGAAATGCTTCTTGTCCTTGAAGGGGTAGTGCACTTGGGCATAGGGCATGGAGCCGGACTCGAACCAGCAGTCCAGAACCTCGGGTATGCGCCTCATGCTGCCTGCGCAACCCTCCGTCGCGCAGGGCCATGCTATGTCGTCCACGAAGTGCTTGTGCAGGTCGGCGGGCCGTTGGCCGGAGAGGCTTTCCAGTTCGTCGCGGGAGCCTACGCATATAGTCTTGCCGCAGTCCTCGCACTTCCATATAGGCAGCGGATTGCCCCAGTAGCGGTTGCGGCTGATGGACCAGTCGCGGGCGTTCTCCAGCCACTTGCCAAAGCGTCCGTCCTTGATGTGGGCGGGGTTCCAATATACCTGCTGGTTAGCGGCGAGCATCTTGGGCTTTATGGGGTCTATCTTGACGAACCAGCTCGATATGGCCCGGTATATGAGGGGGCTCGAGCAGCGCCAGCAATGGGGATAGGCGTGCAGGTACTGCTCGCGCTTTACGAGCTTGCCTTCGGCTTTAAGAGCCTCAATGATAGGCTTGTCGGCGTCCTTGACGAACATGCCGGCGTAGTCCTTCACCTCGGGGCCGAATTTGCATTCGCCGTCTATGGGGCAGATCGTGGGCACGCCCGTGCCCTTGAGGGTGTTGTAGTCGTCCTCGCCGAAGCCGGGGGCCGTGTGCACGATGCCCGTGCCGTCCTCGGTAGTGACGTAGTCCGCCGCGTGCATGGCAAAGCCGCCCTTGGCCGCCAGCTCTGCAAAATAGGGGAAGAGGGGCTCATAGCGCGCGCCTACGAAGGCCGAGCCCTTGAAGCGGCCGACGATCTTCACGGCGGCAGGATCTTTATAGTAAGAAGCCAGGCGGGACTCGGCCAGCACGTAGCGTTCATTCCCGTCCTGCACGAGCGCATAGTCCAAGTCCGCTCCTATGGCAAGGGCCAGGTTGGAGGGCAGGGTCCAGGGCGTGGTCGTCCAGGCGAGGAAGTAGGTGGAACCGTCGGCCAGAGCCTTGGCGGGTCCTGAAGGAGGGTCGGCCGTTATCTTGAATTTTACGGTTATGGCGGGGTCGTGCACGTCTTTGTAGCCGCCAAGCTGCAGTTCGTGGTTGGATAGCACGGTGGAGCAGCGCGGGCAATAGGGCATGATGGTATGGCCTTCATATACCAGCTCCTGCTCCCAGAGGCGCTTTACCACCCACCATATCGATTCCATATAGTCGGGGTCCATGGTCTTGTAGTCGTGGTCAAAGTCCACCCAGCGGCCTAGGCGCGTCACTATCCTGCGCCACTCGCCGGTGTAGCGGAGCACGATGGAGCGGCAGGATTCGTTAAACTTTGCCACGCCGTAGGCTTCCACCTCGGTCTTGCCCGATATGCCGAGCTCTTTTTCCATCTCGTACTCAACGGGCAGGCCGTGGCAGTCCCAGCCGAAGCGGCGGTCCACCTTGAAGCCCTTCATGGTCTTGTAGCGCGGAATAATGTCCTTGATCGTTCCCGGCACGAAATGCCCAAAGTGCGGCAGGCCCGTGGCAAAGGGTGGGCCGTCGTAAAACACGTATTCGGGAGAGCCCTCGCGCTCCGATACGGATTTTTCAAAGGTGCGGTTTTCGCGCCAGAACGCGAGCACCTCTTCCTCCATCGCGGGGAAGTTTACTTTGGGGTCTACGCTCTTATACATGGTTGCTCCTGGAAAACGATAGTGGCCGGCCCTTCCGCGCTACCGAACTGGGGCCTGCGGCCTTATTTTTTTGAGTATGCCATAAAGAAAGGATAAAATTCCAGTATCAGCTGCTTGACAAAGCGTAGAAATTGTATGATACATACATTGTACTATAAGACTAATACAATAGGACGAAGGAGCTTGAACCGTGGCGCCAGAATCGGATAGAAAGCCCATTCAATTTAACCTTGATCCTAAGAGCGGCGTGCCTTACTACAAGCAGATCATACTGCAGGTGGAATTCGCCATAGCCGACGGGCGCTTCGCCACGGGCGACCAGCTGCCTACGGTGCGAAGCTTGGCGGTCGATCTCAAGATCAATCCCAACACGGTAGCCCGCGCCTACAACGAGTTGGAAATACGGGGCATCGTGAACACCCAGCAGGGGACGGGCACTTTTATTAGCGATAAGCAGATAAAGCTTACCGAGGTGGAGCGCGAAGGCATGCTCGACACTCTGGTGCGGCCGCTTATCAGTAAGGCTGCCAGTTACGGCTTTGCGATGGCGGAAGTCCTGGATGCGGTACGCGACGCATACAAAGGCATAGTACAGAATGAGGAGGAACAGCATGATATTCTTTAGGAATAAAAACGATGGCGCGCCTAATCCGCGTATAATCAACCCGCCGGCCCGCAAAGCTTCAGGCGATTTCTCGTTCAGCATTTTTTCGTTCCTGTTCATGATGGTCATAGCCTCGCTCGGAGCGGCCCTTGGCGGCATAGCCTTCGGGGCGCTGAGCCCGGCCCTGCTTATACGAGGCTACGCGGCTCTGGTGTTCGTCGCCGTGCTCTACGCGGCCTTTCCCAGCTGGAACGCCTTTATCTACGCCCTCATGCTGGACCTGGCAATCCTGTTCTCCGCTACCGGGCTAAAAGGCGAATGGGCTCTTCTATCCTACGAGCTTGAGCCATCGCAGCTGCCCTTTATAGCCGGCGTAGCCCTGGCGGCCGTCATAGGACCCTGCGTGCAGGTGGTGGCTCAGTGGGATAAGGCTTTGATACTCAGGCTGGGGCGCTTTCATAAGGTAAAGGGACCCGGTATGTTCCTGCTTGCGCCTCTGGTGGATCGCTGCGCGGCCGTCGTCGACACGCGCATACGCGTCACCGACTTCAGCGCCGAGCGCATACTTACCCGCGACACGGTACCCATACACGTGGATGCCCTGGCGTTCTGGATGATATGGGACACCCAGAAAGCCATACTCGAGGTGGAGGATTTCCTGGAGGCCGTTACCCTGTCGGCCCAGACGGCGCTGCGCGATTCCGTGGGCAAATACAGCCTCTCCACCCTGCTCTCCGAGCGGGAGACGCTATACCGCGAAATACAGAGCATACTCGACGCCAAGACCAATCCCTGGGGCATAACGATACTGAGCGTGGAATTCGTGGATATACAGCTGCCCAAGGATTTAGAAGACGTGATGAGCCGCCAGG
The DNA here is from genome assembly GCA_002412825.1 of Spirochaetaceae bacterium UBA5200. Taxonomy (GTDB): domain Bacteria; phylum Spirochaetota; class Spirochaetia; order Treponematales; family UBA12059; genus UBA5200. The sequence continues at coordinate 51,178 of DHVU01000005.1, forward strand.
CCCAAGCCGAGCGCGAGAAGAAGGCGCGGCTCTTCCTGGCGGAGGCCGAGCTCGAGGTTGCGGGAAAATTCGTGGAGGCCTCTGAACTGTACAAAGGCAATCCCGAGGCCTTGAACCTGCGGGGCATGAATATGGTATACGACGCTATCAAGGCGCGCGGCAGTATGGTACTTCTGCCTTCCAACGCCTTGCAGAGCATGAACATAGGCTCCGTGCTGGGCACGGCGAGCATGGCAAAGGCTACTGGCGGGCAAGAAGCCGCGCCAGCTCATGAGGAGGCTTAAATGGCTGCTATTTTACAGTTGGAACAGGTACGCAAGACCTATATCAAGGGAGAGAACCAGGTCCATGCCCTCGCTGGCGTCGACCTTACGATAGAGCAGGGAGAGTTCCTGGCGGTGGTGGGGCCTTCGGGCTCGGGCAAGACCACGCTGCTTAATATCGTGGGCTGCCTCGACTCGCCAAGTTCGGGCAGGGTGCTCTATAAGGGCGAGTCCCTAGGCGCCATGAAAGAGGATCAGCTGTCCGATTACCGCAAGGAGCACATATCCTTCATTTTTCAATCCTATAACCTTATACCCGTGCTCACGGTGCGCGAGAACGTGGAATTGCCCCTGGTCATAGAGCGCAAGCTATCCAAAGAGGCTATACGGGCCAAGGCCGACGAGGTGATAGCCTCGGTGGGGCTCAAGGGCTTAGGCGAGCGCTACCCAAGGGAGCTGTCGGGCGGACAGGAGCAGCGCGTCGCCATAGCGCGGGCCCTGGTTAAGGAGCCCTACATAGTGCTGGCCGATGAGCCCACGGCCAACCTCGACTCGCATACCGCCGAGGAGATCGTCGACATCATGCGCGAGATCAATAGGACTAAAGGCGCCACCTTTATTTTCAGCACGCACGACCCCCTGGTGCAGAAGCACGCCAGGCGCGTGCTTACCATACGGGACGGCCTGGTGCACGCCGACGAGCGGAAGTAGGGGGGCGATATGGGAACCCTGTTCAAGATAGCCTGGCGAAACGTGTGGCGCCACGGCAAGCGCACCGCGCTTACCATAATAACGATGGCCTTCGGCCTGGGCCTCTACATTGGCATGGACTCTATGCTCAAGGGCATGGACCGCAGCGGCCTGGACAATATCATTAACTTAAGCGACTCGTCGCTGCGCGTGTCGACCAAGGCGTACGAGGAGGAACGGCAGAGCTATCCCCTCGATTACGGCCTTCCTGACCCGTCCGCCCTCGAGGCCTTCATAGCCCGCGATACCCTGGTCGAGGCCACCAGCGTGCGCACGCGCTTTGTAGGGCAATTGTCCAACGGCGTGGATTCCATACCCGTGCTGGCGGTGGCCGTTGAGCCCGAGCGCGACGCACGGGTGCTCATGCTGGCCGACTTTACCGAGGGCTCGTGGTTCGGCAACGGAGGCGAGCGCCAAGTCGTGCTTGGCTTCAGGCTGGCGGCCGACCTTGGCCTGGCCGTAGGCGACTGGGTTACCCTCGCCGCGCGCACGCGCTACGAGGCGCAGAACGCCGACGACTTCCAGGTAGTTGGCCTCATCAATTCCTCGGAGCCGAGCATCAACGCAAGCGGCGTATTCGTCGACATGGCGGACGCCGAAACCTTCCTTGAATTGGACGGGCTACGCACCGAGATCATAGTCAAGATGGAGCGCCGCGTGAATCTTACGGACGCCATGAAGGATTCGGACGGCCTGGCGGTCGCCATCGAGGCGGCATACCCGGCTTTGGACGCGCAGAGCTTCGGCGACGTGGGCAGGCAGTTCCTTGAGCTTGCCAAAGCCAAGTCCAAGTCCATCGGTATGATCATCTTCATTATGATGCTCATAGCGGGCGTTGGCATAGCCAATACCATATTGATGAGCGTGTATTCCCGCATACGGGAGATAGGGGTGCTCAGGGCCTTCGGCTTCAAGCCTAAGGACATATCCCGGCTCTTCCTGATAGAGGGCGGCATCATAGGATGCGTGGGCTCGCTAGCCGGCGTGCTCTTCGGCATAGGCCTGGATGCTTACTTCATATTCGTCGGATTTCCCGTCGAGTCCATGATGGGAGAGATCGATATGGGCCTGCCCATATGGGGCAACTTGTATGGCGAATGGAACCCGGACCAGATGGTCGTGGCGGCCGTGGTTGGCGTGCTCGTGGCGCTCTTTTCCAGCCGCTCGCCGGCGCGCAAGGCTTCCCGCCTTGAAGTGACCAACGCGCTGCGTTTCGTATAAGGAGGGCGCAATGAACTGGATACTAGGCATGGCGCTTCGCAATATTAAGCGCAACAAGCGGCGCACGGCCCTGGCCGTATCGTCCATAGCGCTCTCGGTAATGCTGATGACTTTTTTAGGGGGCTTTGTAAGCGGCATCCTGGACAATATGGTGCGTAACCTGACGCGGAGCGAGACGGGCCATGTGCGCGTCGTTACCAAAGGCTTCGAGGCCCGCTCTCGCTTCATGCCCGTGGACGAACTTGTGCCTGACCCACAGGCCGTGATAGCGGCCATAGAGGGCATACCTGAGCTTCAAGGCCGCTTGAGCGTGGTGAGCCAGCGTATGCTCTTTGGCACCCTTTTGTCCAACGGCCCGAACACCAAAGCCGCCATGGGCTTTTCAGGCGACCCCGAAAAGGAGAAGAGCCTGCTCAACCTTGACCGCAGCATCGTGGACGGCCGCTACTTAAGCGGGCCGGGCGAGGCTATACTGGGCAAGAAGCTCGCGGACGCGCTGGGATTCACCGTAGGCGACACGGTGCGGGTGGTAACCCAAGGCTCGGACTACGGCTTGCGGCTTAAGCGCTTCACCGTGACGGGCATATTCTCAAGCGGGCTGTATCAGCTGGACTCGACGGTGTTCCAGGTGCCGGTAAGCGACGCCAAGGACTTCTTGCGCACCGACGGCGGGGCGCAGCAGGTGCTGGTCATGCTCAAGAATTACCGCGACGCGGACGATGCGGCCGCGCTAATCAGGGACGCCTTGGCCGGACTTCCAGGCAGCGAGGATCTCCTCGTGCAGCCCTGGACCGCTATAGGCGACTACCCCCGCCTCATCCGGATGATGGCGGGCATATACGAGTATGTATTCTTCGTGGTGGCCTTCTTAGGCGCCTTCATCATTACCAATATACTGATGATGGTGGTGCTCGAGCGCCGCAGGGAAATAGGCATACTCAAGGCCATGGGCCTTAAGCGGCGCGAAGTGCTCAGGCTCTTCCTGGCCGAAGGCGCGGTCATGGGCGGCATAGGCAGCGGCATAGGAGCCATGCTCGGCCTCGGGCTTTGCTACCTGTTCTCGATATACGGCTTGGATTTCAGCGACGCGATGGGCTCGCTTACCTTTCCTATAGACCCGATATTCTATGCGCGCTTCAATCCGCTCGACGGGCTCAAGATGTTCGCCATTGGCCTCGTCGTGTCCATGGTGATGTCCATAAGCCCCAGTTGGCGGGCGGGACGCATGAACGCGGTAGACGCGATAAAGAGCGTAGCGTAAGCAGCATGAGAGGAGTCAGCGATATGAACACACGACTAACGAGAAGGCCCCTGCGGGCTATAGCCGCTATACTGGTAGCGGGATCCATGGTTCTATCAGCGACGGCGCAGTCCACGGGGATTCAAGGCACTGCGGCCTTGCCCGCCCTGGGCGGCCTGGAGATCATGAAACGCGTGGATCAGAACATGACCATAAGCACCATCGCCTACATAGGAACTATGGAAATCGACCTAGGTAAACGGGTGCTCCTTAAAGAGATGCGCGTAGTGGCGCAAGGCGAGGGCAGGTCCTTCGTCGAATTCACCAATCCCGAAGACCGGGGCGTGCGTTACTTGAAGGTGGACAAAGACCTGTGGATGTACTTTCCCGCGGAACAGGAGACCATAAAGATATCCGGGCATCTGCTCAAAGAAGGCCTTATGGGCTCGGACGTATCCTACGAGGATGCCCTGGAGTCCGGGGCCATAGCCGACAAGTACGATATACGCGTTCTCGGCAGCGAAACGCTGGACGGCAGGCTCTGCTATGTGCTGGATCTGAGCGCCAAGGTACGCGAGGTCAATTATGAACGGCAGAAGCTCTGGGTTGACGCAGAGCGCTTCGTTACCCTCAAGACCGAGCTTTACGCCAAGAGCGGCAGGCTCCTCAAGGAAAGCCGCGCGCTTGAGGTGAAGGCCTTCGGTAGCCGCTGGTTCATTACTAAGCTACGCATGGAAGACAAGCTCAAGAAGGGCGGCGGTACCCTCTTTACGATGCGGGAGCTGCAGTTCGGCGTGAGCCTGCCCGCCGACATGTTCAGCCTACAGCGCCTCAGCCGCTAGGGGCCGGCTATGAAACAAGCGCTCGTACTGATAATTGCCGCGGCGGCACAGTGTTTCCTCTCGCCGGCCCTGCTTGCGCAGGATAACGGCAGCGCTTTTGACGCGGATAGTTTTTTCGGCTCCGCTGCGTCAGGCTCTAGCGTTAGCGGAGACGCAGGCGAACCGGCTGGCGCGCCGGGCCCCATTTACCTCGGCTCCTATGAGAGGCCCACGGGCCTGTCATTCACCGGTGAGGCGAGCGCCGACCTTATTTATGTCATTACCGAGCCCTTCAGCGCCGCGGAGCGCACGGGGTCCTACCGCGGCCTAAGTGGGCTGCGTATCGACGCCTTAGGAGGAGACCGCAACACCGCCAAACTTGAAGCGTCGGCCCTCGCAGGCATGCTGTATAGCGACGCCGCGCAGGAAGGCCTGCTGTCTTTCGAACTTAAGAAACTCTATCTATCGGTGCACACGCCCCGGGCGGATCTATCCGTTGGCCGCATGATCATAAACTACGGCAGGGGCACGGCCTTTTCTCCTGTGGATCTCTTCTCCAGCCTCGATACGAGCGGGCTTAAGCTCGGGCGTACGGGTAGCGACGCCCTGCGGGTGCTTGTGCCTCTTTCGGATTTTTCCGGCATCGACGCGGTGGCCGGTATAGCAGGCGCCCCCGAGCTCGGCATAGCCGGGCTGCGGCACTATGGAAACGCGCTGGGCGTAGACTATGGCTTATCGGCCTTCCGCGACGGCTCGCGAGGAGGCGACGGAGAACTCGTACTAGGCCTTGACCTCAAGGGCGACCTTGAGCTGGGCATATCGGCGGAGGCTTTGGCCCGCCTTCCCTTTGACGGCCTTCGGCTCGATGGGGCCCAAGCCGTGTACAGCCTCATGTTTGGCCTGGACTATTCCATAGGCGGGCGCTGGTTCTTTGACCTTGAGGGGCTGTGGAACATACGCGCAGGCAACGCTGAGGCAGCCGGCGCCTTCAGTCAACGCGCCCATGGCTTCGCCTCGCTTTCGTGGAAGCCCGACGAGCTTAACGCCTTGGACTTGCGCGGCTTCTACGCGTCCGACGGGAGCACTCAGGTCATGATGTCAGCCGCGCGGGATATCGCAGCGGGGGCGAGCCTGGCGGCCTACGCGCAGTATGCCTCGTTGAGCTCAGGCGAGAGCATAGCGATAGGCGCCAGGCTGAGCGTAGCCTATTAGGTTTTATTTAGTTCCTCGAACCTTGTGTCTAGGGTAGTGGAAGCACTAGTTGTTGTGGCGAGGATTAGCTACCCACTACCACTATGTGTGCCGCCAGTATAGAACCACAAGCTTCGAGGAACTAATCTTAGAATACCCGCAGCTCGGTCCTTCCCAGCACGATGATATCCTGCTTGCTCAGCTTTATGTACTTGCCTTCGGGCACGCGCGTACCGTTTACGTAGGTGCCGTTGCTGCTACACAGGTCCGTGATGAAATAGGCATCCTTTATTTTTTGAATGCGCGCATGCTGCCTCGATATGAGGCTGTCTTCCAGCACGATGGTATTATCAGGGCCCCTGCCAATAGTTATCTGTAATACGAGAGGAATGACCGTGCCATTGCACGACAGCTGATAGCCCTCGGTCTTATGGATGGACGATAGCCGCTTCCCCAGCTTGCTCGCGCTTATTATGGTATCGGCTTCCTTTGCCATGCGTATTCCCCCCCCAACTAGTATAGCGTCAGTGTAAGCGCTTTCTCAGTGTTTCGGCGACCTATTTCCTCAACTTCAAAATTTATCCACACTCGACTTGCATTTAATAATGCTATGTAATACTATGTATATTGTATTATGTTGGTTTGCCCGTAGGGAGGCCATATAACGGGAGGCGGCGTTGCCGCGAAGGAGGGACTATGCCGGAATCGAGCGCGTTCGACGAAGAGCTCGGGCGGGCGATAGACAAGTGGCGGGGACAGAGCAGAAAGGGTTTTCTGGAACTCTGCCTACTCGCCTGCGTGCGTGGAGCGCTTAAGACCTATGGCTTTGCCATGCTTGAAAGCCTGCGTCGCTCGGGGCTAGAGCTGAGCGAGGGTACGCTCTATCCGCTACTTACGCGCCTTGTGCGCGAGGGCATGCTCGCATCGACTTGGGATATGCCTGAAGAGGGGCATCCGCGCAAGTATTATACGCTCACCCTTATGGGCTTATCGTTCCTCGATGAGGTACTCAAGGAACGGCTCAAGGATGAGAAGGCGCTTGATGCCATACTTTCGGGGCGCTGCGCAAACGAGGAGGATAATCGTGACTAAACAGGCTTACATAGACGAACTTGCCGCCGAACTCGGCTTCATGACGGTAGAAGAGCGGGATGACATAGTGCTGGAATTCGATAGCCATCTAAACGACGCTCGCGAGTCCCGCCCGGACTTAAGCGAAGAGGAACTCATCGCACGCCTGCCGCCTCCCGCTTCCATCGCAGCCACCTATTTGGCGGAATTTCCCCGACAGGCCCAATCGGAGGGCGATGGTAAGCCCTTTAGCGAGCGAGGCGGCAGGCCAGGCGCATCGAGTTCGGACTTCCGCTTTCATGATTTTTTCCGCTATGCCAGGCGGGATGAAGAGGAATTATCCGGAGGAGCTGAGGGTATTGAGCGCCTGGTCATTGAAAGCGTCGCCTGCGATATTAGCGCGAGAGTCGGCAGCGAATTCAGCTACGCCATACGCGGCCGCTGGGACGATGAGAGCAAGCCGCTGATTAGCCAGCAAGGCGGGCTCTGGCGCATAGACTGCGGGCGGGACGCCGATATGCTTGAGCTCACGCTGCCTGAAAGCCTTGTCGAGCTTATAGCTACTAGCGCGTCGGGCGACATGAAAATCAGCCTGCCTGATGAGGCCAACGCAGCGTTACGAAGCGCGTCGAGCGATATATCCTTACGGTGCGCGGGCGGCTCGGCGAGCCTTACCAGCGCTTCGGGCGACTTGGCACTGGAGGGTAGGGCGACAGATGCGCAACTGAAGAGCGCATCGGGGGATATGGACCTGATGCTAAGCGGCGTCTGCTCTTCCATCGACGCTTCTACCAAATCGGGAGACATACAGGCGCGAATAGAGGATGGCTCAGCCGACGTAAAACTGCAGAGCATGTCCGGCGACCTTAGCCTACGCTTGCCCGAGGCTTCTAGTTATGAACTGGAGGCGGAGACCGTATCCGGAGACATACAGAGCTCCCGAGGCTCGGTACGCCGGGGCCTTGTAGGGGCAAAGCTCCGTTACGGCGATGGGCCTGCCTTGGTCTACGCTAAGACCCTCTCAGGCGATATACGAATAGCGTAGGCTCCCGCACTCTTTTTTCGACTGCGCCCTTCCATTTGCCGGATGGGTGCAGTATTTTTAACTATATGAAATACATTATGATACTAGTCATAATAATGTTGGCCTCCTGTTCTTCAGCCGGCGGCGAAGCTCAGTCGGGTCAGGGAAGGGCGGATGTTATGGATAGGTCGGGATTATCGAGCCTTGTGCTCGGAGGCGGATGCTTCTGGTGCCTTGAGGCAGCCTATGAGATTCTGCCCGGCGTAAAGGCTGTAGAATCCGGTTATGCGGGCGGCAGCAGAGCCAACCCCAGCTATGAACAGGTCACGTCGGGGCTTACCGGCCATGCAGAGGTGGTGCGTATCTACTACGACCCATCAGAGACCGATTTGGACGAACTCTTTGCGCTCTTTTTTAAGATACACGACCCAACCACAGAGGATAGGCAAGGCGCGGACGTGGGAAGCCAGTACCGCTCAATCATACTGTATAAAAACGCCCAGGAGAAAGCCGCCGCTACTAAGGCACTGGCACAGGCGGCCAAGGACTTTAAGGATCCCATCGTTACCGATCTAGAAGAGCTCAAAGAATTCTATATCGCTGAGGAGTATCATCAAGATTTTTTCCGCAAGAACCCCGATTATGGGTATTGCCGGGTTGTCGTTGCGCCTAAGGTACAAAAGGCTCAGCAGTTTATTGATCAACAAAAAAATCCCTAAGGCTTGGGTTTGAGCCTACGGAAGCAAAGGCAAAACGAAGAATAAATGACTAAATAAGCAAGAAATTGCCGTTCCAGTAGGCTTTTAGGCTTGCTAGAACGGCATTTTTTGCTATAGTGCCCCTATGAAACGCATTGTGCTCGTGGCAGTACTGGCGGCATTGGCTGTTATGCAGTCGGCCGCCCATCCCCATGTATTCATACAGGCGCAGCTGGAATTCGTTTTTGACGGAGACGCATGCCTGGGCTTCTGGCAGGAATGGACCTTCGATGCGGTATTCAGTATGGAATTACGCTACAAGTTCGACCAAGACCGCAATGGATCCTTCAGCAAAGCTGAGCAGGAGGACATCCACGATGGAGCCTTTTCGAACCTGCGCCGCTATGGTTTCTATACCCTGCTTCGCAAAGGCACGGTACGGGCGAGTCCTACTGCCGTGGAGAATTTTAGCGCGCGCTTGGTAAATGACCGCGCCGTCTATCGCTTCTTTGTGCCGCTAGATGGCAAGGAATATGCGGGGGGCTTCAGCGTGGCCGTGTTTGATACGACCTATTATAGCGCCGTGCAGTATACCGATATCCTGGCCACCGCTGAACAGCGTAGGGCCGGCTCCCCAATTCCTGTTTTCAGCAGACAGGTGGATAAGCGCTACCCGGTTTACTACAACCCCATGGGCGGCGCCCAGGACATGACCACCTATAAGGCTCCGGCCCCGGGTTTGCAGACCGTGTATCCGGAGGAAATCCTTGTTCAGTTTAACTAGAGCCGTCGTGCCGGCGAGTCGTGTATCAGCGCTCTTCGCACTATTGCTTGCGCTCTCCGTCACGACAGCGTTCGCCAACCCCTTCTTTGGCGCGGACGAAGAGGCTCCCGCCGCGCCTGAGTATCTCGTGAGGAGGACTGCGCCTGGCGCTTTTATAGGTTTACAGCTGCGCTTCAGGGATAGCCTAGCGGAAGCATTTAACCAGGCCGGCACTAATAACGCCGCCGCCTTCGCTGTGCTTGGCATAGCCTTTCTCTATGGCCTTGCCCATGCGGTTGGTCCGGGGCATCGCAAGACGATCGTGTTCTCGCTCTTTTTAGGTGCGAAGGCTAAAGCATGGGAACCGCTTGCGGCGGGCTTTCTCTCAGCGCTTACCCATACCCTGTCCGGAGGGCTTGTCATATTAATACTTTCTCTCCTCCGCGGGGCCATAGCCTCCCTAGCCTCTGCTGAGGCCGTGCTTGCATGGATGGATGGAGGGAGTCTCTTGATACTCGCCTTTATAGCCCTCATCCTGATCATGAACAAACTTCGCCATATGAACCATGCGCACGAGCATGGCGGCTCCCAGCGGGGACGGAGCAAGTATGGCATTATATTCTTCACGAGCCTCGTGCCCTGCACGGGCTCCATTATGGTGTTGCTCTTCTCTCTCTATATGGGCTCGCCGCTCCTTGGCGTAGCCGCGCTTTTGTTTATAGCCCTGGGACAGGGCTTAGTCGTATCCTTGGCGGCTTACCTAGCCTGGTTCGGGCGAGAGGGTCTTTTCCAGAAACTTAAAGACCGAGAACGGCTTGTCGCCAACATATCAGGCTATCTTGAGATAGCATCGTATGCGCTCATCCTTGGTTTCTCTATTTATATGGTATGGCCATTCCTGCTTTCTTTGGCCTGAGGTTAGTTCCCCGAACCTTGTGTCCTCATTTATGGCTAGGAAGCAAAGGCATATTTTGGCACATAGTCCTTCTCACCTTTCAGCGGCGTCCTATGTGCCTTCATCCAAACCCTTGTCTCTTCATCATTTAGTTTCAGCTTGGAAAGAAACGGCCTGTCCGTGTAGTAACCCTTCATACCTTCATAGATCCTAAACGGTGGTACGCCCGCGGCCTCGGCATGGGTAAAAGGCAGCCAAAACGGCCGTATTCGGTACCGTTTTTGGTAATTGTGGTAGATCTGGTAGAGCCGCGTGCGCATGAGTCCGTTGGCCACATTCCGCGTGAAGCAGCTGCTCTCGCGATGAAAGGCCGCTAAGTCCTTCCGAAGCTCACGGTCGTAGTAGTTGACCGAAAAGAGCGGATTCAGGAGTCCCCGAGGCGCTTGCGAGGGGTAGGTCCTGTGCTCGAACCGCCCCTCCG
>DHVU01000013.1 GCA_002412825.1 Spirochaetaceae bacterium UBA5200
GGGGGCACGGGCCTTTTTAGCCTGCCCCCCGATTAGTATAGCGCAGATTGTCCCGCTTAGCGCGCGGGATCTATAAGCTCGGCTAGGTCGCCCTTGCCCCTGAAGCGCATGACGTTGACCATGAATATATTGAGCTTGTTCACGATATTGGGCGGAAGCTGGTTGCCGTCCACCTCAAGCGACATGGTCGGATAATCGCGCCCGCGTGCCCAGGGGGCGTATACGCCCTCTATGACGCGGCCTATGAGGCAGGCGAAGGGGCTTATGTTGACTATGCCCGAATAGCCGTCCTGCATGGCCACGCTCGCGGCGCCCGAGCTTACCACGATCTCGGAATTGAGCTCGTGGCTGACGAAGTGCTCTTCCGCGTTGGCCATGATGCGGCCCATATCGTGGGGGCTTTCGGGTATGAGGCCCGTGGGGCCGAGCAGGCCAAGCACGCGCCGCTCTATGTGGCGTTTCCACCAGGATTCCAGGCGCAGTCTGCCCAAGGCGCGGGCTCCCTCGCCGAACCAGCGGCCCGGACGCGGATTCAGGCGGCGGCGCTTATTGAGGTCGAAGCCCCGCACGAAATCCAAGTAGTGTATCCACTCGCCTATACCCGACACCTTGACCGCGATGCCGCGCGCGCTCAGCAGGTCGATAAGCTCGCCCACGGCGAAGTCGTCGCGGCGCACATAGATTTCTCCCACGACCAGGACGAGCGGACAGTCGGCCAGCCTGCGCTTTAACGGTATGCGCTTTACGTCGGCCGCTATGCGCCTGAGCTCGGACCAAAGCGCGTCAGGCCGCTTTTCTATGGCGGCGGTCATGGCCCGCCAGGAGCGGTCGTAGGCGGCTATGGCCACCCCGGGGTCGGCGGCCACGGCCTTAAGCGAGGTATGGATGTCCTTAAGGTAGTCCGATACGACCAAGCCCTTCCACATATCGCGGGCGAAGCGGGGGCCAAGCTCGGTATAGGAATTATCCGCGGACAGGGTAAAGAGCACCACGTTCTCTAGGCGCAGGTCGCGGAAGAGGTTCTCGAAGAACACGTAATACTGGCCGGTGCGGCAAGGCCCCGTGGTTATGGGCACGAAGAGCAGGTAGAGCTCGTCCTTGCGGTAGGCGTCAGAAAAGAAGAACTGGAGCGCGCTGCCCAGCACCAGGTGGCTCGGCACGCATTCCTTGCCCGAGGCGTGGGCCCGCGCGAGCTGTATAGTCTTGCCGGTGGCCACGGGCAGGGCTTGGGCCTGTATGCCAACGCCGCGCAGCGTGGCCGCCATGTACTCCGTAGCCACGCTGCCCATATTGGACAGGAGCAGCTTGACGCGCTTGTTGCCGCGCACCGCTATATGCTCGCCCGTGCGCTCGTTGATCACGCTTAAGTCCTCGTCGCCGCCGCTATGGAAGCGGTAGCCATTGTCATAGCGCTCGACTGTAAGCTGGCCCTTCTTGGCGCGGTAGCCTTCTATGATATCCAGAAAGGCTTCCACGCGGGTATCGATGCCCGCGTCCGCGGAATGCGAGTCCAGCTCAAGGACTAGAAAGGGCTTCTGCCCCATCAGCCATTTAAGGTAGTGGAGTATGAAGGAATCGGGCGCGCAGGAGAAATTCGATATAAAGCATACATACGCGTTTTCTTCCCGGGCCAGGAGGGCGGCGGCCTTCATGTCCTGCTGGCCGTAGTACCAGTACATATTGGGAAAGATGCCCTGGTCCTCAAAGGGAAGGATGTCAAAGGGTATGACCGTGTAGCCCCGCGTAAGGAATTTGCGGGGTATGCCCATATTGGCCTCGGGCGTAAAAGCGTTGTAGGGCCTTCCGAGCAGGGCTATGACCGGCCGCCCCGCTTCTCGAGCCTCGCTTAAGGCATGGACGCCCAAGGCGCGCGCCTTAGCCGCGTACTCGCGCTGCTTAGCCAGGGCCGCATAGAAGGCCCGCTCCACGTCGGCCCCATTCAGCTTTAAGAGCGCGCCGAAGTCCTGAAAGTGCTCAAGCGCCTTCTTGTCGCCAAACTTGAAGCTTACGACCAGGCTTAAGAAGCGCTCGGGCCGTATGTCGGGAAAAGCCTTTTCTATGTAGTAGGGCAGGCCTTGGGTAATGGGGCAAAAATTGGCGTGTACGTCCGCCTCGTAGCTTGGCATGTCGCGGAAGTGGGGCAGAAGCACATAGTCCGCGCCGCGGTCTATGCAGTCCTGCACCGCGCCGTGGGCTAGCTCCGCGGGGAAGCAATAGCTGCTTTCGGCGCGGGCCGCCCCCTCCCGCGGCACATCTTCCGAGAGGAAGGCCTCTATGCCGAGCTCGTGGAAGAACCAGCTGTACAGGGGGTAAAGGCTGTGCACGGAGAAGGCCAGTGGCAAGCCTATGGTAAAGGGATGGCGCTTTTGAAAGCTAGCAGGGTCGGGGGCAGAGGCTTCGAACATGAGGGTTTGCCGCCGTTCCACGTAATCGACGGCGTGGGAAGCGGCTGCTTCCTTGCGCAGGTTCGCGTACTTGTTGCAGCGCCCGCCGAACATGTAGGAATGGCCGTTAACCTTGAGCCGCTGTATGGGGCAGAGGTTTTCGCAGGCCTTGCAGGAGAACACACTCTCATAGACTATGCGCCGGGACAAGAGCGCGTCGATATCCACCGCAGCCTCGTCCTGCATGCCTTCGTCGCGCTTGCGCTTGGCCAGGAGGGCCACGCCGAAACAGCCCATGAGCTCGGGAGAAGGCGGCACCAGGATATCCTTATCAAGCAGCATGGCGAAGGCCAGGGGCACCGCTTCGTTCTTAGCCACCCCTCCCTGAAGGAAGAGCTTAGCGCCTATTGTACGATTGCCCACTACGCGGTTTAAGTAATTGGCCACGATGGATACGACTATGCCCGCGGCTATATTCTCGCGGCTGGCTCCCTGCTGCACGGCCTTGCGTATGTCGGAGTTGATGAAGGCCGAGCAATGCTCCCCGAATTTAAGCGGCGCGTCCGCCTTCAGGGCTATGGGGCCAATATCGGCGGCGCTCTGTATGGATAGGTCGCCGGCCGCCGATTCCTCAAGAAAGGAGCCGGTGCCCGCCGAGCAGGCTTCGTTCATGGCGTAGTCGATGGGCACGCCATTCTTAAGGAGCACGTACTTGGCGTCCTGCCCCCCTATCTCAAAGATAGTTTCCACCTCAGGGTCGAAGTGGGTGGTACCCGCCGCGTGCGCTATGATCTCGTTGTACACGCCGCCAGTCTCTAAGAAGACGCCCAGGATTTCACGCGAGGAGCCGGTGGCGGCCGCCATGCGTATATCGATGGAAGAAAGCCCGCCGGGACCTAAGTCGGCCTCTACCTGGCCCTTAATGGCGGCAAGGCATTCCTTGAGAGCCTTTACCGGGTCGCCATGGGTACGGCCGTAATGGCTTGCCGCTATAGCGCCATCCGTTTCGTCCACAAGGCAGGCTTTGGTTGTGGTTGAGCCGCCGTCCACGCCGAGTATATAGCGGCCGCCTGCGCGCGGGCGGGCCTGCCCCCGCTCGAATACGCGCAATCTGTGCCGCCAGGCCTCAAGGGGGCCTAGGGTATCGAAACGCAGCCCGCTTGGCTTGAGCAGGCGCTCTACGGATGGCAGAGGCGCGCCTTGGCTTGCGGCGAGCAGGGCCGCCCCGTACGCCTCGAAATAGGCGGCCGCCGGCGGCACGATAAAGTCTATAGCAGGGGCTTTCTGCCGTATAAAGCGAACGATATGCCGGTTAAGCGTGACGCCGCCGGTAAGGATAACCCTGCCCGCATCGATCTTGGCCCGCTTTAAGAAATCAGCCGCCTTGACGGCCATAACATCGGCTAAGGATACTACGATGTCGTCCTTCGTAGCCTCGCGCTTGTTGAGGCGGTGGGTGCAGTCGCTCTTCATGAAGACGGAGCAGCGCGTAGACAGCGGAAGCACGCGGGCGTCATCGGGCACCCGCTCTATATCGCTTAGGCTAAGGTCCATGCGCGACAGTTGCTGTTTAAAAAATTCCCCGGTGCCCGATGCGCATTTGCTGCCGGAAAAGTTGTTGGCTATACGGCCCGAGCCATCCAGCGAGTAGACGACGAGATCCTCGCCGCCCATGCTCACCACGGCCCGCGCGCCGGCCAGTTCCGGGCCAAGGGCGGCAAGGGCAGCCTCCACGCAGAGCGGCTCGAGGGTTGCCGGCGCATTGAAAAGATACCGGCCCTCGTTGCCCGTTACCAGCGCGGGCAGGCCTTCGGGCACCTCGCCATCCGCTAAAAGCCTGCGTAAAGCCTCGTGAAAGTCGCCCTCATGGGGCAAGGATGCGGACCAGAGCAGGCTATCCCCCTCTACGAGGGCCATCTTGAGGCTGGAAGAACCGATATTGATGCCGAGGGAACGCATGGAAAAGCCCCTTATCGTAAACGAGCGGCCCTGAGGCTAGTGCCCGGCGGCCTGCTAGCCGGGCATGATATACCCCGGCATTGCGGATTTCAATGGTAGGAAAAGCGCAACCAGAAAGTTTCACCGATTATTCACTAAGCGCCCGGATTTTGATACGATAGCCCGTCGCGCCGGCCTTTGCAGGGCCGGCCTAGGACCGACTTTAAGGAGCATGCATGATCAAGCGCAAAGCGCTCACGGCGCTGTTTATCCTATTCATAGGCCTAAGCGCCTTTGCCCAAACCGGCGACGCTGCCGCCGTAAAGGCCGCTTCGCTGAGCTCCCGGCTGCCCGACGGCCTCTACGCCGTCATAGATACGCCCCGCGGCGTTATCATACTCGAGCTCTTTTACCAGAAGGCGCCCCTGGCCGTGGCAAGCTTCGTAGGCCTTGCCGAGGGCAAGTTCCAAGCCGGCGGCAAGCCCTACTTTGACGGCTTGAGCTTCCACCGTGTGGAGCCCAATTTCGTCATACAGGGCGGCGACCCCTTGGGCACCGGCACCGGCGGCCCAGACTACCGCTTCCCCAACGAAATCGACCCCTCGCTGAGCTTCAACGCGGCGGGCATCCTGGCCATGGCCAACGCGGGGCCGGATACCAACGGCAGCCAGTTCTTCATTACCCTTGCCGCCACCCCCCATCTCAACGGCGGCTACACCATATTCGGCCGCGTGGCCAGCGGCCTGGACTCGGTGCGCATCATTCGCAAGGGCGACGTCATGGCCAGCGTGCGCATCGTGCGCCGCGGAAGCGCCGCCTCGGCCTTTTCCATGGACAAAGCCGCTTTCGACGCGGCCATACGGGCAAGGCAGGACAAGGCCAGGCTTGAGGCGCGCGCCGCCATAGAAGCCCAGCTAACGCGCATAAAAGGCCGGCTCGGAACGCTGAGCGCAAACGCTGACGGCAGCCTGTATAAGGTCCTTAAGCCGGGCAACGGCGCTAAGGCGGCGAAGGGCAGCGCGGTATCGGTGCTCTACACGCTATCCAACGCCGACGGCGTCATAGTAGACTCCACCGCGAGCCGCAATAATGCGCCTTTCAGCTTTGCCTTGGGGCAGGGACGCGTAGTGCCCGGCTTCGACGCGGCGGTTGCGGCTATGAGCTACGGCGAGAAGCGCGTCATCGTGCTGCCTCCCGAGCTGGCCTACGGCAGCGCGGGCGCCGGCAACGTTATTCCGCCCAACGCGGTGCTCGTGTTCGAGCTTGAGCTCCTATCACCCTAAACTCGGCCCTGGCGGGCCTTTGCATCAGGGTTTACACTCTTGAGGTCGGAGGCCCGCATGAAAAAGACGACGCGCATAGCCCTACTTTCCCTCGCGGCGCTCATCGCCCTGCCCGTCTTGTTCGTAGGCGGCTCCATAGCATATTTCAAGGCAGGCAGGGCCGCCGATTTTAGGAGCCAAAGCAGGCGCCTAGGCGAACTGGGGACGCTGCCGCCCGGCGGCCAGCCCATGGCGCTCAGGACAGGAAGCCCGGAGGCCTCTGTGCTTACGCAAACGGGCGCCCTCGACCGGCCCCTAAACGAACTGAGGCTGGTTGCCACGCATAACAGCTACCACCGCCAGCCCGATGCCCTGCGCTCGTTCTTCCTGGGCTTAGGCGCGCCAGGGGAGCCGGCTAAGCTGGCCTACAGCCACCGTACGCTCTGGGAACAGCTGGAATCCGGGCTGCGCAGCTTCGAGCTGGACGTACGCCTGCGCGGAGAGCGCTTCGAGATTACCCACGTGCCCCTGGTGGACGATCGCACGGCCAGCCCGAGCCTGGCCGGCGCCTTTGAGGAGCTTGCCCTCTGGTCAGCGCGCTCGCCGGGGCACCTGCCGCTCTTCGTGCTGCTTGAGCTCAAAGACGACTGGGAAGTACTGGACCCCAAGCTTAGGCCCTTCGACCGGGTATCGCTGCAGAAGCTCGACGCCCTGGCGCGCGATACCTTGGGCCCGCTGCTCTACGCGCCCGATGAGCTGCGCGGCGGCTACGCGTCTCCCCTTGAAGCCGTACGCGAGCGGGCTTGGCCGCCAATCGGCGCCCTGCTGGGCCGCGTCATCGTCATCATCCACGAGAATAAGCGTTACCGCGACGAGTACATAGCCGCCTACGGCCCCGCGCTGAAGGGCGGATCCTTTTTTACCTGCGCCTCGAAGGGCGGCGCGCCTAGCGAAGACGACGGGCTCTTCGCCATATTGAACGACCCGGGAGACCCGCGCATAGCCGACGCCCTGGCCTCCCGGCTCATCGTCCGCACGCGGGCCGACGCTGACGCGATAGCCGACCCGCTCAAGGCGGCCGCTGCCCTGGCCTCGGGGGCGCAGCTCGTGTCCACCGACTATCCGCCGGGCGGCCCCGCCCATGCATCGGGCTACGGCTTCAGCTTCGGCGGGGCGGCCGCCGCCTTAAGCCCGTGAACGGAGAAAAACCGCGCATGGACGCGGCGATGGCCGCGGCTTTCCTGCGCAAGCTGGGCGAGAAGCTCGACTACAACGTGAATATCATGAACTGCGACGGCATTATCATAGCCAGCCGCGACCCCGCCCGCGTAGGCAGTTACCATGCGGCGGCCAGGCACCTCCTGGAATCCGGCGCAGCGGAGGAGCGGATACGGCCCGACGACAGGCTTCCCGAGGGCACCAAGCCGGGCCTAAACCTGCCGCTCTCCGTACGCGAACATATAATCGGCGTGGTAGGCGTTACCGGAGACCCCGCCGAGGTAGCCGGCATAGCCTATGCTATCAAGACCAGCCTCGAATCGATGATAGAGCTCGAGGCGCTGCGCGAAAGCACCATGAGCCGCCGCAGCCGCAAATCGCTCCTTATGGCTTACCTGCTCTATGAGGAGCGGGCGCCCGAGGCATCGGTGCTCGGCCTTGCCGACAAGCTGGGCTACGACCCGGGCTTGCCGCGCGTCGCTATCCTGATACGCTTGCCCGCCGGCAGGAACGCCGAGGACGCGCTGGCGGCGGCCAAGGCAAAGGGCGTGCATGACAGTCAGGACATTGCCAGCGCCACTCCCGACGGCTCGCTCCTGGTATTCCGTAGGCTCAATTCGCCGTCCGCCAAGCCCGGCGGCGCGGGCGACCAGGGCCATATCGCCGCCTATCGCCAGGAGATAGGCTCCTATTGCAGCGCCCTTGCCTCTGCCGCCGATCTTTCTGCCCTGCAATGCTGCGCGGGCACCCCTCAGCGGGATTTTTCGCGCTACAGGGGCTCCTACAGGCAGGCGCAGTGGCTTGCCAAGCGCCAAAGCGCGGCCGCCGGCATAGAAACGGCCTTCCTCTTTGACCATATACATGAGTACCTGATATCGCTTGCGCCGCAGGGCGCCCTCGACGACGCGCTGGCTACCGTGGCCGCGGCCATACCACGCGAGCTGTCCAAGACCATGAGAGAGAGCGTTGCAGCATTAGAAGCATCGGGCTTCAACATAAAAGAAGCCGCCGCCAGGCTCGGCGTTCACCGAAATACGCTGGCGGCGCGCTTTGAGCGTTTGGCGGGCTTTTTCGGCGCCGACCCCCGTTCCGACGCCGGAGCGCTGGCGCTTGCACGGGCTATAGGCTCATATCTAGAATTGCGACCATAAAACTGTGCACCGTGCACAGTTTTGACCATAAAGCTCCACCACATGCACCATGACGGCTCCAGCATCGCGCAGCTACAATAGTTAAAATTACTAGCCTTAAGGAGGCAGGTCATGGTATCCGGAACAGTAGCGCTCATTTTATTGTTGGCCGCGGTGGTGGCCATCGTTTTCCTGACGGGGAAGTTCAAGGTGAACGCCTTCCTCGTACTCATCGGCGTGGCCTTCGCGTTCGGCCTCGCCATAGGATTGCCCGCCCTGGACGTGGTGGGTAAAATCAAGTCCGGCTTCGGCGGAACCCTTACGAATATCGGCATCGTCATCGTAGCCGGCACCATCATGGGCAAGATACTGGAGAAGACCGGGGCCGCGCTGTCCATGACCCAGGCCATACTCAAGATGGTAGGCAAAAACCGCGCGCCCCTGGCCATAAACGCGGCCGGTTACGTGGTGTCCATACCGGTGTTCTGCGATTCCGGCTTCGTCATCCTTAATCCGCTCAACAAGGCGCTGGCTAAAGAGACGAACACCTCGATGGCGGTCATGGCCGTAGCGCTGGCTACCGGCCTCTACGCCACCCATACCATGGTGCCGCCCACGCCGGGCCCCATCGCGGCAGCAGGAGCCCTTGGCGCCGATTTAGGCCGCGTCATACTCTTCGGCCTCATCGCCGCCATACCCGCGTCGCTTGCCGGCCTCTTCTGGGCTACCAAG
Source organism: Spirochaetaceae bacterium UBA5200 (assembly GCA_002412825.1). GTDB lineage: Bacteria > Spirochaetota > Spirochaetia > Treponematales > UBA12059 > UBA5200. The sequence goes on from DHVU01000013.1 coordinate 8,665, forward strand.
GTAGCCAAGAAGTATCCCATAGACTCCGGGGTAGAGGAATCCTACAGCGACATCGTGGCCAAATACGGCAAGCTGCCTAACGCCTTCCTGTCCTTCCTGCCCATCGTGCTGCCCATCGTGCTCATACTGCTCAAGAGCGTAGCAGAGTTCCCCTCCAAACCCTTCGGCGCGGAAGACTTCCAGAAGTTCATACGCTTCATAGGCGACCCGGTAACCGCGCTCATCATAGGCGTATTCGCCAGTTTCCTCCTCGTCAAGAAGGGCGAGCTGGGCAAGGCCGTTGACGAGTGGGTAGGGCATGGCATTAAGGACTCAGCCATCATATTGGTCATTACCGGCGCAGGCGGCGCTTTCGGCGCCATGATAGCGGCCAGCCCCATCGTAGAATTCCTCAAGGGCGGCATGACCAATCTGTCCCTGGGCATATTCCTGCCCTTCATCATAGCGGCCGCCTTGAAGACCGCGCAGGGCTCATCCACGGTAGCCATCATTACCACCGCCACCATCATGGCCCCCATGATGGCCAGCCTGGGCCTGGATCCCGCGCTTTCGGTCGTAGCCATAGGCGCAGGCGCCATGGTGGTTTCCCACGCCAACGACTCGTATTTCTGGGTAGTGTCGCAGTTCTCCGGCATGCCCGTATCGACGGCCTATAAGGCCTACTCGAGCGCTACCGCCGTGGAAGGCATAGTAGCCGCCGGCGTCGTGGCTATCATGTCGCTGTTCGTGTAAAGCCTAAGGAGCATATAATGACCGACTACGCCCGCCTGCGCGAAGACGCCGCGACGATTTTCAGGGCGGGGGTAGCCCGCGTCGATCCCCGCCCCATGGTACGAGACGCGCTTAAGCTCGAAGGAAAGCTTCTGCGTATAGCCGCAGAGGGCGGCTTAAGCCTCGATCTGCGCGATTACGAGAGGATAATCGTGCTGGGCTACGGCAAGGCCGGCGCCCGCATGGCCTTAGGCGCTGAGGATGCCCTGGGGGAGCGTATAAGCGAGGGGCTCGTGGCCGTCAAGGCGGGCCACGCCGAGCCCTGCTCTCGCATACGTATCGTAGAGGCGGCCCATCCCGTGCCCGATGAGACGAGCCAAAGCGCGGCCCGCGGCCTTATGAACCTGGCCAGCGCCGCCGACGAGCGAACCTTGGCCATAATACTGGTATCCGGCGGCGGCTCGGCCATACTCTGCGCGCCGTACCAGTCGCCAGAGCGTAAGCTCAGCCTGGCTGACAAAGCCGCGGTTACCAGGGAGCTCCTGGCAAGCGGCGCGGATATACGCGAGATAAACGCGGTGCGCCGCCATCTTTCCGCCGTTAAGGGCGGGAGGCTCGCCGAAGCCCTTGCGCCGGCGACGGTCGTCGCCCTTATACTCTCCGATGTAGTGGGCGACGAGCTGAGTTCCATAGCCAGCGGGCCTACCGTGCCAGACCCCACGAGCTGGGCGGACGCTCTGGGCATAGTGCGGCGCTTCGGCATAGCCGAGCGCATACCCGCGGCGGCGCTGGGCCTGCTTGAGGCCGGAGCGGCGGGGCTTGAGCCGGACACGCCCAAGCCAGGCCACCCGGCCTTTAGCCGGGTACACAACCTGCTCATAGGCTCCAACCGCCTAGCCGCGCTGTCGGCCGCCGCGAAGGCCAAAGAACTAGGCTACGAAACCCTCTATCTAGGCTCGCGCATAACGGGCGAGGCTCGCGAAATAGCGCGCGCCTACCTCGGCATAGGCCTGGATTGCGCCGCGAATGGCCAGCCCCTGGCTATGCCCGCCTGCATACTGGCGGGAGGAGAGACCACCGTTACCCTGCACGGCAAGGGTAAGGGCGGCCGTAACCAGGAGATGGCGCTGGCCTTCCTGGCCGGCCTTGCTGACGCGAGCGCCGATCTCGCGGGCCGCTGCGCCTTTCTCTCCGCGGGCACCGACGGCAATGACGGCCCCACCGACGCCGCCGGCGCATTCGCCGACCTTGGCCTCTTGAACGAGTCCCGCGCAAAGGGCATGGCGCTGCGCGACTACCTGGAGCGCAACGACTCCTACGCGTTTTTCGACGAAATCGGCGGGCTATTGCGTACCGGGCCCACTAATACCAACGTGTGCGACCTCCAAGTGCTTATCGTGCGTTAATAGCGGGAAAAACTGGACAGGCGCAGCCCCTGAAGGCTATCCTGGCCTTCAAGCCCATGGATACGCATACAGGCCCTGAAGCATTAGCGCCGACTCATTCAACGCGCCGCGCATGGCTGGCTTTGGGCCTCCTTGCTCTCGCGGCGCTCGGCTTGAGCCAGGAAGCTCCGCCGGATCCGCTGCTAAACCGTATATACCAACTGCTCACGAGCAAGGACCTATCGCCATTCGGCTCAGGCATAGGGCTTGCCCTGGGCGCCCTGGGCATGATTCTCGCCGCGGCGCTCGCCTTTTTGCTGGGCTTCGGCCTGCGGGACGCCTATAAACGCCGCAAGGCCCGCGTAGCCAAGCGTATTTTCAAAACCGGCCAGAACAGCGCGGCCAGTACGACGGCCATACTACTCGCCGCGCTCGCCCTCTTCCTTGGCTTGCGCTACGGCTCAGCTTACCTATCGGGCCTACAAGATGAAGCGGCAAAAAAAGGCGCGCATTCCGAGGCTCAGGTTCTGCCCGACCAGGCAGCCGGCCCCGCACATGAGGCGACGGAGCTGGACGAAGGCGACCAAAGCTCCATCGTATTCTCGCGCTTGACCGCCCTTGCCTTCTTCACGGGCATAGGAGCCTTTTTAGCCAGGCTGGCTTACATCCGCATACGATCCACAAAAGCCGTAGAGCAATCCGGCGACGGCTCTGCCGAGGGAAGCCTTGCCCGCGGGCTGGCTCGGGCACGGCGGCGCCTCCGCATAGGCGACCGGGACGCCGACGCCATCATCGACTGCTATGCGGACATGTGCGAGCTCTTTCAGCGGGGGGACGACAAGGCGCAAAAACCCCTGAGCGCCGCGTTAACCGCGCGGGAATTCGAGGCGCTATTGCGCGCAAGAGGCGTAGGCGAGGGCCACATACATACGCTTACCCTGCTCTTTGAAAAAGCGCGATATTCAGGGCTCGCCTGCGATTCCCAAGACAGATTACGCGCCGCTGAAGCCTTATACGAGCTGGAAACGCGCTATAGCGGGGCAGGCCCATCGCCAATGGACTCAAGCCGGCCAGAGATAAGCGCCCATGAATGAACTGGCTGCCCAAGGCTTTTTAGCCGCCCTTTGGGCCCTTACGCGGCTCATAAGCGCAGCCGCCGTACTCATAGCGGGCCTTGCCTTTTTCTTCCGCGCGCTCTTTCCCCCACGAAAGGGCTCCGCCGGCCCGCATACGGGGCAACGGGCAAACGCCGCCGCCGATCGCGGACCCGCGCTTCCGCGCAGGGCGGGCTTAGCCGAGCTTAGCAGGCTCTGCGCGGGAGCTAAAACGCGGGGCTATTACCGCAGTCTCGTAGCCGAGCGCCTGCGCGCGCTCGGCCGCGATTCCCTGGCATTACGGGAAGATTTAAGCGACGAAGAAGCATACAAGCGCTTGCGTATGGGTAGAGACTTTCTAGACGGGGATAGCGCCGAACTGCTCTTTGGCGACCATTTCGCCTTGCCGCAGGCGCGCAGGCCTAAGAAGTTCCGATCCTGGTTCCGAAACGCGCGGCCGGAACGGGATCAGGATGCTTATACAAGCTTCGTACCGCCCTTCCTTGGCCGCGTCAAAACCTACCTACGCAGCTTGAGCGACTATATGCAGGACTCTGGAGGAAACGATGGACGACATGACGGTTGAACGCTTCACAGGCGGCGCCGCGCGCTGCGCAGCCATACTCGATGAACTGGAAAAGGCCGTCATAGGCAAGCGCGATTTCCTGGAACGCCTCCTTGGCGCGGCCATAGCCGGCGGGCATGTACTCATAGAAGACTTTCCTGGGCTAGCAAAAACCCTTGCCGCGAAAAGCCTCGCGCGCGCGGTAGGCGGCGTATTCAAACGCATTCAGTTTACGCCCGACCTTCTGCCCGCCGATATTACCGGCGCCTACGTGCTGGACCGCGCCAGCTCGGGCCTTAGGCTCATAGAGGGCCCCATCTTCGCCAACTTCGTGCTCGCCGACGAGATAAATCGGGCGCCGCCCAAAACGCAATCGGCCCTGCTCGAGGCCATGGAGGAGAAGCAGGCTACGCTCGAGGGTTGCACCCTTGCCCTTCCCTCGCCCTTCATGGTCATAGCTACGCAGAATCCTATCGAATACGAGGGCACCTTCCCTCTGCCCGAGGCGCAACTGGACCGCTTCATGCTGCGGCTCACCATAGGCTATCCGAGCGAGGCCGACGAGTTAACGGTGCTCCTGCGGCGCGCCGAGCGCAAGGCCGATGAGCCAGCGCTGGAGGCTATATGCGGGCTCGAAGGCCTGCAGGCCCTGGCGGCCGAGGCTGAAAACGTGCGCGTTCACCCCGACCTCGCATCCTACGCCGTCGCCTTGGCCAGGGCGACCCGGGATGCATCGCGCGTTGCCGTAGGCGCGAGTCCGCGCGCATCGCTTGCCCTGCTCAAGCTTGCCCGCGCCCGCGCCGTCATGGAAGGGCGGGGCTACGCCCTGCCCGACGATATCAAGTGGTGCGCCTTCGAGGCGCTCATCCATCGCGTGCTCTTAAAGCCCGACGCCTGGGCCAGCGACGCCCGCGCCGACGAGGTGGTGCGCGCCGCCATAGCATCGGTAGCGGTGCCTAAAGCCGATCGGCTGTATGGCGAACGCCCCGAGGAACAGCGCCTTTGAACAAATTGCGCGGCGCCGCAGGCTTCCTTGCGGCGACGGCCTGCGCCTTCGGCATAGCCAGCGCGGACGGCCGTTATTTCGCCGCCGCCTTGCCCCTGGCCGCCTGGCTCCTCCTGGCGCCGCGCGCGCCAGAAGCGAAACTGAAGGCCGAACGCTCATTCGACCCTGGCCAGCCCAAGAAGGGCGAACCCGTCAGGGTACGCCTGCGCCTCCGCAACCTTGGCCAGGCCCTGCCCCTCCTCAGCGTGGCCGACGCAGTACCCGCCGGCGCTGTCCTGGCGGAAGGCTCGCCGTTCTGGCGGGGCAGCCTCGAAGCAGGCGCCGAGCTTGAAGTATCCTATATGGTAAGGTGCCCGCGCGGCATGTTCGGTTTCGCAGGGCTTTCCTGCGTCAGCGAGCAGCCCTTCTGGGCAAGCCGCGCCGCGTTTTTCCTGCCCTGCCCCGGACGGCTGGCCGTTCCTCCCGCTCGCATGAAAGCGCCTTCGCTTACCATAGGCGCCCAGGCCGTGCGGCCCTTTTCCGGCCTTTCAGGAGCGCGCCGCGCGGGAGAAGGCGCCGAATTCTTCGGCACGCGCGACTACTACCCCGGCGACCGCCTGCGCAGCCTCAATTGGCGCGCCGGCGCTCTCTGGGGCCAGAACATCGTTAACCTGTTCGAAGGAGAACGCGCCATAGACGCGGGCATCATCCTCGACTGCCGCGCGGAGGCCTACAACAGCGCCGACCAGTTCGAAGCGGGCTGCGCGGCGGCTTTGGCCCTAGCGGAATTCTTTCTAGACGGCGCCAACAGGGTGGGTTTCATGCGCTATGGGGCCGAACTCGACTGGGTAGCCCCCGGAGCGGGCAGGGAACAGCGCCATAAGTTACGCCGTTCCTGCGCCGCCGCCACCTTAGGCGACCATGCTGCCTTCGAACGCTTTGACCACCTTCCAGTGAGCCTCTTTCCGCCGGGCTCGCTGGTTCTGCTCGTAAGCCCCCTCTTACGCGAGGACCTGCGCGCGCTCCGCGCCATGCGGGCATCCGGATATACGGTGCTGGCCCTGAGACTCGACCCGCTGGGCGACTTTAGCGGCCTTAATCCTGCCACGCCATCAGAAGCAGCGATGGAGCAGGATATAGCCAGGCGTATCATGGAACTAGAGGATGCCTTTACCCTGGCCAGGCTCAGCCGGGCCGGCATAGGCCTACTAGCCTGGGACGGCACAAAACCGCTATGGTCCCTACGCATGCGCGGCAGGGCGGAGCTTCGGCCATGAGCGGTATCGCCATAGCCCTTATAGGCCTTGCCGCAACGATCGCCCTTATTGCCCTTCGCTACCTGTCGGTACGCAGCTACTTGAGCCCCGGGCTTCGGCGTTCTTTTATGCGTTTGACGGCGATGTTTACCGGCGCAAGCGGCCTTGCCGGCCTGGCCTTAGCCGCCTTAAGCGGCAGCCTGGCCCTGCCCGCAGGGCCGGCCCTTATCCTGGGCATCCTCGCATTCCGGGCTTTTATACGCGAAGCAGGCAAAGGAGAGCGCTAATATGGCACGATCATTGCATTGGTTTTCTTGTGCAGCCGCACAAGAAAGGAAAAACGTCATGCTCATCATCAAGAACGCGCTCGTATACGCTCCTGAAAAGCTCGGCAAGAAAGACCTGCTCATAGCGGGAGAACGTATCGTAGCCATAGAGGACCATATAGACGCCTCCTGCCTTCCCGGACAGGTGGAGCAGATAGACGCGGCGGGGCGCGCGCTAACCCCGGGCTTCATAGACGGCCACGTACACATTACCGGAGGGGGCGGCGAGGGCGGCTACCGAACGCGCACCCCTGAGCTATGCTTAAGCGATGCTACCAGGGCCGGCGTTACCACCGTCATAGGCGTGCTGGGCACCGACGGCGTAGCGCGCAGCCTCGAGGCCCTCGTGGCCAAGGCCTACGGCCTCCGCGAGGAAGGCCTGTCGGCCTGGTGCTACACCGGGGCCTACCGGGTTCCCCTGCCTACCATAAGCGGTGATATAATGCGCGACATCATGATGATCGAGCCTATTATAGGCGCGGGAGAGGTTGCGCTCTCCGATCACCGCTCCACCAAGCCCACGGACGCCGAGCTTGCCCGCCTGGCCTCCGAGGCGCGCTTAGGCGGCATGCTATCGGGCAAGGCTGGCATCGTGAACATACATCTAGGCGACGCCCCCGAGGGCCTAGAGCCCCTGGAGCGCGTATGCGGCAAGGGCGACCTGCCCCGAAGCCAGTTCCTGCCCACGCACTGCAACCGCAACCGCGCCCTGCTTAAGCGCTCTTACGCCTGGGCGCGCGAAGGCGGCAATATAGACTTTACGACCAGCACCGTACCCGCCTTCCTGGCCGACGGTGAGACTTCGGCCGCCGCCTGCCTGGCCAGGCTCAAGGGCGAGGGCGTGCCCCTCGACCGGGCCACCGTTACCAGCGACGGGCAGGGCAGCCTGCCGCGCTTCGACGCCGCCGGCGTCATGACGGGCCTGGATTTAGGCAGCTGCTACAGCCTCGTCGACACCCTGCGCGAAGCGGTACAGAAGCATGGCATGGCCCTTGAGGAGCTTCTGCCCTTCATGACGGCCAACCCCGCTCGCATACTCAAGCTGCCCCGCAAGGGCGCCATAGCCCTGGGCATGGATGCCGATATCGTCATACTCGACAAGGATTTAAAGCCGGCCACGGTAGTTGCGCGCGGCCTCGTCATGCTGCGCGATGGCGCGGTGGAAGTGCGCGGCAGCTTCGAGGGAGAGCCCCGGTGACCAGGGTAGCGGTGGTGGCCGGGGGCGAACGAACCGCCCGCGCCCTCCACGCGCAATTGTCCGACTTCGTAGGCAAGCTGGCCGAGCTGCGCTCCTACTGGGTAACCGACGGCCTGTCCGAGCCCGTAGAGGCGGACCTCATCGTCTTGTCGAGCGAACTCGTGCGCGAAGAGCTCGTGGAGCTCGGCTATCTGTCGGCCGACGCCGACCCTATCATATCGCGGCGCATCGTGGACTGCGACGCGCTCGAGAGCGTGGTAGCCCTGCCGCCGGGCACCAAGGCGCTGTTCGTCAACGACCGCCCCGAGACCGCCCGCGAATGCGTGGACAGCCTCCTTGATTTAGGGCTGGACGCCATAGCCTGGCTGCCCTGGCATCCGGGCCTAGCCCCGCCGCCGCCCGACTACCGCCTGGCGGTGGTGGCAGGCGAGCCTGAGCTCGTGCCAGACGGCATCGATACCGTCATCGATATAGGCGTGCGCATATACGACTTCGGCACCATAGCGGAGATCTTAGGCAGGCTCGGCATAGCCAACGTGGAGTTAGGCCAGTATTCGCGCCGCTACCTTGCTAAGATCGTGAGCCTTGCCCGGCGCCTCGCTCGCTCCAACGAGCAGGCAAGGCGCCTCTCGGGGCACCTAGGCTCGGTCATAGACAGCCTGCGCCACGGCATACTGGTGTACGACCAGGGCGGCAGGGTGTCGGTGTGCAACGAGGAGCTGCGCGAGCTCCTTTCCCTGCGGCCCGGCGCGGCGGTGGGCGGCACCCTTGCCGCCATCATACGCCAGCGGGAATTGCTGGAATTCCTGGACTGCCGCTGCGGCGAGGACGAAGCGGTATTCAAGCTGCCCTCCGGCCCCGTCGTGGTGCGGCGCTTCGACCTTGGCGAGGGCGGGCATACCGTGGCGGTATTCCGCGGCGAGGGCGACGAGGCCGCTGAGGCCGCAAGGCTCGGCCGGGAGTACCGCAGGCGCGGCCACGTGGCCAAGTGGACCATGGAAGACATCGTAGGCGAGAGCGAAAGCCTGCGCCGCGCCAAGCGCATAGCCTCCCGCCTCGCGGGCACCGAGCTATCCATACTGATAAACGGCGAAAGCGGCACGGGCAAGGAGCTCTTCGCCTCCGCCATACACGCCGCCAGCGCCCGCGCCCAGGGGCCTTTCCTCGCGGTAGACTTAGGCGCTCTCTCCGACGACCTTATCGAGAGCGATCTTTTCGGCTACGAGGAAGGCGCCTTTACCGGCGCGCGCAAGGGCGGCAAGGCCGGGCTCTTCGAGCTTGCCGACGGCGGCACGCTTTTCCTCGACGAGATAGGAAACGTATCGGCCAAGGTGCAGACCCGCCTTCTCCGCGTGCTCCAGGAAAAAGAAGTCATGCGCGTGGGAGGCGCCGATATCAAGCACGTGGACGTGCGCATCATCACCGCCACCAAGGAAGACCTGCTGGAAAAATCGCGGCAGGGCCTCTTCCGCGAGGACCTGTATTTCAGGCTCAAGATGGGCTGGATACGCATACCCTCGCTCCGCGAGCGGGCCCAGGACATACAGGCCCTCGTCCGACGCTTTTTGAACCTGGAAGGCGCGCGCGAGCTCGTCGTCGACCAGGACGTGCTTGAGGCGCTGTCGGCTCGGGATCGGCCGGGCAACGTGCGCGAACTGCGCAACGCGCTCAGCTACATGCTGGCCGTGAGGGACGGGCCCAAGCTTACGATGGCCGACCTGCCCGAACCCGCTTACTTCGCCAGCGCGGCTTCTTCTCAAACGACGAGCTTCAGGCGCCCCGATTCCTTTAATCCGGCTAGCGCCTATCGCCGGGGCCAGGCGCCCGCCGATGGCGGAGACCCCGCGGCCCTGGCCGAGGCTAAGAGCCTGGACGATATAGAGCGCTTCGTGCTGGCGACTATCGCCGAATTCGAAGCCAGGGGCGGTTCCGTGGGCAGGATGGCCGTCGCCGAGCGCGCCAAGGCGCAAGGCTTTCTCCTGGGGCCCGGCAGCGCCCGCGCCGCCATGGAGCGCCTGGGAGCCCGCGGTTACCTTGAATCGAATAGGGGCCGAGGCGGTACGCGCCTTACCCAGGCGGGCCGCAGGCTCGTATGCGCATTGTAAGGCGAGCCGTTAGGCGTTTCGGCCATTCTAAACTCATATGGCTTTTAATGGCCAATAGGCGCCTATTAACCATTTTTTGCCAATTATAGCGGAGTACATGATGCATACAGGTTCCTTAGTCATAGCCGGCGGCGCGCTCGAGGCGCATGAAAGCGCCATCTTTTCGCGCTTCGTAAGCGCGGCCGGCGGTCCGCTCAAGCGCTTCGCCATACTGCCCGCAGCCACCGCGGAACCGCTACGAAGTATTGCCAGGGCCCGCAAACAGCTGCTCCTCGCCGGCGTACAGGAAGGCGCCATACAGGTATTGGAGCTATCCGAGACTGAGCCCGGCTGGAAAAACGGCGCGTATGAACCGTCTGTCATAGAAAAGGCGCTTGCCGCCGACGGCGTTTGGATACCGGGAGGCGACCAGAACGCCATTACCCGCCTGCTCCTGCGGCCTGAGGGCGGCGACAGCCCGCTGCTATCGGCCTTACGCACGCGCCTGAATGCCGGCGCGGCCATAGGCGGCACCAGCGCGGGCGCCGCCGTCATGAGCGACCCCATGATAGGCGGGGGCACCAGCTTCGGCGCCTTATCCCTGCCGCGGGCGGACGGCCCGGGGCACAGCGAGATAGACCGCGCCTTATGGACGGCCACGGGCCTGGGATTCTACGCCCAGGGCATCATAGACCAGCATTTTGACGCGCGCGCGCGCCTAGGGCGCCTCATTCGGGCGGTTTTGGACGATCCGTACGGCAGGAAGCTGGGTTTCGGGGTGTCGGAGGACAGCGCCATGCTCTGCGACGCGGCTACGGGCTCCTTCGAGGTACTCGGCGCCGCGGGCGTTTATGTCGTGGACAGCCAGGCTGCCCTAGAAGGCCCCGCCCCAAACGCGGCACAGCGCGCGCCGATCCGCGAACTGGCCCTCCACTACCTCTTGCCCGGCGATCGCTGGGACGCTGTCGCGCGGAAGCCGCTATTCCTGGACAAGAGCCCGCTATCCGAGCTGCCGCCCGCCTACGCCCTGCCCGCCCCCTGCGCTTCAGGCCCCCTGTCGCCATACGGCGAGCTGGCGGCCTTCTGCGGGCGCCTGCTCTTCGACAACGACGAAGCCCTGCTCAAGCGCGACGCGCGGGGCAGGCCCTACGTTCAGGGCTACCTAATAGAGGAGCTGGACGGGCAAGCCCAGGGCTGGGAACTCCGCTTCGCCAGACAGGAAGGCCTATCATCCGCCTGGCTGGCCGCCGACGGCCGCGTGGCCTTTCAGCACGCCCGTATAGACCTTATACCGCTGTCTATAAAAATAAGCGCCCAGTATGCGTAATTTTAACCAAGATGGTACGGCTCTTGCTTATTGATTAAGAAGTCCGCTTCACGCGCCGCAAGCAGGGGCCGCGCGGACCCTGAGCACGGAACCCAAGGAGGAGCATTCCATGAAACGTACCAGCAGCAGGGCCATAGCCCTGGCGGCCGCGGCCCTCGCGCTCTTTGCGCTCGCGTCCTGCGGAGGAGAGCGTAAGCTCGTCGACCGCTACGCGACCACCTACATCACCGAGGCTAAGACCCTCAATTATTTCCTGCTCTTGGACTCTACCTCGCAGCGGGTAGCGGCCAACACGCAGGACGGCCTCGTGGAGAACGACCGCTTCGGCCGCTATGTGCCTTCGCTCGCCGAGTCCTGGAGCCACAGCCCGGACTACAAAGAGTGGACCTTTACCCTGCGCAAAGGCGTCAAGTGGATAGACGCCGCGGGCAAGCCCACCCAGTGGGAAGTGACTTCCGACGATTTCGTGGAAGGCCTCCGCTACGTGGCCGACCCCAAGAACGGCATCAAGAACGTATCCACGATACGCAAGGTGATAGCCGGCCTCAACAACTACTACTATGACCTCCTGGACTTCGACGACGGCGTGGACATAGGCAATTCGAGGGAAGAAGTTCTGGCTTCCTTCGCCAAGGACGTGGGCATAAGCGCTCCCGATCAGTATACCGTGAGCTACAGGCTCGCCAGCCCTACCCCCTACTTCCTGTCCTACCTCGTCACCGAGCTCTTCTTCCCCGTGGAGAAGGCCTTCATGGATCAGGTAGGCCTCCAGGACTTCGGTACCGCCAAGGAACGCTTGCTGTACTCTGGCGCTTACTACCTAGCCGACTGGCAGCGCGACAAGCAGGTCGTGCTGCAGAAGAACGACCAGTACTGGGACGCGGCCAAGGTGCTCGTAAAGACCATCAACATGCAGAAAGTGGGCGACCCCACCATAAGCGTGCAGATGTTCACCCGCGGCGAGCTCTCGGCTACCAGCCTGCAGGCCGACCAGGTAAAGGCGCTCGAGGGCGGCAATTGGGCAAAGTTCGTATATCCCGCCGAGACCTCAAGCGTCACCTACTGGTTCATACAGAACTTCACCAGCTCCAACCCCGAGTTCAAGGCCTTCGTCAACAACGAAAACTTCCGCAAGGCCCTGTATTACGGCATTGACCGCGTGAAGCTCCTCGAGCTCTACGACCCCTACAACCCCTCCGGCCTTTTACGTAACACGGTCGTGCCCGAAGACGTAATCTTCGACGAGGCGGGGACCGACTATACCGACTACAAGGCCGTAAAAGACCTGAAGGCGCGCGGCAACTACTACGACCCCGCCAAGGCCAAGGACTATTTCGCCAAGGCCGTGGCAGAGCTTACCGACGGCGCCGGCGCCATTAAGGGCGTACAAGCAGGCGCGGTCGACATGAAGCCCATAGCCGACTTCAAGGTGGACGGCAAGCTGCCCCTGCAGATCGTATATGTGCACTCCACCGACAGCACCGACACCAAGATGGCCCTCCTGCTCCAGGCCATGCTCAAGGACGTATTCGGCGCCGCCAACATAGAACTGGTGCTCGGCAGCTTCGTGGACGACAAATATAACGACGTGGTAAAGCCCCGGCGCTTCGACCTGACCTACGACAGCTTCCGCTTCAGCTTCGCCGACCCCATATCCCAGCTGGGCAGGCTTACCACCAAGGGCAGCGTGAATGACGGCGAATGGTCCGACGCGGAATTCGACGCTCTCGTGTCCCAGGGCGAGGCAGAAAACAACCTGGCTAAACGCTTCGACATCTTCTCCATGGCCGAGCGCATGTTCATAGACCGCGCCTACGTGTTGCCCTTCCAGATGGGCGGCGGAGCGTACACCATGAGCAAGGCCCTGCCCTTTACCTACCCCCGCGGCGGCTTCGGCACCACGCGCTTCAAGTACAAGGGCATGATAGTAGAGAGCGAGCCGGTTACCATGGAACGCTATCAGAAGCTCAAGGCAGAGTTCTACAAGGAACTCGAAAGCACGCTTAAGAAATAGTACACTGTACCTGAGGGACGCCCGCTGGCGTTCCGCGTTCCGGCCCCGGAGCCCAGGCGCATGGCCTGGACCGGGGCCTATCCTTATAAGACGAGGGGCCCATGACCCGTTACATACTCAAACGCTTCGCTCAGTCTCTCCTTACCGTAGTACTGGTGCTCCTGGCGGTGTTCATGCTCCTGAGGCTCATGCCTACATCGGGCTATTTTACCCGCGAGGACTACACGGAAATGAACGAGACTGCCCGTAACGCATACCTGCGCAGCCTGGGCGTGCTCGACCATCCCCTCGTGCAATTTAAGAATTTCATAGCCAAGGCGGCGCAGGGCGACCTTGGCCGTTCCATAACCGTGTATCCGCGTACGGCCATTACCGAGATCATAGCCCAGAAGATACCCTACAGCCTCTGGTTCGGCCTCGCCGGCATAGGCATAAGCATGAGCCTTGGCCTGTGGCTGGGCGTGCTCATGGCCCGCTACAAAGACGGCCTTGTGGATGCGCTGGGCACCGCCTATGTGGTAATCGTGCGGGCCGTGCCCAGCCTCATCTATTTATTCTTTATACAGATAGGCGTTTCAGGGCTCCTAGGCTGGCCCATGGTATTCTATGAAGACCGCGCCCTATCCTGGATTTTACCGGGGCTATCGCTGGCCCTGCCCGGCCTGGCCTGGTACGCCATATGGCTCAGGCGCTTCATGGTGGACGAAGAAAACAAAGACTATATTAAGTTTGCGGTAGCCAAGGGCCTGCCGCGCGGCAAGGTCATGAGCGGCCACGTGCTGCGCAACGCCATCGTGCCCCTCGTGCAGTACTTTCCGGTGCAGCTCCTGTTGACCATAGCGGGCTCCCTAATCATAGAAAGCATCTATTCCATTCCGGGCATGGGCGGGCTCCTCGTATACGCCATACGCCAGCAGGACAACCCCCTGGTGCAAGCCCTCGTGCTCATTTATTCCGTATTGGGCGTATTCGGCGTATTCATGGGCGACGTGCTCATGGCCCTCGTCGACCCCAGGATCAAGCTAGCGGGCGCGTCGCCCGAGCGGGAGGCGACATGAGCGACAGGCTCGACAGCATAGACAGGATAGATCCCGCCCTTTTTACGCCGGCCCCTTTCGACGCGGCCGAAGCGGAGCGCTCAGGCTACTCGCGCTACTCCTACTGGCGCTCGACCATACGCACCTTCTTTAAAAGCCCGCTGGCCATAGCGCTCTTAGCCCTCATAACCATATTGACCGCGTTCTCTTTCCTCTATCCCCTACTCTCGCGCACCGACCCTAACGCGGTAGCGCTGGAAACGGCACGCTGGAACTTAAAGCCCGGCGCGGGCAACGGCGTATTCGGCACCGACGGCCTAGGCCGCGATATGTGGGCGCGTAGCTGGCATGGCGCCCGCACCTCGCTGCTCCTGGGTTTCGTCATAGCCTTTATAGACGTGGGCATAGGCATGATAGCCGGAGCCCTCTGGGGCTACGTGCGCAGGCTCGACCGTATCATGACCGAGCTTTACAACGTGCTTACCAATATTCCGCAGACCGTGGTCCTCATCCTGTTATCCTACATATTGCGGCCGGGCTTTTGGACCATAGTCATAGCGCTGTGCTCCACAGGCTGGCTGTCCATAGCGCGCTTCGTGCGCAACAAGGTCATTACCATAAGGGATGCCGAGTATAACGTGGCTTCCCGCTGCCTGGGCACGCCCTTAAGCCGTATCATAGCCAAGAACGTGCTGCCCTACCTCGTGTCCATCGTCATCATGGAGGCCGCGCTTACCATACCCTATTCCATAGGGGCGGAAGTATTCCTGGGCTTCATAGGCTTGGGCTTGCCCCTGGACACCGTATCGCTGGGTAACCTGGTGAACCTGGGCAAGAACAACTTCTTTCTCTACCCCCACCAGCTGCTCTGGCCCACGGCTGTCCTGGCGACCATAACGGTATCGTTCTATATAGTCGGCAATAAATTCGCCGACGCGTCCGACCCGAGGAACCACGTATGAGCACCACAACCAAGGCAGGCCCTCTACGGCACGCGCTTACGCTCAACGAAAGCGCCTGCGTAAAGGGCGATACCCTGCTCGAGGCGACCGACGTCGTCATACGCTTCAATCTGCGCGGTAAAACCCTGACCGCGGTTCGTTCCGCTTCTCTCGCCCTCAAGGCCGGGGAAACGCTCGCCGTCGTCGGCGAATCGGGCTCGGGCAAGAGCGTGTTCGCTAAAAGCTTCTTAGGCATGCTCGACAAGAACGGACGGGTGGCCTCGGGCAGCATACGCTATCGCGGCGCGGAACTTTCTTCGCTCAAGGGCGAGCGCGAGTGGCTCTCGGTGCGCGGCAGCCGCATAGCCATGGTATTCCAGGATCCCATGACCGCGCTCAACCCGCTCAAGACCGTCGGCGAGCAGATACGCGAGGCGGCCGCCCTGCATCGCGGCCTGGACAAGGAGCATTCGCGGCTCCTGGCCCTCGATATGCTGGCACGGGTGGGCATAGGCGAGCCGGAGCGCCGCTACGGCCAGTACCCGCACGAATTTTCGGGGGGCATGCGCCAGCGCGCCGTCATAGCGGCGGCCATAGCCTGCGGGCCTGAGATACTCATATGCGACGAGCCGACTACCGCCCTGGACGTGACCATACAGGCGCAAATACTGGAGCTCATAAAAAGCCTGCAGCGCGACCTGGGCATGGCGGTGCTCTTCATAACCCATGACCTGGGCGTGGTGGCTAAGATGGCCGACCGTATCGCGGTCATGTACGCCGGCCAAGTGGTGGAGGAAGGGCTCTCCGCGGAGATATTCTACGATCCCCGGCATCCGTATACCTGGGCCCTCCTCGCCTCGCTGCCGCAGCTCGGCGTTAAAGGCGAGGAGCTCTTTGCCATCAAGGGCACGCCGCCCTCCCTCTTCAAGGAAATCAAGGGCGACGCCTTCGCCGCCCGCAACCCCCTTGCCCTGAAAGTGGACTTCGAGCATGAACCGCCCTTCTTCTCGGTAAGCCCCACCCACCGCGCCAAGACCTGGCTACTCGATCCGCGCGCCCCCGCCCAGGAAGCCCCGGACACCGTGCGCCGCTTAAGAGCGCGCATAGCCGAAGCCGGCAAGGCCGCGGGCCTGCGGGAGCCCAACGCGCCGACAGCCGTCGCGAAGGCCGACGGCGCGAAGAAGCGCAAAGCCAAGAAAGCCAAGGAGCAGGCCGATGAGTAAGGAAGCGCTACTATCCCTTGACGGCATATCCGTGCGCTTCGGTGCCGGCCGCAAATCGTTCCGGGCCGTGCGCGGCGTAAGCTTCGAGCTCTACGCCGGAGAGACCCTCTCCCTCGTGGGAGAGTCAGGCTCGGGCAAGACGACGATAGGGAGGGCCATTATGCGCGTGCATCCCCTGTCGGCCGGCGAAATACGCTATCGCGGGCAGCGCATATCCGGCGCGGTAAACGCGCGCTCCGAGCGCCTCCTGCGCCAGAAGATACAGATGATCTTCCAAGACCCCATGGCCTCGCTCAACGAGCGGGCCAAGATAGACTACATAGTCAGCGAGGGCCTTTATAACTTCAAGCTCTTCAAGAACGAGGCGGAGCGCCTGGCCAAGGTTGAAAAGGCGCTCTTGGAAGTAGGGCTCCTGCCCGAATTCGCCAGCCGTTTCCCGCATGAATTCTCAGGAGGCCAACGCCAGCGCATAGGCATAGCGCGGGCCCTAGTCATGGAGCCGGAAATACTGATAGCCGACGAGCCAATCAGCGCCTTGGACGTGTCCATACGTGCCCAAGTTATCAACCTCCTCAATCAACTCAAGCGCGACCGCGGTCTATCGTACCTCTTCATAGCCCATGACCTGTCCGTGGTGCGCTTCATATCGGACCGCATAGCGGTCATACACCGCGGCCGCATCGTTGAGCTCGCCGCGTCCGAGGAGCTCTTTCTCCGGCCGCTGCACCCCTACACCAAGGCTCTGCTCTCCGCCGTGCCCATACCTGACCCCGAGGCCGAGCAGAAGAAGAAGCTCGTGATATATGACCCGTCCATACACGATTACGGCCGCGAAGAGCCTATATGGGCAGAGGCCGCGCCTGGCCACTACCTCCTGGGCAGCCCCGGCGAGCTAGCCGCCTGGTCATCCTAAAGGGCAAAATCGCCTAAACGGGGCTTAGCCGCCCCGGGCCAGCGCCCGGCCTTCATACCCGCGCCCCGGCATTTGCCCGGGGCGTTTTAATGCAATTGCGCCACGGCCCCATTCAAGCTAAGCTTTGGCTATGAAAAAGCCGACCGGCAAGGACCTACCATGACCTTAACCCAGGTATGCAAGGGCATAGCTATTGTGGATATACCGGAGGCAAGCCTGAGCGTGCTCTGCGGCTGTCCCGAGAACACGATAAAATTCTTGTTTAAGCACGGCATTATTAAAAAGCTGGAAGCTGCGGGCGTGCGCTACGAGTCGGGGCCTAACGCCATACTCTTATCGGAAATACCGGTTCAGAACGGCCGCTTTGCCAATGTAGCGGAATTTCCCGTGCTGCAAATGCTCTACAGGCAGGGCATGATAGTGCCGGGGCACCCGGGCAACACGGGCAGGCGGCCCATGATCATAGGGCTGCCTGAGCAGCTGGCCGCTCAGGCAGCCTACATATACTACGGCAATTACGGTATAGAAAGCCCTGAGGAACTCTGCCCCGAGGATACGGAGCGCGGCAGGGCGCTCGTACGCATGAAACGCTGGTTCTCCTTCGGCAGCTTCAAGCAGAGCGCCGAACTGCTCGAGCTTAAGCCCGTATCAAGCAGCATCATGGAGCTTAAGGACGGCGCCTTCCTCAGGCGCCTTGGGGTAAACCGTTACGAATTCATTTACGGGGGGCAAAGCCTCACGGTAGATTTAGCCCTTCCGGACCAGGAAGACAGCTGTCCCTACGCGCTCCCCTCCGTGGATATAACGCGCGAAGGCTTCTCGGTGGTCCACTTGGGCGAGGGCGACGGCTGGGATCCCGAGCGGCCCTGCATGTCCAGCCTCGTCATGCACAACGGCGCCATCTACCTCATAGACGCGGGGCCGAACATAGAAGAAAGCCTGGCGGCCGTGGGACTATCCGTCGGCTGCCTTAAAGGCATCTTCCATACCCATGTCCATGACGACCACTTCGTGGGGCTTACCGCTCTTATGCGCTCCGAGCGCCGGCTGCGCTACTACGCGGCGCCGGCGGTACGCCGCTCGGCGCAGTGCAAGCTCAGGGCTCTCTCAGGCGTGGACGAGCATGATTTCGGGCGGCTTTTCGAGTTGCATGACCTTAAGCCCGGCGTATGGAACGACGTAGACGGCCTCGCGGTACGCCCCGACTATTCGCCCCATCCCCTTGAGACCACGATATTCCGCTTCGCCGCCTCAGATGAAGCCGGACGGCGCTATAGCTATGCGCATGGGGCGGACCTCAGCTCATTTAAGGTTATCGACGCCATGACGACCTCGGACGATACTGCCCCCGGCATAAGCCCTCGTGAGGCCGCCGTCGCAAAGGCCCTCTACCTTGAAGCCGCGGACTTAAAAAAAGTAGACGTGGGCGGCGGACAGATCCATGGCAGCGCTAAGGACTTCGCCAGGGACCAAAGCGGGGAGCTCGTGCTGAGCCATGGCATTCACCCGGCAAAGGTTGCCGCTCTGGGTTTCGGCCGCATGGCCGAATTCGGCGAACAGCGCAGCTTTTTCGGCCTCAGGGCGGATTGGCACCGCCAGCTGGCACAGAGCCTGCTGCGCCTCTATTTCCCCCAGCTAGCGCAGCAAGAGCTGGATATCCTGCTTGCCTCGCCGCTCCGTACGCTGGCCAGGGGCGAGCAACTCTGCCGCAGGGGGCAGGCGCTGCAGGGCGTGTACCTCAGCCTGGGCGGCAGGCTCGAGCGCAGCGAGCCGGGCTCGGGGCGGCTCTTGTCGCTGCGCGCCGGAGCTCTGCTCAACGCCCTGGAATGCAGCCGAGGCCTCGACGTAGCCCTTTCATTCCACGCCGCGCAACGCACCGAGGTCTTGGACATTCCCGCGGATATCTTTCTGGACTTCGTGCGCCGCAACGCTCTTGCCGCCGATTTCGAACGGGTTGACGAGGTTTTCAGCCTCTTATCCTCCTGCCCGGTTTTTAGCGGCCTTGAATTCCTTCCCGCGTTCATCGCTCTGGCGCGGGCGGCTGTAGAGCGCCGTCTTGTGCCCGGTGAACGCCTCGATCCGGAAGGCGGCTACGCCGTGGTGGTCGAAGGAGCGCTGGCGCTTTACGGCGGCCCGACGCTGGTCGAGCTTATCGGCCCTTCTGATGGCTATGGCGAAGACGGACTATGGGGCGGCGGGGCCGGCCAATTCCGCGCCCAGGCCTTTGAAGAGCTACGCGTATATATCTTGCCGCGGGAATCGCTTATGGACAAACCCCTGGTGTTGTGGCGTTTGCGCGAACGCTATGAACGCCGATTAGCCGCGGCAAAGGCCAGGCTCCAGCTGAGCTGGCGGCCTGAATACGATATGGGCTTAAGCGATATAGACGCGGCCCATAACGCTATATTCGTGGCTATGGAGGCATTGCTTAACGAAGCTTCTAATGACGAGGCTGCGTTGGCCGCGCTATTGAATACGACGAAGGAGCACTTCAGCAAGGAAGAACTCCTCATGAAGGAGCGCGGTTTCCCCCGGGTGGACGGGCACGCGCTTGAACACGCAGCCATGCTTGCGCTCATAGGCGATGCCGGCGCCCGGCTAGCGTTAGGAACCGAGCGCGGGGCCCTCGTGCACGAGCTCAAGGACGCCCTCATTTACCACACCCTCGTGGCTGACCGGCTCTATCTGCCCTGGTTGCGCGACCGTGCCTAACGCTACGCGAGTATGAGCGTATCCACCGCCTGATCGCTTATATTCCTGGGTACTGATGATACGCGCTGAAAACTATAGCCGTACGCGGCTACAAAGAGGCCGGCCATACCCTCCGGACTTTCGCTCTTGCGCCGTGCGGCGTGCAGTGACGAAAGAAAGCGGTCGTAATAGCCCTTGCCGCGGCCTAAGCGACCCCCGTCAAGGTCAAAGGCAAGGCCTGGCGCCATGACCAGGCAGTTGAGCCCGGATAGGGCCTTGACCGCGAGCGCTTCCAATGCGGCGGGAGGCGCGGGTATATCCCAGCGATCGCGGGGCCAGCTACGCCACTCGCCGCCAAGCTCCACGAATTCGATATCATCGCCTGCAATGCGGGGCACCGCTACGCGCTTACCCGCGGCCAAGGCAGCGTCTATCGCGGGCGCGCTGTCGATCTCATCGCGCATGGACAGGAAGGCCAAAACCATGTCCGCCGATGCGTAGGCCGCCAGTTCCGAGAAGGAGGCGGCGGCCGCGGCGCTCCGCTTGGCGCGTTCGGCGTCATCAACGCCGCGCAGGCGCTCCTTCATCTCGGTACGCAGGGCTGCCTTTTTTTCGCCCTTCTCTTCCCAGGCGAGCCTGTCGTGCTCGTCTATATCGCGCGCGTCCCAGGGGTAGCACACCCACTTGTCCGCTATATCGAGGCCCGACAGGTAGAGGGCTACTTCTTCAGGCATGGCCCCGCGCTTTTCCTTCAGCTTATTGTGAATCACCGCCACGGCGATGGCGGCCGGGCCGTGGGCCAGGAGCTCGCGCACGCAGTATTCGAGGGTGGCGCGCGAATCGTCCACCTCGTCCACGAGCAGTATGCGCTTGCCGCGCAGCTCGCGCTCCGCCTCCTCTATCCACTGCACCTTGCGCGGGTTGGCGGTAGGCTTGTTGTCCTTATCGTAGTACGCCACGCCTACGGTTAGTATGGGGCGGTTTATAAAGGTACGAAGCATGCGGGCGGGAATGAAGCCACCCGAACCTATGGCTACGATAACGTCAGGGTCATAATCCGAGGCCGTTATGCGGCCGGCCAACGACTTGACGGTGCGATGGATATCCTGGTAGGTGAAGCGGTACTTTTCCATTTGAGGATGATATACAGAGCCTGCTTTTAACGCAAGTATAAGTAAGGCTTGCCAGAGCGGCGTTTCTTACATACTATGGTTACTGTGAGCAACGAACAAGAATCCGACCTCGTACATGACAACATTGGCGAGATGTCACGCGTGCTGGCGGCCGCGGCGGACCCCGAGCTTATCGAAGACTTCCTCTACAGCCTCTTCACCCAGGCCGAAGCGGACGAAATAGCCAAACGCTGGGCCCTCGTTAAGCGCATAGCGGAGGGTATACCCCAGCGGGCCATAGCGGAGGAGCTCAGGCTCTCGCTGTGCAAGATAACCCGCGGCTCCCGGGAGCTTAAAAAGGACGGCTCGGCCTTCAAGCGCATGCTTGAGATAGCCGGCTACGAAGTGGTCGAGAAGAAACCCCGCAAACACTCCTAGCCGGCCTGCTCTGGCAAGGCCCAAGAGCCCGGGAGTTAAGCCTCGATACTGGCCGCTATGATGACCACGTCCTCTTTAGGCACGTCCTGATGGGGTATGCGATTGCCCGTAGGAACCTTTGCTATGGCGTCTATCACGTCCATGCCCCGCGTCACCGTTCCGAAGGCGCAATAGCCCCAGCCCGACGCGTCCTTGGACCGATAGTCCAGGCGCTTATTGTCCACTAGGTTAATAAAAAACTGGCTCGTGGCGCTGTGCGGGTCATTGGTGCGGGCCATGGCTATGCTGCCGCGCGCGTTGGACACGCCGTTATCGGCCTCGTTCTTGATGGGCTTGCCGTTGTCCTTCTGGTCCATGCCGGGCACGAAGCCGCCGCCCTGCACCATAAAGCCCGGAATGACGCGGTGGAATATCGTGCCGTCATAGAAGCCCGCGCTAACGTAGTTAACGAAATTCTCCACCGTGGCGGGGCTCTTGTCCGCGTACAATTCTATGGCGAACTCGCCTAGGCTGGTCTTAAAAACGGCTACCGGATTTGCCACGGCGCCCTCCTTCAGATAATCCGAATATGAGCGGAAAGACCCAACGGCTCCGCGCAGGCAGGATAGCCCGCCGCGGCTATGCGGCGCAAGGCGTCCTTCGCGCTTTGACGCTTGCTTCGCGACGAAAGAACTGCGCCTGATCGCCGCGCTTTACAGCGGCGAGCGAAGAGGCATACAATGCGCTTATAACGAATGCGGAGGATGCCATGACGAACGTGTTATCGCTTGGAGGATCTATCGTAGCCCCGGACGGCCCCGACGCGGGATTCCTGAAAGACTTCGCCGCCCTGGTTCGCTCATGGCTCGAAAAAGACCTAGCGAGGCGGCTCATCCTGGTAGTGGGCGGCGGCGGCCCGGCGCGCGCCTGGCAGAAAGCCTACCGCGAAGCGGCGGCAAACCCCGACGCGGACGCGCAGGACTGGATAGGCATCATGGCCACCAGGCTCAACGCCCAGCTCGTCCGCAGCATGTTCCTGGAGCTCTGCCCCCATGAAGTGGTGGTGGACCCCACGGCCGTAACCGTATTCGGCGGCCGGGTGCTCGTGGCGGCCGGCTGGAAACCCGGCTTCTCCACCGATTATGACGCGGTGGTGCTCGCCGAGCGCTTCGGAGCGCCGACCGTGGTGAACCTCTCCAACATAGCTAAGGTATATAGCGCGGATCCAAAGCTAGACCCTAACGCCAAGCCCATAGACGCCATATCCTGGGCCGACTTTAGGACCCTGGTAGGCGATGAATGGCTGCCAGGCAAGAATGCGCCTTTCGATCCGGTGGCGTCGAAGCGCGCCGAAGAGCTCGGACTCAAGGTAATATGCGCGGCAGGCCGCGACCTTGGCAATATAGCCGCCATACTCGACGGCGGGCCTTATCAGGGCACGCTTATCGGCGCGTAAGCAAGGCGCGGGCGAAAGCTTCTTCTACGGTACGCCCTCGAGCATCTTACCGTAGCGGCCGGCATAGTCTTCCTCGCCAAGTTCCACGGCAAGCTCGCGCAATTCCCGCAACACGCGTTCCGCGTCGCGGTCTTTGCCCAAGGCAAGCCAGAGCCCGAATGACCTGCGGAAGTACTCAAAGGCTTTTTCCGGCTGTCCCGCCCGGCGCGTCAAGCGTCCTAAGGCCTCAAGATCGGCCCCTATGCCCAAGCTATTTTCAGCGGTCTTATCGGCCGCCAACGCCCGCTCGGCCCAGCGAAGAGCCTCCTCAATAGAGCCTTGCGCATACATGACTGACGCCAGCACGTAGCGGTTCGTGCCCAATACCGACCAGCGTTTTGCCCGATCGTTAGCCTGCTCAGCTTTCATTAAATACGTGCTTGCGCTTTTTAAGTCGCCACGGGCTACCGCCACCACGCCGCGATTATGCGCCACAACGGCCCACACCGCATCGTTAGTAGGCGCGAGCCGCTCCGCCTCCATTAGATAGCTCTCCGCATCCTCGAGCCGCCCCCGCGTATAATAGAGTTCTCCGAGATTGGACAGGCTCTGCGCTATGAGCGCGGGCTTTCCGAAGGGCCTGCCGTCGCGCAAAGCGTCGGTAAATTCACGCTCGGCATCGTCGAGCCTTCCTAAAACCAGGTGGGTCCTGCCCAGCGCGTTTCGCGTGACGATTACGCCCTCCACATTGTCCACGGACAGGTTAAGATCCAGGGCTTCCGCGTAAAACTGCAGGGCTGACAGATATTGGCCCTTGAAGAAGAAATCGTCAGCCAGCTTAGCGTAATCGGCCGCCTCGTTTTTTAACGCTAGCGTTTCCACGGCTTTTTTCGGCGCTGACGAGCAGGAGAAGGCCGACAGGCAGAACGTCAGGCTTAGGGCTATGGACCAGGCGGCGCACCGGCTCCGTGTATATGCATGGCGCGTCATTCGAAGCTCCCTTCCCGCATACTGCCGTACAGGCTGTCCTGGTATGCCCGCTCGGGCACGCCTCCCCGAATAAGCGGATTATTCTTTACGCCTTCAAGCACATCCTGCGCCTGCTGTATCGCCGTGCGCGTCTCATTCAGCACCGCCGATATCTTGGGCATTTCTCCGTTCAGGCCCGTCACTATGCCCTGCAGGCTGCGCACGCTCGTTTCCACCTCAGCCACTATGCTCATAACGCGTTTATAGAGGGCGTCGTTATCGTCAAGGAAGGTCTTGAGGGAGCCCTTGGGGTCGAGCAGTTTGGGCACGAGGCCGGTAGGATCCCTTATGGCCTCGGTGGTGGCAGCCAGGTTATTGCTGATGGCACCCACGTCTGAGCTAACCACCTGGAATGCCAGCAAGAGGCTGGATACCTGGTCTAAGAGCCCCGCCGTGCGGGTCTGCACGTCGGCGACTATGTCGTCCACGCGGTCGGCCATCACCGGCAGGCGGGCCGCTGCGCCGCTCACGTCGTTGACTATGGAGCCGAGCGGACCCGTGCTCTGCCCGGCTATGGCCCGGTTCACGTCGGTAAGGGTGCGGTTTATGGTAATCATGACCCGGTTCACGTTCTCTAAAAGCGGATTCACGTTAGCCAAAAGCCGCGTGATCGTATCATCTTTGGGGGGTATCTCTACGAGTTCCTGCTCGATTATCGCAATACCCGCCGGCGAGTCGGCCGTCGGTATGAATTCCTCTTCATCGAGCAGCCGTTCGCCGCGGCCCGGGTGGAACAGGAGCTGCGAGCCCAGTCCTATGGGGGATACGGTAAGCTCAAGTATGGAGAATTCGCGCACGAGATTGCGATAGGTGTCGTAGATATGGAAATCGGCGTCCACCGCGTTATCGGCATTGAGGGTAATGCGGTTGATCTTGCCGACAACGAAGCCTTTCATGACGATGGACGTACCCGGCGATACGCCGGTGGCGGACTGGAACACGGTCTTAAAGCGATAGTCCTTAGCGAACCAGCGCTGGTTGGCCCCTACCAGTATCACAATGAGCGCGAAGATTACCACGGCTATGACAATAAACAGGCCGACGATCTGGTCGGAGTACTTAATCTTGAACTTCATGATGCTCCCCGCCTGGCTTTCTTTTCCCGCAGGCCGCGGGCGCGGAGCCTAGTCAGCTTCAACTCAGGCTCCTTCTCCGCCCTGGCCAGGGTGTCCTCATAGCTGCCAAAAGCCACGACGACCCCATCCTTTATGATACCCAGCATATCGGCGTAGCGATAGGCGAATTCAGAATTATTGGAGGCTATGACCAGAGTCTTGCCCCTCTCCTCAAGCTCGGCGATCAGGGCAAAGAGCTGCTCAAGGCCGTCCTCGTCAAGGTTCGTACCCGGATCGTCCATGAAGACTAAATCAGGATCGTGCACCACCGCGCGGGCTATGCACACCATTTTCTGCTCACCGGCGGACAGGTCGGAAGGCCGCAGGGCCATGCCTTCCTCGTAGCCCAGGCGCTTAAAGGCCATACGGACGGCCTCGGCAAGCTCACTCTGTCCCATCCATGGCTTGTGAACGCGGAGGGGCATCGATACATTGTTGAGAATATTCGTGTTAGCCCAGAGCGCAGCATCCTGGAATATAAAGCCGCTATGCGCCCTAAACTCGGTCTCGTCCTTTTTCGAGAATTTTGCCATATCCTTGCCCAGGTATTCCACGCTGCCGGAGCCCGGCACCAGAAGGCCAGCCGCCGCCTTTAAGAGCGCGCTCTTGCCTGAGCCCGTGGCTCCGAGCAGCACGCTCGTGCTTGCGCGGGGTATGGCTAAGCTCACGCCGCGCAAGAGCTCATAGCCGCCGGAATTCACGTATACGCTCTTGAGTTCTATGGCCGGCGGCGCGACGGCCTCCGCGACGGCTTGCTTCTCGGCCTCATGCATACTGCACCAGCGTTACGAGCACGTCCGCCACGATTATAAGTATGAAGCTCTGACCCACAGCGCGTATGCCGGCAACCGGTATCTCCGTGCTCGAGCGGTTCACCGAGAAGCCCTGGTAAGTGCTTACCACCGATACGATTATGCCGAATATAAAGGCCTTAACGAGGCCCGAGAATATGTCGCTTATGGTAAGGAGGGAAAGAAGGTTGCCCAAATACTCGGACACCGGCGTGGGATTGACGATCTGCACCACCACGAAGGAGCCGAGCAATCCGAACAGGTTGAAATAGACGGTTAATATGACCATGGATACGACGACGCCTATGAAGCGGGGTACCACGAGGTAGGATATGGGATTAAGGCCTACGGATATATAAGCCTCTATCTCGTGGTTCACCACCATGCCGCCCAGCTCGGTGGCTATGGCCGTGCCCGATCGGGCGGTTATGACGAAGGCGGTCAACAGGGGACCTAATTCGCGGGTAATCACGATGATCAGTATGGTATACATGAGCTGGCTCTGCCCAAACTGCGGCAGGAGGCTTGAGCCAATTACGTTTATGGCCGCGCCTATAGCCACGGCCATGATGGCGTTTATGGCAAGCGCTTCGTAGCCGGTAAACAGAATCTGGTTGATGAGCACCTTGTAGCCCACCTGGCTGCGCTTAAAGAAACGCAGGGTCTCCGTAATGACGTTATAGAAGAAACCAAGGCCATAGAGGAGGGTTGAGGCTCGTTCCCGTGCAGATTTGCCCAAAGAGCTTAAGATATTCATGGCGTTCGCTCTTACTATCGGCTACGGAGAGGCTCTTTTCAACCGCATAGCGATCAACGCATAGCTTCGCCTTAAAAAATTTGTTATTATACTACTTGGATCAAGGCAATCGCCGCCTTATGGGGACGATTGAGCGGGTGCCCGCAGGGGACCCGAATGAAGCCATGGAGGAAACGCATGACCACGCAAGCAGCATTTAGGGACGATTACGCGCCTCGCAACTTGGAAGCCCTCAAACAGGGCGCTATCGACAGGCTTACCGAGGCCTTCGCCCAGGATTTCATCAGCATGGACGAGTACGAACGCCGAGCCGGCCTCGCAAGCGCGGCGAATAAGGCGTCCGAACTCGAGCTACTTACCATTGACCTGCCGCAAGTGCGGCCTCAGGCCGCTCCCGGCTCCAGGAAGCACGCGCGATCCGAGCCCGCGCCCATGGCACGGCGCAATTACGATCTCGTAGGCTCGCCCGCCGTTACCACCGGCTGCATCATGGGTGACCGGAATATGACCGGCAACTGGCTCACGAGCGACCGCGTATCGAGCTTTACCGTTATGGGTTCCACAAAGCTCGACCTACGCGACGTGGATCTGCCGCCCGGCCCCGTACACATAGAAGTATTCACGCTCATGGGCGACACCAAGATCATCGTGCCCCGCGATTTGCCCGTGCGCATGAGCGCCTTCTCCCTGATGGCGGACAGCAGGATAGACCGCAACGTCAACCAGCAGACGCGCGGAGCCGAATGCTGGGTTGAGGTGTCGGGCTTTATCATGATGGGAGACGTGAAGGTCGTCGCGGCGGACTAGATCTTATCGATAAGCATGGAGCACTTACCCGACGGTATGGGCAGGGTCTTCTTCTTCTTGCCCAGCACGTTTATGGTAAAGTAGTAGAGCTTCTCGGACTCCATGTGTATTTCCCAGCCTCGGCCGCTCTTGTTCGATAGTATCGTTACCATATTGCGCTTGAGGCTGAGATTTTCTATGCCCATGATCTCCAGGTTGGGTATAATCCAATCCACGGTCTTGCGCGGCAGCGACACGGCTAGTCCTATGATGTTCTCGATGACGAGGGCTACCGTGGCGAGGCCCGCAAAGGCCAGGTACTGGGGCCGCGGCCAGTCGGGCCTATCGGGCCACACGGCCCTGCCCTCGTTCTGCGGCTGATACGCCTCCCACAAGGTCTGGTGCCGCTCGCCGTTGGGATGGGCGGAGTCCAGAATAAAGTACAGATGCCGTATGGCGCAGTCCCGCGCCAGCTCCCACTGGTTATACTTCTCAAGCCCCTTAATAACCATGTAGGTAAAGTGAGGCAATACCGAGCCGTTATAACCCATACCCCGCTTATCGTAGTGCTCGTCATCAGCGCTCATGGTAGGAAAAGGATTCTCGGTGCCAAAGCTCTCGGCGTCGGTAAGTTTGGCTATAAGGGCCTCTGCCCGCTCCTCATTCGGAATTTCCGCAAGCAAAGGCCAAAAGCCGCCTATGGTTTTAGCAGGCAATTGACGCTCGGATGCATCCACATCGAAGTAGAAGCCCTTTTCATGGTTCCACATGATATTATTAATGCGGGTTTTCAGCGAGAAGTAGTTGCGCTTGTACTGGAAGCTGATTTCTTTGTCATTCAGTATGTCGCCGAGGGCGGACATGTACAGCGCGTTGATGGCCATGGCCGCGTTAAAATCCACGAGATACTTAGCCTTGGCTCGTGAGGGATTGGGCATACCGCTTGCCGCGACAGGCACCTCAAAGAGGCCGTTAGCGCGTTTAAAGCTAGCTTCAAGCCAGGCGTAATAGCGCTGCAGGGCCGGCATGACCTCTTTTACCCGCTTCTTGTTCGCGCTCTTATGGTAGAGGTTGTATTCAGCCCAGGCAAAGAGAGGCAGGGCGACGCCGTCCGGATTCTCCGCATCCTCTATGGGGTCGCCGCTCTCCACGTCATAAGCCCAGCGTATGGCGCCATCGTCCTCCTGCTTGGAGTAGAGCGCATCGAGGCCGTTGGACGCGGCATAAATNNGGAGGATAGTAAAAAAACTTACCGCCGCCTATGCCGCTCGACGCGCCGCCACTGGTCCAGTAGTCGGCGATCCAAGCCCAGGTACGGTCATACACGTCCACGAAATCCTGATCATAGAAATGGATCCGCGGAAAATCCTTCTTATTCAAGGGTAGCGCTCCCCTTTGTTAGCCAATGCGTAGATATGTACAAAACGCAAAGCGTTTCAAAGCTTTTCTTAAGGATGGAGGTAGACAGAGATAGAATATAATCGGCCTTCTCCATTTTGTCAAATTCAAAGAAGGCATTATAATTACATTTAGCCTTGATTTTTCCCCTTGTTTCAGT
Organism: Spirochaetaceae bacterium UBA5200; assembly: GCA_002412825.1. Classification (GTDB taxonomy): domain Bacteria; phylum Spirochaetota; class Spirochaetia; order Treponematales; family UBA12059; genus UBA5200. Next base: position 37,415 of record DHVU01000013.1, read on the forward strand.
AAACTTGATAGTAAGGAGTTTCATTGAACGGTTTTTGGGGCACATGCCCCGCATAGCTTTTCGATGGCGATAAGGAGGCCTTTATGGATACTCCGCCCCTCCTGCATTGACCGGCGCATCCGGTCGTTTGAGCCCTCTTAAAAGGGCTGCGTACTTTCGTGCTAGAACCGGCGAGGGTTTCGCTCGCACGGTTCCATATAAACGCCTTTTTTAAGGCGTTGCCCCCTTAAATGAGGGGCACATAGGGCCGCCCTTATCCAAGGGTGGCCCCTTCATATACAGAAAATACCGGAATATCGCTCCTGCCGCGTAAAGGATGAGGCGCGAAAGGCCGAGACTCATAGCGATGATACTAACCTTCTTCAGGCCTAGCGATGACGGGGCCATACGCTATTACACTATACACGACAGGCAGCCTCTGCTCACCGCTAAATTCGCCCTTACCGTGGCCTGGCGCACCGGCGATGGCCGTGAACGGGAAAAAATATACGGATTCGATACCCTTGCCGCCATGGATAAGAAGATACGCGAGCTATTCGGGCGCAGGGTGCGGGCCGGCTACAAGCTGCTCTACAGCTTCATGCGCGAGAAGCCCGCCAATATCGTGCCGGATTCCCTGCTCGCCGCGCAGCGAGAGCAGGCTACGCAGGCCGGCAGCGGTTAAGGCCAGCCCTACTCTCTATCTAAGCCGGGCGGCTGCATGCGCTCCATGTCGATAAGCTGTTCCGCCAGCTTCCGCACGTTTTCCCTCAGCTTGAATATACAGTCGGTAATAAGCGCCTGCCCCCTGGCCACGTCTTCTGCGAAGGCGCGGCAGCTCGGCGCGCCGCAGGAACCGCAGTCCAGGCCGGGCAGAGAACTGAGCACCTGTTCCATTTCTTCCATCATGATCATGGCCTTGAGCATATCCGGATCGAGCCGCAAGGCCGGGCGGGCGGACACGCCTTCTTCCCATAAAAGCTCCAGACCCTCCGCGGACACGGGACTGGGGCGCTGCTCAAGCAGGGCGATACGCCGTTCCCGAGCCCGTATGCGCGCGCGCGCTATGTAGGGATTCTCAACGGTGAGGGGGCCGCCCACACAGCCGGCGGGGCAGGCTAGAGCCTCGATGAACGCCACATTGCGCAGCTTACCGTTCTCCAAGGCCTCGAACACGCCTATCACGTCGGCTATGCCGCTTACGGATATACCGCGCGGATCGCCCACCGCGTCGCTCTCGCCGTCTATGTGGGCCCAGGCTATGCCCCGGGCGCCCGCGTGGCCTAAGGGCTTCTCTTCCACGCTCGGCAGCACGTTGCGAAGCGCGAGGTACACGTCTTTTATACCGATAACGCCATCCACGGCGGACACGCGGGCGCCCTGCGGGTAGCGGGACACCGTTACCTTGGCGGCGCAGGGCGAGATGAAGAATACGCCTACGTCGGAGCGCCCTGGATACAAACGCTCCTTAACGATACGCGCCGCCGCCTCCATGGGGGACAGCACCGGTACCAGCTTATCGAGCAGGCTCGGGAAGCGTACCTGCAGGAGCTTCACCACCGCGGGGCAGGCCGACGATATCCAGGGGCCTTCTCCCTCGGCAGCGGCCATCCAATCGGCCGTAGCCTGAGCAACGAGTTCCGCCGCCCAGGCCACCTCCACCACGTCGCTGAAACCCAGCGCGAGCAAGCCGCCTAAAATGCGATCAACGGTGAATTTTTCGTCGAACTGGCCATAGAGGGTAGGCGCGGGTATGGCCACGCGTAGGGGAAAACGCTCAAGAGCGGCTAAGGGATCGGAAAGGGCTTTCTTGGCGCTATGGGGGCATACCCGTATGCATTCGCCGCAATCGATGCAGCGGTCGTCCATAATAGAGGCCCTGCCCTTACGGACCCGTATGGCCTCGGTGGGGCAGTAGCGTATGCAGGTGGTGCAACCCGTGCATTTTGCCGGGTCAAGAGTCACCGAATGAAAGGTAGCGCCATCCACTCGAGCCTCCCTAGCCTGTCTTGAGCTTTATGACGATGGTAACCGTGGTTCCTAGGCCCAGCGCGGTGTCTATGTGCAGGTCGTCGGCATTGCGTTTAATATTGGGTAGGCCCATACCGGCGCCGAAGCCCATTTCGCGCACGCTCTCAGGAGCGGTGGAGTAGCCTTCCTGCATGGCCAAATCAAGGTCCGCAATGCCCGGCCCATGGTCGGCAAGCACCACCGTAACCCGTTCCGGGCTTATGTCCGCTTCGGCCGTACCGCCGCCGGCATGGATGACCATGTTTATCTCGGCCTCGTACATGGCCACAGCCACACGCTTAATCTCTACGGGGTCTATGCCTAAACGGCCAAGAGCGCGCTTGACCTCGGTGCTTGCCCGCCCGGCAAGCGACAGGTCGTCGCCGGGCACCTCGTAATGCAGTTTCACGGCGCTTACTGTATATCCCGGGTGCCGCCTGAGCGCAGGCCAGCCTCGTAGAGACGGCCGCAGGCCAGGAACATGGAATATTTGGTGGCGATAAGCGCTATGCCATTATCCTGGGCTTCCTGCACCATATCCTTTGGCGGTTTCTTGCCGCGCACAAACACGATTACCTTGATATCCATCATGTCCGCCGTCCGAATGGCCTGAGGGTTCAAGAGCCCTGTCAGCAGTACCACGCCCTCTTTGACGAAGGCCATGACATCCGACATGAGATCGGCGCCGCAGGCGGCCTTAATATCGGTATCGAGTAGCTCTTCCCCGGTAAGAAGCACGCCTTCAAGGGTGCTGACTATGTCCCGTACGGTCATGGCGATTAATCCTATCGGTACAAAAAGATATATTAGAGCTTAGCATGGCGACCGCAACTGGGCAAGCGCATTAGCTTCACCGTTGCGCGGCCGCCATGGCCGCGCTTGATGGCCATATGCGATGCCGCATATGGCCTGCCCTACGCAAAGGTTTTTTTAAGATTATCCTCAAGCCGAAAAGCCTAACGCCGATAAGCTGAATGAAGGCCTGCACTGCCGAGGCGAACCCCGAACGCGCGATTAGGGGAAACCATGGCAAGGCAGTACTTCACGTACACGTTCACCGGCGCGGCCCGGAGGAGCGTAACGTCGAAATCGACACGAATTAATCGGCAAGGATGCCGGGCGGCCAACGTGCCGCCGCTTCTATGGAAAGGAGATCGGTTATGATAATCAATCACAACCTCAGTGCGATGTTCGCCAATCGTTCCCTCGGGGTGACCAACGGCAATGTCGACAAGAACATGGAGAAGCTCGCTTCCGGTCTGCGGATCAACCGCGCCGGCGACGACGCTTCCGGACTCGCCGTGTCTGAAAAGATGCGCTCCCAGATTCGCGGCCTCCAGAGGGCGAGCAAGAACGCCCAGGACGGCATCTCGTTTATCCAGACTGCTGAAGGCTTCCTTCAGGAAACCCAAGACATCATCCAGCGGCTCCGCGAGCTGTCGGTGCAGGCCTCCAACGGCATATACAGCGCCGAAGACCGCATGCAGATCCAGGTTGAGGTGTCTCAGTTAGTGGACGAGGTAGACCGCATAGCCAGCCATGCCCAATTCAATGGCATGAACATGCTTACCGGTCGTTTCGCTCGGGAGAGCGGCGAGAACATCGTAACCGGCTCGATGTGGTTCCACATCGGCGCCAACATGGACCAGCGGGAGCAGGTGTTTATCGGCACCATGACCTCCAAGTCCCTAGGCGTAAAGAACATCGGCGACGATTCCATTATGTCGATATCCAGCCCCGATAGCGCTAACCGCTCTATCGGCGTACTGGATGCCGCCCTTAAAAAGGTCAACAAGCAGCGCGCGGACCTCGGCGCTTATCAGAACAGGCTCGAGCATGCGATCAAGGGTATAGACATCGGCGCTGAGAACTTACAGGCAGCCGAGAGTCGCATCCGCGACGCCGACATGGCCCACGAGATGGTAGAGTTCACCAAGAACCGCATCCTTGCCCAGGCCGGCAATGCCATGCTCGCGCAGGCTAATCAGAAGACCCAGCAGGTCTTGCAGCTCCTCCAGTAAGCCGCAGCCGCGTGGACGTGAGGGCCGCTCCCCTTGAAGGGGCGGCCCTTTCTATTTATACCTGTTTCAGGGTAGGAGCATACGATCTTGCGCGTCACAGGCGCCGCCCGTATAATGCCAGCACCATGGAAGCCCTTCCGTCAGCCCTGCGCCGCGAGCTACTCGAGCGGGTTTTTCCCGACCTCCGCTATGGCGGCGACCCCGATATTGAGCGCTACTTTGAGCTTCGCGCTTCAGGCCGCATGCTCGATGCGCTGGCTATATACACCGCACGGCTCAAGCCCCGCTATCCCGACGACGCTAAGCGTATCGTGCTGCTCAGGCTCTATCGCACGCATTCCCCCGCCTACGCGGATTTCCTTGAAGGCCTGCTCATGGAGCGGGCCGATGAAATCATCGCCCGCATAAAGGCCAACATACGCATACTCATAGCCCCGCTTGAAGGCCTTAAGCTCAAGGACACCTACGCCGTGCTCAAAGCCGTCGAACGGATAGCAAGGCGCTTGCCCGAAGACAGCGAGAAGGCTAGAGCCTTCGCCTCCGCCTATGAGGATTACGCGCGGCTGCTCAAGTACTATGCCGCCGATATGGCGCGGGTTTCTTACCTGCTCGGTGAATTTTATGAGCAGGGACAGCTCAATGACGATCAGGCTCCCGATTTTATCGGCGAGAGCCTACGCGCGGAAGAAAAGCGGCGCCAAGAACGCCAGGAGACCGAGCATAAGAATTTCTTTGACCTTGATAGAATAGAGTTCGACGCCGCGGACGTGCGTCGCATAGAAATACCGCAGGGCATAGAGCGGGACGAAGACAGGGTACTCGCCTATTGCCACAAATACTGGCTGCGGGTAGATGATCCGGCCTTTGAGCGCATCGTATGGCTCTACGCCCGCAAATACGATACCAAACACTATGAGGTGTTCAAGGCCATCAAGTTTGCCCGCCGCAGGAAGTATGCCGACGACGAGGTGCTCACCCTCGTCGCCACCACGATAGCCGAACGCTACTCATATACCGTGCAGGGCGATCTTTATATGCAGGCTGCATGGCGGCGCATAAAAGCCTCGCTCTACGGCAAAGCCAGCGCTAAGATCCAGCCCCGGCAGCCGGAGCAAGCGCCGCCCAAAGCCGGCATGATCAAAGTAGCAAGCAAGACTCACATCAGCCTGTCGCGGCAGCGTGCGGATATCCTTCCGGCTGCACCGGAATCCGTCGTATCGCGTACGGCCCCGCATGCCGATAAACCCGCCGAACAAACGCTTAAACAGGCATACAAGCCGCAGCCTATAAAAACCGGCAATCCTCAGAAAGCCGGAGGCTCCATATCGGACAGGATAAAATTCCTTTCCGGCAAGGCATATGACGTATACAAGGAATTGTTCTTCGCAAAGCTTCGCCCGCACATACGGGACGCGCTTCTGACCAGGAAGAACTCCGCCGCGCAACTCTTCGGCGAAGAGCTGAATAAAGCGGAAAACTATGTGTATGACTTTATGGAGCGCAACTACGCGAACCCCTATATGGATTGGCCTAGCTCGGAGCAGAGGAAACAGCTGAGCCGGCTGGGCGTAGAAATGGAAAGCATCGACCCCATCATCGAGCTCTGCTACCGCAAGATTAGCGCCTAGACTCCGTCGGACTGTGGCTTAAAGCCTGGTACGCCCTCGGAAGGAACGCGCCAGGGTAAGCCTGTCGGCGTATTCAAGGTCGCCGCCCACCGGTATGCCGGTAGCCAGGCGGGTCACCCGCGCCCCGCTGCCCTCAAGCACCTTCTTCACATAAAGCGCGGTGGTATCGCCCTCTACCGTGGGATTGGTGGCCAGCACCACTTCGGATACGCCGAGCCGCGCCACCCTTTCTAGCAGCTTGTCCAGCCTGAGCGCATCGGGACCTATGCCGTCCAGGGGGGAAATGAGCGCGCCAAGCACATGATAGAGGCCATGGTATTCATGGGACGCTTCCAGGGTAAGCACGTCCTGCGGCTGCTCCACCACGCACATAAGGCTATGGTCTCTCGCCGGAGAGCTGCAAACGGGGCAGGGATCCTCTTCCGTATAGGCACCGCACTGGGAACAAAAGCGCACCCTGTCCTTTAAGCCGGCTATGCGCTCCGCGAGCAGCGCGGCGTACTGGCCGTCGGCTTTCAGCAAGTGAAAGGCTATTCTAGCCGCGCTCTTCTTGCCTATGCCGGGCAGGCGCGCAAACAGGGCTACAAGATCCTCAAGGGCTCTCATTAGCCCATGCCGCCTAAACCGCCCATGGAGCGCGCAACCTCGCTCTGCAGCGCTTCCTTGGCTCTTGCTGACGCGTCATTATAGGCCGCCCGTATAAGGTCCTGCAGCATGCCGGCATCGGAAGGGTCTATGGCCTCGGGGGCAATTTCCACCGCGAGCATATCCATAGCGCCGTTCAGGGTAATCTTTACCATACCGCCGCCCGAAGATCCGACCACGCTTACCGAAGCCATGCGCTCCTGCGCTTCCTTAGCCTGCCGTTGGAGCGCCTCGGGATCCTTGAGCATCTTCATAATATCGCCTAAGTCCATAGTACCCCCACCTGATCATTCATACGCTACTGATCTCGTGCTGACGGGTCCCGGTCGGGGCTCTTGCCCTCTACCCTTCTACCGCGAAATACGCGCTCTACGATTTCCACGGGGTCACGCTCTTCATCGTCCCCCCCGTCATCCTCATGCATAGGCGGCTTTGCTGGCGCTTCACGGGAACCAGGCTGCTCTGCCGCCCGGGCTTCCACCCTCAATGACCTGCCAGTGATCTCAGCTACCCGCTTAGCCACCATGGACGAGTCGGCGAGCACCGTGCTCGCGTCGTAGCCGTTGGCGCAGGGTATGACGAGCGTAGCGCCTTCTAGAAACCAAGGCGCGGAGCGCTCAAGGCTCATGGAGAGCACGAGCCGGGTCTTGCCCAAAGCCCGTACAATAGCGTTTTTCAGGGCGCCTAAGTCCGGTTCATCCTGTTCTATCAACAATTCGTCGTCAGGGTCCGCTTCCTGCGTCGCGGCGTTTTGCTCAGGCTCGAGGCCATCCTGCGCCTGCGATACCGGCGGCCGCGCTTCGGTCCGTCCCAGGCTTATACCACCGCCAAGGGCGGCCTTGAGCCCCGATGCTACTGCTTGCGTCGCGGGGCTCGGAGCGCCGCTAATGGCGCGCTTGAGCCCGGCAAGGGTCTTCGCAAGCTCCGCCGGGGCTATATAGTCGCCTATGGCGCAGAGCCTGGCTACCGCCAGTTCCAGTTCCCAGCGCGGATTTACGCTGTAGCGCATGTTCCGGTAGAGCTCAAAGAGGCCCGCGAGCATGCGCTCAAGTTTCGCGGCGTCGAGCGCGGCCACTACCGCGTCAGGGAAGGCCGTGCGGGGGGTGCCGAGGAGCGCCTCGCGCTCTATGCCGCAGGCTATGAGGAGCAGGCCCCGCACATAGCCCACGGCATCCTGGGCGAACTGCTCCACCGATACCCCGCTTGCTATGATCGTATCCAGCAGCTGCAGGGCCGAAGCCCTATCGCCCGCAACGCAGTGCTCCATAAGGGAGCCTAGGCGCTCCGAGCCCACGAGCCCCAGCTTTTCGCGTATCTTGGCCGCGCTTATATATCCTTCTGAGAACGAAGCTACCTGGTCAAAGAGGGTATATGCGTCTCGGAGGGAACCGGTCGCCTCTCTGGCCATCCAGAGCAGGGCATCATCGTCGGCCTTAACGCCCAGATCGGCGGCCGCGGACGCTAGCCGCGCTTTTATAGTATCAAGGTCTATGAGCCTGAAATTAAACTGTTGGCAACGGCTTTTTATCGTCGCGGGCACCTTATGGAGCTCGGTGGTGGCGAAAATGAACACGATGTAAGGCGGCGGCTCTTCAATGGTCTTGAGCAGCGCGTTAAACGCGCTGTTCGAGAGCATATGCACCTCGTCGATAATATATATCTTGTATTTAGACGAGTTGGGCGGGAAGAGCACCTCGTCCTTGATCTGGCGCACGTTCTCCACCGATGTGTTGGATGCGCCGTCGATTTCTATGACGTCGAGTGCCGATCCACGCGCTATGGATAGGCAGGAATCGCAGCGGCCGCAGGGTTCCGCGCTCGGCCCCTGCTCGCAATTGAGCGAACGGGCGAGTATGCGGGCCGTGCTGGTCTTTCCGCAGCCGCGGGGGCCGGAAAAGAGATAGGCATGCGCTATGCGCCCTGAGGCTATGGATGCCTTGAGGGTGGCGGATACGAAGTCCTGGCCCGCCAAGTCTTCGAAGCTCTGGGGTCTTTTTCGGGTGGCGGTGATCTCATAAGCCATGAGACGGAGGATAGCATGATGCGGGAGGGTAGGCAAGGAGAGGAAAAAGCCGTCCTCAAGCGTTCGTAGCCAGGCTTGCTACGGCACAGCGGCCGATCGCTTACCGTTGCTTTCTTCCGAACCTGGCGGAGTTAGGCGGCGACCGCTTGCGTAGGGCCTGGCTACGAACGCTCGAAGCGCGGGCTACGGAGAGAGGGGGATTCGAACCCCCGGTGCCTTTTGGGCACGCACGCTTTCCAAGCGTGGACCTTAAACCACTCGGACATCTCTCCATTAGAAATCACAGCATTATTACATCATTCAGTCGCAACATCATGTTGAACGGAGAGAGGGGGATTCGGTTTTATCCGCTCGCGTCCTGCTCGCGCTTAAAACCCGCCTCGGCCCCTTCCGCCGGCATCCTGCCGGCTTATCCTCGCTTCGCTCGGCGGGGCCTCGGTTCGAATCCCCCTAAACGCAAACGAATAGACTTGCCAGAGATCAGCCGCTGAATACCCTTGAACGGAGAGAGGGGGATTCGAACCCCCGGAACCCGCGAGGGTTCAACGGTTTTCGAGACCGCCCGATTCAACCGCTCTCGCATCTCTCCAATTAGTGGAATTCGAAAAAAGGCCTTGCGGCCTTTGATCGATTACCCTATGAGGCTAAGAGGATTCGAACCTCCGACCTTCAGATCCGCAATCTGACGCTCTATCCAGCTGAGCTATAACCTCGTGTAAAAGAACAACAAATCAAATACGGAGAGGGGGGATTCGGTTTTACCTGCTCGCGGCAAAACCCGCCTCGGCCCCTTCCGCCGACATCCTGTCGGCTCATCCTCGCTTCGCTCGGCGGGGCCTCGGTTCGAATCCCCCAGAGCGCAAACAATATAGACTTGCCAGTAGCTAGATGCCCAAAACTTAAATACGGAGAGGGGGGGATTCGGTTTTCGTCGCTCGCGTCCTGCTCGCGGCTAAAACCCGCCTCGCCCTCTGTCGGCGCCATCCTGGCGCCTTTTCCTCCCGTTGGTCGGCGAGGGCTCGGTTCGAATCCCCCATAATCAAACGGTATAGAAATTAACGTCAGTCAGTCGCCCATAAAACCGAACGGAGAGGGGGGGATTCGAACCCCCGGTACCCTTGAGAGGTACAACTCCTTAGCAGGGAGCCCGATTCGGCCACTCTCGCACCTCTCCAAGGAGCAAACAGCAAGAATTGATTGTGCCCACGTTTGCGGAGTAGGGGGGATTCGAACCCCCGGTACCTTTCGGTACAACGGTTTTCAAGACCGCCTCCTTAAACCGCTCGGACACCACTCCAATCCATGCCGGGGCAGGATAGATAAAAAAGACGGCTCTGTCAAGAGCTGGCGACCCGCGGGGCTGGCGAGGGATAGTCGGGCTCTTAGCCTACGAGATAGCGGCCTATTTCGCTCAGTTCGGGGAACTTAGACAGTACCGTAGGCGAGCGCCCGGCCTCGTCCTTATCTATTTCAACGACTTTTACATAGAGCTTATTCACCGAATCTGCGAGTATATTTAAGTTTGAGCCGAAATTATTAACGACCATATCCCTAAGCACCCTGTCCTGTGAGCCCAATCGATCAGCGCCGGAACCCATGCGCAGCACCTGCACGGTCTGCTTTCGGGCGGCGTTCACAAAACGCGCCATAGCGAGGATAAGCATATAGAGCTCATCAAGGTGGTAGCCCTGATAGCGGTAATTCGCGGACTTCTCGGTAAGCTCCTCGATATGGTTCCAGGTGGCGTTGTCGAGCACGAGCAGCGCGAGAGCCGTGCGCGTGAAGCGATTCGAAATGTTGGTACGGAAGTGGTGCCCGATAGTCTCTATAAGCGAGTAAACCTCGGGATTCTTGATCTGCATGATCCTAGTATACCGCAAACGGCAGAGTAGCGCTACAGAGCTTCAGGCAAAACTGGCTTGCTTTGGGCTTTGCTTTAGGCTACTGTACCCTATGCGCTCTACACACCCGCTTTTCGCGCCCATCCTGCTGCTCGCGGCCCTGAGCCTTGGCGCCTGCGGCATACTGGAATCTCCCGTAGCCCTTATGTACACAGACGTACCGGAGATGGCCCTGTACGCGGCCGCCTTCAACATAAGCCAGAATCGCTACAAGATACACGTAAGCTTTGAGGAAAACCTTCCAGAAAGCCTTGCCAAGCGCAAGGACAAGCCCAGCCTGGCCATAGGCCGCTATCTGAAAAGCGCTGAATCGCGCGCGCAGTTTCAGTCTTTGGATTACCTGTTCACCGAGCTCGTGATAAACCAGAGCGCCTTCTACCCCAGCCTCCTGGAATTGGGAAACCTTGACGGCAGGCAGGTTCTCTTGCCCGTATCATTTAACCTGCCGCTTATACTTTTCGACACGAGCCGGGACAAGGAAATCAAGGACAATTTCGTTATCGGCATAGACGAGATGCAGGCCCTATCCGCATCGTTTAACAAGTCGGTAAAGCAAAGCTATACCAACATGGGCTTCGCGCCGCGCTGGTATCCGGACTTCATGTACGAGCTATTGCGCCTTAATAACGCAAATTTTATTGAAGGAAGTCCGCTCAAATGGAATAAAGCCGGCATAGACGCCGGCATGGCCTACCTGCGTTCGTGGTCGACTACGCTCAACGGCTCCGCCCTTGCTGAGGACGATTTCCAATTTAAGTACCTCTATCTGCCCGAGCATCGCTCGGTTCAGGAGGGTCGCATAGCCTTTTCCTACTTAAATTCTTCGCGTTATTTCGCCATACCTGAGGAACGCCGCGCCAGTCTCTCGTTCCGCTGGCTGGCTAAGGACGGAGCGGTGCCGGTCGCCGACGATCCGGTATTCGCAGGAATTTTACGATCCTCGCCGGCAAAAAGCGCGGCCGAAGCCTTCTTGAAGTGGTTCTTTTCGGAGGAAACGCAGCGCGCTCTGCTTGAGGACGCGCGCCGCTACCGTTCTATGGAATCGGCGTTCGGCCTTGCCGGGGGCTTCTCATCCATTCGGGCGGTAAACGAGAAGTCCTTCCCGCTCTACTACCCCTCGCTCCTGGGCAAGATGCCGCCGGCATCCTACTTAAAGACCGTGGCAAGCCTACCTAGCGTATGGCCGCTCATGAAGTCGGAAGTGCTCTTGCCCCTCTTACTGGAAGCCACCGGCAGCAATCCCCCGCAGGATATTCATGCCGAGCTGGAAAAGCGCCTTACAGCCTGGCTCATGCGTCGCGGCAAGCGCTAAGCTCGCTCGCGCCTAGGAAACGGCCTGCTCCCAGCGCAAAAAAAACTCTTCGTAATCGTCCGGCGTAACGCAGGCTACCGCCCGTGCCCGTAATTCGGCCCCGCCCCGAACGCCCTTCAAATAGGAGCAGGCCTGCTTCCTAAATTCCACGCAGGCGCTATGCTCGCTATAGAAACGAAGAGACAAGGCAAAGTGCTTGCGCGCCGCGGCCAGCTTCATAGCCGGCGTAATTTGCGGCTCCGGCTCGCCGCGCAGGAGGGCGAGGGTGCGGGTAAAGATGAAGGGATCGCCCATCACGCCGCGGGCGAACATGACGCCTGCCGCCCGGGGGCCTTTGCCGTCGCCTCCCAGTATATCCAGCGCGTCTTCAGGAGAAAAAAGGTCGCCCGAAGCGAACACGGGCACCGGCAGCGCGGCGGCCAGCCGGCTAAAGGCCGATCGATCCGCCCTGCCCGCATAGCCCTGCGCCCGGGTGCGGGCATGCAAAGTCAGCGCCTGAGCGCCTCCGGATACCGCGGCGGCTCCCGCTTCTAAGTAATTAATGGATTCCTCGTCCCAGCCAAGGCGAATCTTGGCCGTTATAGGCAGGCCTACCGCCTCAGTCATGGCGCGCACGATGGATTCTATGCGCTTTGGGTCTTTCATCAGAGCGGAACCCGAGCCGGTCTTGACGATTTTTGGCACGGGGCACCCGCAATTAAGGTCTATGAGGGCTGGCTTCCAGCGCCTGGCTACCAGTTCCGCGGCCCGCGCCATGGTAGCGGGGTCGGAGCCGAAGAGCTGCACCGCGTATTCGCTCTCATTCTCCGCGCGTTCAAGCAACACTTCAGTCTTGTCTGAGCCCCTGGTGAGTGCTTCTGAGCTTACCATCTCGGTAAAGGCAAGATCGCAGCCGGCATCGGCGCATACGGAGCGGAAGGCGGCATCGGAATAGCCGGCCACCGGCGCAAGGAAGAGGTTTCCTTTCGTCGTATAGGAGCCTATGCGTATAGGCGTATGGAGGGTCATGAGCTCTCCTGTATCGTATTCGCGTACGGGCCGCTTAAAGGACAGAGCATGTCAGGCGGTCTTGGCCGCCCGGCATGCTCTGCCTCCATGATTACGGATCGCTGTGCGTACGTTTGGCTTTATATAGGCAAACGGAAGAAACGGCAGGCGTTCTCGTAGCTGGCCTGGGCTACTTCCTCTACCGGCAGGTCAAGCAGCATAGCCAGGTCATCGACCGTCGCAGGCAGGTATTCAGGCTTATTACGCTTGCCCCTGTATTTGGACGGCACCATGAAGGGCGCTTCCGATTCGACGAGTATGCGGTCCAGGGGCACTTCCCTTACGGTGTCGTGCAGGTTTCTGGCGTTCCTGTAGGTAAGGTTGCCCGCGAAGGAGAAGTAGAGATTGAGATCAAGAGCCCTGCGCGCGTATTCGGCGTCCTCGGAATAGCAGTGAAGCACGCCGCCGGCAGGCGGGAGGCGGTCACGGAGCACATCGAGCACGTCCCTGCCCGCCTCGCGGTTATGAATGATAACCGGAAGATCGTGGCGCGCGGCCACGTCGAGCTGATCGATAAACAGTTCTATCTGGCTGTCCTTGTCGCCGTAACGGTGAAAATAGTCCAAGCCTATCTCGCCGACGGCGATGACGCGGGGAAGCTTCAGGGCATCCTCCAGCTTAGTCTGCCAATCTCGGCCGGGGCTGGCTACTTCGGAAGGCGATACGCCAGCCGCATGGTACACATGCTCCGCAGTCTTGAGGTTGTCATAAACCTGGAAGAAGTCTACCAGGCTATTGCAGATGCTCACAAGTTTGGCCACGCCGACCTGTTTGGCCTGCTGACATACGAGGAGCTGTTCAATCGGGTCATCGTAGATGAGCCCGATATGGGCATGAGTGTCAAAGTAACGCATCTGTCTTCCATTGGGAATTGTGATGAGGGAGCCCGATAACGGGTACACTGAATGTAACACGCCCATGGCCTGGCGTCAACAATCGAGATTCTACATGCGGAATGACTCGCCGAGGTAGATTTGGCGCGCTAAATCAGAGCCGAGTATGGCCTGCCTGTCGCCGGATATGAGGATTTCTCCGCGGTGTATGATATGCGCCTCATCGGTGATTTCCAGGGTATCGCGCACGTTGTGGTCGGTTATGAGCACGCCTATGCCTTTTTCGGCTAGGCGTTGGACTATACCCTTTATCTCATGGACCGCAATAGGATCTATGCCGGCGAAAGGCTCATCCAAGAGCAGGAATTTCGGCTGTATGGCCAATGCGCGGGCAATTTCCGTGCGCCGCCGCTCCCCGCCCGAGAGCGTGTAGGCGTATTGACGCCGCAAGGATGCTATGCCGAACTCCTCAAGCAGCCCTTCTAGGGCGTCGGCCCGCGCCTTCGCGTCCAGATCGTTGCGCGATTCCAGTATGGCCAGCACGTTCTGCTCAACCGTCATCTTACGGAACACGGAAGGCTCCTGCGGCAGATAGGCTATGCCCAGGCGAGCCCGTTTATACATGGGCAGACTCGACAGGCGGTGGTGATCGAGGTATACGGCCCCGGCATTCGGCCGCAGAAAACCGACTATCATGTAAAACACCGTGGTTTTTCCGGCTCCGTTAGGGCCGAGTAGCCCTACTATCTTGCCCGTTTCCATAGAGAAGGACAGCCCCCGTACCGCTATCTTTCTGCCAAAACGCTTTTCGAGCGCCCTCGCCTCCAGAGTATGAGCTATGCCTGTTTCAAGGATTTGCGGGGGGATATCATCATATTCGACCGCGCTCGGCGCGGCTTCGTCGCTGTTCATGGCGTTCCGCCCGTAGCCGCGGCGCCGGGCTGAGCGCCGCTTTCTTTATTAACGCCCGACGAACTCGCGTTCACGCGGCCTGAAACGGCGCCGTCCAGCACGATGTTTTCAGTATCGAGCTGCACGCTTATAAAGCGGGCACGGTACTCGTCGTCGCCGCGCTTTACGTAGGGCGAGCCGCTCAGCTCCAGGGTGTTGGCGGCCCTATCGAAACGCGCGAATTCGGAGCGCGTGGCTATGCGGTCTTTTAAAATTCGCGCGTTGATTTGAATAATGGCCAGATCCTTCGCGTCATCGTGTTCTATGTAATCGCCTTTTATAACAACGCCGTTCTTAAGATCCTCCATGACGGAGGGCCCGCTCAGCCGGGTCAATTTATCCTGCCTATCATAGTAGAATATACCCGTGCTGAGCCTCAGCCCCCGCTCAGGATCCTCGACGGCCACGGCTCCCCGGCAGCTTACATAGCGGAAATCCTCGCCATAGAGCTCTATACGGTCAGCCCGTATAGTCATGCTGCCGGTAATGACGAGAGCCTTGCCTTCAAGAATCACCCGTTCCTGCCCCTTGGACATGGAGCCGCTCATGGTAGCTGCCGAGAACGAGAAATCTTCGGCATACAGTGCCGCGGCTAACAAGAGGGATAGGCAAAACAAGAAGAGCTTCGCGGCGCGCATGGCTACTCGCCGCTTCCGTCCGCGGCGGCGGCGCGCAGGCTGCCCTCGGCCCCGTTATCAAACGAGAAGGAGCGCCGCGCGGCGTCGGCGCTGAAGCCTGCTCCTTGTATTGACGACGTATCGCCGTCCCGTACGCGAGTTACCACATCGTTACGGCTCGTAAGGAGTTTCGCCTCGCCGTCCCAGCGCAGGAAGCCCGACTGCACGAGCAAGTCATCCCTGGCGCGGAAGAACTCCACCGAGCCGCTTAATTCCGCGCTCTCGGTATCGGGGTAGAAGGTAACGCCGGCACTGCTACCCTGCGCTACGAGCGCGCCATCATCGCCGTATTCGCGAAAGGCCACGCCGGAAAATACTATTTTCTCATTCTTGTTATAGGACGTAGCCCTATCCGCCTCCAGCTTATAGCGCGGGCTGCCGTTCTCAACCACCGTATGCTTAAAGCCGTAGAGCACGCTGTCCGGCATGCCTTCGCCAAGCTCATCGGACAAAGCCGCTCCGTAATCGAGGGAGCACGAGCCAAGCCCAAGGCTTAGCACAAGCGCGCTCAGGCATGCGAATGCGTGTACCCACGCGAACATGTGCGCACACGCGAAGGGACCGCGTCTATGCACGTTTTTTCCCGTACTCGAGCGATGCCTTGATAAAAGCGGCAAAGAGCGGGTGCGGCGCCACGGGGCGCGACTTAAACTCAGGATGAAACTGTACGCCCACGCCCCAGCCATGCTCCGGCCACTCGAGGCTCTCGACGAGCTCGCCGTCTGGCGTGAGGCCGGCTATTACCATGCCGGATTTTTCATACTCTGTCCGATATACATTAGAAAATTCGTATCGATGCCGATGACGCTCGGATACCACCGTGGATCCGTAGGCAAGGGCGGGCTTAGAGCCCTCTATAAAATGGGTATCATTGCGGCCCAGCCTCATCGTGCCGCCGAAATTCTTCACGTCCACCTGGTCTTCAAGCAGGCTAACGACCGCATGCGCGCTATCCTGGTTGAATTCCGCCGAGTCCGCGTCGCTCCAGCCAAGGACGTTGCGGCCCCACTCGATAGCCATGATCTGCATGCCCAAGCAAATGCCGAAATACGGCATTTTGTGCTCGCGCGCCCAGCGGGCTGCGGCCACCATGCCGTTAATGCCGCGCTGCCCAAAGCCGCCCGGCACCAAAATGCCGTCAACGCCGGCAAGCAGCTCGGCGTGGTCGACGCCCGGCTCCTCGAAGCGGCTCGAGTCTATGCGTACGAGCTCTACGCCCGCGTCGTTGGCTATGCCGCCGTGGCCCAAGGCCTCCCACACGGACTTATAGGCGTCATGCAGATCCATATACTTGCCCACTACGCCTATGCGGGTATTGCGTTTGGGCTCGCGTATGCGGCGTACCACGTCGCGCCAGGCGCGGAGGTCGGCGTGGCGGCTCTCCACGTTCATCTTCTTTAAGAGGAACTGGTCCAGGCCCTGCTCGCTGAATACCAGGGGAATTTCGTAGATCGTGGTACTCACGTCATGGGCCGATACGACGCCTTCAAATTCCACATTGGTAAAAGCCGCAAGCTTGCGCTTGAGCGACTCGTCGAGAGCCTTTTCGGAGCGGCATACGAGTATGTCGGGCTGAATGCCTACTTCCTGCAGCTCCTTGACCGAATGCTGGCTGGGCTTGGTCTTAAGCTCGCCGCCTGCCACCTCGGGCACCAGGGTCACGTGCACGCTGATGGCGTTAGACCTGCCCTGCTCGTGGATAATCTGCCTGGCGGCCTCGAGGAAAGGTATGCTCTCCATGTCGCCAACGGTGCCGCCTATCTCCACGATAGTGATATCGACGTCGGGTTCCTTGCCTATGGCAAGCACGCGCGCCTTGATCTCATCGGTGATATGGGGCACCACCTGCACCGTGCGTCCCAAAAAGCGGCCTTCGCGCTCTTTATTGATAACGTCGCGGTACACCTGTCCCGTCGTTATGGAGTTGGCGCGGGATATAGGCGCGTTGGTAAAGCGGGCGTAATTGCCAAGGTCAAGGTCCGTTTCGGCGCCATCGTCGGTAACGTACACTTCGCCGTGCTGGTAAGGATTCATCGTACCCGCGTCCACGTTGAGGTAGGGGTCGATCTTCATCATGCGGACCGATAGTCCGCGGGCCTCGAGCAGGGTGCCTATGGAAGAGGCCGTTATACCTTTTCCTAAGGAGGAACACACGCCGCCGGTCACGAAGATAAGCTTCTTCATGGAAGTCCATTATCAGCCGCCGAGGGCCTGCGGGTCAAGCGGCATCAGCGCGGAAAGCCCCGCGCGGAGCGGCCAGTGCCGGGCGCGCCACTTATTTTTACGCCGTCCCTGTGCTACCATTGCTCGATGCAGTACGAGATACGCAAGTCCGTAGACAAGAACAACGCGTACTACCTGGTACGCTGGTCGCCCATAGTCAAGGCGGATAAATACGTCATAAACGGGTCCGTGCCCGCCATGGGGGGCATAGCCGAGCTCTATTTCAAGGATGCCCATGGCAAGCTGAACCTTTATATGCTAGCCCGCTCCTATTATGGCGGCCTCCGCGCCACCCTGCGCGTGGCCACTGACCCCATAGAAGAAAAAGACGAGCGGCGCAGGGCGGTACTGCTCGCGCATGAGGACCAGATATACTACCGCTACGCCCTCGTGGAGTCCCAGGACGATATGAGCGACGTCATGTACTTCTTCCTCTCTACCCACGCGCCTAAGCTGCTGCCCCCCGAGCATTCCAAGCGCTACGACAAGATCTTCGTTAAGGAGATCGACGCGGGAAACCTCATAACGATATAGCCCACAAAGTCCTCAAATTTAGAGCCAAAGCGCCGATACCTAGAAGGACGGAGGCTCGAGAATGCTTAGAGGATGGTATACAGGCGCCAGCGGCATGGCTGCCCAGCAGGTACGTCTCGACACGGTGGCGAATAACCTCGCGAACGTGGACACCGACGGCTATAAGCGCGAAGTTGCCGTAAGCAAGGCTTTTGCCCAACTCCTCCTGCGCCGCATGAACGACGACGGCGTATACCTCCACTCCTTCGGCTCGGGCGATATGGCGCCGGTCATAGGCAAATTGGGCACCGGCGTAGAATCCAATGAGATCTTCACCGAGCTGGAACAAGGCGCGCTTAAGATTACCGAAAGCGACTTCGACATAGCCTTAGACGGCAAGGGCTGGCTGTCCGTGCAGACACCCTACGGCGAGCGCTACACCCGCAACGGCTCCTTCATACTGGGCAAGGAGGGCTACCTTGAGACCAAGGAAGGCTATCCCCTGCTCGGCGAGAACGGCCCCATCATGGTAAAGGCCAACAACTTCCAGATAGACAAGCAGGGCCGCGTGTGGATAAACGCCGAATACGCGGACGATCCTGAGCAGCTCATAGGGCGAGAGCAGAACGAATGGAAAGATCCGGTGCTGCTCGACACCCTAAAAGTGGTCGATTTCGAGCTCGACCGCTTCATAGCCAAGCAGGGTTCGAGCCTCTGGAAGGATACCGAATTGTCCGGCCCGGCCCGCATTATGCAAAGCCAGGACAGACCCGTAGTCATGCAGGGCTTCACCGAGGCCTCCAACGTGAACGTCGTATCGGAAATGGTAAAGATGATAGAAGTGAACCGTGCCTACGAGGCCAATCAGAAGACTATACAGAGCCAGGACTCGTCCCTCGGCAAGCTCATCAACGAAGTAGTTAGGCTGTAAGGGAGCATAGAACATGGTACGAAGCTTATGGACCGCCGCGAGCGGCATGATCGGCCAGCAGGCCAGCATCGACACGATATCGAACAATCTAGCCAACGTGAACACCTCGGGATACAAGCGCATGCGCGCGGATTTCGAGGACCTCATATACCAGACCGTACGGGTAGCGGGCACCCCCGCCACCGAGGATACCGTCGTGCCGGTACCGGTGCAGATGGGCCATGGCGTCAAGCTGGCAGCCACCCAGCGGCAGTTCACCCAGGGCAACCTTCAGAACACGGAGAACGTGTCCGATATAGCCATCATGGGCGACGGCTTCTTCAGGATCATGCTCTATGACGGCAGTTACGGCTATACCAGGGACGGCGCCTTCAAGATAGACTCGAACGGCCAGTTTGTTACTTCAAACGGTTACAAGCTCATGCCTGAAGTGATACTCCCCGAGAACTTCATACCCGAGACCCTCAGCATAAGCCAAGACGGCCGCATCAACGTGAAGATACCCGGGCTCGACGATCCCGTGGACGTAG
The DNA here is from genome assembly GCA_002412825.1 of Spirochaetaceae bacterium UBA5200. Classification (GTDB taxonomy): domain Bacteria; phylum Spirochaetota; class Spirochaetia; order Treponematales; family UBA12059; genus UBA5200. The sequence continues at coordinate 56,639 of DHVU01000013.1, forward strand.
GCCGCCTCGAACTCTACCGCTTCCCCAACCCCGTAGGCCTCACCGCCATAGGCGAGAACCTGTTCAAGCTCACCAACGCCTCCGGCGACCCCCTGCCCGGCAGGCCGGGCTTCGACGGCATGGGTAAGACCATACACCGCTTCCTGGAAATGTCGAACGTATCGGTGGTGCGCGAAATGGTAAACATGATCACCGCCCAGCGCGCCTATGAATTCAATTCCAAGGCCATACAGACGAGCGACAACATGCTCGGCACCGCCACGAACCTGAAGCGCTAAGGCGTAAGCAAGGGGAGATGATGCTATGACCGTCGATACGAGCGGGGCCTTAGCCTACCAGTACAAACCCATACAAGTGCCGCAGAGCCTGCAAGGCTCGGGCGCCAAGGTACAGCATCCGCGCGACATAGACCGCACGAGCAAACTCTACGAGCAGTGCCAGGAATTCGAATCCCTCTTCGTGCAAATGATGGTCAAGGAAATGCGCGCCACCGTAAACAAGAGCGAACTGTTAAACGGCGGCTACGCCGAGGAGATCTTTGAAGATATGCTCTACGAGGAACGCTCCAAGTCAATGACCAAGAACGCCGGCTTCGGCCTTTCAGACCAGATCTACCTAGAACTGCTCCGCGGCCAGAATCCGCTCTAGGCGCCGCTTGCCTCTACAGGCGATAATTGGTAGAATTAGAAAATAAGGAGCCTGCCATGAAACGATTATTCCTCGCCTTGAGCGCGTTTGCCATACTGAGCCTCTTCGCTTCCTGCGTATCCACTGAAGCCGCGCCTGAAGAAACCGTCTTGGTCGAAGAAGCCGACGCCACCTCAGCGGCCACCGACGCTACCTCTGGCGCTACCGGCGAATATTAAGCCGTAAGGACTCTATAGCCGCGGCGGATTTATCGAATTCGCCGCCCAGCCTGGACGCCCCGCTCTCCGTTATTACCCAATCTTCCTCATTCCTATAGCCGCCCGCGTCCATCCAACGCTCCAGTTCGGGGTAGACGATGAACTCGCGGAATTTCCCCTGCGCGCGCCAGTTCTTAATCAGCCCCTCTATGAAGTATATGCCCGGCTCTACGGTGAGCACCATGCCGGGCCGTACTTCCTTTGCCATGCGCAGGCTCCTGAGGCCGAACTGACTGCTGCGCGCCAGGGAGCCGTAGCCCACGTGGTCTTCGCCCAAGGCCTCCATATCATGCACATCGAGGCCCATCTGGTGCCCCACCCCATGCGGGAAGAAAAGCGCATGGGCTCCGGCTTCCACGGCCTCGTCTGTGTCTCCGCGCAACAGGCCTAAATCCTTTAGGCCCGCCGCAATGGCCTTGGCGGCCGCAAAGTGGGCGTCACGGTAGGGGCGGCCGGGTATCAGGACAGCGCTCGCCGCGTCTCCCGCCTTGAGCACCAGGTCATAGATGGCCGCCTGCCGCTGATCAAAGGCCCCGGCTATGGCAAAGGTGCTCGTCAGGTCTCCCGCGTAGCCTTCCGGGGTCTCCGCGCCCGCGTCGAGCAGGAAGAGCCCTTGCTCGCCAAGGCGCGCGTCATAGGCATGATTGTGCAGCACGGCGCCTCTGGTGGTGGCTATGGGCTGAAAGGCGGTAGCGCCGCCGCCGGACAGGGCTATCTCCGTAGCGATAGCCATTAGTGCGGCCTCGCTCATACCGGGCCTGGCCGCGGCTATGACGGCCTTATGCATGGCTATCGATATATCCACCGCCTGGCTGATTTCTCTGAGCTCAAGAGGGCTTTTTATCTCTCGCAAGGCAATTACCGCGCGTATGAGAGGCAGGGAAGCGCCGGCCTCCACGCCGCCTAGGGGCAGGCCAAGGACTTCGGCCAGCTCTATCCGCGTATCCGCGCGATAAGGCGGCAGATACAGGAGCGGAGCCTTGCTCCGCGCGTAGGCCTGCATATGCGCGGACAGCTGCGCGCTGGGATAGGCTGCGTCCATGCCGGCAAGCGACACCCAATCGGCGGGACTGGGCCGGGGTCCCGTCCACACCAGCATATTCTCGCTCAGTTCGTCGGCGTAGAGTACCGCCTTCCCGCTCCCAATATCCAGTATAGCCCACAGCCCCGGCTCGGCTACACCGAAAAAGTACAGAAAGCTTGAGTCCTGGCGAAAGCGGCAACAGTTATCCGGATAATTGATAGGCGCATCGCGATTGCCCGGAAACAGGGCGTAGCCGCTATCAATGCCCTGATACCTGAGCGTGGCGAGCAGGGCCGCGCGGCGGTCCTTATATACTTCTGGCTTGAACATAGACCAGAGCATAACCCTGCTATTCAGAGCCGTCAACGATGGCCGGTGAGCGCAGACCTTGCCGGACATTATTGTCAGGCGCGTTCCGGCTCAGTACCTTATCGTATCGCGCAAGGAGACTGGCGAAAAGTCTGGCTCGCACGCCGTCAGGCTAGCTGCGCGCATGCCGGCATGCAGCGGAGAAGGAAGGACAGGCCATGGGCATATTCAGACCGACCCTATTCCAGGGCGCCAGACGGAAACGCTCCTACTTTGAGGGCTGGTACTTCAAACAAGTGTCACCGGACGGCAAGGCATGGTCCTTCATACCCGGGGTGTCTATAAACGCGGACGGCTCGCATAAGCGCAGCTTCATCCAGGCCATAGACGGCAGCAGCGGCGCAACGCGCTGGTACGATTTCCCCTTTGAAGCCTTTCGCTGGCATCCAAAGAAGCTCGATATCTATGTTGGCGGCAACCATTTCAGTCCCGAGGGCCTGGATATGGACCTGGACGGCCCGGAGGGAGCCCTGTCCGCGCGGCTTGAGTACGGCCCCGTAACGCCCTACCCCGCGAGGCCATGGAATCCCGGGGTAATGGGCCCCTATAGCTTCGTCCCCTTTATGGAGTGTAACCATGGGCTCGTATCACTGGACCACGGCGTCCGCGGTTACGTAGAGGCAAACGGCGCGAAGCTCTCTATGGAGGGAGGCCGCGGCTATATAGAGAAGGATTGGGGCCAGTCCATGCCCTCCGCCTGGATTTGGGCGCAATCCAATGCGTTTGAGCATAAGGGAGCGTCACTCATGTTCTCTCTGGCTAACATACCCTGGCTCGGCGCGAGCTTTCCCGGTTTCCTCTGCGCCATGAGCCTGCCGGACAGCGCCAGGACGGTAAAGATTTGGGCAAGCTGGAACGGCTCGCGCATAAGCCATGCTACATCGAGCGACAACGAAATCCGTATAAGCATAGTACGTAAGAACGAAAAACTGGAGCTTACGCTGACCAGAGGCAGGGGCGGCCTCTTGCTAGCCCCCGTGGCGGGCTCCATGGATAGGCGTATAGCGGAGTCGGTTGACGCTATCATGAGCGCGAAGCTTACGCGGGGAAGTACCGTGCTTTTTGACGCTACGGCCCGACCCTCAGGGCTCGAAACGGTAGGCTCCATGGAGTCGCTCGGCGTTAGCCGCTTGTAAAAGCGACGATCGAGCAGTATCGTTAGCGCATGGATATATCGCTAGAAACGCTACATGCCCGAAGCTCCGTCAGGAATTACCTTCCACAAGCTCTTGGCCAGGATACTCTGGATGCCCTTTCTGCCCTGATTCAAGGGCTTGAGCCCTGCCCCTTCGGCACCAGCCCCCGCTTCGCCCTGAGCGGCAAGGAAATAGAAGCCGATAAAACCAGGGGAGCCATTGGCACCTATGGCGTGATTAAAGGCGCCCCTGCCTATATCGTAGGCTGCACCCGCCCCGAGCCCTGGGCCTTCGTCGACTATGGCTACGCCATGGAAGGATTGATACTCGGCGCCACGGCCTTGGGACTGGGTACTTGCTGGCTTGGCGGCATCTTCAATCGCGGCGCGGCCGGCCGGTCTTTAGGCTTACGAGAAGGCGAGGTAGTGCCCGCCATAAGCCCGGTAGGCATACCCTCCGGACGCGGCAGCCTGGCCGACCGTATCATTCGCGGTTCGGCGGGCTCCGATCGGCGCAAGCCCTGGAGCGAGCTTTTCTTCGCGGACGGCTGGGCTACGCCTCTGTCCGAAGAAGGCGCCGGCCCATACGCGCCGGTCCTTACCGCTCTGCGGGCCGGCCCCTCGGCGTCCAATAAGCAGCCCTGGCGCGTAGTCCTGACGCGAACTGAAGGCGGAACGGCCTTACACCTCTACCTAAAAGAAGACCTTGCCTATACCAAGGCCATACCCGGCGTGCTCCTGCAGGATTTGGACGCGGGCATAGCTATGCGCCACGTTAGCGTAGCCTGCGCCGAGCTCAGGCTGCCCGGCTCTTGGAAGCGCCTCACGGTCGATCCAGCGCCCGGGCCTGCTCCTTTGCGCTACATTGCCAGCTGGCTACCCTGACGGGCACGCTATTTCCTAGGTCCAGTCGTCTTTATTTGCCAGCCCGAGCAAGTATCAGTATCTTAATGCTTCAAGCAGCGGCAGAACGTCCTGCTTGCCCAAACCCGAAAGGAGACCTACAGGTATGATTTCCAAGAAAGTCGCCGACCGTATTAATCTTCAGATTAACCGAGAGATGTACTCCGCCTACCTCTACATGGCCATGTCGGCCAAAATGTCCGAGGACGGCTACAATGGCGTAGCCAGCTGGCTCATGGTGCAGTTCCACGAAGAAATGTTCCATGCCATGAAGTTCTACCATTACCTTCTGGAGCAGGGCGCCAGTCCCGAGCTTGCCCAACTGGACAAGCCGGCGGTAAAAGCCAAGTCCATTAAGGAAATTTTTGAAGCCACCCTCGAGCACGAGAAGTTCGTTACCGCGAGCATTAAGGAGCTCCTTGAGCTGGCGATAAGCGAGAAGGACTACGCCACCGAGAACCTGGTGCGCTGGTACGTCGATGAGCAGGTCGAGGAAGAGAAGAACGCCACCGACATACTGCAGACCATCGGCCTCATGGGCGACGGCAAGCAGGGCGTGTTCATGCTCAATATTGAGCTCGGTAAACGCAAGCCTTCCATCCCCCTCGATTTTACCTCTATTTCATCCTAAAGAAACGCGGTTCAATAAAGAGGCTGACGAACGAGCGCTCGTTCGTCAGCTCTTTTTATTAAGAACAGAAAGAGCGCGTTCGTTTATACAAGCTTCGTAACAGCGACGTACGACTTCTTGTCGCGGCTCAGCATGCCCCCGATGCCTTAACGGCGTAAAAAAGCCTTTCATACCGGCCCCAGTCCGCCAGCAGAGCCGCCGCCCTGGGGCTCGAGGTCCTATCTTTATGCCGTGCCACGAGCGTAAAGAGCAGTGAACGCTCATCGTCTTCCAGGGGAGCGATGCGCGTCGAGGCCGTAGCTATACGCGCTAGAAGGCTTGCATCCTCATCGAGCGCGAAAATCGTCCCTCCGGACATGCCTGCCCCCATATTGGAGCCGCTGCGACCTAGAAGCACCACGACGCCTCCGGTCATGTACTCGCAGGCGTGGTCGCCGACGCCCTCAACCACCGCCACGGCCCCTGAGTTCCGTATGGCGAAGCGCTCTCCTGCCCGGCCGGACACGAAGAGCTCGCCTCCGGTGGCGCCTATGAGGCATACATTGCCCGCTATCACATTATCTTCAGGCGCGAAGCTTGAGCCTGCGGCAGGCCTCAGCGCTATGCTGCCGCCTGAGAGGCCCTTGCCGACGAAGTCGTTCGCCTCCCCCTCAAGAATAAACGAAAGGCTGGGTACGAGAAAAGCGCCGAAGCTTTGCCCCGCCGAGCCCCGGAATAAAAGCGTCGCTTGCTTCGGCGCGCCGTCGAGGCCACTCCGAACGAGCTCTCCGCTTAGGGCCGCGCCTATGGAGCGGTCAGAATTCCTGAGCGTAAGCTCGGCACGAAACGGTTCACCTCTGGCTAGGGCCCTCGCCAGAGGCTCGGCTAAGTCAGCCTCAAGCTCCGGCATCTTAAAGCGCGCCCTCCAGGTAGAGAGGAAGGCCGGAAGGCCGGCGGGCGGCAGCGCTATAGGCGCCGCATCCTCTCCATATTCGGACCAGGCCGCCGGAGGGCGCTGAGCTATTTCAAGGGCCTCGGTTATCTTGGAGAAGTCAAGGGCCGCGTCGCGCGGGGACCGGTCGCGCCCGTGGTAATCGAGCGCGTCATAGCGGCCGGCAAGCTCATCGAGGCTCTTAACGCCCATGGACGAGAGTATGCGCCGCACATCCTCGGCTATGTAACGGAAGAAGCGGGAAAGGTACTCGGGCTTCCCGGCGAATTTCGCTCTTAGGTCTTCATCCTGGGTAGCTATGCCTACCGGGCAGCGGCCTTCGGCGCAGCCGCCGCAGGCTATGCAGCCCATGGCTATGAGGACGGCCGTGCCGAAGGCGAACTCCCTGGCCCCGAGTATGGCCGCTATGACGACGTCCCGGCCGCTTCGTAGCCTGCCGTCCACCTGGATGGATACGCGGTCCGACAGGTCGTTCATGGCCAGCACCTGCCTGATTTCCGGCAAGGACAGCTCCCAGGGCCCTCCCGCATAATCCAATGAGGATAGAGGAGCGGCGCCGGTGCCCCCGTCCCACGACGACACGACCACGCAGTCGACGCCGGCTTTGGCGGCACCCGCGGCCACGGCCCCGAGCCCGGCCTGGGCGGCCAGCTTTATCGCGATGCGCGCCGTGGGGTTTATGCAGCGCAGGTCATGAACCAGTTGGGACAAATCCTCTATGGAATAGATATCGTGGTGGGGCGGCGGGCTTATGAGGGCCGTGCCTGGCTCCACGTGCCGGAGGCGGGCTATATAGCCGTCTACCTTCTTGCCCGGAAGATGGCCGCCTTCGCCTGGTTTTGCGCCTTGAGCCATCTTTATCTGCAACTCGCCGGCTTGGGCCAGGTAACGCGCCGTTACGCCGAAGCGGCCCGACGCTATCTGCCTCGAGGCGCTCAGCCTGGACAGGCCGTCCGGTCCAGGCGCTAAACGCGCCTCATCCTCGCCTCCCTCGCCGCAGTCGCTCCACGAACCGATAGCGTTGGCCCCAGCGGCAAGGGCCTCATGAACCTCGCGGCTTAAGGCGCCAACCGACATGGCGGCAACGCTGAAGCGGGCTACCAGGTCTTCAAGCGATTGGACTTCCGCCAGGGGGAGGGGCGTCCCCCGCCTGAGCTCGAAAAGGTCGCGGAGCGCGAAGGCCGGCCGCTCGAAGCCGCTTATGCCTTCCGCATAGTCCCTATAGGCTTCCTCGTCGCCGGCGCGCAGCGCCTTGGCAAGGAGCGCCGCGAGCCTAGGCGGCCAGGGCCGCTCATCGCTTTGCGCCGCCTGCGCCGGCCTTTCGCCGTCCCGCCCAGCGTCGCCCCGGCCAAAGGACTCATGGTGGCGGCCGAGTATATCCTCTTCGATCCGGTCGAGCCCCACCCCTCCAACGCGGCTCTCCGTGCCGGGAAAATACGCGGCGACGAGTTCGCGCGACAGGCCGAGGGCCTCGTAGAGGCCGCCTCCCCGGTAGGAGGATACGGAGCATACGCCCATCTTGGACATGGTCTTTAGGATGCCCTGCTCTATGGCGACGGTATAGTTTCTGCGCACCGGCTCCGCCTCGGGCCAGGCCGCTCCTTCGGCGCAGCATGAGCCGTCTGCTAAGCGCGATATCAGGTCGAAAACCAGCCATGGGTTGACCGCGCTCGCTCCATAGCCTATCAGGGCGGCTACGTGATGTATCTCGCGGGCCTCTCCCGTCTCAACGACCAGGCCTGTCCTATGCCGCTTGCCCGCCGCTATGAGGGCAAGGTTCGCCGCCGAGAGCGCAAGAAGGGCGGGAACCGACGCGAAGCCTTCGCCTACGCCGCGATCGCTGAGCACGACTAGGCTGTAGCCCTCGTCCACGCGCAACTCTACCGCGGTACGGATAGCCTCAATCGCCGCTTTGAGCCTGGAGCCGGGAGCCGGCGCCGTGGCATCGTCCCTGCCGCCTAAAGCATAGGCGGTAGACACGGTGCATATACGGAAATCCTCCCGGCGGCCGGCCCTGAGCCGAGCAAGGTCGTCATTGGATAAAAGCGGGCCCTTCACGGCCAATTGAACGCAGTGCTCGGGAGACTCCTGTAGCAGATTCAGCTCCCTGCCTATAGAGCACTCTAGGCTCATGACGCCGCCCTCGCGTACCGAATCCATAGGCGGGTTCGTCACCTGCGCGAAGAGCTGGCGAAAATACGAGAAAAACGAATCGGGCCTGCTCGAAAGAGCAGCAAGCTGTTTGCGGCTGCCCATACCGGCTATGCCTTCTTTGCCGGTTTTCAACATGGGTTCAAGCGCGCGCCGGGCCGCGGTGTCAAAGCCGAAATAGCGTTCGAGCCTTTCAACAGCGGCCGCCGATTCAAGCGCGGGCTTAGCCTCGATCGCGGGAAAGTCTTCTAGCCTTAAGCGCTTGGCTTCGAGCCAGGCTCGATAGGGGCGCCGGCCGAACGCTTCGGCCTTGGCCTCGTCATCGCCTTTAAATATTCCCGATCCTAAATCCAGGACCAGCATTCTGCCAGGAGACAGTTTGCCCTTCTCGATGACCGCTTCGTCATCCATAAGCAAGGCTCCCGCCTCGCTCGCGCCAATAAAGCGGCCGTCGCGCGTACGGAGGTAACGGAAGGGGCGGAGTCCGTTACGGTCGGACGCCGCGCCAAGGCGCAGACCATCCGTGAAAACCATGGCGGCAGGGCCGTCCCAGCTCTCCATAAGCGCACCATGATACTCGTGAAAGGCGCGGCGGCTATCGTCGGCCTCAGGCCCCAGAGACTCCGGAACCATCATCATGAAGGCGTGCTCAGGCGTCCGTCCCGCTTGTACAAGGAGCTCAAACACGTTATCGAACATGGCGCTGTCGGAGCCCTCCGCCTGTATTACCGGAAAAAGCTTGGCTATGTCCCCGTTAAAATGATCCGAGGCCAGGCTAGCCTGCCTGGCCCGCATGGCGTTTATGTTTTTTTTAAGCGTATTGATCTCGCCGTTGTGGGCTATCATCCTGAACGGCTGCGCCAGCGGCCAGGAAGGAAAGGTATTCGTCGAATAACGCTGGTGCACTATGGAGAAAGGGCTCTTAAAGTCGGGCCGCCTTAAGTCCGGATAAAACGAAGCGAATTGGGCGGCGACGAACATGCCCTTGTACACTATCGTGCGGGACGATAGCGACGGTATGGAAAAATCATCCAGAGAAAAACCCGCTATCCTGGCCTCGGACTCTATGCGCTTGCGGAGCGTGTACAGCGCCCGCTCGAAGCCAACGCCCCGCTCCACGCCCGAGGGCTTGGCGAAAGCGGCCTGCGCTATGCGTGGCAGGCTGGCGGCTCCGCGGGCGCCGAGCACCTGAGGAACGATAGGCACGTCACGCCACGCAAGCACGGGCATGGCTTCACGGCTCGCTATGTACTCGACGAGGCTCGTCGCGGTGCGCCCCGCCTCTATAGATCGCGGCAGGAAAAACATGCCTATGGCATAGGGCAGACCCTCAGCGCTTTCCGCCCTAATGCCGCCCGTCGGCAGAGCGGAGCCCAATTCACGCTCGAAAAACTCATGGGGTATGCGGCACAGGAGGCCTGCCCCGTCTCCGGTGCGCCCATCGCCGGACACCGCGCCGCGATGCTCAAGCTTCTCTAGTACGCTCAAGCCGTCGCTTACTATGGCGTGGTCATAGAGGCCATCGAGTCTGGCAACGAGTCCAATGCCGCACGCGTCCCTCTCGGACGCTTGGTCGTGTAGGCCGCAGCTGTAGTTCACTGGCAACTCCGCTTACTAGGATAGGGCGCTAGGCTGTGAAGACGGAAACGCCCGAACCTGGTTATGGCCATAAGCCTATCCCAAGCCCGGGCGTTCGCTAGGCTTTAAAGCTTGAACAGCAATTCCTCGTAGCTGGGCAGAGGCCAGCTTTTTTTATCCACGAGCTTCTCTGCCGCATCCACCTTGGAGCGGAGCGCTCCCATCTGCGAAAAGACCTTGTCGCGGTAGGTCTTGGCCTGCATGAATACGTCCGAGAGCTCCTGCGCCTCGGAGAGCACGCGCTCCAGTTTTTCCGTCTCATCGAAAATATCGCCCGCAAGCTCAGCCACGCGCTTGGCGCGCTTTTCCAACGCGGCCGTGGCCGCGCCTATCGATGCCAACGCGGCGGAGTCGCGGGCAAGGGCGGCGGCGAACGCGGCGGCGGCCGGGAATATCATGCGCTTGGACATATCGACCATGACGCCGGCTTCAATATTTATCTGCTTTGAGTATTTTTCCAGATAGATGTGGTAGCGGCTTTCCGATTCCGCCTTGGAAAGCACCTTGTGGGCCTCGAAGAGCTCTATGGTCTCTTTCTGCACCAGTACGGGCAGCGCGTCCACTGACGAGCGTATATTCGGAAGGCCACGCCTCGCCGCTTCCTTTACCCATTCCTCCGAATAGCCATTGCCGTTAAACACGGCTTTTCTGTGGGCGCCATAGGACTCTTTTATGATGGCCTGTATGGCGGCATTCTTGTCGCTTGCCTTCTCGAGCTTCTCGGCGAATTCAGACAGAACCTGGGCGACGGCGGTGTTGAGGTAGGTGTTGGGCGTTGCGATAGACTGGGAGGAGCCGACCATGCGGAACTCGAACTTGTTGCCGGTAAAGGCAAAGGGGCTCGTGCGGTTGCGGTCGGATATATCGATGGGCAGGCTGGGCAGGGTTGTGACCCCGAGCTCGATTTTATGGTAAGCGCCTTTAGCGGATTGTTCCTTGCCGTCCGCTATGCTGTCGAGTATATCGCTGAGGGGGCCGCCGAAGAACACCGATATGATAGCCGGTGGCGCCTCATTGGCCCCTAAGCGATGGTCGTTGCCGGCTATAGCCGTAGACGAGCGGAGCAAAAGGGAGTAGCGGTCGACGGCCTCGACGATGGCGGTGATGAAGAGCAGGAAGCGGGCATTGGACTCGGGATTCTCGCCCGGCTCGAGCAGGTTTATGCCGTCATCAGTAGCCATGGACCAATTGTTGTGCTTACCCGAGCCGTTTACGCCGGCAAAGGGTTTCTCGTGGAGCAGGGCTTCCATGCCGTGGGCCCTTGCCACCTTCTTTATCGTCTCCATAACCAGCTGGTTATGGTCGACGGCCACGTTCGTCGTGCCGAATATTGGCGCAAGCTCGAACTGATTAGGCGCCACCTCGTTATGCTGGGTCTTGGCGGCCACGCCTACCTTCCATAGATCGTAATTTAGTTCGCGCATGAACGCTGCGACCCTAGTGTTTATAGCGCCGAAGTAATGGTCCTCCATCTCCTGGCCCTTGGCGGGCATAGAGCCGAATACGGTGCGCCCGGTCAGCATAAGATCGGGCCTGGCATCGAAGTATGCCTTGTCCACAAGGAAGTATTCCTGCTCGGGGCCTACGGTCGTGATTACGCGCCGCGTGCTCTCGTTGCCGAGGGCGCGGAGCACTCGTATAGCCTGCCTGCCAAGGGCGTCCATGGATCTGAGCAGAGGCACCTTCTTGTCTAGAGCCTGGCCGTAATAGCTGAAGAATGCGGTCGGTATGCACAGGGTCGTGCCGGTGTCGTCCTGCTTGAGGAAGGCGGGGCTCGTCACGTCCCAGGCCGTATAGCCGCGTGCCTCGAAGGTGGCGCGCAGGCCGCCCGAAGGAAAGCTGGAAGCGTCAGGCTCGCCCTTTATGAGTTCCTTGCCCGAGAACTCCATGAGCACCTTGCCGTCGCCCGTGGGGGCTATGAACGCGTCGTGTTTCTCGGCGGTAAGCCCGGTAAGCGGGTGGAACCAGTGCGTGAAATGGGTAGCCCCCTTTTGGATGGCCCAGGCCTTCATGGCTCCCGCTACGACATCGGCCAGTTCAAGCGCAAGTTCCTTGTCTCCCTCTTGGACTAAAAGGAGTTCTTTATAGCTCGTCTTGGGCAGCCATTCCCTCATCACTGAATTGGAAAAGCTGTTCGTACCGTACACCTCAGTAAGGGCGGTCTCCGAGTAATCAATGGTATGCATGCTAGCTCCTTGTGGCGAGTATCGTATGCAACTCAATAAAGCAATAAGCATGCCATTTTTCGAGGAAGTAGTACTAATTATATAATTACTTGTATAATATATATTTAATTGCATTTATCACACGGGAACGAAAAGCGTCTGCTACGATGCATAAGAAGATTGCTACAAATATGTATGATACAGGCTTAAATTCATACAAAAATGTAGGGCGAACCCATTGGGCTCGCCCTAGAACAAGATATTAACCGATGGCGTCGCTTCCTCTGGTTCCGCTGCGTATCCTGATACAGTCCTCAAGCGGCACGATGAATATCTTGCCGTCGCCTATGTCTCCCGACCGCGCGCCTTTAACGATGGCCTCGATCGTCCGCTCAACGAAATCGGCATTTACCGCTATCTCGAGCCGAACCTTCTTAAGGAGGCTCACCTCTATATCGATACCGCGATAACTCTCATGATAACCCTCCTGCTGCCCGCAGCCTAAAGCGTTGGTAACCGATATTTTAAAGACTTCCGCCCGGTAGAGTTCCTGCTTTACCTCGTTCAGCCTATGCGGCTGTATATATGCGATGATCAGTTTCATCGTTATCCCTCCTTACATATTGCTGAATATCTGGAAACCCGAATACGCCTCAGACTTATGCTCGCTCAAGTCCAGGCCTAGCAGTTCATCCTTGGCGGAAACCCGAAGGCCGAAAACAGCCTTTATCGCCAGGAAGAGCGCCAGGCTCGTGAATACCGCCCAGGCTCCTACCGCCGCTACGCCGAGAACCTGCAAGCCAAGCTGAGCCAGCCCTCCCCCATGCAGAAGCCCGACGGCCACGCCGTCAACATTGCCCCATATGCCCACGGCGAGGGTACCGAAGACGCCATTGACCATGTGTACGGATACGGCGCCTACCGGGTCGTCGATCTTAAGCGCCTTGTCTATGAATTCTACCGAGCCTACGACCAAGGCGCCCGCAATGAGCCCGATGGCCAATGCCGCGCCGGGGCTTACTACCGCACATGGCGCGGTAATGGCGACGAGACCCGCGAGCACGCCGTTCATGGTCATGGACGCGTCGGGCTTCTTGAACATAATCCAGGAAACGAACATGGCGGATAGGGCTCCGGCGGAGGCCGCCAAGGTCGTCGTAACGGCCACGCGGGCTATGTCCACGCTCATGCCCGAGAGGGTTGAGCCCGCGTTAAAGCCATACCAGCCGAACCACAGTATAAAAACGCCCAAGGCCGCCAGCGGTATATTGTGGCCGGGCATGGCCTTGACTATGGTCGAGCCGTTCTTGCCCACATACTTGCCCTTACGGGGACCGAGCACGAAAGCACCCACCAGGGCGGCCCAGCCTCCTACCGAGTGGACGACCGTGGAGCCCGCAAAGTCATGGAAGCCCCTAGCCGCGAGCCAGCCGCCGCCCCATATCCAATGGCCGGACACCGGATAGATAAGCGCCGATATAAACACCGTATAAATCAAGTAGGACTTGAACTGGGTACGCTCGGCCATGGCTCCCGATACTATGGTCGCGGCCGTGGCCGCGAAGACGGCCTGGAAGAACCAATCGCGGTAGTAGTTCACATCTTCCATGGTACCGCGAAAAAAATCGGAAAAACCGACGAAGCCGCCGAGCATACTGGTTCCATACATGAGGCCCCAGCCTAGCATCCAAAAGGCTATGGAGCCTAAGCAGAAGTCCATGAGGTTCTTCATGATGATGTTCGTCGCGTTTTTAGCCCTGGTAAGGCCGGTTTCGACAAGAGCGAAACCGGCTTGCATGAAGAACACGAGGGCGGCCGCGATAACGAGCCAGAGCATGTCGATAGCTTCTACAAGCTTCGTAACGCTGGCTTCCTCGGCATAGGCGCATAGTCCCGCGAATAGCAGCGCAAGCAGCATAAAAATGGTTTTCCGTGGCACGATACAATCCTCCTTAAAAAGGTACTAGCCCTTGCTTAAGCAGGATTCATGCCAATAACGGACGAGACACACAAAGCTACATGTTCGTATTAAATAAATATATTCAATACATAGAAGTATTATTTACAGGTTCGATTTCTCGTATCTATCAATAAACGCAACACTAGTGCAACAGATCGAGCATAAACTACAAATTTGTATCTATAAAAATAATAGCTACATTTGCGTAGCTCTATACAGCTTCCAAGGAATGGCATAATGGTGGACGCGCAAGCCCATCTGCCGCTCAGTAATGCCCAATCGCCGCGCCGCGGCGGCCATGTTTCCCGCGCTAATTTTCAAGGCTTCTACTATGAGTTCCTTCTCAAGGCGCGATAAGGCGGCGTCGAGGGTAGTGGTAGGGGCGGTATCCGTGGACATAGCCGACTGGAGGCTCGGGGGCAGATGGTATGAGTGTATGACCATGTCGGCCGACAAAATAACAGCCCGCTCGATACAATTTTCCAGCTCGCGAACGTTGCCCGGCCAGTGATAGCTCATGAGCAGGTCGAGCGCCGGACTGGATATACGCTTGATAGGCTTATTGTTCATTCGAGCATACTTTTCGGTAAAATGGTCCGCAAGCAGGACTATATCGCTCTTGCGCTCGCGCAGGGGAGGCACCCGTATGGGAAACACGTTCAAGCGGTAATAGAGGTCCTCGCGGAAGCGGCCAGCCGCTATCTCATCCTCAAGCTTGCGGTTCGTGGCCGCTATAACGCGCACGTCCACCTTGATAGTGTGGCTGCCGCCCATACGCTCGATCTCGCGCTCCTGTATGACGCGCAACAGCTTAACCTGTATGGCGGGCGACAGCTCCCCTATCTCGTCTAGGAACAGGGTGCCGCCGTCGGCTAGCTCAAACCGCCCCTTACGCTGAGCCTGGGCCCCGGTAAAGGAGCCTTTCTCGTGGCCGAACAGCTCGCTCTCTATGATAGATTCAGGCAGTGCCGAGCAGTTTACCTTGATGAGCGGCCCCAAGGAGCGGCGCGAGAGCGCATGGAGCTCCATGGCTACCAATTCCTTGCCCGTGCCGCTCTCCCCGTTTATAAGCACCGTAGCGTCGCTTGGCGCTACCTGCGTGACCATATCATAGACGGCCCGCATGGCCGCGCTCGTGCCCACGATAGTGCCGGATTGTATTTCCGCCTCCGGAAGCCGCGCGCCTCCGACGTAGGCCTCGTCGCCGCAGGCCGTGACGGCCGCCCGCGCCCTAAGCTGGTCCTCAAGTATAAGTTCACGGAGCTTGGCCGAGTCGGCTATGAGCGATGCTACGCGCTCCAGTATGCTTAGGTCGGCGGACATTTGCTCCTCGCCCGCGTCCGCCACCAACCGGCGCTCGGCGCTCAAGGTTCCTATCACCTGGGAGTCCGATCGTATGGGAAGGCAATAAAAGGCCACGCCAGCCAGATCGGCGCTAGCGCGGGCTCCGCTGCGGTTGAGCAGGCGATCGTCTTTAGCGAGGTCGGGTACCCGTATAGGCAGGCCGGACTCGAAAACCCGGCCTATGAGCCCCTCGCCGAGGCGATACCGGCCCCGCTCCTTCTCTTCCATGCTTAGGCCGTGGGCTTCCTCTATCTTGAGCACCCCCGCCGACCGGTCAAGCAGAGTGACCATACCCCTGCTCAGGCCTGCCCGCCGCTCAAGTATACCCAGTACCGGGTCAAGGGCTTCTTTTAGCTCCACATGGGTATCAAGGGTGCGGGCTATATCGAAAAGTATATAAAGCTCGTCTAGCTCGCGCTGCGTTTCTGGCATGCAGAAAGAATGCTACTAAAATGTAGGAAAAATCAATATACCGTTTCTACATAAAAGGACTTTTGCATAATCAGGCGCTCCACAGGCGTACGCAATTACGCGCTTCGTTTTTTGCCCGGTAGAGGGCCTTATCCGCCCTCCCCACCGCCTCAAGCACATCAGTATCATGGTCAAGCTCCCTAGCCTCGGCAACGCCTATACTGAGCGTCAGCACGGAAGCGGCCGCGGAATCCTCATGCGGTATGGCCAAGCTCATGATACCAAGGCGTATGCGCTCGGCTACGACCAGAGCCCCTTCGGCGTCCGTGCCCGGCAGCACGACGAGAAACTCCTCGCCTCCATAGCGGCAGGCCAGATCGCCCGGCCTATGAAGTTCGCCCGTTATCACTTCTGCGACGGCCCGCAGGCTCGCATCGCCCGCCTGATGTCCGTAGCGGTCGTTGAAGGCCTTAAAATAGTCTATATCGCCGAGCAATACCGACGTGGCGTAGATCTGCTCGCTCCGGCGCTGCATGCGGGCAAGGCGACGCAATTCGTTCCGCACATGGTCGTTGAAGCGCCGCCGGTTCGCCAGGCCGGTGAGCGGGTCTATAGAAGCCAATCGTTCAAGCTCCGCGTTAGCGCCCTGAAGTTCCGTCCGCCGGCGTTCTTGCATAGATAGCAGGGCATCGATATGGTCGGCCAATCGTCCTATCTCATCGTGCCGTAAAGAGGACTTCCCCATGGCCAGAGGCGCACGGGCACCCTCGTCACGTTCATAATCCTCTAGGTAGGCCGAGATTTTTTCCAAGGGGCGTGCCGCAAGGCGGCCTATTACCCGGTGCAGGATAAGTACGGCGATCAGCGCGGAAAGTACGCTCAGGGCGGATAGCCTTACAACAGATGCCGACAGCAAAGGATCGAGTCTGCGCTCCCGCGATAGAAGGAGCGTGCCTATACCTTCGCCGGCCCTATTCTGTACCGGTAGAAAGAGGAATCGCCGCTTACCCTCGTCAGAGTAGCTGATTCCAAGTCCTTTATCGCCCAGGCTTTTCGGCTCGCCCTTTTCAGGCTCCCGCGGCTCGAGCGACAGGCTTAAGTTAAGGCCGGTCCGACTATAGAAGCGCTCGACGTAGGCGCCGTCGAGCGCCCGCGCCATCACCACCCAGCCAATGGCGGGGGCGGAAAAATCAGTGCTCGTTATAGGATACGCGGCCACGACTATGATACTGCCTAAGCCGCGGTCGTAGGCGACGAGGGGCGAGTCCGGAGAAAGGTCGACAAGCGGCTCTATATACGCTCCGGCTATGCCTGCGTTGGAAGCCCTCGTCGCGCTGCCCCAAATCACGCGCGCGTCCAGACCGGCTATGGCTACCAAGTCCATGCGCGCTTCCTCGAACCAGCGATCGGTAAAGACTTCGTGGATGAAATCCGGATAGCCGCCTTGAACGAAGAGCCGCGCGTCGTCCCAAGCGGCGAATTCCCTCGCTACCGAAAGAAGCTCGTGCTCTTCGTTAGCCAGGGCCGCGCGCGCGCGCATAAAATCGTCCTCGCTCAAGCGAAGCTCAATATCCTTATACTCATGAAAAGCGGCAAGGCTCGATACGGCCGCCTGAAAAAAACCCAACGCGACGAGCACGGCGGCGAGAGCGTGTGCTATCCTGATATCGATTCGCTTGTTCCGAATCTTTTTACTGGCCATAGTAGCACTGTAAACCTTATGGGCCATACTTGCTAGCGTAAGCCTTAATAACGATACTAATGCTACGACATTACTTCTATTCATGCGCGAATGGAGCACACTATGGGAGCGTCCTTTTATCTGCCCTTACAAGGCCAAAGTTTTTTCGGCAAGAACTCCAACCAGGATATACGCCTGCCGCAGGCCGTAAAAATACTGCCGCAGCGCCTCCCCGCGGACGCCATCCATATAGGCGGGCATGAGCTGGCTCTGCCGGACGCCGGCTACGCCTATATCTGCTCCTCCTTAAGCGGCGCCGCAGGCAGCGAAATGGGCGTGAATGAGCGGGGCGTGGCCCTGGCTATGGAAGCGCCTTTCTCAAAATTCAAGGTGGAGGCGGAAAGTCCCCGCGGCGCGGACTACGTCCAGGCTGCGCTTATGGGCGCATCGAGCGCCGAGGCGGCCAAGGATATGCTTATAGCCTTAACCGAACGCTACGGCCAGGCGGGCTCAGGGCGGGGGCCGGGCGGCAGGTCAGCCAGCGCTTCCTATATCGTAAGCGGATTCGACGGCGCATATCTCGTGGAGACCGCCGCCAGGCGCTGGGCATGGAAAGCCTTAGACGAGGGCGCGGCCTTCTCCAATTCCTATACCATGGATATAGACTATAAGCGCGTAGACGCCGTGACGAGAAAATCCATTGCCCTCGTGAACGAGCGCATGGCCTGCCTCGACGAGGCAGACGCGGGCAGGGTAGCCGACAAGGAATCCTGGAAAATCTATGCTGAGGACAGACTCATGGCTCGCCTTGGCTCTGGCGCCGCGAACAGGCGCGCCCTTGGCAGCCTGCTCGGGGCCGCCGCGGAATCGGGGGGCAGGCAGGCGGCCTTCGCCCTGCTCCGCGTTCACGCGGCCCATGACCCCGAAAGCCCGAGTCGGCCGCGGAATATTTGCCGGCATGAGAGCCTATTGGGGGCGAAGCCGAGCACGTCCTCTATGCTCATCGAGCGCAAGCAGGGCGAAAATCGCTTCGTAGCCTGGTTCACCGGCGCGGCCTATCCCTGCGCTAATGTATTCAAGCCTATACTCTTCGATGGAAGCTTTAAGCCTCTGTGGACGGCGTACGACTACCATGGGCCGGATACGGAAGACGGCGAGCGCTACTGGCGGGAGCGGCTTGAGGCCAATCGGGCCCTGCGCCGCTCGCCCGCCAAGGCCGACGAAAACGCGGCCGCTTTATCCGCGGCGCAAGCGGCGCTGTCCACGATAGTGGACGGACTGGTAGGCGAGCCCGCGCCCTATGCGGAGAGCGCGCTTACAAAGGCCCGGGAACAGACGCTTGCTATCGTATCAAGTTGGGATATAAGGCGATAAGCCTTCAGTCCGCCGGATAGCAGAACCATACGACCGCGCCGCCCTCGTCCCGCCTCTGCAGCGTGCCGCCTGCCTGTTCGGCTACCGCCGCCATAAGCGTCGTGCCCAAGCCGAGGCTAGATCTATCGGCCGCGCCCAGCCCCTTGCCGTCGTCGCGTACCTCGACCGTTACCTTAGCGTCCTCAAGCCGCATGCTTATGCGTATTGAAAGCGGCTCGTTAGGCGACTGCCTGGCGTGCTTGACCGCGTTCGCGCAGGCCTCGCTGACGAATATGCCTATGGGCACGGCTTTTTCTACCTTTATGTAAAAAAGCTCGCCCTGCCCGCTAATAGTCACCCCGTACTCGCCATAGGATTCGAGCAAAACCGTGGCGAGGCGGCCGGCGAATTCATCCGCCCGCAGGGTCGACAAACCCTCCGACGAGTACAGGAGCTCGTGCACCAAGGCCATAGAGCGGATTTTGCTCTTCAGGTCTTCAAGCCCGTCTTGTTCGGCATTGAGAGACATCAGACTAACGATTATTTGCAGATTATTCTTTACCCTATGATGGATTTCTCGCAGCAGCAGCTCTTTTTCCTTGAGCGAGGCCAGAGCCTCGCGCTCACTCGCGCTTTGCACTAAGAAGAGCGTGCTCATCTGCTTTCTGGAAAAAAAGTAGAGTAGGAGCGAGGTAGCGGCGACGAAGAACAGGCCCTTAATCGTCTGGAACAGTTCAAGTTGGTAATAGTCTTTGGCTATCCAGCCGAGTATCCTGTCGGACAATATTATCCACAGCATCGATAAGAGGGCATAGAAACTCGCTATGCGAAGCGAAGAGAGGGCTATTTTTACCTTCATGCCGGCCACTCGCATTCCATGCACGCGTTAAACGCCGCAAAAGCCTTAAGCTCGTCCAAAAAAGCCCCCTTGTATGCCTTGGGTATGGAACGCGGGCTTTTCACGACCCGCGTCTCCCCGCCATCGCCAAGTTCGCAGCGCTTTATGATAAGGCGGCCTGCTTTTCTATCAGCCTTACAGTCTACGAGGCCCACAGGCCGTTCGTACAGGAATATCGGAAGGGAAAAATAGCCGAAGCGCCGCTTAGCGGCGGGCACATAGCATTCCAGGGTATAGTCGTGGCCAAGCAAGCGCAGCGAGCGCTTACGGTCTATTATGAAGTTGTCAAAGGGAGACAAGATGCGGATAGGACGGGCGCCTGGGCTGTCCCCCAGCGTCGCGTACGCGACGGGGTCCACCCAATAGCCTTCGTCGTTGGCGCCCACGCCTTCGGCGAGCCCTTGCCCGGATAGTACGCGCGCCGGCAGAAGCGAGCCCGCTTCGCCGGCCCGTTCGAGCGCGGCGGACAGAAGCACTTTGCCGTCCTTGCGGTTATAAGCCAGGTCGCGCACGCTAAAAATGCCCTGAGCCGACCTGGCGCAGCGCACATACCAGTCCGCCATATCCTCGTCAGTAGGAAAGCTTGTATCGACAGAGGCCGGCAACACGCGCTCGCGGAGGTCGTAGAGCTTTTGAAAGCCGGGACGGGCACGCACCATGAGGCGTCCCGACTGGAAAAGGAATTCCAGGGCGGCCTTGGCCGGCTTCCAGTCCCACCAGGGCCCGCGCGCCCCCTCGCTCTCAAAGTCCTGCGAGCGGAGCGGCCCCTCAGCCTCGATGCGCTTAAGCACCCAGTCCACCATGCGCGCGTCATGGGGAAACCACTCATGCCCTTCGCCCTCTATGCGCCGCATGCGGGGCAGGCAATAGCGATAGTCCTCCATGGGCAGGTAGGCAGCCGCATGCGCCCAATATTCGAAGGCGAGCCGATTCTCGCCCTGAAGTTCGTCGAGTACCGGCGGGCTATACGAGGCTACGCGGTTCCATAGCACATGGTGATGGGCCCGTTCCACGACGGATATGGTGTCTATCTGCACATAGCCGAGCCTGGATAGGGCTGCCGCCGCTTGAGCCGGCGCTTCGCCCCCCTCGCCGCCCCCATCAAGCCCAAACGACGCTGCATAGGCTATGCGCGCCGCATCCCGTGGCGACAGTACGATGGCCGCCTGGCCGGCTTTACCGGCGCGCGTATTCCCGGGCATGCTAAGCGCCTAAGCGATCAGCCTGCGAAATAAGGAAGCGAGCGTCGTTTTGATTGAAGAACACCAGCCACAGCCGCTGGGGACACTCGTTTTGCTTAAGGAAGTCCAGAACCGCGCTGAGCGCTATTTCCGCGGCCTCGTTTTTCGGGTAGCCGTATACTCCGGTGGATATGGCCGGAATGGCGAGCGAGTCCCAGCCCTGCTTCGCGGCTATGGCCATGCTTGAGCGATAGGCAGAGGCTAGGAGCCGCGCTTCGTCGGCATTGCCGTCGCGCCAAATTGGGCCCACCGCGTGGATGATACCCTTGAGCGGAAGCTTGCCCGCGCCGGTAAGCACGGCCTTGCCGGCAGGCAAGCCGTCGGGCAGGCTCGTCTGGCGCAGAGCCTTGCACTCCTCAATAAGCTGCGCGCCCGCGGCCCGGTGTATAGCGCCATCCACGCCGCCGCCGCCGGCAAGCGAAGAATTCGCCGCGTTGACTATGGCATCGCCTTGGAAATCGCATATATCGCCGACGGCTACGATAATCCTCTCACCGAGATACGATTGCAGGATTTCCATGCTTCCTCCATTACGCTTAAGACTAAAGCCTTGTGAGCAATTCCTCAAGGCTCGCGCGTACGCGCTCCCTGCGGGGCTCGCCCGGAACGCCTACGCTGCAGAGCAGGCCCACGCGCCAGTCGGCGGGATCGAAGCCGGCCACGGCTTCCGCCACAATGGCAAGCACCTGGGCCTCGTCATAGCCCTCTATGGCGCAGCTGGCAAGGCCCCGGTCAGTCGCCGCGTTCATCATATTCGCGCAGGCTATATAGCTTTGCGCCCGCGCCCAGTGTTCCAGGAGGCCGTTTTGGTTCAAGTAGGCGTAGTAGCCGCGATAATCCTCAAGGAACACCGGATAGCCGCCGGGGAAGCGGGCCGAGCGGGCCTTAATGAAGTCGGAGTCGGGGGCGTAAAAGCGCGCCGCCCGCACCAGGCTTATAACCACGAGAGGGGCCGTGCGCACGCTGTCCTGCAGGAAGCAGGCGCCAAAGAGCTTAAAGCGCAGGCTATCGTCCCGAACGGCCAGAAAACGCCAGGGTTCGAGCCCGAACGAGCTCGGAGCAAGCCGCGCGGCCTCTATGATCGCGTACTCGTCCTCTTCCGACAGCGGCTTCGAGCTGTCGTAGAGCTTGCAGGCCCAGCGCGCTTCAAGGGCGTCCATATACTCCATAGCCTAGCTCCTGCCCTTGTCAAAGGGCTTGCCTATGGCCTTGGGAGCCCAGTCCTTGCCTGAGAACGCTACCAGGGTAGCCAGGGTGATAAGGTAGGGCAGAACGCTGAAAAATTCCGGAGGCAATACGCGCAAAGACTCCACGTTTACCATATAGATGGCCAGGGCAACCGCGGTGCCGAAGAGCAGCGAGGCGGCGGTAACGCCTTTAGGCGACCAGCGGCCGAAACTTACGGCCGCCAGCGCTATGAAGCCCGCGCCGTTTATGGTGTTCTGGGTATACTGTATGGTCTGGGTAAGAACGAGGCAGGCGCCCGCAAGACCGGAGAGCGCCCCTGAAGCCATGACCGCTATGTAGCGCATGCGCGCCACGTTTATGCCCGCGCCCGCCGCCGCCTGCGGATGCTCGCCGCAGGCTCGCAGGCGCAGGCCGAAGGGCCTCTTATACAGCACATACCAGGTGCCCAGCACTACCGCCAGGGCTATGTATGCCGTGGGATAGACGCCGCCTATGCCTGGCATCATGCCTATGCGGAAGGGCTGGGTGCGCTCCATGCGGAATATAATCTGAGCCAGGAACACAGGCACGCCTATGGACAGAAGGTTAATGCCCGTGCCCGATATTACCTGGTCAGCGCCCAGGCTTACCGAGGCGAAGGCGTGGATAAGAGATACGGCCATTCCCGCGATGGCGGCGAAGAGCAGGGCCAGCCACACAGAGCCTGAGCCTAAAGGCGCTTCCATGAAATAGTGCGCGCTTGCCGCGGTAAAGGCCCCTATGCCCATGAGTCCCTCTAAGGCGATATTGGATACGCCGGAGCGTTCCGACACGAGGCCGCCCATGGCGGCAATAAGTATGGGCGCCGCCATCATCAATACCGAAGGCGCTATAAGGATGAGGTCACGCATCGAGTGCCTCCGCAGCCGCCACGGACAATCTACGTCTCCAGGCTATGAACATCCTGACTCCCGCGCGCAATGATACGAATACGACCACCAGGCCGGATATGATAAGGGTAATTTCCTTGGGTATGCCCCGGGACTGCATAAGAGGCTGGCCGCTGGCCAAAAGCCCGAAGAGCAGCCCCGACAGCCCTATGCCCATGCCCGTGGAATTGCCTACCAGGGCTACCGCTATGCCGCTAAAGCCGTAATTGTCCAGGCCGGACAATACCCTGCCAAAGTTGAAGGAACCCAGCGCCACGACGGCGCCGGCCAAACCGGCAAACGCCCCGGCCACGGCCATAGAGACGACGGCGCTTCTATTCGCGTTAATGCCGGATGCCTGCGCCGCGTCCCTATTCAGGCCCGTGGCGCGCAGCGAGAAGCCAAGGCGCGTGCGCTCCATGATCCACCAGTAGGCGAGCACCGAGAGTAAAGCTATGAAGAAACCATAATTCAGGTTAGAGCCGTTCGTAAAGAGCTGAAGGAAGCCCGCGTCAAGCTGGGCGCTCTGCGGCAGGTTCGGCGTCTTATAGGTA
This sequence comes from Spirochaetaceae bacterium UBA5200, assembly GCA_002412825.1. GTDB lineage: Bacteria > Spirochaetota > Spirochaetia > Treponematales > UBA12059 > UBA5200. Next base: position 80,029 of record DHVU01000013.1, read on the forward strand.
TTCGCGCCGGGTATGGCCATGGTAACCCAGCGGGACAGGTAGAACGCCACGTAGTTGAGCATGATGGTGGCCACCACCTCGCTTGCGTTGAAGCGCGCCTTGAGCCAGCCCACTATGCCGCCCCAAATAGCCGCGCCCATAGCCGCGAGCAGCACGCAGAGCACGACATGCAGCACCGGTATCTGCGGCAGGTACAGCGCGCCGAACTGGGCTATGGTAAGCCCCACGATGTACTGGCCCTCTGCGCCTATATTGAACAGGCCCGCGCGGGCCGCGAAGCCCATAGACAGGCCGGTCAGTATGAGCGGCGTGGACAGGGCCAGCCATTCGCCCACGTAGCGTATATTCCACACGCCGCGGGTAAGGTCCCAGCCCGTCATGGCCTGCATAAGAGCCGCGAACATGTTGCCCGGATTCCTGCCCACGGCCAGCACTATTATGGTGCCCGCCAGGAAGCCTAAGAGCACGACCAGGATGCTCATGCGCCCGTCGGAGGCGGTAAATACCTCGAGCAGCCTATAGGCGTCCAGCTTTTTAGGCGCCTTGTAGTCCTTAAGTCCCTTCTCAGCCACGGCGGGCCTCCTTGCCGGCTGCCGCGGCCTTTTTATAGTCTTCGCCCTTCATGCCCGCCATCATGGCGCCTACGAGGCGCTCGTCGGCCTCGTCGCCCTGCAGCTCGCCTATGATGGCGCCGCGCGATATGGCCGCTATGCGGTCGCAGAGCGCCATGACCTCGTCCAGCTCGAACGACACTAAAAGCACCGCCCTGCCCTTATCGCGCTCGGCGACTATGCGCCTGTGTATATATTCAATGGCGCCTACGTCCAGGCCCCGCGTTGGCTGGGACACGATGAGCAGGTCGGGGGATAAGTCCAGCTCGCGGGCTATGATGGCCTTCTGCTGGTTGCCGCCCGACAGGTCCTCGGCCTTGCTCGCCGGGCCTTTGCCCGCGCGCAGGTCGAATTGTTTAATAAGGCGCTCGGCCTTGGCCGCTATGGCCTTAAAGTCCAGGGCGCCGCTTTTCTTAGACAGGGGCGCCTTGTAAAAGGTCTTAAGCGCAAGGTTCTCGTCCAGGCGCATGCCCAGCACCAGGCCGTGCTTATGCCTATCCTCGGGCACGTGCGCCAGGCCCAGCTCGGTACGTTCCCGTACGCTGGTCCTGGTAATATCGCTCCCGTTTAAGAAGACAGAGCCGGCGCTCGGTTTGTCTATGCCGGCCAAGGCCCGCACCAATTCTGACTGGCCGTTGCCGTCCACGCCCGCCAGACCCACGATCTCGCCCGCGCATACGCTTAGGCTAAGGTCCTTAACGGCCTCGTGGCCGCGCGAACCCTTAACGGTAAGGCCGCGTATCTCGAGCACGGGCTTACCGGGAGTCCCCGGCTTCTTGTCCACGGTAAAATTGACCGCGCGCCCTACCATAAGAGCTGCAAGCTCGTCCTCGCCGGTAGAGGCTACGTCGACGGTAGCAACGGTCTTGCCGCGGCGCAGCACCGTGCAGCGGTCGGCTACCGCCTTTATCTCGCGCAGCTTGTGGGTGATAAGGATAACCGTCTTACCCTCGGCCTTGAGGCGGCGTATGACGGCCATGAGCTCGTCAACCTCCTGCGGCGTAAGCACGGCGCTCGGTTCGTCTAAAATGAGTATGTCGGCCTCGCGGTAGAGGGTCTTCAGTATTTCCACGCGCTGCTGCGCGCCTACGCCCAGGTCTTCTATGCGCGCCTTAGGGTCCACGATGAGCCCATAACGGGACGAAAGCTCGGTAACGCGCCGTTCAGCGCTTTTAAGGTCTATGTGCCCAAAGCGGGTGCGCGGCTCCATGCCCAGGATTATGTTCTGGGCCACCGTATAATCATGCACCAGCTTAAAGTGCTGGAATACCATGCCTATGCCCTGCGCCACCGCGTCGTTCGGGTTCCGTATCGTTACGTCAGCGCCCCGTATGCGTATGGTGCCTGAATCGGCCTCATAGAGCCCATAGAGCACGCTCATAAGGGTGCTCTTGCCCGCGCCGTTCTCGCCGAGAACGGCATGCACTTCACCGCTGCGCACAGACAGGCGCACCTTATCGTTTGCCAGTATGCCGGGGAAGGCCTTGCTTATGTCGATCATGTCGACGGCGTACGTTTCCATTGGCCGTAGTATAGCACGGCCCCCGGCCGCGGGTAGAGCGGTCGGGGGCCGATTTTTTAAGGCAATTTCCAGATCCTAAGACCCGTAAAGCTTCCCTAAGGGCGGCTTTTTACTTGTCGCTGGCCTGCAGGTTGGCGGGCACGAGGCCCTTGGCCAGGGCCTCGGCGTAGCCGGGCACTACCGTGATCTTCTTGTCGATAATGTCCTGGCGCGCCTGGTTCACCTTAGCCACGATTTCGGCGCTCAGGGCAGGGTTCTTGTCTGAGAAGCCCACGCCGTTTGAGGCGGTGTCGAAGGTAACGACCTCGCCCTTGAAGCTGCCGTTCTTTACGGCCTTGAGGGCATATTCGGTGGAGGATTCCACGCGCTTGATCATGGAGGTGAGCACCGCGGACAGCTTGTCGGCGTATATGCCGTCCTCGTACTGGTCGCTATCCACGCCTACCGCCCATACGTCCCTGCCCCTGAGGCGATATTCCTTGGCCTGGGCTATGGTGCCGTTGCCGGTGCCGCCCGCGGCGCTGAATATGGCGTACACGCCTGAATCGTACCAGTTCTTAGCCTGGGCCTTAGCCAGATCGGGCTTGCCCCAGTCGTTGGCGTAGTAGTCGACGATCTGCGCCTTGGGAAGCACGCTCAGTATGCCCTGTACCCAGCCCATCTCGAATTTGGTGATAACCGGACCGGGCACGCCGCCTATGAAGCCGAACTTGGGGTTCTGTATGCCGTCGGCCTGGGCCTTAAGGGCAGCCGCCACGCCCACGAGATAAGAGCCTTCGTGCTCGGCGTAGGTAGCCTGCATTACGTTGGGGCCATCGAGCCAGTCCACGTCTACGATCAGGTATTTCTGGTTGGGATAGAGCTTGGCCACGTCGCCGAGCGCGTCAGCCCAGGTAAAACCGGTGACTATGATGAGGTCGTACTTCTCGTCGGATGCCTGCTTCAGGTTCGGTATGTACAGATCCTGGGTCTGGGCGGTTACCCAGTCGTAATACTTGCCCTTCTTGGACTGGTTTTCCCAGCTGTCGCCGTAGTAGGACAGTATGCCGCGCCAGCCTGCCGCGTTAAAGGACTTGTCGTCTATGCCGGTGGCATCGGTTAGCAGGCGCACGCTTATGTCCGTGGGGGGCGCGGCCTCGGCCTTGCCCTGCGGAGCGCAGGATGCGATAGTGAACAGTGCCAGGGCTGCTATAGCCGCTATTAATACTCGTTTCATGGAAGCCTCCTTGAGTCATTCGACTATAGGCTTCCTTCTATATCGGGTCAAGAAGCGGCGCTAGACGGCATGAAGGACGGGGTATGATATATACGGAATATGGCCAGGCTCTCGGCTCCACGCTGGACTATAGCCGGCTAGCCGGGATACTCCTCAGCGCCGACTACCCCGGCGAATTCCTCTTTGACAGCGAACTCGATTGCGACAGCGTGGAACAGGCTAGCTTGGCAGGCTTCATGCCGATGTCGACGCGCCTAGCCCAGGAAGCTTCCGCGCCTGTTTTCCTCGCCGCCAAGTTGCATACCCAGCGTTGCCTGGCCCAGCCTTCTTCGCTGCGTCCCACAAAGAGCGCCTTCCGCGACGCCAAGTGCTACAGCCTAGGCCTCAATAGGGATTTTGCCGCTACGCTCGCAGGCTGCGTGGCGGCGCACGGCGACGATTGGCTGTCCGCCGAGCTTTGCGCCGTATTCAGCGCGCTGGCCCGCGAACGCCCGGCCAGGCGCATGAAAATGATCTCGGCGGAACTCTATGCCGACGGAGAGCTCGTAGCCGGTGAAATAGGCTACCTTATAGGCTCCGCCTACGCGAGCCTCTCAGGCTACACCCTGCGCTCAGGCGCGGGCACGGTGCAGCTCTACGCCCTTTCGGCCCTGCTCACGCAGCATGGGCTTAGCCTCTGGGACCTGGGCATGCCCCTTGAGTATAAACTCAGGCTCGGAGCGCGTATCGCGCCGCGGCCTGAATTCATAGCGCTTTTACGGGACGCCTACGCCCAAGACGGCCAGAGCGCCTTAGCCGAACCGCTCGAGCCCCAGCCGGCCGCCTCGCTCTTGGCTATGCTGGCATATACGCGCAGCTAATCTAGAAAAAAAGCGCCGCTTGCCTTCCGCCGCCGGAGCGTTCATAATGAGCCATTATGCAAAGCTTGCTTGTCCTTTATTCGGCGCTCGCGGTATTCGGCCTAGGCGTCACCATAGTCGACCTCTTTGGCGTCTTCGATCAGGCTAGCCCCAGCGGCGAGGACGCGGGCGGAGCCGATGCGCCAAGCGACTCGGGCGACGATAGCGCGGATAGCGACGCAAGCGGCCATGACGGGGATTCAGGAGGAGAAGCCGACTCCGGCATTGACGGCGGAAGCGGCGATCATAGCCCGCATGACGCGGACGCGACTGAAGGCCAGGACGCGGCGCACACGGCCGAAAGCGGCCACGCCCACGGCGACCGGGGTTCGTACGTGGCGGCGGCAAGCGCGGGAACCCGCCTCGTGGCAAAAACGATAGGCACGCTCCGTAGCGGCGTGTATTTTTCCTTAGGCGCGGGTCCTACCGGCCTCTTTGCCGTACTTACCGGCGTAGCGCCCGCCGAAAGCCTGGCCTGGAGCGCGGGCGCCGGGCTCTTTATAGCCGTATTGGCTAAATCACTCCGCGCCTTCATACGCAAAGACCTGGATTCGTCCATAAAGCCGGAAGAATACCTCATGGATAGCGCGCGCATAAGCGTGCCCGTAAGCCCGGGAGCCATGGGCAAGGCCATCGTGCGGCGCTACGGCAGGGACAACGAACTCTTCGTGCGCTGCAAGGACGCGGGAAAAGCCCTGCCCAAAGGCGCCGAAGCGCGTATCGTGGACTGGGACGACGACTGTTATTGGGTTGAATAGCGCACAGAGGCTTGAATCATAGAATTCATGGAGGAAAATAAACGATGGAACTCTTAGAGCAAGTATTCTCGAGCGTAGCCGGGCTACTCTACGGCGGGCTCGGAATCGTAGCCTTCGTGGCCCTTATAGGCCTCTTAAAGGCTACCATAAAGGTTGCGTCGCCAGACCGCATACTGGTTGTTACGGGACGCAAGGCGAAACGCCATGGCCGCAGCTTCGGCTTTACGGTGGATCGCGGCCGAAGCTTCGTCATACCCTACTTCCAGGCGGTGGCTACCCTAGACCTGGGCGTGTTTCCCATAAACGTGCGGGTTGAGGGCGTGAACAGCGCCAACGGCATAACGGTGGGAGCCGACGCCACGGCCTGCGTATGCATCGACGACGACGACGAGGCCATGCTCTACAGCGCCGTGGAGCGCCTCATGGGCAAAGACCTCAAGCAGATCCACGACCAGGTGCAGCAGACCCTCATAGGCAACTTCCGCGGAGCGCTTAATAAAGCAACGCCGCTTCAGGCCATAGGCATGGAGGACGTGGGCAACGACGAGGGCCAGTCCGAGGTGGGCGAGCGGGCGCAGTTCCGCGGCGAACTCCTCGAGGATATAAACTCGGACCTCCGCTCCTTCGGCATGAAGGTAGTGTCCGTTTCGCTGCAGAAGATATGGGACACCTCCAACTACATAGCCAACCTGGCGCAGAAAACCCTGGCTGAGAAGCGCCGCCAAGTCGAGATTGAAGAATCCCGGCTGCGGGCCATAGCGGACCAGGCGGAAAGCGACGCGCGCAAGCGCATAGAAGTATCCCGGAGCCAGGCCGACGAGGCCATCATAGCCGCGCGCGAGACCCTCGAGGTGTACCGGCGCGAATCGGCGGGCCTCGTGGAGGAATCCAAGCTCAAGGCGGACCAGGCCATAGCCGAGGCCCGCAACGCCGGCGAGTCGGCCGTGCAGTCCCAGCTCATCAATCTGCGGCTCCTGCACAACCAGTCGGAGGTAACCATCCAAGCCGAGGCGCAGGAAGAAGCGGCGCGCACGGTGGCCGAAGGCGACCGCGAAGCGGTATCCATACGCCAAGGCGCGCGCAACGAGATACTCAAGACCAAGGCGGGCCTGCTGGCGCGCTATGGCGACGACGCATCCAGCGTGCTCTTCCTTCAGCAGAAGCTGCCCGCTCTCTTCGCCGCCTACCGCGAGGCCACCGAGGGCAACGCGGTGGACAATCTCGTCGTCATGAACGACGAGGAAGGCTTCGCCGGCGCCGTGAACCGCGGACCCCGCGCCTTCGCCGATTTCCTTAAGACCTTCGCGGAGGCCTTCGGCGTGGACGTGCGCGCCCTCGCCATGCCTGCCAGCGCCGCGGCGCCCGCCAAAGGAGCGTCCAAATGATAGCGTTTATAGCCGTACTCGGCAGCCTCGTGGCCATAACCATAATCGTCCAGCTGCTCACCAACATGAAAATAGTCGGCGGCAACGAATTGGGCGTGGTAAGCGGCTCAGGCGGCGCCAAAGGCTTCCGCACGCTCTCGGGCGGCCGGGCCTTCATCATACCGCTCCTGCAGCGCTTTAATAAATTCGACCTTACTCCCATGACCATAGAGGTCGTGGTGGACTCCGCCATAGCGGCTGGCATCGTGCCCCTTAACGTAAAGGCCACCGTGTCCTTCGCCATAGCCAGCAACGAGGCGGGCCGCTCCCACGCGGTAACCCGCATCCTGGACATAGCCACCGACAGGCAGAACCTCTCCCGCATAGCCGGGGACATCATAGAGGGCCATCTGCGCGACTCCATTGCCAGCATGACGCCCGAGCAGGTCATGAAGGACAAGGACATACTCGTGGCCAAGATGATCAACGTGTGCAAGCACGACCTTGAGAACATTGGCCTTGAGATAACCACGATGAACATAGCGGACGTGGACGACCACCGCCTGCCGGGCGTCGAGGAGCCGGACCTCTACATGGCCCTGCTCAAGCGCATCCAGTCGGCCAATGCCGAAACCAAGGCCCGCCAGGCCCAGGCCGAGGCCCGCGCCGCCAGCGCCGAGCAGGCCGAGGCGCGCCGCGCCGAGACCGAGGTGAAAAACCTGAAGAACGAGCTCGACAGGCTCAAGGCCGACGTCCGCGTGCGGCTCGCCCAGGAGGAGCAGCGCCGCAAGGTAGGCGTGGAGCAGGAAAGCGCCAACGCCCGCGCCCGCGTAGCGGGCATAAAGGCGGAGCTCGAGGCGGAGAAGCAGAATATAGACATGCTCAAGAACCGCTTCAGGGCCGAGGTGATCACCCCGTCGGCGGCCGAGCGAGACAAGCTCATACTGTCGGCAAAGACCGAGCTGGCCGGCTGGCAGTCGGCCGCCCGCGCAGAGCTCGACCAGCTCGAGGTAACGCTGGCCACCATGAAGAGCGCAGGCCCCGAGGCCCGGAGGGCCTGGCTCCTGGATAACTTTGAGCAGCTCTTCGATCCCTTCGCCAAGACCCTGAACCTGTATCCCGCCGGCCACGTGTCGGTGCTTACCGGCTCAGGCGGCGACCGCGAACCAATATCGGCCATACACCCCAACGCCGTGGCATCGGCCCGCAACGACATGGTGGCCGCCGCGCTCGAAGGCATGACCCGGCCCAGCGGCCAGGCAATGCTCGCAGCGCCGGCCAAGGGCGGCATCGTGGACGAGGGCAAGAAAGACTAAAACACTGTGGTATAAGGCCCCGCCGGGCTAGCTTAAAAGCTCGGCGGGAGCATAGTCCTGGATTACAGAATTGAACCGACCCTGTCCTGGAACGTTCTTCACCCGGGATCGGCTGCTGGTCAGGGGCAAAAGAGGTAGAGATGCTTTTAAGCCAGTAATACAGTTGAGGTAAAAAGCCGATTGGTACCGTAAAGCACCTGCTCGTACTCAGATCAGAACTGCTGCCTTGATCCCCTGTATAACCCGATACACCATCTTGCTGGCGGCCGCCATTTTTTCTGCGTATTCCTCCTTTGTCAGTGTTATAGGGTCGTCAAGCAGATGCTCGTCCTTTATCTCTACGATCAAGAAACTGCCATCTTCCAGTTCGATCAGGAAATCTGGGTAGGAGGTTTGCAAGCGATACCATCGCCCCGTTAATTCTCTAATCGCCCTTTCGTAGACCTATACGAACTGTCTGTTAGTATGCGGCTGAAAGTAGCGTGTAGGGTAAGAGCCGTTCCAGGGCCTAAGGGGTAGTGGCCGTTTGCCTTGGCTGTTTCGATTAGGCTGTAGAGCTTTGCGCTGGCTTCTGCCCCGGCTGGTGTATTCGAGAAATACCAGTTCTTGCGGCCCACGATAAAGGGACGAATGGCGTTCTCGACGAGATTATTATCAGGGCTCAGGAGCACATGCTCAACATATCGGCTGGCGCGCGCGTACTGACCAAGGGCATAACTTATGGCCTTGCCTAGCGGGGAACGCGGTGGCAGCGATTCTTCCTTTTCCCGAAGCCACGCCAGAATAGTTTTCATGATAGGCTCGGCCTCTACTTTGCGGCGCCGTACGAATTCTTCGGCGCTGAGCTCCAGATTATGTAAGCGTGCACGCAGGCGCCGCTCGATGGCATACAGCGAGCGAATCATCGAAAGCATGGCCTCGGCGAGCGGGGAGCCTTCGTTCACGCTATAGACCTCGTGGAACTCGCGCCGTATTTGATCCCATCAGCCTACGTGCACAATGCCCGGACGACGACCCATCAGGGTATAGCCTGCATATCCATCGGTTTGGAGAGAGCCCTTGAATCCGTCCCCGATAATCGACTCGCCACATAGCAGGAGCGTGAACTATGGTATGCAAAGTAGACGACAGGCTTTTATCATGGTAGCCCATCGCTACCCACATCCGTGACTGGGCGGACGGAGGGCGTTCTTCTTCCTTGAGCACCTGAACGACCGTCTCGTCCATGCGGAGAACCGGAGAGCCTCGTATATCGCGTTTGAAACGCTCAAAAAGTGGCGTAAGCTCCTTGGCGATGCGCATGGTTAGTCGGGCCATAGTAGCACGGCTTAATGACAGCCCCATGCGAGCGAACACTTTTCCTGCCTATAGAACGGCATCGCATCGGCAAACTTTGACACGATGAAGAACGCCGCCGCGGCGTTGAAAAAGAGGCTCCCCGGCGCAATCTTTGCTGTAGCTGGCGCGCTCAAAATGGCAGGCTCATCATTGCCCACGAAATCATCACAGGAGCAGGGCTTTTTCTTAGCGCGCACGTGCACCTTGACGATGACCTGGGCTGGAATGACCTCGATCTCCTCGCTACGTTCCCCGCCGATCTTGAGTCGCTCGCAGGCGCACCAGGGGCAGCAATTCTCGCCTCGGCAAGGTCATGGTACACTTCGACGCGCTTAAGCTCAGCGCTGGGTCGGCGGCGTCCGCCGCGTTTCTTGTAAGAGGACTCGGGGCACGGCGAGACTTTTTCGAGCTGTTCTTCCTCGCCAGATGACCGTGCGTCACGTTCAACCTCGTTAAAGAGTTGGCCTTGCTTGGGGTCTACGGCGTCGACTCGCTCGCTTTTGCAGCCGAAAATCATGCGTTGGAGTACGGAGTACTTCGACCGCTCATCTTCGATAATCACGTCACGTTCGGCTATTTGCTGATCGCGATCGGATACCGCTTGGCGCAGATCCTCCAGGAGGAGGAAGAGGTCTTCTTGGGAAGTATCTCGGTCGACAGTGCCATGCGCCATGCGCCATGCGCCATGCGCCATGGGGAAATTCTACCATAGCTCAAGTACAATGCAACTAAAAAATTATGCTATCTGGCTAAACTTAAGTGCCTTGAAGCGCGTGCGTATGTCTATGCCCTGCAGAATAAAGTCAAGATCGCGCTTATCAAGGACGAACGGGGAACCCTGATCGTCATCGGCCTTCGGCCAGGGAAACCGGCTTTTTTCTACGCGCTTTGTCCAGAGACAAAAACCGTTCTTATCCCAATAGAGCGCCTTGACCATCGTCCCCCTACGCCCGCAATAGAGGTATAGGCTACCGTCGGAGGGGTTACCCTGCCCATGGCGCGAAGCGAGGTCGGCCAGGCCGTTGATCTGTTTACGCATGTCCGTCATGCCCGGACGCAGGTAGATGCTTACGCGCTCAAGATCGGGCCACATACCGCCTCGATGTTTTTGAGAATCCGTACGAGTATCGACTCTGAGACGCTCTCATCTGTGTTACAAGGATCATACTTTAC
>DHVU01000027.1 GCA_002412825.1 Spirochaetaceae bacterium UBA5200
CCTATTCGCTCGCTTAAAGGCCGGGGCAGCGCCATGTCGAAGCCATCCCTGGCTTCTTTTCGCCGCCTACGGGGCGCTGGCGCTGCCCGTTCGACTCTCCTAGGCTTTATATAAAAAGAGCAGGCTGGAAAAACCAGCCTGCTCTTTTTATCCCCTAGGAGAGTCGAACCCCTGTTGCCGGGATGAAAACCCGGTGTCCTAACCACTAGACGAAGGGGACCTGCATCAACAGAAAGCAGACTATCAGAAAGGGCTTATGCGTGTCAATATTATAGGCTTATCACCTACATTTTTAGTTTCTTAAGGGTCATGCTTTTAAGGCGCAGCACGTTCTCGTTGTCGGGAGACAGGTCTAAGGCTAAATCGCAATCGCCTAGTGCCTTGGGGTAGTCGCCAAGATGGAAAAAGGCCTGGGCTCGCCGGTAGGTAGAGTAAAAATGGTAGGGATGAATGGCTATAGCGTTATTAAAGTCCTCTATGGCCGCCGAATAGTTCTGCCGTACGCTATACACCACGCCGCGGTAGTAACAAGCTTTATAGCATTGGGGATCAAGTTCGAGCGTCTTTGAGAAATCCTCAAGCGCCTCGTCATAACGGCTCTCGGCGAAGTAGGCCATACCGCGGTGTTTGTGTATGAGGGCCCGGATTTCGTCTTTAGGATGCATGGCGAGTATATGGGAATAGATGTCTATCGCCCGCAAGTAGTCGCTGCGATTGTGCGCGTTAAGCGCCTCAAGAAGAAGGTCGTCTTGGGATTTCCACGGACCAAGCCATGAAGGGTCCCGAGCAGCGCTCTCCGTTGCCCCGCTGTCAGTGCGGATGCCACTGTACAGTTCTTTATCGATAGCATCCTCAATCTTCTTAAAGAAGGCTACTCTGCGCTTTGCCAGCTCATTATTGAGTTGATGCTGGTAGTCCCTGATTTCTTGAAAAAGCATATCGGAGAGGGTAAGCGTGGCGTTGAGGGCGGCGAGTTTGCGTTTCATGGGATCGTCGAAGGGCGTGAATTCTGCCTTGTACACTAATTCGTGCTCGACCTCGGCCCAGGCGTCCTGCAATATGGTACGTATCTGTATTTCGCATACCGGCGGCTCCAGCAAGGCTAAGCCCGCGCGTAGCTCAAGCGGCACTTCAAGCAAGAGGTGGGTAGACTGATAGCCGAACTCCCGGAACGAGGTATCAGAGCCCTTGCGTTCGACTTCAAGCACCTTATATACCGAGCTTAAGGCCTTTTCTATGCGTTCCAGATCGCCAATGAATGGGCAGATTATGCGTACGGCGATAAGATCGGTAAGAGGCAGCGGCGCCTTACCCGATAGTTTTGCGTCTCGCATGAATTTAAGGCGTTTGGAGAAGTAGCTGTTAAAGGATTTTATCCTATGCTTATAGGCCGGGAAAAGTCCGGTAGCGTCGACAAGCTGGCGTATGCCCGCCAGCATTTCATTGAGGACCCGCTCGATATCCGGATAGGACTGCTTATACAAAGCCTCGAGCGCGGTCCGACTCGGTATGGGTTCCGTTTGCTCCATGAGTCAAGGATACGACGCATAGTAGGTTTAGGCAAGGCTATAGCTTGCGCGCTAAAGATAAAAAAGCCGCCCCGAAGGGCGGCTGTATGTGAAACGCGCTATGATACTTACTTAGATTCGCTAAAATCAGCCTTCTGCTCTTGCTTCAGGCGCTCTATATAGCGCATGACCTGGTTTGCACCAAAGCGGAGGCTCTCAAGGCGCTTGCGCTCGTCTTCCTTCTGACTGACTATGCCCCAAATGGCTTCGTCATCAATGTCGCGGACGGGCTCAAGAACAGCCTTATCGTAGAGGATTTTTACGTCCTTTACGTAGGTTACGAAGTTTCCGCCTTCATGGGCGGCATCGCGGCTAACCACGAATCCGGCAAACTTCACAAAGGGAGTGCTCTTGGGATACAGAGGATAGATGCGAAGCTCGCGGTTGCGTACATCGCTTACATACTGGGGGTTGTCCCAGCGAAGTTCTCTCCAGCCATCGAAGTTCAGGTAACCCATGAACATCGTGCGCTCGTTGCCATCGTTGTCCTTAAGGATAACCGATAAGCCGTGGGGGAAATTAAGACCCTTGACGTTTATAGCGAGGGACTTGATAACGCCCACGTTTTTGACTACGCCAAGCGCGGTGGTAATTTTGGATTCAGCATTGTAGCTGCCTTCAAAGCGGCTGAGCCTAGCATTGATAGGGTCGCCGGCCTGGGGCTGCGCGGGAGTGATAACGCCATCGTTAGATACGGTAGCCTTAGGCTCAAACGCAGGCACGTCGAAGGGAGGCTGCACGCGAGCCCAGGAATTAAACGGCTCGAGGGGGAAATGTACCCGCACGCCAAGAACGGTCTGTCCAGCGAACTGCTTCGCACCCGCATCTACGGGAGCCTCGGCGGTATAGGAAAGCGACTGGTTCTGGTTGCTGCGGGACGACGAGGCAAGGACCACGTCCCAATTGGTGATGGCAAGGGAGATAGCCATCTGCTTTTTCTGCTCTTCCGTGTAGCTCGCGCCCGCAACGGTCGAAAAGTCCATCATGCTGGCCCGGTTCTGGGTCAATACGCCCTGGCGTACCGGATCTTCGATGATGTCAGCCTTTAGCAGTGAAAAATCGATAAGGACGGCCTCATCAGCGAAGGCAGAGACGGCGCCCAACAGCAATAGTGCCGCTACGAAAACAAAAATCGGCCTTCTCATTCATTTGCTCCTTTCATAGTGCGCGTTCAGTTTTCCCAATTTGATTTGATTATAGTCGCGCAAATACCTTTGTCAATTATTTTATTGTTTTTTCTGCTCAACAGTTAGCTCCTGCAGCCCATAAAAGGCGGGCTCTTTGCCTTCTATCGTTAAAAATAGCTTCCAGGCACTGAAATTCCAAGAAAGCGTCTTCTCGAACAGGGTCAAGACCTCTTTCGGCGCAACGAGAGCTTCGCTATAGACGCCGCTAGAAAGCAGTCTGCCAAAGAGTATATCGGCGCTTAAATCCACATACAAATTGCGCCCCCGCACTAAAACCATGCGTACCGCCGAGGAAGGATAGGCTATCGGCAGAAAATCCTGGCTCATGGGGCCGAGGAGCAGTTCTTCTACCAGTTCCCTCGCCGATGCTTCCACGCTTGAACGTACAGGAAGATAGCGAAGCTCCGTACCCACCCCCTCGGCGCGGGCCTTGGGGAACCAGAGGCTGGCAGGCTTTATGGCTGGTTGATACACGAGGGCGATAAGGGTAGTAAGGAGCACCAAAGCAATGAGCGTCAGCCACAATACCTTAGGTTTGAGTATGGTATCGGCCCCTTTGCGCGAAATAGCGAGCAGTTCTGGTATAGTATAGTTCACGGTGCGGAAGCGCTCCTTCTTCTCTCGAAATAGTCGACGAATGACAGTACGCCATTATAGATGCCGTCGCCGAGCTTTCGCAAGTGGCTCTCATCCGCCAAGAGCCTCGCCTCAGCCTCGTTGGTAACGAAACCGACTTCTACAAGTACCGAAGGCATGCGCGCATTGCGAACGACGAACCATTCTTCGGCCCGCAGGCCTCTATTGGTTATTGAGGGCCCCAGAGAAGAGCTTACGCCGTCGAGTATGGAGCGGGCAAGAAATATGCTCTCCGTGGTGTATTCTTCTTCAAGCATGGCGTTCAATATGGGCAATACGTCCTTGTCCACGCCTTCAGCCTTCTTAGCGTCTACGACCGTGCGCCGATATTCGGGATTTAGGTACCAGACTTCATAGCCTGACGCGTTTTTATTGAAGGATGCGTTAGCGTGAATGGATATGTATATGATCGCTTGATTCACCGACAACTCAACCTTATTGGCCATTTCAACTCGTTCGTCAAGGCTCGGATAACTGTCGCCGCTGCGAGTTATCAGGATTTGCTTGTCCGGCCAGCGAGCGCTCAAGCGCTTCTGAAGATCCTTGGCTATGCTTAATACCACGTCTTTTTCCGCTATGCGGAACTTATTCGCGCCGCTTCCGTGTTCGCCTATAGCTCCAGGGTCTTTGCCGCCATGGCCGGGGTCAATCAGGATGGCGACTACCGTCGACTTAGATGCCCTATCAGCGTCGCGCTCATCAAACCAGCCCTGCAGGGCCTGTATGGCCTCCGCGGGCAATTCTATACGGCTACCGTTCCACAGCGGCGCAGGAGCATTAATTAGGAGAGACCCGCCGGCTATATAAACCGGGTAGCCCAGCCTGAAGCGCACGAGATCCTGGCCGCGTACGATATAGCCGCCTCCGCTGAGCGCATCGTAGCTCCAGTTAGCCGACCAGGCCTTGGCCTGGCTGGCCATGTCGGCGGGCTGGCTTTGGGGAGCGTTGGATTGCCCTGTGGCCCTGCTTAGGAGGCAGGGCCACAGGATGAGGAAAGCAAGAGACAGCGCAGCCTTTCCTTTCATGTATTCGCGTGCTCCATATATACAGTATCGACAAGCCATACCGCGGCCTGATAGCCGCCTTTAAATAACGCATTCCAGAAGGAGCGGCCGAGCACAATATCAGCATGATTGCCGATTGATACCCCGCAGAGCCGCTCCACCAGGGCCAGGCTTTCTTCCATGCTCCGTCCCAACCAATCGCATCCTAGATCGCCTTCCATGCCCGGTAAGCGCGCTATGCTTATGCTATGCGCCGGTTTGTTAAGCTTTAAGAAATCAGGCATGGACGCTACATAGCCAAGCAGCATGGCAGAGGGATTGTACGCCGGCGGCGCCCAGTCATACAGCGCTGCCCTGCTCTTGTCGGCCAGGGGGCCGTCCAAGCCAAGAAAGGCGCGGGTTTCCGCGTCGCCTGGCTTTAAGCGCAGGAGCACCGCTCGCGCGGCCTCCTCGGCATAGCGCTCGGCAAGCGCGTGATTAGGCGCTTGGCTTATCACGTTGCCGGCTTTCTGCACGTTATTCATGGGAAACTGCAGGCGATCTCCGGCTGAGGCGCGTAAAAAAAGATCCTTTATGTACGGCAGCCTGCGCGCGGCCGATACGCCGTAGAGCTGGGAAAGTTCCCCCGGTATAGATATGAAAGCCCTCTCAGCGGATACGAAGGCGCAGGGGCCTTCGGGAAACTGCGCCTGTACGCCACAGGCGAGGTCGATGCCTTCTGAGGCAGGATCAATGCCGCTCGCATAAGGGTAGGTCCATCCTGACATATAGCCGCCTGATAGACGGGCGGCTATTTCTCCGACAAAAGCGCCTTTGCGCGTATATTTCATATCGCCTTTGGCGGCGCCCGAACTGATGCCCAAGGCGCGCACGCCCTGGCAAAACACCGTACGTATTTCGGCGATGATTCCTTCGTCATACGCGCTGGGCATGGTATGGCCAAGTTCCACAAAATAAGGAGTAAAAGTGACCATACGGTCGGCTATGCCCCGTATAACGATGTGGCCGTCCTGCACAAGCGCGTCGATGCTGAACTCGGGGCCATCCAGGTATTCTTCCAGTATGGCTCTGCCGCTGCGCGAATGGGCTATGGCATCAGCCCATGAAGTACGCAATTCAGATGCGTCGCGCGCAAGCCTGCAGCCGCGGGAGCCCATATTATCGACGGGCTTAACGACTAAGGGCAGGGCTGCTCCCCGGTCAAAAAGGCTTTGGGCTAAGGCCTCCGGATCCTCATCAGCGCCGCCTGAGACGAAGAGAGGAACTGCTACGCCCGCCTGGGCAAGACGAATCCGCATGCGCGACTTATCCGAGGCGTCCAGGGCCGCTTCATGGCCTATGCCCGGCAGTCCTAAGGACTCGGCTACATACGCAACCGATGCGGAAAAATCGGTGCCCGCGGTGAATATTCCCGCCAAATCGGGGATCATACGGGCGGCATTGAGCAACGCCGCCTTGTCTTTGAGGTCTATGTGCAGGAATTCATGGGCTAAGGGCGCGTTCACCGCCTCCGCATCGCCGTCGGCTACCACTACCCTATAGCCTTTTTCTAAAGCGGCGCATATGGCAGGCCCTTGCATTACTCCTGCGCCTAAGATGAATACTGACTTCATGCCTTGATCCTTATTGTTCAGTTTGAGCCGCGCTTGACGGCATAGCACTCGAAAGTATCGCCCAGCCCGAACAGCCTTGAGGCTAAGCCTGCCGCCTTATAGCTCCAAGAGCGTTCATTGTCCGTGACGCCGGGGAAGCGCTCGGGATGGTGGCCCGTTACGCGTATGCTTTGTACATCAAAACCCCAGGTCTTGAGAATACGCCGTACAGACTTAGGGTTCCATACCGTGTAGTGGTCATCGGGAGAACGCTCCCAAAAGTCAGCGGGACGCGCTCGGGCGGATATGCCTAAGCATGAGGGGGTTGAAAACGCGAATACGCCGCCATCCTTAAGGAGGGCCCTAACGCGGCGCAGCACCTTGCCCAGTTCGTCAAAATGCTCGATAACGTACCACATGCTTAGGCAATCGACGCCGCGTGGGTAAAAGCCGTCATTACCCGAGGCAGTGAAATCCGCCACGAAGGCGGGTATATTCAGCGAGGTACGCACATAGTCGACGGCTTGGGAGGATACATCCGAACCTATCGCGTGCCAGCCGCGCTTATGAGCTTCCGCGAGAAAGGCTCCATAGGCGCAGCCCACGTCGAGGACAATCGGCTCCGCTGCCGAGCGAAGGCACGGCGCTATACGATCGAGGCGCTCGGAAGCCATGCGGCGCAGTTTGGGCAGGTCCTCAAGATAGGTACGGCCGTACTGCGCCTTGTAGTCGTCGAAAAAATAAGAGCTTTCCGTATAAGGATTTTCTCGTTTAAAAAAATATGCCATGCTGACGAGGCCGCAGCGTGCGCAGCGGCGGTAGCTCTTCCGTTCTGCGCGGTAAATGACCTGTGCCTGCCCTGCGCCGCAGCTCGGGCACGGTCCCGCGTGCGTAGGCGCTAAATTTTTTAGGAACGCGGCAAGGTCATCCCGCTTATCCGGCGCCAAGAGCGTACAGCGCTGAGCCAGCTCTCCAATAGAATTAAGCGCGGTGTCGTTTTTTTTGGCAGCCGATACCCCATCGGCTCTTCCCAGCGTAGGAAATCCCGCGGCTTTGGACAATTTCTCATGATAGGGCGAAGGGTTGAGCAGGAGCACGGCGCAGCCCGCCCAGGCGGCCTCATAGGCGGTGATCCCGAATTGCGTGACCACGAGATCGAAGCCATGAAGCTTTTCTTTGAGATCCTGCACCGGGCCGAGCATAGTTATGCCGCCGCGCTTGCCTATGGCGCCCGAGCCTCCGGCGTGTCCGTTTTGAGCGGTTAAGGCGCCTGAAACGACGGTGACCGCTTTAGCGGTCAATCGCCCCGTGTCCACGGCGAGCGCGAGGAAACGCTCGGTGAGCCCGGCGCTGTCTTCTCCACCGAAGCTGACGAGCACGCGTTCGGCCCTGCGCGGCGTTACCTGCCGCCTTTTAAGCGGCAAGGACAGAAAGCCAAGCGCTGTCTTATTGGCAGCGCTTCCACGCGCGTCTGTGCGAAAGGCGCGTCCGGCCGCTCGAGGCCGCGCAACGCGGGGCAATATGTCGATGAGATACGAGGCAAAGGCCCTCGCCTCGCCTCCTTCGTCCAGCGCGGCCACAGGGCCATAAGCCTCCCAGAAGCGCAGTTCTTCAAGGCTCGTCTCTCGTTTATCAAGGACGACCAATGAAAAGCGCATGCCCTCCAGCGAAGGCAGCACGCGTACGGCGCCTAGATCATTAGGAAAGGCTAGCTGAAGCTCGGCGTAACCGCGCTCGCCCTTTTCTGCACTATACGGCAGATATACGGCGGCAATGGCTCCAAGCCGTTTGGCTAAATCGAAGCAGCGCATCAAATGGCCTGAACCGTTGCCGCGCGCCCGTGAGGGCACGAGGAGTATGGAGCTCATAAGCGCCCTGCCCCCTGCTCAGCCCCGCAGCCTCGTTCCTTAACCAGCCAGGCCATAAGGGAGGCATCAGTAGGCAAGCCTTCCCGCGGCGAGCAGCCAAGCGCGTCAATCATATTCGTAAGGCGAGTATAATCGGCAGAGGTATCTATGGTCAGGCTCGCGCCTTCTAGTCTATGGGACCATGGGCAAGGCGGGCGGTCTATGCTGAACAGCCGAGGGTTGCCATATAAGTAGGGGCAAACGTGTTCTCGGTCGTAGGAACTGCTCGCTTCCCGGTGGGCCTTGCGCAAGGCGGAAGCACGGATAAGCTCTACGCCCATGCCCGTTGGCATGCCCGTGTACCCGGCGTAGTCGGAGGTGCCGGCCAGGAAGCGTTCAAGCAGGGCGTTGCCCAATTCATAGGAAACAAAGGGGTTGTCCCCGGTGGCCCGTATGATTATAGCCGCATCATAGCATGCGGCCGCCTGCGCGTAGCGGGCCAGAACATCATCCTTCGGTCCGGCGAAGGATGAAAAAGCGCAGTCCCCGGCTACGCTTCCCAGGGCGGCTATGCCGTCGCGGTCGCTGGCTAACACATACTCGTCGGCCTGTATATGGCGTAAGCGGCGCATAACCGCTTCTGCTAAAAGCGAGCCGGCAAAGGGCAAGAGAGCTTTTTGCGGCAGACGCGTAGAATCAAGGCGCATTTGCACGATGAGTACGGTTCGTCCCTGTGCGCTCATGCAAGCGGATCCCAGAGTTCTATGAGCCTGCGCGCATCCTGTTTAAAGCGATAGGCGTTTATGCGTACCCAGTTTCGCGCCGCCTGAAACTCGGCATAGGCGCGGAAGGGCCCGTAGGAAGACTTAAGCACGAAGGACGCAATGCGTTTTGCCGGCAGTTCAGCGCAATCGCCCTTATGCTTAGGCGCCAGGTTCTTAAGCCAGAAGCGTCCGTAGTATTCGTCGGGCGTGCTGTCGAAGGATGGCAACTCAGCCTGATAGTTGAGCCTAAGCGCCTGGGCATAGAGCAGCTCTTCTCCCCAGAGCCACATACGCATGCCGAAATCCATGCGCTGCCAATATGGGTTGGCTATGGTCCAGTCAAAGCCTCCGCTCATTATAAAGCGCTCTTTTGAGTATATACCCGCGAGGTCGAAGGGAAAGAGGCTTTTTTCGCCGTCCTGGGCCGGCTGTAAAGGCACTATCTTAAGGTTTTGGCCTGCCGCAGCCGGATTCATGATACTCGGAACAAGGCCGCCGTCCGCCGAGCTGAGCGTTGGCACGAGGCAGGCGACGTCTAGTTCCAACACGCGGTCAAAAAAGCGGCTGGACAGGGCGCTGGTCGCCAAGCGCATATCGTTCCAGAGCACGAACACGTACGGAGCGCTCGATTCGCGCATGCCTACGTTGAGCTGCTCGCCCACATTGAGCTCTTCCTGAAACACGATAAAGCGTAGCTGCGGAAAGCGCGCGCTCAAGCCCTCAAGTTCAGGGGATGCGCTTTGGGTCTCCAAAGAAATAATGGAATCGAAGCCTATATCGGCCAGTTCCTCGAGCAGTTTTATGCGGTAGAGCCTTGGGCCGCGGTTGAGGAGCAATACCGATACCGGAAACGCGTCGCCCGCGGGCTTTGCCCGTCCGCCGCCGAGCACCGTGTAGGTAGGCTTTCGGTCGTCAAGCGTTAAAGGTATGGTATTCATCGCAGGCTTCGCAGCATACAGGATACAGCTTCCGCGCATGCGCGTCATACCAGGAGGAGCTTCCCGCCCAAGCCTTGGCCAAGCCGCCCTCTTCAAAGACATTTGCCACAATCTCCGCATAGCCAAGGCCGGAACCCTGCCTGCCGCCCTTTATAACGCCTCCTTGCACAAGGCAATGCTTACAGGGCGGTACGGATCCATCGATGAGTACGGCCAGGTCGCGCGCCAGATGCCTACAGGGGAAGCGTTCCAAAGGCGATAGATCCGCCACGGACAGTTTAGGCAGCGTGCCTGCGAAGCTATCATATTTCTGTATGATCACCTTCTCTATGTCTTTCTTCCAAGCTCTATAAAAGGCCTCAAGGCGTTCTTCGTTACTCTGCATGCGTACCGCCTGCGCGTGTACCTGCCCGGGAAACTCCGCCGCCATACGCCGCGTAAAATCTGATGCTTCGCCCATGCCTTCGCCGCGCAAAGCCGCATAAGCTTCGGGGTCTGGGTCGTCCAAGGCGACGATCCAGTGGACGCGCTCGCCGCCGGCCCTGGCTACGGCCTCGGCCACGCCTGGCTTCCAGCCTAAGCCGCAGGTTTCTATAAGCAGGGTAAAGCGTTTTCTTGCTAGTACGCTGGCTGCTATAGCGCCGAATTCAGGATGCAAGGACGGCTCCCCCCACAGCGACAGGTCGACGACCAGGTCATCGCAGAGCTCTTCGGCCTGAGCCATAAGGGAATCAAAAGCTTGAACGGGCATAAATCCTTGCTTAGCCCGGGGGTCGCCTACCATGAGTGGATACGGGCAATAGGAGCAGGACTGCGGGCAGCCTTCGCTTATCTGCACCCAGAGGAAGGCGGGCAGCGTTCGCAGCAGTTCCGGATGCGCGGGCAAGAGATCAAGCACGTCCTTGGCGCGGCGCAGGCCCGCCGCCCAGAGAGCCTCGGCCGCCTGCATATTGCGTTTCGTATCGCAGAGCGGCGAGAGCCGGTAGCCGCGCAGGTCTTTAGGCGCAAGCTCCGTTTCTATATCGTAAGAATTGATATCCTTCTGTATGACCGCGAACAGGCCGTCACGGTCGGCAGGCAAGTGATGGCGGCTCGCCAGTTCAGTTATATTAGGCAGCGCTCGAGTCGAAAGTATCTCAGGCGCGAAGCCAGGCGGGTAGCCGTCGGCATAGCTGTACTCGGCGCGATACTGCCGGTGCAAAGCCAGGAGCCCCTCGGATAATTCCAGGTCGAGGAAGGGGCTGTCTCCATGGGCGTACACGAGTATGTCCGCCTCGGGGCGCTCAAGGGCAAAGGCCTTAGCCTTCTCGAGCAGCGTATGCATGCGCCATGTTGGAGCCTGTATAAGATGGACACCCTCAGCCATAGGAGCCGGGTCGAAATCCCGTCCGCCTATGACCAGTATGTCCTGTGCCGCGCAGAGCCGTAAAAAAAGTGCCATGACCCGCTCAAACGCGCTTGGGCCCCCTGCGAAGGGCATAAACGAGTATTGGTTGAGCGCGGTCGCGTTGATAACAGCTATGGTACGCATATTCACCCTCATTATCGGCCAACGCGGCTGCTCTCTTAACCGCATAGATCATACATTCTGTCGTCGCGCTCTAGTCAGACACCACAACTTGTTGTATAGTAGTACTTCTTGGGAGGAACGCGATGAAAGTTAGCCGACGATTTACAAAACCCGGAAAAGGCCCCTACGAAGGAATCAAATGGGAGAAACGGGTATCAGAAATACGCAATCCCGACGGCAGGGTGGTTTTCCGCATGGACGGCGTCATCGTGCCCTCAAGCTGGAGTCAGATAGCCACCGATATCATAGCCCAAAAATACTTCCGTAAGGCAGGCGTGCCCGACGATAAGGCGGAAGCCTGGCGCTCCTGGGTGCCCGCCGTGCAGCACACTCTGGCCGGCGCTTCGCCCAATCCCGGCAGCGAGCACGACGCGCGCCAGGTGTTCCACCGCCTTGCCTACACCTGGCTGCTCTGGGGCAAGAAGGCCCGGTACTTCGACGGAGAAGAGGACGAAAAGGCCTTTTACGACGAAACCTGCCGCATGCTGGCCCTACAGATGGCCGCGCCGAACAGCCCCCAGTGGTTCAATACCGGACTGCACGCCGCCTACGGCCTTGAAGGTCCCGCACAGGGGCATTTCTACGTAGATCCCGAAACCGATCAGGTAGTGCCCTCCACGAGCGCCTATGAGCGGCCTCAGCCCCACGCCTGCTTCATACTCAACGTTGAGGACGACCTCGTCAACGAGAGCGGCATTATGGACCTCGTCGAGCGCGAGGCCAGGCTCTTTAAGTACGGCTCGGGCACCGGCTCTAATTTCTCCAAAATACGCGGGCTTAACGAGCCGCTCTCGGGCGGCGGCGTATCGAGCGGGCTTTTATCCTTCCTTAAGATAGCCGACCGCTCCGCGAGCGCCATCAAATCGGGCGGCACCACCCGCCGCGCAGCCAAGATGGTCATACTCGATATAGACCATCCGGACATAGAGACCTTTATCGATTGGAAGACCGGCGAGGAACACAAGGTAGCCAGCCTCGTCGCCGGGTCGCAGACCATACGTCGCGCCACTATAGCGCTGCGCGAGGCCGCCGCCAACGCCTCCGTGGCGCAGCAGAGCCGTCTTGACTTCAATGCCAACCCCGCCCTCCGCGCCGCCTCGCGCGAGGCTATGGATCAGGGCGTGCCTGGCTCCTACATATATCAGACCCTGCGGCGCATAGCCGACGGCGACCCCGACGTGGATGGCGCGGTGTTCGACACCAACTGGGAAGGCGAGGCCTACAGCACGGTGAGCGGCCAGGCCTCCAACAATTCTGTACGTATCCATGACGCCTTCATGGAGGCGGTCATCAAGAACAAGGACTGGCCCCTTACCATGCGCCGGGGCGGAAAGACCATGCGCAACGTAAAGGCGCGCGTGCTCTGGGACAAGATAGCCAAAGCCGCGTGGCAGTGCGCCGATCCGGGCCTGCAGTTCCACACCACCATAAACGACTGGCACACCTGCCCCGCCGACGGCGCCATACGCGGCTCCAACCCCTGTTCCGAATACATGTTCCTTGACGATACCGCCTGCAACCTCGCATCGCTTAACCTCACCACCTTCTACGACCGCAAGGCGGAGAAGTTCGACGAGGCGGCCTACAGGCACGCCGTGCGGCACTGGACTACCATACTGGAGATATCGGTCGTCATGGCCCAGTTCCCCTCCAAGGAAATAGCCAGGCGCAGCTACGATTACCGCACCCTGGGCTTGGGTTACGCCAACCTCGGCACCCTGCTCATGGTCATGGGCAAGCCCTACGATTCCGAAGAAGGACGCGCCATAGCCGCGTCCCTTTCCGCCATCATAACGGGCGAAGCCTACGCCCAGTCGGCCCGCATGGCCGCAGCCTTCGGACCCTTCGCGCGCTACGGCGCCAACGCCGACCATATGCTTCGCGTCATACGCAACCACAGGCGCGTGGCTTATGACGCCGCCCCGAGCGAATACGAGCAGCTATCGGTGAAGCCCTGGGGCCTTAAAGCCGACAAGGCGCCTGAATACCTGGTAAAGGCTGCGCGCGAAGCCTGGGACGAGGCGCTTGCCCTTGGCGAGAAACACGGCTACCGCAACGCCCAGACGACGGCCATAGCCCCCACCGGCACTATAGGCCTTCTTATGGACTGCGACACCACCGGCATAGAGCCTGACTTTGCCCTGGTAAAATTCAAGAAACTCGCCGGCGGCGGCTACTTTAAAATAGTCAACCAGTCCATAGCTCCGGCGCTTCACGCTCTTGGCTACAGCGAGGACAAGATAGAGGACATAAAGACCTACATGGTGGGCACGGGCTCGCTAAGAGGCGCGCCCGGCGTATCGCTTGAGGCTTTGGCCGCAAAGGGCCTGCCCGAGGACGCGCTCAAAAAGGCCGATAACGCGCTGCGCGACGCCATGAGCCTGGATGCCGCCTTTAACTCCTTCGTGCTCGGCGCCGAGGCCTTCGACGCCGTGGGCGCGGTAAGCGAAATTCGCTCCGCGCCGGGCTTCGACATACTACGCTTCCTGGGCTTCAGCGACAAGGATATTGAGACGGCGGAAGCCTACGCCTGCGGTTCCATGGGCATAGAAGGCGCGCTTCACGTCAAGAAGAGCCACTACCCGGTCTTTGACACCGCCACGCCCTCGGGCAGGACGGCTACGCGCTCCATAATCTGGCAGGCTCACGTGTCCATGATGGCGGCCACGCAGCCCTTCGTATCCGGCGCCATATCCAAGACCATAAATATGCCCAACTCGGCCACCTATGACGACGTCAAAGGCGCGCATATGACGGCATGGCAGAGCATGCTCAAGTCCATAGCGCTCTACAGGGACGGTTCCAAGCTATCCCAGCCGCTATCCTCCATAGCCGCTGACGCCGACCCCATAGCCGAGGGCCTTCTTGCGGTCGCCAATACCCCTAAACCCGTCGCACAGGCGCCAAGCAATCCAGCCGAGGCCAAGGCTCCGGCCACGGTACGCCGCTCGCTGCCGAACAGGCGCGTAGGCTACACGCAGAAGGCCAAGATAGCGGGCCACTCCATCTTTATCCGAACCGGCGAATACGACGACGGCAGGCTGGGAGAGATATTCCTGGACATGCACAAGGAAGGCGCCGCCTTTAGGAGCCTCTTAAACTCCTTCGCTATTGCCGTGTCGCTAGGCCTCCAATATGGCGTGCCGCTCGACGAGTATGTGGACGCCTTTACCTTCAGCCGCTTCGAGCCTAATGGCATGGTGCAGGGGCATGAGTACATAAAAATGGCTACCAGCGTGCTCGACTACGTGTTCCGCGATCTGGCTATAGCCTACCAGGACCGCTATGACTTAGGCCAGGTAAAGCCCGAGGACCTCATGGCTACCGCTACCCAGAACGGCAAGGCTAAAATGGAAGCCGATCAGCGCGCTACGCAAGCGGCAGCCGCGGCCGCCGCCCAGCCTTCAAGCGCCCAATCCCGAGAAATTCAGCCCCAGAAACCCAAGGACGAGCTACGCAAGGCGCGCATGAAGGGCTACGAGGGCGACCCCTGCCCCATTTGCGGCCACCTCACCTTGGTACGCAACGGCACCTGCCTCAAATGCGAAACCTGCGGTAGCACGACCGGCT
>DHVU01000015.1 GCA_002412825.1 Spirochaetaceae bacterium UBA5200
TCTACGATATTGGGGGAAGTCCAAACGTTGATGTTCACAGTGATAAGCATTGCGGGCTATCGGACGCTTGTTTGCCAACGGTTAGCAACAACGCCACTCCGACCTCAGCCCCATCGACCGATACCCGACTTCCGACTTCTAGATTCTAGATTCTAGATTCTTCTTCCGACTTCCGACTTCCGACTTCTAGATTCTAGCTTCTAGCTTCTAGATTCTAGATTCTTCTTCTCCCTTCCGCCTTCTGGCTTCTCTCTTCCCCTTATCGTATCATATACGGCATAAGCCGATAAGGAAATCGCTAAGGGGGCAATGGATGGGTTTTAAGCTCTTCGATAGCTGGAAGGCTAAACGCGATCGTAAACTATCCGTCCAGATGGAACCCCAGCCCGAAAAGAACGCGCCGTCGTCAGCGCTCGACATAGATAAGCCTCTCGACGCCTTATCCGTGACATACCTGTTCCCTCTTGCCTTCCAGGTAGGCGACCTGCCCGTGAGGGCCAGGGTAGTGCGCCTGCGCTCAGGGACTGAGGCCTACGCGGGAATGCCCGAAAGCTCCTGGTTTTTCTGGAAAGCAGATACGGCCGCAGGCGTCCTCAGCTCCTATTGGGAACTGCCAGGGCCGTCCGCAGGGGCGGAAGCGGCCTCATTATGGGCCAAGACGGCAAAAACGCTTGCGGCAGCCGCAGCAGGCCGGATCAAAGCCACCCTGTCGGATCGGCCGCAGACGACGCCGACGAGTTTCAGCGCCGGCCCATGCGCGGCCCCGGACCTGGTCGGCAAACCGGTATTCCGCGCAGACTTCCGTTACGCTGCCCGCGGCGCGTTCCGGGAAGGCAGCGCATACGCAAGCATACGCTACCCCCATATTCTGGCCCGCGCCTTAGCTTTCGCTGACGATTCGAACGGAGAAGACGCTCTAGGCGCCATGCTAGCGATATCCGGCGCGTTGAGGGACGAAGCGCCTGATTCCTACTGGGCGGACAGGGCCTTCAGCTATCCCGGGAATCGCGCTCGGCATTACCTGCCGCTCTATGAGCTTTTGAATCTGCTGTCCGATACCGACGCCCAGCTGGTAATTCAGAATTACCTGGTCATAAAAGCGCCAGGCGCGGCTCTCGGGGCGCTCTTCCTCTACCGCGGGCCGACGAAAACGCCAACTGGGGTATGCGAACGCGTCGTTGCGCCCCACTCCTTTGACCCGCAACGCGTTAATCCTTTTCTGCCCGCATCGGTCTTTGAAGACGGCCGGCTAGCGGCGGCCAATGCGGCCGACAGTCCAGAGGATTTCCTCAGGCGCAATGATGAGGCCTACGAGGGCCTGTTCCAAGCACTGCGTAGGGATGCCCTATCTTTATCGCCCGAAGGAGGGGCGCTTATACGGTCGCTGTACCTGCAGCAGGTGTACAGCGAAAAGCGCCGGTCTTTCGACGCTTTAGTGCAGGAAGGAAAGCCGTTCGACGAGTTTAGGAGGCTACCGGAAAGCCTAGCGCGGAGGGCGGCGGATACGAGCGGCGCGGAAGCGATAGCGGCGGGTGTTTATGGCTCAAAAGAGGCGCTCGCGTTCGTAGCCCGCTGGTGTTCGCGCCGAAAGCAGGACGCTATAGCCGAAGAGCTTGAGCGCATAGCATCGTCTTTAAGGGATGGCAACGCCGACATAGGCGTTTTAGTACGGAAACGATGGTCGCTGATGGAAAAAGCCGCCGCTCTGCTCGAAGCGGACAAACGAGAAGCAGGCGCCGGCGGCAAAACGTGAAAAAAACATGAGCGCGTACGTTTTTAATCGGAGACAATATATCTGGATAAAAGGAGATATCTGCATTACAATCCGAGCATAGACAAAGTGCTGAGAGGAATAAGGTTCCCCGATGCAAAAAAGTATGGACATGGTTGATTTGCTTGAATCATTGGAATCCTCAGATCATGAACGGCTACCGAGCCAGCTCTCGGGCATCTTTTCGTCTTCCATCCACGATGCAAACGCAGCGGCTCCTAACGCCAAAGCCGCGCCTCATGGCGGCGTGCTTACCGATACGGGCGAGTCCATATTTTCCCAGCTGCTTGAACGCATCGTGCAGGGCTATGCCCTCAAGCTCGAAGACGGCGCGGAAGAATCGAGCGCAAGCCTAGAAATACTCCTAGACGGCGTATCGGACTCGGTGCTTATCATGTCCCAGGCCGGGGTAATCCTTGAGGCGAATCAGGCCTTTTACGTCACCTTCGGCTACGCTCGCGGCGAGTTGCTCGGCAAGTCAATATACGAGCTGCTACCCGACGCCTACCGCGGCGCGTTCCATGAGCGCTTAGCGGAATTTTCCATACACGGCAACCAGAGCCGCCCGGCCGAGAGCGAGGATATACTCGCCTTTAGAGGGCAAAGAAAAGACGGACAAGTATTGTCGATGGACTGCATACTGTCCGCTATCCATCTGCGCGGCGAGTCCGCTGTAATAGCGCTTATCCGGGATCTCTCATTTGACCATTCGCTCATACAGCAGCTCAAAGAGAGCAAAGAACACTATGTGGCCCTGTCCGAAACGATCACCGAGGCGATTTTCAGGCTGGACGCGGATTTTAAGATCATTTTTGCTAATTCCGGCGTAAAGAATACCTTCGGTTTCGAGCGAGAGGACGTGCTGGGCAAGCCCTTCAGCGTGCTCTTTCCGCCGGAAGTCTTTAGCAAACATGAAAGCGAGTTCCTCAAATACTTCTATGTGGATGATAAGGACAGGCTCGCCCTCGGCCTTAAGCGCACCTTCGAATTCCTCGGCAAGACCAAGCACCGGGGCGTAGCTCCCATGGAAATGTCCTTCGGCAACTCGAAGGACTACCTTGGCCGCACTCTCACCTGCATAATCCGCGATATTACCCAGAGAAAGATGCTTGAACGCAAGCTTCGCCACCTCGCTTACCACGACAAGCTCACCGGACTTGGCAACCGCGACCTCTTCAATGAGGAGATGCACCTGCTCCTGCAAAGCCTTGAGCAGGGGCAGGCCCTGCGCGGCTCGGTGCTTTTCCTGGACCTTGACGGCTTTAAACAGGTGAACGATACGCTCGGCCATGACGCGGGCGACGAGATATTAATCGAGACCGCGCGGCGTATACGCATGTGCCTGCGCGAGCGGGACGTGGCCTATCGCTTCGGCGGCGACGAGTTCGTCATCATACTCTCGAGCATAAAGGACCTTAACGACAGCGTCGTCGTGGCCGAGCGCATACTATCCAGCGTAGCGGAGCCCTTTATCCTACGATCCAAGGTGAAGACCGCCGGAAGCCGGGTAAGCGTAGGCGTATCGATAGGCGTAGCCATCATACCGGATCACGGCCGCACCATAGAAGAAGCGACCAAGAGCGCTGACATAGCGATGTACTGTTCCAAGGAGGACGGCAAGAACCGCTATACGCTCTACGACCCCGAATTTTCCGAAAAAGCCACGGAGCGCTGGCGCATCGAACAGGAAATAAAGACCGCGCTCGGCACCGGCGGCTTCAAGCTCTTCTACCAGCCCATCGTCGGCAGCGACGGTAAACTGCGCGGCATGGAAGCCCTGACCCGCTGGCAGCGGCTCAGCGGCGAGCATATAGCGCCATCGGTTTTTATACCCATAAGCGAAGAGAACGGCATGATCGTGGCGCTTGGCGAATGGGTCATGCGCCGCGCCTGTTACGATACCCATCGCCTGCACCAAAAGGGCTTTCCAGGCATATACGTATCGGTAAACGTATCGAGCAGGCAATTCGAGCAAGCGAGCTTCGTCGACACGTTAGAAGGCATAGTCCGCAGCTCGGGGCTCTCGCCGTCCAAACTCAAGATTGAGCTTACCGAATCCACTATTATGCACAGCACCAAGGACGCCATCGAGAAGATCATTGAGATTAAGCGGCGCCTCCCCGGCGTTGCCTTCATGGTGGACGATTTCGGTACCGGCTATTCCTCGCTCTCGTACCTTTCTCGACTGCCCGTCGATGCGCTTAAAATTGACATATCCTTCGTCATGAACCTTGCCGAACCGCAAAACGAGAAGGTGGTCAACGCCATTATAAACCTTGGCCACAGCCTCCAGCTGGACATCGTCGCCGAGGGCATAGAGACTAGGGCGCAATGGGACTATTTTAACGAGCGCAAATGCGGCTATATGCAGGGGTTTTTCTTCCATAAGCCGGCTCCGCTCGAGACTATAGTCGCCTTTTTAGCCAAAAAGCGCATAGCCAAGAAGCGCGCCTAAGAGCTCGTATTCCATGGTACACTGGCTAAAAGGAGCTAAACGCCATGGAATTACCCGCGCTTGAACCCAAAGAAGTATGGAAGCACTTTTATACTATATGCTCTATTCCCCACCCTTCCCATCATGAGGATGCCCTAGTCCAGGCGCTCGAAGCATGGGCAGAAGACCGCGGCTTTCACCCGAAACGGGATGAGCATGGCAACCTTATAGTCCGCAAGGCCGCAACGCCGGGAAAGGAGAACAGCCCCGGCATCATACTGCAATGCCACGTGGACATGGTGCCCCAGGCTTCCAGTTCATCTGCCCATGATTTTAGCAGGGATGCCATTCAGCCACGCCTTGATCCCGCCGACGGCGCATGGATGACGGCTACGGGCACAACCCTTGGAGCGGATAACGGCATTGGCATGGCCATGGCAATGGCT
Organism: Spirochaetaceae bacterium UBA5200; assembly: GCA_002412825.1. Taxonomy (GTDB): domain Bacteria; phylum Spirochaetota; class Spirochaetia; order Treponematales; family UBA12059; genus UBA5200. Next base: position 4,652 of record DHVU01000015.1, read on the forward strand.
ACCATGGAGGACGCCGGGCTTGTGCACGGCCCGCTTGAGTGCGTCTTTACCGTGAATGAAGAAGACGGTATGAGCGGCGCAAAAAACCTTAAGCCGGGTCTTCTTCAGGGCATGGTACTCTTAAACCTTGACGGCGAGAACGAGCGCGAACTCACCATAGGCTGCGCGGGCTCTATACGCAGCGTAACCAGGCTTTCGCACGCGGCAGAAGCTGCGCCGGCTTCCTATGCCTGGTACGAACTAAGGCTGTCGGGACTCCTGGGCGGCCATTCAGGAATGGATATAGACAAGGGCAGGGCCAATGCCTGCCTGGCCTTGGCTCGCATACTCGATAAGACCAGCCAGGCTCTATGCCTTAGATCCCTACAGGGCGGAACGGCTTCGAACGCTATACCCCGTGAGGCCAGCGCCGTCATAGGCGTGGCGGAAGAAAGCAAAGGCGCATTGGTCCAAGCCCTGGACCGCGAAGCGCTCGCGCTCAAAGCCGAGCTGGGCGCGACTGACCCTGGCCTGCGCCTGGAAATTAACCCTGCGCCTTCCGCGCCTGCGGCGCTGGGTCCCGTGGCTAGCCAGGGCTTCCTGGCGCTGCTCGCCGGCTTGCCCAACGGCCTGTACGCAATGGAACACGATATGCCTAATCTCGTGCGCAGCTCCTCCAATCTTGGTATGCTCAAGGCGGGCGTCAGCGCGGATAGCTTTAGCGCGGAAGTCCTGGTTATGGTGCGAAGCTCGTCTGACGAGGACAAAGAAAGCTACGCGACGGCCGTTGAGCAACGCTTTACCGACGCGGAAGCGGCGGGATGGACCATAACGATAGAACGCCCCTCCACCACGCCTGCCTGGAGCCCTAACGCCTCAAGCCGCCTCCTTGCCCTCGCTAGGCGGGTTTACCTTGAACAGCGGGGAGAGGAGCCGGCGGTACTATCCACCCATGGAGGCCTGGAGTGCGGCATATTCCGGCCGCGCTTTCCCGCCTGGGACATGTTATCAATAGGCCCCACCATACAGAACCCGCACTCTCCCGACGAACGCCTGCATATCGCGTCCGTGGGGCGGAGCTACTCGTACCTTAAGCGGCTCATAGAGGCTATTTAAGGCTGAATGAACCCTTCTCGTCGAAGCTCAGCGCGATAGCTTCCTTGCGTATATCGTCGGGAAGCTTGAGCGAAGCCGAGCCCTGTACCCTGAAGTCCCCCTTCTTGCTTGAAAAAAGGGCGCGTATATTCTTGGACAGGCGTTTGGAGCTAAAGCTGTTCGTTATGGTAACCAGGATGCGTTGCCCATCGCGCTTAACATCAGAGCTCTTGCCGAGCACGAGACTCTCGCCATTGATAAAGAGCTCATAATCGAGCGAGTTAAAGGATAGAGGTCCCTTAGCGTCATTCTTAATCTCTATGGTATAGCGTACCTGCAGGGGCACATCGAGCTCAGCGGGGTCTATGACCTGGGCCGAAGGAGCCTTTCCGGATAGAAGGTCGCTGAACGCGGAACGCGCCTTATCGGCATCCACCTTCTTGCCCGCCTTCAAAGCAGCCGCGCTTATATCCGCGGCGCTCGGCGGCGTCACGGTAAAGCCTACGATGGCTATGCTGGGCTTTATGGCCGGTATCTTCTTTTCCAGTTTATAGGAAAAGCTTATATCGGCAGGAAGACCGGGGGTCTTAGGCAGGGGTATGACCAGTTTACCGTCGACTACCGTATTGAGCCAGTCCTTGCTCGCATAATCCTTAACCACCTTAATGATCGCGTCATAGGCGAGCGTTACGGTAAAGACATTGGCTTTGGTAGCGCGCGCGGCTACGCTAAAGCCTCCCTGGCTGCTCGTGGAAAAAACCTTAGCGCCCTCGACGCTGAAATCCAGGCTGAGTCCGGAGAAGGTAAGGGCCACCGGATAAGGATTCTTCACGCTTAACTCGAAGAGAAAGGTAACATCCCTAAGGCTTATTGCCTCTATTTGAAAGCGGGTAAGCTCGGCTGTGGGCTTGGCTAGGAGCTGAGCTCCCGCAGAAAACGGCATGAACGCAATGAAAAGGGCTGCAAACGCGCGTGCGCGAAGATTATGACGCATGGGCTACTCCTTACTGTGCCAAAACGCTAAGTATACTGCCTCAGAGGGAGGATTGCACGCCCTCGTCGAGCATACCCGGACCACGCGCATAGCGCCGTAGGTACTCATCATAACTGCGCAAAACCGCGCTAAAGAAGCCGGGCAGGGGCAGATCGACAGGCGGCCCATCGGGAGGCAGCAGCCTGCAAACAGGCAAGGCCTTATTGGACGTGCTGCTCACCATCAGGCCAAAGCGGCCCGAGAGCGCTTCGTCTAGCCGCAGAGGCCGCTCTACGACAGGGAAACCATCGGCGGCCAACGCATCCATAAGCGTACGCCGCGTAATGCCTTCAAGCGCATCCTGGGCAGGCGGGGTATAGAGCGGCCCTCGGCCGGCTGTCGCCGCAGCTCCATCGGCGTAGAACAGGTTCATGCGCGTACCTTCGGTAAGTTCGCCGCGGCCGTTTATAAGCAGCGCGTCGTAGCAGCCTTCAGCCAGGGCCTTGCGGTAGGCTATGGTGGACAAGAGCAGCGACAGGCTTTTAGCCTGGGGAAACTGGCGCTCCCCTCGGAACAGCAGGCAGGCTACGCCTCGCTCATAAGCAAGAGGCGCAGGAATTATTGGCGGGAGGGCAAGAATGTACCAATCGGCGGGTCTATGCTGTCTGCCTATCGCCAGCACTTTCAAGTTAGCATCCCGCAGGCCGTTAGCCCGCGCCAGCCCGCCTAGCGCGGCGACGAGCGTGCCTGGAGAGAGCGTATGGCCTATCCCCAGGATAGATAGGGAGCGAAGGAAGCGCTCTTCATGAAATTCAGGAAAATAGACGAGACCATCGCGAAGCTTCAAGGTCTCATAGCAGCCGTACCCGTGCGTAAGCTCGATATCGTCAAGCGCAAAACGCGCTTCGTCAACAGGCTTAAGCTCGCCATTATGGCAGTAATAAGCTCCCTGCATGGAGGTTCCCCCTCTGAGCATAGCATACCATGGCTTAGGGCTATCGTTAAGCTCATGCTCGCGTCGCGATTCAGGCTACCGATTACTCACCGTACTCAGGCGACGCAGGTTTTCTGCTAGCCCTACGGCTTTGCTGTAAGGCAGGGTTCATCACAGAGCTATAGACATATTGGAGTTATTGTGGAATAATATATCTAATTACATTATTTTATAAATCAAAGGGAGTATCATCGATGCCCATAAGCTCGTTCCCAGAGACCCTCGAATTAAACTATGCAGATATCGAATTCCACACGAACTATTTGATCCAGACGCCGAAGCGAGGCGCGCGCATAAATCTCGCCGCGGTTCACGACCTGGGCATGCTAAAAATCGAGCGCTATGGCGACCGGCCTATCATCTATATATTTGACGACCAGAACGAAGCTCAACTGGACATCAACACGAGCCTGTACGCGGATCACAGCTGCCTAAGCTACGGATACTCCCATATCATCGTGGTGCGCTACGGGCACAACAACGGCGACAAACGCCAAGTGACGCGCATGCTCATTAAGCGCACGCCCTTCCTGATAACGACTTCCCGAAGCGAAGCCATCGCACTCGCCGAGCGGCTCCATCAGGAAAAGCGCGACGGGGAAACACTCGCAGTAAGCTTAAAGCTCCGGTAGCGTTTAAGCCACGAATCAGGTACACTGTTTTTCGATATGGCAAGCATAAACACGCTCGGCGCGGGCGAGCTCAAAGCCGGCGAACGCACGACAGCGACCATACTCTTCGCGGACATGAAGGGTTTCACCGCGCTCTCCGAACGTATGGATCCCGAGGAAATGGACAGCCTTATGAACAGGCTCTTCGGTTCATTCGAGTCCATAATACGCTCCCATGGCGGCACGGTAGAAAAGTACATAGGCGATGCCCTCGTGGCCGTATTCGGCGTGCCTGTGCTGCACGAGGATGACCCGCAGCGTGCCATAGGCGCCGCCTTGAGCTTTCTAGGCCGCGAAGACCCCTGCCGCGCCCTTAAGTCTGAGTGCGTGGAGGCCAGCTTCCGCATCGGCATACATACCGGCCTCGTGGCAACGGGCACGCGCGGAGAATTCGACGTGGTCACCGGCCATGCCATGGCTATAGCCCAGCGGCTCCAGGCGGAAGCCGAGCCCGGCGGCATACTGGTATCGGAAGCGGTCAAGTCGCATTGCGACCGCGATTTTGACTTCAGCGGCCCCTTTGAGCTGCAGGCAAAAGGCAAGAAGGAACTGATACAGGCATGGGCGGTAAGCGGCATTTCCCAGGGGGCGCTCAAGGAAGCCGGCCCCTTTATCGGCCGCAAAGACCTGGTAGACGAGCTGCTGCGCCTTTACCTGCGGCATGACGCGAACCAACTAGCCGGCCGCTGCCTTATTGGCGAGGCCGGCATAGGCAAGACCCGCCTGGCTCAGGCCCTAGCCGACAAGATACGCTCCTTTCCGGACTTCTCCTCGCCCCTCCTCATGGCCAGGGCGCAGAAGTATAGGCCCGGCCGCTATACCGTGGTGATGGATCTGGCCCTAGAGCGGCTGGGCCTTGACCAGGACGTGGGTTACGATGAGCTTAAGGCCGCCTTAGCCGCGCTACAGGGCCTGGACGATGCCCAGGCCCGTGTACTCGCGGGGCTCGCCTCCCCACGCGATTCCGCCGATGGAGAGGGCGACGCCATACCCGCTCTCTTCGCTCTCTTTGCCATACTCATGGGCTCCAATACCACAGCCATTTATTCGCCGTTTATTTTTATAGACAACGCGCAGGCTTTGGACAGGAGCAGCCGGGAATTCCTGCAGTATTACGGCAAGCACGGCGCCGCCAAGCCCTTCATACTGCTGGCGGGCCGGGAGCATAGCCAGGCCCTCAAGGACGCCTTTCCCGAGCTTAAGCCGCAACGCCTTGCGCCGCTGTCGGACGACGATGCGCGCAGTTTGGCGCTGGCCTTTTGGCCGGAATGCCCGGAGGAGCTCCTTAAGGCCATATTGGCTCAATCGCTGGGCAACCCCCTTTTCCTGCGCGAGTACGCGCATTTCGCCAAAAAGCACCGCGACCTTTCTACCCTGCCCGCCACCATACAGACCATGTTCCTTACCTCGCTGGAACGCTATGAGCCTCCTTATCGCGAGTTCATAAAGATGATGTCTCCCTTCGTGCTAAATTTTACCGAGGAAGACGCCGGCCGCGTCGTGGCCGTCGCCGGCGAGCGGGTTGCCGACAGCGCGGCGGCTTTGGAGCTTTTCGTGCGGGACGGCATACTGACTAAAAACGGCGAACGCTATGCCTTTGCGCTGGACGTGCTTAAGAAGGCGCTCTACGCGAGCCTCTTGAACCACAACAAGCGTCTCATCCATGGCGCTATAGCCGACCTCATGTTGGAATCCCCCCGTCCCAACCGGCTGAGACTCCTGCACCACCTCTTGAGGGCGGAGCGCTGGCCAGAGGCGGCCGCTGCCATGCTCAAGGACCCCGCGCGCAACTACAACTACGAATACCTTGAATACCTTGACCCCCTCTACCGTCGGCTAACCAAAGGCTCGCCCGACCAGGCCATGCAGCTGCTCATACTCAAGAGCGCCCTCCTGTTCAATGCGGGCAAGATAGACGAGGCGGAGCAGGAACTGAAAAACATCATGAAGGCGGCGGTGAGCCAGCAGAACGACCATTGCATGGGCTTCGCCTACCATATGATATGCGCGCACGCGGCCATGTCGTACTCCTTTCAGAAGGCGCGTTTTACCGGCCAGAAAGCCTTGTACTATTACCGAGGAGCGGGCATGAGCCCCCGCAGCGTGCAGAATGTCATACGTACGATAGCCTGGACCGAGATCCAGAAGAACAACTTTGAGGAAGCAAAGGCCCTCATAGACCAGACCGAGCGCATACCCGACCGCGACTCCTTCGAATTGGCCAGCGCCAGGGCGGAGCTTCGGCTCTATGCGGGCGACTACCGGGGCGCGCTCGCCGCCCTCGACCGGCAGGGCTCAGGCCCTAACGACGATGGCTACGACGCCGTGGCCCGCTTCTTCGGCATGGATCTGCGCATAAAGGCGCTGTGGCAGCTCTGCGATTTCCCCGCCTTAGGCCAAGCCGCCCGCGACTTGCTTGCGGCGGGCTCGCTCAGCGAGTCTATACTTGCCCAGGCCCATGCCATGGCCGCCTGCTCGCACGCGCTTGCCGGCGCGGGTGAAGACGCCCGCGACAGCTTCCTGCGCGCCGAGTTCTACGCGGGGCAGATACGCAACGATTTCGACCGGGTGGACGCGTTGCGCAGCCTGGCTCTATGCCGCCTCGTATCGGGAGATACGCGCAAGGCCGAAAGCACGGCAAAGGACGCGCTCATACCGGCGCTGCGCCATTGCTGCTACTATCCCGCCTTTACCCTGCTTATGATACTGGTAGGCCTTGAGCTTGCGCGCGGGAAGCGCGAAGAGGCGCGCTTCTACTTAAAAGAGGCATCGTATTCCTTTACGACAGGACTCCTCCTACCCTATAAGGACGTGATACTCTATTACTTCTACGCCGCTTCGCTTTTCGAGGGAGAGAGCGCCGAGCGTGCGCCGGGCATAGCCCTCAAGCTCCTGGAGGACGAAAAAGCGCGCTTAGGCAAACCGGAACTCGTAGCGTCTTTTTTGAGTATACGGGGTTTCGGAGATATAGAGCGCCGCCTGGCTGGCGCGGGAGGACAGGCATCATGACGAAGAATACCGATTTACTGCAGACTATCCGGTCCCTACCCGGCTTTGAGAACCTGGCCGAAGCCCATGCAGAATTCTTAGCCGACATAAGCTCGTTCGTAAGCCTAGGCGAGCATGAGCTGGCCTTCAGGGAGGATGAATCAAGCGTGGACATATACTACATAGTGTCAGGCCTGATGGAATCCCGCATGCGCGTACCGGGCAGGCAGCGCGACGAGGACGAAGGCTTTAGTACGCTCAAGTCCGGCGAGTATTTCGGCGAGACCGCCTTCCTGGACGGCAGCAGGCGTGAGTCGAGCCTGGCGGCGCGTGAGCGTTGCCTGCTCCTCAAGCTGGAAGGGTCGGCGCTGCGCGAGCGATGCAAGGCCGACGCCGAGCTTGCCGTCCGCGTATATGCCATCCTAGGCAGGACTTCCGCCCAGCGCTATCGCGACGTATCGCTGGAACTGCGCAATACGGCGAGCTATCAATGAGCGAGGACACGAACGACCGGAAACTCCTCTACACCGCGCTCGAGCTTATCGAGGACTCGCTGGCCGGAGGCTACCGCCTCGGGCGGCGGCTCCCCGCCTTCGCCGAGTTCGATCCTGACGCCTTAAGCGAAGCAAGCGATCGTCCTGCGGCCGCCTTCGCCGACAGCTCCTTTGTCGCGCCTGTGGACCTTCCGGACAACGACAGCCTCGCGGCTATAGCCGCCGAGGCCGCGCGCTGCCGCAAGTGCCGCCTAGCCTCCGGCCGTAGCCGCGCCGTAAGCGGCGAAGGCGCCGAGCGCCCCCTCGTGCTGGTCATCGGCGAAGGCCCCGGCGCGGAGGAGGATAGGACCGGCAGGCCCTTCGTAGGACCGGCAGGCCAGCTCCTGGATAAGATGCTTGCCGCCATCGGCCTCTCGCGGAGCGCAAACACCTACATAGCCAACATAGTCAAATGCAGGCCTCCCATGAACCGCGACCCAGCCCCGGACGAGCAGGCCGCCTGCATGGCCTATTTGGACAGGCAAATAGCTCTTCTGCGGCCGCGGGCCATATTGGCCGCCGGGCGAATCCCGGCTCAAGCCCTACTCTCTACTAAAGAAGGCATAGGCAAGCTACGCGGCAAGCTCTGGGACTACCGGGGCGTGCCGCTGGTGGCAAGCTATCACCCGAGCGCGCTCCTGCGCAACGAGGAGCTTAAGCGCCCCGCCTGGGAGGACCTGAAGCTCCTTAAGACGGCCTTGCCCGATGCCTGAGTTCGTCCAAGTAGCCTTTGATCTGCCCTTGGACAGGGAATTCACCTACCGCAATCCTGCCGGCCTCGACGCGGCAGTAGGATCGCGGGTGGAAGCGACGCTGGGCCGCAGGGCCTTAAGCGGCTGGGTGTGCGCTTCAGGCGACGAGTGCCCTATAGACCCAGGCCTCGTCAAAGACTACCGCCGCATCGTGGACGCCGAGCCGCTCTTCGGAAGCGACACGCTAGCGCTGGCCCGCTGGCTGGCCGGCATGTACTTCTGCTCGCTCGGCGAGGCGCTTGCCTCTATGATGCCCTCGGGAAGGCGCGAGTCCAAGGCCGAAGGCGGCGCCTTTGACGACCTGCGCATAGGAGAAGCTCCCATAGTCGCTTCTCTTGAACAGCGCGCGGCCCTTGAGCGCATACTATCGAAGCCTACTGGCCGCTGGTACCTGTATGGACCCACCGGCACCGGCAAGACCGAGGTATTTCTGCAGGCTGCCGAGGCAACGCTCTCCGAAGGCCGCGGCGTTATTTACCTGGTGCCGGAAATTGCCCTTACCCATCAGGTGGTGGAGGCCGTGCGAAAACGCTTCGGCAAGCGCTGCGCCATCATACACTCGGGCCTTACGCCTTCAAAAAAACTGGCTGAGTGGAAGCGGCTGCTTTCAGGCGACGCGGATATCGTGGTAGGCGCGCGGAGCGCGGTATTCGCGCCGGTGCGCAAGCTAGGCCTGGTAGTACTCGACGAGGAGCACGAAAGCTCCTACAAGGCGGGCAACGCCCCCCGTTATCATGCCAGGCAGGCTGCCATGCGCCGCGCGGCGGACGCAGGGGCCAGGCTCGTCATGGGTTCGGCTACGCCGAGCGCCGAATCCTGGCATCTGATGAAAGAGGGCGGGCTCGAACGCCTGACCCTCAGCCAACGGCTGGCCGGCGGCGACATGCCCCGGCTCGATATCGTGGATATGCGCGGCGAGAGCGGAGCGCTATCGGCGCGCCTTATAGAAGAAGTACGCCGCGTGCACGCCGAAGGCGGCCAATCCATACTCTTCCTTAACCGCAGGGGCTTTTCCTATTTCTGGGCCTGCCGCAGCTGCGGCGCTGAAGCCACATGCAAGCATTGCTCGGTGGGGCTAACCTATCATAAAGAGCGCGGCCGCATGGTATGCCACTATTGCGGCTATTCCAGCGCGCCGCCGCTTTCCTGTCCCAGCTGCGGCTCAATGGATACCGGCTGGGCGGGCTTCGGCACCGAACAGGTAGAGGACGACGCGCTGCGGCTTTTCCCTGAGCTGCGTATCGCCCGGCTGGACGCGGATACGGCCGCGCGCAAAGGCGCGGTAGAAGAAGTCATAAAGGATTTCAGGGACCGCAAGCTCGACCTGCTCCTTGGCACCCAGATGGTTGCCAAGGGGCTCAACTTTCCCGGCGTGCGCCTCGTGGGCGTGGTACTCGCCGATACGACCCTCAACCTGCCGGACTTCAGGGCGGCCGAGCGGGCCTTTGCCCTTATTACCCAGGTAGCGGGCCGCGCGGGGCGCTTCGAGAAGGGCGGCAGGGTAATCGTGCAAACCTATAGGCCGCAGGCCTCCGTTATACGGCGCGCCGCCGCCAACGACGCCGAGGGTTTCTATGCCGATGAGCTGGCAATGCGCAAGGAGCTAGGTTTCCCGCCTTTCACGCGGCTCATACGCGTGGTACTGCGCTCCAAGGAGCGCGACATGGCGCGCGCCATGTCGCATGAGCTTGCACAGCGTATCGGCCAGGCCGGGGCGCCGGGCGTGGAACTGCTCGGCCCCGCCGAATGCCCCATAAGCCTCATAGCGGGCAACGCGCGCTGGCAGCTCATCCTGCGATCGGCTGACCCCGGGCCGGGCCGGGCGGCGCTGAGCGCCGCGCTTGCTGAATGGAAACTGCCGCCTTCGGTGTACGCGGAGATAGACCCCGATCCGGTCAGCCTTCTATAGCCGCCTGGCCTACGCGCTTGCAGACCGGGCTCAGCGGTGCTAGACTGCCGGCGACCATGAGAAAAGCTATTCTCAGCCTAAGCCGCATTTTTATTGCCCCGCTCGTAGTGATAGCGCTGGCGGCCAGCCCCCTCATCGTGACAGGAGGGGAAGCCGGTCTTAGCATCCAATTCAGGCCGGCTTTTGAAGCGCTGGCGCTCTGGTTCCGCGGCCTGTCCGACGGCTCGTCATTCCGCTATCTGATAGGCAAGACCGAGTGGAACCTGGTGCAATCCACGCCGCGCTATTTCTTCGTATCTCTACTCTACCTGCTCCTACCCGGTTCACTCGGCCTTTCCCTGGGAACGGCTCTTGGCCTCGCCCTGGTCAGAGCCAAGAGCCGCTTGATCGGCTCGGCCTTAAATTTCATCTTTGCCATACCGGAATTTATCATGGCGCTCATGCTGCAGCTTCTCGCGCTGTACGTACTCGACCTGACCGGCATCAAGCTTGCCAGCATATCCTACGATGGCAGAGGACACTATCTGCTCCTGCTCCCCTTTGCGCTGATGACTTTCTATCCGTTTGCCTACAGCTTCAGGCTTGCGTCGCGTAAAGCCATTGACGCCGCGGACGCCGATTATACGGCCTACGCGCGGAGCAAAGGCCTTTCAGAACGAACCATACGGCTACGGCACATAGGCGCCGCCGTTCTACCCTCAATGCGCGCCGAACTGCCCACCATACTTGCCATTATGCAGGCTAATCTCTTCCTCTGCGAATTCATCTTTTCGTTGCCCGGCATAACGCGCTTGCTCTTTACTTCAGCCTTTCCCGGCAGGCTGCCAGGCTGGCTGGAGGGTTACCAATACCCCCTGGCCGTGTGGGTGCTGCTCGGCGTGCTCGCGCTTTACAGCCTCGCCTGGCTCTTCTATAGCCTTGCCCTGTCTCTTACGCGTAGGGGGCTCACCGGTGAATCCTAAGCTGGCCTTCGGCGCTGCCCTGCTCTTGGCGCTGAGCATTGTGGCACTGCTCCCCCAGGGCCTCGCGCCTTATCCCCGGGGCTATAGCGACCCCATACGCTTTGAGGAAACGGCGCAGGGAACCATGTGGTACTACGCGCCGGAGGCTCCTTCGCCGATATTTCCCCTGGGAAGCGACCACTACGGGTACGACCTGCTTACCGTCTTGCTTTGGGGGCTGCGCTGGACCCTTGCCTGCGTAAGCCTCACCGCAGCCATGAAAACCCTGCTCGGAGCCGCCATAGGGATATCGCGCGCGTTAAGCAAGGCAGGCCCTAAAAAAGACCGAGGGTTTTCCCCTCTGGCAGGCATACCCAGTTTCGTTTTCGTGTTTTTCCTCATATACCCGGTAACCATTAATTCCCCGCTGGGCAGTCTGCGCCTGTTTTTCTACCAGTGCGCCGTAATGACCGTTTTTGACCTTGGCGGCATCATCGCCTCTACCGCAGCTAAGACGAGCGAGCTCATGGGCTCAAGCTTCGTGGAGTCGGCGATATCCTCAGGCGCAAAACGGCCGTGGATACTGCGCTATCACATACTGCCCTTCCTGGGGGAAGAGCTCCTGGAAAGCTTTGCGGATCAGACTGTGGCGGTACTGCAACTGGTGGGAAGGCTGGGCATATTCTCTCTGTTCATCGGAGGAACGACGCGTACCTATGATCCGGTAATCCTAACGTCCACCACCGGCGAGATAGCGGGCCTCATAGGGCTGTACAGGGCAAGGCTACTCATGAATCGCTGGATGCTCTTCGCGCCGCTGTCGGCCTATCTGGTTATCTTAGCAGCGTTCCGCAGCTTCTCCTCGGGGCTCAGGCAACGGGAACGAAAACAGCGGCGGGTGCGCGCGGCTTAAATGCGGCGCAGATGCTCGCAGGCCTTGGCCTCGGCATAGAATATCTTGATGTAATCCTTGAGGTTCACCAGCTCGAGCGCCTCGTTCACCTTGGGCGGCACATTATAAAGCACCAGGTCGCCCCCTGCCCCGCTCAGGTTCTTCTTCGCCTTAATTATCATGCCTATGCCGGTTGAATCGATGTAGTTGAGGTTCTCCATATTGAGTATGAAGCGCGTGATGCCGCCGGCTAGGAGGCTCGCAAGGAGCACCCCCGTCTCATGGGCGCCGTCTATGCCTATGCAGCCGCGCAGGCTTAAGCGGCATATGTAGTCGCGCCCGTCGGCGCAACGGGAGGTATCGTCGTTCAAAGGCAGGAGTTCTATGTAATGGATTACGGCCATAAGGATAATGGTACGCTATACGAACCGAGCCCGCAAGCCCTTGGTACGGGCGGTAGGAAAGCCTATAACCTGGCTTTTACCCGGGCCTGGGCGTCCAGGGCGTCCTGCATGCCCGGGGTCAGTCGAAGGGCCCTGCCGTAGAGCTCATAGGCCCGCGCGTACTCGCCTAAGGCCTCCACGGCGCCGCCATAGCGGAACCACCAGCGGGACAGGCTGGGATCGCGGTATACCGCAAGAGCGTAGGCTATATCGGCGTGATCGTAGCGCTTCAGGCGCACATAGCTTTCTGCCATATAGAAATAAGCCGTAGGCACGCGATCGGCGTACTCGCCGGCGTTTTCTATATAGCGCTGCAGGTATTTAAGGGCCGAGGCATCGTCGCCCAGGTGGAAATAAGCCTCGCCCATTACCTCGACGATGCGGGCGTCAAATTTCACCTTGAGGGCGGCGGCGCCCACGTTTACCACGTCGCGGTAGCGGGCAAGCCGAAACAGGCTCCAGGATTTAACCGTATACGCGTCCATGCGGGTGGGGTTCTGCGCGAGCTCGGCGTCGCAAACCACGATAGACTCGCGGTATTTGACGGCAGCTTCAGCGGCTTTGCCCGCGCTCTCGAGGTTCCTGCCCTGGTTATAGAGGAGCAGGGCATCGGGCTTCTGTTGGGCCTGAGCGGCCTGCGCCGCCGGGCTGGGCTGTACCGTAAGGGGAGGCAGGGCCGGAGCCTCGCTCGCAGGGGCAGACTCAGCCTCATCCTGGGCAAAGGAGGAGAAGGCGACGAGCAGGATCAGTACGGCGGTAATGACGGAACGCATGCGTGTACACCTCGGGGAAACGTTCATAGGCCCCGCGGCCAAAGCTGCCGCAGAGTATGTCCATTATGGCCGAAGCCCGTCCGCGCATCAAGCGGGCTAGCAAGAAAAACCGCCCCCTGGGCTTGGACCCCGGGAGGCGGTAAACCCACAAGGAGTGAATTCTCTAGAGTTTAAAGAGGATGCCTATGAGGCCGCCGCCGCCGTAACCGTAGTAGCCGCCTTCAAAGTTGATAGCGAAATTGGGCGTAAAGAAGTAGCTGACGCCGCCGACGGACCGTAATCCGATTTTAAAGCCGCTATCCGAAGTATAATAGTTATCGGTATAGCTATAGAATCCCGCGCCGAGCCCTACATACCAGTCGGTATTGCTCATAAAGCCCAGGCCGTCGGGCAGATCGGCGTCCTTGAGCCCTAAATGGAGGGTACCGAAAACGCCAGCTCCTAGATATGAATACGTCCAATAATCATAATACTGGTAGCTGTAATAAGACGCCTTTGCCGCAACGCCGTAGGTAAGCGGCAGGGTGTCGCCTATCACGAACTTGCCGAGCATGAGCTCGACGCCGCCGGACACGTCTATGGCGCCATACAGGAAGCCCCAGCCTATGCCGGCCGTAACGGCAAGGTCGCCGGGGGCCATCAGGGGCTCGAAGCCGCCATCCTGGGCTACCGCGGCTCCAAGGCCGATAAAGAGTACAAGAACGATAGCGAGCAAACGTTTCATGTTAAATCCTCCGAAAAATAGATAACTTGTGCCCGAATTATAGCGCGTTTTTTGATTTCCGGTTTTAAAAAAGAGAAAAAACACAATACTTTGTGTGTAAATAAAAAAAGATACCGTATTACCGCCCAGTGTATAGTTTTTCGGCCTTTAATCAATAATTTTTGCTCATATTAGGTCCAGCAGTATTCCGGTCTCTTGCATAGAAATGCAAAAAAACGTACTATAACAGCGTTCCCGGCAACGCGCGTTAGCCATTTATTCCTCATTCGTTACTCCTAACGCAGCAGGCCGAATACTACACACAAAGGAACCCGTATGGCTAATACAAAGAACATGGTAATGATCGACGGCAACAGCGCCGCCGCCCACGTGGCCCACGCCTGCTCCGAGGTGATAGCGATCTACCCCATCACGCCCTCGTCCCCCATGGGCGAGCTTTCCGACGAATTTTCCGCCCAGGGCCGGAAGAACATCTTCGGCACCGTCCCCCAGGTAGTGGAAATGCAGTCCGAGGCAGGCGCCGCCGGCGCCGTGCACGGCGCCCTTACTACCGGCGCCCTTACCACCACCTTCACCGCCAGCCAGGGCCTCCTTCTTATGATTCCGAACATGTATAAGATAGCCGGCGAATGCACCTCGGCCGTCTTCCATATAGCCGCCCGCGCCGTGGCCGCCAGCTCGCTGTCCATCTTCGGCGACCACCAGGACGTCATGGCGGCCAGGCAGACCGGCTGGGCCATGCTCGGCGCCGCCAGCGTGCAGGAGACCATGGACCTCGCCCTCGTCGCCCACGCCGCCACCTTAGAGGCCCGCGTGCCCTTCCTCCACTTCTTCGACGGCTTTCGCACCTCCCACGAAGTGCAGAAGGTGGAGGAAATATCCTACGAAGTGATGAAGGACATGATCAGCGCCGAGCTCGTGCGCGCCCACCGCGCCCGCGGCCTTACACCCGAGAAGCCCTTCATACGCGGCACCAGCCAGAACCCCGACGTGTACTTTACCGGCCGCGAGGCGGTGAACAAGTACTACGACGCCACGCCCGCCATCGTGCAGAAATGCATGGACAAGCTGGCTAAGCACACTGGCCGCCAGTACAAACTCTTCGATTACGTGGGAGCGCCCGACGCGGAGCGCGTTATTATAGTCATGGGCTCCGGCGCGGACACCGTGGAGGAGACCGTCAACAGCCTCGTCAAGAAGGGCGAGAAGGTGGGCGCCATAAAGGTTAGGCTCTACCGCCCCTTCAGCGTCGAGCACTTCATCAAGGCCATACCAGCCAGCGTCAAGAAGATATCCGTACTCGACCGCACCAAGGAGCCCGGCTCCATAGGCGAGCCCCTGTATGAGGACGTGCGCACCGCCATAGGCGAGTCCATGGAAGCTGGCGCCAGCCACTTCAAAGGCTGGCCCACCGTCGTGGGCGGCCGCTATGGCCTCGGATCCGCCGAGTTCACCCCCGCCATGGTAAAGGCCGCCTTAGACGACCTTAAGAACGCCAAGCCCAAGAACGACTTTACCCTGGGCATATTCGACGACGTAACCAATACCAGCATAGCCTGGGACGACAACTTCCAGCTGGACGCCGATGGCGTCAAGGAATGCCTCTTCGTAGGGCTCGGCGCCGACGGTACCGTGGGCGCCAACAAGAACTCCATCAAGATAATAGGCGACGAGACCGACAACAGCGCACAGGGCTACTTCGTGTACGATTCCAAGAAATCGGGAACCTACACCATAAGCCACCTGCGCTTTGGGCCCAAGACCATACAGAAGCCCTACCTCATCAGCAAGGCCGACTTCTTAGCCTGCCACAAGTTCAGCTTCCTTGAGAAGCTCGACGTGCTCGCCTGGTCCAAGGTAGGCGGCACCTTCCTCTTGAACAGCCCCTTCCCCGCCGACAAGGTATGGGACGAGATACCGCTCGAGGTGCAGCAGCGCATCATAGACAAGAAGCTCAAGTTCTACGTGATCGACGGCATGGCCATAGCCGAGAAAGCGGGCATGGGCGGACGCATCAACACCGTCATGCAGACCGCCTTCTTCAAGATTTCCGGCGTGCTTCCCCAGGACGAGGCCGTCAAGCTCATCAAGAAGTACACGGAGAAGACCTACGCCCGCAAGGGAGCCGACGTCGTGGCCAACAACATAGCGGCCATAGACCTGGCCCTCTCCGCAACCCATGAGGTAAAGGTGGGCCAGGCGACGAGCAAGCTGCGCATGAAGGGCACCGTCACCCCGGACGCACCCAAGTTCGTCAAGGAAGTCTTAGGCGAGATAGCGGCCAACCGCGGCGACAAGCTCAAGGTGAGCCAGCTGCCCGACGACGGCAGCTTCCCCTCGGGCACCACCAAGTTCGAGAAGCGCAACATAGCGGAGAAGATACCCTGCTGGGACGAGAACATCTGTATACAGTGCGGCCAGTGCACCGTCGTATGCCCCCATGCCGTTATCAGGCTCAAGACCTATAAGCCCGAAGCCCTGAAGGGCGCTCCCGCCACCTTTAAAAGCGTAGACGCCAAAGGCAAGGAATTCGAGGGCCTCAAGGCTACCCTGCAGATAGCACCCGAAGACTGCACCGGCTGCGGCGTGTGTATAAACACCTGCCCCGTCAAGGACAAGGCCGTAGAAGGCCGCAAAGCCATCAATTTCGTAGACCAGATAGCCGTACGCGAAGAAGAGTCCAAGAACTGGGACTTCTTCCTCTCTCTGCCCGAGAACCCCAGCCTCAACCTGGGCACCATCAAGGGCATTGCCATGAAGAGGCCGCTCTTCGAGTTCTCTGGCGCCTGCGCCGGCTGCGGCGAGACCCCCTACGTAAAGATGATGAGCCAGCTCTTCGGCGACCGCGCGGTCATTGCCAACGCCACCGGCTGTACATCCATATACGGCGGCAACTTGCCCACCACCCCCTACTGCACCCGCGACGACGGACGCGGCCCCGCCTGGTCAAACAGCCTCTTCGAGGACGCCGCGGAGTTCGGCATGGGCATGCGGCTCAACGCCGATAAGATGCGCGAATACGCCCGCGAGCTCGTCACCGCCAACAAGTCCGCCCTAGGCGCTCTGGCGGACAAGCTCCTTGCTAACGAGCAGGCCGACGACGCCTCCATCGAAGCCCAGCGCGCCAACGTAGCCGAGCTTAAAAAGCTCCTGGCCGGCAAGAAGGACCAGTGGGCCCTTGAACTGGTCAACGTATCCGACCACCTTATCAAGCGCTCGGTATGGATATTCGGCGGCGACGGATGGGCCTACGACATAGGATTCGGCGGCCTCGACCACGTCATAGCCAGCGGCCGCAACGTAAACCTGCTCGTCCTTGACACCGAAGTGTACTCCAACACCGGCGGCCAGATGTCCAAAGCTACGCCCTTCGGCGCCGTAGCCAAGTTCGCGGCAGCGGGCAAGGACATAGGCAAGAAGGACCTCGGCATGATAGCCATGAGCTACGGCTACGTATACGTGGCTCAGATATCCATGGGCGCTAACATGAATCAGGCCCTGAAAGCCTTCCGCGAAGCCGAGAGCTACGACGGCCCGTCCATCATCATCGCCTACAGCCACTGCATAAACCACGGCATAGACATGATGAAGGGCATGGATCAGCAGAAGCTCATCGTAGAATCAGGCATATGGCCCCTCTACCGCTTCGACCCCCGGCTCACTGCCCAGGGCAAGAACGCCTTCCAGCTCGACTCCAAGGAACCGGTCATTGAAAAGGTGTCCACCTTCATGGCCAACGAGACCCGCTTCCGCAGCCTACGGGCCGCCGACCCCGCCAGGGCAGAGATGCTCGAAGGCAAGGAGAAGGCCCTCGTCGAGAGGAAATGGAAAGAGTACAAATACCTGAGCGAACGCCCATTCTAGCGAAGGGCGTTCGCGGGCCCGGGTTCGAGCGGATATGCTAACGCATACCGCTCAACCCGGTGCCTGCGGGTATCGATAGCTATTACGCTGTTTGATTGGAACTGTTGCTAAAAAACCGACCCTTACAGGGGTCGGTTTTTTAGTGTTTGGGGCTGTCGAGGGGAAAGGCTCCGATGTTAGGGATGTGTATGGTGGGGAGGCGTTAAGGACCATAGTATCGTGTGCGTGGTAGTGATGCGCGAGCAGCCGTCCTGCGGACGGCGCTCGGAGATTGGATTGGGGGAAGCTGGCGAAGGAGCTTTAATGCTGAATTTTGCGCCGGCGCATATCGGAGCTTGCCAAGCGAGGCTTACCGGCGTATCTTTTTTCAAACGGAGGTATCCAGCATGAAACGGGCGCTCTTTGTTTTGGCGTACTTCGTCACGCCTTCTATACCGGCTTCCATCTATATGCGCATGTTCGGCGGCGGTTTTGATCCGTATTCGCTCTCGGTCATGCTGGGGGTGGTTAGCTTTGTTTTTATCTGTAATCAGTTCATACTGGCTTCGCGGCCTAGCTTCGCGGTGAATGCGCTAGGGCTTAAGGGCATCGTGGCCTTCCATAGCGTCATGCCGCTGTTCATAATCGCGCTGGCTACGGCGCACCGTTCGCTCAAGGCCTTGGCCGGCTTCGGCCTCGATACGCAGCAGGCCCTGCTTGGTTCCATAGCATGGTGGCTTTTTCTTGCGGCTATAGTATCCGCCATCGTCCTCTTGGCGCCGGCTACCCTGCCTCTCATATCACGGATCAAAGGCTTCCGCGACTGGTTATCGGGCAAACTTGGCTTGAATTACAAGACTTCAAGGCTCTTCCATAACCTGACCGTGCTGGCAGGCCTCGTCGTGCTTGCGCATATGCTTTTAGCGTCGAGTTCGAGCTTCATGGCAAATCCCCTGGGTGCCGCTTGGCTGCTCGGCTGGATGCTTATATCGCTTGGGCTCTATGCTCGCTATAGGCTACGGGGGCGAAAGGGCTGATTCCTGTACAAACCGTAGCTAGTTCCCCGAAGCTTGTTGCTCCTTTTACCTGCTACAATCTATTGTATGTACGTGTTGGGGCTTACCGCTATCCAATGCGCAGGCGATATGCCAAACACAAGCTTCGTGGAACTACAAAAAGACTTGACAGCAGCCCATAACGCTTTATACTCCTATTTAAGAATTATTCTTATACAGGAATGGTTATGGGCATACATCAAAGCGAGCTTGACAAGCGCATGGAGCACTTCCGGAGCGGCTGCATTAAAGCGGGGCTCAAGCTCACCCAGCAGCGATTAGAGATCTTCAAGGCGCTTGCCGCTCGGGATGACCATCCCGACGCGGAAGCGCTCTTTTCGTCGCTCCGCTCCCACATGCCCACGCTATCCCTTGATACGGTGTATCGCACACTGTGGCTCCTCAACGACTTAGGGCTAATCAACACCCTAGGGCCGCGGAGGGAGAGCATACGCTTCGACGCGAACCTGCGCCAGCACCACCACTTCGTATGCCTGCGCTGCGGGCTTACGCGCGACTTCGAAAGCGACCTACTTAACGAGCTGCCCATACCCGAGGACGCCCATGCCATGGGTAAGGTATTGGCGAGCCAAGTGGAACTCAGGGGCATATGCGACAGCTGCTCTCAAATCGAGGCGTTGTAGAGCCCCTTTATTTTTATACCGCCCTCCGGGGCAGAAGGAGAAGGACATGGCAGACAAAACCAAGCTGACTACCGTAGCGGGCGCGCCCGTGGCGGATAATCAAAACCTCATGACGGCAGGGCCGCGCGGGCCCGCCCTGCTGCAGGACGTGTGGTTCCTTGAAAAGCTGGCGCATTTCGACCGCGAAGTCATACCCGAGCGCCGAATGCACGCCAAAGGCTCGGGCGCCTTCGGTACCTTCACCGTAACCCACGACATCAGCGCCTATACCAAAGCTAAGCTATTTTCGGCAGTAGGCAAGAAAACTGAGCTCTTCGCGCGCTTTTCCACGGTGGCGGGCGAGCGCGGGGCTGCGGACGCCGAGCGCGATATACGCGGCTTCGCCGTAAAGTTCTACACCGAAGAGGGCAATTGGGATCTGGTAGGCAACAACACGCCGGTGTTCTTCCTCAAGGATCCGCTTAAGTTCCCCGACTTGAATCACGCGGTAAAGCGCGACCCCCGTACCAATATGCGGAGCGCGAAGAACAATTGGGATTTCTGGACCCTGCTGCCCGAAGCCCTGCATCAGGTAACCATAACCATGAGCGAGCGTGGCATACCCTTCTCGTATCGCCATATGAACGGGTACGGCAGCCACACCTACAGCATGATAAACGCCAAGGGCGAGCGCTTCTGGGTCAAATACCACCTGAAGACTCAACAGGGCATCAAGTGCCTTACCGATGCGGAAGCCGAAGCCATAGTCGCCAAGGACCGTGAAAGCCACCAGCGTGACCTATATGAGGCCATTGAGCGCAAGGACTATCCCCGCTGGACGATGTACCTGCAGATAGTGCCGGAGAAAGATGCCGCTACGTTCCCCTTCAACCCCTTCGACCTTACCAAGGTATGGCCGCACGGCGACTATCCGCTCCATGAAGTGGGCGTGATGGAGCTTAACCGCAATTCGGAAAATTACTTCGCCGACGTGGAGCAGGCGGCGTTCAACCCGGCCAACATCGTGCCTGGCCTGGGCTTCTCTCCCGATAAGATGCTGCAAGGCCGGCTCTTCTCCTATGGCGACGCCCAGCGTTACCGGCTCGGTGTAAACCATATGAGCATACCGGTAAACGCGCCGCGCTGTCCGTTCCACGCATTCCATCGCGACGGTCAAATGAGGGTAGACGGCAATTACGGCGCCACCCTGGGTTATGAACCCAACAGCTACGGCGAGTGGAAAGAGCAGCCCGACTTCTCCGAACCTCCCCTGTCCCTGGAAGGGTCCGCCGACCATTGGAACCACCGCGACGACGATCAGGATTACTATAGCCAGGCAGGCGCGCTCTTCCGCATGATGGATAGGGGCCAGAAGGAGGCCCTCTTCGGCAATACCGCCCGCGCCATGGGAGACGCGCCTAAGGACATAAAGCTGAGGCATATAGCCAATTGCCTCAAGGCCGACATGGCCTACGGCGAGGGCGTAGCCAAGGCCCTGGGCCTTTCCGCCGCCGAGGCGAAAAGCTAAGCGCGGTGGGCGCGTACCGATCATGGCAGACGTTCAGCTTATTGGCCTGAAAGAGGATGCGAGCGTGGCCGGGCTGGGTAAGGCGGCTGATGCCGCCAAGGCCCGGTTGCGGCGCGCCGTCCTTATCGCCGCGGGCACGGTCTGCGTCGCGCTCGGAGCGCTGGGTGCCCTGCTCCCGGTGTTGCCTACTACGCCATTCCTACTCCTCGCGGCGGCCTGCTATATACGTAGCTCCAAGCGGCTCTACGCATGGCTCATAGGCAACCGATTCTTCGGCGAGTACCTCAGGCGCTACCGGGCAGGCGAGGGCTTGCCGCTGGGCTTCAAGCTATGGACTCTCGCCTTACTCTGGCTCAGCCTGGGATCCTCGGCCTTCTTCGCCCTGCCTGAGCGCCTATGGTGGCTGCGTCTGCTCCTACTCATAGTGGGATTGGCGGTAAGCGCCCATATACTGCATATAAAGACCTACCGGCGATAGGAGGCATCTATGGACAGGAGGGAGTTTTTCCGTCAAGCGGCGCGCTACGGCCTCGGCCTGGGCACGGCTTGGCTGCTGTGGCGGGGAGCGCCGCTCTTCGCCCAGGCTGCCAACGCTGGCGCAGGATCGAGCGCGGGCGGCGCATCGTCCGGCACGCCGGCGCGCAGGCCAGACCTTGCGGCGGTAAAAGGCGCAGAGCCGGATAAGCTCTTCGACGCGGGCATAGCTGCTCTCGGCGGTATGGCGGCTTTTGTTAGCAGGGGCCAGAGCGTCGTCGTTAAGCCCAATATAGGCTGGGATCAGCCGCCTGAGACTGCCGCAAACACCAACCCCCTACTCGTTAAGCGCATCGTCGAGCACTGCTATAACGCGGGAGCGCGCAAAGTGTATGTATTCGACAATAGCTGCGACAGTTGGAGCCTCAGCTATAAATCCTCCATGATAGAGCGCTACGCTAGGGAAGCCGGCGCCACCGTAGTGCCGGCCAATGCCCAGGGCTATTTCCAGGAGCAAAGCTTTCCCGGCGCGGTGGCCGTAAAAAAGGCGCGGGTTCATGAACTTATCGTCGAAAGCGACGTTTTCATTAACGTGCCGGTACTCAAGCACCATTCAGGAGCGGGCATGACCGCGGCCATGAAAAACCTTATGGGCATAGTGTGGGACAGGCAATTTTTCCACCGCAATGACCTGGACCAGTGCATAGCCGACGCATGCCTGTATCGCAAACCGGACTTAAACGTAGTCGACGCTTATAAGGTTATGAAGACCGGCGGCCCCCGGGGCTACGCAAGCTCGCAATACGAACTGGCCAAGTTCCAGATACTGGGCTCCGACATCGTGGCCTGCGACGCGGCGGCGGCCAGAACCCTGGGCTTTGAGCCCTCCCGCTTCCGCTATATAGGGTTAGCGGCCTCCAAAGGCAGCGGCAGCCAGGACTTGAACCGTCTGGATATACGGAGGATCACGCTCTGATGCGGGCCGCCAGGATAGCCGGGGCTATACTTTATATCCTATTCTTTCTCTTCGCGTTCCTTGGCGCGGGCTCTCTGTCTTCGCTTGCGTTTAGCGCGCTCGGGGCCGCTCAGATTTTCCCCAGCGCCGCGCGCCTTATAGCCCTGGGCATAGGCGCGGCCACCCTGGCCTCGGCCATAGGGCTCCTGCTTATGTTCTTGCTGACGCTGCTGTTCGGAAGGATCTATTGCTCCGTGTTGTGTCCGCTCGGCATAGCACAGGACGCGGCTATAGCGCTCGGAAGGCGCTTGGGCGCATGGAAGGGCTCGTATCAAAAGGCCAGGCCAGCCCTGCGCGCGGGCGCCTTCGCTTTCGCAGCGCTCGTGTTGCTCTCGGGCCTGCCAGCAATAGCCTCGCTCTTTGACCCCTATAGCCTGAGCGCGCGCTTTACGGCCTATGCCCTTAAGCCGGCTTTTCTGGCTTTAGGCGCGGTAGTTGCCGCCATCGTCCGAGCCTTCGGCGGCTACAAGCGCGTGCCCTTGCAGGGCTTTGAGCCGGTAGCGGCCATAGCGGCAATCATTCCTATGATCCTTATAAGCGCGGTTGCCTTTTATAAAGGCAGGCTGTTTTGTTCCACGCTTTGTCCTGTAGGAGCGGTCCTAGGCGCTCTACAGCGCATAGCATTGTTCAAACCGAGGCTGGACGAGAAACTATGCACAAGCTGCGGCGCCTGCGCCAGGGTATGCACGGCCCATTGCATAGATACGCGGGCGAGGGTCCTAGATAGCGATCGGTGCGTATCCTGCTTCTCCTGCCTCTCCGTCTGCCCCACAAGCGCCTTGGGCTACGGCAGAGCATCGGCCGTGCTGGTCAAGGAGCATGGCAGGCCTGCGCAGGGCAACGCTCAAACGGACTGTGACAAGAGAGCCTTCCTCAAGTCAGCGCTCGTAGGCGGCGGCGCCTTCGCCGTGGCGGCCCTGCTTCCTGCTAAGGCCGCCGCCGCCCTGGCATCCGCCTCGGCGTCCTTCAAAGGCGAGGAAGCGCTTGCGCCGGCCGCGCCTCCTGGCGCCCGGACCCGTGAGCTCTTCCTGGAGCGCTGCAGCGGCTGCGGGCTCTGCGTGACTAAATGCCCGTCAGGCGTCCTAAAACCGTCATTATTGCGCTACGGCGCACGAGGCCTGCTAGCGCCTTACCTGGACTACGAACACTCCTATTGCCAATATGAATGCGCGCTCTGCCTGGAGCTCTGCCCCACAGGCGCTTTGCGGCGCATGCCCTTGGCGGACAAGAAGCTCGCGCAGTTGGGCACGGCCGCGCTGGTGCGGGATAAATGCATAGTCATTACGGACAAGACAGCCTGCGGCGCCTGCGCCGAGCATTGCCCCACGGGAGCGGTACGCATGGTAGCCGGACTAAGGGGCCTAAGCGAACCGCTTTTTGACGAAGCCATATGCATAGGCTGCGGCGCCTGCCATCATGTGTGCCCGGCGGAGCCAGACAAGGCTATAACCGTACGCGGCAAACAAGCGCAGTCGGAAGCGCTCCCTCCCGGCAAAGACCTCTTTAAGCCCGAGGAGAGAATGCAGGGCGAGGCTCCTGCGCAGGATGAGGAAGTTAATTTTGAAGAATTTCCGTTCTGAAAGGCGGGGCTCAACCCTATTTGATTTGCTTTCCGCCGTCTATATGCGATGATTGTGCTATGCGCAAAGCTATACAGCTTCGCCTCGGCGATAAGCCCAGGCTCCTTGCTATACTTTCTTTGCTGCTCGTGGCCGGCTTCCTCGGCACGAGCATCATGGCCTACCAGGCTGCCGCCCACGCGGTGCGCGTATCCATCGAAGAACGGCAGTTGCCGGTAGCGGCGGAATCCGTGTACGCAAGGCTGCAAAAAGACTTGGTGGAGCCGCTTTTCGTATCCTCTATGATGGCCAACGACACCTTCCTCCACGACTGGGTCAAGGCGGGAGAAAAAGACCCGGAACCCATACGGAGGTACCTGACAGAAATCCAGCGCCGCTATAACACGCTTACTTCCTTTTTCGTATCCGACCTGAGCCTCCGCTACTACCACCCGAGCGGCGTGCTCAAGAACGTATCGCCCGAGGAATGGCGCGACGCGTGGTACTGGCGCGTGAGGAAGCTAGCGGAGCCGTACGAGATTAACGTGGATATAGACCTTGCCAATGCCGACGCCTTAACCGTATTCATCAATTACCGGGTAATCGATGCCGACGGGGACTACCTTGGCACTGCCGGCGTGGGCCTAGCGGTAGACGCCATGAGCGGCATGGTAGCGCGCCTTCGGGAAGAGTACGGCACGGTCGTGTACTTCGTTGACGAAGACGGCGCAATTATAGCGGGCACGCCCAGCGAGCTTGCGCAAGCGCCCGCGACGACGAGGCAGGTACCCGGCCTCGCCGTTGCCGCGGACAGGGCCTTGGCCGAGGGCGGCGGCTCGTTCAGCTACCGCGGCAGGAACAGCAGCATACTGCTGCACGTGCGTTGGATACCGGAACTGCGCTGGTACCTCTTCGTCGAGCAGAATGAATCGACGAGCATAGCGGGCGCGAAAAAGGCGTTAACGCTGAATATTGGGCTCTACGCCGCCATACTCGCGCTAGCCCTGCTGGCCGTCGGCTTTACCGTAGACCGCTTCCAGGGCAGGCTTGAGCGCGCCGCTACGCATGATCCCCTGACGGGGGCCTTTAACCGACTGGCCTTCAGCGCGGTAGCCGAGCAGGCGCTCAAGTCGGCACGGCGCAGCGGCGAGCCGCTTTCAGCCATCATCATGGACGCCGACGACTTCAAGCAAGTAAATGACCTTTATGGCCACCCTGAGGGCGACAAGGTACTGGTAACGGCGGTGCGCGCCGCGTTGGACAGCCTTAGGGACTCGGACCTCTTTTGCCGCTGGGGAGGGGAGGAATTTCTCTTCTTGCTTCCCGGTTGCGATACGCAGGAGGCCCTTGCCGTGGCGCAGAAGGTGCGCCAGGCCATTGCCCAAGCCACGGCTCAGGCATGCAGCATGGGCATAAGCATGAGCGGGGGCATAGCCAGCCTGACCGAGGGCGAGGATATAGAATCGCTCGTGCGCCGCGCGGATGAAGCGCTCCTCAAGGCTAAACGCTTAGGGCGCGACCGCGTCCTAAGCGCGGTTTAGCGCTAGCGAACTTCCAGCGCGAGGGCCGCTGAACCGAGCAAGCCCGACAGGGAACCCAGGCCAGGCGCCACGAGCAGGCGCGCCGCATCCTGTTCGCTTGCCAATCCTGGCCGGTAGCCTCCGAAGGCCGCGGGCAGGGCCTGCCGCACCCTGGCGAGCATATCGGGCCTGGCGCCCACGCCGCCGCCCAGAATGAAGAGCCGCGGGCTAAAGGCTAAGCAGAGGCTGGCTATGCCCTGGGCAAGATACGCCGCTTCCAAGGCCCAGGCTTCGTGATCTTCAGGTATATCGGCGCCTTTCATGCCCCAGCGCCGCTCTATAGCGGGGCCGGAGGCCAGACCCTCAAAACAGGAATCATGGAAGGGACAGGTACCCCCGAAGCTGTCGCCGGGCAGACGGGCAAGGCGTATATGCCCCATCTCCGGGTGGCCTGCGCCATGCACGAGCCGGCCATTGGCAAAGGCGCCGCCGCCTATGCCGGTGCCCACGGTCAGGTATATAAAATCGTCTACATCCTGAGCCGCGCCCCAGAGCCGTTCGCCTAAGGCGGCGGCGTTTACGTCGGTATCGAAGGCTACGGGCACGCATAGAGCGCGCTTAAAGTACCCGGCAAGATCGGCATCGGTCCAGCCCGGTTTAGGCGTGGCAAGCACCCTGCCCCAGCCTGGCGAGCCGGGTATGGGGTCTATAGGGCCGAAAGAGCCTATGCCCAAGCGCTCTATGGCGCCGTAGGCGGACTGGCTAGCCTGAAAGAACGCGAGCACCTCGGCCATGGTGGATTCTGGCTGGCCGGTAGCTACGCTCTTCCGTTCGAGTATGGCAGGCGCCGATCCGTCAGGCTGCGCGCTTACTATGGCGCACACGAACTTCGTACCGCCGGCCTCTATCGCCCCTATATTCATCTCTTCCTCCGGAATTATGGTGATAGGAGTATACTACGCGGAGTGCGTACTCGTCCCTCTTGACCTGGGCATTAAGAGCGCGTACCGTTAGTTTTAGGAGAGAAATATGGGCATAAAACAAAAAGGCAGAACGCTGACCCTCGCTCTGGGCATAGGGGCGGCCGCCGTCATAGCGGCTCTGCTCATATGGCTTTTCTCCGTGCCGGGCACGCGCGGGCTCTATCGCTGGGGCTATGCCGCGCCTTTCCTTGCCTTCATTGGCCTTGGCCTCTTTGCCCCCGCCCTTGCCCTCGGGCTGGTCGCGCTCCAGCGTTCTCGCCCGGCAAGCGGCGGCGCGTTCAAGCGGCTCCGGCTGTTCAGCCGCTCGGTATCCATAGTCGCGCTCCTTGCCGGGCTCGGCGCAGGGGCTTTTATCCTATCCAATGCCTACGGCCCCCGTGCGCCCGCAGAGCTGCGCCCAACCCTCCCCGATCCGGGCAAGGACCTTACGCATCCCGCCGGCAGGCTCCTTAGGGTGGCCCTTTCCTCAGACCCTCATGTAGACCGCGATATATCGAACCATGCCGCGCGGGCCGCCATACTCAGCCGCGCTCAGGCCGAATACGAAGGGGGCGAGCTGGATGCCTTCTTTATCCTGGGGGACTTCGTGGAGCAGGGTTTCTTAGCCAGCGGCTGGGAACGCGCGCTCGGCGAGTTGCGTGAACTGGCGCCGAGCCTGCCCTTCTACATGCTCCTTGGCAACCACGACGCCATGCTCGGCGGTTCTCGCCGCTGGCTCGCTGCCATGGCTCCCACTAATTATGCTCGCCATTCTCCTTACATGTGGCGTTTGGACGCCGGGCGCATACACTTCCTGGCCCTGGATCTGCCTTGGGGCCCCGAGGACTTGAGCCATCGGGAGAAAGCCTGGCTGGAGACGCAGCTCTCCGGCATAGCGGCAGAGGACATCACGATAGTGCTCTCGCACGCCTTCTTCTATTCGTCGGGTTACGTTGACGAGGGAACGGGCAAGGCCTGGTATGACCATGAGGACAACCTGCGCCTCATCGCGCCGCTGCTCGCCGGCCGCGCGGATATCGTCATCTCCGGGCATAATCATTACATGGAATGGATAGAGAGCGGCGGTACGGCCTGGGCGGTAATAGGGGCAATGGGAGGCAAGCCCGACCCCGAACCCAGTTATCGCTCGCCGGGCTCGCAGTGGTTCGCCCGCGAGCGCTATGGCAGGCTCGTACTCGAAGAGCTGCCTGAAGGCCTGCGCTGCGCCTTTGAAAGCCACGAGGGCGAGCGGCTTTTCGAGCGCGTCATAGCCTACCGTTGATAGGGCCTTGGCGCTGTGCCTTGTACGCTGCTTAGCTAAGGTCCATGATCAGTTCTCGTACCCGCAGTTCAGCGGCCACGCCGCGCTTTGCCAAGCTAGCCATGAGCGGCGCAAGGTCAAAGCGCGAGCCCAAGGACAGTTCCAGGCAGGATCCTTCGCCTTCCTCGCGGAGCGTCGCGCGGAGCAGATTCTTGCGCTTCTTCCCCTTGTCCGCGATAGCGAAAAGCGCAGCGTCATCTCGCTTGGACAGGGTATGCGGCATTTGATTCTGATTGAGGAAATCCGATACCAATCGCCGCGCCGCCGCGACGCCCAAAGCGGGTAAGCTTATGGATACTTCCAGGCTTTGCGCCTGAGGAAGGGCGGCGCTTACGCTGAGCGCCATAGAGGGTTCCGTTTGCACGGGGGTGCAACCCGCGGCTGCCAGCAAAGCCGGGTTTAGAGGCTCTTTAGTCAGAAGACGGTAGCAGCTGCGGCCCCAGGCGCCAGGCAGACGAGCCAGGCCGTCCTTGGACTTCAAACAGCAATCCTCCAGCTGCCACAGCGTATCTGCCAGCCCGGGGATGATCGCGTAGAGGCTCTGCGCGAGCCGCGACGCGGCAAAGGCAGGGCCGGCGTACGCTAGCCCGGCCGGCAGGTCGGCCATGATAAAGCTGACGAAGGGATTCTTCTTGCCGGCCATGGTCTTAACCAGCTCATGTATAGCGCTATGGGTGGCGCCGGCTATGCTGTGGCCGGTAAGAAAGGCGCGCTCATCGGCGTCGTTACAAGCGCCGCAGGCTAGGCAGGAGCCGGGCCTGCCTTCGTCGCCGAGGCAGGAGGCCCGTTCACGGGAAGCGCTGGCGTCCAGGAAGCGCTTATAGCGGAATTCCGTGCTCACGGCCGCGCGCACGAAGCCGTACGGGAACGGATAATCGGCCGGCTTCACGCCGAGGAAGCCAGGATTCAAGGCGCCCTTGCCGCTTAAGAAAAGCTTGGCAAAGTCCCAGGCGCCTTTGCTCAGCTTAAGGTCATAGCTATGGCCGCGCTCGGCAAGGTTTTTTAAAAGCTCAAAACTGCCCTGAGGCGCAAGCGCCAGGCACTGGCTCAGGCAATAGTCGTCAAAGCCCTCAGGCTGCCTGAACTCAAAGCCGCGCGCCTTAAGCTCGGAAGCCATGCGGCCCGCGATGCGTTCATAAGGCTCACGCTCAAGCATGAGCCTCTCATAAGCCAGCGGCGTGAAGGGCATGCGCACGAGCTCGCCCGCGGAGAAGAGCATAGCGGGCTTTGAGCCGTGCGCGGAGAGTATGCCGGCTATCGCGTCCAGTTCGCGGGAGAATTCATCCAGGTCATCGTCGTCCTCAAAGCCCGACAAAATATAGAAGAACTTTATCTCCCGCGCCTTGCGCGCCACGAGCGCGCTCACCGTAGCCATGAGCTCTGCCCTGCTCAGCTCTTTGTTAAAGTAGTCTCGCGAGCGTTGGGATACGCCTTCCACCCCGATGGTATAGGAACGCTTATCGGCGGCGAATTCCGCGTCGACGAGGCCCGGCGTGCCGGCAAGTATGTCCGCCCGCTGGCTCATGAAGTTTACGCGGTAGAATATGCGGTTCAATGCAGAGAGGAGGCTCACCACCTCGGTATGAGTATTAAAATTATAACTACCCACCTCAAGGCTGTCCGCTCCGGTAGCGGCTTTGAGGCGCTTGGCCTCGGCCACGACGGCGGCTAGCGTACGCTCGCGATAAGGCTTGCGTTCCCAGCCCTCGAAGCAGAATGAACAGAAACCGGGGCAGCCCTGCGTTATTTCAAGGCGCACCGTGGATGCCTCGCTGCCCGACAGAACTGGCGGCGGGCTCTTCGGATAGCTGCTCGCTTCCGTATCAGAGGCTAAGCCGGGGGCGCCACGCCCCTGGATAACGGGCCGTGCGCCAGTATCGGCAGCCCGTTCATGCGTAGGCCAGAGCGCGCTAAAGTCGGCGGCCACGGCGCTCAAGGCTCGCTCCCGTTCGGCGCCTGAACGCAGGGCGGCCGGTACAAGGGCCCGCGCGAGCCGGCCGGCAAGGCCTTCAGCCTCGCCGAAATATACCGCGTCTACGAAGGAGTCGCCCCCGCCGCGCTGCGGGTCCTCATGCAGGGCCCCGCTGGCGAAGGCGTTGGAGCCGCCGAGCACGATAAGCGGATAAGGACGGCCTTCTGCCGCCGCGGCCACGGCACGCCCATTCCGCGTAAGGGCTAAGCCCGATTCGGCGAACAGGGGCAGCAGATTTATAAGCTCAAGGGTATACGCGTTTGATATGAGGACAAGGTCAAAGTCCCGCGCGCCGCGCGCGCTTGCCACGCCGTGCATAAGCGGCACGCCGAGCTCTTTTAGCAGCCCGCGGTCCCGTGCCTGCGGCAGGAAGGAGAAATCCAAAAAGGCATCGGGCAGCTCGTCGCGGAGCTCCCGGGCAAGGAAGAGATGCGGGCTCGAGCGCTCTACGTCCCGGAAGGGCGATAAACGCGCGATGAGCACCCGCAGGCGAGCTTCTTGCCAGCTTGGATTGGAAAAGTCAGGCTCGCCATGGCAGAGATAGAGGGCCCGTTGACTAAGCGAAGCGTTAGCTACGGGGTCTTTGAGCGCGCTGTGGGGCTTGTTCATTGGTACAGGCAATCTAGCATGGCCGGGCCTAGCGTGGTAAGCGCGGGTTTCGTGCCTAGCGCACGTTGTCGCAGGCCAGCTCATCCATATGCCGAAGGCGACGGGCCAATTCCCGCGCAAGGTTCATGATGATCATGGCGAATACCCTAGGATCGGCCTTGTAGATTTCATGCAGGCAATGGTTGGATAAATAGACGATACGGGTGGGGATGAGCGCCCGTATTGATGCCACCGCCGGGCGCACGTCCAGCACCTCGACCTCGCCGAAGGCATCGCCCTCCCCGAGCTCGACGATGCGCTTGTCGCGCTTGGTAACCTCTACCCTGCCCTCAAGGATGAAGTGTATGCGTCCGTTCGCTTCGCCTTCCTTGATAATGGCATCGCCCTCGTCATAGCTGGCCCCGCACAGGTAGGGCTTGATTACGGCGACGTGCTCGGGGCTCAGGCCCCCAAAGAGCGCATACTCCTGCAAACGCGCTATATCTACCATGGATACAATGTAAGCATCAGGCGCCGTATACGCAAGCGCAGCGGCGTATATTTAGTAAGGGGTACCTCCCTTGACAAAGGCTCGTGCCTGGATGAAAGTGAAAGACACATGATAACAGACAACGAGCTCCCCATAGATCCAAGCGTGAATTTGAGCTCGCTCGTGGAAACCGCATCATTGCTCATGGAAAAGAATCCTGAAGAAGGTTTGCGAATAGCGCGCGAGGTTGTCGACCGTGCCCGTACGGCTACGGAAGCAGCCGCGGCAATAGAAGCATGGCGACTGCTCGGCTTTGCGAAAATAGCGCAGGCAGACTACGAAGGCGCGCTGGAGCTCTTCCTCGAAGCCTCGGAAATACTGGTAATCCGCTTCGGCATGGAACAAAAGCCCTCGGCCTTTCTTAACGGCATGGGCAGCGCTTATCATCACTTGGGATTGTACGCCACGGCAGCGTCCTACCTGCAGGAAGCAAAGCGCGCGCTCAGCCCGGACATGGGCCCGCGCAGTAGGGCCTCCACCCTCAACAACCTCGGCTTAGTCTATTTCATACTTGGCGAACGCAAGGCGGCCGAGGAAGAGCTCAGAGCGGCTTTGGAAGAATGCCAGAGCGCGGGACTTGCCGACTGCGTGCTTACTATACGGGCGAACCTTGCCTCGGTGCTGATGGAAAACGGCTATCAGGCCGAGGCAAAGACAGAGTATGAGGCCATAGTGGCGGCGGCGCGCGAGTACGGCACGCAGGTGATACGGGCTGCGGCCTTGGAAGGCATAGCCTCCTGTCTCGTCCTTGAGGAGAGGCTGGACGAAGCCCTGACCCTCAATGACGAGGCCTTGCGCATATTCAGGCAACACGGGGCAGAACGTGATCTGGCAAGCACCCTTGTGCAGCGCGCTGAGTTGCTGTTCAAGGCGGGCAGGTATGACGAAGCACTTGAAGCCGCTAAAGTAAGCCTGGCCAGTCCCGCCGCCAAGGCGGCTCAGCTGCGCGCTCCCCTGCTTAAGGTCAAGGCTCAGGCGCTGGAGGCTCTGGGTCTTTGGGAGCGAGCCTGCGTTGCCTGGCGCAAATTCGTAGAGGCCGATCCCAAAGAGGCTCTGTCTAAGAGCCACAGCGAGCTCTTGGATCGTTCCTTGGACGAGCAGCGCATGGCGGCGGCTACGCTGGAAACGCAATTGCGCCGTAAGGCAGAGGATATAGCCCGCGCCCAGGAGGCCATCATAGAAGTGCTGGCCGGCGCGGCGGAGGCTAAGGACGACGTTACCGGCGAGCATGTGTGGCGCTCTGCCCGCTACGTTGGCATACTGTCCATGGCGCTCATTGAAGCCGGCAAGGCGGGACTCGACCAAGCCAAGGCCGAGCTCTACGCCTCCACGGCCAGGCTCCACGATATAGGTAAGCTGGGCGTACCGGACGCCATACTCCAGAAGCCAGGCGCGCTCAGCCCTGAAGAATGGGAAGCGATCAAGGAGCATCCGCTCATAGGCGAGCGCATCCTGGAGCGGGCCTCCTGGCGGGACGTGGGGGCGGAGTACGCCACCGCCGCCTTCGAGATAGTTGGGGCTCATCACGAGCGCTGGGACGGTAGCGGTTATCCGCGCGGCCTATCAGGCAAAGCCATTCCCTTAGGCGGCCGCATCATGAGCGTGGCCGACGTATACGATGCCATGCGCTCAAAACGCCCCTATAAAGAGGCGCTTTCGCACGAGGAAACGATGGCGTTTATCCTAGAGCAGTCAGGCAGGCAATTTGACCCTGAAGTATGCGCGGCCTTCGAGCATTGCGCAGCAGATTTCGAGCGTATATTCAGCGCGTACTAGATAAAGAGCAAGAGGCTCACGGCCATGACGGCCATGCCTGCGAAGAGGCCTCCTATAGCCAGGTGATGTTCGCCGTATTCGCGCGCTGAGGGTAAGAGCTCGTCTACGGATATATACACCATAATGCCGGCCACGGAGGCAAATAAGAAGCCGAATACCGCGTCGTTAATAAACGGCCGCAGTATAGTGTAGCCGATGATAACGCCTACCGGCTCGGCGAGCCCCGAGGCAAAGGAATACCAGAAAGCCTTCTTGCGCGATCCGGTGGCGTAAAAAACCGGCACGGCTACCGATATGCCCTCGGGGATGTTATGTATGGCTATGGCCACCGCTATGGCTATACCCAGGCTCGGGTCGCGCAGGGCCGCGAGGAAGGTGGCCAAGCCTTCGGGAAAATTGTGTATGGCTACGGCAAGGGCGGTAAAGAGGCCCATGCGCAGCAATCGCTTCTGATCCTTATGTTGCAGCACGCCCTGGCCGGGCGGCACCATCTCGTGCGCCGCGACTTCCTCTTTGGTATGCGCTTCGTGCGGATTTATACTTTCGGGTATGAGGCGGTCTATGATCGCTATGATGGCAACGCCCGTAAAGAAGCCTGCCACCGTAGCCCAGGAGCCGCCTCGCTCGCCAAAGTAGGCTATAAGCGGCTCTTTTGCCTTCTGGAATATTTCCACGAAGGACACGTATATCATAACGCCCGCGGAGAATCCTAACGACACCGAGAGGAATTTCGGCGACATCTTCTTGGTAGAAAGAGCGATGAGGCTGCCTATGCCGGTAGCCAGCCCCGCGAATACGGTGAGCCCGAAGGCTATCAGTTCATTTTGGCTTATCATCGCTCTTATTTACTCCGTTTAACGCTTACCCTGGTCGTATATTTCGCCAGCGGCTTTAGGGCCCACGGTCTTGCCCGCGAACACCACGAGGGCCACGATAGTCAACACGTAAGGCAGGATATAGAAGATCTCCTGCGGCAGCGCGGCTAAGAAGGTAATATCCTTAGCGTAGAAGGCCAGGATTTGGGCAAAGCCGAAGAAGAAACCGGCCCCAAGCACGCCCCAGGGATTCCATTTGCCGAACACGAGGGATGCAAGGGCTATGAAACCCGTGCCGTGTACGCTTGAGAGCGTGTACTGAATATCCTGGGTAAGCACCATAGTAGCGCCGGCGAGACCCGCGAAGGCCCCGGATATGACTACGCCGGCATAGCGTATACGGTATACGTTTATGCCCATGGACGCCGCGGCCTGTGGATGCTCTCCGCAAGAGCGCAGGCGCAGGCCGAAGGGCGTCTTAAATACGACAAAATAAGTGAGCAGCACGAGGGCCATGGCCACGTAAAAGGTCGGGTAAATTTCCTGAAAGAACATTGGCCCTATAAGGGGTATGCGCTCGAGCAGTGGCACGGTCATCTTACGCAGGCCCGAGCTGAAGGCGCGGGTACGCTGCTGGTTAAAAATGATCTGGCAGAGGTACACCGTAAGGCCGCCGGCGAGTATATTGAGGGCGGTTCCCGATATTACCTGGTCTGCCTTGAGGTTTATGCTGGCAAAGGCATGCAAAAGCGAAAAGAGCATGCCGGCCGCTATGCCAACGAGCAGGCCCACCCAGGGCGCCCAGCCGGGCATAATGGGCTCGAGCAATACTGTTGCCGTGGCTCCCGCGAAAGCGCCTACCATCATGATGCCTTCAAGCGCAATATTCACGACGCCTGAGCGCTCGCTAAAGAGGCCGCCCAAGGCCGCTATCACTATAGGAGCGGCGAACATGAGGGCTATGGGGAACATTTCCAGTATCAGGTTCGCGTTCATACCCCCACCTCCCCGGCGGCATCGTCCGCTAGGGCGGCGGCCGCCTTATCGGCGCGCTTGCCCTTGGCTATATCGATGATGCGCTCTATGCCCAGCTTCATGGCCACGAACATGACGATGGAGGCCTGTATAATGCCGCCAATCTCGCGCGGTATACCCGCGGACTGCATAAGGGGGCCGGCGGATTTAAGCACGCCGAAGAGGAGGCCCGCGAGCAG
>DHVU01000030.1 GCA_002412825.1 Spirochaetaceae bacterium UBA5200
TTTACACAAAAGTCTTGACATGACCTATGAGCTCCCTCTGGTACGCGGGTATATCGTCCACCACCCTGCCCCATACCCGGTTTCCATCCGTGAAGGCCGGCTCATCCACCCAAATACCGCCGGCATTCTCCAGGTCGTCTTTAATGCCCAGGCTGCCCGTTACCTTCCGCTTATCGAGGATTTTTGCGCTGGCGGCTACCCACCCGGCATGGCAGATAAAGCCGAGCACTTTACCGGCCTTGTCCATATCCCGTACCAGGCGAAGCATATCTTTGTCGCGCCTCATCTTGTCAGGAGCGAAGCCGCCAGGCACGAGCAATGCGCGCAGGTCATCGGCGCTTAGTTCAGAACTGGCCGCCTCGCTCGTGGCCGTAAGCCCGCCGGACTTGCTGGCATAGTTCTGTCCGGCTTTGCTTCCTATGACCAGCACGCGATACCCCGCCTCGCGCACGCGCATGGCCACCGACCAGAATTCCAGATCCTCAAAGAGATCGGCTACCAAGATGCCCACGGTAGTCCGCGGATCAAGGCCTTTAAAACTCATAGCGTGCCTCCATATAAGATTAGGTTCCGCAATAGGTCGTGAAGGGAGCCAGCTGCGCGCTATCGGATGGTTCCAGTTCAGGCAGGGCCGAATCAGGGTGCCAGGGCTTTGCTAGGCTCGCCGCGAGCCGGTGGAAGGGCCTTAGGTCGCCGTGCTCGGCCTCGTCCAGGGCGCTTTGCACGGCGCGGTTCCGAGGATGGATAGGGGGATTGCTCGCCGTCATGATCTGTGCCGGGGCGGCTTCCCCTTCCAAGCGTTTGAGCCAAGGCCTAAGCCAAGCCTCGTCCGGCAGGGGATAGTCAGCTTGTCTCTGGGACGCTAACTGGGTAAGCGCCCAGAACGTAGCGGTAAAATCGGCCTTGCTTCCTTCCATCCAGGAAAGGAGCTTCTGGATCAGTATATCATCTCCCGTACGCCGCTGGCTTAAGCCAAGCTTCCTTGCGAAACCGGTAATCAAGTTGTCTTCTATGGTATCGTTGAAGCGCTCTATGGACTCTTGGGCAAGGGCAATGGCTTTTTCAGCATTTTCGTCGATGAGCGGCAACAATGCCTCCGCCAGCCGCGCGTGGTTCCACGCGGCTATAGCCGCTTGACGCCCCCAGGCATAGCGCCCATCCCTATCGATGCTGCTGAACGCTTGATCGGGCTTATAGGCGTCAAGAAAGGCGCAAGGGCCAAAATCGATGGCCTGTCCGCTGATGGATACGTTGTCGGTGTTCATCACCCCATGGACAAAACCGAGGCACATCCAGCGCGCTACTAGGTCGGCCTGGGCCGAACCTACGGCGTCCAGGAATGCACGATAAGGATACTCCTCGTCGCGCAGCTGGGGATAATGCCTGGCTAAAGCGTAGTCCGCCAGTGAGCCAAGGGTTTCGATATCCGACAGCGCCGCCGCGTACTGAAAGGTTCCAATCCGTAGATGGCTTGCGGCCACCCTGCAAAGAACCGCCCCGGGTTTGTAGCCATCGCGCCGTATCGATTCTCCGCTCAGCGCTACGGACAAGGCCCTGGTGCTGGGTATACCGACCGCGTTAAGGTATTCGCCGATTAAGTATTCGCGAAGCATAGGGCCAAGGGCGGCCTTCCCATCGCCGCCCCGGGCATAGGGAGTCGGTCCGGAGCCCTTAAGCTGCAGGTCCCAACGCGCGCCGTGTGGATCAACGACCTCGCCCAGCAGCGCCGCCCGGCCGTCGCCTAAGATAGTAAAATGGCCGAATTGATGGCCTGCATAGCCTTGCGCAAAAACTTTGGCGCCCGGCGGCGGCTTGACGCCAGAGAGTATCGCTAAGTCCTCCGGCTCAGGCACTGAGCCCATGCCCAAGGCTTCCGCAAGCGTAGTATTAAAAACCGCCCACTCGGGCGACGGCGGGGTATCGGTGGTGACATAGGTATAAAAACGCTCCGGCAGAGCCGTATAGCTTGATTCCAATTTCCAACGCAACATGGTGGAAAATTAACGCTTGAGCGCTTAAAAGGAAAGGCTTTGCTGATGCAGATCAGCGCCGAGCAACGCGATGATGATGGATACGGCAGTATCGGCGACGAGTTGGGCAAGGCAGCCTATAACCGTGTTCTTAGCAATACGTTCCTGACTGAATGCATCCATGATGACCAATACACTCCTTTGCCTGAGTCCGCTATAGCGAGCATATACTCGCAGTACGGCAGGCTGTTAGACAGCTTAGGACGCATAAATCCGGCAAGGACGGAGCGCGAAGAGCTATTAAGCCTCGTGCATAGCCATAGGCAGAGCTTAATCGCTATCATCGAGGCAGCCGCCGAAGGGGAAAGCGCCGCGCACTCCCTGCCCTGTTCCGAATACTCGGCCGCGTTGCAGGTCAGGGTACTGCACCTGGAATCTATGCCGCTCGCAGAGCCCATACTCGACCTAGGCTGCGGCAAAGACTGTACCTTGGTCAAACGCTTGCTCGCGATGCACAAGGACGCGTATGGCCTCGATCAATACTACTCGGATGACCCGCGCATCGCACGAGGCGACTGGCTCGAGTATGCCTTCCTGCCGGAGAGCTGGGGTACGGTGATTTCGCACATGGCCTTTAGCAATCACTTCCGTAAGGCGGTCGCCAGCGGGAGCGAAGATATAAGCCGATACCGGCGCAGTTATCATAAAATCTTAGGGTCATTAACCAGGGGAGCCTCGTTTATCTATTCGCCGGCATTGCGCGACATAGAAGCCGGCCTGCCTGCGCGCGGTTTCTCCGTGGCCTATTATTCCAATATCGCCGACGACCCCACCCTCGATACCGTCCGGGTAACGCGTTTGCGCTAGGCTCTCTCGCCTGAAAGATTCGGCATACATAGCGCATGGTGTTTAGGCCGAGACTTGGCTTAGCCGACAGTACAGACTGAGCCTTGGCTCAAGACCGGCTTTCCAGAAAGCACATAAAGCTACAACGGCATGGCGTGCTGCATCTATCCAAAGCAGATGAAACGGAGAATCTGGAAATGGCCGTTATAAGCGGTCATTGTTTCCCCGAGTAGATAGCTATCGGCTCATTCTCTTTAGACGCAGAAATAACCGCCGTCCAGAGCTTGCCTATCTGAAGCGGCGTCAGCATTTTAAGAATTTCAAGGTCGAGGCGTTCCTTGAGCGCTATGCTCTTGCTGATATCGTCATAGAGCTGTTTGTGCTTCAGGGGCAGGTCAGCTGACTTTTCTTTAAGCTGGGCATCGAGGCGAGCCTTGAATCCTTGGCTAATAAGGCGGTACCGGTCTAGGATGAGCGTGGCATACTCCATACACAACCTATCGATGCCAGGTATGTTTTTCGTGTGCCCTACGAGCTCGGCTAGCGCGTCGATCGCGCCGGCATAGTTCGTTCCAGAATTGAAGCGGGCCAGGGCGTCCTTGGCCAAGCCGACTAAGGAGTCGTTATTCAAGGTGGCGTTGAAACCGTTGACCATAGTTTCTACGCCGAAAGAGCTTATATTTTTATAGAGCTTGATAAGCAGATAGATGAGCCGTTCAAAAACGTTTTTTTCCCATGATGAGGCTTCAAGGGACCGATATAAATCGAGCATGTCTTTTTCTATGAGAAGCTTATATCGATCCGATTCATCGGCGATCACTTCGCAGATTGCCAGCTCTATGCCCTTAAACCTGATGACGCCAGAATCGAAAAAGCCTACTGCCTTATCTTGGAAGTATTTCGGGTTCAATTCCTTTATCTCCGCGAGGAACTTTGCCTGCACCGTCTTTGACACTACGATGCGGGATCGCTCGCCCGACAGCTCGTTAGCCCGCGCCTGAAGGCGCGCAGCGCTGTTGACGACGCCGCCGGAGAGGTCGCCATCCCGGGTGATAATGAAAGGCGTAAATTTTTTCCCGCCTGCTATGCCGCCGGACACGTGCATTTTTGGCAAGCACAGCTTGCCCTCCGCATCAAGGCAAGCGCCTGACCTGTTCGAAAAATAGTCGATGATCTCCAACGAAACGGCTAGGAGATCGACTGCGCTAGCGCCTACCAGTACCATCTCATCGCCTTGACGGCGCTGAAGCACGACGTCGTGTGCCCGCGCACGCTTCGACATTTCTTTCTGGATCGTATCGTCTAGAACCTGAAGCAGGGATAAGTTGTTTTTATTCTTTTCACAGAAGCGGGTATAACCATGCAGATCGATGATACCGACGTATATCTCGGATATGGTCAGGTTGTGCTTGAGGTCGCCGCACTGTGGGTACTTGGGATGGGGCAAGACTATCTCTCGCCACACCTTCGGGTATACTTCGGGCGTGACATCGCGAAAGAATCCCCAGCTAAGCTTTCGGATAAGCGGGAAGAGGCGGACGTAGACGGCACTTGTCTTCGCATCTGCGGGCAAAGCTTCGGTGAATTTTAGAAGTTCAGAGAAATTCGAGATATCGTTTTGCATGATAGCTTCAGCTAGGAAGTGGTAGAGCTCATAATTCGACAGAGCGCTCGTATATTCGGCAATGTTTTTCATCATTATTCCTTTAGATTCTGTCGCTTGCGACTATCGTACGACAATCGGCTGAACGTCAAGGTCGCCTTGGTGGCTAAAGTAAGCTTGAACGGGCAATCAGGGCGATCAACAGGTCATTGCAAGGCGACCAAGGCGCGCAATTCTTCGTTGTTCATGTCTGCTATCCACGACTCTCCGGAGCGTACGCTCAATTCGGACAGTTCTCGCTTTGAGGCTATCATGGCATCGATGCGCTCCTCTATCGTGCCGCGGGTTATGAGACGGTGGACGAATACCTTGCGGTCCTGCCCTATGCGATAGGCGCGATCCGTGGCCTGGTTTTCTACCGCGGGGTTGAACCAGAGGTCGTAATGGATAACGCGGGTGGTGGCGGTGAGGTTAAGCCCGACGCCGCCGGCCTTCAGGCTTACCAGGAAAACGCCGGAGCCCCTGCCCGCCTGGAAGGCGTCCACCTGTTCGTCGCGCCGCTTCTTGGACATGCCCCCATGGAGTATGAAGGGCTCCACGCCCAATTCGTTCCGTATGACGCCAGAGAGTATGTCGAGCATTTCTACGTACTGGCTAAAGACGAGGACGCGTTCGCCCGACTCGAAAGCCGATTCCAGCAAGGCTACGAGCAGCCTGGACTTGCCTGAGCGCTCCGATCCGCCGGGGCTTTCCTTGTCGTAGTTGCGCGGGTGGTTTGACGCCTGCTTGAGGGCGGTGATAAGGGCTAATACGAGCCCCAAGCGGTCTTCAGGATCGGCGGAGCTTATGCGGGCAAGGCCTGCGCCGGCTATGGCTCCGTACAGCGCCGCCTGTTCGGGCGTAAGCATAGTGTACTCGTCTACGACTATCTTGTCGGGCAGGTCCGCCGCTATGGCCTTGTCGGTCTTGAGCCTCCGCATGATAAAAGGAGCGGTAAAGCGCCTGAGCCTGGCGGCCGCATCGGCGGAACGATCAAGCTCGATGGGCCTACGGAACTCCGCGCTAAAATGGCGGTGCGTGCCCAGGTAGCCAGGCAAGGCGAAGTCGAAAATACTCCACAGCTCGGACAGATTGTTCTCCACCGGCGTGCCGCTAAGGGCAAGACGCCGCTCGGCCTTGATAGCCTTAACCGCTTTGGCTCGCCTGGAATCAGGGTTCTTGATATAATGGGCCTCATCCAGGACGACGATGCTCCAGCGGCTATCCTCATGCTTCTTCTGGTCGCGCAGCCAGGTTTCGTAACTTGAGAGCGTCACGTCGGCAAGCGAGTCGCCCAAGCGGAGCCTGCGTGCAGAACCGTAGTACACGCATACGCTCAAGGCAGGCGCGAAGCGGGACAGCTCGCGCTCCCAGTTGGTAAGGAGGGAGGCCGGCGCGCATACGAGGGCGCCGCCCCCCAGCTTGCCAGCCTCTTTTAAGGCGAGCACGGCGGCTATAGTCTGCACAGTCTTGCCCAGGCCCATGTCGTCGGCCAGGAGGCAGCCTAGGCCGCGGTCGAAATTGCCCAGCATCCAGCGGTAGCCGCGCTCCTGGTAGGGCCTGAGCTCCGCTGCGAGCGACGCGGGCACAGGCGCGTCGTCTGCTTCGCGCCTGCCCGGCCCTACCAGGAAATCCAGGGCGGAGCCAAGCTCGCCGTCTATAGCGGCGTCGCCCGACAAAGCCGTGCGCAGGGCTTCAATAGACCCCGGCGGCTTAAGGCCTGAAACTCGGGCCAGCACCCGCGCGGCCTCCGCCGGGTCGATGCGCACCCACTGCTCCCGCCAGCGAACCAGCTTGAGCCCGGAGCCCAGCAGCGCCGAGAATTCCGCTATGCTGAGCCGCTCGTCGCCTATGGCCACGGTCCAGTCGAACGAGAAAGCTGTGTCCAAATCGAGATAACTCGTTAAGTTAGCCTTACGCTTGGCCCGCAGGGCGGGCCTAGGCAGGGCTAGGCGCCGCAGTTCTTTAGGCAAGACGAGGCGTACACCGAAGCTGGCCAGCAATGGGGCTGCCTCCACGACGAAATCTGCCAAGGCCCGCTCATCCAGCTCCGCGAAGGC
The DNA here is from genome assembly GCA_002412825.1 of Spirochaetaceae bacterium UBA5200. GTDB lineage: Bacteria > Spirochaetota > Spirochaetia > Treponematales > UBA12059 > UBA5200. The sequence goes on from DHVU01000030.1 coordinate 6,519, forward strand.
TTCAACGCCGAGGCGGGCCAGCGCCGGCACAAAATTAGACAGTAAAGCGGTAAAAGACAGCGCCTCGGCAGACGCGGCCCGGTGGAGAGCAAGCCTAGCCCCGCTTTCGGCGACGAGCGCGGCCGACAGGCGATACCGGGATATGGCGGCCTGCCTCGGCGCGGCGGCCACCTTCAGTTCAAGTGGCAGCCGCTTCGCGGCCATATCGTATACGGACAGCCACGCGTCAAGCGCCGCGGGCAGGCCCCGCTGCCCCGGAGCGCTGCAGGGCTGCCTGCCGCCATGGAACAAGGCGCGGGACGCGGGATCTTCGTTTTCGCGCAGCGACGGCAGGGCGTATCGTATAGCCCTGGCAAGCTCGGTAAAAAAGGACGAGGCGAGCGCGTCCACGCTGGAGCGCGGGTCCGGCACCAGGGAAGGCTTGGCTTTCGTCGCCGGAGCGGGCAAAGGCGCGGTGGCTATAGGCTCCAGGGCCGCCAGCATAGCTTCTACCTCGGCCGCGAAGCACGCCGGCTTCCATACGACGGTGAACTGCCCTTCGCCCTGCCTTACGTCGGGCACGAAGGCGCAGGCCGACGAGAGAGCGCGCATAGCCGAGAAAAAAGCCCGCAGGAACCGATAAGACGGGCTACCCTCCCGCTCGCCGCAGGCCGCGAAGAGCAGCGATATACCAAGCAGCCCTTTTTGTTTTTTAAGGGCTGGATGTGACGAAGTGAGGCTGACCGCTCCGTCGGCGCTTATAGCTAGGTCAAAACGAGAGGCAGCGAAGGCCCTTGCCAGAGGGCCGTCCATAGCGGCAGTGGCGCCGGGCTCGAGCAATCCGGCGACAGAGCCCGCCGCCTTGTGGTAGAAGCCGGTGCAGGCTACGCGCAGGTCGAACGGCGCGAGCCCCCGCGAAGGCGGCAGCATGGCCGGTATAACAGACGCGTAGCTCGACAGCGGCCCGAGCCCGGCCAGGGGATCCGAGGGACTGTTTTCGCCTGGCTCGGGCCAGGGCCGAACCAGGCGTATGGCCACCGGGTCGGGAATTGCCGCGCCGGGCGCTGGCGCAAACGCTGGTAGCGCAGCGAATAGCAGAGCAGCCGCGCCGCTCAATTCGCCGGGGTCGACACCGCGCAGCCGCAAGAGCATGAGCGGGTCCCGGTCTATCTCCTGGGCCAGGAGATAGTACACCGCAGCCTGGTGCTTGCAAGGATCCCCTGAATCCGGGCAGGAGCAGGATCGCTCTATCTCAGACCAGCGGCGCGGCATAAGGGAGACGCCGGCGGCGCTTAGGCTTTCGCTTAAGCTTTCGGGCAATTCCCCGGCGGCCACGCGGGCGTACAGGAGGGGGTCGGCGGCAAAGATACTGCGGACGGCGGCTATAGCTTTATCGGGCAGAGGCTTGAACCTTATGGCGACGCGGTAGTATGGCGCATAGTTGCCCTCTACCTTGGCTGACAAAGCGCCGCCTTTTATAGATAGTTCGTACACCGCGCCCTTGCCCGCGTAGGAGCGGCCCCTGGCCAGCCTGCCTTCATCGGCGAGCGCTTCCATCGATTCAATAAAAAAGCGACCCCATGGCGTAAGGCCGAACACATGCTTGGCCCGCATGAGCTCAGGATACGCCGCGCTACGGCCCTTGGCAAGACAAGACCTTGTCCGCGATAAAGATTCGCTTGAGTTAGCCCTATCCAGAGTGTAGGATCAACCATGTAAATTGTAGCAGTATCCTGACGCTATGACTGAAGACCGATCCCCGCGGACGCTGGGTCAGAGCATCATAGGCGGTCTCCATGAAGTCGTTAGCGTTTTGAGAGAAGGAATAATACCATGGAATCAGCCGCCGTAAGCTATAGCCTCGTGAGCGCGTTCATCGCCGTTGCCCTGCTGATCGCGGGGGCCGCTCTACTGGCCATCCTTATTGTAGCCTGGATGCTCTCTCGCCGCGTATCGGATCCAGGAAGGCGGCAAGTCGAGCCCGACCTAATCAAGGAAGCGGAAAAAGGCTATATAGATCTCGCCGCATGGAGCTCATTGCAGCGGGAGCGTTTCATCGTCCGTTCGCCTTTTGGCTACGGCTTGGCATGCGAGTGGCTATGCGCCCCGGGGAATAAGCCGCCCAAAGGAACAGAGAGCTCTGGAACGACGAGAACGCACCCCGTAGCCGTTATTGCCCATGGCCATGGCTACGACCGCGCAGGAAGCGCCAAGTACGCAGCCATGTTCCTGGAATCCGGCTGGGACGCGATCATATACGATCACCGCGCATGCGGCGATTCTGGCGGGTCGGGCACCACGATGGGCTATTACGAAAGCGGGGATCTCGGAGCGATAATCGAAGCGCTGCGTATGCGGCTAGGCGCTCATACTCCCATAGGAGCTATGGGCGAGTCGATGGGCGCCGCGACGGTCCTTCTTTTTGCGGCTCAGAATCCTGGGGCGCTCGCCTTCGCCATAGCCGACTGTAGCTACTCGGATCTGCCGACTCAACTGGCATTCCTCCTCAAGGCCGACTACCGCCTCCCGGCCTTTCCCTTTATGGCGATCGCGGACTTCATTACTAGGCTACGGCTTGGCTATAGCTGGCAGGAGCTGTCTCCGCGCAAGGCCATAGAGGCGGCGGGGGGCCTTCCCGGCCTTCCTCTGTTAATCATCCATGGGGAGGACGATGACTACGTGCCCCCCGCCATGGCCAAAGAACTGGCGGCGGTCAAGCGTGAACCAGTGGAGCTTATGATGGTACCGGGGGCCCGCCATGCCAAGTCGTGGGAGACGGACCGGGAAGGCTACGCGCGTAAGGTGAAGGACTTCATCGGGCGCATAGCGATAAACGATGAATTGGACAGGAGCGATACATGGTCAATCTGGCAACCAAAATCCTTGTAGCTATAGGAGGCCTGGCATCCGTAGGCTTCGGCGTCTGGCACTTCACCGTGCCGAAAACCTGGAATTGGAATTCCTATATCGACCCCGCCGCTACCGAATTGATCGTCGCCGTGAACGCGATCAACGTATTCTTTTCCTTATCGCTTGTCCTGTTCGGGCTCATGAACGCGCTCCTGGTCATAGGCGGCCGCTCCAACAGGTATTCGATGGCTGTCGTGCTAGCGGCCACCTGCCTGCTCTGGCTGGCGCGCGTAGCGCTACAGATCGCCCGCCCGCAGGGGTCGATGAATCCTGTCCTCCAATACGCTATGACCGCCGCCTTTATCGCCGTCCTGCTCTGCTACAGTATTTCTCTCGGGCTCATCCTCACGGCGCGGCAAACTTGAGTCTTTGCCTTAGACACGGGCCGGAGCGCAATAGCCGAGTACTGAAGCCAGCGCTTGAGCCAGAGCCCATTGAGGCGCATCCGCGCGGCCTCTACTCAAACTCGTACAGCCAATAGCGCTCATAGGAAGGCGACCATTCGCCGGTCTTTACGAGCCTACCGGCATCATCGTACTCGTAAGACAGGGCGTAGCCGACGGCGCCCGAAGAGGGGTCGAGCCACTCCATGCGCGTAACCATGCCGCCTTTATAGGAATAGCGCAGGAGCGTACGCGCGCCCGTGGCTAGCTCGGTGGTATCAGTGGAAAGGAGGAGCCCTCCAGACCAGGCATTCGTCGCGGCCGTCAGAAGGACGCCCGTTTCGTCCCGCAGTTCGACGTACACGGGCTTATCGCCTTCGTAGCGATAGCTATAGCGTTCGCGCACGACGCCGTCGGTCTTCTCGTGCTCGTACTCCCGAGTAAGGACATTGCCGTACTCGTCGTAGGTATCGATGGAGTAATCGCCAGCGCCGCCGTAGTTCGCGGCGTAGGCAAGGCTCCCGTCGGGGCGGAGCTTGGTGACTGAGGAAAGCCTCGGCTGCCCGCCATAACTGCTCGTTCGCTCGGTATAAACGGCGAACCCGCCCTCTACCCTGCGCTCCGCCCTCGCATAGTACCAGCGCCGCCACGCGGAGCCGTCGCGATCCCACACGGAGAACTCCACGCGCTGTCCATACTCATCATAGCGGTATATTTTCCTCGTGCGCTCGCTGCCGTCGGCGTCGAGAAAAGCCGATAGAACGACCCGGCCTTCCCTGTCATACCATATACGCTGCAAGTTGGCGCGGTTCTCGATGCCATTATAAAAGAAACGCTCCAGCGCTACCGAACAGCCGCTCGTATCCACGTCATTGCCTTGGGCATAGAGCCCCATGGCCGACAGGGCGAAGAGGAATAACGCAGGCAAAGTTGGTCGAACGGTCACGATGGCGCTCCTTGGTGGCGTGGTCGCTTGAATAGCCCACTCTAGCACACGAAAGCCCTGAAGGCGATATATGCTGGGTAGCGCTATCAACTGGCACCTAGCCAAAACTATGCTTTACTTAACCGAGAGCCGTTATTCATCGTGTTAACGATAGCCCTCCCTCCCTTACGCCCCGGCTTTATCAAGCCTCGCTCGGCGGTCAAAGCGTTTCGTCGATAGATAGCTGCCCGCGCCTATAGGCATAAGGACGAAGCCGACGCCTAACATCCAATTGCCCACGCCTACCCGCTCGGCGATAGGGCCGGCGCTGAGCATGCCTAAGGGAATGCCGAGGCTGATTATGCTCGTGACGGTCGCTATGACCTTGCCCAATCGTTCCGCGGCTACGCTTTTTTGTATGTATGCCATATAGGGAATGCTTCCCATCATTCCGGTCGTGCCGATCAGGAAAACGATAACGCAAAAAAACCAGAATCCGCTTGGGGGCAACAGGCCGCCGATAAGCGAGCACGCGCCCAGCAAGAAGGATGAAAGGGATATCATGGCAAAGGGCCGCTTGGATCCTCCGCCTATGCCTATCGCCAAGGCGGATACCAGCATGCCTATGGAAAACATAGTCTGCGCAAGCCCAGCGTACATGGGGCCGCCAAGGAAATACTGCCTCACCATGAGCGGCAGAAGGGAGCCCAGGGGCATGAATACCATGCTCGTGAGAAAGACCGGTATGGTGGCGCGGATCAAGGCTTTGTTTTGCCTAATCGCCAGGAAGCCTTCCTGCATCTCTTTATGGAAGGCGCGGCGAAGCGCGCCTTGGCCGGCATGGTCAGGTAAGCGAACCAAGGATAGGGCCAGTACCGCCAGGAGGGCTCCGCCGACATCTACCAGCATGACGAAGCGCATGGGTACGAGGTTTACGAGCAGGGCGCCGAACATGGGGCCGGCCATAGAAGAAAGGGCCGATACGAGTTGGCCCAGCCCTCCTGCCCGCGTCAGCTCTTCCTCCGGGACTACCTGGGGTATAGCCGCCTGCAAGGCCGGCTTATGGAAGGTATCGCCCAGGGCCCGCAGAAAAAGTATGGCATACACCAGGGCCAGGGATGGCTCGCCGAAGTAGAAAAAGATGCCCAGCGCAAGGCCCGCGAGGGCCACGCCTATATCCGCAATAATCATGATGGACTTGCGTTTATAGCGGTCGATAATGACGCCCGCGAAGGGGCCGATAAGGATTTGCGGCAGGAGGCCTAACGCGCTCGCGATAGTAAGCGAAATGGCCGACCCGGTCTTCAGGGTTATCCACCAGATGATGGCGAATTGAACCGCGCTCGAGGACAAGAGCGAGAAGGCTTGGCCGGCATAGAGCGCTATAAAGGGCTTACGCCAAGCCTTAATCGCCTCCATCGGGCTTAGCCTCCATGGCCGTGGCGATGACCAAGGCGCAATCCCTAGCCCCATGTTCGTCGGCGATGAGCTGTCCTAGCGCCGCAGCCTTGGCGCGGATTTCAGGGCGAGAGGAAAAACTAATCGCCTCGGCGAGGCGTTGCGCGGTTAAGGTCTTAAAGGGTAGAGGTTTGGAGCCGATGCCCAATTCATACGAACGCTGGGCCCAGGCGTATTGATCCAAAGCGAAAGGAACGATGATGCTCGGCACGCCCGCCTGGAACCCAGCGGCGCTGGTGCCCGCGCCGCCATGGTGGCACGCGGCGGCCATGCGGGGGAACAGCCAGCTATGGGGCACATTCTCCGCCGCCATGACGCTATCGGGCAGTCCCTTTACATCGCCCATGCCGCTTAGGATGCCCCGCTTGCCGGCTAAGGCGAGTGCGTCGATGGCTACACGGCTTACGCGTTCGCTATCGGCCTTATCGAACATAGACCCAAAGCCTATATACACCGGCTTATCCCCCCGCGCAAGAAAAGCTCCGAGCTCGGCGCCGGGCCGATACGCTTCCGGCTCTTCTACGAACCAGTAGCCCTTTTGGTGCGTGTGGGTATTCCAATCGCCTGGCCGTTCAAAGACATGATTGCTGCACGAAACGATAGAGGGATGGCGCGCGTCTCTGTGGCGCTCAAAGGGCTTGCCAAAGGGCTTGGGAAGCCGGCCATAGGCGCTTTTCCAAAACGGCTTAAGGGACGCTTCAGAAGCCATCCACAGCATGCCCTGGAGCATCGGGTAACTTAGGCGATTGACTATGGCATTGGGCTTTGCCTTGCCATAGAGCACTACCGATGGCCTCGCCCGGGTACTATGCAGGGGAAAGGGGCTGGCCAAGATCGCGGGGATGCCGAGCTTTTGGGCCATGTAATACCCTATGGTCAAGCCTGGATGATAGACTATGGCAGAGCTGCCTAGGCAAGCTCCGTGGTACTTCTCTACCATGTGTATGCCGTATTCGCGCAGCTTGCGGAAGCTGCCGAACATTTTTAAGACATTATCGGCCTGCTGTGCTTCCCTGATCGTTTGCGGGTCGACGCCCGCCGACTCGTGGTCTACGTCGATCGAATAAAAATCTATGCCGTAGCCTTTGACGAAGCCCTCAAACGCCCTGCCGCTCGCTATGCGCGCCGCCAAGCCGAGCTTTTTCAGTTCCTGCGCCAGCGCTATGAAAGGCTGTACGTCGCCCCGGGTTCCCGAACAAAGTATGGTAATCATCACGCGCTCCTACTGTAATAATCCAACATCATGTTGTATGATGATAATATAGTCGCGCCGCGGCCGCATCAACCGACAGCGGCTGCGAGTATGTCGGAAGGAGAAGCCCATGAATAAGCAGCCCGAGCTTACCGAGCAGACTAGAGCTAATCTCTTGGAAGCGTTTTGGTCCCTGTACAGCGTTAAGCGCTTAGACCAAATTACCGTGAAAGAGATAGCGGCAAAGGCGGGCTACAATCGGGGGACGTTTTACGTATACTTCCGCGACCTCTATCACTGCCTTGAAGAGATAGAGCGCGCGGCCTTGCCCCGATTAGAAGAACTGCCGCCCATGCCGGGAACGCTAGATCTTACGCCGGAATTCTTTGATTCGTTTATAAGGCTGTACAAAGAGAAGTTTAGCTACTACGACGTGCTCCTAGGCGAACGGGGCGAGCCTGGCTTCCAGCGCAAGCTTATCGATAGCATCAAGTCGACCGTCATAAAAGCGATTAAGGCAAGCGACAAAAACGAAAAAGCGGAATTGGATTTCATGCTGGAGTACATAGTATCGGGCATGATCGGCGTCATGCGCTACTATTTCCATAGCCGCCCCAAAGGCACAAAAGCCGAGATTATGGCCTTACTCTATAAGGCGATGAACGGGGATATGCTGGCGAGGATACGGGACTATCTAGGCTGAGAGCGCGCAAAGCGCTAAAAAACCATAAAGCCAAATCAAAGAGCTTAATGACAAGCAGCCATACAGAGCGCATGCGTGCATTGCGCTTAACTCTATACTATACTAAAGGCATGGCATACCATGACGGGGAAGTAGCAGATAAAAGGGATGAAGCTACGCTCCTCGTGGTTGACGACGACCCGACGGTATGTGAGCTGACGGCTCTCTATGCCATGGAGACCGGGTTTGGGCGCAGCGTCGGCGCGAATAGCGCAGAAGACGGCCTGGCCGCCCTGCGGGCAGGCCGCTTTAAATTGGTGCTTCTGGACTTGGGGCTTCCTGACCGTCCCGACGGGGATGCCTTGGAAGAATTCCTATCGGTCGCCGGCGATACGCCGCTCGTGGTGGTAACCGCCGATGAGAGGGTCGGGACGGCGGTTCGCTGCATGAAGCTTGGAGCTTTCGATTATATCGATAAGCCTCTTTCGCCCGCTAGGCTCATGTCGCTCTTTTCGCATGCGACTGAGAGGGACAGGTTACGCTCCCTGCTCAATCCAGAGCGCGGGGAAAAGGTACTACCCGCCTTTTCCAAAATCATCACCCGTAGCCCGCTTATGCATGAGCTCTTTCACGCGGTCGAGCGCTTGGCGCCCAGCCCTTTACCCGTACTGATTACGGGCGAGAGCGGAAGCGGCAAGGAAGCGATAGCGCGTGCTATACATGAACTGTCTGGCCGGACCGGTGCTTTTGTTCCGGTTAATTCGGCTGGAATCGACGGAACGATGATCTCCGACATGCTCTTCGGCCATGAAAAAGGCGCTTATACCGGCGCGGAGAAGGTACGACTAGGCTTAGTCAGGCAATCCGAAGGCGGGACTCTATTCCTCGACGAGATAGGCGATATAGGGATGGAGACCCAGGTTAAGCTGCTGAGGTTCATCCAGGACGGAGAGTACTACCCGCTTGGCGCCGACAAGCCTGAACACAGTACATGCAGGATCGTGCTAGCCACTAACGCAGACCTCTATGAGGCCGTCCGCTCCGGCCGTTTTAGGGCCGATCTTTATTACCGCCTAATAATGCATTCCGTGACTATACCGCCCCTCCGCAACCGACCCGAAGACATACCGCTGCTCGTCGAGCACTTTGCGAGGCAGGCCGCGCTCATGCTCAAGCTTCCTCCTCCATCGATAGACCGCGCCTTCATCACCGCCATCGAAGGGCACGACTTCCCCGGAAACGTGCGCGAACTATCCGGCCTCGTATACGGTGCGGTGGGAGAGTCAAAGGCATCAAAGCCGTCTATAGGCTATGTGCGCGCCTATATCGCCAAGCACAGACAGAAACGGCACGAAGACGAAGCCTCAGGCTGTTCTGATTATCCTTTTGTCGACGGCGCTCGGCTGCTTGGCCTTGAAAAACTCGAACTCCTGCATATTCGCGAAGCGCTGCGTCGGTCAAATGACAATCAAACAGCGGCAGCCGCCCTCCTCGGCATATCGCAGTCGACCATTAGCAGAAGGCTTAAACAGCTATCCATGCATAATGAATAGCATCCATTCCGAATAGCCGCGCAATTCATTATCCTACATCAACTTATGCTAAAAAGCGCAAAGCTTGATGCATTTTGCATAGCATGAACCCGCCCAAAAGCTCTCCTCGTATTCTTTGCCTGAAGGGCCATCGCAAGGTACTAATGAAGTATTTTGTTTCTTCACAAGCAATTGCTTTGCCTTATCTTTTATTATTACTTATTTTGTCATATTTGGCACGATCTTTGCTTTAGTATTAATGTCCGACCGAATGGCATGGCACAGCGCCACGGCGGAAGTTCACTTAGGAGGTTCTTATGAAGGCACTTAACAGGTATGTAGCATTACTCGCGCTTATCGCAACCGGCTTCGCTTCTGCGGCCGCTGCGCCTAATTCAAAGGCACCCGGCCAGGCCGCCAATTTTTACCGGGGCATCACTACGCTAGAGCCGGAAGTAACTACGGTCTTGGTATCCTCCAGCGAGGTGGTACTGTCGTCGAGCTCGGTCGCTTCTGAACCCATCGTCACGGTGACTAGCTCCGAACCCGTAGTCGTCGACACCCGCATAATCGGCCAGGGCGAGGGCAACCCTACCGGTAATCTGCAGGATAAAAAAGCCGTAACCGTAAGCACTGAATCAAGCTCTACAATAACCACCAGCTCGGTAATCGAAACCACCAACATCTATGAGCTTACCGTGACGGTCAATTCCCATCGCGGCGCGCCGGCGAGCAAGGGAAAGGCGCTTGAGCCCGTCATCACTAAGTCGGCTGAAGTTCAAGTGACTGAAAGCACCATCGAAAAAACTGAGACCGTATCAAGTACTTCTACCCAGACCGTTGTAGGAGATTGGGAAGCGGCATATAGCGTTCCTTCTGACGCTAAATAACACCACGTACAAATAATCTACTTAGGCCGCCTGGCAAGCCAGGCGGCCTAAGTAATATTTTTTTAATAATATTGTCTGGTATGCTATGAACTACAGTAGGCCAGGCTATACCTTGGTTAAAATAACTTCATAGTAATACGCATCGATATACTTTCCCAACCCACGATTGAATGACGATAACTACGGCCCTACTGCCCCGCCTTTGGCAGTATGCGTTCCCGTATGATAGCAAGGCAGTCATCGGGCTGCTCAAAGATGGGGCTATGCGCGGAGTCGCTGAAGGCGAAGAAGCCCTTGGCAGGCGCGTCGATACGATCGTAATACGCTTTAGTCAGCTCGAAGGAGCAAGTGTAATCATGCACGCCGTGTAGAAAGTATACGGGCACCTTGAATGACAGGCTTTCGCTCGCAAGCTCGCGCTCGATCATATCGGTCCAGAGAGCGCTTATGCCGGAATTGGCCTTAGCGCGCCACAGCTTGATTTTCTCGGCGAGCGTGTACTCGGTAAACAAGAGGGACGGCAGGAACAGGCCCGTAACGACGCTGTTCATGTCGCGCATCGTGCCCACCCCAAGCTCGTGCATGGCATAGTCCCTATAGCGCAGGTAGGCTTGCGGCAGGGCTGCCTCAAGCGTGAGCGGCTCGCGGATAAGCGCGTCGTATATGCGCTTCCTATCTGGCCTGTCGGCGTAGGCGGCGACGATATATTCGTAGGCCAGCTTTTCGGAGAGCTTCTGATTGGCTATTTGGGCCACGCCAATGTACGCGGCAAAAGCCTCAGGCTGGGCCTCGATTACCTTGATGCCAAGGTAGCTGCCCCCTGAATGCCCCATGAGGTATATCGTATCGCGCGCGAAGCGCTCCTTCAGGTACGCGGTAAAAGCCAGAATGTCTTTCACCATATCGCTTATGCCTATAGAATCGCCGTCCCGCGCCGGGTCGTAGGATAGGCCCGCTCCGCGCTGGTCGAGCCAAACTACCGTGAAGAGCCCGTCGAGCCCGCTAGGATAGCGTTCGGTAAGGAAATAATCGGGCATGCCCCCGTGCAGGTAGAGCAGTATAGGCGCATTTACGTCCCGGCCTTTTATGAAGTAGCCAAGCTCGGCCCCCCGTATCGATACCGAGCCTTTCTCGGATATGCTGCGCGGAAGAAGCTTTCCCGACGCGTCGGTGAAGGGCCGTGGCGTACCCGGGCTGCGTATGGCGACAAGCAGGAAGCCGAATGCTAGGAGCGCGATGGCCGCCAGGGCTAGGTATGCTAGTACTTTGAGGGTGATAGCTATCCACGTTAGTCCGTTCATATACATTCCTTTATGAGGCAGGAAGAGAGGTCGGAGGCGCGAGCGCGACTTCGGTTCCTGCAAGCGTAATAGCCATATCATGGCCAAGTGTGTGCTCGTCAGCCATACGAAATAGATATGAGAAGAGCGTATCGCCGTTTGGGATTGTGTGGAAAAAGCTCGAACACAGGAATAGTCTAGCGGGCGAAGCTATCCTCGCGGCCACAAGCACAAAGGCGACTTGGATTGCCCTCTAGCCTGCGAGGCGTGGATACGGGTGCGACTGTAGCGGATACAATCGCAGCGATAGAGCGCCAAACCTAAGCTTCACGCTATCCTCGTCAAATTCTAACAAAAGTACCGTATAGTACATAGGGAGGAATATACATGACCAAAGTACTTTTCCTATGCGTACATAATTCCGCCCGAAGCCAGATGGCCGAGGCCTTTTTAAAGAAATACGCGGGCGATCGCTTCGAAGTGGAAAGCGCGGGGCTCGAGCCAGGCACGCTTAATCCCTATGTGGTGCGCGCCATGGCCGAGTCGGGCATAGACATTTCAGGCAATCCTACGAAGAGCGCTTTCGACCTTTTCAAAGCCGGCAGGTCCTTCCAGATCGTTATAGCCGTGTGTTCTAAGGAAGCGCAGGAGCGCTGCCCCGTGTTCCCCGGCCTCGCCGAGCGGCACCATTGGCCCTTCGACGACCCCTCCGCCATGAAGGGCGGCGACGAGGAAATCATGGCCGGCGTGCGCAGGGTGCGCGACCAGATAGAGGCGGCGGTGAAGGATTTCATAGCCAGCCACTGAGCGGCGCGCGGGGGCGGCGCGGCGCGCGAAATTAGGGTCCCCCGCCCCGGCGTATGCTATACTGCAGCTATGCGATTTACCAAGATGACCGGAGCGGGCAACGACTTTATCGTGCTCGATGCGAACGATACGATGAGCCTGCCCCGGGACGCCCTACGCTCGCTCTGCGATCGCCGCTACGGCATAGGCGCAGACGGCCTTATGCTGGTGCGCCGCGCCGAAAGCTCCCGCGCCGCTACGCCGGAGGACGCTTCCGCGCCGGCCTTCTCCGTGGAATTTTTCAACGCCGACGGCTCAGGAGGCATGCTCTGCGGCAACGGCGCGCGCTGCGCCTTGGTGTACGCCGCGGCTAAAGGCTTGATAGCCTACGGCCAAACTTCAGCCTTCTCGTTCGCGGGCAGGAGCTACAGGGGCTGCGCCCGCGATAAGGGCTACGCCCGCTTTGAGCTCGACCCTCGCTATGGTACCCGGCTCGAATCCGGCCTGCGCTTTTGCGGCCATGAAGCGAGCGGTCGCTACTTCGACTTAGGCAGCCTGCACTTCGTGCTTGATATATCGGACTTGAGCGAAGCGGGCGGCCAAGCGTTGGGCGCGAAGCTCGAGCTCCTGGATGTCCAGGCGCTCGGCTCGGCGCTGCGCCATCACGAGCGCTTCTCGCCACAGGGCGTAAACGTGAATTTTTGCGCGCTTGAGGAAGGCCTGCTCAGGGTACGCACTTTTGAGCGCGGCGTGGAGGCCGAGACCTTAGCCTGCGGCACGGGCTCAACGGCGTCGGCGCTGAGCTACGCCCTGCGCGGCCTCGTTCAGCCGCCCGTGCGGGTGCGGGTACGCAGCGGCGACGAGCTGCTCATCGATTTTGACGACGCGGAACATCCCACGCGGCTGAGCTTAAGCGGGCCCGCCAAGGCCGTATTCAAAGGCGAAATCTAGCCGATTACGTCGCGTATTACCCGCAGCCAGTTCGTTCCCATGATTTTGCGTATATCGGCCTCGGCGTAGCCCCTCCTAAGGAGGCCTTCGGTGAGCAGCGGCAAGCCGGTGCAATCCTTCATAACCATGCCATAGGGGGCGGTAAAGCCGTCGAAGTCGGTGCCGAGCCCCACGTGGTCCACCCCGGCGGCCTCGACGAGGCGGTCGAGGTGGTCAAGCGCCCGCTCCAGGGTAACGCGCGCGGGATCGGCGTCGATGAACACGCCGGCGAAGGTGAGGCCCACGAGGCCGCCGGTGGCCGCTATGCGCTTGAGCTGATCGTCGCTTAAGTTGCGCCTATGGGCAAGCAGGGCTTTGGCGTTGGAGTGGGAGGCTACAAGGGGGCGCGTGGCCAGCGAAAGCACATCGTCCAAAGCTTCATCGGACAGATGGGATACGTCGACTATCATGCCGAGCCTTTCCATCTCCGCCACGACCTTCCGGCCGAACTCGGTAAGGCCGCCCTGGCCGGGGTCGCCCACGCCGCGGGCAATGGCGTTGCGCCTGTTCCAGGTAAGGGTCATGAGCCGCACCCCGCGCGCGTAGAAGGCCCGCAACTCGTCCAGGCTCTCGCCTATGGCCTCGCCGCCCTCTATGGCCAGGAAGGCGGCCAGGCGGCCCTGCGCCTTGGCCTTGAGCACGTCATCCGCGCTATGCGCGAGGCTCGCCATTGGATTGCGTTTGAAGAGAGCTTCCATGGTTTCAAGGAGCATCCAGGTGTGGGCCGCGGCGCGCTCAAGGTAGGGCTCCTCGGTATACAGGGCGAAAAACTGAGAGCTTACCCCCGCCTCAAGGAGGCGCGGCAGGTCCACCTGGCCCTTGTCGCCGCGCAGGCCCAAGTCGCGTACGCCTACTGCGGGGTCGCTCGCCGAGCAGCCCGCGGCGTCGAGGGCGCTGTCGCAATGGCCATCTATGACCAGGAGGTCCTTATGGAGCGTGGCGGCGTCCACGCTACAGCTCCCTGGCTATAAGGTCGTCAAAGCTTTCGCGCCGCACGGACAGGCGGTCGCTCCCCGCATCCACGAGCACCATGGCAGGGCGTGGAAGGCGGTTATAGTTGCTGGCCATGGAGTGGTTGTAGGCCCCGGTGGCGAATACCGCCAGGGTGTCGCCGCGCTTTGGAGCCTGCAGGGCTATGTCCTTAATAAGAATGTCGCCGGATTCGCAGCATTTTCCCGCGACGGTAACCACGGTATCGCGGGGCTCATCGTGTCGGTCGGCTATCGTGGCTTCGTAGCGGGCGTCGTAGAGGGCTGGCCGCGGATTGTCCGGCATGCCGCCGTCCACGCCCACATAGGTCTTAAGCCCGGGTATGGTCTTAACCGAGCCTACGGTATAGAGGGTTATGCCTGCCTCCGCCACTATCCAGCGGCCGGGCTCTATGGTAACGCGGGGCGTAGCCAGGCCCAAAGCCGCGCAACGCTCGCTGATGTCCTGCATGAGGGCGTCGGTAAAATAGCGCAGGGGCTTAACTTCGTCATCGTCGTTATAGCGCACGCCGAAGCCGCCGCCTAAGTTCAGTTCCTTGGTAACGAAACCGTAGCGCTCTTTAGCGTCCTTCATAAGGCCCAGGGCCGCTTCCGTGGCCTTGCGGTGCGATTCGTTCGAATGCAGCTGCGAGCCTACGTGGAAATGAAAGCCCAGGAGCTCGATGCCCTCGCAGGCGAGGGCGCGCCCCAGGTAGGCGTCGCGCACGGAGAGGTCGAGGGGCATGCCGAATTTCGAGTCCACGTGCCCGGTGGATATGTACTCGTGGGTGTGGCTGTCGACGCCGGGGTTAATCCTAAAGAGTATGGCCGCGCGGCGGCCGCGCGAGCGCGCCAACTGGTCGAGCTGTTCAAGCTCGTCCAGGTTATCCACGACTATCCTGCCCACGCCATAATCCAAGGCCATAGCAAGCTCATCGGCCGTCTTGCTGTTGCCATGGAAGTATACCTTCTCCATAGGAAACTTGGCCTTGGACGCCGCGTAGAGCTCGCCGCCCGACACTACGTCGAGGCCCAGGCCCTCTTGGGCCACTATGCGGCAGAGTTCCAGGGTTTGCAGCGCCTTGCTGGCAAAGACGGCCCCCGCGTCGGGATAGCGGTCTATGAAGTGCGTCTTTATGGCACGCAGCCGATCGCGCACCATACGCTCGGACATGACATAAAGCGGCGTGCCGTATTTACGCGCCAAGGCTAGGGTATCGCAGGAATCGAAAATTAGTCGGGCCATGCTACGCTCCACTCTCTAGAATATTGAGCCCTGAGGCTGCGCATAAGGCTATGTTTCCAAAATTCAGTACAAAGGTCAAAGCCACGCTGTTAAAACTACCATGAGCTATGGTTTTACGCAATCAAGTAATGTTCGGCAGTAACAATATTCGACATAAAAGCAAGCAAACTGCTATTTGTTTCTTTCAATAGTATTTTTATGGCTCACTATACCTGAAGTGGCTTTACTTATGCGGAAAGCCTACTATACTAGCGGCATGAAACCTATCATCGGCATAAGCGCTTCAGCCGTACGCAGCGAAGGCGATAACTATTCCCGGCTCAACGAAAACTACACCCGCTCCGTACGGGCGGCAGGCGGCCTGCCGCTCATCCTGCCCTTCGACCTGACGCAAGCCGATGCGGAAGCGGCCGTGGGCCTGCTCGACGGCCTGCTATTTTCAGGAGGCGGCGACGTGGATCCGCGCTATTTCGGCGAAGACCCCCACCCCGCCCTGCGGCGGGTATCGGCCGCCTACGACGCTAGCGAACTGGCGCTGTTCAAGGCCGCTGAAAAAGCGCGCCTGCCCGTGCTGGGTATATGCCGCGGCTGTCAGCTTATAAACGTAGCCATGGGCGGCAGCCTCTATCAGGATATACCGGCGCAGCTTCCCGCGGCCATAGCGCATTATCCTGTAGGCGTTCCTATGGACGAAAGCTTCCACCGCGTGGAGATCGTGGATTCCGCGTCCATCATGGCGCGCTGCTTCGGCCTTGATGAGCTCTATACCAATTCCTTCCATCATCAGGCGGTGCGTAAGCTCGCTTCGGGCCTGCGGGTAACGGCCAAGACCGGCGACGGCGTCATAGAGGCTTTTGAGGGCGGCGACGGGGCCTGGTTCCTCCATGCCCTGCAGTTCCATCCTGAGGCGCTTACCAAGGCTGAAACGCCGCGCAGCGCGGACTTCCTCAAGCTCTTCAGCGGCTTCGTGGATGCTGCGGCCCTGCGTAAGCCGCGCACGCGTTAACGCGGCAATAGCCGCCCCGTACGCGGCGCCCTATTCGCAGGCTGCTTCGAGTATCGTAAGCGTGCCCGCGTCCGCGTCCAGCAAGGCTTCTACGCCGAGGGGCAGGCAGAGAGTGGGCACGCAGTGGCCCACCGGAAAGCCCATGAGCAGGGGTTTGCCCGATGGCGCTATGACGTCCTCGAACACCCTCCGTAGGGTCAGTGACCGCTCGGGGTCGTCAGGCTCGCAGTCCGTCCATCCGCCTAAGAGCACGCCGGCGCAGCGCTCGAAGGCTCCTGAGAGCCTAAGGCCCGTAAGCATGCGGTCTATGCGGTACGGCTCTTCGCCCACGTCCTCTAAGAAGAGTATCTTGCCCTCGGGCTCGAGGGCATAAGGCGTGCCCGCTAATGCGGCGACGAGGGAGAGGTTGCCGCCCATCAATACGCCGCGCGCCTGCCCGCCCACCAGGGCCGTGGGCCGCTCCGCCTGGACCCCGGCGGCAGGCGGGGGATAGGCCAGGGCGCCCAGGGGACCGCTGGCCATTATGCAAGCGAGCCAGGCATCAATGGAAAAACTATCCGCGCTGCCTGTCATGCTCATGGCCATGATGCCGTGATACGTAGGAAAGCCCGCGTAGCGGGCAAAGGCCAGATGCAGCGCGGTAATGTCGCTGTAGCCTATGAAGGCCTTGGGATTGGCGCGCACGGTATCGTAGTCGATACGGTCCAGTATGCGCGGCGTGCCGTAGCCGCCCTTGAAGCACACGATGCCGTCTATGGAAGGCTCGGCAAAAAAAGCATTAATGTCAGAGGCGCGCAGATCATCGTCGGCCGCCAGGTAGCCATAACGCTCCACGAGGCAGCTTTGGCCCGCCTTCACCTTAAAGCCCAAGGCCTCCAGCGCCGCCATGCCCCTGGCCGCCGCGCCGCGGTCCTTCGTGGAGCCTGAAGGAGCAATAAGGCCCAGGGTGTCGCCCCTGCGCAGCGCTTTGGGCTTGCGCGAGGCGCGCGGCTTGGGCGGCTGCGGCGACGAGCCAGGAGAGTTAGCGGGCACCGGCGGCCCGTGAGGCGCGCTGGCTGCGGAGCGGTGTGTCATAGGGCGAAATGTATAAAGGCCAGCACGTCGTTCCATGCGCGGGCCATAAGCCGCACGCCGGTGGCGCTCCTTTTCTTCACGCCCGGATAAAACGAAGCCCTATAGGCCAGGTAGTGCTGCTTGTACACGACGTCGACGGTAAAGCGCTCAGGAAGGCTCACCAGCATAGTCTTGGGCTCGGCGGCCAGGGCGTCGGCCATGGCCGCGCGTATGCGCTCGAGGGCCAGTTCCGGGTGTATCGATATGGATGCGTTGCCTAGGCCTTCGGACACGGGCACGAAGCGGGTGTTCGGCGCTATGGCGGCGGCGGCTTCGCAGAGGGCGCGGTCGCCGCTTAAGAGCAGCGCAGGCACGCCAAGGCTGGCGGCCGTGTAGGCGTTCAAGAGGAATTCGGAGGCCAGTATGCCATTCACCCGTATTTCCATGGCGTTGCCGTTCATGGTATGCGCCAGGGGATTGCCGTCCGTGCCGGCCGCCGAGTGGTAGCCTATGAAGCAGGCGCCGCCGAAGCTCTCGTCCAGCCCCGCCATCATGGAATAGGGGTCGCGGGTCCAAGCGCGCATGATGCGCGCGTTGCGCGGCAAGGCCGAGGGGTCTATGGACCTGCCCGAGCCGTGGGCGTCCTTTACCAAAATATCGCGCACGCCGGCGGCGTCGGCCGCCTCGCAGGCGGCGGCGGCTTCGCGGGTCATCTGACGCCTGAAGTACGCGCCTTGCGCCTCGTCTATCTCGGTCTCTTTCCAGTCGGCTATGCCGCATACGCCTTCTATGTCGGCGCTTAAGTAAAGCTTATCCACGGTATCCCTCCATATATTTCAGTGTAGCGGCCACCTGCATAGCCACGCCCAGGGGCAGGCAGGCTTCGTCCAGGGTAAAGGTAGAGCTGTGAAGCGGCGAGCGCTTTCCCTGCTCCGGGCTTCCGCAGCCAAGATGGTAGAAAGCCCCCGGGGTATCCTTAATAAAGAAAGAAAAATCCTCAACGCCCATGCTCGGCTTCTCTTTCCACGCTACGCTATCCGGGCCTAATACTTCGGCCGCGGCGGCGGCGACTATATCCACCCCCAGGTCATGATTGACGAGGGCGGCATAGCCGTAGCGTACGTCCAGCTCGCCCGAGCCGCCGAAGGCCGCGCTCACGCCCTCCACTACGGCGCGAGCGCGGGCGGCTAGGGTATCGCGGAGTTCGTCGCTCGTGGCGCGCAGGGTGGCCGAGAAGCTCACCTCCTCCGCCACGATATTGGATCGCGATCCGCCTGCTATGGTGCCTACGGTAATCACGGCCGACTCCAGGGGCGATACGTAGCGGGACACGAGGGTATTAAGGCCAACGATAACCTGGGCGGCTATGAGCACGGCGTCTATGGCGCTTTCGGGGTAGGCTCCGTGGCCCCCCTTGCCGCGCACCCTGCCTTTAAGCGTGGTGCTGCAGCCGTTGAGCGCGCCTTTCTTAGTCTCTACCATGCCCACCGGCAGGTAAGGCATGACATGGAGGCCCAGCACGAAGTCGACCTGCGGGTTTTCCATGCAGCCGGCCTTAATCATGCTTTCCGCCCCGCCCACGCTTTCCTCGGCAGGCTGGAAGAGGAGCTTCACGTTGCCCTTAAGGCTATCGCGATGCTCGGCGAACCAGCGGGCCGCGCCTAAGGCTATAGTCACGTGCGCGTCGTGGCCGCAGGCGTGCATGACGCCGTCCGCGCGCGAGGCGTAGCTTAGCCCGCTAGCTTCCTGTATAGGCAGCGCGTCCATATCGGCGCGCAGGGCAACCGTGGGGCCGCCCGCCGCGCCGCGCACGATGCCCACCACTGCCGTGCCGTGGCGCTCGTGCTCTATGCTTAAGCGGTCGAGCTCGCGCTCTATCCTTGCGGCAGTCTTGTGTTCTTCAAGGCCCAGCTCAGGCTCCGCGTGGAACTCGCGGCGCAGGGCCACGAGCCAGCCCTCCATGGCGGCGGCTTCGTCGCGCAGCTTGGAACTATCCATACAGCTCCTCCCTATTGAGCACATAGTCGCGATACGCAAGCTTCGTACCGGTCCTGTGGTAGAGCCTGGGCACCCTCCTGCCTATGGCGCACAGTATCTCGTTGCGGTTGGTCTTTGCCCAGGCCGCCATTTCGAGTATGGGCAGTTCGCCCTCGGGCCCGCTGCCGAGCAGGAGAACCTCGTCGCCCTCGCGCGCCTCAGGCAGGGCGCTGAGGTCTGCGGTACACTGATCCATGCACACGAGGCCCACCACTGGTACGCGCCTGCCCCGTACCATGGCGAAGCCGGTATTGGCCAGGCAGCGGCGGTAGCCGTCGGCATAGCCCACGGGCAGGGTGGCCAAGAGAGCGCCTCCTTCCGGGGCGCGCCAGGTATAGTCATAGCCCACGCCTTCGCCCGCCTTTAGTTCGAGGAGCCGGCTTATGCGGGTGCGCAGTGCAAAGGGCACGCGTATGTCCACGCTGTCTGAAAGCGGCGTGTTCATGGGCGTTACGCCATAGAGAACGGCTCCCGCGCGCACCATATCCAGGCGGTATTCGGGGTAACGCATAAGGCCTATGGAATCGCAGAGGTGGCGCAGGGGCGGGCGCAGGCCTGCTTCTTCCATAGCGCTGGCCGTGGCTTGGAACAGCCCGTATTGCGCGCGGTCGCTATCGCGGTCGCAGAGCGCCAGGTGGCTATAAACGCCCCGTATGTCCAAGCCGGGCAAAGCGGCTAGGCGCTTAAAGAGTTCAGGATCGCCCCCGCCTGGCTTGTGGCCGAGCCTATTCATGCCGGTGTCCAGCTTGATATGGACCATAGCAGATTCGCCGCTAGTCAAGGATGCTTCGGAGAGCATACGCGCCTGTCGCTCGTCGAAGATGGTGCAGGCAACGCGCGCTTGTACAGCCAGAGGCAGCAGGCGGTCGGGCGTATGGCCCATGACGAGGAGGGGGGCATCCGTATAGCGCTCGCGCAGTTCCAGGGCTTCCGGGAGGCAAGCAACGGCCAGGAGATCTGCTCCTGCTTTAAGGAGGGAGCCGGCCACGGTAAGGGCGCCAAGGCCATAGGCGTCGGCCTTGAGCACGGCGGCGAGGGCGGGAGTCTTGCCGCTATGGCTTGAAACGGGGCCGCTTGCGAGCAGGCTCCGCACGACCCCCACGTTGTGCTCTATGGCATCCAGATCCACTTCCAGGCGGGTATCCCTCATCATCGGGTATCATCCTGCCCTTCGTCGTGAAGCCTGGCCTTAAGTGCCTCGGAGAAGCGCCCGTAGAACAGGGGTTCCACCGTGCCGGTCATGAGCACGCGATCGCCCTCGAAGCGAATATCGATGACGCCGCCGGGCATGCTCACCGCCACGGCGTCCCTTACGAGGCCCAGGCGCCGCGCCGCAGCGGCCGCCGCGCAGGCTGAGGTGCCCGAGGCCATAGTATAGCCCGCGCCGCGTTCCCATATCTCAATGCGCAGGGCAGCCTCATCCATGACTTCCACGAATACGGCGTTTACCCTATGGGGAAAGAGCTCGTGATTTTCTAATATGGGGCCGAGGAAGCGCGCGTGGCCTGGCGTCACCTTGTTCATGATAAGCGCGCAATGGGGATTGCCCACCGATACGCAGGTAATGGCGTAGGGCCTGCCGTCGAGGGTCATATCCTGGCCCACGATTTCCTTTTCCGCGCTGCGCAGCCCCATGGAGCGGGCGTCGAAGCTTGCCTGCCCCATGTCCACCCGCACTATCCTGGCCTTGGCGTCCTCGATAAGGGCGCGCACGCCGCCGCCCTCGGTCATCAGGGGGAAGAGCCCCGGCCCTGCCATGCCCTGCTCATAGAGGAACCATGAATAGATCATGAGGCCGTTGCCGCTCTTCTCCGCCTCGCTGCCGTCGGGATTGTATATGCGCAGGTCCAGCCCCGAGCCGTCCCGCAGCGGGCCAATGAGCACGCCGTCCGAGCCTATACCGCTCGTGCGGTCGCAGAGCGCTTTTATGGCATGCTCGGAGGGCGGCACCGGCAGGCTGCGGGGGTCGACCACAAGGTAGTCGTTACCCAGGCTATGGTATTTGCGGAACTCTATCTCGCTCATCTCAGTATTCCTTTCCACATAGAGGCGCGGTACCCGCGACCGTATGGAGCAGGCGATCTCATAATCTATCGTGCCTAAGAGCTCCGCTATCTCGGCTATGGGAGGGCCGTCCCGACCGGCGATTACGGCCTCGTCGCCCTCGGCAAGCTCGGGCATATCCGTTATATCCACCATGATCTGATCCATGCATACCCGCCCCACGATAGGGGCGCTCCTGCCTTGGAAACATACGCGTCCCCGGTTTGACAGGGCGCGGTCCATGCCGTCGGCGTAGCCTATAGGCAGCACGGCTATACGCATGGCGCGTCCAGCGGTGTAGGACCTTCCGTAACCTATAGAATCGCCCGCAGGAACGCTGCGCAGCTGGGTTATGCGCGCCTTAAGGGCTAGGGCAGGCACGAGGCGTATGCTTGAGGGGCGCTCTGAAGAGGCGCGCAGGCCGTACATGGCTATGCCTACGCGCACCATGTCGAAGTGAGCCTCGGGCAGGAAGAGGGTGGCGGCGCTGTTGGCCATGTGCCGTATGCGGGGATACACGCCGCGGGCCGCCATCAGGTCAAGCGCTTCATTGAAGCGGGCAAGCTGGAGCCGGGCAAAGGCCTGATCGGGCGAGTCGGCGTCGGCGAAATGCGAGCATGCGCCTTCCAGGCTCAGCGAAGGCAGGGCGGCTATGCGCTCGGCGCATTCAGGCGCTTCCGCATAGTCCACGCCGAGCCTGTTCATGCCCGTATCGAGCATAAGGTGCAGCATGGCCACCCGCCCTAGCCGCGCCGCTTCAATGCCAATGGACTGCGCGTTCTCAAGCGATACCACGCAGAGTTCAAGGTCATAGCTTATGGCCCGCGGCGCTTCCTCGGCGCCGGTATAGCCAAGTACGATGATGGGACAGGTGAAGCCGGCCTTGCGCAGAGCGATGCCTTCCTCAACGAAGGCTACGGCCAGCCTGTCCGCCCCGCCGGCTAGCGCGGCCCGCGCCACGGCCAGGGAACCGTGCCCGTAGCCATCGGCTTTGACCACGGCGCAGAGCTCAACCCGCGGATTCATGCCCGCGCGTATGGACTTGAGGTTTCGCGTTATAGCCCTGAGGTCCACTTCCGCCCATACTCGCCTGTCGACCATGCATACTCCTTGGCCACTTGAGTATCTACGGACTTGGAGAATTCGTCCAGCACAATTTTCCCTTTTGTTTCTATTAATAGAATCTTAATATGATAAACTATAAACAATACGCAGAAGAAAGCTCTCCAAACAACAGCAATCCACTAAAATATATTAAAATGATTTGTTTGACGATTAAAAAAAACA
>DHVU01000017.1:0-110930 GCA_002412825.1 Spirochaetaceae bacterium UBA5200
TATGCGCCTATTTCATCACGAGCGCGGGCCGGCGAGAAGCCTACCATTTCGGCGTCCGGTCGCAGCATGGCCACGAGTACGCGGGCGACATCGTGCGGTGCCTGCGTTCGGGCGTCCACGCCGTCCGGGGCGCTGTCTCGTATCGCGTCGGCGGCTTCGATTGCCAGGGTAAGAAGCTTGCGCGCCGATTCTAACGCGGTAGCAGCATCAAGAAGCTGTTTGCGGATCGCGTCGGCGGACTTACGAGAGCGGGCTTTCCAGGCTGATATAGCGGCCTGGCGGGCTTGCTGCACTTCGCGTTCTTGTGCGTCGGCAAGGTCTATGCGGAGGCTGTCCACGAGGGCCGATAAGGCGCGTTCCTTTGAGCCAAGGGCCGTAAGCGCTTCTAGCTCGCGCTGGCCATCGCTGCCGCTCGCTATAGCCCGCTCAAGGGCGGTCTGGGCCGCGGTAAGCTGCGCTTGAGTCTGGGTCAAGGTGCTGGCCTGCGTATCGTAAGCGCGCTGTACTTGCGCTACCGTTGAAGAATTGCTGAAAATGCTCATGGGGGTTATCCTTCCGCCTGTATGGCGTTGTTTAGAATGAAAGTTGCTCGAGTCTCGCCCAGGATCGCGCCCTCGGCGGCCTCTAAGACGATTAGCGCCTTGTGTGCGCCTGCTATGCTTAAATCCAGGTGCTGCGGGTGCGCCATGTCGGGTATAGCGCCGGCGTAGACTTGCTGGCCGCGATCCTTGACTACGGGGGCCAGGTAAACGCAAGGCGTATCGGCCTGGCCTTCAAGCGAGGTGCCGCGGTCGCTTATGGCGGGCGACTTGTACACAGTCACGATGGTGAGCTTGGAAGCGCGTACAGTCGCCTTGAAGCGTAACGCGCTGCCCTCGGGGACGGCCACGAGATAGACACGCTCTTGGGCGGGGGTGTCCGCGCCGGCGATCTCGGGCGCGCTGGCGGGCTGTGCTGCTTCTTTACGGCTCATGCTTTCGCCTCCGCTATGGCCGCGATCTGTGCCGCGTCAAGGCCCATGCCGCGCAATAGGCGCTCTTCGCTGGGGTTAAGGAGTAGCGCCCTGGCAGCATCCACGAAGGGGGCCGCGGCGATCCCTGCCGCTTGGCAAAGCTGCGCGAAGCCCTGCGAATTGATACGCTCGAATCTCGCTGCGCCGCCTAAGTCACGGGGCAAGCTTCGCATAAAATCGGCAACGGCGCGCACTGAAGTTACGTCGGCGGCCAGGTCACGAGCAGGGGCCGCGGGTTGTGCGTCGGCGTCGGCGCTGTGCTGGCGTGAGGCGGCCGAATACTCAACTTCGGCCATGCTGCGGGACCTAGGGGTAGTCATGGCCTTGCTCGCCTCTTCCCAAAACCGGCGAAGGTTATAATCGGCTTCGGCGGCTGTTGGCTCGCTTAATGAAGTTAGCCCCAACTTTTCGCCGGTTCTATAGTAAAACCATAACGGCGTACCGCGCGCACCGGATTTTTTTTCTATGATGATCTTTCCTTCACTCATGATTCGCTCCTTTCATCTTCGAGCGCCTTTATGCGGCGGCTCAAGTTTTCTATTGCCTCAAACGCAGCAGTCATACCAGAACGGGCCAGGTCAGCGTCATTTATAGCCGCCTGGACCAACTCGGCGTCATTAAGTTCCAGCGAGACATAGTGCTCATCGGACAGGCTAAGCAAGCCAGCCTCGTGGGCATCCAGGCGGGCGTTTATGATTGCGAGCCTAAGAGCGCTTAGCTCGGTGCGCTCCGCCGGCGTGCGTTCGTCCTGGTGCTCAAGCTCATTGTGTCTTTCTTGAAGCGGTTCTATGCGAGCCTGGCCCGCGCGAATCTCGTATCGCCCGGCTCTAAAATTATCTGCCATTGTCCTGCCCCTCCTCGGGCTGTTATTAGTTAACAAGCTCTAGTGCCCTGTTAACTCTTGTAAACTGTTAACTATCTCCAAAAACCCCATTCAGTATAAAATCGGAATGCCCGAAGTACTCATTGTGGGCCTACAGAACTTCCACAGTACCTTAATTATTTATAGCCAAGGCGGGCCAGTTCCGGGGCGGATTGCAGGCTTATGCCAGCTCGCGGGGCGCATTATCTGCCGCCTTTCGGGTTTTGTCCGAAGTGTCCGAAAGCGTCCGAAACGCCTATTTCGGACATTGCCGAATGTGTCCGCCGTCCGGGGGGTACTATAGTACCCCCGGATTCGGACGCGGCCCCGGACACGGCATCGGCGTCCAGGAGGGCGTGAGGCCCTTCGAGGAAAACTTTTCCCGAATCGACTAGGGAAGCCTTGACCTCTGAAAAGCGCCGGCGATCGAGCCCGGCAGCCTCACAAGCCTGGCGCCAGTCCGATACTAGCACGAGCGCTTCACGACCTGCGAAGCCTGCGCCGTCTAGGGTTTGTTTCTGGGCGGCGTATAACTGCTTTAGGACTTCGAGCGCGACGCTTTGATTTTTACCAGCAGGGCGGGATTCAGCGACATACTCGACCGGGCGCGCCCAGGCGGAAGAAACCTTGCGGCCGTCCTCAAGCGTTTTTAGGAAAACGTCCTCAAGTTCGAAGGCCATAGGGGCGGGCGTCGGGCCGTCCTTGGTTTTTGTTGCGGTGAGCAAGATCGTGCTGCTTTGGTTGCGGGCCACTAAGAATTCCGAGTCAAGCGCTGCCTTGAGGGCGGTACTGCCGCGGCCGCGTGTTTTATCTGCTGCGCCCAAGTGATGAATAACTAACGTAGTCATGCCACCGTATTCTCGGCGAAGCTCGTCAAGAACGGCGATTGCCTGGCCGGCGTCGGCTGCGGAGTTTTCGTCGGCCCCGGACAGAGCACGAGCCCAGGTGTCAACTATTAAGATTACGGGGACGCCATGTAGCTGGGCGACTTTGCGGACCGCGGCGCGAAGCTCGGCTATCTGATCGGCGTCAATAAGCCCCGCGCCCCTATCGGCCAGGTATAACGGAACGTTCAAGGGGTCAACGCCGTTCGCCTTTGCCCAGGCATGAAAGCGGCGGACTAAGCCAGCGCGGCCTTCGCCAGCGGCATACAGTACGGGGCCAGAATGCGCGACGCTATGACCGGCGAAGGGCTTGCCGGTCGCAATGCAGGCCGCCAGACTTAAGACTGCAAAGGTTTTCCCTGATCCAGAATCGCCTATGACGCCGGCTTGCGAATCTCGCTCCAGCACGTCTTGAATAAGAAAGCTCGGCGCGTTTGGTTCAAAACTGCCGATCTGGTCAAAGCGCATGCCGCGCTTGCCGGTTTCAATTTCGGCCTCGGCGCGGTCCAGGTCGTCAAGGCTTAGGTCTGTGGGGTTCATTTCCACACCTCCGAAGCGAGGGCTTCGAAGTGCCGGCGCAAGGTCGCAATGTCCGTGTCCTTTGGCGTTCGGCCCCGATCGGCTACGGCTAAGCGGGCAAGCTCAAGCTCACTTAATGAGCCTTTAAGCAAGGCGGCGGCAAGCGCGGGCAAATAATTGCCTGATTCCGCGTTAAGTATTTTTGCGTAGGCGAGCTCAAGCTCGATCCTGGCGCGGGCCTCTTGCAGGCGGCCAAGCTTCGTGTCCGCGTCGGCGATTTCCGCGGCGATAGCCTGTTCACGGGTAATGCGCTTAAGCTCTGGGGCGGGTGCTATGGGTTCAAGGGCTGCCGCTCCGAAAACCTGAGTAAAAAAATCCGGCTCTTGACGAACACCGTCCGGCGTGATACTTTTATCAGTGACAGGCTCGCGGCCTTCGTCCTGATTCGCTCCCGGTGCGCGTTCGCTCGCGTTCGGGGGCGCTTTTTTTTGCGGCTCGCTGGGCATGGCTCAAGCCTCAATCGAAGAGGGAACGCGCTTCGATTCGACCCAGGCGGACAAATCGCTTTCGAGGAAAAGGACGCGCGCACCGATTTTTATAAACGGGATTGCACGGGCGCAAGTTTGTTTATACAAAAATGACTTCGAAAGGCGCAGCTTCCCGGCTGCTTCATCGATAGTCAAAACTTGCTGCCTTAAGGCGGGTTCAGAGTTAGCCATATTTGGCCTCCAACAATTACGTTGGGGCCTGGCTTGGGGCAGCCAAGTGCGCGCAGCTCACAAGAGCTGCGCGGTTCCCTGCTAATGGCGGCCAGGGCCTTGCAGCTCCGGCATCATGCCCGGCGCTTTCGCATCCGGTGCACGGTCCATCAAATTGGCGCTTGCGGTTCCCAGGTTTACCGGGTAGCGGCTTGCGCTCAGGGCCTATATCAAGCCGGTTTTAGTCCGGCAAGATTCCAATTCGAGACTGGCCGCCAGCGCGGTCAATCGTGAGCCTGCGGGTCCACCATTGCGGGCCTGCATTATCGTTTAACCAAGAGACGGCCGCTGGCGCTTTATGCTCAGCGGCGCGCAAAACGTCGCAAAACTGCATAGCTGCCAGGCTTGCTTTTCCGGCAAGCATCCGCGAAGCAGTCCGCGGCTCTACGCGGAGAATTTCGGCGATTTCAGTAATACTTAAGCAAGCCACAGTTCGGACCGTCTTAAGGTCTTCGGCTGTGGGCCTTCCAACAAATGGTCGCGCGCTGCGGTCGAGCTTGTAGCGCCTTGCGGCGTCACGGGCGCGGCGGGGTTTTGTTCCGCCTGGGGTGAGTGTGCTACTGCTTTTCACGGCGCTTCCTTCGTTCATATACAAAAGCATATCAATACCCGCGGTGGTTGACAAGCCCTAAAAGTAAAAATATTTCAAGTTAATTCCTTATGTGCAACTAACTTAGTTGCACTTTTTAGTGTCATTTTAGCGCGCATAACTATAATATATCCAATAGCTCTATTTAGACTCGGGCGGCTTCCCGCTTAAGGCTTCGAGCCGGGCAAGCGCGTCGGCAAGCTGGGCAGCCAGGGCTTCCAGGTTCGGGCCTTGGGGGGCGCTTGGCGTTGGCTCTGGGGCGGGCTCGAATGCCTGGCCGGCTACGATTGCGAGCGAGGTTAAGTGTTCGGGCTTCAAGGACGTGTACCGGGATGTCATTTCGCTGCTCGAATGCCCGATAACTTCGCGCAACTGATCCGGTAGCGTGCCGGCGAGGATTTGGAATGTGTTATAACTTACTCGCAAACAATGCGGGGTCAGGCGTCGCTCGTCCTGCTCTGCGGGGTTTATTCCGACAGCTTCGAGTGCGTGGGCGAAAGTCTCCCGGATGTACCTTTCGGGGATCGGTTTTTCGCCAGTTATCGAAAACAAGATTCCCTGGCCGTGTATTTTTTGATATTTGGCAAGCGTCTCCGCCACGGATCGCGGCAAGGGGACTTTTCGATTCTTTCCCGATTTCGTGCCCTTTGCGCCTTCAAGCCTGCTCCATGAAGCTTTACAATCAAGAAAGCCCGCGGCCAGGTCTAGGGCATCGCCACGGAGGGCGCGCAACTCCCCCAAGCGCAAGCCGGTGCCTAGTAGGACCGCGCAAGCGTCGCGGGCTAGCTCGCTGCGCCATATTTCGGCAGCTCTGGCAGGGTCGAATAGCCGCCTGGCTTCGTCGAGGGTTATGGCGTCGCGCTTTTTTACTGGATTTTTAGAAGGCAAGCGGATTGCGCCCCGCTCGTCAAAGGGGCTGCGTTCAATGATTCCGGCCCGGCGGGCTTCGTCAAGGATTAATTTCAGTGTGATTATATAGCTGCGGATCGTTTTTTCCGTCCAGCGGGGCGAGCCGTCGGGCTTGACTAGCTCTCGAGATTTGGCGATCCATTTTTCCATGACTGGGGCAGTAATATCCTTCAAGCGCATTTTTTCAAAGTGCGGCATCAAGGCTTTTAGGCCGGCTTTATGAACGGCAAGGTAATTTGCTGAAAACTTGCCCTTGTAGCCACCACGGCGAGCGTATGCGCCTGTATCGTTGAAAAAATCGGCGGCGTACTCTCCAAAGACTGTATTCTTTAGCGCCTGCTCATCCTTTGAATCAGGCAGTAGCTTGCCAGCTTTCCAGAGCGCTAGGGCCTTAGCGTTGGCTGCGGTCCGGGACGTCGTTTTCGCGTCCATACCTAGCGAGAATTCGTGTAGCTCGCCTTTAGAATCGGTCGCGCGGTATACCCAAACCTCGATTTGGGATCGCTTGCGCTTGAGAAGGCGGAACGGTTTTTTTACTCGCATAAGGCCCCCTTTACAAACTGAAATGGTGACACAAATGGTGACGCGATTTTTCACGTTATCAAATAGTCACTATTGCAGAAAAGGCCAAATAAAGCTAATTCGTTATCTAGTAAAAAATTAAGCCGCCTAAAAGGCGGCCAATTTCTCGGGCTGGGCAGATTCGAACTGCCGGTCTCTTGGTCCCGAACCAAGCGCGCTAGCCTCTGCGCTACAGCCCGTAAAAGAAAAAACCCGCGCAGGGCGCGGGTTTCGGGAGCGACGGGGATTGAACCCGCGATCTCCGGCTTGACAGGCCGGCGCGATAACCAGCTTCGCTACGCCCCCACGTCATCGCTGACAGGCGGCACTATACCGAGTGCGGGGCCTATGTGTCAAGCGCCTTAGCTGTCGCCGCGCGGAAATTTGCCGCCGTCTCTTGGGGGGCGCGGCCTGCCGGACCTGCCGCCGTGGGGGGGCTTGGGGCTGCGGCCGTCGCTGGGCTTGTGGAAGGGGCGCGGGGGCCGTTTTTCGCCTTCCTGGGGAGGTTTTTGAGCCGCGGCAGGACCATGCTTGGAAAGGCTTTCGGAAGCGCCGCGCCGCGCTCGGCGCGGGCTTCCCTGTGGATTCCCGCGCTGAGCGCGGCGCGCCGGGGCCTGGGGCTCGGGAGCGGCCGATGCCGGGTTGCCTTGCGCAGCGGTGCTGGGAGCCGGATGCGCTCCCTGTTGGTCGTGCGATGGGGCCATGGCGCGGAAGGCCCGAATGATGACGGCGCCGGACTTGGCGTCGCGTTCGCCGTTGATGCCGGGCAGGGGGGCGTCCAGCAGGGCTAGGCTGCCTGAGGGCAGGTCGGCCAGGCTGCCGCGCACGAGGCTGTAGCCGGTCTTGCTGCAGGCGTAGCGGCCGAAGCCGCCGTCGGGCAGGCGGAAGTGGTCGGTGATAATGCGTATGCCGCCCTGTTCGGCGTCCTGCGGCGGGCTTTTGGGCCTGGCGTGGAGATAGGAGGCTACGAGGCGGTCCTTGGGCAGGCCCACGGACTCGCTGAATTTGAGAAGGCGCTCGGGCGCGGCGTCGGAGGGCAGGGCGAAGTGGCACCAGGGGGCCTTTACGCGGCCGCGGGCGCTCAGCACGCGCTCCAGGGGCGGCCTGCCGCGCTCGGCTTCGTTCCGTTCGCTTTCGTCGCCTTCATCGCTTTCGTCGTGGCGGAAGGCCGACGACAGGAAGGCCCCGGGCATGGGGCAGGCGGCGCCGTGGGGGCAGGGGGCCAGCACCGAGCCTCCTGAGCGCAGTATGGCTTCGCGGAGGCTGGCTATCATGGCGCCGGTGCGCGGGTCGCCTGGCTCTACGATAAGGAGGCTGCCGTCTGGCTTTAGCGAGGCGCCCAGCTGCTCGCTTAAGGTGCGGGCGCGGGCGTCGAGCCGCCCCTTGCCCTTCCAGAAGCTCTCATTGAACACGTTGGCGGAGCTTAGGAAGGCGTAGCGTTCCTTGTCGCCCTCTTCAAGCTCGAAGGGAAAGATGCCTTTGCGGCTTTCGAGCTTCCACGGCGCGCCTTTGCCCGCGCGCAGGCGCAGGCCGTCCAGCACGGCGGTACCCGCGTCAAGGACGCGGCGCACGCGGTCTATCGACACGATGGTAAGGTCCATCTCGCGAAGCTCGGGCCGGGCTATCCAGAGGGCTATGGGCACGGTCAAGGGGCCTGAGCCTACGTCCAGCACGGCGTCGCCGGGCTTAAGGTCGAGCTTGAGGCCGGCCAGTATGGGCACGAGACGCACGACGTTCCAGGGCAGGAAGTAGCGTAGGTAGGCGGCCAGCTTGGCCGGCTCGCCTATGTAGTCGGCCTTGCGGTCGGCGCGCTCGCTGGTAAGCTCGCGCCAGAGCTCGAGCACGTCCCGGCGCAGGTCCTGCCGCCTGCTGCCGGGCATGGGCGCGCTTTCTTCTATAATATCCATAAGTATGGCCACGAGGTGCTTGGCGTCGGGGGGCAGGGTAGGCTGCCTTGCTGAGCGCAGCGGCAGGTCTTTGGCGGGCTCGGTTATACGGGGTCGGTCGGTGTAGCGTCTGCCTATGGCGCGATCGCCCTTGGCATTTGGCTTTGGAAAGCGGGACTTATTGTGTCCGTCGTGTTTATCTGCGCGCATGCCTTGACTATCGCACAGCCTGGGGCCGAGGGCAAGTGAGCATTCGACCCCAGGGCTATGCCGTATTAGTCCAGGCTCAGCACAACTTTGCCCGATTGGCCCGACAGCATGGCGTCAAAGCCGGCTTGGAAATCGTCGAATTTAAAGCGATGGGTAATGACGGGGCTTATGTCGAGGCCCGAGAGCAGCATAGTCTGCATCTTGTACCAGGTTTCGAACATTTCCCTGCCGTATATGCCTTTGAGGAAGAGGCCCTTGAATATGACTTTGTCCCAGTCTATGCCGGCGCCGTTGGGGAGTATGCCAAGGAGGGCTATGCGGCCGCCGTTGTACATGTTGGCGAGCATCTGCTCGAATGCCTGGGGGCTGCCGGACATTTCCATGCCCACGTCGAAGCCGCCCACCATTCCCAGTTCGTTTTTCATGATGTCCTCAAGCTTCTCCTTGGCCACGTTGACGGGGCGGTTGGCGCCGAGTTTTTTGGCCAGGGCGAGCCTATAGTCGTTCACGTCGGTTATGACCACGTTGCGGGCGCCCACGTGGCGGGCTATGGCCGCGGCCATGCAGCCTATGGGGCCGGCGCCGGTTATGATGACGTCCTCGCCTACCATGTCGAAGGACAGGGCCGTGTGGGTGGCGTTGCCGTAGGGGTCGAAGATGGCGGCTACTTCGTCCGCTATCGAGTCATGCACGTGCCATGCGTTGCCCGCGGGCACCGATACGTATTCGGCGAAGCAGCCGTCGCGATTGACGCCTATGCCGCGGGTGTTGGGGCAGAGGTGGCGCTTGCCGGCGCGGCAGGCGCGGCATACGCCGCACACGATGTGGCCCTCGGCCGATACGCGCTCGCCGAGCTTGTAGCCCTGCACGGCGCGGCCCATGTCGACGATCTCGCCCACGAATTCATGGCCTATGGTCATGGGGGTCTTGATGGTGCGCTGGGACCAGGCGTCCCATTTGTATATATGGATGTCCGTGCCGCATATGGCGGTTTTCTTTACCTTGATGAGTAGGTCGTTGTCCGTCATGGCGGGCATCGGTACCTCTTCCATCCAAAGCCCTTCCTGGGGGGCTTTCTTCACGAGTGCTTTCATGGGGATGCTCCTTTTTAGCCGCCGTTTCCCGGGGGAGAACGGGGCGCAGAGACGAGTATACTACCGCGCGCGCGGGTCGGGAAGAGCCGCTTTAGTGGGGAGCCGAGCCGGTGGTGGAAAAGCCGGCGAATCTGCGAACGCTTTTGCCTTCGAAATTTTCCGGGGAGCAGAGCAGGGCTTCAAAGCGCGGGTTAAGCTCGTGGGCAACGTCATCCACAAGGTCTATGACGCAGGGAGAAGTATACTTCCTGCCCAAGTGGTATATGTAGTTGATAGCGTCCGATACGATGGTACCGGTCTGGCCGGGCTTTTGCCAGGGCAGGGTGGAGCGTTGCAGGGCCATACAGAGGCAGCCTACTTCCTGCTCCAGGCGGAACTGCTCATAGGATATGAGGCGCATGTTGGCCAGTATGCTTATGCAGGAACCAAGGAGGCCGTTCAGGGCTTCAGGCTGGAAGAGGGCCAGGAAGGAACGGTCGTCGCTTATCCATAGTTGGCCGCCGTGTTCCTGGATGAGCGTGTTGACTATGCCCAGCGCGCTTGCCTTGAGCCTGCTGAAGCGCCCCTCGCCGAGCCTGGTGCGTAAGCCCTCGGCGTCCCAAATGCCTAGGTAGAGTACGAGCAGCTCGTAGCTTTTGCCCTCCACCATGCTGTTCCAGCTCTGAAAGGCGGGCATCCTGGCCTTATGGCCTTTCGATTTTACCCCCTGGGTATCGCCGCGGGCCGCAAAGGCGAGCACGGCTTCGACGCGCTGCGGGTTTATGAAGCCTTCCGTAGCCTCAGGGCCTATGTAATCCAGGGCGCCAGCGTGAAAGAGGGCGGCGGGGTCGCTTATAGAGCGGGCGCGGTCGATGACGGCCCAATGCAGCCTGCGCGCGGCGGATAGCCGTTCGATGAGTTCGGGCAGGGCGCGTCGTCCTATGGACGCAAAGTCTATGTAGAGCAGGAGCTCTGCAGGCGGCTCGGCGAGAAGGGCGTCCAGCTCAACCGGCGAGGCGCGGCGCGGCTCAAGCCCATCAAAAAGGAGTTCCAGAGCCTTGGTGCGGGTGACAAGAGCTACTTCCATGCCGCCCTCGCCTTTCCGTTGCGCTGGCTAGGCGCGCAGAGCTGTATGGCGTAGCTGAGTATCTCTCGCGGGCAGTCGTTGCCCAGCGATACGAAGCAGTCCTTTATGATGCCGTCCACGTGGGGGGCTATGGACGCGGATACGGAGAGCGTGTCGGCTTTGGTGTAGCGCTCCTCTATTTCGACGATTTCCTTGACGATTTCCGTACGCTGAATTTCGCTTGGTTCTTCGCTATAGGGTATGAAGCCCGCGTGGGCGGCGGCCCGTATCTGCAGAGGCCTGTCCAGGGGGTTGCTGCTCAGGTTATAGACTAATAGCTCGTTTAGCAGTTCCATGCCGCTTAAGACGGCGCTCATGTTGGGGTGGCCGTAGCTGAAAGCCGCGAGGCCCCCGTCGCCCTCCCAGAGCCAGAGCCTGCCGCGCCGCTTCTCTACGATGCGCGTAATGAGTTCGCGCAGGCTGTCGTAGGCCGAGGCTATGTTCTCCTCGCTATTATTGCGTACCAGGCGGGAATTGCTGACTATGTCCACCCTCAACAGGGTTATGGGATACTCTTGGCCTATCTTGAGCCGCCCCCAGCCCTGGCTGCGCTGCTTGCGCGGATCCTCGTAGAAAAGCTCGGATTCGGGGTCTAGAAGATAGCCCTCGAATTCCATGCCTTTGATTATTTCATCTATGCCCGCTACGTTGTACTGTTTGCCGCGAAAGCCGTAGCGGTCGGTACGCACGAGCCATTCCACCAGCTCGATGAAGAGCCCCGCCTCGTTAAGGTCAAGCACGATGCGGTTGACGGCGTCCTGTACGGGCACGGGAACCGAAGGGGGAAAGCCCATACGCTCGTTGACGTTGTAGCCCTCTATAAACTCCCTGGCCAGCTTAAGGGATAAATCCATCCCCAGAGATAAATAGAGAGTACGTATGACGTTGAGGACGACGGGACTCTTTATCCTCATTGCAGCCCTTTAAACTTTCTGTATATAAGGTTTCTGCGCCTTTTACCGGCGCGCATACGCCCTTACTCTGTGATGCCTACAATAATAAACCACTTTTTATGCATTACCAATCGCTAAGGGCATTCCTGAGAAAAAAAAATCATCCCATAGCGTGTGTTTGATATGAGGGCTAACGGAAAAGGTTCAATAAATGAAATAACATTTCAAATATTGTAGAAATCTAGGCTATAGTACTTGCGTAGACGCATAATTATGGTATACTGCGCTATCGAAACCATTCACAACCTTCCATAAGGAGCTGGCATGCCCCATACCGTACTCGTCATAAATCCGGGATCCACCTCGACCAAGATCGCCGTTTTCGAGGATCAGGCCGAGCTCTTCTCTGAGAATGTGGCGCATTCGGCCGAGGAGATCGCGGCTTTCCATAACATCGCCAGCCAGTATGCGTTCAGGGAGAAGCACATACGCGACGCGCTGCAGCGGCGCGGCTTCGAGCTTAAAAAGCTTGACGGCGTGGTAGGCCGCGGCGGGCTCCTTAAGCCCATACCAGGCGGCGTCTATGCGGTAAGCCAGGCTATGAAGGCAGAGCTGCTGGACGCCAGCAACGGCGAACACGCGTCTAATTTAGGCGGCCTTATCGCCGACGCGCTCGCCGCGGAAATCGGCGTGCCAGCCTATATCGCCGACCCGGTGGTGGTGGACGAGCTTGACGACGTTGCCCGTATATACGGCCATAAGCTTTTCCGCAAGCGCAGCATCTTCCACGCGCTCAACCAGAAGGCCGTGGCCAGGCGTTGGGCGCGCGAGCAGGGAAAAAAATACGAGGACGTGAACCTGATCGTCGCCCACATGGGCGGCGGCGTGTCCGTTGGCCTACACAAACGGGGTAGGGTAGTGGACGTGAACAACGCCTTGAACGGCGAGGGGCCGTTCAGCCCCGAGCGCGCGGGTACCCTGCCCGCCGGCGAGCTTGCCCGGCTCTGCTTTTCCGGCAAGTATAGCGAGAAGGAAGTGTTAAAGATGATTACCGGCCAGGGCGGGCTTGTGAGCCTGGCCGACACCAACGATATGCGCGTGCTTGAGGCTCGCTACTTCGCGGGCGAGAGCGAGGCCGTGCTCATTTATGAAGCCTTCGTGTACAACGTAGCCAAGGCCATAGGGGCGCTGGCGGCGGCTGCTGCTGGCAAGGTAGACGGCATCATCATTACGGGCGGCATAGCCTACGGCAAGCCCATACAGGAAAAACTGAAGGCGCTCTGCGGCTGGATAGCCCCCTTTACCGCCTATCCGGGCGAAGGCGAGCTTGAAGCCCTGGCGCAGGCAGGCCTTGCCGCTCTGAGCGGCGATATACAGGCGCGGGAGTACCGTTAAATGAGGCACATGAGCGATATCATAGAGGCAGCGCGCAAGGCCGGCAGGAAGCGCGTTGCCGTGGCGGCCGCGCACGAGGAATCCGCCCTGGAGGCGGTGTTCGACGCGGCGCGGCACGGGCTGGTGGAGCCCATACT
This sequence comes from Spirochaetaceae bacterium UBA5200, assembly GCA_002412825.1. Classification (GTDB taxonomy): domain Bacteria; phylum Spirochaetota; class Spirochaetia; order Treponematales; family UBA12059; genus UBA5200. The sequence goes on from DHVU01000017.1 coordinate 12,815, forward strand.
GATAGGCGACGCTGAGCAGATACGCATGATAGCCGCCGACCTGGGCGCGGACCTGAGCGGCATTCGCATAATCGACGAGAAGGATTACGCCAAGGCGGCGGCGCAGGCCGTGGCCCTGGTGCGGGCGGGCGAGGCGGATATGCTCATGAAGGGCGTGCTCGATACTTCTATACTGCTCAAAGCAGCGCTCAATAAGGAAAACGGCTTAAACGCGGGCCGCCTTACGAGCCACGTGGCGGTGATGGAAGTGCCCAGCTACCACAAGCTGCTCATCGTCACCGACGCGGCCATAAACATTGCCCCTGACCTTGCCGGCAAGCTGGATATCATAGCCAACGCCGTGCTGGTCGCCAAGGCAATAGGCATTGCCAACCCCAAGGTTGCCCTGCTTGCGGCGGTTGAGAAGGTGAACTGGGACAAGATGCCCTGTACGGCCGACGCCGCCATCATCACGCAGATGAACAGGCGCGGCCAGCTTAAGGGCTGTATCGTGGATGGACCGCTCGCGCTGGATAACGCCGTAAGCGCGGAAAGCGCACAGATAAAAAAGATCGTATCCGATGTGGCGGGGGACGCTGATATCCTCGTGGCGCCGGACATAGAGGCGGGCAACATTCTGTATAAATGCCTCCTCGACCTAGGACAGGCCAAGGGAGCCGGCATAGTCGTCGGCGCCTCCAAGCCAATAGTACTGACGAGCCGCGCCGACAGCGCGGAGACCAAGCTGGCCAGCATAGCCTTAGCGGCTCTGGCATCGTAAGGAGCGAATCTATGGCAAACAAGGGCAAGCCCGAAATCGATCGGGAACGCTGTAAGGGATGCCTGCTCTGCGTCCGATCGTGCCCAACCAAGGTGCTCGGCGTGGATGACAGTCCCAATTCATGGGGGTACTACCCGGCTAAGGTCGTCGCCTTGGACAAATGCATAGCCTGCGGGAACTGCTATACGGTGTGCCCCGACGTGGCCGTTACCGTCTACAAGCTGTAAGGAGGCTGTGAACATGGCAGAAGAAATGCGACTGATGAAGGGGAACGAGGCCATAGCCGAGGCGGCCATACGCGCCGGCTGCACGGCCTATTTCGGCTATCCCATTACCCCGCAGAACGAACTTACCGCGTACATGGCCAAGCACATGCTAGACCACCAGCGTACCTTTATACAGGCGGAGAGCGAAGTGTCCGCCATCAATATGGTGTACGGCGCGGCCGCGGCCGGCGCAAGGACCATGACCAGCTCCTCAAGCCCCGGCGTATCGCTCAAGCAGGAAGGCATATCCTACTGCTGCGGCGCCGACCTGCCCTGCGTCATCGTCAACGTGGCGCGCTCTGGCCCCGGCTTAGGCGGCATAAGCCCCGGCCAGGCGGACTACTTTCAGTCCACCCGCGGCGGCGGCCATGGCGACTATTTCCACCTCGTGCTTGCCCCCAAGAGCGTGCAGGAGGCGGCCGACCTTACCCACGAGGCCTTCGACCTGGCCGACCAGTGGCGTATGCCCGTCATGATACTGGCCGACGGGCTCATAGGCCAGATGATGGAAGGCGTCGTTCTGCCCGAGAACCGCGAGCTATCCAGCCTGCCTAAGAAGGCCTGGGCCGCCGGCGGCCAGGCTGATACCCATAGGCCCATCAACCACGTAAGCAGCATCAACCTGGTGCCTGCGGAACTGGAAGCTTCCGTCATAGAGCGCTTCAAGCGCTATGATCGCATAAAGGCACAGGAAGTACGCTACGAGGAAGTGAACGTAGACAAGGCCGAACTCATACTCGTGGGCTACGGCACCAGCGCCCGCGTATCGCTGGGCGCCCTTGAAATGGCTAAGAAGCTCGGCATAGAAGTGGGCCTTTTTAGGCCCATATCGCTCTGGCCCTTCCCCGAGAAGCGCGTGGCCGAGCTGGCCGCCATGGGCAAGAAGTTCCTGGCCGTAGAGATGAGCATGGGTCAGATGGTAGAAGACGTGAAGCTTGCCGCCAACGGCAAGGCCGACGTGCATTTCTACGGCCGCTGCGGCGGCATGATCCCCACCGAGGAAGAAGTGCTGGCCGAGATACGCCGCCTCCTCAAGAAGTAAGGGAGTAACGATATGGAACTTTTATACGGCCACCCCAAGAGCCTCAAGCCCATACAGACCAAGTACTGCCCGGGCTGCGGCCACGGCGTTATCCACCGCCTCATAGCCGAGGTGATCGACGAGCTCGGCGTGCAGGAGAGGTCTATCATCACTAACCCGGTGGGCTGCTCCATCTGGGCCGATCTCTATTTCGATTTCGATTCGGTGCAGCCCGCCCATGGGCGCACCCCCGCGGCCGCTACCGGCATCAAGCGCGTTAAGCCCGACCACCTCGTCATCTGCTACCAGGGCGACGGCGACCTTGCGGCTATAGGCACCGCGGAAATCATCCACGCGGCCAACCGCGGCGAGAAGTTCACCACCATATTCGTGAACAACGCTATATACGGCATGACCGGCGGCCAGATGGCGCCTACCACCCTCATAGGGCAAAAGGCCACCACCGCCCCCTACGGACGCGACGCGCTCGAAGCTGGCATGGGCTATCCCATACAGGTGTGCGAGCTCCTTGCTACGCTCGGCGGCACTAAGTACCTGGCGCGCGGCTCGGTAAACAACGCGGCCAACGTGCGCAAGACTAAGCAGTACATCAAGAAGGCCTTCGAGGCCCAGCTGCGGGGCGAGGGCTTTACCATGGTGGAGATACTCTCTCCCTGTCCTACCAACTGGGGCATGCAGCCCTGCGAGGGCCAGGAATGGCTCGAGGCCAACATGATACCCTTCTACAAGCTCGGCGAGGTCAAGAATACCCTCGCCGCCGGCGCGGGCGCCGAGGGAGGCTCCAAATGACCGAGAAGACCTTTATTGCGGGTTTCGGCGGCCAAGGCGTTATTTCCTTGGGCCAGCTCTGGGTATACTGCGGCATGAAGGAAGGCAAAAAGGTTACCTTCTTTCCTTTTTACGGCGCAGAAAAGCGGGGCGGCATTGCGCGCGCCAGCGTCATCGTATCCGACCATGAAATAGCCAGCCCCCTGGTTACCAGCCCGGACAGCGCCGTGGTCATGAATATGGACAGCCTTCCTCTCTGCGAGGAAGTGCTTAAGCAGGGCGGCACGCTCTTCGTCAACTCGAGCCTGGTCAAGGTGGAGAGCAAGCGCACAGACGCCAGGGTAATCAAAGTGCCCTGCAACGAGCTTGCCGAAGAGATAGGCGACGTGAAGATAGCCAATATGGTCATGATGGGCGCCCTGTCCAAGGCTACCGGCGCGGTGGCCCTGGATAAGCTCGAGGTCGTTCTTAAGAGCTTTTTCCCCGAGAATAAGCATAAGTTCATTCCTATGAACCTCAAGGCTATAAGCGCCGGCATGGCCGCCGTAAAGTAAGCAACTCGTTCTGCATGCAGGCCGGCCCTCCTTGTGGGGCCGGCCATTTTTTTTGTACCATGGCCCTGCGGAGGACCGCTTTGAAACCCACCCGACTATTGCTTGCCGTACGGCCGCGCGCCGCCTTATTTACTGCCGTCCTCCTGCTGACGTCGCTGACGCTGCTCGGCCTCTCCTGCGCTAAGGCGCCGGGCATCCGTCTGGAACTATCCGATTCCGGCTGGCTGGACGCACAGGCTTTTCTGGCCGCGCATCCCTTGCCCCCGGAGCTCCGCATCGTAAACGAAGGCAGCGCGGCCACCCTGCGCTTCCGCTCCATACTGGGCGAGGGCCAGGCGGCGCCCGCTCGCAACGACTGCGGTCTCGATGCCCTGCCGCCATCGTCCCTCCGCGTCATAGCCAGACGCTACCTCGCCCATCCCTTGGCCTTTGCCCAGGGGCCGCTTGGCCTAAGCGCCGCCGAAGCGGCCGCAGGCGGGCTCGTTGAGCTTAGCTCAATAGAGCCGCCATCGCGCGCTGCCCCCATCGACGGCCTTTTACCCGGCCAGGCCGGTTACCCCTTTGCCGAACGGGTGGAGCTTTACATAGACGGAGAGGCGCCGGCATCCCTGTTAGCCTGGCTGGCTGCCTTGCCTGAAACGCCGGAAGGGCCGACCCTGCTTGGCGCGGTGGGCGATATGATCGTGCATCGCCTATTTCAGCCGGCTATAGAAAAACCGAGCGCCGGGCCGGAACTCTACTTTGGCGACACCCTGCCCATCCTGCGCTCGTATGACTATCTCATAGGCAACCTGGAGGGCCCGGTGTCTACGAGGGGCACGGGGAATCCCATCAAGAAATACCAGTTTAGGCATACGCCGGCCGTGCTCAAGGCCTTCGCCGACGCGGGCCTCGACCACGCGGCCTTCGCCAACAACCATACCTTGGATTTTGGCCTGGACGCCTTTTACGATACCCTGGATGCCATAGACGCGTTGGGCCTTGGCCGCTCAGGCGCGGGGAGGAATCTTGCCGAGGCCTCGGCGCCGTATGAGCTTACGCTCAAAGGGCAAGAATTGAGCATTTTTGCCATAGCCCGCTATCCGGTGGAGAGCCGCGGCTACTCGCCGGCCCACGCGGCGGCGGGGCCGGACAGCCCGGGCATACTGACCGATCCTGCCTTGCTGCGGCGGCGCATAGAGGAAGAGTCAGCCCGCGGCCGTTTCGTCGTCGTCATAGCCCACGCCGGCCATGAGTACGTGCCGCGCCCCATACCGGAAATCAAGGCGCTCTACCGCTCCTTCGTGGACGCTGGCGCGGACTTGGTCCTTGGCGGGCATCCCCATGTGCTGCAGGGCATGGAAAGCTACAAGGGCTCGACGATAGCCTATTCTCTGGGCAATTTCATCTTCATAGGCCTAAACGAAGACCCCCCCGCCCAGCGTTCTGGCATATTCTCCTTCGTCATAGACGGGGGCGTCGTTCGCGGCTACAACGTTGTTCCGGTAAGGGCGGGCAACGAGCGCACCATGCTCGATCCCGGCATCAATGCGGCGGAGTCCTACTTCATGGGGCTCGTAAAGGGGCTCAATGAGTAGCGTAATGATGGATACGAACGCTTGCGCTCTAGCGGCACTGCCTCTGTAGCTTTTGCCGCGCGCGTATTCCTCGTCTCCAGCTTAATGTGCGTAAGGATGAAAAGGCATTAAATAAAACGAATCAAACCGTATCGCGACCCGTAATTAAACTTGACGCCTTGCCAGAGCTACCCTAGACTATCGCTGACTGGGGATGAAATCTGTACTGACACGTAGAAATGGCGGACCATGCAGGTGGCTTTCGGAAGGAGAGCCGCCGGAGTGTTCTGATGACACGCGCCATCGCGTCACGGATCAAGGAGGGTTTCAGGAGACCGCGAGACTATCCATCTCACCCGCTCACCGGAATACCTTGAGATGCGCGCGTCGCGCGCTAATGACCTTCAACACTCTTTTCATTTTTTCTTCGGGAGGAACGTGTATGAGGAATCGGTATATTCTAGTCGTGATGTCTTTGGCGGTGATGGGTCTCCTCCTCGCTGGTTGCGGGGCAGCTGACCCCAAGGTGATCAAGATTGCCACGCAAAGCCCTCTGTCCGGCGGCATGTCCGCGGTAGGAACCGACATTAAGAACGGCGCGCAGCTGGCCATGGAACAGCTTTCCGGACCGCTCGTCGCAATGGGCTTCAAGGTCGAGCTTGCCGCTTTCGATGACCAGGGCAACCCCGACACCGGCGTCGCCAATGCCAAGAACATCGTATCTGATCCGGCGATACTCGCTATCGTCGGCCACTATAATTCCGGCGTGCAGATTCCTGCTTCCGAGGAATACCATGCGGCCGGGCTTGCCAACGTATCGCCCGCCAACACCAACCCGAAAGTAACCGAACGCGGCTACCTGGAAGTTAGCCGGATTTGCGGACGCGACGACGTCCAAGGCGCGGTCGGCGCTCAGTTCGCCAACGGCAAGGGCATTAAGAGCGCATACGTATTGCACGACAAGACCGCCTATGGCCAGGGTATCGCGGAGTACTTTAAGCGCGAGTCCGAGACTCTTGGCATCAAGGTGCTAGGGTTCGCGGGCACCGAGGAGAAGGCGAACTTTGATTCTATCCTTTCCCCTATCCTTGCGGCCAAACCCGAGGTAATCTATTTCGGCGGCATGTTTGACCAGGCTGCCGTGCTCTTTAAGCAAGCCAGGCAGAAGGGCTACATGGGCATGTTCCTGTCCGACGATGGTTTCGATTCCTCAGACGCGGCCAAGATAGGCGGCGCTGCGCTCCTTGAAGGCGCCGGGACCTATTTCTCGACGGTAGCCGGTCCTGCGGCCGCGTATCCGGGAACCGCCAAATTCCAGGCTGATTTTAAGGCCAAGTTCGGCGGGGAACCCCAGCCTTTCGCCGCCCAGTCCTATGACAGCATGGCCATCGTGCTCAAGGCGATCGAGAACGCCGCTCTTGCCGCCGACAAGAAAATGCCTGCGCGCGCCGATGTCGCCAAGGCCGTGCGCGCCCTTAAGGACTTCCCCGGCATAACGGGAACCTTTACCTTTAATAGTAAGGGCGATCTGGCAAAAGCCAAATACTTTATCATCCAGGTAACGTCCGGCGATCCGGCCAACTGGTCGCAGAACAAGATCGACAGAATCCTCGATATCGCTCCGCCGCAATGATCGGCTAGATTGTTCTAAACCCTCTCGCCCCCCAGCTACGGGGGCGAGAGGCATTATGGAGGCTTTATGCGGCGCTTGATCAAATCCGATGCATTGCGTGAAATCATTCTGCCACTCGGCCAGATGACCGTTTTCGTTCTTGGCGCAGGGGCCCTGTTCTCCGCTGTCATGATTCTTTTTGCCTTGTTATTCCGCGGGTCTGGCGCAGACAAACTACTCCTGGACACCCAGGGCGTGAACATCCTTTTCTATACGATTTCGAATTTACCTCAGGTGCTCATTGATGGCGTGACCCTGGGCTTCGTATACGCCGCCATAGCCCTTGGCTACACAATGGTTTACGGCGTGCTGGAATTTATCAATTTCGCCCATAGCGAGATCTTCGCCATAGGCGCCTTTGCCGGCGTCGAATTCCTGATATTAATGGACAAGATAGGCCTACTAGCCGGCGCTGGAACCTATGGTCCCTACCTCTATTTGACTTTGGCTCTTTCGATAGGCATGCTTACCGCCGGCGGAGTCGCCGTGCTGATCGAGCGGGCCGCGTACCGACCCTTGCGCGGAGCACCTCGACTCGTCCCGCTCATTTCCGCTATCGGCGTGTCATTCGCTCTGCAGGATATCATACGCCTCGTCGAGAGCCTGACGACCGGCCAGTTCTACCGGGTCATACCGACTTTCGGCAATTTCGACGAACGCATTCCCTTGTTTTCCTTTAAGACCTCATCCGCACCCATCAACGTCAACATCCAGGTAAAGTCGGTCATCGTCATCGTTGCCGCCATGATGATGCTGGTCGGGCTTAACTACATCGTAAAAGCCACAAGGTTAGGCAAGGCGATCAGGTCGGTAGCGCAGGACCGGAACACGGCCGCGATTATGGGTATCGGCGTCAACGGCATCATAGCCTTTACCTTCCTCCTCGGAGGAGCGCTTGGCGGCGCCGCCGGCGTACTGTATGCCCTCAAATTTACGCGTATCGATCCCTTCGTGGGCTTCATGCCGGGCATGAAAGCCTTTACGGCCGCCGTGCTGGGAGGAATCGGCAACCTGACGGGCGCGCTGCTCGGAGGCATCATACTCGGTATGCTTGAAAGCTTCGCAGGCGCTTACCTTGGCACCTTTACCATGGGAAATTTCGGATCGGAATACAAGGACATCATCGCGTTCCTGATCCTTATCATCGTCATTATCTTCCGTCCGTCGGGCCTGCTCGGCGAACAGATTTCCCAGAAAGCGTAGGAGGATCGCCATGAAAACCAAACTGCGTGAATTCCTCCAGAAAATAGTCGCGTTTCTTAATCGCGGGAGAGTTCCGTATTTCTTCTCTCTTGGCGCTATCGTGCTCGGTTTTATACTCGTATACCTGAGTCCCCGCTCAATCCCGGCCTTCCTCGTGTTCGCCGCCGCCGCCGGACTCCCGTATTTCCTGACTATGAATAAGGCCTTCAAGCTGGCGCTCGCGGTGCTGGTAGCCGTGGTCCTGGTACCCATACTCGGGGCCAGGAACATCTTCTACCTTGAGGTTATTTTCCAGATCGCGGTGTTCTCGGCCCTGGCGCTCGGCCTTAATATCGTGGTGGGCTTTTCCGGTTTGCTCAACTTCGGGTACATGGCTTTTTATGCCGTAGGAGCCTACCTGTGGGCATTTTTCGGATCCCAACAGCCGTTCCTATTGAATGCCATACCGGGGACGGTGCCTCCCGGCACGCAGTTCTTTATGGCTCCCGACTGGTTTTATCTGTTCATCTTCCTAGGCATCATCGTAGCCGCCATAGTCGGCCTGATCCTAGGCTTGCCCGTGCTGCGGGTGCGCGGCGATTACCTGGCTATCATCACGCTCGGTTTCGGCGAGATCGTACGGCAGCTTGCCAACAACCTGGACAAGCCTATTAACCTAACCAACGGCCCGCAGGGAATAACCCCCATCCAGCGGCCATCGCTGCCTGAAGGGGTGATAAAATTCTTCAATAACATTTTTGAACCCCTCGTCGGGCGGCCGGTAACGGTGAACCAGTTCTATAATATCCTATTCTATCTGATCGCCTTAGTCGTGGTCATCGTGGCCATAGTCATTACCTATCGCCTCGATGATTCCAAGATGGGGAGGGCGTGGACGGCCATACGCGAGGATGAGCTCGCCGCGACGGCGATGGGAATACCCGCCAACCGCCTTAAGCTCACGGCATTCGCCGTAGGCGCCTCGTTCGCTGGCGCGATGGGCGTGCTCTTTGCGGCAAGCCGTACCTTCGTAAGCCCCGAGTCGTTCAGTTTCCTCCAATCGGTAGGGGTGCTTACCATGGTCATTTTGGGAGGCATCGGAAGCATACCCGGGGTGATCATCGGAGCCACGGTCGTCATCATACTGAACCTCCAGGTGCTGCAGAGCTTCTCGCTGTTCCTTTCGCAGCTTCGCCAGAGCGATGCGTACATACCGATAATCAATTTTTATTGGCGGGACCTGTCCAACCAGCTCGACCCATCCAAATACCAGCGCCTGGTATTTGGCATCATCCTTATACTCATGATGATATACCGCCCTGCCGGGATTTTCCCCGCGGCGAGGCGCCAGCGCGAATTACGAAAGCATCCGCTGGACGACGGTGAAGCGAAGGCCGCAGCGAAAGGCGGCCCCGTGAACGATGCCGGCCAGGATCCCGATACGGGCAGCGCGAGCGCAACGAACGTCAAGGAGAACGATCATGAGCGATAAGGCCAATATCCTTGCCACGACGGAAGTCGTAAAGCGCTTCGGCGGCCTCACGGCCGTCAACAAGATGACCTTCAATATTACGCAAGGCAGCATCTTTAGCATCATCGGGCCTAACGGCGCCGGCAAGACGACGTTCTTCAACACGATCTCCGGTCTTTATAAGCCGGAGGAAGGATCGATCGAATTCGACGGCCACTGGATAGAAGGCAAGGCTCCGGAGAAGATAACCGCCTTGCATATGGCCCGTACCTTCCAGAATATACGGCTGTTTGGAAGCATGACCGTCGTAGAGAACATCATGGTCGGCTCGCACACCCGCCTAAAGCAGAATGCGATTCAGGCTGTTTTCCGCACGCGATCGTTCGTCGAAGAAGAGAAACGGGCGGAAGCCAGGGCCGAGGAGCTGATGGAATACGTGGGTTTGCGGCACGTAGGCAATGAGCTGGCTTCAAACCTGCCGTATGGCGATCAACGCCGCGTCGAGATAGCCCGCGCGTTGGCCTCCGAGCCCAAGCTCCTGCTCCTTGATGAGCCCACAGCGGGCATGAACCCCTCCGAAAGCGAAGATGCCCTTATGCTGTTCCGCAGGCTTCGGGACGACCTGGGTATCACTATTCTTCTCATCGAGCATGATATGAAGGTAGTAATGAAAATATCCGAGAGGATTACCGTCATGGATTATGGGGTAAAACTCGCGGAGGGCACGCCGAAAGAGATCGCATCCGATCCGCGGGTCATTGAAGCCTATCTCGGGCGCGGCGCCGCGGCAGCCATGACCGCCTGAAGGAGAGTACTGGATGAGCCTTCTTGAACTTATAGATATTCACAGCTATTACGGCAATATTCATGCGCTGAAGGGCGTATCGCTCACGGTGGAAGAAGGCGAAATCGTAACGCTTATCGGCGCTAACGGCGCGGGCAAAACGACGACTCTTCGATCGATATCCGGCCTCCTTCACCCGCGCAAAGGCAAGGTCCAGTTCAAGGGCAAAGATATTACGAATCTTGCGCCTCATCTTGTGCACAAGGAAGGCATAGGCCTCGTACCCGAAGGCCGCGGTATATTCCCGCGCCTTACCGTGCTCGAAAACCTGGAAATGGGGGCCTATCTGGTCAAAGACAAGGCCGAAATACAACGCGGCATAGATCATGCGTTTACCCTGTTTCCCCGGCTTAAGGAGCGGGCGGAACAGAAGGGCGGAACCCTGTCCGGCGGCGAGCAGCAGATGCTCGCCACGGCCCGCGGGCTGATGTCCAAGCCATCCATACTCCTTATGGACGAACCGTCTATGGGTTTAGCGCCTGTCCTGGTGGATCAGATTTTCGACGTCATCAAAGAACTCAACGCAGGCGGTACGACCATACTGCTGGTCGAGCAGAACGCTCTCATGGCGCTCTCGATAGCCCATCGGGCCTACGTAATGCAGACAGGAAGCATCGTACTCTCAGGCACGGCCGAGGACGTAATCAAGGATGAGAACGTAAGGAAAGCATACCTGGGGGTATGATGAGACCTTCCTTGGCTATGATAAAAGGCTGCTTGATCCTTAGGCGGGTCTTCACTGATGGTCGATAGGGCGTGCTGGGCAGAGCTAGACCTCTCGGCGGTAGCCAGGAACGTACGGGGACTTAAGGCCCTGCTGCCGCCAGCCACGGCCTTGTGCGCCGTGGTCAAGGCCGACGGCTACGGCCATGGGGCCGTGGCCATAGCCAAGGCATGCGTTTCCTCCGGCGCTAGCTGGCTCGGGGTGGCTTTCGCCGACGAAGGCGTCGAGCTTAGGCGAGCGGGGTTTACCGAACCGATACTCGTGCTCGGCCATACGGGCAGCGAAGGCGCAAGGCGGGCCGTAGCAGCCGGGCTGTCCGTGAGCGTCGTTTCCGAAGATAATGCGCGCATGCTGTCGGATGAGGCCGTGGCTCAGGGCAGGACAGCTCGGCTCCACCTGAAGATCGATACGGGCATGGAGCGGCTAGGTATTGCATTGCCGGACGCCGCCAGGGTTGCATCCGCGATAGCCGCGATGCCCGGAATCAGGCTCGAAGGCGTCAGTTCCCACTTTGCCGAGGCAGGCGCTCTCGACGGCACCTTCACCTCACTCCAGTTGGAGCGCTTTCTTGGAGCAGTAGCCGCAATCGAGCGCGCCGGAATCAAGATTCCTCTACGCCATATCGCTAACAGCGCCGGGCATCTCTTCCATCCCGATTCCCGCCTTGACATGACGCGGCCTGGAATTGCTATCTATGGCCTGAAGGCGTCAAGGGATCGCGCCCAGCCTTTCGAGGCGGCGCCGGCCATGAGCCTGTATGCCCGCGTTACCCAAGTTCGGGCAGTGCCATGCGGAGAAACGGTAGGCTATGTCCGGACTTTCAAGGCTCCCCGCGATACGAGGATAGCCGTGTTGCCCGTGGGCTACGCCGATGGCCTGTCTAGGGCGCTGTCAAACCGCGGTTCCGTAGGATTTCCTTCGGGACGCGCCGCCATAGCGGGTACCGTGTGCATGGACCAGGTGATGGTCGATGTCACCGGCCTACCCGGGGTTGTTCCCGGCTCCGTTGCCACGATTTTCGGTAAGGGAGGGCCGCCGGTCTCAGAATTGGCCGAGCTGTTGGGCACGATAGATTACGAAATAGTCTGTGCCGTATCAAAACGCGTTCCTAGGGTATATATCAGCGAAGACGATTAAGAATCCCGGCTAGCACCCATATGGCCTCTATCAAGCCTCCGGCTACGCTAGAGCATGCATCATACCCTATGCCAAAGGTATTGGCACGCCGGGTATTGTGATGCGGAAGGGGCCTGCGGCCAGCGCTCTTTAGACTTCCGTCGCGCCTTCGCCGGTTTTGTCTTCGCCGTCGGAATCGTCGCTATCGGCGTCGTCTTCGTCTTCAGCGCCAAGGGCATCAGGGTCTTCGCCGCGGGCGATGGCTTCTTTACGGAGCTTCTTCTTGAGTTCCTTTTCTTCCTTCTTCTTCTTGCGCTCGAGCTCTTTTCGGCGCTTCTCGCTGTTGTAATTTGGTTTCAATGCGACCTTCTGGTAGGCGGGATAGTACTACTATAGCCTAAAACGGCGTGTAGTGTAAGCAGGTTGGACAATAAATTAGCATCAGTCGCTGACTGAAGCTTAAACGGCATGCCGTACTAGCCCCGTCGGCCTTGCCGCGGCTCCTAGAGCCCTATATACTGCCGGTTTCGGCCCTTGGGGCTGATGACTAACGCTCATTGAGGAACGCATGAACTTTTCTATAGAACGCATCTTGTATTCTATGCCGGCGGTTATAATCGGCTTAAGCGTGCATGAATTTTCCCATGCCTTCATGGCCATGAATCTGGGCGATAGCACGGCTAAAGATGAGGGGAGGGTGAGCCTTAACCCCTTGCGGCACCTTGACCCGCTGGGCTTTCTCTTCATCGTGCTTGTGGGCTTTGGCTGGGCTAAGCCGGTGCGCTTCAATCCCGAGAATCTTAAGCATAAAAAACGCGACCGCATACTCATAGCCTTGGCTGGGCCCCTGTCCAATCTTGCGCTCGGTACGGCGGCTCTGCTCGTGTTGAAGCTGCTTGTAACCCATATCCAGGTGTCTGACGGCTCGCTGGCGGATATAGGCTTGAATCTGCTCCTTTATTTTGGCTATATAAACTTCGGGCTCTTCGTCTTTAATATGATACCCTTGCCGCCGCTCGACGGCAGCCACGTCCTCTTGCAGGGCATAAACCTAAGCCCGGCTATAGAGCAGCGCGTCGTGCAGTATGGCTCCTATGCCTTGTTCGCCATCATCCTCGCCGAAAACCGGCTCAATATAGACCTGCTTCCCATAGGGCGAGCCGTTAATACGCTTGTCGGCCTTTTCTTCTAAAAGACGGAGGGTGGAGCGATGAAACGCGGAGCGATAGTACTGGCGTCCCTGGCCAGCCTGGGCGTCAACTATTTGGCCGACAGGCTCACGAAGCTCCTCGCGCTACGCTACCTAACGGAAGGCGAGCGCTTGAGCTTTTTGGGCGATACGGTCGTCATTACCTTAGCCAGCAATGCGGGGGCCTTTTTGAGCATGGGCGCTCAATGGCCGCCGGCCCTGAAGTACGCGCTCCTTCTCGTCTTTCCGCTCATAGCCTGCGCCTACGGGGTTTACTACATACTCGTTAAGGAAACCAAGCTTACCAGGGCAGTGCTCCTTGGCGCGGTCATAGGCGGCGGCTTTGGCAATCTCATTGACCGCCTGTTGAATGATTTCCATGTGGTGGACTTTCTTAATTTCGGCATAGGCAGGCTGCGCACGGGCGTGCTCAACGTGGCCGACCTCTCGGTTACCTTTGGCGCCATCGCGCTTATCGTATACGAGTATGCTGAGGATAAACGCAAAGGCGCGCTAAGCCGCTGAGGCTTACTAAGCTAGCGCGACAGGCCGGCCCAAGTTTTAAGGAGTCTCCGCGCGGCTTTCCAGTCCGGGTAGTGGCGTTCGACGAGCGTATAGAAGTGTTTGCCATGGGAGGGCTCAAGCAGGTGGGCAAGCTCGTGGACGATTACATAGTCAAGGCATTGCGGCGCTACACGGGCCAGCGCGAGGCTGAAGATAAGGCGCGCGGCGCGCGGGTTGCAACTGCCCCAGCGGCCGCGCATTTTCCGTACGCTCCATGATGATGCTCGTACCCCCAGCGCGTTCTGCCAGTGCGCCAAGAGCGGAGGAATGAGCTCCATGAGGCGCTCCCGGTACCAAGCATCGAGCAGGCGGGAGCGCCCCGCCTCCGAACTGCCCGCGCGCAGGCGCATTTCCAGCGCGCCGTCTTCTTTTAATCGCAGTGAGCCCCGCGCAGCCCCTTCTATAAGCGTAAGCGTATAGGCTTGGCCGCGATAGTAGTGGCGCTCGCCGTCGCAGAAGCGCGCTTGCGCAGGAACCGGGCTTTCGAGCATGGCGCGGCGCTTGTCGCGCAGCCAATCCAGCTTGGAAAGCGCAAAGAGCCGAATAGACTTATCGTCAGCAAAGAGCGGCGCTGACAGGCAAATGCGGCCATCGGGCGGGTATACCCGCAGGTGGAGGTTCTTTATGCGCTTCCGCAGCAACTCTATGCTGAGCTCTTCTACCTGTATGGTGCCCGTAGCCAAAGGCTTCATCCTTCTTATGCTTATGGGGCTCTAGCGGTCAATGATGCCGATGAAACGCTGGGAGTGCTCGACGAATAGCTTTACTAGGTTAGGGTCGAAGTGTTTTCCCCCTTGCCCCGCAATGTAGTCCATAGCGCGCTCAGGGGTCCATGCTTCTTTGTATGGCCTTTGCGAGCACAGCGCATCATAGACATCGATAATGCTTACGATGCGTCCTGATAGCGGAATATCTTCGCCTTTAAGCCCGGTCGGATAGCCGCTGCCATCCCAACGTTCATGATGGGTCAAGGCAATGGTAGCCCCTTCTGACAGATAAATGCTGTGCGTATTCTTGAGTATCTCATAGCCTAGCACTGTGTGTCGCTTTATTTCTTCAAATTCGGCGGTGCTCAGCTTGCCTGGCTTGCGTAGGATGGCGTCGGTAATGCCGATTTTGCCAATATCATGCAGTGGCGAGCTATATCGTATCAGTTTCTGCATAGTATGGTCTTGCCCGAGCAGTTCGGCGAACAATGCGGATAAGGCCCCTATCCGCTTCAGGTGCTCTCCCGTCTCTTCGTCGCGGAAGTCGGATACCTTGCTCAGAAGAAACAAGGTTTCTTCCTCTTGGGCCACGGCCGCGTCACGGGCGCTCTTTTCAGCCTTCATGGTTTCCTGGAGCCGGTGGTAATTTTCCTGCAGGGTATGCACCATTTCGTTAAATTTGAACGCAAGGCGACCGATCTCGTCATCGAACTCAATCGTAAGCTTTTGGTCAAAATTCATATCTGTGCTTATCCTGCCGATCGCTCCCGTAAGGCTTTCAAGCGGCCGAATTATGCGGGCTAGATATAGGGACAGGAAAATAGTCATAACGATGATGGCCGCCGCGAGTATGCCGGCTATGGTGTACTGCATATTCTTGGCATCGAGCAAAAAGCTGGATTGCAATTCGGTAAGCGCCACGGTCCATTGTATGGGCTCAAGCTCAAAGGCCACGCCTACCCGAAGCTCGCCGAATAAGGTGGCCTCGAACCAGCCTGGCGCGATACTTATGGAATCCCCTTCGGCTTGGCTGTCGACATAATCGCTGCCCAGGCTCGCTTGGAAAATCAGGCTGCCGTTCCTGTCGAAAGCCAGGACGCGTTCAGTAGGGCTTCGAAGCAAGGAATAGGCATAGGAGCGGAAGGCTTCCTCAGAAGCTGCCCGATATTCCCTTTCGGAGCCGAGACCTATCGCGTTTAGCACATCCCATTCGCTATAAAAGAAATCGCGTAGCTGTTCGGATTTGTATGCAAGGTGCTTATTGGCTAAACGCGTCAGGGATGCGCGCGATTCCAGGGCGGCCACGAAGCCATTGAGGAAAATCACGACTATGACGAGGGGCATTATGGTGAGGTATAGCCTGGAGCGAAGGCGTAGGCCCTTTTTCATAAGGGAACTATAGCATCGAGCGTGCATAGATGGTAGTATGGTTGTATCGAGCAGAGCCCTATGAACACCAGCGACGATGATATCATACCCACCCATAGCCGCGATTTTTTCCTCTTCGCGTCGAATATTGCCCTTGTGCTTTTTACCATAGCGTTCGTGTGGGCTGGGATCGCGTTCTACCGCTCACGGGTGAGCGAAATAGCCTTAAGTGAAAGCCGCTTTTTGCGCACTGAGTGGTACCTGCTGCAAGAGCTTAAAAGCGATACCGATAAGCGTTTATTAGAAAAAGAACGGGAAATCACGGCGCTGCGCAGCCGCTACCTTCAGCTTATGCAGAATCCTGACTTGGCCCTTAGTCTGCCGGAGCTAATGATCCAACTACGCGCGGCCGAGGAGGAACGGCGGGATATCCTATCCTTGCGCCTGGCTAGCTTGGGGACCGCAGCTCTTGCATCTTCTATTGCTCCTTCGGCGAGGTCGGAACCATCAGCAGTGGAAGCTCCCACTACGCCATCTGCCGCGGAAACAGCAGCGCAGGATGAGAACGCTACTCTGCGGGAGGCTATTTTTTCGCTGGACGCACAATTAAGCGAACAAAAGGAGCTATCCAGGGCCCTTGCCGTAAGCTTGGCCGATGTTGGCGAAGAGCATAGGCGCAGGGTGCGCGCGCTTGAGGCGGAACTGGCGCTACGGAACGAGCGCGTAAGGAATTTGACCGTGCAGCTTAGCCTGCTGATCGACGCCAAGCAACTTGCCATAGATAAGCTTAAGGGACAGGCCAGCGCATCGTCGTTGGAAGGTTCGTATCCGTTGGATTTAAACGCCAAGGCTCTCATGCGGGCGCTTGCCAGTGCACCCGAAGCACGCGCGCAGTATCCAGAATTGCTGGCCTCGATTGATCGCTACTTTGATGAGTATGGGCGACTTGAGCGGGCGCGCGGCCGTGCGGAAGCGTACGCCGAGGCCGCGCTTACCCTTGATTCCCTCATGGAATAGGATATGCGCGTACTCGCGCTGCTAGGCGTTAGGGCGGGCTTTGAGTCGGCGTAGCCGGCGATACATAGCTACCCGATACCGCGTAAAGCCTGTACGAATAAGAAAAATTCGTATTGACCGGCGAATCAATCACAGTGCGCGCTGCGCTCCCGAGCGTACGTACCTTGGTGAACTCCCCTCCGTTGACGGATCGATAGAGCCAAAATTCACTGATGATCGAAGAATCGCCGTATTGCCATTCAATAGGCACAGTATTGGACGAAAAAGGTTGAACAGTAAAACCTGTAGGCGATGGCGGGGCTATCGTCAGCAGGCACGAGGCGATCATGCCTGCCGCATCGATGATACCGATCCTTATGAGGCCGATAGCGTTGCCTGCGGTAAAAGAATCGTTCGCGATCCAGCCCAGGCTATCGCTGTAATAGAGATCCTCGGCGATTACTGAGTAGCTGTAAGGAGCCTTGCCGCCGCGCGGGTAGAGCGCTATCGTTTCGCCGCGCTGTACGACGCTTTTTTGGCCTTCAATAGCTAAGCCTCCCCGCAGTTTAAACTCGTCCAATAATGAAAATGAGTCGCAGGCGCCAAGGAGTGACAGCGCAGCTATACAGAGGGCGATATATGCACCAAGGGTAAGGTGGCGCGACAATTATTGTTCCCAGCCCAGTACCAGCGCGGTGGATAGGCCCGCAATGGTTAGTTGGGTATCGAACGCCGCCGTGCCTCGCAGCGCCAAGCCAATGCGTAGGCGATTGCCAAACGGCACGTTAATGAAGGCGCCGAGCTCCGCAAAGGGAACGGTTTTTGTGGAAGTGCTAGACGGGCTAGACACGGTAAGGAAGGCCGCCCCTCCTCCTAGGCTCAAGCCACTTCTATGCGAGTATGCCGCACCGCTGCCAAGATGGAGTTCAAGGCCAGCTGTACTCAGATAAAGCGGCCCGCCTACCACGTACGTATCATTAAAGGCGCGAGCCACGGAGGCCTTGGCGTTTAGGCCTAATGACCAGCCTGGCTGGCGTTTAGCAAGCCCAAGGCCAAGCGACGCGCCGAGCCCGTAGCGAAAATAGTCCATGGCTGAGCCTAGGTACATGGTAGCCACCGTCTCTGCGGCCAGGCTGAATCGAGCGCTTCCCCGCACCTGGCTTGCCACAAATCGAGGGCTAGACTGTGCTTCGCCGCTTGGCGCTTCAGGCTCATCGATGGGGAATTCTGTCGGCGCGAGCGATTCTGGCTCTTGTTGCTTATCTATGATGACCGTAATTGAGTCCTCAAGTTCCACGATCGGCAGTTTAGCTACTAGGGCTTCCTGCCCGGCTGCGCTTTCCGGAAATAGGTCGAGTATACGAGCCGAGGGCGAGGAGCGTGTTTCCATGCCAGCGGTGGCTACGAGTCGGCGCATTGCCCCGCCTATAGAGGTATCAGCGCTGTGGTCAAGCGCAACGCTAAGCGAAATATTCGCGAGCTCGTTTTGGAGATCGGCGCTTGATCTGAGCACGTACTGAATATCAATATTAGCACCATTAGCTACATAATAGGTAAATAGATAATATTGTGCAATATCTCCATGTCTTGTGCTTGAATAGCCTAATTGACTGAGCTCAACCCCAGCCGCCAGGTACAACAGGGTTTCCACACGCTTATCAGGAGTATCCGCGAGAAAGCTATGCGCTACGATATCTTGCCCCATGGCTGCCATGGGCGAGAAAAACGTAAACGATAAGAGCGCGAGGGTGAGAACGGAGGCGTTCTTTCTAGGCTGGCGGGAAAAACGCTGATGCATAGGCATTACAGTATACTTTGAAGTGAGCGTTGCTGAAAGCCGCTAAGGCTAAGGCTGGCGTGCTTGAGGGCAATGCTATCTGCCTCCTTAGTAGCAACTACTGTCTTTTTTATTCCGGCCAAAGCCTGGTATAGAAGCGGGCGCTTTTACTCTCAACCCAAGGCGCGGTCGCCTGCGAATACTCGGCGTAGTGGGCCGTCTTGCGGTGTACCTCGTGGAAGGTGGCTTCGTCGGTATAGCCCTCGCAGAGGGTAAAGGAACGGGGTTCGCCGGGTTTCTGTAGAATATCGAAGCGCAGGCAGCCCGCCTCGTTCTGGCGCGAGTTCTGTCCCTGCCTGAGTATTGCTTCTCTGTACTCGTTCTCATGGCCTTCCTTGACCAGTATGTCGACGATAACTACAAACATGGGGCCTCCTGCACGCCCTTATAGTACGACGGCTTAGCGGCGCAGGCAAGCGCTAAGATTTTATTAGTTCCTCGAAGCTTGTGTATGGGTTTTTAGGACGCATGCGCTTGTGGACTATCAGGCTGGCTCACGCTGCCTGTTGGGGTGCTAAGGCTTGAAACACAAGCTTCGAGGAACTAAGTAAGATTTTCGTCGTACTTGACGGTGCTTTATGGCTGAAGGCGCATTGCGGAAGTATACAGGCGCTTGATGGCGCGGCCGTAGGCGCTTCATGTTGTACTCAGAAAGCGGCAGCAATGGCTTGCCGAAACATGGATGGAGGATTGACGATATGCTTAGGAGCAATTTAGAGCTTAATGGCGCGCGGAACCCGGTTCTGCTTTGCCTAATCATGGCAAGCTGTTCTTTGATAGGCTACTCCTGCGCTGCGCGCGGCACCGTAGCCGATGAAGCATCCGTGCTTAAGCCAGCCTTCGTTTCTAGCGGCCAGACAGGGCGCTTGTCAGTGGTGGATTCCTTTAAATCAGCTGTACTGGGCAATGTGCGCGAGCTTTATATATACCTGCCGCCAAGCTACGACAAGGATGCTACGCGCCGTTATCCCGTGCTCTATGTCCAGGACGGGAAAGGCGCATTTTTCTTGTCCGATTGGTCCAAGGAGTCGCTCAAATTACAGGATGCCGCCGACGGGCTCATAAGCGCGGGACGTATTGAAGAAATCATCATCGTAGGCGTGGCTAATGGCGGGGCGGAGCGCGCAAGCGAGTACGCGCACTGGGACGGTATCGACTTTGGGAAACCCGTGCAGGGGCGCGGCGGTGAATTTGAGCGCTTCTTCCTAAACGAACTCATGCCGTATATAGAGCTCGAGTATCGCGTGAAGCCGGGCAGAGACACTACCGGCCTTATGGGAGCTTCGCTCGGGGGTTTACTAAGCCTAAACATCGCCCTAAGCAATCCAGAACGCTTCTCCAAGCTTGCACTGCAATCGCCATATCTTGGCTGGGGCGCTGGCAAGCTTTTCGAACGATTGGACGAAGCTAGGCTCGAGGCGCTGCGGGACATAAAGCTATGGCTAGATATGGGTTCCGCAGAGACCGAATTCCTAGCGACTGCGCGGCGTTTCATAGGCTTACTCAAGGAGTCCGGCTTTGAGCAGCCAGCTGATTTTCTCTTTCACGAAGCGCCGGGCGGTATCCATACGGAAGGCTCCTGGGCAGAACGGGCAGACGATATACTGCTGTACCTATACGGCAACGGGCATTAAAGCTTCCTCTAGCCGTGGCATTTAGTTTATGCGGGTAAATAAAGGCGTAAATGCTATTGAGGGGGAGGCATCCAGCCCTTATGCTTAAATCGTCGATCAGATTGTCGATATAAGGGAGTTTATATGGCGAATATCCGCTTTGGATTCAACGCGCTTAAATCCATAGGTACGCGCATAGCATTGATTTTCGGCATCTCAACGCTGCTTGTACTATCGATTTTGGCCCTCATCATAGCGCAGCGGTCATTTTCTAGCGCCGAGGATCTTTCCGCCCAGTATTCTATAGAGGTAGTGAAGGCCCGCGCGGACCAGTTGTCGGCCATTATAGACAAATACCTGCGCTTTACCCAGGATATAGCCATGCGGGATATAATAGGCCGCGGCGATAAGGAAGAGATTACCAGGCTATTAAAGACCCTTGACGTTCAGCTTGAGGAAGAGCTTAAAGGGCTGTTTATAGCCTGGCCCAATGGCGACTTCATACCCTTGTCGGGCAGTTCGGGCAATATCAGCGCGCGGGAGTATTTTAAGGATATCATGGGCGGCAAGGCCGATACCCGCGTAGCAGATCCGGTTATCTCCCTGGCTACGGGTAAACCCATAGTGGTTATTGCATCAGCGATAAAGCGGAATGGCCGCAACGACGGCCTCGTGGGCATACAGGTTACCCTGGAGGCCCTGTCCAAGAGCGCGGCCTCGGTTAAGCTGGGGAAAACCGGCGCGGGCTTTGTGGTAGACGGCACCGGACTCATCATAGCGCACCCCAATCCCGACTTGGTCATGAATTTGAACATGCTCAAGAGCGCGGAGCTTGGCTACCAAGGCCTGGACGAGGCCGGACGGGCCATGATACAGGGCGCTGAGGCCAACCACATAATACGGCGCCCCGACGGTTCATTGCAGCACGTGTTCTCCTCCGTGGTGGCGGGCACGCCCAACTGGTCGCTCGGCGTTATCGTGCCGCTTGCCGAGGTGCAGGAGAGCGGTCGCGCCATAGCCCTGCTGGTGGTGTTATTCAGCCTGGCGGCCATAGCCATCATCGTCGTTATTTCCGTCGTCATGGGCAGGTCTATTGCCAAGCCCATCCAGGCTATATCGGAAGCATCCGATGGCCTATCCCGCGGCAGGCTCGATGTAAGCTTGCCTAAAAAATCCCTAATACGCGCGGATGAGATTGGAACGCTCGCTCGCTCCATAGACGCCACGATAAGCAAGCTCCGTGAAGTGGTAAGCCAGGTAGTCAACGCGAGCGATTCGGTATCGGATAACGCCACGGAACTAGCGTCCGCGGCGCACCAGATGTCTACGGGCATAAGCGGCATAGCCGATTCGAGCCAGCAGCTGTCGCAGGGCTCCACCGAACAGGCGGCCAGCGCTGAGGAAGTGTCGGCCAGCGTCGAAGAGATGGGCGCTAATATTAAGCAAAACGCCGATAACGCCGCGCAGACTGAGCGCATAGCCACAAAGGCATCGGGCGACGCCAAGGAAGGCGCGCTCGCGGTGGGAGAGACGGTAGTGGCCATGCGGCAGATAGCGGAAAAGATAGCGATCATAGAGGAGATAGCCCGCTCTACCAATATGCTTTCGCTGAACGCGAGCATAGAGGCGGCGCGAGCGGGCGAGCATGGCAAGGGCTTTGCGGTGGTAGCAAGCGAGGTAGGTAAACTGGCCGAGCGCAGCAAGACGGCCGCCGGCGAAATATCGAGCCTGTCCAAGCGCAGCGTAGACGTGGCCGAGCGCGCCGGCCAAATGCTAGAGCGCATGGTGCCCGATATCCAGAAAACCGCCGAGCTGGTGCAGGAGATTAGCGTTGCCAGCCGCGAGCAGGACTCAGGCGCTCAGCAGATTAACAAGGCCATAGGCCAGCTGGACTCAGTCATACAGCAGAACGCTTCCATATCCGAGGAGTTCAGCGCCACCAGCGAGGAGATAGCCAGTCAAGCCGCTATGGTCGCCAGTACTACGACTGAACTGGCCAGCCAGTCGCGCGCGCTTAAGGAGGCTATAGGCTTCTTCAAGCTTGGCTCTGCTGCTAGGGATAAGCCTCTTCCTAAGGGCAACGCCGCGCAGCACCCGATAGAAGCTCCCCGTTCAGGCTCGATGGTCAGCGCGAGCAAGAAGCCTTCTGTCGCTATCGTGCCCTGCGCGGATAAAAAAGGCTCATCGCTCTCTGATGAAGACTTTATGGAGTTCTAAAGTATTCACTGCGCCTTGATGCCTGCGCGAGCAACAAGGTTCGGGGAACTAATGAGCGAAAACGGATTATACTTAAGCTAAGTATGAAGCACGCGAAAATGAAAGACTGGGACGATAGGCTTAAAGAGCTGTTCGATAGGATAGACGCGGAACTGGAGGCGCGCTATCACGGCTCCTGGGCTTTGCGCCGCAATAGGCCGGCGCTCGGCGAGACGTCGAATCCCGAGGCTGACGGCCTTTTTAATATCGGCGCGGTATTCACCCCCGGCTATGGAAGCACTATAGGCAGGGGCTATCTCGTCGATATTACCCTGGCTACTTCGGAAGAACCGGGGCCGGAGACGCGCGCGGAAATAGAGGCTCATGTTGTGAGGCTATTGGAAAGCCTCTTGCCTGAGTACTTTCCTGGCCGAAAGCTCAAGCTCAGCCGCGATGGATCTATGTACAAGATACATGGCGACCTTAGCCTCGGTTCTGTATAGGCATGAAAGAATATTCTTAGCGGGGATTATCGATAGGCCGCTTGTATGGCGGCTATGCTACCGTCGGCGATCATGGCGCGGAGCGCGGCGTCCATACGTTCAAGAAGCGCAGCCGCGGGAGATTTCCTGGATATGGCAAGAAAGAGCTCCGTTCGTTCCTCGGGCTGCCAGGCCGTGGGCTCTACTGAATCCCTGAGGCCTAAGCGGGCTATATCCCAGCTCAGATTGGGGTCGGTGCCTATAGCGAGGTCTATGCGCTTTAGGGCCAGCATCTGCAAAATCTGGGTTTCCGTGGATAGGCTTTGCTTATTAAGGGCGTTATCGGTGTTGAAGCGGGGAAAGTAGGCAGAATGGGTGGATTGCCCTATAGACTTGCCATAGAGGTCATCATAGCTCCGTACGAGGCTGCCCTGTCCCTTAGGCGCTAAGAACATGGGGCGCACCACGCTGTAGCTGGTTGGCAGATAATGCAGGAAAGCCTCGCGTTCGCTGGTTCTTGCTATACCGGTTATGATGTCCGCCTGGCCGCTTTTCATCATGTCCAGGGCGCGTGCCCAGGGCACTCGTTGTATATCTATGCGTATGCCTAAGCGTTTTTCCAGGGCCAGGCACAGATCGATATCTATGCCCCTGAAGCCTGAAGGGCTAGCTGGGTCATCCATACGGTAGGGAGGCCACACCTCGGTAACCATGATGAGGGTAGTTTCCTGGCTGGTCTGAGCGGCTAGGGTCGCGGCCGACCCTATACAGAGTATCAATGCCAGGACAAAGGCTCGCCAGGGAATCCACTTCATAGCCGCCTCCGTACAGTACTAGTATCTTGTTACGCGTTTCTCATTGTCAATACGAAAGCGGCGCATAGAAGCAACGCGGGCCGCTTTACCCCATGCATAGCGTATCGCCTCCCTGCGGCCTACGCCCAATGGCTTGTAACTGACGATTTGATCGAGAGCTAATACATTCCTAATAAAGAATTAAAGGATGCCGACGGTTTGAGGTCGATTAATCCTACGGTTTCTAGTACGATATCGCGCGATAGGATGCGATACGAGCCACCTGAGCATAAAGGACGGTAATGGCATGAAGACGTTGTTCC
The DNA here is from genome assembly GCA_002412825.1 of Spirochaetaceae bacterium UBA5200. Classification (GTDB taxonomy): domain Bacteria; phylum Spirochaetota; class Spirochaetia; order Treponematales; family UBA12059; genus UBA5200. The sequence goes on from DHVU01000017.1 coordinate 36,839, forward strand.
TGATACGGTCGGGAGAGGCGAAAGAGCGCGATAATCCTGGACGTTCATCAAGGCCTCTCTCAAAGCGCGGGGCGAAGGCGGTACGTGCTTGCGCGCTCGCAGCCGCGTCGCTTGGCTTTTCGCCTGTGACGATACGCCACGATTCCAGGCTCAGCACCTCGGAAACGGCCCTTGCGTACGCGCACGCCTCCGGCCTTCCTCAAGACATGATTATGCAGGATATACGACTAGAGCTGAAAGAAACACAGGAGCGGCTAGTCGACTATGTGCGCTCGCTTGATGACGGCCTTGATTCCCTCTGTGTCCTGACGCGGCGCTTGCCTCCTTTAGCGCGGCCATGCGCCGAAGCAAGCTCGCGGACGCCGAGCACTATATTGAAAAAGCGAATAAGGCGCTGGCTAAAGTCGTAGCATCCGCCTTCATGGATAAAGAATTCCTAGTCGTTGATGACCCATCGCTGTTTGAATTGGTGTTCGAAAAGCCTCCCGTATGAAACGCCGTAGCCGCGCGCGGGCGGAGTCCTCAGTTCCTCGGTTCATTCCGCCTATTGTTTTCTCTGACAAAGGTCTCAGGCAGAACGATGTGCTCCTTAGTCTTTGCGCTGGTGGCGGCGTAGCGCAGGGTCTCGTTCTTAAGGAAGCGGGCAAGGCAGGAGTCGAAGTCATCCAAGGCTACTCCCGCGTGGCTGTTTACCCAGGCGCGCACATCCTCTATACGCACCTTGTAAGCTCCGTCAAAAATCTTTTCTCCATGCCGCATCGCATAATCCGCCATAGCGCGCGCGGTGCGCTCGCGGGGTATAGTCTCGGTAAGCTCGGATATTTGAACATTGGACGAGCGTATACGGGCCGCCAAGGTTTTAATGATGGTAAGCGCGAACTTAGGATTACTTAAGACCATCGAGTCAAAGATGGCGTCGTCTACGGCGATAAGGCCAGTTTTTTCGGCGCATACGGCGGTGGCGGATCGGGGCCTTCCATCGATGAGAGCCATCTCGCCGAAGAATTCGTTCGGCGTCTTTACGATTTTGAGCACGGTTTCGCCGCCTTCTACTTTCTTGCGCAGCTCCACGCAGCCCTTAACCAGTATGTACATGAGCGCGCCTTTTTCGCCTTCCCTAAAGAGTACGGTGCCCGCATCGAAGAACTGTGTGCTTGATTCCATACCCTTATACTAGTTCCACTAGGCAATGGACGCAAGCGCACTGCGATATTGACGAGCGGGGCGTACCGGCTTAGGATTAGGCTATGAGTAGTTCCATGTTCACCAAAGCCATAGTGCGCCGACCGGCGCGCTCTTTGATCAAGGGTATAAGCGCCCACCCCGAGTTGGGACTTCCCGATTATGCGCTGGCACAGCGGCAGCATGATGCCTATATAGCCGCGCTTGAGCGTTGTGGACTTACGGTGGAGGTGCTTCCGGCTTTGGAAGCGTACCCCGACTCCTGCTTCGTCGAGGACGTGGCCGTATGCACGCGCAATTTCGCGCTGATAACCCGGCCAGGCGCGGCGAGCAGGGCCGGCGAGACCGCGGGTATGCGGGATATCCTATCCAAGCACTATAAAATCATCGAAGGTATCGAAGCGCCAGGCACCCTTGAGGGCGGCGATGTCATGATGGTAGCCAACTCATTTTATATCGGCCTATCATCGCGGACCAATGCCGAAGGCGCTGCCCAGTTCATCCGCCTCCTTGACCGGCATGGCCTCAACGGCCATACGGTAGCCATGCCAGCCACGCTGCACCTTAAGACCGGCATGTCCTATATGGAAGACGGCATACTGCTCGTGGACCGCGCTTTTTCCGAACATGAGGAATTTAACGGCTTCTCTTGGATAGACATAGCGCCGGATGAGAGCTATGCGGCCAATTGCCTGCGAATAAACGACTACGTTATCGTGCCCGTAGGCTATCCAAAGGCGCTTGCGGCGATACAGGCCCGCGGGCTCAAGACGATTACCGTGGACATGAGCGAGTACCGCAAGATAGACGGCGGCCTATCCTGCCTGTCGCTCAGGTTTTAGCCTTACCCGCCGCGTCTCGCGCGGTCGGTCCACGCTTTGCCGCTTTCTTGTGCCTTATCCTAGTAGCGGCTGTAGCGGTAAACGCTGAAGAGCGCTTCGTTTTTAAGAATCTCAATACATCCGATGGTCTCTCGGGCGATTCAGTGTATTGTATGCTTCAGGACAGTCGGGGATTTTTATGGATGGGTACCTTCAGCGGCCTTTCTCGCTATGACGGCACGAGGGTGGTTGTATATCGCCCGGTTCCCGGCGATGCCGAGAGCCTGCCTTCGTCCCTCATTTTCGATCTGCATGAGGATTCTATCGGCACCCTTTGGGTAGCGACCGACGGCGGCGGCCTTGCCCGCTACTCTCGCGATTCGGATGCATTTGAGCGTTTTATTCACGATCCTACTGACCCTAAATCGCCAGGGAGCGATAGGATGTTTGCCGTGGCGGACGATCCGTACGGTTGGATTTGGGTAGGCACAGCCGATGCCGGCTTGGATCGTTTCGATACGGTCCTTGGCGGCTTTGCCCACTATGGCTACGCGGAGGGCTTGCCCGCGCAAACCGTTCGATCCTTGCTCAGCGACGGAGAAGGCGTATTATGGGTAGGTACCACCGCCGGCCTAGCCCGCTACGACCGCGAAGGCGATGTATTCGAACCGGTCGAAGCGATTGGGAAGGTAACGATACGCGCGATTATGGAGTATGGGCCTGATAAGCTCATCATCGGCACCGAGGGCAACGGTGCATACATACTCGATAAAAGCCAACGATCAGCCGCGCCGCTCAAGCTAGGGCCCGATTCCAGTACCCTTCTCATACGTGCCATCTGCATGGACCTCGTCGGCAGGATATGGGTAGGCACCGATGATCGCGGCCTGCGTATAATGGAGCCTGATACTGGATCGCTGCGCATCGTGCGAGCCCAAGCCGGCATAGCGGGCAGTCTGGGCCATGATGCCATACGTTGCCTTATCGTCGACCGCTCCGGCCTTATATGGGTAGGCAGTCGCGGCGGCGGGGCATCTTCCTATAATCCGCGGGCTCGAGTCGTGTCCCGCTTGGGGCCTTCCGAAGGCCTGCCCCCCTATGAAGCCAGGCAAGTGCTCGAAGCAAAGGATGGTACTCTTTGGGTAGGTACCGATGGCGGGGGGCTCACTCGATTCTCATCCGATGGCATGCTTATTGCCCGCTATGTGCATAATCCATCTGACAGGGAGAGCCTGCCAAGCGATCGCGTTATGTGCATGGTTGAGGAGCCTGATGGCTCGTTGTGGGTAGGAACGGACGGCGCGGGACTCGCTCTTTTTTCTCCCGCTACGCGGCGTTTCAAACGTTATGCGCGAGTAGCTGATCGCGACGACTCGCTTGGCGGTGATACCGTGTGGGCCTTGCTCCTTGATAGCGAGGGGACGCTCTGGGTAGGGCTTGAAGGCGGAGGCTTGGACCGCCTTGATAGAAGCGGCGGCGGCTTCGTTCATTATAGACCTAGGCAGGGAGATAGCAAATCCATCAGCGGCAATTCCGTTCGCGCCATAATCGAGGATAGTCGCGGCCGCCTCTGGTTGGGTCTATGGGATGGAGGACTTACCCTGTGGGATAAAAGCTCCTCCCGCGCGCTTGCAAGCTTCAAGCCGGACCGCAGCCGCGATTCGCTGGCTGACGCCTCGGTTACCTGTCTCTTAGAGGATACGCTCGGCCGCGTTTGGGTAGGCACGGGAGGTTCTGGCATAGACCGGGTCGTAGAGCAAGGCGGAGAAATACGCTTTGCCCACCTTGATTCGTCGATGGGCTTGGCCGGAGATGATATCGTCGGCGCGCTTGAGGATGAGCAGGGCAACGTATGGGTAGTGTCGGGTAGAGGCATTACACGCATTTCTCCGTATGGGGGCGATTTATTATCGTGGGGACCCGCCGATGGTTTCCAGTCCCGCTTTAGCCAGAATTCTTATTTGCGTCTCTCGGATGGCCGTATCGCGCTTGGCGGTCCCGACGGCATCGATCTATTCCGGCCTAATGAGCTCATTCACCCGATCGAGCCGCCGCCCGTCGTCATCGCGGATGTAGCTATAGTCGCGCATCCCTCGGCCGACCCTGCCGAGAACTCTATTCGGGCGCGTGCTTTCAGGGCAGCCTTAAACCAGGGTCTTATCGTGCTTAAGCCGGAGGATGCGGCTTTAAGCCTAGATTTTGCCATCCTTGATTATGTGGATCCTTCTCGAAATCGGCTGTCGGTGAGCCTATGGGGCGGACCCGCCGAGCGGGTGGAGCTCGGTTCTCAAAACCGGGCGGTACTCGGAGGGCTAGCGCCTGGCGAATACGAATTGAGGCTCAGCGGCGCGACGGCCGGCGGCGTATGGAATAGGGAAGGGGCGTTGTTGCGTATACTCGTGAAGCCGCCGTTCTGGAAGACGCCGGGCTTCCTTGGGAGCCTGTCCCTGGCGCTACTCAGCCTTGCGGCCTTCGGCGTCCATACCCGTACCCGCGCGCTGGAGCGCCGGGCCGAGCGTTTCCGCACGCTCTCCATGCACATACAGTATGCCCGAGAAGAGGAGCGCAAGACGGCGGCTCGCGACGTGCATGACGAGCTAGGTCAGTTGCTTACCGCGGCAAAAATGGATCTTTCCTGGCTCAAGGGTCATCCCCCGGAACCGAAGGCCCATGAGGAACGGGTAGAAGAGGCTATAGCCATGGTTGACTCAGCAATAGACTCGGTCAAGCGCATATCGACGAAGCTTAGGCCGCGCGCGCTTGACACCTTATCCCTTTCAGAAGCCTTGCTCTGGCAGTTGGAAGATTTCAGAAGGCGCTCGGGGATAGCGTGCGAGGCGCGCATCGATCCGGCCCCCGAGGGCATCGACGAAGGCGTGGCAACAACCCTGTTCCGCGTGCTACAGGAAGTCCTCACCAACGTCGGTCGGCATTCCGATGCCAAAACCGTTCGCGTGCGCTTCTCTGTGGATGCGGAAACCCTGCTGCTTTTCGTTGAAGATGACGGAAAAGGCATACCCGGTTACGCGGCGGAATCCGTAGAATCTATCGGCATACTCGGCATGCGCGAGCGCGTGAAGCATGAGGGGGGGCGCTTCGATATCGAATCCCCCGCGAACCTTACTGGACGAGGCGGTACGCGGGTGCGCGTAAGCATACCGTTGCGCAAGCCGTCGAATACGGCCAAAGGCGAGCTCTATGCTTAGGGTCCTCGTCGTCGATGACCACCCCCTTATCCGCAGAGGCTTAAGGCAGATACTCGTCGAATCCGTGCATATAGGGCATGTGGTGGAAGCCTCGGATGGCTTTGCCGCGCTTGAAGCCGTTAAGCAGGCACGCTTCGATGTCGTCGTACTCGATATTTCCTTGCCAGGCAAGGATGGCATGGAAGTGCTGCGAGAAATCAAAGAGCTATCACCCGATACGCCAGTGCTGATGCTGAGCATACAACCTGAGGAACAGTACGCCTTGAGGGCGTTCAGGCTGGGAGCCTCAGGCTGCCTTAATAAGTCCGGGGCACCTGACGAGCTTATTGAGGCTATACGCGCCGTATCCTCCGGCGGCAGTTATGTGAGTCCCGCCGCAAGCGAAGCCTTGGTGAGCGGCATAAAAAGCGGCGATGGCAGGCCGCCCCATCTCTTACTGTCAGAGCGGGAACACCAGGTCATGCTGCTCTTGGCAAGCGGCGGTACCGTGAGCGAACTGGCTGCTACCCTCAATCTCTCCGTGAAGACGGTCAGTACCTACCGCGCTCGCATACTAGAAAAAATGAACCTGAGCAATAATGCCCAGCTTACCCAATACGCCTATAGGCATAAGCTTATCCTTTAGTTTTGTAGGACAAAGCCTTACGGCATTCTCGGTTATAGTCCTACTTAATAATCCTAGCTAGTCTGACAGCGCATTCCCAGATATCCGTCCATCCTACCCTGGTCGCGGGCTCAGCAGGCTCGGAAGGGAATAGCCGGTGGATGAATTCCGTGTGCGCGCATCGCTCCTCTTCCCGCTTGGCTTCGCGGAGCGGGCCCTGTTGCGCGGCTTCCTCGCTCGGCTCGGCCTCGACCTCGAGCTTGACGTCGAGTATTCATCCCTCGTTCGCGACGGCGAAACATTAGTGGCATGCGCGTCTATTGCCGGCGACGTGATCAAATGCGTTGGAGTGGATCCCGAGTGGGAAGGCGAAGGAGTGGCGGCCAAGGCTATTGAGCTCTTGATTGCCGAAGCGGAAGCCCGAGGGCAGAGGCGGCTTTTCGTTTATACCAAGCCTAAGAATCGCGCCGTGTTTGAAAGCCTGGGCTTTCGGGCGCTTGCGTCCGTAAACGAGGCTATGCTCCTCGAGCGAGGCCGGAACGGCTTCGACGACTGGGCGGATGAGATCCGTAGCCTTCTGCCCGGGGCTAAAGCGGACGGGGCGGTCGTGGTCAATTGCAATCCTTTTACCCTGGGCCACCGTTTTCTGATAGAGCGAGCGGCCAAGGCTAGCGACAGGCTACTCGTGCTCGTCGTAGCGGGCGATAGGTCTAGTATACCGGGGGCGACACGCGAAGCGCTCGTGCGCGCCGGCACGAAGGACCTGAGCAAGGTAACCGTGGCTTCGGGCGGAGCCTACTGCGTATCTGGCGTTACTTTTCCCGCCTATTACCTAAAAGAAAAAAGCAAGGCCTCTGAAATACAAGCAGCCCTAGACGCGGAGCTCTTCGCTGAAAGGATAGCCCCCGCATTTAAGATTCGTACGCGCTTTGTGGGGAGCGAGCCTTTTTGCGCCGTTACCGCCGCGTACAACCGCGCGCTTGCAGAGGTCTTGAATCGCCACGGCATAGGCCTCGTCGAATTGGAACGAAGCGGCGTGGATGGGCGGGCTATAAGCGCATCGGCTGTGCGAGCGGCTATACGCGAGGGCCGAATGGAAAGCATAAAAAACCTTGTGCCGCAGACAACGTTCGCCTGGCTTAATTCGCCCGACGCGCAGCCTGTACTTGAAGCAATTCGGTCCGGCTTAAGCCGGCATTGAACGGAGGGCAGCATGGAGATCGTACGTGAAGATTCAGCCGGTACTGCCGAATCGGGAGACGCACGGGTAACGGTACGGCCTAATCCGAACGGCGGTCTGGCCCTTGAGCTTCGCGGTCCTTCCTGTGAACGCTATGGCCAGGATATACGGCTTGTTGCTCTCTCCACGCTTGCTGCCTTAGGCGTGGCGGACGCTATGGTAAGCGTGGAGGAGAAAGGCGCGTTGGATGCCACGATTCAGGCGCGGCTCGCCGCTGCCTGCGGTAGGGCGGCTGGCGTGGGCAGCCCTCCCTGGGAGGCTCTGCTATGAAACTGCGCAGGTCCATGCTCTATGTGCCGGGCAATGCCCCATCAATGCTCAGGGACGCTCATATATACGGGCCGGATTCCCTTATGTTCGACCTCGAGGATGCGGTAAGCCCACGGGAGAAGGACGCGGCGCGTCACTTAGTATTCCGCGCGCTCAAAGACTATGACTACGAAGGAGTCGAGCGCGTCGTGCGCATTAACGGCCTCGATACGCCCCATGGCCTCGAAGACATAGCGGCGGTAGTCGCCGGCGGTGTCGATGCGGTGCGCCTGCCAAAGACGGATGGCCCTGAGGATATAGCCGAGGTTGAGCGGGCAGTCGAAGCGGCGGAGAAACGCTTTAAGCGCGAGCCCGGCTCGGTGAAGCTTATTGCCGCCATAGAAACGGCCCGCGGTATTTTAGCGGTCAAGGAAATCGCCAGCGCAAGCCCGCGGCTCATCGCTATCGCCATAGGCGCGGAAGATTTCGTTACCGATATGCATACGTCCCGCAGCGCGGACGGCGTCGAGCTGCTTACGGCTCGGAGCCTTCTCGTTATGGCCGCGCGCGCGGCGGGTATCATGGCTCTCGACACAGTGTACTCCTCATTAGGCGACGAAGAGGGCTTTATCCGGGAATTGCGCTTGGCCAAGCAGCTCGGCTTTGACGGAAAAAGCGTTATCCACCCCTCGCAGATTGCGCTGACTCACGCCGTATTCATGCCTAGCGCCGACGAACTCGCAAAGGCGAGGCGAATAGTCGCTGCGGCCGCCGAGGCGGAGGCCAAGGGCTCAGGCGTCGTCGCCTTGGATGGAAAGATGATAGACAAGCCTATAGTCGAACGTGCTTTGCGCGCGCTCGCCTTAGCTGGGGAGGCATCATCATGAGCGGTACGCGGAACCAATGCGCCATGCCCACGCATATACCGAACTACGGCCCTATCGAGCCGTTCATGGGCGCGCATAAGGCGGCCGAGGGATCCGCCAAGCTCTTTGCGAGCCTGGATGCCGCTCTCGACGCCTTGGGCGCTCACAGCGGCATGACCGTTTCCTTCCATCATCATTTCCGCGAAGGCGATCTGATCGTCAACATGGTGCTCGAGGCGCTTGCCCGCAGGGGGCTACGGGATTTGAGCTTGGCGCCGAGTTCCTTAAGCTCGGTGCACGCGCCTCTCATCGATTTTATCAAAGACGGCACGATACGGCGCATACGCACCAGCGGCCTGCGCGGCCCGCTCGCCGACGCGATAAGCGCGGGGCTCATGGACGAGCCGATACTTATCCAATCCCATGGGGGGCGTGCTCGTGCTATCGATGGCGGCGAACTCGTTATTGACTTGGCCGTGCTCGGCGTGCCGTCCTGCGATGAGCGGGGCAACGCGTCCGGAGCCTTCGGGCGTTCCGCCTGCGGCTCTTTAGGCTATGCGATGGTAGACGCGCGCAACGCGAAAAAAGTACTGCTCCTTAGCGAGGAGATCGTCCCCTATCCCCTGGCTCCTGCCTCAATACGCCAGGATTATGTTGATGCAATCGTCGCCATAGACTCCGTAGGCGATCCTTCGGGCATAGGCAAAGGCGCGACGCGCATGACCCGTGATCCCCGGGAGCTCCTTATAGCCGGAAACGCGGCGGCCGCCATTTCGGCGGCAGGCGTCATTCGACAGGGCTTTTCGCTTCAGACCGGCTCCGGCGGCGCAAGCCTCGCGGTCGTTCGTTTTCTTCGCGAAATGATGGTAGAGCGCGGCGTGAAGGCATCGTTCGCCTTAGGAGGCATAACGAGCCAGCTCGTGCGCCTGCTTGAGGAAGGGTTAGTAGGCGCACTGTTCGATGTGCAGAGCTTTGACCTCGATGCCGCCCGCTCGCTCGCTTCGAACCCAGGGCACCGGGAAATGGACGCATCGTATTACGCGAACCCTGGACTTAAAGGCTGCGCGGTGGATGCGCTCGACGTCGTCGTATTGTCGGCTATGGAAGTAGACCTTGAGCTAAACGTTAACGTTATCACCGGTTCCGACGGCGTAATACGCGGGGCTTCCGGCGGGCATTGCGATACTGCGGCCGGGGCGGCGCTCACGGTCGTGGTAGCCCCCTTGCTTCGCGGGCGACTGCCTTCGGTGGTCGATAGGGTCACCACGATAGTAACGCCGGGAGAAAGCGTCGACCTTCTCGTTACAGACCGCGGCATAGCGGTAAATCCGCGCCGGCCGGAATTAGCGGAGTCGCTTCGAGGAGCCGGGCTTCCCGTACGCGATATAGACTGGCTTAAGCGCTTGGCGGAATCGTACACGGGGATCCCGAGGCCCTTGGAGTTCGACGACAGGGCGATAGCCCTGGTGGAATACCGCGACGGTACCATTATCGACCTCATACGACGCCCTAAAGGCCTTTCCCGATGAGCATAACAGCCATTCCGCGCTTGGCTTCGCCAGACGCAGAATTGAGCGCGGCCCTCGCGGAACGCGAGCGGAGGGTAGCGGAAGGTTCCGCGCTCCTCCATGCCGGCGCTCTCGCCGTCGTGCGGCTATCCGCCCGTATGCCCGCCTCGCTGCGACGGCGCGGTATGGCCGGCGTCCCTATAGCGCGGGGGGCGGCCCTTTTTGAGTCGGAATGCCGTCGCCGAGCACTGCACTTGAAGTATGAAGGTGGCGGCGACGGCGCATTAGGGCCGTGGCTGCTCTGGAGCTCTTCCGCCCCGCCGCTCGCATTAAAAACCGCAGCGCTTTATGTGGAGGAATCCTCATGGCTTGGCTTGCTGCTCGATCTGGACATACAAGGAAGCCAGGGAGCTATAGGCCGGGCCGAGCTTTGCCTGCCGCCGCGATCCTGTGTCATCTGCGGAGGACCCTCCATGGTCTGCTCAGGCAGGCTGGCGCACCCGGTTTCGTCCCTTGATGCCGCCTTCATGTATATCCTAAAGCGCTCTGGCGCCGACAGACTTGGATCTCAGGACGGGAACGCCGTAGGCGCATCCACGCCCTTGACCATACGAGAGATCGCATAACCTAAGGAGGAGATACGCCATGTACCGTATCAATCGTATTCTAGCCGCGGCCATACTGGTCGCCCTTATCGCCGCCCCCGCTTTCGCGCAGGCCAAAAATTATCCGTCCAAGACCATCGAATGCTATGCGCCGAGCGGCGCGGGCGGCGGCTGGGACCTAACCATCCGCACGGTTTCCAAGACCCTTACCGATACCAAGCTGGTTAACGTGGCTATGCCGGTGGAGAACAAGTCCGGCGGCGGCGGCGCGGTGTTCCTTACCGCGCTCCAGTCCATGAAAGGCAAAGACAATGTCCTCACCGTGTACAGCCCACCGCTCCTGCTCATCAACCTTAATGGCACGACGCCATTCTCCTACAAGAACACTACGCCGCTGGCGCGCCTCATAACCGATTACGGCGCCTTCGTCGTACGTAAAGATTCCAAGTATACCTCGATAGCCCAAGTTATCGAGGAACTGCGCAAGAGCACGACGAGCGTAAAGATAGGCGGCAATTCGGCCGCGGGGTCCATGGATCACATCCAGTTCCTCGTCGTGGCTAAGGCCGCGGGCGTTGGCAACCTTAAGGCCATACAGTTCATTAGCTTCCAGGATAACGCCGGCGCGGCGCAGCTCCTGGGAGGCCATATAGACCTCTTGTCTACCGGCCTCGGAGACGTGCGCGGCCTCGTAGAGTCGGGAGACTTGCGCGTGCTGGCCTCCACCGCGCCTAGCCGTCCCGAATACGGCGTCGGCAAGGATGTTCCCACCGTGCGCGAACAGGGCATACCCGCCGACTTCTCGAATTGGCGCGGCATATTCGGGCCGCCAGAAATGCCCGCTTACGCCGTTACCTTCTGGCGCGATGCCCTGGGCAAGATGGTTAAGACCCCTGAATGGAAGAAAGCCTGTGAAAACAACGGTTGGGTGCAGAGCTACGCCGATCAGCCTGACTTCGTAAAATTCCTTGAGGCCCAAAATGCGCTATCCAAGGACATCCTTGTAGAATTGGGCATGGCAAAGAAATAACCTAGCTAGAAAGGCCGTCAGCCGTATATATCCCTGACGGCCTCAATACGCTAGAACGGAGGGTTCAATGACCTGGAATATGATTACAGGACTCGTGGCCATGCTTATTGGAGTAGCCTATAGCTGGGGTGCGTGGACCTTACCTCAAGCCAGCTTTGGTAGCCCTACGGGGCATATTATCTATCCAGTTATGCTAGGCGGCATTATGACCCTACTCGGCCTTAGCCTTAGCGTAAGGGAATGGCTCTCCAAGGGCAAAGCCGACGCAAAGGCTAGCCCGAAATTCGGCAAGCTTACGAGGCATGGCCGTGAAATTGCCCTTGCTATCGTGGCGAGCGTAGGCTACGCGCTGGTATTCAAGCCGTTAGGCTACGTGATTTCTACCGTACTCTATCTTGGGGCCGTGCTTTTCCTCGTCAATGGTCGGGAGAAGCTTACCCGCACGGTGCTCGTAGCGGTGCTGTTTAGCGTCGGCGTGTACGTCCTCTTTTCCGTGCTCCTCGGGATACAGCTCCCGCGGATGCCGATCCTCGATATTTAGCTAGGAGAACGCCATGAATGAAATCTTCTCCCAGCTATTGCTGGGCTTTGAGGTAGCGCTTACCCCCATCAATATTATGTGGACCACGCTTGGCGGCGTACTCGGTACGATAATTGGGATGCTTCCGGGCCTTGGCCCCGCCACCGGCGTAGCCGTACTGCTGCCCCTGACCTTTAAGATGGGGCCGGTTGGCGCCATGATAACGATGGCTGGCGTATACTATGGCGCGATGTTCGGCGGTTCCAGGGCGTCGATATTGCTTAACACGCCAGGCGACGGAGCGGCTATCGCAACCTGCTTCGATGGCTATCCCATGACGCAGAAAGGCCGAGCGGAAGCTGCCTTAGCCATGTCTGCGGTAGCTTCTTTTATTGGCGGTATGATCGCGAACGTGGCTATGGTGTTCGTTGCGGTGCCCGTCGCGAAATTCTCGCTGCGCTTCGGACCCGCGGAGTACACCCTGCTCATGCTCTTCGCGCTCGCCGCGACCGCCGCCATGTCTAAAGAGAAAATCCTCCAGGGTTTTATAGGCATGACTTTTGGCCTTATGATATCCACCGTGGGCTTGGATGGGCTGACAGGCGTCAACCGATTCACCTTTGGCGTACTCGAACTCATGGGCGGCGTCGATTTCCTTATCATCATAATCGGTATTTACGCGCTTGGCGAAGTATTTAAGAGCTTTAAGTCAGTGCACGACCCGAGTTTTAAGATGCAGACCAAGTTTGGTAAGATTAAGTTTACCAAGGAAGATTGGAAACGTTCGTGGCCGGCTATTTTACGCTCCACGCCGCTGGGATTCTTCATAGGAGCCCTTCCTGGCGCGGGCGGCACAATGGCGGCCTTGATGGCCTACAACAATGAGAAGAACATCTCCAAGCACCCCGAAGAATTCGGCCAAGGCGCCGTAGAAGGCCTCGCGGCCCCTGAAGCGGCAAATAACGCGTCCAGCGTCGGCGCCTTGATCCCCATGATGACCTTGGGCATACCGGGATCGGGCACGACCGCCGTCATGCTCGGCGCGTTGCTCATGTTAGGCTTACAGCCTGGGCCGCTCCTCTTCCAAAAGCAGCCCGAGGTAGCCTGGGGCATGATAGCTTCAATGTTCATAGGCAATATCATCTTGCTCATCGTGAACATGCCCATGGCCAGCATCCTGGTACGCGTGCTCGCGGTGCCCGCCAAGGTGCTCTATCCGCTTATCCTTGGGCTTGCCTTTATCGGCACTTATGCCATTACCAACAGCATAGTCGATTTCTTCATCCTTATCGGCTTTGGCTTAATCGGCATATTCCTTGAAAAAGCCAAGATTCCGACGTCCCCGCTTATACTCGGCGGTATCGTAGGCGCGACTATGGAAACGTCATTCAGGCAGGCCCTCATGCTTTCGGATGGCAGCCCAAAGATATTCTATGGCTCGCCTATCACCGTTACCTTGATAGCGCTTACGGTATTCTCAATAGCTTGGCCCTTCGTGAGCTCTGGCCTTAAGCGCCTCAAAGCATCGAGGAGCGTCTAGGAGTGTACAGCGCCGTAGCCTCGACAAGCCTCGCTGCTGCGACGCTCTCTTTTGAAGAGAGCGTCGCAGGCCTGGCCGTCCGCTCGCTGTTGCGCGAGGCGGAAGCCGCGCCGAAGCCCGGCCTTGTCGACCGACTGGGTTCCGGTGCGCATAGCGATATGGATATAGGGCACTTTAGGGCTTCGGCGGGTGCCTTGCGCCCATTTTTCCATGCGTTGACGGAGGCGGGGCGGGAATTAAACAGCGCGGGAGAAGCGCTGGACCTAGACGACGCCCGAAAGCTGCGTAATTTGGGCCTTGAGGCGGAACGGGCTATGCTTGAAGCTACTGGTGGGGTGAATACCCATAAAGGCGCTATATGGTCTTTAGGCTTGCTCTCCGCCGCGGCTGGACGCCTTTTAGAGAAAAGCCTGACGCCATCTTGCGGGCTTGTCAGGTATAGCGCAGAAGCGCTATGCGATGAGGCGGCAAGTCTTGCATCCGCGCTCGTAGGTTATACGACGCCTTCGGCCAAAAGGCTCTCCAATGGCCAGCGAGGCGCCTTGCGTTATGGCCTGCGTAGCGCGCAGGATGAGGCTCTCCAAGCGTTCCCCTCAATCAGGGCTTTGGCCCTGCCTATGGCACGCAGTATGCGCCATGTCGCTTTTGACGTTATCGTTTCTACGCCAGGACTGGATACGACCGCATCAAAGCATTTTCCTATTAGCGCGGAGGATGAAATGGTTATCCTGGTGCTTTTAGCCGTTATGGCTCATGCCGACGACACCTGTATCGTCGCGCGCGGAGGCATCGAAGCGCTTGCCAACATGCGGGTTGCGGTTAGGGCTATACTGGCGGCAAGGGCAGAGTATCGCGCTAGCGCATGGACCGCCTACCAGGCACTGCTTCGCGAATTCTCGCACAAACGCCTATCGCCTGGCGGCTCGGCCGACCTCTGCGCTGCCACGCTTTTCTTAGTTGATTTAGAAGGGCAGATGCCTAACCTCAGCCCCGCACGAAATGGGGCAGTTCAGCCGGCAGCACGAGCGATAGCTCGATGAGGCCGGCTACCGCTCCTGCCTCGTCGCGCCACGCGCTCTGGTGTATGAGCTTCTTCTGGCCCTTTTTCTCTATGGTATAGACATTCACGCCGCCCTCGGCCAAGAGACGGTCGATGATGGCCTTGGAGCGCTCATTGTGGCAGGCCATGAGGCTGCCGCCTATGAGCTTCCTGCCACCGTCCGCCTCAAAGGTGGCGGCGGCTTTGTCGTTCATATATACGATACGATGCTGGCTATCCGATACCGTTACCGCGCCGGGAAAGCCCCGTACCCAATCAGGCATGTTATCCATGCTACGCTCCTTCTTTGCCATGAGCTGGCCCTTGCCAGAGTCCCAGGCGCCATAACTGTACTAAAAGTCCCCGTACCCGTACAATGGGATCGGACGCATTCGAAGCTATGGAGGGCCAGCACTATGGCGCAAGGCGATGAGCCCTGGCGAAAGACCAGCCAGAAGGTTCTGCATGATTATGGCATATTCAAGAGCCGGGAGCTTACGAGCCGGGGGCCGCATGGCAAGGACGGCCGGTTCATCGTGCTCGACGCCCCCGATTGGGCCGTCATCGTGCCGGTCCTCATTAAAAACGGACGGCGCTTCATCCTTACCATAAAGCAGTACCGGCATGGCGCGGGCGAGGCCTGTCAGGAGTTCCCCGGCGGCGTCATCGAAGCGGGGGAGGAGCCTTCCGCGGCGGCGGCGCGCGAACTCCTGGAAGAGACGGGCTACCGGGCAGGTCGCGTCGTAGCCCTGGGGAGCTGTTACCCTAATCCCGCGTTCATGTCCAACCGCCTGCATATATTCGCCGCCGAGGACCTGGCGGCGGCGGGAGAGCAGGACCTTGACGAGCACGAACTGGTGGATTTGCATATAGAGCCTGAGGAGCATGTGCTCAAGACCCTTGGCGATCCCCCCTGGAGCCATGCCCTCATGGCCACGGCCGCCTGGTACTACGCGCGTTATCGGGCTATGCCCGCGTAGAAATCGCCGCCGTCCGGGGCTACCGCCACCATGGCCGGAAGTCCGTCTAGCTCGACTAAGCGCACCGCCTCCATGCCCAGCTCGGGCCAGTCCAGTACCCGTTGCGAGCGCACATAGCGCGCGGCGGCCAGGGCCGCCGCGCCGCCCACCGCGCATAAGTACAGCCCTCCGTGCCGCGCGCAGGACTGGCTGAAGGCGGCGCTCCGCTCGCCCTTGCCCAGCATAATCTTGAAAAAACCTCGCGATAGGAAGCTCTCAGCATAGGAGTCCATGCGGCGCGACGTAGTTGGCCCTATCGAGCCGAGGACCGCGCCCTGGGGCGTCTCGGTGGGACTGGCGTAAAAGGCGGCGTAGGCCGTCCATGCCGGCAGCGCCTCTCCCCGCTCTATCATGGCGGCGAGCCTGGCATGGGCGGCGTCCCGAACCAGCACGACGGGGCCGTGCAACGCCACCATCTGCCCCGGCTTGAGCCCACTCAAAGCCTGAGCGCCGGGACGCAGCTCAAGCCGCGTCACCTCCGGGGCTGGCGCAAGCCCTTCGGCCTGCCCTCCGGTTCCGCCGCTTGCGCTTATGCCGTATTCGGCCATTATGCCCTCTATTTTCTCGGCGCCTGCAAGGCTCTCCAGGAACACGCCGTTTTCGTTTATGTAGGCCATAGCCTGCCGGTGCGCGGCGCAGGATACGGCCAAGGCCACGGGCAGGCTGGCCGCGTGCCTTGCCAGCCTGAATACGCGGGCGTCCCTGGCCATGGCCCTTCCGCCGAACTGCGCTCCCCAGCCGGACTCGGAAGCCAGCTTCATAAGCAGTAGTTCTGCATCACGGTCCCGTATAACGCCGAACGCGCTTGAATCCCCTTCAGGAAGGCCGTCTAAGAGCCCCGTGGTTGCCAGCTTGGCGGCTAAAAGCGTCTCCTCGGGGCTTTGGCCGCCAAGGATGAGCGCGATACGGTAGGGTGGGCAGGCCGATACGCCCAAGCCATTCAAAGCCTTTCGCGCGAAGTCCTCGAAGGCGGCCGGCTTAAGGAGGGCTTTCGTCTCCTGAAAGAGGGCCGTCTTGTTCGATGAGCCGCCGCCCTTGGCGACGAAGAGGAAGCGGTAATCGGCGCCAGGATGGGCGAAAAGCTCACAGGAGAGGGGAGCGTTATTCCCCGAGTTGGCCTCGTCGAAGCGGCCCGAGGGCAGCAATTGGCTGTTACGAAGCTTGTGTGCGCTCCAGGCGCGCAGCGTTCCTGCCGCTAGGGCCGCCTCGTCGTCGCCCTCCACGAAGATAGACTGGCCTTTCCAGCCGTATACCGCCGCGCTTCCGGTGTCCTGGCAGAGCGGAAAGCTTCCTTCCGCCGCTATGAGCGCATTCTCCAGCAGGGAACGTAGGGCGAAGCGCTCCCGCGCATCAAGGCTTTCATCGGCGGCAAGCCGCGCGAAATCGCGCACGAGGCTGGCCCGTGGATAGAACTGCAGGTCGTGAAAGGCAGCTTCCGCCAGGGACTGGAGGCTCGTCTCCGGCAGGCAGAGCAGCCTGCCGCCGCGGAAGGCTTGTGCGGCGGGTTTTCCCAGCGCGAGCCGTCTGAAGCTCAGGGCTTCGTCGCCGTCATAGGCGCGCGCGCATGCCGCATAGGCGGCGTGTCCGAATCCATGCATGCAGTCCACTATACACGCAGCCACAGACTAGGGAAAGAAGAAAACACCATTGGGTTTACCCCGGAGCCATATGCGATTATAGTAATGGGTAGAACATTAAGAATAAGGATGGAGGTACGGCGCACTGAATACCACGAAACACGCTGAGGCGGCCCTAGACCTTCGAAGCCTCGAGGCAGCCCTGCTGGCCGAGAAGGAACTGATCATAGGGAACATCATACTCCTTGGGGAGGTCCCCTCGTACGCGGGCACCTGGCAAAGCGACGACGAGACGGATAGCGCCGATTATAACGTGCGCGCGCGTTTCTTCGCCGACCGGCTCGCCGAGCTCGGCATCGATGAATGCACCACAGACCCCTTGGGTAACCCTATAGGCCTTATAAAAGGCAGCGAGCCCGCGCGGCCTCCCATACTGGTAATGGCCGAGCTCGATTCGCTCTACAACCCTTCAGGCGATATACATTATGAACTGCGGGACGGCACTATACAGGGTCCGGGGCTCATGGACAATGCGCTCGGCGGCGCCGCGGCCCTGTCGCTGCCCGATATGCTCAAGCGCCAAGGCATAAGCTTAAAATCCAACCTCATGATAGCGGGCGTATCCAACACTATGCGCGACGCCAAGAATCTAACCTTGATGGATCGTTTTGTGGAGAATCTGGAAGCTAAGCCCTGCGCCGCGCTCATCGTAAAGGGCGGCGAGCTGGGCAGGCTCAATTACTTCAGCGACGCCGTCATACGCGCCGACATCGTGTGCGAACGGCGGGAAAACGAAAAAGGCGCCACGGAGGACATGGTCGTGGTGGCCACGCATATCGTGGACCAGCTTCTGGCCATACGCATACCGACGAGGCCGCACACGGCATTGACCGTGGGCATGCTTAAGGCTGGCTTCAAGTACGGCGACCCCGCCGCGCAGGCGCGCATAGGCATAGAGCTGCGCAGCGTATCCAACGAAGTGGTAAAGGACATATCGGCCCAGATACGCGACATCATGGACCTGGTGCGCTTCGAGCTGCGGGTAGACGTCATTTACGACGTGGCGGTGGAATTAGGCGCGGCAAACCTGGGCTGGGACCACGGCCTTACCCGCTCCGCGGTACGGGTTATGCGCGAACTGGGCCTTGAGCCCGACGTGTATCCCAGCGTATCCGAGCTCTTTTACTTTCTAAAACGGGGCATACCAGCCCTTACCATCGGCATAGCACACGGCTCCGATTATCACCAGGATACCGCCCATGCCGGCATGGAATCCATCTTTACGGGTATGGCCCAGCTCATCGGCCTCGTCGCCGCCATCGACAAGGAGGGCTGCCGTGGCTAAGTCGATTAATTGGCTGAAAGACCGAACCTTCCATCACAGCGATTTTTCCGATATAGCGGCTCTCGTGCGCGCCAAGGAGGAGCAGGGCCTGCGCATTTCGCTGTGCTTTCCCACCCTGAACGAGGAAGCGACCATAGCAAAGGAGATCGTGGTGATACGGTCGGAGCTGGAAATACGGCATAAGCTGATCGATGAGATCGTCGTCATCGATTCGGGCTCCAGCGATAAGACCTGCGAGGTAGCCAGGGAGTTCGGCGCTAAAGTGTATTTAGCAGAAGAAATATTGCCCTCCATAGCGCCGTACAAGGGCAAGGGAGAGAACCTTTGGAAAGCCCTCTATGTGCTTGAGGGCGACATCATACTCTACATAGACGCGGACATAAAGAATATACACCCGCGCTTCGCCTACGGCCTCCTTGGGCCTTTGCTCCTCACCGAGGGAGTGCGCTTTACCAAGGCCTTCTACGACCGGCCCATAGCGCTGGACCAGAAGACCATAAAGCCTTCGGGCGGCGGCAGGGTTACCGAATTGGTGACCCGCCCCCTGTTCAGCATCTTCTACCCCGAGCTTTCCCAGTTCATTCAGCCCCTCTCGGGCGAGTACGCGGGCTTTCGCGACTGTTTCGACGCCATATCCTTTCCCATAGGCTACGGCATAGAGACGAGCATGCTTATGGATCTCTATGAACGCTACGGTATGGAGGCGATGGCTCAGGTGGACCTGGATAAGCGCGTGCACCGTAATCAGAGCACCTTGGCCCTCGGGCGCATGTCCTTCGGCATAATGCAGACCTTCATAGCCAAGCTCAAGCAGTCGGGCAAGGCCGACATCGCCGCCAGGCTGCACGACACGATGATACAATATGAGCTTGAGAATCGCGAATACCGCCGCAAGGAAAGCGTCATACGGATCGTGGAGCGGCCGCCCATCATAGACCTGCCCGAATACCGCGAGAAATTTCCCGACCGCGCGGCGGCTTTCTCCGCCAAGGGAAAAGAGGGCGCGTGAAGGCTCTCGTCGTACACTATCACCTAAAGCCCGGCGGCGTGAGCACGGTCATTAGGCGGCAACTGCGCGCCTTGCGGGGCGAGGGCATAGATTGCGCCCTGCTGCTCGGCGAAGCGCCTCCATCTCCGCTGGATACGCCCTGCGCCCTGTACGTCGAGCCAAGCCTTGCCTACGACGCCCCGGGAGACTCGCCTGAGGGCGACGAGACAAAGGCGCGCGCAATCGCCGGGGCCATAGCCCGGGCGGCGGAAGCGCTAGGGCCCGATACGGTAATCCATGTGCACAATCCCACGCTGCGCAAGAATTCGAGCCTCCTAGCGGCCCTTAAGCTGCTCGCTGGGCGGGGGCTCGCGCTTTTCCTGCATGTGCATGACCTGGCGGAGGATTGGCGGCCGAGGGCGTATTCGGCCTTGCCGTATCCGCCCTCATGCGCCTGGGCCGCCATCAACGGCAGGGACGCCCAGAGACTCAAAGACGCCGGCGCATCGCGCGTAAGCCTTCTGGCCAATCCCGTGTTCTCGCAGGCGGAGCTGGACGCCTACGCGGCTTCCGCCGCAGGCGGCTATCCGCGGCAAGGCCCGGGCGCGAATAGCCCGACTGGCTTCCCCGGCGACACCTTCCTCTACCCGGTCAGGGGCATACGGCGCAAGAACCTGGGAGAGGCCCTGCTCCTTTCGCTCTTCCTGCCGCCCGGCCTGCGCGTAGGCCTTACCCTGCCGCCTAGCTCTCCTAAGGATATGCCCTATTTTGAAGGCTGGCGCCGCCTTGCCGCCGAGCTCAAAGCGCCTTTAGCCTTCGACCTTGGCCTCGAATCGAGCCTTGATGAAAATTATGCGCGCGCCGCGGCGGTGCTCACGAGCTCGGTAAAGGAAGGCTTTGGCCTGTCCTTTCTGGAGCCGCTTGCAAGAGCCGGCTCGCGCGGCGAGAGCCTGCCCATACTGGGGCGGCGCATACCCTACGTGTGCGCCGATTTCGAGGAGAAGGGCTTAAGCTTTCCCGCATTGTACGGCGAGATTCGCGTGCCCGGCGGCTTGTACGACGAGCGGGCCATGGCGGAGCGCGCGCAGGCCGCGGGCCTGCGCTGCCGCGAGGCCTTCGGCCTCGCGGCTCCGGCGAGCTCGCTTGTCGGCGAGCTCGCCGCGCTCTTCGCCCCCGGCGCCGATTTCGGCCGCCTCGACGAAGTAGCCCAGACCCAAGTCCTGCTGTCCGTCGCCGGGCGCGCATCCTGCCGCCAGGATATGCTCGCGGCCAATCCCTTTTTGGAGCGCTGGTACCAGGCGGGAGGGCCAGCGGCTACGGCCGGAGGCCGGCCCGCCGCGGAGCTCTTAGCCCAGTGGTCCGAGAGCGCCTACGGCCGCGAGCTTAGGGCCGCGTACGAAGGCTTCCTGGACGCCAGGGAAAGCGGCGCGGCGCTCGACCCGCCCGACAAGGCCGCGCTGCTTGATTTATACATCACGGGGAGCTCGTTTTATGCCGTTGGGCTTTGATTCGCCGGAAGCCGGCGAGCCAGCCTACGAGGCTCCGGAAGATCTTCAGCGCGAGCTGCGGACCTACATAGCGCGCCACGGCATACGCCATGGCCAGGCCATAGAGCCCGTGTCCGAACTTGGCGACTACGAAGGCCTCTTGGGCAAGGGCTTGCCTCGCGCGCCCAAGGCCATAGCCCTGGACGTATACGGCACCCTCTTGGCCGGCATACAGGCCGAGCCCGGCGAGGTTCAAGCGGCGAGTCCCGAGGGCGTAGACCTGGGCTCCAGGCTGGCCGCCCTGATAGCCCAGGATCACGCAGAGGCGCGCCGGGCCGGCATAGCCTGGCCCGAGGTGGACGGGGTATCTGTATTCATGCGCGCCTTGGGCGTGAAGCCCGCGCTTGCGGCCCGCGCCTGCGTGTCCTGGGAGTGCGCGGTGAACCCCTGCGCGCCTATGCCAGGCGCCCTGCCATTCCTGGATGCCTGCTCTGCGGCAGGGCTCCCCCTGGCCATCGTTTCGAACGCGCAGTTCTACACGCCGCTCTTTCTTGCGGAAGCGTTCGGCCGCGAGCTGACGGGACCGCGGAGCCTGGGCTTTCAGCCTGAGCTTGCCTTCTGGTCCTACCGCGAGCGGCAGGCTAAGCCTGGCGGCTGGATGTACCGGAGGCTTGCCGAGGCGCTGGCGGCTCGGGGCATAAAGCCTCAGGATGCGCTCTACATAGGCAACGACGCCCGCAACGATTGCCTGGCGGCGCGAGAGGCGGGCTTCATGGCCATGCTCTACGCCGGGGACGCCCGCTCCTACCGGCCGCGGCACGGCGAGCTGTCCGGGCGTGCGCCGCCCTGCGACAGTCTCTCCGCTTCATGGCGCTCGATATCATCTCTGCTTTTCGGCACGGTAGCAAAGGAGTAAGGCATGTATTTAACTAAAGTGCGCGACATCAAGCGCATAGGCTTTGTATCGACCCGCTTCCACGGTACCGACGGCGTGTCGCTGGAAACCGAAAAATGGAACGACGTGCTTACCGAGCTTGGCTATGAGACCTTTTTCTTTTCCGGCCTGTCCGATTGGTTCCCCGAACGGTCCATGGTCATGGAAGAGGCCTTCTTCGGGCATCCGCGCGTGCGCGAGCTTCATGACGAGATTTTCAAGCACTCTACGCGCAGGCTCGGGCTTACCGCCGAGGTAGGCGAGATCAAGGGCAAGATAAAAAAAGGCCTGTACGAATTCGTGAGGCGCTTCGATATAGATCTCCTGATCGTAGAAAACGCTTTTTCTATACCTATGAACATACCCTTAGGCGTAGCTCTCACTGAGCTTGTTGCCGAACTTGAAATGCCTACGATTGCCCATAATCACGACTTCTCCTGGGAGCGGCAGCGCTTCCTCTCAGGCTGCGCGGAAGACTACCTGTCGCGGGCCTTCCCTCCAAAGCTTCACAGCATATACCACGTGGTTATCAATTCCGAGGCGCGAAAGCAGCTTGCCTTCCGCTGCGGCATAGCATCAATTATGATACCAAATGTATGGAACTTCAACGCCACGCCCACGGTTTCTGACGAGTACAACGCCAGCCTTCGCGCGGATTTAGGGGTGGCGGATAATGACGTCCTCTTCCTGCAGCCAACGCGCATCGTGGCCAGGAAGGGCATTGAAAGTTCCATTGAGCTGGTAGCCCGCTTCAACCAGAGCGCCGAGGGAAACGGCAGGGGGCAGCTCGTCGTATCCCACCCGGTGCTGGACGAGGGCGACCAGTACTTTAAGCGTATTTTGGACTACGCCCAGTTTATGAACGTTAAGCTCCTCGTGAGGCCGGATCTGCTCGGCGCTACGCGCGGGCAGCGGGAGGGCGGCGGAAAAAGCTACTCGCTCTGGGACGCGTACGCACGCTGCGATTATGTTACCTATCCCTCGACCTATGAAGGCTTCGGCAATGCTTTCCTTGAGGCGTTGTTCTACCGTAAGCCTATACTGGTGAACCGCTACGCCATTTACGCCCAGGATATCGAGCCCATAGGCTTTAAGACCACCACGATAGACGGCTTTATCACCGAGGACGCCGTGCGGGACGTCATACGCGTGCTAAAGGACCCCGTTGAGAACAGTTTGCGAGCCGAGGAAAATTTCACGCTCGGCAAGCGTTTCCTATCCTATGACGTATTGCGGCGGCGCCTGCCTACCATCTTCATGAACTTCGGCGTCGTGTCCTAAGGCTCCCTAAGGCCGGCGCGCCAGGCGTATGGCGTCGGCCGGGCATACTTCATGGCAGCAGTAACAGCGTATGCATGCGCCGTAGTCCACCCGCGGCGCATGCTTGCCTTCCTGGAATGAAAGGCACTGCGCGGGGCATATCTTCACGCAGCCGCCGCAGCGTACGCAGAGGCCGTCGGAGAAGAAGGGCCGCGGCACGCTTAAGTTACGCGCCAGGCCGTGTGCCCACGCGGGCATCTTGCGGCGGAAGAAATCGGTTTCCTTGAGCACCCTCACGCGCTCGAAGTGATGGACGCGCCGCGCGGCGGGGTCCTGCCCGACCCACGATAAAGCGCTTAAATCCAGCCCATAGCGGCTATCGCGCGCGGCGAGGCCTAAATAGGGCACGTCAGCCGGGTCGTAGCCTATGATGCCCGCGGCGAGCCAATCCAGCGCAAAGGCGCTGCGCGATGCGAGCACTAAGCCTATATCCTTGGGCTTTCCATTGCTCGGGCCGGCCCCCTCCATAGCCACGACGGCGTCCATGACGTTGAGCGCGGGCTTCACGGCCAGGTAGAGGTCCGCAAGCATGGCGGCGAATTCGGCGCGGCCGGGGAAGCGCAGGTGAAAGGCGCTCTTCTTAAGCCCCGGTATGCAGCCGAAGAGGTTCTTGACCGCGCCCGTGTAGTACATAAGGCCATGGGTCTTGAGCTTTGGCGCGTTTATGACCAGGTCAGCCTCAACGACGGCCCTGGCTATTTCGAAGCGGCGGATGAGGCTGCCCTCGGGCAGGTCCACGCTCACGCCTTCGCTGAAGTCGGCCCATGCCGCGCCTTCCCCGCGCACGACGGCGCTCATGCCCGTCTTCGCGGCAACGGAGCTTAAGCCCTGCCAGCCGGGGGAATCGCCCACGAGCACACGCGCCGCGCCTGCCCCTTTAGCCGCGCGTATAAGGGCGCGCACGATGGCGGGGTGGGTGGTAGCCGCCCGTTCGGGCTCGAAGGCAAGGAGCAGGTTAGGCTTTATGAGCACCGTCGCCCCGTTCATGTCCACGGCTTCAAGGGCGGCTACGGCCGAGGCAACCGCGAGATCAACGGAATCCTGCTCGTAGCCGCGGCAGTCCGTAAGGGCTACCAGTTGTGTAGAAGCCAGGCTTGCCTGCGCTTCAAGTATGTTCTGCACTAAAATCCTCCGCTCAAGGCTAGTCCGGCTTTCCAGTAACTCGGTTCCGGACTCAGGCTCACAAGGCCGAACAGGGTAAATGACAGGGGCAGGCCCGGGGGCAGGAAGCGCAGCTCGGCAGCCAGCTCTACTGGCCACAGGGCTTGCAGGCCTGCGGCTATATCCTGGCTTTGCGCCCGCGCCGATAGGGCAGCGCCAAACGCGTAGCCCGATACGGTAAAAGCCGCGCTCAAGCCGGCCTTAGTAAGCATTCCATCCTCCCAGTACATGCCTACATCGGGCGCCAGGCTCAGATTCATGAAGCGGCTGCCCAAGCCCAGGGGAAGCGAAAGCCGTAGCCAGGAGGGGCTGGCCGCGGTGGATGCCGATATGCCGCCGTCCAGGGCTAAGGCCGCGCCGAGCGGCCTTGGCAGTACAAAGGCGTAGCGCAGGCCGGCAAGGGCCGCTCCCGCCTCGTCGCTGGCCGAGGCGCGCGCGCCTATGCCTATATCGATCGAGTCTTCCAGTGAAAGCCCTATGCTTATTTCCGCGCCTCCGCGGACGCCCGTGTAGACGGCCGATGAGCCTTGGCCAGAGAATACGGCGCCTATGCTCAGGTTGAAGCTCGAGTCAGGCGCCGTGAAGGCGCTGGGGCTCAGTATGCTGCCTGGCAAGACTCCATAGCGGCCCGACGGCGTAACGACAAGGGTGGAGTCGATACGAAGCTTGTGTTCATACTCATATACGTCAACGAGCGTTTCTACGCCCGGTTCCCGCCGGGCCTGCAGTACGAGGCTATACTCGCCGTCAGGGAGTATCTGTCCGGCGGCATCCCTGCCGTCCCAGGACAAGGCCTGCTCCCAGTCGCTAAAGGGGCCGAGCTTCCATTCGCGCAGGACCTGGCCGTCGGCCGTGCTCAGCTTAGCCTCGGCTCTGCCGGGCGCGCTTACCCTAAAGCCAAGGCGCACGCTGCCTTTAAGCCCCGAGTTGCGTGGATTGAAGCGCTCCGCCGATACAACGTAGGATCCGACCTCAAAGGGAGCTCGCTCCAGGCTGGCATACAGCGTAGCCATGAGTTTCTCGGGGATAAATACGACGTAATCCTGGCTCCGGTATCCGAAGGCCTGTATACGTACGGAGCGGAATCCGGCTGGCAATACCAGTATGCCCTGCCTGTAGCTCTCGCCGTCGATAAGTACTTCCGCCCAGGACGGGTCGGCCTGCACGGACAGGAAACCCGTTATAAGCTCAAGGTAGGCCATAATGGTGGTGCGGGTATTGGGCGCAAGGTTCAGCTGCAGGCTCAGGTCATAGTAGCCTTCGCTGCGCAATACGACGAGGTGGGGCCCCGGGCTGAGCGCTTCGAGCCGAAGCGGGGCGCTGCCGCGCTTAAAATAGTCAAGGTATACCGCCGTGGCCTTTTGGTCGCTTTTTATGACCAATTCGGCATTGCCGCCTAATTCCACGCTCTCGACGCTTATATCGGGAAGCGCCGTCTGGGCGCGGGCGGCTTGCGGGCTTAGGGCAAGGGCAAGCGCGACAACAAGGACGGTTAAGGCTTGGCTTTTCATGGCTCTACTGTAGCCCATGCGCGCTCTTCGCTCAAGCGGCCGCACTGGAATCTTGCGTCGCCCCGCGTCGCCTCGCACCGCGCCGTACCGCGCCGTGAAATCGATGTGTCCTCTTTTTCTCTTGTGCCGGCGGCCGTGGGAGCCTACAATGAAAACGAAGGCAAGGAGGCAGGCTTTGGGCATACTGATACCGGTGGCGTCGGGCAAGGGTGGCGTAGGCAAGACTGTTTTTACGGCTAACCTTGGGGCGCGCTTGGCTCAAACGGGCAAGACCGTAGTGCTTGTCGATCTGGACCTTGGGGGCGCCAACCTCCATACCTGCCTGGGGGTGCGCAACCGCTATCCGGGCGTTGGCTCCATCGTATGGAAGAAGGAAAAGAGCCTTGAGGCGCTTGTGGTGCCCACGGGCATGGATCGGCTCTTTCTGGTACCCGGAGATAACCTGTTGCCTGGTACCGCTAACCTGGAATTTTTTACCAAGCGCCGCATCATCAAGGAATTGTTGGAACTGACGGCCGACTATGTGCTCGTGGACTTAGGCGCCGGCGCTTCCTATAACGTTATCGATTTCTGGCTCATGGCTCCCGACGGCCTCCTCGTCACCGTGCCCGAGATACCGGCCATACTCAACGCCTACTCGTTCTTAAAGACCGCCGCCTTTAGGCTCTTGTTCAGGTCTTTTACCAAGGGCAGCGACGAACGGGCGCGCATTGTGGACTTTGTGGTGAACCGGGTGGAGGGGCAGGGCGATACCTTCCTGCGTTTCGCCGAGCGGCTCGCAGACGGCGGCGGCGAACGGGGGGCAAAGGCCATGGCCGAACTTGCGCGCCTGCGGCCCCGGGTGGTGGTGAACATGGGCTTAGGCGAGTCCGATATGGCCATAGCCCAGCGCTTAAGGGAAATAAGTGCGCGCAACCTCGGCATAGGCATGGAGTATATATCCTATATCATGCGCGATGAGCTTGTGAGCCAGTCTGTTGCCGAGCGCGCGCTTCTCAGCGTGGCGCGGCCGGATGCCGCGTTCGCGCGCGGCGTAAGCGCTGCGGCGGAGCGTATACTGCGAGCTCCCGCGGCGAGCGCTCCTGGACTGGAAATGGACGACGAAGATTTAAGCGCGGCAGTAGAGCTTGCCCTTCAGGAGAGTATAGAGGATATGCCTAGGTACTGAAGGGCTACGCCGGCGAATACAAAGGCGTTCCAGAGCGCATTGGCATAGGGGAAGCCTTCCTTGCCTCGAAATATGAGCGCTATCAGGAAAAAAGCCCCGCCGGAAAAGAACCACATAAAGACGTCTTCGCCTAGGCTTTCACGTATAGGCGCGAGCAGGGGCAGTATGAAAAAAAAGACCAGATAGCCCAACGATACCGCGTAGCGCCTATACCAGCCTACGATGGCTAGATGGAGTACATAGCCCAGCAGCGCATAGGCCCACACCGATGCGAATACCAGCCACTTGCCGGCTCCTTCCAGCAAGGAGAAGACCAGGGGCATGAGCGTGCCGGCCGGCAGGAAATAAACTCCCGCCTCATCCAGCGAGCGCAGCGCACTGTTCCGGCCGATGTAGCCCGCCAGCGAGCCCATGATGAAGCGGAAGAGCACGCAGGAGCCATAGAACGCCACCCCGACAATATAGGCAGGCTCCACAGAGCCCCTCGCCTCCGCCTGCGCGGCCCGTACCACCAGCACCACAAAGCCGGCTATGGCCAGGACGGAACTAAGACTATTGATTACCCCAGAGGCGATATCGCGTTTCGTGGCATTTTCCATCGCGTAGAGCCGGCGTGCGTCCATAGCAAGGAGCATAGAGCAAAGCTCGCAGGCTGTCACTAGAGCTCGCTAGCTTGACAGCATAGTCGCGTGACGGCTATACAGTAGGCATGCGGGATGTAGCCCAGTGGCTAGGGCGCCAGCTTTGGGAGCTGGATATCGTGGGTTCGAGTCCCACCATCCCGACTACGTTCACGCTCCCTCGTCAAGAAAAGTCTCGTACCCGAGACTTTTCTTGACGAGGGATCATAGCTCATCTGGATAGAGCAGCTGCCTTCTAAGCAGCAGGTGGTGGGTTCGAGCCCCGCTGGTCCCATAACCCGCAATGCGCAGCCGGTCGCGTCGCGGGTTTTTTTGTCCGAAAGCGCCGGGGGCTTCCTTAGCGGCTATGCGCGAGCCGTATGAGGCCCAAGCTTGCCGCGCCGGTGCTATAGGCTAGGCAGAGTATGATGCCGAGCCATTCGAGGCGCAGGAAGAGCAGGCTGAAAGCCGTAGCGGCGAGCAGAAGGCCGGCGAGCGCTGCGAGTATCCATCGTAAGCCGTCTGGCATGCCGTAGCGCACGGCGTTTTCTATAAGGGGCGGCAGGGCTAAAGCGGTGGCGGCTATCATGATAGGCAGGAGCAGGGTGTAAGCGTAATAGCGTTCACCCCATAAGCTTATGGTAAAGAGTATGTTGTACACGGAAAAAAAGCCTAGCGAGTAGTACAGCAAGTCCTTGAATCCTATGCCCCGCTCCACATTGCGTAGCCCTGAGGAGAGAACGAAGGAACCCACGAACAGTGCGGCGGGTATGAAGAGGTAACGGGCAAATATGGTCAGTATGAGCAGGGCCGAGCCCCATGAAGGCTGGTGCAGGCGCTGTAAAAGGAGCCATATAAGCAGAGACGGCAAGGCCATGACGGAGCCCCGTACGGCCAGGCGGTAGGGCCTTGAATCCCCTTTGGGGAACCAGGCGGCGCAGGCAGGTACGGAAAGCGGCAGCAAAAAGAGCAGTAATGCGTACATGGAACAAAAATAGCATGGCTGTGCGAGCATACGCAAGTGATGCAGCCCCTCACTACCCTTTGACGCGCTCTTACGCTTTGTGCTACTATGCTGCACACATTCGATACTTGTAGGGCAAACCGAAGGAGGTACATTGGCGGACAATAAGAATCTACGGACCAACGAACAAATCAGGGTCCGTGAAGTACGCTTGATCGACGATAAGGGCGAGCAGATGGGCGTAGTGCTAGCCGTAGAGGCTCTGCGCATGGCCCGCGAGCTGGGACTGGACCTCGTCGAGATTGCTCCCCAGTCCGTTCCGCCGGTGTGCAAGATCCTCGATTATGGCAAGTTTAAGTTTGAGCAGGAAAAAAAGCTTAAGGATAACCGGAAGAACCAGAAGATCGTAAAGATCAAGGAAATCCGGATGCAGCCTAAGATCGACGATCACGATCTTGACTTCAAGTCCAAGCATGTACGCGAATTCCTCAACGAGGGGAACAAGGTTAAAGTGACCATCCGTTTCCGAGGTCGCGAGCTTGCTCATACGGAAATCGGCGAAGACGTGTTGCGAAGCGTGCTTGGTCGTATTGACGGCTTATACAACCTGGAGCGTCCTCCCACAATGGAAGGCCGCTTTATGTCCATGATATTGAGCCCTAAGAGCAGTCCTGTTAAGAAGCCCGAACCTGCTATGAAGCCGGTTGTAACGGCGGAGAACGATTCGAATACCTGAAGGATGGATAGTCATGCCCAAGATGAAGACTAAGCGAGCTGCCGCCAAGCGATTTTCATTAACCGCTAACGGCAAGGTGAAGTATAAGAAGATGAACCTTCGCCATATACTCACGAAGAAGAGTTCCAAGCGCAAGCGCCACCTGCGCAAGGCCGGCTATATTGCCGCCGGCCCGGTATACCAGATCAAGAAGAAGCTGCTGCCCTACGGTTGATGCGCGGCAAGGCCATAGCCCCGATTGGCCTTGCGGTTTATCCCTAGCCAGAGCTTTTTAGCAGCGGTAGCCGTCCTGTTGCGGGTCGACTGCCGTTGTTTGCGCATTAATAGCGCACATTTAAGGATGGGTTTTCGTCGCCAGCGGGCGACAGACCCTCTTTCCATATAACCAAGGAGCATCGTTATGCCTAGAGCAGTTGCCGGTACTAAGCGCAAGGATCATCGTAAAAAAATCCTTAAGCTCGCCAAGGGCTACTGGGGTCGCCGTTCGACCAACCATAAAACCGCCAAAGACGCCGTAGCCAAGGCGCTTATGTATGCCTATCGCGATCGCCGCGATAAGAAGGGCCAATTCCGCAGCCTGTGGATTATACGCGTCAACGCCGCGTGCCGCGCCGAGGGCCTGAGCTACAGCCGCTTTATTGAAGGCCTTAACAAGGCGAACATACAGATGGACCGCAAGGTACTTTCTGATATAGCCATACGCGATCCCGAGGCCTTTAAGGCCGTGGTGGAGCAGGCTAAAGCCGCCCTCAAGGCCTAGGGGTGCTAACCCTCGAGCAGGTACGCGCCCTCGAGGCGCGGGTAGAAAAGGCGGTAAGCCTTATCTACACCTTACGGACAGAGAATACTTCCCTGCGTACCGGCTTGGCTGCCGCTGAAAAGCGCGTAGCCGAGCTTGAGGGTTTGGTACAGGATTTCCAGAAAGATCAGGAGCGTATCGAAGAAGGCATAGTCGAGGCTTTGCGCAAGCTCGACGCCTTCGAGGACGCGGTACAAGGGAACGCGGTGCAGCAGTCAAGCGTGCCCGACACCGTGCAAGCTAAGCCCGTCGTCGACCACGCTGATGAGGAGCCGCTCGAGGCGACGCCTGAAGTATCTGAGGAAGCGCCGGCCGCAGACGCTGACCTCGACATTTTCTAGGCGCGCAGTGCCCCTGGAAACCGTGCGAGTTGAGCTCCTGGGCGCCTCGTTCTCCATACAGACGGACGAGGGCAAGGACTACCTTGACGCGGTTTTGGAACAGTTGCGCGCAAAAGTTGCCGAGGTTAAAGAGTCGTCCAAAGTGGACGACCCGTTAAAACTGGCCATACTCGTGGGCATCTACTTAGTGGACGAGCTTATGCGCGCGCGCGCCGACCGCGGCCCGCGCACGGAACTGGACACTGAGCGAAGCGATGAAATAGGCGTTATTGCCGAAAGGCTTATCGCCCGTATTGACGATAGCCTTAGGGAAGCTTCCGCTTCCCGGACTGAACATGTAGAATGAACGGAGACGCACAATGAGCATGCCCCTGGAAAACCTTATTGAGTACAGCGGGAACGCATATGAGTTTACCGTGGCCGTCAACAAGCGGTCCTATCACCTGGCGGTGCTTAAGACCGCCGACGTGGAGAAGAACAACGGAAAGGTTGTGTCATTGGCTATGCGTCAGATCTTCACCGACCAGATTGAGTACCACTTCGAATAGGGTTCTGGCTCTTTTCGGCCCTACCGCCTGCGGCAAGACCGATCTACTGCTTAAGCTATTCGCCGCGAACGACCGGTCTCTAAAGAGGCCGGTCGTTGTCATTTCCGCCGACTCCGTGCAGGTGTATCGCGGCTTGGATATCGGGTCGGCCAAGCCCGATGCCGGACTGCTGCGCCTGCTTCCCCATGAGCTTATAGATGTACGCGACCCGCGCGAGGCTTTCTCCGTAGGAGACTTCGTGCGCCTGGCCGACGAGGCCTGCGAGCGAGCTCTGGCCGCAGGAGCCCTGCCGGTCATAAGCGGCGGCACGGCTTTCTACATAAAAGCCTTTATGTTCGGCCTGCCTTCCGCCCCGATCGCAAGCGACGAGCAGCGGCTAGCCGTGCAGGACGATTTTAAGCGCTTAGGGCCGCAAGCCATGATGGAAGAACTATGCCTTGTAGACCCGATGAGCGCTTCACGCATAGAGCCTAATGACCATTATCGCATAGCGCGCGCCCTGGAGGTATTCAGGGCCAGCGGCAAACCCCTGTCTTCCTACCGTGTGCCTACGAGCCCGCGCTCGCGCTGGACCGTGCTGCCCCTGGCCATAGAGCGCCCGCGCTCCGAGCTCTACGCGCGGGTGGAGGCCAGGGTGGACGCCATGATGGCCGCGGGCCTGCCTCAGGAGCTTGCCTGCCTGGCTGCCGCGGGCTTAGGCCCCGACGACCCGGGCCTGCGGGCCATAGGCTATGCCGAGTTCTTCGCCGAAGATGCTTTGGCCACGGTATCCGGCCGCTGGGAAGGCGAGGGTTTGGAGCGCGTAGCCGCCGCGATCAAGCTGCATACCCGCCGCTACGCCAAGCGGCAGCTTACCTTTATGCGCGCCTTGCCCGGCGTGCTCTGGCGCCATCCCGACGATAGCGCTAGGATTGAAGCGGATATACGAGCCTGGCTCGGCGCTTGAGGGCCTCGCGGCCAGGCAGTACATGGTAACAAAAAGGAGCTCCTGCATGAACGATAGAACCAGCGCCGTTTTCGCCAACGGCATGCCAGCGGCGGTACGGGCAAAGGCGGAGAAAAGCAAGGCCGGCTATCTGGCCACGTTCGGGCCTAGGAAGGGCGGCCCTTTAAGCGGGGGCGACGAGCTACTGTACGCCAAGGACAATCCCATACTCGGCCCGGAGTTCGGCATTCAGACCCTGGCGCTCGGCAGTCCCGCCGAGGCTGGCGCAGGCCGCCCCATAGACGCGGAAAAAGGCGTGGTCGTAGGCAATATACGCATGGGCTACGGGCATTACCGCATAGCCATGTCGGTGGCATCGGTACTCAAACACCGGGGCTATACGCCCTATTGGTTCGACCTCAATGGCTTTGAAAGCAGCGTGGGCGGCAAGGTGGTGGCCAGGCTTAATGAGCTCTACTCCTTGGGTTCAAGGCTGTCTCAGAAATACCCGCTGTTCAATCGCCTGTACTGGGAACCGCTTAATGCGGAGGGCTTTAAGAAGCTCTCCTTTAACGCGGTGGACCAGAAGGTGGCCGAACTCTTCGCGCCGCTGTACCGCGGCCTGCCTTCGGATATGCCCTTCATAGCTACGCACGCCTGGCCTGCGCAGGGCGCTTTGCATGCGGGTCTTACGCGGGTCGTCAATATGATACCCGATAACTGGCCCATGGCCCTGCATCTGTCCGAAGGCGCCGTACATGCCGTGCAGAGCCCCTCGGCCTATCTGGGTTACCGCGTGCTGCGGGAAATGAAGGGCGACGGTTCGCTTTCCCTTCCCATGCCCGCCTCGTCGCTCCGCATGACCGGGCATTTTATCGACCACGAACTGGTAGCTAATCTGCAGGCCGATACGGCGCTCCGCATGGCCAGGATAGAGCGCGGCCAGCCTAAGCGCGTGCTCTTCTCTATAGGCGGCGCGGGAGCCCAGCTTGAACTTATAGTAGCCTTGGTAAAGGAATTACTGCCTAAGGTTCTCAAAGGCGCGCTTACGCTCTACCTGAACTTCGGCGACCATGAGGCAAGCTGGGAGCGATTCGTGGCCGCGCTCGGCGCCGACGCCGCTTCCTTCGAGTCGCTCTTGAGCAGGCATTTCGGCGATTGGCCTTCCTGCAAGGCCTTCGCCGCCGAAGCGTTGGCAGGCGAAGCGCTGGGCGTGCACGCCTTCCTGAACGCCGATAAATTCGCGGCCGTGTACTGCACTAACCTGCTCATGCGCAGCGCCGACATCCTGGTTACCAAACCCAGCGAACTGGCGTACTATCCCATACCCAAGCTTATGATACGGCGCGTGGGCGGCCATGAGCGCTGGGGCGCCATACGGGCGGCCGAACTGGGAGACGGTAGCTATGAGCTGGAAAGCCTTGAGGCCGCCGCCCAGGTGCTCCATCTCATGCTGGAGGAGGGCGATATCCTCTCCCTCTATAATGAGCGCATACTCAAGAACGCCGGGGCCGGGCTCTATGACGGCGCGTATAAGGTGGTTGATTTGGCTCTTGGCACTTGCTGATACGCTAGGCCTTGGCTATACTCTGGCCCTATGCCCCTATCAACCATACTGACGACTATATTCCTGGCCTTTCTGCCAATATCGGAGCTACGCGGGGCTATACCCTATGGGGTAGCCCGCGGTATGCCCCTTCTCGAGGCGGCTCTGCTGGCGGCCGCCTGCAATGCCCTCGTTGGCCCCGTAGCCTTTATATTTCTCGAAACCTTTCATAAGCTTTTTTACCGCTGGGCTTTCTATGCCCGCGTTTTTGACCGCTTCGTGGAGCGCTCTCGGGCCAAGGTGCATGAGAAGGTGGAGCGCTACGGCTACCTGGGCATAATGCTGTTCGTAGCCATACCGCTGCCTATAACCGGCGCATGGACGGGTACCTTAGGCGCGTGGATACTGGGCTTAAGCAAGCGCAAGACCATGCTTGCCGTAGCGGCGGGCGTGGTTATTTCGGCCCTCATCGTATCGCTGGTCGTGGGCTTGGGCGTTGAAGCGTTCTCCTTGTTCATAAAGAGGATGTAAAGCCGCCCCATGCACCTGAACTACCATGCAGAACTCAACCCCGAGCAGTATGAGGCCGCTACCACTATAGAGGGGCCTCTGCTCATCATAGCCGGCGCTGGCTCGGGCAAGACCCGCGTCATCACCTATAGGACCGCCTACATGCTCGATAAGGGCGTGCCGCAGTCGGCCATACTCGCGCTTACCTTTACGAATAAGGCGGCTAAGGAAATGTCCGAGCGCGTGCGGCACGTTACGGGCAAGAAGCTGCAGAACTTAAGCGTAAGCACCTTCCACTCCTTCGGCGTGAAGATATTGCGCAAGGAGATACAGCGCTTAGGCTGGCGCGACAACTTCTCCATCTATGACGAGGTGGACCGTACCCAGCTTATCAAGGACTGCGCGCGGGAAGTGGGCTTTCGCATGGATGCCTTTGACCCGAACAAGGCAGGCATGGTGTTTTCCGACGTGAAGACCGGCCGTAAGGATTGGGTAAACGACGCTGACGGCTACGAAAAAATCTATCACGAGTACCAGGCCGCCCTGAAGGCATACAACGCGGTGGACTTTGACGATCTCATAGGCCTGCCCATACGGGTATTCGAGACTTTCCCCGAGGCCCGGGAAGCATATCGCGACCAGTTCCGCTTCATCATGATAGACGAATTCCAGGATACCTCGCTGCAGCAGTATAGGCTCATGCGGCTCTTGTCGCGCGACAATATCTGCGTGGTGGGCGACGACGATCAGTCAATATACTCGTGGCGCGGCGCAAATTTCGAGAACATCATCAATTTTGAAAAAGACTGGCCGCAGCGCAAAGAAATTACCCTTTATAGAAATTACCGCTCCACCACCACCATATTGGATGCCGCCAATTCCGTAATACAGCATAATTCCAACCGCAAGCCCAAGGACCTCGTCAGCCCTAACGAGGGCGGCGCCATGATAGAGATATACGCCCCCGAGAGCGAGATCGAGGAGGGCGAGTTCATAGCCCGCGTAATCAAGGAAATCAAGCTTAAGGATAAGCTGCGCTATGACCAGTTCGGCGTGCTCATACGCACGAACGCGCTTACCAGGCACCTTGAGGAAGCCTTCCTCGCCGCTCAAGTACCTTATCGGGTAACGGGCGGCACCAGCTTCTTCCAGCGCAAAGAAATCAAGGATGTCATATCCTACCTCCGCGTGATAGCCAACCCGGAAGACGACGTCAACCTCATACGCATAGCCAATGTGCCCAGGCGCGGCATAGGGCGGCGCTCGCTAGAGTTGCTGTCCGACGTGGCCAAGCGCTATAGCTGCAGCATGCGCGCGGCCATGCAAAGGGTGCGCAGCGACCATGACCTGGAATTTCCCGAGCGAACGCGGCAGGACATCGATTCCTTCCTCTCGCTCCTGGAGTTTTTCCGCGAGGAGTTTAAGGGGCGGCGCAATCTATCGCTCAAGGTGCGTAAGCTCGTCGACACGATAGACTACTGGGGCTATCTGGTATCCGAGAACCAGCATAACGAGAAGGCTGCCAAATGGAAATTCCTCAACGTCGAGAGCCTTATCCAGGGCATCGATGTTTGGGAGAAGGATCCCGATAACCTTGAGCCCACGCTCTATGCCTGGCTTAACCGCATATCCCTCATTACCCGCGACGACCAGGACGAGGACGATAGCGGCAAGGTGAACCTGACGACCATACACGCGGCCAAGGGCCTTGAGTACGACGTGGTGTTCATAGCCGGCTGCGAGGATGGCATCATACCCCACGCGAGGGCGCTTGAAGAGGGCGACGGCAACGTGGAGGAGGAACGGCGGCTGTTCTATGTGGCCATTACCAGGGCTCGCCAGCGCCTCCTCATAACGGCTTGCCGCAGGCGCAGGCGGAACGCCATGCCCGTCGACTGCACGCCCTCGCCCTTTCTGGCCGAGATACCCGAGGCGCTCTTGAGCTGGCGCGAGGACGAAGCCGCGCTTACCGAGGACGAGGCCGCCGACGCCTGGACGCAGGTGCACGCCATGTTCGATAAGTAGCCTGGCGGCCTCTAGTCCCTAATGAGCATCCAGGTCAACTCGTGCTTATTGTGCCAGAGGTGGACTACCCGGGAGCCCGGTATGGAGGCGAAGCGCTGCGTCGTGGCGCGGTCCCAGTCCTTGCCCTGCATCTTGATCGTGCACACGAAATTGCGCGCCATGCCCGACTCTAGCCACAGGCTTACCCAGTCATAGAGCGCTGGCGGATAGCAGATGACGTCGGAAAAGAGCCAGTCCACCGGCCCCAGGTCCTGCGGTTTTAAGGTAAAGGCGTTGTGCTTAATAAAGCGCACGCCGGGCATGGCCATGACGCTCTCATCAAGGGGCGAGCGGTCTATGGCGCTTACCGACGCGCCTAGTCCGGCTAATACCCAGGTCCAGCCGCCTGGGCAGGCGCCCGCGTCTACGCAGCTCTGGCCGGGGCCAGGCATAGTCCCGGCCGATTGTAGGGCTTCCCAGAGCTTGCGGTAGGCTCGGCTCGGCGGCCCCTCCTTGTCCTCGGCAAAATTAAGCTCGCCATTGGGCCAGGGGCTTGCGCATACGGCGCTGGCCATCAGGGTATGCTCATCGAGCAGGGTAAATGCGCCCATAGGAGCGTCGGGCAGGGCGAAGGGAAAGGGCTTGGGTTTGCTC
Source organism: Spirochaetaceae bacterium UBA5200 (assembly GCA_002412825.1). Taxonomy (GTDB): domain Bacteria; phylum Spirochaetota; class Spirochaetia; order Treponematales; family UBA12059; genus UBA5200. The sequence continues at coordinate 73,406 of DHVU01000017.1, forward strand.
GGCAGCTTAGGCAGGGCTTCGGCTATGAGGGTGCAGCGCCGCGCCAGCTTGACGGGGTAGGGAGCCCAGTTCCTCTGCATGGCGCGGAGCGCGTTGGCCGCGTCCTTAATCGAGTCGAATTCAAGGGTAAAGGGCTTTTTCCATACGTTGCGCACCCAATAGGCCGGGCGTTCGGAGCCCATGACGGTTAAGAGCTCGCCGTCAATGCGATACGCGTCGGGCAGCTCCGCCGTCAGGTGCTGCAGAAAGCCCGGCGCGCTATGGTAGCAGACCGCGTCCAGATACTGGGCTTCTTGGCTCATATAAATTTGTGCTCCCGCGCGGCTTGCATCAGGCGCTTATTCCAGTGGTTTTTTTCCATGTACAAGGCGCGTTTGGAGCGTTCCTCTATCCTGCCCGCGCGCTGCTGCAGCGCCTTGAAGGCTCTGGATAGCACGGTTTGCTTGTCTACGGGCGGCTCGGGCAGTTCTTCTTCAAGGAGATAGCAGAAAAGGCTGTAGGTGCCCGCTCCGGGACTAGCCTTGGATGATGCCTCATTACGGGTAAGCGCGTAGAGTTCGGTGGCATAGTCGGGGTTTTTCGTGGCCAGGCCCTGCGCGTAGAGCTTGAGCGCTTTGCGCAGTTCCTCTAGGGCATGGTCAGTCGCGCTGAAGCTTATGCAGCGGTCTTCTATCTCGGCGTAGCAGCTCGTCCATTGTATGGCGTCGGCAGGATGGTAGGGCCGGGGCCGCTGCTCGCTTGCCCGCTCCAGCCAGGGAAGCGCTTCCTGGGGTTCGCCGCGCAGTATCCACAGCTCGCCTAAGAAAACCCTTGCCTCGGCGTCCTCTCCAAACGAGCCGAGGCTGCGCTCAGCCTCCTCGAAATCGCCGGCGTAGGCAAGGGCTCGGCCGCGCCAGATTGCGGCTCTGACGGCCGCGTCATAGAGGCCGTATTCCTGCGCCAGCGCGGCTAGGGCTTCATAGAGCCGCGCCGCTTCGTCGTAGTCGCCAAGTTCGAAGCGTATCCTTCCAAGCAGGAGATCTATGGCGGCCAGTCCTTCTATTCGGAATAAGCGCATGGCCGACGCGCGGGCCTGTTCGGCTATGCTTAAGGCGCGCACGAGGGCTCCGGTCATAAACTCGCCTATGGTGCGGGCGTACGCGGCCATGAAGCGCTCGTACGAATCGCCGGCATTTTCGGATAATTCCTGTGCGTTATTCAGGTAGTCGGCCGCCTCGGCGTACTTGCCTTCGGCGAGCGCGGCCAAGCCCATCATGCGGTGGGCGCGCGCCTCGAGCTTGCTCGGCGTACCCTTGGCCACGGCGAGCAAGGCTTCGCGGGAGCCTTTGGACGCCCGCTCCGCGTCGCCGCTTGCATAGGCCAGTTCGGCCTTTGCAAGGCCGCGCAGCAAGGTGGCTCGTGAGCCCGCTATGGTATCAAGTTGGGCAGCCGATCGTTCGCATGCTTCGCGCTCTCCATCCCGCAGAGACCGCCACAGCGCGTATACGGCGGCCGAGTCCGCGCTTAAGCGCTCCAGAGCCTGCTGCGCGCCGCCGCCGGGAGACAGCGCGTCGCTAAAGAGGCAATCGTAGAGCAAACCTTCATTTTCTTTGCGCTCGCCCACGCGGGAAAGCAGTCCGAGCGAGGGCTTGATCTTGCCGTCGGCGTAGAGCCGTTCGAGGTATGCGGCAAATTGACCGTCTATATAGTCGCTGCCTGCCTTTCCCGTTGCTTGCGACAGGGCCGCCGCCGCCAGCGGCCGCAGCGGCCGGCTCTCGGATAGGGGATCGAGGAAGCCGCAATTGATGAGGAGGCTCCGCAGCATACGCGCGCCTTCAGGCTGCAGACCCATGCGCTCGAAGAATAGCGCTAAGCTGCCGCTGTCGAGTATGGACTCGGCTATGAGCGCGCCATAGAGATACAGCGCTCCTTCTCGGGGTAGCAGCTGTAATAGTTCATAGCTGTTTTCCGCATGCCGGTCTATAGCCTTGCGCTTGCCGCAGAGGGCTAGGTAGCGCTGCCGTATGCTGTCCCGCGCCGCGCCGGTGCTATGGCCGAGCGCCTGCGCCATAGCGCCGTCCAGGGCCTCCATGGCCGGCGCGTGCACGTCAAGCGCCAAGGTTCCCGGAATTTTCCAGCTTTCCGGCACGCTGCCGGGGCTGAGCACGACATAGCGCTCGCTGCCCCGGTTTTGGCGCAGGCGCTCGGCTATGAGCGCCTGCGCTTCGGGGCTGAACCTGTCGGGGCTGTCGCATACGAGTATGGCCCCCGAAGCGCCGATCCGGTCGAGTACGCCGTGTATGAAAAGGGCGCAGCCCCGCGCAAGGGCGGGGGCGCTGTAATCGGCGAAGGGGCTGGCGCGCAGCAGGGTGAAGGCCGCCGAGCTGTCTATTGAGTCTTTGTTTCTGTCGTCCTCAAGCGAGTTGAGCAGTTCCGGCGTAAGTGCTTCTATAAAAGGGTCAAAGGCGCGCGAATGCGAGAAATTAGCCCGTAGCCGCAGTACCGTACTACCGGTGCGCGCATCGCAGAGCGCGTCGGCAAAAAGGTCCAGCGAGCGCGTAGGCCGGTAACGTTCCAGTACCGTCAGGCGCAGCGTACTATGAGCTATGCTGTCCAGGAAACGCCATGCCGGGTCGGGCGAACTCTCCCTGCGCAGCAGAGCGGTGGCGCTTGCGTCTTCAAAGCTGCTCTGATGATAGGGATAGAGCCAGCTGATTTCTCTCATATCGTCAGGAAAGGGGAAGTAGGCGTTAAGCGTTTCCCTCGCTTCAGGGCTGAAGGCAGCGCCGAAACTGGCATCTGAGTTGAGGCGAATGAGCGAGCAGCGGTTCAAGGCCTCTTCCTGATTGAGGCAACGGTGTACCGTTACCAAGGCGCCGTGAAGAGCGGGGCTCGCTTCATCCAGGGCCCGCTGTAAGCGAGCAAGGGCCTCGGCCGCCAAAAAAAGGCTGAACGGGCCGCTGTCGGCGAAGCTGGCCACAAGAGGATTATCACGCTGGCCGCTTAGAGCGCCGAATTCGCCGCATATGCGCCTTAAGCTTGCGATGAGGCCCAGCGCGTAGTCCGAGCGAACACGCTCAAGCTGCGCGTAATAGTCTATGTGTATGCTGCAATAGATCATCGGGCCATCCTCTTCTCTTTTCCTCTTGAGTCATTATAGGGCATGCATTAGGCTGGTGGAAGCACCCGGAGCGCGCTTTGTTGCCTCTGCCCGGGGCTTTTTGCTTGACGATATTTTTTTTGCCGTGCTACAATTGCGCATATAGGGGAAGGCGCGTCCTCCCGATTCACCCCGATGCGATCGCTACTTCAAGGGATGCCCATGACCATCAGCTCCATCAGCCAGCTTGTCGAGTCGCCCCTGTTTGCGAAGTTGCTGGCCCTATCGTTTATCGCCGTTTTGTTCCTGTATCTGCGCCGCAAGGATACTGAGGGCCATTCGGCTGCCTTTCTAGCCAGCGTAAGCTTTTTGGCTCTTCGCGATATACTCTATACCCTCTTTCCCCTGTCAGATATCTTCTATATTTCCGACCTGATATATTTCTGCTTCGCGCTGTACATTTTTATGGCGCCCTGCAAGGTAGCCCGGCCGGCCATGTTTCCTGCCATACTGCTGAATATTGCCGTCGCCCTGTTCTATACCCTGCATAAGGTACTGAATATCGCGCCTGCCCTGCCGTTCTGGCTCTTTTTAAGCTTGCCGCTGCTGGATGGGCTGCTTATAGGGGTGTTTGCCTTCATCCGCCGCAATGTGCGTAAGGAGACGATATCCAGGCAAATCGTCGGCCGAATTTGGCCCCTAGCGGTGCCCATACTGCTCGCTTACGCCTTGGCCGGCCTGTTTCTAGGCTATGGGAGCGAGGCATTCCAGCGCATCGTCGTGCCGCTGTCCTACGGCTGGTATATAGCAGGCGCCCTGGCCGCGTTGAGCCTGCACGACAGCCAGATACTGTCCGCCGTGAACTACTATGAAAGCTCCATAGACTCGCTTTATAACCTCTTTTTGAATACCGGTACCGCATTCAGGCGCGACTTCTCCACCGAGGAAGTGCTTAAAAGCCTGAATGACGCCATGGTGGCTGAAACGGGGGCCGATGGCGGCGTTATATTCCTCGTCGACGAGTTTGAAGACCTTATCGTGTGCAAAACCTACAGCGGCAGCTATCCGCCGCCGGTGAGCCTGCCTGAGAGCCTGCCGCGCAAGGCTAACCGCGTCGAGTCGTTCATGAAGCACATACAGTTTAGGCTCGGCGAAGGCGTGTTCGGCGACGTGGCCAAGACCGGCAAGAATATCTATATACCCGATGTGAGCGCGGATGCCCGCATCGTGGTGAACGGCGAGGAAGACTACCTGCGGCTTTCATCATTCATCGCCGTTCCGCTTATGGTGGAGGACAAGATCATAGGCGTGGCCTCGGTGCTGCGCAAAGACCGCGGCCGACCCTTTAGCGAGGAAGAGTTCGACCGGTGCAAACTCCTTGCCAACTTTGGTACCCTGGCGGTAAGCAATTACTTTACCTTTATCAAGGCCAATGAGCAGAGCGGCCTAGAACAGTCAGCCGATATTGCGGCCGACATCCAGCGCAGCATAATACCCAAGAAGATACCGCAGTTCCCCGGGCTCGGGCTCGGCGCCTTCAGCCTGCCCGCCCGCGGCGTATCGGGCGACTATTTCGACATCATTCAGACCCGGTCCGAGCGCGTCGTGTGCGTAATAGGCGACGTGGCGGGCAAGGGCGTGTCCGCCGCCCTCATCATGGTCATGATCAGGGCTATCCTGCATCTTATTACCAATACCAACAAAGATATAGCCACCGTGCTCAATTGGGTTAACAAGGGCATAACCGGCAAGATAGATCTCGATCATTACGCCACGCTCAGCATCGTGGCGGTCAATACCATGACCGGAGAGGTGGAATACGCCAACGCTTCCCATCAGGCCTTGCTCTTATACAGGCGGGCCAGCGATACCCTCGAAACCCTCGACATAAAGAGCGTGCCTATAGGCGTCGAGCGTGGCACTGAATACGCGCGCAAGGCCTTGAGGCTCGCTGACGGGGATATACTCGTTATGTACACTGACGGTATAGTCGAGGCGATGAACGAACAGGGCAAGCAATATGGCCGGAAAGGGCTCTCGCAGGTGGTAATAAAGAATCGTGACCTTGCGCCAAAGGATATTGTAGCTAAGATTAAGAGCGACCTGTCCGCCTTTGTCGGCGAGGTTCGCCAGCACGACGACCAGACGGTTCTCGTACTCAAAATGAAGATATAGCGGAAGGAGCGCAGGCATGGAGCTCAAGATCCGGAAGAGCGGAGACAACTATATAATCGACGTAAACGGGGAAATGGACTTGTATAACTCATACAAGCTCAAGGAATTGGTCATGAAGATGCTCGAAAAAAAAGTTGAGCATTTCATAATCAACCTGGAGAACGTGGATTATATCGATTCGAGCGGCATAGGTGCGCTTATATACATCTGCTCAACCATCAAGAAGATGAATTTTAGGCTTATCATCACCAATATACATGGTTCCGTTAAGAAGGTTATCGAGCTTACTAAGCTCATGGGTTACTTCCCGATCACGAATAGCATCGAGGAAGCCATCCAGCAGATGGACGATTAAGGAAGGATTCCCATGGCCGAAAAAACATACTTAAGCGAAATACACGAGATTAGGGTAGACGAAAACAATCCTCTGTTCGATAAAACGGGGCTTCTGTATAAGGAGTTTCCCTCGGACTATCGCCAGATCCGTTATTTTACCCTGCTCATCGTGCAGTCCGCCCCGTTAGAGATCAAGGAAATCAACCTTCTTGAACAGCAGATCAGCGAGGTTATCAAGAACGCCGTCAAGCACGGCAATCAGTGCAAGCCTGAGAAGAAGGTACGCGTATGGTATTCCTTCGATTCCACCCATGCGCACCTGATCGTACAGGACGAGGGCGACGGCTTCAAGGATCTGGAAAAATGGAATGATTTTAACCGCAAGCGCCTTGAGATCCTCTCTGAACAGGACTTTGAGAAGCTGGCTGACTTCGTATCATTCCGCACCCTAAAGAGCGACGACAATGACGGCGGCAACGCGCTGTTCGCCGCGCTCGAGTACTGGAACGGCGGCTTCGTGTTCAACAACAAGCGCAACGCCGTGGCCATGCTCAAGAAGTTTCCGCAGAAAAAGCACGCCATAGCCTAAGGTTCCCTCTCGTCAGGCCTGAGGCCCCTAGCAGGCCTCAGCCTCAAGGCCTCAGGATGCGCACGCCTTCTATGGAATCGGCGTCCTCGTCGGTAAACGGCCGCCCATAGAGGTACTCAAACAGGAAACGGAAGTCCTCGGGCTCCATGAGGGCAAACTCAATGCCGAAGTAGCCTTCCTCGCCTCCCGCGAAATGCCTGCGTATGGTGCCTGAGGCCTCCACCGCGCGACGGCGGGCCTGTATTCGCACGCTTACGGGCATATTCTCCTTGAGCGCGCTGATGAGGCGCTGATCCCTGCAGGCGAAGAGCAGGCCCCCCGCCGACACGTCCAGCACCTCGGTCTTATATTGATCGCCGAGGGTTGGCGCGTCCTTGAAATAGCCGTGCAGCTTGAGCGACCAGGATAGAGCTCGCGCGAAGGCGGTAAAGGTTTCCACGATGCGCAGGTCGAAAGGCGGCATGCCCGCCTGCCTATTAATGAGGCTCACGTAGCCTATGGCGTAATCCTGGAACAGTATGGGCACGAGCAGCTCGGACTGAATGCCTAGATTGCGCCGTGAGCGTTCCACGCGCACCACCTCGTCGAGGGCAAAATCCTTTTCTATGCCGTTTCCTAAGAAGTAATCGAGAAAATCGTCTTTAGTCAGTATGGTGCGGTCCGAGAAGGGATCGGTCAGGGGCAAGCCCGCAAAGACGTTCGGCATATAAAACGCCCTGCCCGTGGCTGCGGCAAGCAGTTCTATCGGGCCTTCAGGCTTCTTATTCTTGTACATGACCACGCCGCGCTCGCTAGCAAGGCCCGACGCTTTTTGCTCGAACTCCGCCATCATGCCGCGCAGGTCGGCGGGATTAAAACCGGGGGCCAGGTAGTCGTCGCCCGGCGCATGGTAGGCCTGGCTCTGAGGAAAGTCCAAGTCGTAGCGCTCGCCTGAGAAGGAGAATGACACGGCCAGGTCTCCCGGAGGCGCAAGGCGCGCGTAGCGGCGCGATAGGTTCTTATATACGGCATCCGGCATGGATACGATGACGGTTTTGTCGCCAGGCTCCAGTATGCGCGCCTTAAAGGCTATGGTTTGTCCGCGCACATTGTAGCGGAAGTCCAGGGTCTTGCCCTTGTGCAGCAGGGCAAGCGGCGCCGCGTGGCTCACCGTCAGGCTCGCTCTGTTCACCGCGCTTATCAGCACGTTCCATTCGCCGCCGCCGGCAACCATAATGAGCGAAGCCCGCTCGCGCATGGCGGTATTAAGAAGGAATTCCCGTTCTATGCTCTTAACTAATATGGCCATATGATTAACACCTTGCTTCGTAGTATCGCGCGCTTAAGGATAGAACGCTAGTGGCGGCTCCCAGTCTTCAACTCTTTGCCGCGGAAGGGAGAGCGCGTCCCTATCCAGCTCGAAGTGCTCTATCAGCCAGTTGCCGCCCGCATCGCTCTGTAGTATAGCCTCGCCAAGAGCGGATACCTCGGCGCCTAAAAACCTAAAGCGCAGCGCGAGCCCTCCGTCCGCCGCTCTTGGCAGGCCCAGGCGCAGCTCCTCAACGGCCTTAGCCTTGGAGTACGCCTCGCCGAATACGAGCGCCGCTATACGCCCAATGCCCGGGGAAAAAGCCTTCGGGTCCAATGATTGCTCGGCCATGCCCGCGCGGAGCAGGGTAAACGGCGCCAGGCGCTCATCCGCCTCGCTTGCGCTTAGGGCGCCTATAAGAAAATCTGAGGCCGGTATACGGGGGCCATCTCCAAGCACAAGAAAGCGATCATGTCCCGCAAGGCTGGCCGCTGCTTGAGCTACCGTTGGCCGTTTCGCGACGACCGGCCCGGATCGCAAATTGAGGGGCCGAGGCTCGCCGGCGCTACCGGACTCAACCGGGCCGCCTGCGCCTGTATCGGCGGCTTGCGCCTGGGGAGCCGGAGCAGGACGCGCGCATGAAGCGACGGCCAGGGCAAGCAGGAGGACGCTACGGGCTAGCCTTTGCCGTAAAAGGGCCGCGCGGCCGGCGGCGCCGCGAGCTCTTTGTATGCGAACGGTAATCACAACGCTGTAGTATCAACCGTAACGCCCCATCGTATCAACATGATTATCCTTCATGTACGCGTATATAGGACTTTGTGGCTTGCGGAAACAGCATAAATCGATACACTACTAAGAGGCAGCAAGCCCGGTACAGCTGGAGGAAGCGTTATGGATATCCGCAACCTGATGGAAGACTACGTAAAAGCCACGGTACACGAGCTATTCGACGCGGAACAGAAGGGGAGCACGAGCAGCTGGTGCACTTGCGACCAGTGCAGACTTGACGTGGCCTGCTATGTGCTCAACAGGCTTAAGCCCGAGTACGTGATATCGGGCAGGGGCGTTGCCTACAGCGAGCAGGATTACCAGGAAAAGCTTCAAAAGACGGCAGACGTCGTATCATTAGTGCGTGAGGCCTGGGCTAAGATAAACAGCTCCCCGCGGCCGTATCATAGCCATGGCGCCAAGCATGTCGAGCAGCAGCAGGCAAGCGGGCCCGTGTACAATCTGCCGCCCATCATGGGCCGCCTGTTTAACGGCAACAACTTTGAGCCCATAGCCGCTGGCACTATAGAATTACACAGCGACGAAGGGCTGGTAGCCATGATAGACGCCAACTGGCAGAACCCCTATCCCATGGTGAAGAATACCGCGGGCACCTTTATATTCTGGCCTGCGCCCGTGGCCGCCGTTAGCGGAGGAGAGAAAAAGCGCTTCAGCTTTACCATAACGGCCAGCTTAGGCGGTTTCGACGCCTTGTCGCATTTCCTTGAACTTGAGCTGCCCGCGGACGCCGAAGCGGTACGCAGCTTTTCCCTGGCAAAGGTACATAAGCTGCCCGATCTCTATGTCTTTCCCGCGTAGGGGCCTAGCGCATCATAGACGCTAGTTCCCAGGCGGGTATCAGTTCAAGGTAGAACAATAGATCCAGCTCGCCCCGCTCCTCCACCCGCCTCATCTTATAGAGCCGGTACGCTATCATCCTATCGGTGGGCGGCGGCAGGGGCAGGGGATTACCGTTCATATCCACGATATCGTTCATGCGCAGTACCCTATCAGTCTCCTGCCGCTCCCCATCGGGGTAGACGAGCCAGTGCGTTTCTATGGTCATAATCGGATTGTACAGAGCCCGGCAGCCCGTCGCAATACCCATTAAATAGCGCCGCTAGTCCATGAAAGTGAGCGTAATCCCCGACAAAATCGGCACCACTACACAAATGTTTAGTACTATTCTCTAAAAATGATTCTGTCGAGTAATTTCTGTACTCGCTGTTTCGTTGACAAGGTGGGCCGTTGGGGTAGTATATAGTCATCAGGTGGGAAAAAGTGGGAGAAAAAGGGAACTAGTGGCATGGACTTGATAACTGGGGAGTTCAGGAACACCCTCGACGACAAGGGAAGAATATCTCTGCCGGTAAAACTCAGGGCAGGTTTGTCGACGAACGTGCTGGTCGTTACCCAGGGCCTGGATAAATGCCTGTGGCTGTTCACGCCTGAGCGCTGGACAGCGCTTTCCGATCAGATCTTTTCTTCCACCAGCCTTTTCCACCAGCAGGCGCGCATTATACAAAGGCGGATCATTGCGCCGGCCCAGGAAGTGGAGATAGATAAGGCCGGCCGTATAGCCGTACCGCAGAGCCTGCGGGAGTACGCTTCCTTGAATAAGGATTGCGTCGTGCTGGGCATAACGAACCGGCTTGAGATTTGGGACGCGGATACGTATAAGCAGTGGCTGGACGCTACCGAGGCCGAGTTCGCCGCGGCGTCCGAGAGCTTGAACATACAGAACCTATAAGGATGGTTGGAGCCGTGGAAGGATTCCATGTACCGGTATTGCTCAGGGAAAGCCTGGCCTACCTGGTGCCCCCGAGCCCCGATTGCCTCATGGTGGATGCTACCCAGGGCTTAGCCGGGCATTCCACAGCCTTTCTGGAGAAATACCCCGGCCTGCGGGTATTGGGCGTCGATGCCGACCCCGAAATGCAGGCTATGGCAAAGGCCCGCCTTGCGCCCTACGAGGGGCGGACGAGCTTCGTGCATGCGTTCTTTGATGAGTTTTTTAAGGAATTTCGGGGCGTGAAGGAGCGCCCGGGGTTAATTCTCTTCGATTTTGGCGTTTCCATGTATCATTTCCGGGAAGCGAAGCGGGGATTCAGCATGCAGGGCGACGAGGCCCTGGATATGCGCCTGGATCCTTCAACTGGGAGGACCGCTTCAGACCTCGTGAACGAACTCGATGCGCGCGAACTTGCCAGAATCCTAGCAGAATACGGGGAGGAGCCCTTTGCCCGCTCTATAGCTGACACTATAGTGCGGGAGAGGAATGCGGCGCCCATAGAATCCGCCAAGAGGCTTGCAGAGCTGATAAAATCTTCCGTACCGCCAAAAATGCGCTACGGCAGGGTTCACCCGGCTACGCGGAGCTTTCAGGCCCTACGCATAGCGGTCAATGACGAGCTCGGCAGGATAAGCCGCGCCATCGAGGACGCTATCGAGTGCCTGGCGCCAGGCGGCATACTCGGCGCTATAAGCTTCCATTCCCTGGAAGATCGCATCGTCAAGCTTGCTTTCCGCGAGCGCGCCGTCAAACCGGTGCGGGACAAGTATAGGAACGGGCCTGCTGCGCCGATACCTCAAATAGAGGGTAAGCGCGGCATCATCGTCCTTACAAAAAAGCCCGTAGAGCCGGCCGAGGACGAGGTTGCGGCCAATCCCGCTTCCCGCAGCGCCAAGCTTAGGGTGGCTAAAGCCGCGTACTGACACGGAAGGTATTTTGATGAAGCGCTTTTTGACCCTGTGCATGCTCCTATCCATACCCCTCGCCCTGTTCCTGGTAGCGGCGCAAAGCGGCCGCTATTATGCCGCAAGCGCGGAGATTAAGCGGCTCGAAGCCGCCCAGTCGGAATGGATCGAGGAAAACCGAAAACTCCTTGCCAATATAGCCGTGGCCGGTTCCCGTCAAAGGGTGAGCCAGTCCATGGAAGAGGCCGAGGGTTACCATATGGTAAGCCCGGCCAAGACCTTGAGGATCCTGGTATTGCCAGGAGGGGAGAAACGGGATGCCGAACAGGGCGGGGGGCTTTAGCCCAGCATGGTTCGCCGCCGCAGCGGGCGCGGAACTACAAAGAGACTCCGAACATAGCCTTGAGCGGGTGGAAACCGATTCGCGTTCCGCCGGCCCCGGGTCTTTGTTCGTAGCGCTTAAGGGCGAGCGGGTGGACGGGCACGATTATGCCCTGTCCGCCGCCGAGTCCGGCGCTGGAGCCCTGCTGGTATCCCATGCCTGGTACGATAGCGTAGGACGCGCGGCATTGGACGCCTGGCTAGGAAGCAGGCCCGCCGGCGCTACGAATCCCGCCCTTATATGCGCTACCGATACCCTGGCTGCCCTGCAGCGGGCCGCCGGCGCCTGGCGCGCCCTCTTCCCCGGCCTTATACGACTTGGCGTCACCGGATCCTCGGGCAAGACGACAGTCAAAGAATTGCTAGCATCCATACTGAGCCAATCGCGCAGGGTCGTCAAAAATCCGGGCAACCTCAATTCTGAAATTGGCCTTCCTGCCTCGCTCTTCCTTATACGCCCCGAGCATGAGCTGGCCGTATTCGAACTCGGCATTAACCGCGTAGGCGAGATGGATGTCCTTGCCGCCGCGTACGAGCCCGACTGCGCCATCATCAACAATATAGGCAGCGCGCATATAGGCATGCTCGGCGGTACGCGCCAGGGCATAGCCGACGAGAAGAAGAAGATATGCTCGCGCTTTACCGGCTCCCAGACCCTCATCGTCCATGAAGACGACGATTTTCGCGATTTCTTGCTCAGCGATATCCAAGGGCGCGGCCTGTGCTTCGGCCAGCGCTCGCTAGACGGCTTCGGCGGAGCGCGCAGCCTGGGCCTGGAGGGCTGGGAGCTCAGCTACGCAGGCCTGAGCTGCAGGCTCGCCCTTCCAGGCTCCCACAACCTGTTGAATGCCCTGGCCGCCATACAGGCCGCTACGCTCTACGGCGCGAGTCCTGAAGACGTACGCCGCGGCCTGGAGGCCATTCAGCCCCTGTCGGGGCGTTCCCAGCTTTTACGCGGCGGCGTTACCGTGGTAAACGACTGCTACAACGCCAACGCGGAAAGCATGATCGCGGCGCTCTCGTTCTGCGATGACGCGGACGTGCCGGGCAGGCGTATATACGTGCTGGGCTCCATGAAGGAACTGGGCGACGAGAGCGAATCAGCGCACCGCGGGCTGGGTAGGCGGGCGGCGAGCTCCAAGGCCGATATCCTGATTTTCTATGGCGAGGAAGCCCTCAGCGCCTACCAGGCGGCTAAGGACGCTTCTTTTTCCGGCGAGCTGCGCCATTTTAGCGACTTTGACGCAATGGCGGCCGCGTTCAACAGACTGCTTCGCGAGGGCGATACGGTGCTGCTAAAAGCCAGCAGATCCATGGCCCTTGAGCGCCTCGTAGACCTCATAAAGGATTTCGGAGGGACCCATGTTTCTTGAGTGGCTGTATCCGCTGGTAAAGTATTTTACCCCCTTGAATGTTTTTCGCTACCTTACCTTCAGATCTGCCTACGCCGCGGTAAGCGCGCTGCTCATAGCCTTTCTCTTTGGCCCCGTCATTATAGCTAAGCTTAGGGAAGTAAAGTTCGGCCAATCCGTACGCTTGGACGGGCCTGAGAGTCATCTCGTTAAGACGGGCACCCCCACGATGGGCGGCCTTCTCATACTGGCCGCCGTTACCACGGCTACCATATTATGGGTGGATCTTGATAACCGCTATGTGTGGATATGCTTAGGCGGCATGTTGGGTCTGGGCTTTGTCGGTTTCCTGGACGATTGGCTTAAGATTAGGCGTAAGACTTCAGACGGGCTGTCGGCCAAGGCTAAACTCATCGGGCAATTCCTCGTGTCGCTCGCCGTCGTGCTTGCCCTCTATCTATCGCGCACGCCGGAGACCACGCTCCTCTATCTTCCTTTTTTTAAGAATCCGGTAGCCGACTTAGGAATAGCGTGGATACCCTTGGCCGTTATATACATCATGGGCTGGTCCAACGCCGTGAACCTGTCAGACGGCTTGGACGGCCTGGCAACGGGCCTCGTTATCATGGCCGTCATAGCCCTGGGCATCATCACCTACCTGTCGGGCCGCGCGGATTGGTCGGAGTACCTGGGTATACCTTTCATACGCGGTTCAGGCGAACTGACCGTGTTCGTGCTTGCCCTATTAGGAGCCTGCGTGGGTTTCCTGTGGTTCAACGCCCATCCGGCCGAGGTGTTCATGGGCGATGCGGGCTCGCTGAGCCTAGGCGGCGTCTTATCAATACTGGCCATCGTCGTAAAGAAAGAAGTGCTGCTCTTCATCATAGGCGGCGTTTTTATCCTGGAAGAGCTGTCCGTCATCGTGCAGGTCATGTACTTCAAGGCCACGAAGGGCAAGCGGGTATTCCGCATGGCGCCGTTGCATCATCATTTTGAACTGAGCGGGTGGAAAGAGACCAAGGTAGTCATGCGTTTTTGGATACTGGGCGGGCTGTTCGCGATTATAGCCCTCTCTACGTTGAAGATTCAGTAAGGGAGCGGAATGAGCGACGCGTTTTCTATGGAACGACCCTTAGGGCGTTCGAAAGGCGACGGTGCCCTGCTCGGGGCGCTGGTGCTGGCCGCCGGGCTGGGGCTCGCCCATCTTTATTCCGCATCCTACGGCTACGCCCTCGCTCTGGGGCGCGGCGCTTCCTATTTTGCCCTCAGGCAGGCTCTGTGGCTGCTGCCCGCGGCGGCCGCCTTCATGGTCATAGCTATGGTGCCGCTCAGCTTTTGGCGGTCCTTGGCTGGCCCTGTGGTCCTGCTGAGCATCGCCCTGCTCGTGCTGCCTTTTATACCCGGCCTTGGCATAGTAAAAAACGGGGCTTCTCGCTGGTTTGGCTTCGGCTCGCTGAGCTTTCAGCCTTCTGAGCTTTTTAAGCCGGCCCTAGTACTCTACCTGGCGCACATACTGGCTAAGAAGGAAGAGCGGCTCAATGACATAATGCGCGGCGTACTGCCTCCGCTTCTCCTCATCGGCCTGGGCATTGCCATAGTGCTGTTTCAAAACGACTTTTCCACCGCCATCATACTGGCGGGTATAGCTCTCTGCATGTTCTGGATAGCCAAGGTCCCCCTTATCTTTTTCGCGGCCGCAAGCAGCGTTGGCCTGCCCCTGTTAGCCCTGACCGTGCTTACCAGCGACTATAGGCTCAAGCGCGTCGTGGGCTTTTTGGCTCCGCGTTTCGATCCTGCTGATCTGTCCTACCAGGTGAACGGTTCGATCAAGGCGATACGGGCAGGCGGCCTGTGGGGCAGGGGCATAGGGCAGGGGAGCCTCAAGTTAAGGAGCATACCCTTAGTTCTGTCCGATTTTATTTTCTCCGCCTGGGCGGAGGAAACCGGCTTCATCGGCGTTCTCGTGTTCATCTTACTATGGGCTTTTATACTCTACCGAGCCATACGGGCATCCTTCGGGGCTGCAGACAGCTACCGTTCCTATCTTGCCTTCGGCATGGCCTTCTATCTTGGCCTTCAGACCCTCATCAATATATTGGTAGCGGTAGGCGCCGTGCCGGCTACCGGCATGCCGCTGCCCCTTTTCTCTTCAGGCGGCTCCGCGTTGCTGTCGGTAGTCATAGCGTCGGGCTTTATCTACGCCGTATCCAGAGAACAGCGCGCAGACGCGCGGCATGAAGGGCGGACAAGCAATGACTGATTACGCCCTGCCCGATAAGAACTATCGCTGGCCTGAAAGTCAGAAGCTCGAGCGCGGTTCGTTGTCGAGCGCTCATGCCCCTCGCTCAAGCGCCGCTCGAGCCGAGCTGTCGGCTCGGGTCGCCGGCAATGCCAGTCCCTTTAAGGTGATACTCGGCACCAGCCTTGTTCTTGGGCTCGTCATAAGCGCTATCCTGGGGCTGGCCCTGCCCTTGAGCCGGGTAACCCGGGCCGAGCTGGCGCGACCGGGCAGCCTAAGCGGCGATGAGCTTCTCTCCTGGGCTGGCCTGGATCCTGGCGCAAACTGGTTCTCGCTGGACGAGGCGGCCCTGGCCGCGAGCCTTGCCGCTCATCCCCGCATTGCGAAGGTACGGGTAAAGAAGCTCTTCCCGAACGCCTTGTACCTCGACCTGAGCGAGCGCAAGCCGGTAGCGCTCATATACGCGCGCGCAGCCAGCGGGCGCCTTGAGGCCCACTGCGTGGACGCCGAAGGCGTGCTCTTCGCTCCTGCGGGCGATATGGCCGGAGCGAGCGAACTGCCGGTCATATCGGGCGTGGAAATACGGGGGCTGCGCTACGGTATGCGCCTGGGCGCTCCCTTCCCTCAGCTCTTGGCATCAATAGCGGAGCTTAAAGCAAGCGATCCCGGCCTCCTAAGCGCCGTATCGGAAATACGCATGATAGCGCGGGAGGGTTCCCTGCCCGAGGCGCTGCTCTATCCCTCCAATTATCGCTTGCCCGTGCGCATCAAGCCCGTCTTGAACGCCGAACTGCTCAAGTCCATGATGCTCGTGCTGGACGTTATGTACGCCCGCGGCTTGGCTCCTAACATACTTGAACTGGATTTCCGCTCCGATACCTACGTATACACATTAAAGGAGGCCGTCTCTGGGTGACCATCTGATAGTCGGTCTTGACATAGGCACGTCAAAGACCTGCGCCGTAATCGGCGAATACAATGAAAACGGCATCCTCGAAATCACCGGCGTTGGACAGGCTCCGAGCACCGGCCTCCGCAAGGGCGTCGTCGTCAATATAGAAGCCACCCTCCTGTCTATAACTAAGGCGGTGGAGGCGGCAGAGCTCATGTCGGGCCGCGAGGTAAAGGAATGCTTCGTAGGCGTCGCCGGCGCGAACGTGGAAGGCATCAATTCCCGGGGCGTCGTGGCGGTAACCGGCAAGGGCCGCGAGATATGCCAGGACGACGTGGATCGCGTCATAGAGGCGGCGCGCGCCGTGGTCATACCCATGGACCGCGAGGTGCTCCACGTCATACCGCAGACCTTTATCGTCGACGACCAGAAAGGCATACGCAACCCTTTGGATATGATAGGCGTGCGGCTCGAGGCGGAAGTGCATATCATAACCGGCTCGGTAACGAGCGCGCAGAACCTGGTGCGCTGCGTGAACCGGTCCGGCTTTAAGGCATCGGGCCTCATATTGCAGAGCCTTGCCTCTTCCCGCGCGGTGTTAAGCCCCGACGAGAAGGAGCTTGGCTGCCTGCTCGTGGACTTAGGCGGCGGTACCACGGACGTGCTCGTCTATTCCGACGGCGCGCCGTATTTCAGCGCGAGCGTAGGGGTAGGCGGCGCCCAGGTTACCAACGACCTGTCCATCATACTCAACATACCCATGGACGCCGCCGAGCGCATCAAGCGCGATTCAGGCTGCTGCTACCTGCCGCAGGTGGAGCTCGACGATTACGTGATCATACCCGGCGTAGGCGGGCGTTCTCCGCAGGAGCTGCCGCGAGCCAAAGTGGCGGGCGTCATACAGCCGCGCATGGAGGAGATATACCGCCTCGTGCGCGAGCGCGTGGAACAGATGGGCCACTGGCGCCTTATAAAGGGCGGCGTAGTGCTTACCGGCGGCGGCGCGCTCATGCCGGGAGCCGCGGATTTGGCTTACGAGGTATTCGGACTGCCGGTGCGGGTGGGCTCGCCCTCGGTATTGGGCGGCATGGTGGAGGAGTACCGCAACCCGCTGTTCTCGACCGCAGTCGGGCTCGTGCAGCTAGGCGCCGAGCGCATGGGTCCGCCTCCCGCGGAGTCGCGCGGCAGGAGCGCCGAGAGCGCTAAGCCCAGGACCGAAGGCTTAGGAGAGAAGCTGCGCGGCTGGCTCAAGGAGTTTTTTTAAGCCGCGCTTGTTTATTTCGTTTTGGAACCGATGCCGGTCCGCTCAAGGAGCCTGAGGCTTTTTGAGCGGGCAAGGGCTGAATAACAATAAAGGACGAGGTCGGCGCTGACACGCCAGGCCCGGACTAGCTAAGAATGAACGCCATGGGGGAGGGCACGATGACGTTACGATTGGTAGAAGAGAGCGACGCGTATAAGCGTTCGGAGCGGCAGGCAGAACAGGCCGATTTCTTGCGGGACAATGCCGGGGCCAGCAGCGCCACGGTCATTAAGGTAATAGGCGCTGGGGGCGGCGGCTCTAACGCCGTCAACAGGATGATACTAGAGGGCCTTAGGAACGTCGAGTTCATCATAGCCAACACCGACCTGCAGGCCCTTGACCGTTCCAAGGCCGCGGTAAAGCTGGGGCTCGGCGCTAAGGTAACGCACGGCCTGGGGGCCGGCGGCAATCCTGAAATAGGCGAGAAATCAGCGCTGGAAGATCGCGAAACGATAGCCGACGCCCTGCGCGGGGCGGATATGGTATTCATAACCGCGGGCATGGGCGGCGGCACCGGCACCGGCTCCGCGCCTATCATAGCGCAGGTGGCCAAGGAACTCGGCGCGTTGACCGTAGCCGTGGTCACCAAGCCCTTTTCCTTCGAAGGCAAGGTAAAGATGCGCCTGGCCGAAGAGGGCATAGAGAAGCTCAGGCAGGCGGTGGATACGCTCATCGTCATACCCAACCAGCACCTTATGAAGATCGTGGAAAAACGCACGCCCATACGCGAGGCCTTCGTGCTCGCCGACGACGTGCTGCGCCAAGGCGTTCAGGGCATATCCGACCTGATCACCATACCCGGCGAGATAAATATAGACTTTGCCGACGTAAGCACGGTCATGCGCGGCAAGGGCGACGCCATCATGGGAGTGGGCAGGGCAAGCGGCGACAACCGCGCGGTCGAGGCCGCCGAGAAAGCCGTTTCCAATCCCCTGCTCGAGGACGCGCGCATAGACGGCGCCAAGAACATACTGGTAAACGTTACGGGCGGCGACAACTTTACCCTCTCTGAGTTTGAAGAGATCATTTCCATCGTGACGGCCAGCGCCGATCCCGAGGCCATGGTCATATCCGGCCTCGTCGAGAATCCCGACTCAGGCGACGAGGTAAGCGTAACGGTCATAGCCACCGATTTTTCCCGCTCCATTCGCCCGAGCGTTGCCGGCGCCGCGCCGCGCAAGGAATCTTCCAAAGAATTGGACGACTTCATATCCAGCGACGAATGGCGCACCATAGTAGAGCCGCGAGGCAAAAGCTACCTCATGGCGCGCAACGACGGCGACGAACTGGATATACCCACCGTGCTGCGCGAGCGCAGGCCCGTTGGGCAGGGGAGCGAGGCCTAAGGCCGTGGCCGGTAGGGATATCATCGACAAGTATGGCGCTTGGCTCCTCGCCGCGCGCCGTCGTTCACCCCTCACCCTCGATGCCTATATACGGGAGCTCCGCGCCCTCGAGGCTTGGCTTCTCGAGCGCGGCTACGGCTTTGCCACCCTTTCGAGCGCCCAGCTGCTGGAATACCTGGTAGCGCGGCGCGTAGGCGGCATATCCGCCCGCACCCTGGCGCGTATAGTATCGGGCTTGCGGGGCTTCTTTAAATTCCTCAGGCTTGAAGGCCTGCGCAGCGACGATCCTACCGAGCTCCTGGAGTCCCCCCGACAGGAGCGCTCGCTGCCCGATGTGTTCAAGCCCGAAGAAGTGAACGTAATGCTCGACGCCATAGATATATCCTCGCCCGGCGGCCTTCGCGACCGCGCCCTCTTCGAACTCATCTATTCCTGCGGCCTGCGCATAACGGAGGCCGCTACGCTCAGCTTCGATATGCTCTACCTTAAGGAGCGCATCATCCGGGTCATGGGCAAGCGGCGCAAGGAGCGCATCATTCCCTTTGGCGAGACTGCGTATGCTTGGCTCAAGCGTTACCTTGAAGAGGCTCGCCCCCTTTTAGAGAAGGGGCCTCGTAACGACCGCGTGTTCCTTAACCGCTCGGGTAAGGGCATATCGCGCAAAGGCGTGTGGAAACGCTTCGACGAGCTGCGCCTGGCCAGCGGCGTGGCTGGTAAGCCGCACACCCTGCGGCACTCCTTCGCCACCCACCTGCTCGCCGGCGGGGCCGATCTGCGTACCGTACAGGAGCTCTTAGGCCATGCCGATATAGCAACCACCCAGATATATACCCACGTGGACGCGCTGGCCCTGGCGCGTACCCATGAAGAATTCTTTCCCCGCCGCCTGGCGGACGAGGACGAGTACGAGGCCCTGCCCGCGCTCGCAAGCGCGGCCGCCGTTGCGGGCGTAGGTTTAGACGGAGGTTCGCCATGATTAAACGCCATCGGCTCTTTATGGTTATCGGACTGACCCTCGCTGCTCTCCTGGCGCTGACCCTTTCCTCGTGCTCCAGCGGCGAAGACAAAAATTTCCTAGAGCGCATGTTCGACTTGGAATCACGTTCCATGAAGAACGCCCCGCCTTCCAGCGTTGAAGAGCTCAAGGCCGCTATCAACCAATACCGCGCGGAAGTTGAGCGCACCGTGAGCGCCATGGAGCGTCAGGCGGGGTATTGGCGCCTCCTGGCCGTACGCCTGATGGAGCAGGGGCTGTTCGGCGACGCCTACGAGGCGGCTTTGAAAGCCCTGCGCTACTATCCGGACAATTCCGGCCTCTACTACGTGGCCGGGCTGTCGGCTTCCTTCCTTTCGCGCAGCGCGAGCGCCGAGCTTGGCGGCGGCGCCGCGAGCCGCGAGGCCTGGCTGCGTGCCGCCGAAGGCGCTTACCTGGAATCCATCGACTTGAACGACAGGAATACCCGCTCTCTCTACGCGCTAGCGGTGCTCTATTCCTTTGAGCTTGAGAATTATGAAGCGGCCGTCGTCATGGCGCAGCGTTTTCTTGCCATATCCACCCGCGACGCCGACGGCTTCCTGCTGCTTGGCCGTTCGCTCTATGGGGCAGGCAGGCTACAGGAAGCGGTGGACGCCTATGACAGCGCCATACGCTTCACGACGATAGAGGAAAAGAAGAAACAAGCCTCAGATAATAAAAAGCAAATTTTGGACGAGCTCTATGGTTCCTGAACGGCCGGCACTGAGGCTCCTAGCCTTAGCCCGCTCGCCCTTTCTATCGGCCAGGGAGCGCATACTGGTGGCTGACGCCCTTGACGCTGAACTATGCGAGCTAACGCTTGCCGACCTTGAAGGCCTGTGCGGCAGAAGGCACCGCGACGTAAAATGGGAGCCGCGGCGGCTAGAAGACGAGGCTCTGCGCGACGAAGCCTGGTTGGCCGCCACCGGCACGAGGGCGTATTCGTTCTTTGACCCCGATTATCCGGTGTTGCTCCGGGAGACGGCCAGGCCGCCCTTCATGCTCTATGTGCGGGGCAGGCTGCCTAGCCAGGAAAGTCCATCCCTGGCGGTCGTGGGTACCCGCTATCCTACCGGCAGGGGCCTGGAAGCCGCCGCGACTATAGCAGCCGGCGCGGCGCGCGCCGGCGTGGCGCTCATATCGGGCCTGGCGCGGGGGATAGATTCCGCCGCGCACCGCGGCGCCCTTTCCGGCGGCGGGAGCACCTTCGCGGTGCTCGGCCGCGGCGTTGATTGCGTATATCCGCTGTCGAACAAGGATTTGGCGGCGCGCATGGTAGCGGCAGGCGGAGGGCTTATATCGGAGTACCCTCCGGGTACGCCTCCGTCGCGCTGGACCTTCCCCGAGCGGAACCGCATAATCGCGGGCCTGTGCCGCTCTACCGTGGTGGTCGAGGCGCCCGCGGGTTCGGGCGCGCTTATAAGCGCCGATTTTGCCCTGGAAGAGGGACGCGACCTGTTCGTGGCCAAGGCGACGCTTAAGGGGCCACGCTCGGCGGGTTCCGACCGGCTCTATGAGGATGGCGCCGTAGCCGTGGAGCGTTTTGAGGATATAGCGGACGATTGGCGGCAAAGCGCCTGCGTTTTTTACTGCGCGGCCCGTGCGTAAATGGCCGGGCGTAAACTAAGGATAGTAGGCCTGCGGTACTGACCGCGGCCTTCATATAGCACGATTTTATGCAACGATGAGGAGCTAGAAGCTATGGCGAGCGAAAAGACCACGACGAAAAAGCGGACCAAGAAGTCCGGGAGCGCTGCGAAAACCACGCTGGTTATCGTAGAATCGCCCGCCAAGGCAAAGACCATAGAGAAGTACCTTGGATCCAAATACGTAGTGCTCGCCTCTATGGGCCACCTTATCGATCTGCCCAAGTCCAGGCTCGGCGTCGACGTTGAGCACGATTTCGTGCCCGAGTATCTTACCATACGCGGCAAGGCCAAGCTCCTTAAGGAGTTGCAGAAATACGCGAAGAAGTCAGATCGCGTGCTCTTAGCCTCTGATAATGACCGCGAAGGCGAGGCCATAGCCTACCATATCGGGAACGCCATCGAGGCTAAAAACGAGGGCTTGCCCATACGCCGCATCGTGTTCAATGAAATAACGCCCCAGGCCATACGCGACGCGGTAAAGGATCCGCACGAACTCGACGAAGACAAGGTAAACGCGCAGAAGGCCCGCCGCGTGCTCGACCGTATCGTGGGTTACTACCTGTCTCCCCTGTTGTGGAAGAAAGTGAAGAACGGGCTGTCGGCAGGCAGGGTTCAGTCCGTGGCTTTGCGGCTCATATGCGAGCGCGAAAAGGAAGTAGAGTCCTTCATTCCAGAAGAGTACTGGAGCCTCGAGGCCGATTTTAAGAAGGGCCGCTACAGCTTTACCGGCGACCTCGTCAGCTACAAAGGCGACAAGGTCGCACTCAAGAACGAGGCGGAAGTGCGAGCCATCATGGACGCGGTAGGCGCTGCCCCCTGCGTGGTGGCCGATATGCGCGAAAGCGAGAAGCTCGTGCGCCCCAAGCCCCCCTTTACCACGAGCAAGCTGCAGCAGACGGCCGCGAACCGCCTGGGCTTTACCTCGAAGAAGACCATGCAGATAGCCCAGCAGCTCTACGAGGGCATTAATATAGGCAGCACCCGCATAGGACTCATCACCTATATGCGTACCGACTCGGTGCGTATATCCGACCTGGCCTTGCACGAGCTCCGCGATTACCTTGGCAAGCATTATCCCGCCGAGCTGCCCGCCGAGCCCGTGGCGTATGCCACCGATAAGAAGGCCCAGGACGCGCATGAGGCTATTCGGCCCACCATGCTGGACTACAGTCCCGATGCCATGAAAGAACACCTGAACAAGGATCAGCTAAAGCTCTATACCATTATCTGGGAGCGCTTCGTGGCCAGCCAGATGAACCCTGCCAGGGTGCGCTCCAGCGCCATGGACGTTACGGCGGGCCAGGCCATGTTTAGGGTGAACGCCTCGCGCGTAGTGGAAAAGGGCTTCTATAAAGTAATCAAGCTCCTTGCCACCAAAGAGGACAAGGACAGCATACTGCCCGACTTGTCCGTGGGCGAGGAACTCAAGCTTGAGGGCTATCGGCCCGAGCAGCATTTTACCCAGGGGCCTTCCCGCTTCACCGACGCGTCCATCATTAAGATGCTTGAAGAAAAAGGCATAGGAAGGCCCTCCACCTACGCGCCCATCATATCGGTGCTGCTCGAGCGCTATTACGTTACCAGGGAGAACCGCCAGCTCGTGCCTACGACCTTGGGCCGCATGATCAATGAAATACTGGTCGAGTCCTTTCCCAATGTGGTGGACGCGGGCTTTACCGCCGGCATGGAAAACATGCTCGATGAGGTTGAGGAATCAAAGCGCGACTGGGTGGTAGCGCTTAAGGAATTCTACGGCCCCTTTAAGAGCCGCATAGACGAGATCATGGAAACCCTGCAGAGTTTCCGCGGCAGCCTGGACGAGGCTACTGATAAGGTATGCGAAAAATGCGGCAAGCCCATGGTAAAAAAGCTCGGCCGCTTCGGTTTCTTCCTTGCCTGCACGGGCTTTCCCGAATGCCGCAATACCAAGAGCATAGCGCTGGCCCGCTGCCCGAGGCCCGACTGCACGGGCGAAATCGTGGCGAGGCGCAAGGCTACCGGCAAGGGCCGCGAATTCTACGGCTGTTCCCGCTATCCGGAATGCGACTTCATCACCTACTATAAGCCTACGAATAGCTACTGCCCCAAATGCTCCTGGTTCCTCGTGGAGCGCTTCGACAAAAAGAAGGGTTCGTACAAGGCCTGCATCAATCCGGCCTGCGATTACCTCCATAGCCAGGAGGACGAGCATGTCGCCGACGATTGAGGACTATCTGGCGTATCTGTCGGCGGTACGCTCGCTCTCCGCGCGTACCGTGGCATCGTATCGCGAGGACCTTACGCTGTTTGAGGCTTCCTGCCTCCGCCAAGGCGTTACGCCCGAAGCGGCACTTGCCAGCGACCTGCAGGCCTTCGTCGCGGGCATGGTAAAGTCCGGCTACGCATCCGCTTCGGTAAACCGCGCCTTGTCCGCCGTTAAGGGCCTCTACCGCTACCTCGTACGCTACGGCAAGGCCGAGTCCAACCCCGCCCGCGACGTAGAGAGCATACCCGGCGCGCGCAAGCTGCCTGAGTTCCTGTTCGAGGACGAGATGGCCGCCTTCATTGCATCGGCCGAAGGCGACGATTACGGAGCCGCGCGCGACCGTGCGCTCTTTGAGACGCTCTACAGCACGGGCTGCCGCGTATCTGAGATGACCGGTATGACCTTAGAGGCGCTGGACCTGAAGGCGGGTAAGATACGCGTGCGGGGCAAAGGAGCCAAGGAGCGCGTGGTCTTCCTCTCCGAGCCCGCCCGCGAAGCCCTGAAGACCTGGCTGGCCTTCAGGCAGGCAAAGCTCAAGGCCGAGCGCGCCTGCCCCTGGCTATTCCTGAACGCGCGGGGGGCAAAGATAACCGAGCGCGGCATAGCCTGGATTATAGAGCGTTACGCGCTCAGGCTCGGCGTGCGCAAGCGCCTGTCGCCGCACGGCTTTAGGCATTCTTTCGCCACGCACCTCGTCGGCAGAGGCGCGGACATACGGAGCGTGCAGGCCATGCTCGGCCACGAGAGCATATCCACCACCCAGGTATATACCCATGTCGATATAGAACGGCTGCGCTCGGTATACGAGCGCGCCCACCCGCACGCGGCCAAACGGCCCGCGCATACGACCACGGCTTCAGCATCGGAGGATACGCGATGAGAATACGATCAACCACGATCATAGCGGTGAAAAAAGACGGCCGTATAGCCATGGCGGGCGATGGCCAGGTAACCATGGGCGCGACGGTCATGAAGAGCAACGCCCGCAAGGTACGCAAGATACACGACGGCACGGTGCTCGCCGGCTTCGCGGGCGCTACGGCCGACGCCTTTACCCTCCTTGAGCATTTCGAAGCCAAGCTTAAGGAATACTCGGGCGACCTTACCCGTTCCGCCGTTGAGCTGGCCAAGGATTGGCGTACCGACAAGATGCTCCGTAAGCTCGAGGCGCTCCTGCTCGTGGCGGACAAGGAAAAGATCCTCCTGCTCTCGGGCACCGGCGACGTTATCGAGCCCGCCGAGGATGTCATAGCCATAGGCTCGGGAGGCCCCTACGCATACGCCGCGGCTCTCGCCTACCTGGACAGCGATAAGCAGCTTTCTCGCAAGAGCCAGCTCTCCGCCGCGGACATAGCCAAGCGCAGCCTCAATATAGCCGGCGGCATATGTATTTATACTAATGACCGCGTCATGGTGGAGGAATTGCCGTGAACGAGGATTTTGCGGTATTCACGCCTAAGCGCATAGTGGAAGAACTGGACCGGCATATCATAGGCCAGCTTAAGGCTAAGCGCGCCGTTGCCGTCGCCCTGCGCAATCGCCTGCGCCGCAAATGCCTGCCCGAGGCCCAGCGCGAGGAAATAGCGCCTAAGAATATCCTCATGATAGGCCCTACCGGCGTGGGCAAGACCGAGATAGCCAGGCGCTTAGCCAAGCTATGCGGCGCTCCATTCATCAAGGTGGAGGCCACCAAGTACACCGAGGTAGGCTACGTGGGCCGCGACGTGGAGTCCATGGTGCGCGATCTTATGGCCGCAGGATATCGCATGGTAATGGAAGAGATGGCCATGGCCGTGCAGGCCGACGCCGAACGCCGCGTTGAGGAGCGGCTCCTTGACCTGCTCCTGCCGGGTATTGGCCCCAAGCCCGAGCCTTCTGGCGCTACGCTCATCGTGCCGCCCGCGCTACCCGGCGCGGCGAGCGATACCAGGGAGAAATTCCGGGCCATGCTCAAGGCAGGCAGCCTTGAAGACAAGATGGTGGAGCTGCAGGTAAACGCCAGCGCGTCCCCCGCCATAGAGATATTCGCCGGCCAGCAGATGGAAGAGCTTGAATCCGCCTTCTCCGGCCTGGCAAATATCTTCGGCGGCAAGAAGAAAAAGAAGTCCCTGCCGCTCAAGGAAGCCCGCCGCGTACTCCTTGAGGAAGAATCCGAACGCCTCGTGGACAAGGAGCGCGCCAGCGCTGAGGCGCGGGAGCGGGTGGAGCAGTCGGGCATTATCTTTATAGACGAGATGGACAAGATAGCTACGCGAGAAGGCAAGTCGGGCGGCATGGACGTATCCCGCGAGGGCGTTCAGCGCGACATACTGCCCATAGTGGAAGGCAGCAAGGTAAGTACGAAATACGGCGTGGTAGACACCACGCACATACTTTTTATCGCCGCGGGCGCTTTCAATGTGTCTAAGCCCACGGACCTCATACCGGAACTGCAGGGGCGCTTTCCTATACGGGTGGAGCTGGAAGCCCTGTCCGCGTCTGATTTTAAGCGCATACTGACGGAGCCTGAAAACGCGCTGGTTACCCAGTATCAGCAGCTGCTTTCGACCGAGGGCGTCGAGCTTATCTTTGCCGAAGGCTCGGTGGATAGGCTGGCTTCCATAGCGGAGCGCGCGAACAGCCGCACCGAGAACATAGGCGCGCGCCGCCTGCATACCGTTATGGAGCGCCTCTTAGAGGAGTTGTCCTTCGACGCGCCTGAGCTGCGCGGCACGCGGGTGGAAATAACGCCTGCGTTCGTGGACGGCCGCTTCAAGGGCGTGTTCGAGAGCGAAGACCTGGCAAAGTTCATATTGTAAGGGCCGCGCGCTAGGCAGCTTGGATGAGCGCAACGCTAGGCGGGAAGCGCCTAGCTACGTAACGGGTAAACCCGGGGCCTAAACGGGCCGATATAGATAGATGAGGCGCGTAAGGTCGGCCTTAAGGGGGCATGAATGTTCGAGAATACGTCGTTCGGACGGTCAGTTGAGCTACTCCAGCGCAGCATGGACGTGTCCACGCTCAGGCACGGGGTCATAGCCAACAACATAGCCAACGCGGACGTGCCGAATTTCAAGCGCTCCTCCATCAATTTTGAGTCTTTTCTCAAGCGGGCCATCGATACCGAGGGTTCTCGGCCCAAGGTGGAGCTTCAGACGAGCGACCCGCGGCACAGGAGCAACTACAATCCGGTGGACTGGCGCAGCATAGAGCCGCGCAGGGTGCTCGATTACCTGTCCACCGAGAAGAACAACGGCAATAACGTGAACGCGGAAGAAGAGTTTAACGAAGCGCTCTTAAACCAGCTTCGCTATACCATGATGACCCAGGCCACGGCCTACGAGTTCAATCAGGTAAGCCAGGTCCTGAAATAGGCTAGGGGGAGACTAAACCATGGGAATGTTTACGGCGATCAACATAGCGTCCACGGGCATGACGGCCGAGCGGCTGCGGCAGGACGTCATAGCCGACAATATAGCCAACGCCAATACCACGCGCACGCCCGAAGGCGGCGCGTACAAGCGCTCGCGCGTGGTGCTCGAGCCCATCGTGGACACGCCGTATTTCAGGCTGCCCTTTCTTCCCGACCAGTGGGACGGCGGCGCTGGCAATGGCGTGCGCGTGAACGAGGTGCAGAAGGATACCTCCACGGCAGCCCGTTACGTGTATGACCCAACGCATCCGGACGCCATAAAGACCGGCCCCATGAAGGACTACGTGGAATACCCCAACGTGAATATCGTCACTGAAATGGTGGATCTCATTGCCGCTTCCCGAGCCTACGAAGCGAACGCGGCTATCATAAACGGCGCCAAGGCCATGTTCCTCAAGGCCTTGGAGATAGGCAGGTAATCGTCATGGCCATAGAATTTGCATCCAGCTCCATAGGCTCGTTCTCCGCCAATAGCCTCGTCGAGCGCTCCACCACGGCCCGATCCTTAGCTAAGCTAAGCCCTAGCTCGAGCCTGCTTCAGGGCTTGGGTCAAGAGAATGCCGAGGAACTCAGTGCTGCGAGCTTTGAGAGCGCCATGCTCAAGGCTTTAGATGGGGTAAACAAGGATCAGATGGACGCCTCAGGCGCCATCGAGACCTTCCTCATAGATCCTAATGCCATAGAAGCCCACGACGTTACCGTGGCTATGGCTAAGGCCAATATGTCGCTCAATATAACCAGGACCGTCTTAGACCGCGTCGTGCGGGCTTGGAAGGATCTCATAAACACGAGGTAGCGCTGCGCCCTGACGGCATAGCCTGGCTATAGCCGCTACCTTAAAAACACGCGAATTGATGGACGATGCCTTTCGGGGCATCCCTATCGTTCGTTCTTCTGGGAGGGGGAACATGAACGAATGGTTAAAGAAGAGCTTGGAAAGGCTCAAGAGCCTATGGGCTTCCTGGGGCTTGCCCCAAAAGCTCATATTGATCGCTGTCATACTCGCGGCCGTGGTGGGCATAGTACTGCTCTTTACGGTGTCGGGAGCCCCTACGCAGCTACGGCTCATAAATACGCCAATAAAGAGCGACGATGAGCTGCGGCTTATTACCAACCGCCTGGACTCGGAAGGCATAGACTTCACCATAGCCGAGGGCAATATCCTCTACGTGAAGGACCTGGAGACGCGCTCGCGGGCCGTGTCCGTGCTCCTGAGGGAAGATTTAATACCCAAGGGTACCTCGCTCTGGGACGTATTCTCGGTAGACCGCTTCACGACTACCGACTTTGAGCGCAACGTGAACCTGCGCAGGGCCATTATCCAGGAAGTGACCAGGCACATCGAGTCTATAGACGCGGTGGATCGCGCCAATGTGGTTATTGAGATACCCGAGGATAAGCTTTTTACGCAGGATCAGAAGCCGGTGACCGCCAGCGTCATACTCTACCCCAAGCCCGGCTCCGATATAGCCAACAATCGCAAGCAGCTTGAGGGCATACAGAAGATCATCAAGTTCGCGGTAAGCGGCCTTACTGACGAGAATATCGTTATCACCGACCAGAACGGTATCGTGCTCAATGATTTCGCGGGCCTGGCCAACTTTGACCGCCTTGAGCTAACCAAGCGCGAGCAGCTCCTTATCCAGCGCCAGGAAGCCTACTACAGGGCGGCCGTACTCAGGGCCCTGCAGCAGATATACACCGCAGACCGCGTACGCGACCTCAACATCAAGATAGATATGGACATGAGCAAGAAGGCCGTGGAGACGGTGGAGCATTTCCCCTTCACGCTCAAGCCCGACAATCCGCTCACGCCCTACGACGACTCCTCCATAAGCCCCAGCGTACGGCTTTCCACGGAGCGCAAGAGCTACGAGTACCAGGGTACCGGCTTCAACCCCGAAGGCCCCGCCGGCATGGAGGGGCAGACCGCCCCCGCCTACAAGGATCTGCAGAATATGGTAGGCAAGGCGACGGAAACCTATGTCATAGAGAACGAGGCGTTGAATAAGCGCAATACCGTCGAGGAAAGCTCTCCTAAGATGGATAGGGTAACCGTGTCGGTTAATATCGACGGCGTATGGAAATGGAAGTATAATGACAAGGGACAGCCGGAAGTGAAGGCCGATGGCGGCATAGAACGTGAGTACGAAAGCATAGCCCAGCCTGAGCTGGATTCCGCCGCCGCGCTCATACGCGACGCCATAGGCTACGACCGCATGCGCGGCGATTCGGTTACGGTGCGGAATATACAGTTCGACCGGTCGAGTCAGTTTAAAGCCGAGGACGCGGAATTCCTGCGCGCCCAGCAATTGCGCCGCGTCGTTCTCTATTCGCTCATAGGCCTTGCGTTCCTGCTGGTGTCCTTCATCGTGTTCCGCCTGGTGTCCAGGGAGCTCGAGCGCAGGCGCCGCATTTCTGAGGAGAAGAGGGCTCTCGAGCAGCAGATGCTCAGAGAGAACGCCATACGCCAGGCGGAGGAGCAGAATATCGAGGTGTCCATGTCCGTGGAAGAGCGCAAGCGCTTGGATCTCCAGGAGCACGCGATCAACATGGCTAAGGAGCATCCCGAGGACGTAGCTCAGCTCATACGCACCTGGCTCAGGGAGGAATAAGCCATGGCTCAAGCCGCGCCAGCTAAAGGCAAGCCCACGGGCGCCGGATCTTCGGCGACCCCGGGCAAAAAGCCCAAAAGCGCCAAGGATCTCAACGGCAGACAAAAAGCCGCCATTTTTCTCATAACCCTCGGCTCCGAGATTTCAAGCGAGATATTCAAGCACCTGCGCGAGGATGAGATAGAGACCCTTACCTTCGAGATAGCGCGGCTTGAGAACGTGGAGCCCGACCTTAAGGACGCCGTCCTCATGGAGTTCCAGGAACTCATGATGGCCAGCGAGTTCATATCCTCAGGCGGCATAGACTACGCACGGGAGCTTCTGGAGAAGTCCCTGGGCTCCCAGAAAGCCATCGATATCATCAACAGGCTGACGAGCAGCCTACAGGTGCGGCCCTTCGACTTCATACGCCGCACCGACCCGGCCAACCTGCTCAACTTCATACAGACCGAGCATCCGCAGACCATAGCCCTCATCCTGGCCTACTTGGAGCCTAACAAGGCCAGCTACATCCTGACCAAGCTGCCCAAGGAAAACCAGTCCGACGTAGCCAAGCGCATAGCCATGATGGACCGCACCTCGCCTGAGGTATTGCGGGAGGTAGAGCGCGTGCTAGAAAAGAAGCTGTCCACCCTGTCCAGCGAGGACTACACCGCCGCAGGCGGCGTGGACGCCATCGTGGAAATACTCAACCTTGCCGACCGCACCACGGAGAAGGGCATACTCGAGGCCCTTGAAGAGGAGAATCCGGAGCTGGCCGAGGAAATCAAGAAGAAGATGTTCGTGTTCGAGGACATCGTCATGCTGGACAACCGCTCTATCCAGAAGGTTATACGCGAGGTGGATACGCAGGACCTTACCCGCGCCTTAAAGGGCGTGGATCAGGAAGTGCAGGAAAAGGTATTCCAGAACGTATCCAAGCGCGCGGCTCAGGCTCTCAAGGAAGATATGGAATACATGGGGCCCGTGCGCATTAAAGACGTTGAAGAGGCCCAGCAAAAAATCGTCGCGGTCATCCGCCACCTGGAAGACACCGGCGAGATCATCATCGCCCGCGGCGAAGACGATCAATTGATTCAATAAGGAAGCGCCGCGATGGCAAAGACCGTTTTTAGGCCACAGGAAATCATCCGCCTCGGCAGCACCTTCGTGCTGAACGCGCCGGGCTCAAAGGCGGAGGACCTGGAAGTCGAGGAAGCCCCTCCCGTACTCGACTATCTAGGCCCTACGGCCGACGACCTTATGCGCGAGGCGGAGCTGTTCAAGGAACGCTGGGAGCAGGAAAAAGAGGCCATGGTGGCCGCCGCCCGCGCCGAGGCACAGTCCATCGTCGCAAAGGCCGAGTCCACCGCCTTCGAGGAAGTGAAGCGCAAGAACGACCAGGCCTTGAAGATACGCCGTGAGGCCGAAGACGCCGCCGAGCGTGCATTGGCCGAGGCCGAGGCCAAGATACAGGCCATGGAGGCCCAGGCACGGGCACGGGTGGACGAGGTTACCAAGGATGCCCACAAGAAGGGCTGGGACCAGGGGCGCGAGGACGGCTTCAAGGAAGGCAAGAACGAGGTGGAGCGCCTCGTGAACCGCATTCATGTGATACTCGAGCGCGCCATGGACAAGCGCTCGGAGATATTGGAGCAGACCGAGGGCCAGATCGTGGAACTCGTGCTGCTCATAGCCCGCAAGGTAGTCAAGACCATATCCGAGAACCAGAAGAACGTGGTCATATCGAACATAGCCCAGGCCCTGCGCAAGCTCAAGACCAGGAGCGACGTAATTATCAAGGTTAACCTCGCGGACCTTCAGCTGGCTAGCGACCACGCCAAGGACTTCGTGGAACTGGCCGAGAACGCCAAGCGCATAACCGTGGTGGAGGATTCCGCCATCGACCGAGGCGGCTGCGTCATAGAGACGGACTTCGGCGAGATAGACGCGCGCATACAGAGCCAGCTCCACGAGCTGGAAGAAAAGATACTCGATATATCGCCTATCAAGGCGCGCGGTAAGGCTCAGTAGCCATGGACTTAATCGGCAAGTACCTCGACGCCCTTGAAACAGTAGACCCCATCAAGTATACCGGCAAGGTTACCAAGGTGCAGGGTCTGCTCGTGGAGAGCCGCGGGCCGCAGGCCGTCGTGGGCGAAGTGTGCCAGATACTGATTCCGCGCCTGGGCAAGACCGCGTGGGCGGAAGTGGCGGGCCTGCGCGGCGATACCGTGCAGCTTATGGCCTATTCGGTGCTCGACGGCATAGAGCTTGGCTGTACGGTCATAGCCACCGGCGAGCTTTTGCGCGTGCCCGTATCGGACAAGCTGCTTGGACGTACCCTGGATTCCATGGGCCGCCCCGCCGACGGCAAGGGCGATATAGCCTCATCAGTGTATTATCCGGCTGCCTCCACATCGCCTGACGCCATGACCAGGCAGCGCATACGTACCCGTATGGTAAGCGGCGTGCGCGCTCTTGATGGGCTTGTGCCCATAGGCCGAGGGCAGCGCATGGGCATATTCGCCGGCTCAGGCGTGGGAAAATCCACCCTGCTTGGCATGATAGCCCGCAACACCAACGCGGACGTTAACGTTATAGCCCTCATAGGCGAACGCGGCAGGGAAGTACGCGAATTCATAGAGAATGACCTTGGCGAGGAAGGGCTCTCCCGCTCGGTCGTCATCGTATCCACCTCGGATACCCCGCCCCTGGCGCGGCTACGGGGCGCGTACGTGGCTACGGCGGTGGCGGAATACTTCCGCGACCAGGGCCTGGACGTCATGCTGCTCTTCGATTCGGTAACCCGTTTCGCAAGGGCCCAGCGCGAAATAGGCCTGGCCATAGGCGAGCCGCCGGCTACCCGCGGCTATACGCCCAGCGTATTCGATTCGCTGCCTAAGCTCCTCGAGCGCTCGGGCACCTCGCATAAGGGCTCCATTACGGGCATCTACACCATACTGGTGGACGGCGACGATATGGACGAGCCCATAGCCGATACGGTGCGGGGCATACTGGACGGCCACGTCGTCCTGTCCCGCAGGCTCGGCGAACGTTCCCATTTTCCGGCCATAGACGTGCTTAAATCCATATCGCGGCTTACCCAGTCGGTAACCGGCCCGCTTACGCAGAAGGCCATAGGCATAGTGCGCAGGCTCATGGCCACCTACGACGAGTCCGAGGATATGATCAATATAGGCGCCTACGTTAAGGGCACCAACGCCGCCATAGACGAGGCCATAGCCAAGCGCCAGGCCATAGAGGATTTCCTTATTCAGGGCATAACGGAAAAGGCGCCTATAACCGAGACCATCAAGCGGCTCGGCGATATCGCCAACATTGCCATTCCGGCTTCCGAGATTAGCGCCTTCGCCGCGGCCCTGAAAACGCCGCTAGAGAGCGCTGAGGCCTTACGCGCGGCCAGCGCGAAGAAGGCGGCGGCGCAAACGTCGGACGAAGAGCTCAGCGCCGTGCTCGAGGAGTCGGAGGCATGAAACGCTTCCATTTCCGGCTGGAGAAGCTGCTCGAGGTACGCGCCTACGAGCAGAGCATAGCCGAGGCTGCCCTGTCGCGGAAAAACGGCGCCGTAGCCGCTCTTGAGCACGCGCTTATGGACAATGCCTCGGCAAGCCTGCAGGCCGCCAAGGAACGCTTTAGGCCGGGCGGCCATGCGCGGGATTTCCAGGCGGCCGAGCGTTACGCATTACGGCTCGGCCAGGAGCGCGATAAGCTCATGAAAAGCCTCGCCATGGCCGAGTTGGAGCGCGATAAGGCTCGTGAAGTCTATATAGCCGCTACAAAAGCCAAGGAATTGATAGAAAAGCTTAAAGAACGCGCGGAAACGTCGTATTATAAGGCCGCGGCTTTGGAAGAAACCAAGGCGCTCGATGACCTGGGCTCTATAGCCAGGGCTCGAAACATGAATTTACAGAGGGAGTCCTAGGCATGGCCGGATTCGGTAAGCAGCGCATAATGGGCAGGGTAGTCGTCATGCTCATACTCATCATAGCCCTGGTCATAGGCGGACTCTTTTGGTTCGACTTCCTAGGGCTTATAGACGCTAAGGCCCTCTTCAGCCCAGTCTTGCAGCTCGCGGGCCTGCCTACCCGCACAGGCTCCGCCCTGCCCGCCGAATCGCCTACCTTGCTCGATGACGAACGCTACGCTAAGCAGCTTGAGGCCGTGGAAGCCCTTCGACAAGAGCTCGACGCACGTACCATGACCCTCGATGAACGCGAGGCTACCATAGAGGCAATGGCCCAGGAAATCGAAGAACGGCAAAAGGCGCTCGAAGAACGGGAGAAATCGTTTAATAGCTTGGCAGAACGGTACGACAATAGAAAGGCGAACATCGAACAAAACGCGCGCTATCTGACCGGCATGCCTCCCGCGGAAGCCGTGGCCATTCTAGGGTCCCAAGATGACCAGACGGCCATAGACCTGCTGCGGGCAGTAGAAGAGCTTGCCGCCCAGACCGGCGAGGCATCGGTGGTGTCCTATTGGCTGTCGCTCATGCCGCCCCAACGGGCAGCTGATTTACAGCGCAAAATGAACGCCAAGCCCGCCTCGCTCGATCCATAGGGAATAGCCGTCAGCGGGCGCGTGTTCGATGCGAAAGGAGCACGTCGTCCATGTTGACGATACCAGTACCCAGCCTAGGCGCGGCCAAAGAAAATCCCGGAACGGGCGCCCTATTCGGCTCCAAGGCCAAAGGCAAAGCCGCTTCCGGCGCTAAGAACCCCTTCGGCGCGCTGCTCGCCTCCCTCCGGGAAGGAAAGACCGAAGGCGCTGAAACCAAGAATGCGCTTAAAAAAAACAGCGTTGAGCTTAAAACCCTCGCGCAAAATCCCGCCGCCCCCATCCTAGGCAAGGAGCTTGCTAAGGAGCCCGTCAGAGAGCGCGCCCTTGGCAAAGCCGGCTCTCCCCCTGCCGAAGAAGCCGCTGATGCCGCGAAAGCGGAACTCTTGAAGCTCAAGAATAAGCGCAACGCTCAAGGCGCCCTTGATCCTGGCCTTTCCGTAGCCGCGCTGCCCGGGCTGCTTTCGGGCAGGGACAGCGTCAAGGCTGCGCCTAAGCAGGCAGAAGCGCCGGTCGAGGGCGAGAAGCCTGCCGAGCTTTCCGCTCGTAAGGACGCAAAGCGCGGCAGCGACGGCAAATACTCGGTCATAGACCTCCGCTTGAAGATCGATGCCAAGGACGCCCAGGAAACGCAGAAAAGCGCTCGCGGCGCTCATCCTGAGCGCGTTGAAGCGCCAGCCTTAAGCCGCTTAGACGGGCCCGGCGCTAAAAGCGGCGAAACGGAAGCCCTTCCTAAGTCACCAGAGCTGAAAACGGGCGGCGGCAATTTCTCCGAAGTGCTGGCGGAGCGCCTGCGGGCCAACTCCACGGACTTCGTGCGCGCGGCGCAAGTCGTGCTCAAAGACGGCAACCTGGGCCTTATTCGGCTGCGACTTGAGCCTGAGCATCTAGGAGGCGTCAAGATTGAGCTGAAATTAGCCGAGAAACAAATAAGCGGCCGCATCATCGTGGAGTCGGACCTGGCCGGAGAGGCTTTCCGCTCGTCGCTTGATTCCTTGAAGGACGCCTTCGCGTCAGCCGGCTTCGAGACTTCGTCGCTCGAGGTGGAGGTGCGGAACGGCAGCGGGCAGCAGGGCGGCGCCAGGCAGGACGGCGGGGCCAATGAGCCCGGCAGCCCCCAGTGGAGCGCCAGGCTGCGGGAGCTCGACGCGGCGGTGCCGCTGGCGGACGGCGGCGGCCCCGATGGCGCCTTGAATATGATCGTATAACGGGAGGATGAATTCCATGGATATACAGATGAACTTGAGCCCGGCTGACCTTGCCCGCACGCGCCTCGAGATAGACAGCTTTAATAAAGCGCTCAATCAGGGCAAGGTTGCCAAGAGCGAACTCGATAAGGACGACTTTTTGAAAATCCTTATTACCCAGCTGCAGCACCAGGATCCTACCAACCCGATGGAGGATCGCGAGTTCATATCCCAGATGGCGCAATTCTCCTCATTGGAGCAGATGACCAATATGGCCTCCAGCTTCGGCAAGCTATCCGGCGTACTGGCTTCCAGCGAAGCCCAGAGCATGCTCGGCAAGAACGTGCAGATCGAGGATGGGGCGGCAATGATAGCAGGCAGGGTGGAGCAGGTGACGCGGGGCGATTATCCTCTCATCATGGTAAACGGAAAATTCTACGACCTGGAGCGCGTCTCCGTCGTGGCAGAATAAGGAGGCGCCGATATGATGCGCTCATTGTACTCCGGCGTCGCCGGCCTTCAGAACCACCAAGTGCGCATGGACGTGCTGGGTAACAACATAGCGAACGTGAACACCACCGGCTTTAAGAAGGGGCGCGTGAACTTTCAGGACCTTTTGTACCAACAGATGTCCGGCGCGGCCAAGCCCAATGAAGAGGTCGGCGGTATAAACCCCAAGGAAATCGGCCTTGGCATGAGCATAGCCAGCGTGGACACCATACACACGCAGGGTTCGCTGCAGACAACCGGCGTCATGACCGACCTGGCCATACAGGGCAATGGCTTCTTCATTCTCAACAAGGGCGACGTGACCATGTTCACCCGCGCCGGCGCCTTCGGCCTCGATGCCGAGGGTACGCTCGTAAACCCCGGCAACGGACTCAAGGTGCAGGGCTGGAACGCCCAGCTTATCAACGGCGTAGAGGTCCTCAATACTTCGGGCGCCCTCGATGACCTGATCGTGCCCGTGGGCTCTAAGGATCCCGCCAGGGCTACCGAGCAGGTATATCTGGCCTGTAACCTCGACAAGCGCCTGATCGAGATACCCGAAGGCGCCGCTGCCGAGACCGTGCGGCAGAATACCTGGCGGGTAGAAGAGAAGGTATACGATTCCTTCGGCACCGAGCACATACTGCGCGTGGACTTTGCCAAGGTGCCGGGCCAGAGCAACCAGTGGGAGGCTACGGTCACTATCGATCCCCAGGCCGCGGTGGGCACCAACGCCGCTCTCGGACTAAGCCCCGAGGCTCAGGAAGGCAACAGGTTCGTCGTCGAGTTCGATAACCTGGGCACGCTGCGCCGCGCCATAGACGGCCAGGGCAACCCCTCCGCCGAAGAAGGCGTCATAGCCATCAACGTAGGCTTTGACGTAGCCGACAGCACGCCAGGCGCGGAGGGTGAGCTGCTGCGCCAGAATTTCTCGCTGAACCTCGGCGTAGCCGGTTCGGTACGCAATAGCGTTACCCAGTTCGCCGAGAGCTCCAGCACCAAGGTGTTCCAGCAGGACGGCTACGGCATGGGTTATTTGGATAACTTCAAGATAGACCAGTCGGGCGTTATCACCGCGGTGTACTCGAACGGCAGCACCCGTACCATAGGCCAGGTGGCCCTGGCCAGCTTCACCAACCCCAATGGTTTGGAGAAGGCCGGCGAGACTAATTTTATGCAGTCGAACAACTCGGGTATGGCAAACATAGGGCCCTCAGGCATAGCGGGCAAGGGTAAAATCATAGCGGGAACGCTGGAAATGTCCAACGTGGACCTCGCCGAGCAGTTCACCGACATGATAGTGACCCAGCGCGGCTTCCAGGCCAACTCGAAGACCATACAGACCAGCGATCAGATGCTTCAGGAGCTTTTGAGCCTGAAGCGCTAAGCTTAGGCGCGAGCGGGCCACGGAGGGCGTAAAGGCCTCCGTGGCTTTCTCGCATTGATACCATGGCTCTGGCCGGGCATGACGAAGGAGAGCGCGATGATAGAAGTAAGCAAACTGCATGGCGAAACCTTCTGGCTAAACCCCCACCAGATAGAGTATATTGAGCGCACGCCGGACACGACGCTTACCATGCTTTCCGGTAAGCGCATAATCGTGGCAGATAGCATCAAGACCATACAAGAGCGTATCGTCGCCTATAGGCGCCTGATAGGCGCGTTCAAGAATGAGGAGTAGCGGATGGATTTAGCGTCAATAATCGGCATTGTGGCCGGTTTTGCTTGTATAGTCCTCTCTATGTATGCCTCCGGCGGCGTGGTAACCACCTACCTCGACCCCGCGTCAGCGCTCATGACCATAGGCGGCTCGTTTTTTGCCTTGATGATGAACTACAGCATCAAGGAAATGATGACTATATGGGGCATCATAGGCAAGGCATTTAAGGTGCCCGATTTCGGCGA
>DHVU01000017.1:110948-295647 GCA_002412825.1 Spirochaetaceae bacterium UBA5200
ATGAAGAAGGGCCTCCGCATGGTCGTAGACTCGGTAGACCCCGAAGTGGTGCGCACCATACTGGAGACCGAGCTCAACCAGATGAATGACCGGCATGGCCGTTGGCTTAAGATGCTCGACCAGTGGGCAAAGCTCGCCCCGGGCATGGGCATGTTGGGCACCGTACAGGGCCTTATAGCCATGATGAAAAACCTCGAGGATAAGAGCCGCATAGGCCCGAACATGGCCGTGGCGCTTATCACCACCTATTACGGCGCCATGATGGCCAACTTCCTCATCATACCGCTGATGGGCAAACTCGCCGGCCAGGACGCGTCTGAGACCAAGGTGCGCGAAATGATCATAGAAGGGATACTCTCCATACAGCAGGGAGACAACCCCCACATCCTCCAGATGAAGCTTTCTTCGTATCTCTCTCCCGACGCGCAGAAGAAGCTCGAAGAGCTGCACCCTGCGGCCTAAGGCGGTATAGCTATGGCACGCGCAAAGAAGAAGCAGGAGTTAGGCGGCCTCGCTGAATGGATCGTTACCTACGGCGACATGGTTACCCTGTTGCTCTGCTTCTTCGTGGCACTGTTCGATACCACCGATGCGGACGTCATACAGATAAACCAGATGATATCCAGCCTAAACAACATAGGCATGGGCTCTTCTTCCGGCGGCAATACCCTGTCAGCGGGTAAGCTCGCCGAGCTGGGCAACTCCATAGGCACCCTGCCGTCAATGGAGCGGGGCAGGCTCCTGGCCACGGCCAAGAAAAAAGCCGTATCGCTCTTCCAGCCTGAAATACGGTCGAACAAGGTTCGCATCACTTCGGACGAACGAGGCCTGGTGATATCGCTGGCCTCGGACGCTTTTTTCCGGCCCGCCAGCGCGAACATCAATATCGAGGAAACGCGCACCATGCTCATACGCCTGGCGGAGCTGCTCAAGTCGGACGAGCTGGCAGGCAGGAAGTTCCGCATAGAGGGGCATACGGACGAATCGCCGACCGACCCCGCGGGCCCTTGGTTCTCGAACTGGGAACTGTCCTCGGCCAGGGCTTTGAACGTTCTGCATTACCTGACGGATTTCGGGGCGCCGGAGAACAGGTTCCAGGTGGCGGGCTTCGCGGCCACGGTGCCCATAGCGGACAACGGAACCGAAGAAGGCCGCGCGTACAACAGGCGCGTCGACATCATTATACTCGACGAAGGGCATCTATAAATGATGCGGGGGAGTGCTAAGCCATGAGCGACCAATTTGATAAAGACACCGATTTTGTAGACAGCCAGGACATAGTCGAGAAGCCCAAGCGCAAAGGCGGCGGCAAAGCTATACTCGGCCTCCTCAAATGGATAGGCATAGGCTTAGGCGCGGTTATCTTCATCGTCGTCATCGTGGTGGTAACCGTGGGGCTCTTAAACCAGCAGGCTAAGCCCATGACCAATGTGCCTACGAGCGAGGATTTCATTGGAACCACGCCCATTTACGCCACCTTTACGAGTATTGAGCAGATCAGCACGAACACGATAGACAAAGAGCCCTGGGCCATCATAGTCAAGATAAATCTTGCCTATGAGGTTACGGATAAGCAGGTGGCCGACGAGCTTAACCAGAGGCGCTATCAGATACAGGACGATCTGCGTAATTTTTTCAGCACCAAGACCATAGCCCAGCTTTTGCCTGAGCGCGAGCGTATGCTGAAAGAGGAGATACGGGAGCGCCTGAACAGGCTTTTAAGCAAGCCTTCGCTGAAAGACGTGTATTTCCAGGATTTTAAGCGCACGCAGATGTAAGATTTGGCCTTATCGTTGCGAAAAGCGCATTTATATGCCATTATGGTAGGCGGAGTTAACGAATGACCGAAGTCCTATCCCAGGATGAGATAGACCAGCTCCTCACCGCCATAAACGCCGGAGACAGCTCTCTTGAGTCCGTTACGTCCACCACGGATTCCCGGAAGATCAAGATTTACGATTTCCGGCGTCCGGACAAGTTTTCCAAAGAGCAGATGCGCACCGTGCAGAATATGCACGAGACCTTCGCTCGCCTTACCACTACAGCCTTGTCCGCCTCGCTGCGTATACTCGTCAACGTGCACGTAGCCAGCGTGGATCAGCTTACCTATGAGGAATTCATACGCTCCATACCTACGACCACCACCCTGGCCGTCGTAAGCATGGATCCCCTCAAAGGCCAGATCATCCTTGAAATTGACCCTTCGGTTACCTTTACCATCATAGACCGGCTCTTCGGCGGCGCGGGCGAGGGTTCCAAGCTTACGCGCGAGCTTACCGATATCGAGTATTCGGTAATGGAAGGCATCATAGTTAAGATACTGGGCAACCTGCGCGAAGCCTGGACTCAGGTCATAGACCTGCGCCCGCGCCTGTCGCAGATAGAGGTGAACCCCCAGTTTGCGCAGATCGTGCCCCCGACGGAAATGGTCGTGCTCGTTACCCTCGAGACCAAGATTGGCGAGGTAGAGGGCATGATGAATCTCTGCATACCCTACCTGACCATAGAGCCCATCATATCCAAGCTCTCGGCTCAATACTGGTACTCCTCGGTGCGCCGCGGCGCCACTACGGAAAACCTCAATATCCTTAAAGAGAAGCTGTCCACCATAGACGTTCCGGTTATTGCCGAGATAGGCAGGATACAGGTAACCGTGCGCGACGTGCTCAACCTCATGCTCGGCGATATCGTGCGGCTATACAATGTAAGGGTCGACGACCCCATGGTGCTTAACGTTGGAAACAAGAAGAAATTCCTATGCCGCCCCGGCGTTATAGGCAAGAAAATGGCAGTTCAAATCGTAAAGAGATTAGAAGAGCTCGGTCAGGAAGAATTCGAAGAGCTGGCCGCGGAAGGTGAGGAAAGTTATGAGTGACGGCGCGCTCTCACAAGACGAGATTGATTCCCTCTTAGCGGGTCTTGATCCGAGCGCGGGCGGAGCTCCCAAAGGCGGAGCCTCCCCCAAGCCTAGCGCGGAGCTGGACGCGTTCAGGGACATGCTCAACTCCATAGGAGCCACCCAGGCTCAGAATCTGTCCATGATCACGGGCCAGGACGTGTCCTTCGGCCCGGTTAAGGCCGATATAACGATGAGGGACGGCATGCTGCCCTCCCTGCCCGATGAAGTGCTTGCCGTACGCGTGGATATGATAGGCGGCATACCCGGCGATCATCTCTTCTTCCTGCCCAAGGACGTTGCCCTGCGCATAGCGTCGCTGGCCAATAAGGACGATTCCCTTACGGATTTGGACGAAATGGCAATTTCCGCCATAACCGAATGCGTATCTTCAATGACCGGCACCCAGATTACCCTGTTCTCCGAGAAGACGGGCAACCGCAATATTCAATCGGAGGCCGCCGACGGCTCCTTCGGCCCCAAGGCCATAGCGCGTTTCCCCGCGGGCGATTTTGCCCGTATACACTATCAGCTCAGCATCGGCAGCGAAAACTATAGCATGTGGGAGATTTTCTCCCTTACCTTCGTCAAGGATATTGCCAGCGCTTCCGGCGTCATGCCCGCGCAGGCGCCTATGCAACAGCAACAGCAGCAGCAGCCTATGCAACAGCAGCAGGGCTACGGCAACATGGGCGGTATGGGGAATATGGGAGGCATGCAGCAGCAAGCCTCCGGTATGGGGGGAATGATGCCAGGCGCGTACCAACAGCCTATGTACCAGCAGCCTATGATGGGTATGTCGGCACCCAACGTGCAGCCCGTGCAGTTCGCCAACCTAAATATGGGCAGGGGCGGCCAGGAGTCCGGCAATATAGGCCTCATCATGGATGTCTATATGGAGCTTACCGTTGAGCTCGGACGTACCAAGAAGCTCATCAAGGATATCCTGGGCATAGGCGAGGGCACCATAATCGAGCTTGATAAGCTGGCGGGCGAGCCGGTGGATATACTGGTGAACCATAAGCTCATAGCCAAGGGCGAAGTCGTCGTTATCGACGAAAATTTCGGCGTGCGCGTAACCGAGATCGTGTCGCCCATGGAGCGCATGGCGGAGCTTAGCTGATTTCCTGCCCGGGCGGTCATCAAGCTCGTCCGGGCTTTTCAATTCCTTCCCTATTAAACACTTGTTGCCATTCATTTTCTTCTGGGTTACAATGCTAAGCGGAGGGGAAATTGAAAAAGATCGTACGCGTGCTCTGCGCAGCGGTCTTCTGTCTTGTCATATCCGCAGGGGTGTGGGGACAGGAGGCGCAAGCGCCGGTGGACGAAACCACCCTTCTGTTTGGCGAAGCGGCTGGGGGCGGGGCAAGCCCTCAGGCATCAACGTCCATATTGCCATACGTGCTCAGAATGTTACTCGTGCTTGCCCTGGTGCTTGCCTGCATATACGGCCTCTATGCGCTGTTAAAGCGTTCGAGCAGGCCAAAATCGCAGCCGGATGCGCCTATCAAGCTGCTAGCCTCCACGGCCATAGGGCCGGGCAGGAGCCTCCTCGTTGCGTCGGTGGGCCAAAAGGCTTGGCTGATAGGCTCCACGGATAGCGCCATTTCCCTGATAGCCGAGCTTGACGACAAGGAACTCATAGACGGCCTGCAGCTTAAGGCTCTCGAGGAGCCGCAAGCCCAGGGCCAGGATTTCTCCACCATACTGACGACCCTGCTTAAGCCTAAGCGCCAGGGCCGCGGCAGCCCTCCCGCGCCAAGCGATTTTTTCGCCAGGCAGCGCGACCGGCTTAAGAAGTTCTAGGCGGCGGCTATGAAGCGTGTATCGACGAATGGCCTTCGCCTCTTCCTCGGCCTCATACTGCTAAGCGCCGCACTGAACGCGCTTTCGGCCCAGGCGACCGACACGAGCACGACGCGGCCCTTTCCGTCGGCGGCCGCGGACAGCGCCCGCGAAGTGCCCGTGCCCAGCGCGCGTCCGGCTAGCGGCAATTTTCCTGCCGGCGCGGCCGGAGCCACGACTTCCCTTCCTAATTTGCCCTCTGCCATACCGCTCGTGGACCTGTCGGTGCGTTCGCCCCAGACGGGACAAGAAGTAGCATTCAGCCTCCAGCTACTCCTGCTGCTCACTATACTGTCGCTGGCGCCCAGCATAATTATCCTGTTTACGAGTTTCCTCCGCATATCCATCGTGCTTGATTTCATTAAGCGCGCCTTGTCGCTGCAGCAGGTGCCGCCGGGCCAGGTGCTCATGGGCATAGCCTTTTTCCTTACGCTGTTCATCATGTGGCCTACCTTTACCGAGGTGTATGACAGGGCTATCGTGCCCATGACCGAAGGGCAGCTTACCGTGGAGGAAGCCTATAGGGAGGCCGAGAAGCCCTTCAGGCTGTTTATGTATTCCCAGATGCGCAGCAATCCGGAAAACATACAGCTATTTATGACTATGCGCGGCCTGCCCAAGCC
The DNA here is from genome assembly GCA_002412825.1 of Spirochaetaceae bacterium UBA5200. Taxonomy (GTDB): domain Bacteria; phylum Spirochaetota; class Spirochaetia; order Treponematales; family UBA12059; genus UBA5200. Next base: position 116,313 of record DHVU01000017.1, read on the forward strand.
CGCGTCGCTTGCCGACGTGCCTACCTACATACTGGTGCCGGCCTTTATACTCAATGAGCTGACTATAGCGTTTAAGATAGGCATACTGCTGTTCATACCCTTTATCATCATCGATATGGTGGTGGCCTCCACGCTCATGTCCATGGGTATGATCATGTTGCCGCCTGTCATGATATCCATGCCCTTCAAGCTCATATTGTTCGTGCTTATCGACGGATGGAGCCTCATGACGAGGCAGATCGTGGAATCCTTCTTGAGGTATAGCCCATGACCATAAGCGAGATTTCCAGCCTTATGAGCGGGGCTATCATGCAAATACTCCTCCTGGCTGGACCTATACTGATAACCGCCTTAGTCGTCGGTTTGGTGGTAAGCATTATACAGGCGACGACGAGCATACAGGAGCAGACGCTCACCTTCGTGCCAAAGATCGCCGCCATCATGATCGTTCTCGCGCTCCTAGCGGGCTGGATGTTCGCTACGCTCGGCGAATACACGATAAACCTCTTCTCCCTGATTCCGGGCATGGCCGGGTAGGCGGAGCGCCGCAATGTTGGACGAGTTCGTTCGGAATGCCGACCTGTTCTTCCTTATCGCGGTACGCATACTGGCCATGGTGGAGACGGCGCCTTTGCTTTCAGGCGAAGGCATACCCCAGGCCGCAAAGGTGGCCTTAGCCGGGTTCGCCGCCGCCGCGGTATATCCTTGGCTTAAGGACGCAGGCTTTGTGGCTCCCGACGGCGCGGCGGCCTATGTGGCTGCTGTGGCGGGCGAAGCGCTCATAGGCCTTATCATAGGCTTCTTCCTTACGGTCGTGTACGCCGCCTTCACCACGGCCGGCCAGTTCTTCTCGCTCCAGATGGGTTTTGGCGCCTCGGAAACCTATGATCCATTGGCGCAGACGGAAATACCCGTGGTGGGTCAATTCTTGAATCTTATTGCCATGTTCATTTTTATCAATGTGAACGGCTTTCAAAAACTATTCTTAATCGGCGTACAGAGGAGTTTCATGTCGCTGCGCGCGGCGGATCTGCTCATAAATCGCGAGGACTGGTTCGCCTATATGGCGGGCTCCCTTGGCGCCATGTTCGGCGACGCCCTTATCCTGGCCTTTCCTATCTTTGGCACCCTGCTCCTCATATCGGTTACTATGGGCCTCCTGTCCAAGGCCGCCCCGCAGATGAACCTCCTCACGGAAGGTTTCCCCCTGGCCATCATCACCGCCTTTTTGCTCCTGGCTACCGCCATGCCCTTCATGGTGGAAGCCTTTGCCGGCCTTGTAGAGGCGGGCTTTGAGAGCATATCCCGCATGATGGGCGGGGCCGCATGAGCGACGAGCGCTATCCTGAGCTCGATCCCTCCCGCATGCATCTGCAGTGGTTCGCCCCCGAGGACGAGGGTAAGACCGAGGATCCGTCCGAATATAAGCTGCGCAAGGCCCGCGAGGAGGGCCGCGTAGCCAAGAGCCAGGACCTTACCGGGGCCATAGGCCTGTTGCTTCCCGTGCTCGCGCTTGCCGTATTCGCTCCCTGGATGCTGAGCACCCTGAGCAATATGCTGCGCTGGTTCCTGTCCGTAGCGGTGCAGATAGACCCGAGCACGGATATGGCGCTCTTAGGCAGCCAATTCCTCAAGTATTTTTCCCAGTTGGTGCTGCCGGTAGCCATCGTCGCCGTCGTATCAGCCCTCTTTGGCAACATACTGCAGGTGGGCTTTCTCTTTACCACGAAGCCGCTCAAGCCGGATATTAAGAAGATCATACCCAAGATAGGGCAGTACCTTAAGAAAACGGTATTCTCTGGAGAAGGGCTGTTCAACCTGGCAAAGAGCCTTTTTAAGATTACTATTATCGTCGTTATAGCGTATTTGAATATAATAGCGGAAATTCCCAAGCTGTCGCGGCTGTTTTCGGCGACGGTATGGTCTTCGACTATACTGGTATGCTCCATAGCCCTGCGCATTATCATACAGGTAGCCATACTCATGCTTGCCCTGGCCATACCCGATTACCTGTACCAGCGGCACCTGTTCAAGAAGAACCTGAAAATGACCAAGCAGGAAGTAAAAGAAGAACACAAGATGTTCGAGGGCGACCCTAAGGTAAAGAGCAGGCTGCGCGAGCGCATGCGGGAAATTCTATCAAAAAATATGGCCATAAACGTGCCGAAAGCCGATGTAGTGGTAACGAACCCCACGCATTTCGCCGTCGCTATAGAGTATAATCCGCAGTTGTCCGCGGTACCCACGGTAAGCGCCAAGGGGCAGGACGAGGTGGCCCTGCGCATACGGGCCCTTGCCAAGGAACACGGCGTGCCCGTCGTGGAGAACAGGCCATTGGCGCGGGCCCTCTATGCGGCGGTTGAAGTAGGGGATCCGGTACCCGAGGATTATTATCAGGCCATAGCCAACGTACTGGCCCAGGTGGCCAAGATCGATAAGAAGCTGGCGGACAAGCTGGCGAGCATGAGCGCATAAGAGGCAGGAGTCAGGATGTCCGATACGAAGCGGCTGTTCCGCGAAACGTTCATGACCAACATCTCGGATTACGGCGTGGCCATAGGTACCGTGTCGGTCATCCTCATGATCATCATTCCGGTTCCCGCCATACTCCTTGATACCCTTATGTCACTGAACCTGGCCTTGAGCGTGCTCATCATCCTCATCGTCATGTATACCAAGCGGGCCATAGATTTCTCTATTTTCCCCACCATGCTGCTTGTTACCACGGTTTTTGGCCTGGCTCTCAATATAAGCTCCACGAGGCTTATACTTACCAAGGGCGTAAAGTTTGACGGTCAGATCGTGCGGGCCTTCAGCACCTTCGTCGTGGGCGCCAGCGGCACCGAAGGCTTGGTCGTAGGCTTCATCATTTTCATCGTCATTATCGCCGTGCAGGCCATCGTCATAACCAAAGGCGCCACGCGTATAGCCGAAGTGGCCGCGCGCTTCACCCTGGACGGCCTGCCGGTAAAGCAGATGGCCATAGAGTCCGAATACAGCTCAGGAGCTATAAGCGAGGAAGAGGCGCATCGGCGCAAGGAAGATGTGCAGCGCGAGGTGGACTTCTTCGGCCAGATGGACGGCGCGTCTAAGTTCGTGTCCGGCAATGTTACCGTAGGCATATTCATAAGCGTAGTAAACCTTATAGGCGGCTTCGTCGTGGGTATGATTATCCATAATGAGCCCTTCGAATTAGCCTTGAGCACCTACACGGCCTTGACCATAGGCGACGGCCTTGTATCCCAGCTGCCGGCGCTGCTCGTTTCCACGGCTACGGGTATCATCGTTACCAGGGCTAATAGCCAGGGTACCTTTGGCGCCGAGGTAACCAAGCAATTTACCCAGAACGCGCGCATATACTGGGTAGGTTCGGGCGTCCTTGGCGTCATGGCCATGTTGCCCGGCTTTCCCTGGTACGTGCTCGTGCCCCTTGCCTCGGCCATGGCGTATCTGGCTTGGCGCCTCTCTAAGAGCCAGCTCCTGGAGTCTGACAAGCAGAAACTTAAGGTCGCCGAAGGCGCGGGCAAGAAGAGCGATACCCCCCAGGAGCTGTCTCCCGTCGTGCCTCTTGACCCCATAAGCCTGGAATTGGGCTATGGCCTCATTCCGCTCGTGGATAAGGACAAAGGCGCTGAGCTTCTTGAGCGCGTAACCCGTATACGCAAGGAAAGCGCCCTGGATATGGGCCTTGTCGTACCCCGTATCCGCATAATTGATAATATGCACCTTGAGCCTTCCGAGTACTGCTTCAAGATACGCGGCGTGGAGGTAGGGCGCGGCGTCATACGCCTTGGCTACTACTTGGCGATTAACCCTGGCGGCGTGTCCGAGGAAGTGCAGGGAGAGAAGACTAAGGATCCGGCCTTCGGCCTGCCGGCCGTATGGATAGCCGAGGCCTCGCGGGACCGCGCCGAACGCGCCGGCTACACGGTTGTTGACGCGCCGAGCATCGTGGCTACCCACCTTACCGAGATCATTAAGCGTTACGCTTCGGAAATACTGGGCCGCCAGGAAGTGCAGAGCATGCTCGAAGCCCTGCGCAAGGACTATCCGGCCGTTACCGACGAGGTGCAGAAACACCTGTCGCTCGGCGAGATGCAGAAAGTGCTGCAGGGACTCCTGCGCGAGCAGGTATCCATACGAAACCTCGTGGCCATACTGGAAACCCTGGCCGATTACGCAGGGGTTACCAAGGACGTGGGCTTCCTCGTGGAGAAGGCGCGGCAAGCTCTTGGCAGGCAGATTTGCCTGCAGTTCGCCGACCAGGAAAAGACCCTGCGCGTGCTCACCATAGAGCCCGGCCTTGAGCAGAAGATCATAGACAGCAGGGTGGATACGCCCTCAGGCCCTCTGGCCGCGCTGGAGCCCACCGTGCAGCGTCAATGGATAAAGGCCCTTACGCTCGCTGTGGCCGCCATACAGAAGCAGGGCCTCTTCCCCCTCGTGCTCTGCTCGGAAGCGGCGCGCGCGCTGGTAAAATCCAGTACCGAGCGAGAGATACCCGACCTCGTGGTGCTTTCGGTGCCTGAAATCGCGGCCGACGTCCAGGTGGAGGCGGTCGGCGAGATAAAGATAGAAGGATAGAGCATGCAGTATTTAGTAGAACAGGGCTCCACCCACCGCGAAGTGCTTGAAAAGATACGCGCGCGTTATGGCGACGCCGCCCAGGTGCTCAGCCACCGTACCGTGCGCAGCGGCGGCATTATGGGCTTGTTCGCCCGCGAAGGCGTTGAAATAACCTATTACGTAAAAGACGATTCGCTGCGCGAGAGCGAGAAGAAGCGCGTTGACGTAGAAGACGAGAAAAAGCGCCTGCTTGAACGCATAAGCCAAGAGCGCGCCTTGCAGGAAGTATTAAGCGAGGTGCGCGAGCTTAAGGGCCTCGTAACGGAGAACGGCACGAAAGGCGCGCAGGCCGAGGCCCTGCACCCAACGCTTGCCGAGCTTGACGGGCTTTTAGAGCAGAACGACTTCTCGGCAAGCTACCGGAGCGATCTCCTGGCAAAGGCCCGTTCCGAATTTTCCCTCGATGAGCTAGATGATTTCGACAGCGTAGAGGACAGGATGCTCGAGTGGATAGGCGATCGCATAAGCGTGGCCGCGGAGAGCAGGGCTGCAAGGCCCCGCGTCGTGGTGCTGGTAGGGCCAACGGGCGTAGGCAAGACCACGACCATAGCCAAGCTGGCCGCCATACACAACCTGGGCATGGCTGGTCTGCAGGCCCAGGACGTACGCATGATCACCATCGATACCTTCCGTATAGGCGCGCAGCAGCAGATAGAGAAGTACGCGTCCATTATGCGCCTGCCTGTATCCTCGGTAGAGACAGCGCAGGACCTCAAGGCCACGATAGCCATGCACCGCGATACCGATCTCATCTTAGTCGATACCATAGGCAAAAGCCCAAGGGACGCGGTTCGCCTTGCCGAGATGCAGCAATTGCTTGAGGCCTGCGGCCCTGGCGCCGAGGTGTACCTTGCCATATCCGCGACCACCAAGACCCAGGATATGCTCGATATATTCCGGCAATTCGAGCCCTTTCGATACCGCGGCGTGGTCGTTACCAAAATGGACGAGACGGGCAGGGTAGGCAATGTGCTCTCAGCCCTAGCCGACAGGGATAAGCCGGTGGTGTGGCTTACCGACGGCCAAAAGGTGCCCTTAGACATAGAACGGGCCCATCCAATGAGATTTCTCATGAATCTCGAAGGTTTTAGGCCAAATCGACCGAAACTAGAAGAGAGGTACGGCGCGTTAGCGGACCGTACCCGGTCCTAATACGGAGTAGCACATGGAAGACCAGGCACAGAAACTCAGGGAGCTCATGAAGACCAAGCCTCAGGGCACCCAGAATGTTAAGAAGACCAGGGTAATAGCGGTAGCCAGCGGCAAGGGCGGCGTAGGCAAGACAAACCTCTCCGTGAATATGGCCATAGCCTATGCCAGGCTCGGTAAGCGCGTCGTGGTCATGGACGCGGACCTCGGCTTGGCTAATGTGAACATCATGCTCAACATGATACCCAAGTACAACCTCTACCACGTAATACGCAAGCAGAAAACCATGCGCGAGATACTGCTCGATACGGAGTACGGCATTCAGATACTGGCAGGAGCCTCGGGCTTCTCCAAGATTGCCAATCTCTCGGAAGAAGAGCGCCAGAACTTCATAACCGAGCTCTATTCGCTGTCCAATGCCGATATCATCATCATAGACACGAGCGCCGGCGTATCGAGCAACGTGCTCTCCTTCGTGGCCGCGGCGGACGACGCCATCATAGTCACGACGCCCGAGCCCACCGCGATAACCGATGCTTACGGCATAATCAAGATTATCGCCACCGAGGTGGAGAACCTCAATATAGGACTCAAGCTCGTCGTTAACCGCGTAAAGAACGTAACCGAGGGGCGTAGGGTGGCGGAGCGCATCATCAACATCTCAGGGCAGTTCCTCAACCTGAAGGTGGAGTACCTCGGCTGTATATACGACGACCCCATCGTGCCCAATTCGGTCATACGGCAGATACCCTTCCTTATCCAGGACCCGAAGAGCAAGGCATCCATATCGGTGCAGCACCTCGTGGGACGCCTTGAAAAAACGGAATTCCAAGGCGACCATGGCCTTGCCCGCATGATAAAGAAGCTCTTTGGCAAGGATATCTGAACCGAAGCCCAGAGCGACGCTTAATACGATAATTCCTTCTCTGCTATACTACAGCTCAAGCTTGACGAGTCAGCCGCTTATACCTTACTCTTCCATGATATGGGAGGGATAGGATCGGCGGATCCAAGCGTACGCTTATCCGCCGGGGCGGGCTTAAGTGCCTTCGCCCTATCAACGATTGTCGCAATATTCTCAAAAGTGCCTCTAGGGATACTGTTGCTCAGGGCCTTCCTGTTAGCGGTATTCTTCGGTTTGGCGTGTTTTGGGGCTATTATGCTCCTTAAGCGCTTCCTTCCTGAGCTTTTCGACGGCAGCGTTCCTATAGACAGCGGTGAAGCCGGTGACCTGCCGGATACCGGTAGATTGGTAAACATAGTCTTGCCCGGAGCTGAAGACCTGCAGGAGCTTAGTCCTGATGTGTCAGGCGCCATGCAGTACCAGGAAGCGCCAGCTGGTCAAATAGGCGCATTAGATAGGATAGCAGCAGCTGGTCCGGCCGAAGAACAGGCCGGTACGCTTGAGACTGAGGTGCAGGATATACGTTCGGAAAGCCTCTTGCTCCATAGCGACGCTACGGGCGCTTCCGATCCCATGGGGCCAAGGCCGTCGGTAGCCTTGGACGAGCTCGATGTGCTTCCCGACCTAGACAGCCTTACCGATTCTTTCGTGGCCTCTTCGGGCGACATTGTGACCAATGATGATGTGGCAGGCTCGCCGTCCCCCTACGCGTCGGGTTCAGCCGGGAGCGATAAAGGGGATCCGGCGCTCTTAGCCAAGGCCGTGCAGACTTTATTGCGCAGGGACCAGAAAGGGTAATTATCGATGAACAACCCCCTGCTTGAGCAGCACACCGAGGAAGAGCTGTGGGCTGCTTACAAAAAAAACAAAGATCCGCTGATCCGCGAATCATTTATTAAACAGTATGCCCCTCTGGTTAAGTACGTAGCAGGCAAGGTGGCCGCCAATATGCCGCAATCGGTCGAATTCGACGATTTAGTGGGCTTTGGCGTATTCGGCCTTATAGATGCCATAGATAAATTCGATCCCGACAAAAACGTAAAATTCAAGACCTATGCCGTAACGCGTATACGCGGAGCCATATTCGACGAGTTGCGCAGTATCGATTGGGTGCCCCGTTCCGTGCGCCAGAAGTCAAGGGAGGTGGAGGAAGCCATACTCCAGATCGAGGCTAAGCTCGGCCGCCCGGCTTCCGATACCGAGATAGCCGCCTCCATGGGCCTCTCCGAAGACGAATTTTCCAAGACCATGCTCAAGATATCGGGCACCTCCATCATGTCGCTCAGCGACGTGTGGTACTCAGCCGACGAGAGCGAGAAAATAACCGTGGCCGACAGCATAGAGAGCCCGGTCAGCCTGAACCCCGACTCGGTCATGGAGCGGGAAGAAATCAAGCGCGTCATCGTGGCATCCATACAGGAATTGCCGGATAAAGAGAAAAAGGTGCTCGTGCTCTACTATTACGAAGACCTTACGCTCAAAGAGATAGGCAAGGTGCTAGAAGTGACCGAGTCACGGGTGAGCCAGCTTCATACCAAGGCCATCCTACGCTTACGGGCAAAGTTAACCAACTATAGAAGGGGCATCGTCTAACATGGCCGAGCGCATAGGCCTGGACGCCGTACGGGAACTCATGCGCCGTTACTTAGACGAAGACGGCGAAAAGCGTTCGGTAAGCACAGAAGGCTCTACCCTTGACGAAGCCCTCCGCAGCGCGGCCGTGCAGCTTGACTGTCCGGTCGCTCGCATAGAGTACGAGGTGCTTGAGAAGGGCACGATCGGCGTTATGGGCGTGGGCAAAAAACCCTGGAAAATCAACGCCTACCAGAGCTCTGAGAAGAAAGCCATAGAGACTAAGCCTCAGTCTGAATTCGAATTAGGCATAGACATACCCACTGACGTGCAAGCCGTGCAGAAGGATAAAGACGGCGCGGCCTACGTGCGCCTCGCTCCAGAAGGCGCCTTGCTCAAGGTGGTCCCCCCATTAGGCAGGGGCAGGAAAGCCACGGAGCGCCATGCCGTCGATCGCCTTCACGCCAGGGCTGTGCACGACTTTAGCGAGGACTTGGTTAGGCAGACGATTAAGGCCGCGACAGGCGAATGGGTGGCCGTTGGCTCCTTTACGCCGAACCCGGCAGCCGATGCGCTATTGACCGTCGATATAGGCGCTCAGGATATGGAAGGCTCTGTTATGCTTACGCCGCCGCAGCCAGGCGGCTGCGACCTTTCCCGCGACGTGATCATGGCGTATCTGCGCAACAACAAAATCGTCTTCGGCGTACTCGATGAAGTCGTGCAGGGCCTGGAAGACAATCCGGTGTATAAGACCCCCGTGCTCGTCGCCCAGGGCCAGCGGCCCCAGAATGGGGAAGACGCGCGCATACAGTACCTATTCGAGACGGACCGGTCCAAGCTGAACATAGAAGAGAAGAACGGCAAGGTAGACTATAAAGAGCTCCACTTAGTGCAGAACGTGGTAGAAGGTCAGGTCCTAGCCAAGAAGGTGGCCGCAAAACAGGGCATAGCAGGACGCACCGTAACGGGGAAGATGCTTCCCGCCAAAAACGGCAAGGATCTACCCCTGCCGCTGGGTAAGAATGTACACCCCGGCGAAGATGGCCTTACCATCATTGCCGATGTCAACGGCGAGGCTACCTACATAGGCGGCAAGATCAACGTAGAAACCGTCTATACCATAGCCGGCAATATTGACCTGAAAACCGGCAATCAATTTTTCCTCGGCACCATTATCATCAACGGCAACGTTGAGGATGGCTTCTCGGTAAAGGCCACGGGCAATATCGAGATACGCGGCAACGTGGGCAAGGCGGAGCTTTCGGCCGAAGGCGACATCATCATCCACCAAGGTATAGCGGGCAAGAGCACGGGCACCGTAACGGCCGGCAAGAACATATGGGCCAAATTTATAGAGAACGCCATAATCAGCGCGGGCGAGAACGTCATAGTGACGCAGAGTATCATCAACTCAGAAGTAACCGCGGACAGGCGCATCGTGTGCGCTGGCGGCAAGCATGCCGCCATCATAGGCGGCCGCTATCGCGCCTGCGAAGAGATAAACGCCAAGACCATAGGCAGCGCTTCCGGCGGCGCAGAAACCATACTTGAAGTCGGTAGCGATCCGAAAACCAAGTCGCGCCAGGATGAGCTTGACGCCAAACTCAAGATCATCGCCAAACAGCTCGACGAGCTTGATAAGAACATAGCCACCCTCATAGAGATGAAACGGCAGCGAAAAACGCTGTCCGAGGAAAAGGAAGCGGTTCTGGAGGAGCTTAGCCACCGGCGCGACGAGGCCGGCTCCGAGGCAGACGCGCTTAAGGCGGAATATGACAGCCTGCAGAATTACCTGAATAATCTCAAAGTTAAGGGCAAGGTAAGCGTATCGGGGCGCATATACCCAGGCGCCAAGATCGTAATCAGGGACATACGCGAAGAGATTAAGAGCGAATACAAGGCCCTTACCTTCTATCTTGAGAACATGATGATTAAGACCACTAAGTACGAAGAAGTAGAGGACGAAAGCCTTAAGAAGGGGCCGCCCGATGCCCATAAAACCGATTGATCTTCAGACCCTGTTCCTTCAAATGGAACGGGTGGGCAAGCAGCAGCACATCGAGAAGGAAGGCGCCGTTCTTCAGCAATCGCTCCATGGCGCTGCCGTGCAGAAGAAAAACGACGAAACGGCACGCGCGGTCAAGGCCGTTACCGATGATCAGAAAGGCGCTGAGGCGGTAAAAGATGAAAAGAACGGCTCCTCCGCTACGCCGCAGGAAGGCGAGAAGAAAAAAGAGCCTGAGTCGGGCGGGCCGGACAAAGAAACCATTAAGGATCCTGCTTTGGGCGGCCACATCGATATAACGGGGTAGATGATGGAAAACATCGTGTTGTTCCTCGCGCTCCAGGCCTTTTTTTTCGTTTTTTTTAGCCTCTGGTTCAAGGCTAAGCTTCGTAGCTTCGCCGACGAAGGCGGCATGCTCGCGCAAGCACGGCGAGACGTAGCTTCCCTTATCGTCGAGCTGGACGGAACTACGGATCGCAACGTGACTATAATCGAAGATAAGCTAACGGAGCTTAAGGCTATGATTACCGACGCTGAAAAGCGTATAGCCCTGCTCGCCCGCGACAAGCCACAGCGAAGCCGCGGCCCCGAGGCTTATGACAGGCAGGGCTTGGCTCTGCCCTTCGAAGGCGCTGAGCCCGCCGAGTCGGCGAACGTTCCCCGAAGCATCGATACGCTGAGCATCGCCGCTCCAGCCAAGCCGTCGAACGCAGGCGCAAATAACGCCTACGCATATACGGGCGCCTTGCCGGACCAAACGCCGTTTCCCGGCTCAGCTGCCGCTCAGGCGGAACTGCCTCAGGTTCATCTGCGGCACAGGCCCGCTACGCAGGCCGCGGCAGTTCCATTGGTACGGCCATCCGCCGCGCCCCTCGTCATAGAAGAGCCCTTTCCCGATAGAGTAATGGATCTGTATAGGCGCGGAATGTCAACGGAACTGATAGCGGCTCAGTTAGGCGCGCCCCTTTCCGAGGTTGATATCGTCGTGGCGATGGAAGAAGGGCGTTCGAGGCGCTCGGGAAAAACCTGATATGAAGCGCGTGATAGGCATTGATTTTGGCACGACGAACAGCCTGTGCGCTTGGATGGACGGCGATCAGCCCCTTATCATACCGAATGACAGGGGCGAGCGCGCAACGCCCTCGGCATTGGCGCGTACCGAGGCTGGTGAACTGCTCGTAGGCGCGTCGGCTAAGAATCAGGCCTTAGCCGACCCCTCTTCCTCAATACTCGGGGTAAAGCGCCTATTGGGAAAACAAGCCAGCGTACGCCTGGGCTCCATGGACTATGAACCGGAAGACTTGGCCGCGGCGGTACTTCGCAAGCTTAAGCTTGACGCCGAGCGCTATCTGGGCTTCGAGCTTACGGAGGCGGTGATTACCGTGCCCGCGCGCTTTTCCGATCCGCAGAGGCGCGCCGTGCGCGAAGCGGCGAGCAGGGCCGGCTTGCGGCTCAGGCGCATCATGAACGAGCCTACGGCGGCGGCCTTAGCGCGCGCATGGTCGGTGCAGAACGAAGGGGATGAGCGCCTGGTGCTCGTCTATGATTACGGCGGGGGAACCTTCGACGCGACCGTGCTTCGAGTAAAAGGCGCCGTATGCAGAGTGCTTTCCTCGGAAGGCGATGACAGCTTAGGCGGTATGGATCTCGACGCGGCGCTCTACGACGACACTGCCCTGCGCTTCAAGCGCGAGTTTTCTATAGATCCCGCCGCTGACCCCTATTTGAGCAGGCTTCTTCTGGACCTCTGCGAAAAGGCTAAGATAGAACTCTCTTCCCGATCCGAAGCCATCGTGGCCGTTCCCTTTTTACGGGGGCCGAACGGCGTGCAGCATCCCTCTCTCCGCATAGAGCGCGGCCGCTTTGAAGAGCTGGCGCTACCGTATATAGAACGGAGCATGGCTCTCGTGCGCAAGGTTCTTGCCTCCTCAGGCGCCGATCCCCGCAGCGTGGACGCCCTCGTGCTTTCAGGCGGCTCCTCGCGCATACCGCTCGTGTCCAGCATGCTCGAGGAGCTAAGCGGCAGGCGCGCCGACCCCCGCGTAAACCCGGAGGAAATCGTGGCCCAGGGCGCGGCGATAGAGGCGGCGCGGCTCGACGGTTCCCTGCCTTCGTCCTTTCCGGGCTTCGAGTTTACCGACCTGTGTTCGCGCACCTTCGGCCTGGAGATAGACGGCGGCGGCTTCGTTCCCCTTATCAAGAAAGATGAGCCCCTGCCTTCGCTCGGGCAGCGGGTATTCACCACGGTCGAGGATTATCAGAAATCGGTTGAAATGCACGTGCTGCAGATCGATGACGATAGCGGCGGCGGCCGCGTGTCGGTAGGCCGCTTCCTCTTGCCCGGCATACGGGCGGCTAAGCGCGGCGAGCCGCGCATACTGGTAGAATTCTCGTTGGACGAAGGCGATATGCTCAAGGTACGGGCCAAGGACCTCGATAGCGGGGCCGAGCAGGCGGTGAGCTTCTTTGACGGGCGGGATAGCATGCTCAGCCCCGTAGAAAAGGCGCTGTCGCTTGCCGAGCGCGCCCGACGGGAGGCTCAAGGCGCGCAGCTCGACAGCGCGCTCATGGCCGAGCTTGAAGACTTGTGCGCGCTGGCTTTGGAAAGTTCGCGTATGGCCGATAATGATAAGGCGGGGCACTGCGCCATGCTCTTGGAAGGCCTGCTTTCCGAGCTTGCCGCTCGCTCTAGCCGGAGGATCATGGCATGAGCGAACGATCGAATTATGTGGCGCTCGGCCTTGAGCCTGGCGTACCGTCGGCGGAAATAAAGCGCGCCTATCGCAATCTCACGCTCAAATTCCATCCTGACGCGTCGCGCAATCCCGACACGGCCAATCGCTTTGCCCGGGTGGTGCGCGCTTATAAAACGCTCTGCGCCTTGCCCGAGCCGCCCTTGGGCGAGCGCCCTGTAGGCGAGCGCCCTGTGGGCGAGCGCCCACGGGGAGGACGAAGCGCGGGTTCACAGGAGAGCGCCGTCGCGGGGGGCGGCAGTCATAGCGCTTCCTATCGCGCCGCGGCGCTTACCGGCGGCGAACCCGCGGATCTGTTCGTCCTCGGCAGCATACTCGTGAGCTCGGATTCGGTTGAAGAGCGGGCGCTTGCCGCGCGCCACCTGGGGCTGTCAGGAAGGCGCAGCGCCTGGGTGTTCCTGCGCAAGGGCCTCTACGACAGCCATTCAAGCGTAGCGGGAGCCTGCGTACGCGCCGCCGCCGCCTTAGGTCTCGCTCAAGGGGCGGGAGAAATTGCCAGCGCGTATATACGCTGCGGAGCCGAGCTCCGCGAAGCCATACTCGAAGCGGCGCGGGCTACCGGCGACAAGATACTTTTGCCGGCAATAGAAGCCGCCTGCGCGGATGAAGACCCCAAGCGACGTGCCGCGGCCCTGGAGCTTAAGCGGCGCATGGCCATGGCTCAATCCGGCTCTTCCGCCTCAAGTCCGTAGTCCTGAATCTTCTGATAGAGGGTCTTGCGCCCTATACCCAGTATCTCGGCCGTGCGGCTCTTGTTGCCGCCCTGCGCCGCGAGCGTGTCGCGTATTAAAATACGCTCGGCGTCCGATATGCTTGAGCCTATGGGTATGCGCACGACGCTCTCGTCGGCGCTCTTGCGTACCCCCGGCGGCAGGTCATCCAGGCTTATGAGCTTACTCGCCGCCATGACGACCGCGCTTTCTATGCAGTTGCGCAGTTCACGCACGTTACCGGGCCAATGATAGGCGTATATGGCCGCGCGCGCCTTGGGGTCGAAGCCTTCTATGGCTTTGGCGTTGTCGTCGGCGAATTCCTGCAGAAAGGCCTGGGCAAGAAGGGGTATATCGTCCTTCCTCTCGCGCAGCGGCGGCACATGGATATTGACTACGTTCAGCCTGTAGTACAGATCCTCGCGGAAGCTGCCTTTCTGTATCTCTTCCTTCAGGTCGCGATTCGTGGCCGCGATTACCCGCACGTCCACTTCCAGGCTGTCCTCGCCGCCCACGCGCTCGAATTTCTTCTCCTGCAGCACGCGCAAGATCTTTATCTGCACGTTCTGGTTTATTTCGCCTATCTCGTCAAGGAAAAGGGTCCCTTCATGGGCAAGCTCAAAACGGCCTTTCTTGCGGGCCTGCGCGCCGGTGAATGAGCCTTTCTCATGCCCGAAGAGCTCGCTCTCCAGGAGCGATTCGGCAAGCGCCGCGCAGTGAAGCTTGATAAACGGCTTATCGGCGCGCGGCGAGAGGTTATGCAGTGCGTCGGCGACGAGCTCTTTGCCGACCCCGCTCTCGCCGGTGATAAGCACGCTCGCCTTCGTGGGCGCTACCTTGCGCACCAGCTCGAATATGCGCTGTATGGCGGGGCTCTTGCCCACGATGCTCGATACGCGCTTCTGGTTTTCTATCTCGCGCATGAGCTCGTCGTTGCGCCTGGCCAGCTCCTTGCGCTCCAGCGCCCGTTTGACCAGGAGCGACAGGTGCTCAAGATTCACCGGCTTCGTGATAAAATCGTAGGCGCCGTTGCGCATGGCGTCCACGGCGTCCTCTACCGTGCCGTGGCCGGTAAGCACGATGACGGGTATGGAGGGGTAACGGGAGCTTATCTGCTTTAACAGTTCTCCCCCCGAAAGCGCTGGCATGCGAAGGTCGGTAATGACCAGATCGACCGCGCCGCTTTCCACTTCCTTAAGGCCTTCCTTGCCGTCGGAGGCTAGGCTCACGTCATAGCCGTCGAGGCGCAGGTACTCGCCTAAGCCCTCGCGTATATTTTTCTCGTCGTCCACCACGAGCACGGTAAAATTCATGATTTAAGCTCCTCGCAGGCAAGATCGTCCGTGGCGGTCGCGCAAGGCCCTTCCGTAATCATGCGCTGTTCTTTCTGAGGTATGGGCAGGCTGATGACGAATACCGAGCCCTGGCCGAGCTTGGAGCGCACGCTCATCTCCCCGCCATGCTCCTTTACTATCTTATACGCAAGGGTGAGGCCCAGGCCTGTGCCGTTCTCCTTCGTGGTATAGTAAGGCTCGAATATCTTGCCCTGCTTATCGTCCGCTATGCCCACGCCGTTATCCTGTACTACGATGCGCAGTTCTTCGCCGGTATTTTCCGTGGCTAGCTGCATGATGCCGCCATCGGGCATGGCCGCCAGCGCGTTTTTTACCAGGTTGAGCAGGGCCTGTTTGAGGTAGCGCTTGTCAAAGGGCAGGAGCGTCGTGCCCTCGGCATAGCGCTCGCGCAGTTCCACCCCCGCCTCCTGGGCCTCGACCCGCATGAACTCAGCCATCTCGCGTATGAGGCCGTTTATATCATCGTTAATGGGCGCTATATCCATGGGGCGTACGGCGAAGAGAAAGTCGACGACTATGCGATTGAGCCGGTCTATTTCCTCATTGACGATATCCAGATAGCGTACCACGGGTTCGGTGCCGCTTGAGCCGAGCGCCTTGCGTATGAGCTGCACGTGGATGCTTATCGAGCCCAAGGGGTTTTTAATCTCATGAGCCACCCCGGCCGCCAGGGTGGTAAGCGATGCCAGGCTTTCTGCCCGCCTGAGCCTGGCTTCCCGCTTGCGCTTATCCGTGGTTTCCTCGATATGGATGAGCGTGCCATGTATGCGCCGGTCGCGCACGAGCGGCGTTACGCTGAGCGCCAATATAAAGCTTCGGGAGCCTTTATCCAGGGAAAACTCCCTGTCGAGCACGGTCTCCTCGTTAATGAGGGCGTCGCGCAGGAAATGCGCAAGCTCGTCCTCGCGCAGGGTCTCCCAGAGCGGCCGGTCAAAAACTTCCGACGGCGATAACGGCAAGAGGCGTTCGGCCGCCTTATTAACGAGCAGGGGTATGTGGTGTTCCCCGCATACGACTATGCCGTCGAGCATGGAATCGAGCACGGTTTCGAGCCTGTCGTTCTCCTCGGCAAGCACGCGCAAGAGCCCCCGTATGGACTCGTCGTTCATGCGCGATACTTTCTCCATGGCCCGCTCTAGGAATTTTCTCATGGGGCGTATCCTCTCCGGATGCCCGTCGACGAAGGCAAGGCAGCTACTGCCGCGCAGAGCTGGGCAGCCAGGCGCTCGGCTAAGGCCATCGGGTTCAGGTTGTAGCTCGTGTAGCGGAGGAGGGCGTCGCGCGCGGCATCGGTATAGAGCTCGGCTATGGCCAGGCTCTGATTGCCCGCTCCGCTAGCGCGCATGAGTTCGGCAAAGGCCGCGGCGGACTCGTCGAGGAAGGCCGCGAAGGACCAGGCCATAGCCTCGTCATTCGCGCCGAAATTGGCGCAGGCTGCTGCGGCTTCGGCTATGGCCTGGCCCGGACTGAGCGTCGCCCTGTCCGCAAGGCCGTCCAAGGCCGCCTCGTCGAAGGGGCCGCGGCGCTCGCGGATATCCGCGAGCAGGGCGGCGGCGAAGGCGCGGCTGGCCCCCGCGAGGGCGTCGCTGCCCTCGGGCTTGTAGCCGCGGAAGAAGGCATCCAGGCTTATAGCCGGGGGGGCTTTAAGGCGGAATACGCGCTCTAGCACGGCCGCCGTATCTTTTTGCCCTCTGGGCAGGAAGCGGTAGGAGCGCACGCGGGAGAGTATGGTGGGAATGAGGGCCTGTTTGCGCGAACTCGTTAACACGAAGCGGGTAAAGCTCGGCGGCTCTTCCAGTATCTTAAGGAGGGCGTTCCTTGAGGCGTCGAGCATGCGGTCGGCGTGCTCGATAATGATAGTCTTCTTAGGGCCGCTGGGCGTCTGCCTGGCCCAGGCTTCCATTGAGCGTATCTGGTACACCGGGGTGGTGTCGGCTATGAGCTCGTTGAGTTTGGCGCAGGAAGGCAGTATCTTGGCCGCCTCCTTGGCGGCGTCGGCGTCAGCAGCATTGCCTGGCATGCAGGCGTCCGACGCCTCCATGACCGATCGCACGAGCGGCTGCGCCTTGGCAAGCCTGGATTCCTCTCCCGCGTACAATTCCTGGTCGAAGCGCTTGGTAAGCTTGCGCGCCGCTCGCATGAAGAAGTAGCGGGCAGGGTCACCCGGCGCCCTGCTTAAGAGCTCGGCTCCGGCGGCTAATTCCTCGCGGAGCGACTTGGGGCCGAAGAGCAGGGTGTCGGGATGGGCCAAGAGGCGATGCCGTCTGCAATGATCGCAGGCGCAATTCCATGGCGCGCCATGGGAGCAGGATGCGGCTCTGGCCAATTCGAAGGCCGCCGTGGCCTTGGCCGATAGCGGCGGTCCCTCAAAGAGCATGGACGGGGCTAGGCTGCCAGCCTCCAAGTCCGAGCGGAGCATGCGTACCGCATCGTCCTGCCCCAGGAGGTTTTCGAACATGCTAGCTAAGCTCCGCTGCGGGCAGATGCTCGGCTAAGAGCGGCAAGAGCAGGCGGGCGAAGAAGCTGCCTTCGAGCAGGGCAGCCACGTCGAATATGGGCTGGTAGCGCAGTATGAGCAGTATGATGGTGGAGAGTATAAGCCCCTCTACCAAACCAAAGAGCAGCCCCAGCACGCGGTCGAGCGCTTCAAGCTGCAGGTTCTCGAACACCGTGCGTAAGGATCGCTCTATGATCTTCACGACAATGAATACCACGGCGAAGCTTAACAGGAAACCCGCTATGACGGAAAAGCTTCCTATGTTAACCATGCCTGCCAGCCACGCCCCCACCGGCCGGTGAAACACGACGCCGGCAAGGAGGCCGCCTACCATGGCCGCCGCGGAGAGCACCTCGCTGATGAGCCCCCTAAATAGACAGCGGAGGCCCAATATGCCCATGATGCCCAGGATTATATAATCGAGTATATTCACGCGCCTTCCTTTCCTGCCGCCTCGTCGATCGAGGCCTGCTTGAGTAAAAAATCCGCTATGAGGGCCGCCGCGCCGGGCTTAGCCGCCTGCCTGGCGGCGGCCGCCATGGCAGCGCGCCGCTCCGTGGAGCCGGCCAATTCCAGCACGGCCGCTTGGAGCCTCGCGGGAACCGCGTCGTCCCCCACAAGCGCGATAGCGGCGCCGGACGCCTCGAGCAGCCGGGCATTCTCCACCTGGTCGCCCCTAGTGCCGTAGCCGGCCAGCGGCACGAGCACCATGGGCTTGCCGTTCGCCGAGCTCTCCCACACCGTGCCCGCACCGGCCCTGCCCACGATAATATCGGCGGCGGCCATAAGGTCGGCCAATTCGCCATGCACGAATTCAAAGCCCTTGTATCCGGCGTCGGCGGTACGTATAGGCGCGTTGCCCGCGCCTGTCTGATGGGCAACGGCCGCCTTGCCTGAGAGGGCGGGCAGTATGGCCTCTATAAGCTCGTTTACCTGCCTGGCGCCCTGGCTGCCGCCGAGCACCAGGACTATAGGCAGCCTATCGGAAAAACCCAGCCACGCTCTGCCCCGCGCCGCGTCGCCGCTCTGTAGAGCCTTGCGCACCGGGTTGCCGGCCACCACGGCGCGCTTCTTTTGCTCGTCGCTTAAGTAGGAAAGGCTCGCTTCCCAGCTGAGCACGATGCCGCTTGCCTTACGGGCGTTTATCCTGGTGGCAAGGCCCGGCGAGAGGTCCGATTCGTGGGTGTAATAGGGTATGCCAAGCGATGCCGCGGCCAGGCAGGGCGCTACGCTCACGTAGCCGCCCTTGGAAAAGAGGACGAGGGGCTTTAGGCGTTTTAAGAGCCTTCTTGAGGCAAGGTAGCCGGCCGCCACCTTAAAGGCATCCGCTACATTGCGCAGAGACAGCGAACGGCGCAGCTTGCCCGAGGGCACGGAAAAGAATTCCACGCCCGCGGCCTCCACCGCGGCGCGCTCGACTTCCTTGCCCGAGCCTATCCATATTATCCTGCCGCTCCAGCGCTCCCTGAGCGCCTCTATGACGGCCAGCCCCGGATAGACATGGCCGCCCGTGCCCCCGCCGGTAAAGGCTATGCAGGGCTGTTCTGCGCTCACAGCGCACCTAAGAGGCTTGCCATGGCGGAGAGGGCCGGGTCTTTAGGGCCGCCATCCGCGAGCACCTGCTTGGTTAGTACCTTGCCGAGCTGTACGCCTTCCTGGTCGAAGGAGTTGAGGTTCCAGCAGAAGCCCTGGAACATAACCTTGTTCTCATAGTGGGCCAGAAGCGCTCCGAGGGAGCGAGGATCGAGCTCGTCGGCGACGAGAAGCGTAGAGGGCCTGCCGCCGGGAAAGCGTTTGTTCGGGTCCGCGTCATCCTTGCCAAGGGCAAAGGCCACGATTTGGGCAGCCAGGTTAGCGTTCAGCTTGCGCCTAGCCGTGGAGCCCTCAAAGGCCGGATCAAAGCCGGTCTGGTTCTTGCGGAAGGCTATGAACTGCAGGGGCAGGGGGTCGCTGCCTTGGTGCAGGAGCTGGAAGAAGGAGTGCTGGCCATTGGTGCCCGGCTCGCCGAACACGACGGGGCCGCTCGCCATGCGCAGCGCCTTGCCGTCCCGGCGCAGCTGCTTGCCGTTGGATTCCATATCCAGCTGCTGTAGATGGGCGGGGAAGCGGGACAGCGCCTGGGAGTAGGGCAGGACTGCCGTGGAGGGCCGCAAGAGCACGTTGCGCTGGAAAACGCCTATGAGCGCGTCGGTAAGCGCGGCGTTTTTTCCTGGTTCGGCGCTAAGCGCCAGTACGTCCGCCTCAGCCGCCCCTTCGAGTATGCCCGCGAAGGCTTCCGGCCCAAGGCAGAGCGATAGTATGACGCCGCCCACCGCGCTCGTGGCGCTATAGCGGCCGCCTATGAAATCGTCTATATAGAAAGAGTCGAGGTAGCTAGGATTATTGGCCAGGGGGCTCGTCTCGCTGGTCACCGCCACCATGTGGGCCGAAGACTTAAGCCCGGGCACCGAGGACAGGCGCGCCAGCACGAGGGCCTCGTTGGCCAGTGTTTCCTGCGTCGTACCGCTCTTGGATACCAGTATGAAGAGCGTGCTTTCGGGGTCTAGGTCGGCAAGCACGCCGTTGGCGTCGTCAGGGTCGACGTTGCTAATGAATGATGCCCGCAGCGTAAGCAGCTTCCGTTCGCGAGCCCATTGCTCAAGGGCAAGGTAGAGCGCGCGCGGGCCTAGGTCTGAACCGCCTATGCCTATCTGCACGACGCGGCTAAAGGGCTTGCCCGTGGAACCGCGCAGTTTCCCTTCCCGCACCGCGCGGGCGAAGGCGGAGAAACGGGCGCGTTCTTTTTCGTAGAACGCATGATAATCGCGGCCGTCCTTTACTACGGGGCCGGCGGGCTCGCCGCGGAGCAGATGATGCAGCACCATGCGCTTTTCGCCCTGGTTCATGACCGCGCCGCCGGCCAGGCTCCTGTACTGGCCCAACAGATCCAATTCGGCGGCCGCGTCGTAGAGGAGCGCAAGGGTATCGTCGGCAAGGTCCATGGCGGCGTAACAGTACTCAAGGCCGCCGCCCGCGCTCATGCGGCGCTTGCGGATTGCGGCTTCCGTCAGCAGCGTTTTGAGGCTTGCCGGCTGCGTGCCCGCTATGGCGGGCCAGCTTGCGCAATCGTCGAGTGCTTTATAGGTATTCATCGTTTCCGTCCTTGTTCTGTGTCATTTCGATACGCCTATACTACGGGCAGAACGCGCTTTTTTCAAGGCCGGACTGGGCTTTGAAGCGATACGTTTTTATTATCCCTCGGCGCGTATTTCTGCTATACTTAAGCGCTATTAGACGAAGGAGCGGCGAAAAAGGCCTATGTCAAATTTTGTAACCTTTATTGAAAAAGAATTCATACTCAATCAGCTCATACGCGGCGGCGGCGACGCGCTGCTTTTCGGCAGCGGCAAGAGCGTTGCCTGCGCGGTAAAGGCCTTTAATAAAGACAGCATAAGCCTGGAAGGCAAGCCCGCTGACCTTGCCCACTTCAGCTCCTGGGAAGGGCTGTCGGTGTACTTGGCCTATCAGGGGCAGCGCCTTACCTTCCAGGGTAAAGTGCTCAAGGTAGAGGGGCTTAAGCTCAGCCTCGCCATGCCCGAGCGCTTCTTTAAGGCTCCCCAGCGCAAAGCCATCAGGGTTGCCCCGCCAAAGGATCTCGTGCTCGAATTCTTCCTTCAAAATGACGCTATACGCATCGATTGCCCCGAGTCAAATGAGTATATGGAAATCGAGCTTCCCGTGGTTCGGGAAGGCTTCGATATGAGCTCGCTCAATACCCTGCTCTCCAGCTTTAAGGCCAAGGCCGATGCCCGCTACGCAAAAAACGGCGTCGTCATGTTTGCCAAGGGGCGCAAGCCTGAGGGGCCTGAAGAGACCATCATAGCCAAGCTTGGCAAGGTGCTCCTGGTGGCCAGCACGAAAAGCCCATTGCCTTCGGTAGATCCCTATGAGGAAGCCAGGGTAATTACGCAGAAGGACGCAGACGCCTATGAGGGCCCCTCTATCTTCCTTGAAGGCTCGGATCTTGAAAAAGCGCGCCATGCCAAGGCCGCCCGGGGGGTCATTTCGGAGCTGTACTGTCCCATACTGTATTACCAATACGTCGTGGGCTACGTGTATGTCATGAACGACGAATCGCGAAAGACCTGCCTCGATTTCAGGGCCGTCGACTTTGCCTGGGAATTCGCGCGCATTCTCGCGTACAATCTGAAGGCCTACGGCTATTTCTCCAGCGACGAGAGCTATCAGCCCCAGCCCCATACGCCGGCCGTGCTGGACCTGTCCGCGGGCGGTTGCCTCTTTACCCTGCCAAAGAATGACGCCAAGACCAAACTCAGGCCCTCCGCCATCATAGACTTCGGCATACGCCGCGGCGAAGAGGCTATACGCTGTAAGGGCAGGGTAGTGCGCCGCTTCGACGATAAAGACCGCGATTACTACGGCATATCCTTCGTGGCGCTCGAAGCGGCCTCGACGGAATTCCTGCGGCGCAGCCTGTACGCTGAGGGCGCTTCGGTTTTCAGTTGCGACGAGCTCGCCTACGCGAGCGGAGCCAAGCTATGACTATCGTAGAGCGCATCGTGTTCGCCTTTGACGTTATGGCGCGCTGGGAGACGCTCGTGACCCTGGCCGCATTCATTATTATATGGGCCCTCTTCAGGAACATAGCGGATCCTTGGGCCAAGGAAGGCCGCGTTCGCAAAAAGATATCGTTCAAGCGCAGCCCCGCCCCCAAGCCCCTGCCTGAAACCGACCAGGATATGGGTGAGATAGACGAAGACGACGAACTGCCCGATTAACGACCGTTTTTTCCTCGGGAGGCTCGTTAGGCCGGCTTAGTCGAGTATTCCGATACGGCCGGGTATAAGCCTGTCTTTCCACGGCCCATGCCTTGGGCAACTGAGTATTCCTAGCTCAAGCGCGCGCCGCAAGGCTTCCTCCGCTTCTTCGGTCTGCCAGGCACTCATACTGCCGGAACCGGCTATTGAAGCCTGCCAGCGCCCGCTATGGGCCTCTCCGAGCAAGAATATACGCGCCGTGGCGCTATCAAAGCGCCTAGCATGCCTGCTTGCCAGGGAGCGCAGCTCCTCCGACCCTTCCGCGCGGGCGTAGGCCGTGCCATCGCACAGATCGCAGCCGCCGCAGGAACGAGCGCCCGCGTCCTCCACGCCCAGCGCGTCGAGCAGGAAGTCCCTGCGGCAGCCTTGAGCCAGGAGTCCGTAGTCCCGCATGCGCCGCTTCCGCCCCTCGGCCAGGCTGCCGTTCGTCGGGCTATCCTTTTCCGCTCCATAATCGGCTGCTTCGGCCTCGCGCAGCAGCAGCGCCTGAGCCGGCTTTCCGTCGCGTCCGGCCCTGCCCGATTCCTGCACGTAGGCCTCTATGGACGCTGGAGGTCCGTAGTGGAGCACGCTTCGAACATTGGGCTTATCAATACCCATGCCGTACGCGCAGGTTGCGCAGAGTACGCCGTCAACTGAGTCGAAGAACCAGCGTTCTATGTACGCGCGCTCTTCCTTCAGAAGGCCGGCATGGTAGAAACGGCTTTCTATGGACGGAAACTGATAGCGCAGTTCCTCGGCGCAAAGCTCCGCTCCCGCCCTCGACGGCACGAATACGATGAGGGGCCGCGGCAATACGCCGAGCGACTCGCGCAGGGCTTGCCGCATGGAGAGCGCGGGCTTTACCGCGTAATGCAGATTGGGCCGGTCGGGAAGGCCGGCCACCAGCCTGAAGGGCTCGTCGCCGAAGAGCAGTTCAGCCAGGCGGGAGAGTATGGCGGGAGAGGCCGTGGCGGTAAAGGCGCTCAGGAAACGAGGCGCAAGGATCTTAGCGAGCCGGCCCAGTTCAAGGTAGGCGGGCCTGAAGCTGTCGCCCCATTCGGCCACGCAGTGCGCCTCGTCCACTACCAGATGCCGCGGCTGGAGCGCGGCCAGGGCCTTCAGGGTGTCAGGCCTGCCAAGGGCTTCAGGATTGGTGACTATGATACGCGACTCTCCTGGCTCAAGGGCCGCGTACGCGCGCTTAAGCTCCTCTTTTTCCATGCCGCCGCGCACGACCACGTTGGCTATGCCGCGCGCGCTCAGGCTCCGGGACTGGTCGGCCATCAGGCCTAAGAGCGGGTACACGACTATGGTGAGCCCAGGGCCGTAGAGCGCGGGCAGCTGGAAGCACAGGCTCTTGCCATAGCCGGTGGGCAGTATGACTATCTGGCCGCGCGGAAGCTCTTCTTCCGCCTCATGGGCGCACGCTTCCATGCCGTCGAGGGCGTTGGCAATAGCCATGCGCTGATAGGGATAGAGATAGGGTATGGAGAAACGCTCAAGCGCGAGCCTGGCTATGGGGTCCGCTTCCTCTTCCATGCCCCTATAACGCGGGAAAGGATCAGCCCGCTTGCGTCGACAGAATAATTCCGCGTTAGCCGAAGCTGTAGGCCGATGGGCAGAGTATACGAACGGGGCAGTCGGCGCAGAGGGGCTTGCGTGCCTTGCAGAAAAACTTGCCCAGGCGGTTTATGGCGAAGCTGAAGGCTGTCCACTGCGCTTCGGGCAGGAGTTCGGCTATCATCCGCTCGCTCCTGTTCGCTTCGTCGCTGGGCGCTATGCCAAGGCGCCTCGCCGTGCGCAGCACGTGGGTATCCACGACTATGCCCGGCTTGCCGAAGCAGGCGCTTACCACCAGGTTGGCAGTCTTCCTGCCCACGCCAGGCAGGCGTACCAGCTCTTCTATGCTATCGGGCACCGTGGCTTCGTATTCTTCTACCAAGAGCTTGGCTGCGGCGATAATATTAGCCGCCTTATGGTGGTAAAAACCGGTAGTGCGCACTAAGGCTTCCACCTGCTCAAGCGGGGCTAAGGCAAGCTCGCGCGGGCCCGGAAAGGCGGCGAAGAGCGCTGGCGTGGCCTTGTTTACCTGCTCGTCGGTGCATTGCGCCGACAGTACCACCGCCACGAGCAGCTCGAAGCAGTTAGCGTAGCGCAGAAGCGGGCCCTGGTCGGGCCAGAGAGCTACGAGTATAGAGTAGAGTTCCTGCGCTCGTTCGTGCCTGTCGCTTATGGCGTTCATGGGCAGAGTATGCAGGATGGCGCGGCTTTGGCTCAAGCCCGCAATCTTTGCCCGTTAAGAGCATTGCGAAAAGCCTGGAGCCGTCTTATACTAAAACAAGGGCAGGATGCCCATTGTACCGACATGGAGGAATACATGAAACGAGCCCTTTTGATAGCGTTGGCGCTTGCGGCCCTTGTCGCTCTAGCTCCGGTATTCGCGCAGGGAACGAGCGGCAGCTCCGCCTTGGATACGAGCGGTTCCATTCGGGAAGTGTCCGACCTGTATCCTGTACGTCTCGACGTCGTTCGCATTTATGGGCATGCCCAGGGCTATAAGGTCGTGTACCGCAAGGGGCAGACCTCTTTCGCCGAAATAAACGTGCCCATGGGATGGTTCGTAGCCGGCGGCAAGGCCCAGCTTATACGGGCTGAAGGCCCTCAATATCCCTACCTCGTCGTATACTATAAGTCCGACGGATCCTTTAGCCACCTTAAGCTCTACGCGCAGCGCAGTATACGCCACGCCAGCTGGGGCGAAATGAAGGGTGACCCCGGCGATGCCTTCAAGGTAGAAACGATCAAGATCGAGTACTAGGACTATTCCTGATATAAAGGATCGGTAGCGCCTGCATGCACCAAGATTATTCGCCTCCTCCTGAGCTCTTAGAATTCTTTGAGCGCTACGCATGCTATTACATCGTTGGGCATAAAGAGCCCGACGGCGATTGCGTAGGCAGCCAACTCGCGCTTGCGTCCTTTTTACGCCGGCGCGGCAAGGATGCCGTTCTTATATCGGCCGGCCCGTTTACCCGAACGGAAATCGCTTCCTACGAGGGGAGTTTCTCGCCGCGCATAGCGGGCGCCCCCGCCGTGGGCTCAGCGGCGGTGGTTCTCGACTGTTCCTCGCTTAAGAGGGCAGGCGACGCCGCGCTGGGCCTTGAGTCCCTTCCTTTAGCCTTTATAGACCACCATGCATCGGGCGAGGATGAGGGCGGGCTGCGCTTCGTCGTGCCGAGCGCCCCGGCCGTTACCTGCCTCGTGCAGGCCCTTATCGAGGCCTTCGGCGACAAGCCTTCCCGCGAGGAGGCCGAACTGCTCCTCTTCGGGCTCTGCACCGATACGGGTTTCTTTCGGCACCTCGACGAGCGCAGCGCCCCCGCCTTTGCTATGACGGCCAGGCTCGTCGAGGCGGGCGCATCGCCTAAGCGCGCTTTTTCCATGATGAACGGCGGAAAGCCCTTCGCCTCGCGTAAGCTTATGGCCGAGCTTCTTAGCAAGGCGGAAGCGCTCTACGGCGGCAGGCTCATACTTACCTGGATGGGCTTAGAGGAGCAGCGGCGCTATGGCCTCGTAGGCAGGGATTCCGATATGCTCTACCAGCTTATCATGACTGTAGAGGGCGTAGAGGCCGCGGTGGTTATACGGCAGGAAAAACCCGGAGAATGTACCGTGGGCTTCAGATCGCGTGAACTCGTGGACGTGGCGGCCATCGCGGCGCAGTTCGGGGGAGGCGGCCATAGATTAGCCGCCGGCTTGCATCTCTATGGCGAATTGGAACAGGTAAAGGCTAGTGTAATCGAGGCCTTCAAGCCGGTATTCACCGATGCTCAGTCGGGGGTTAAGTAACGCTTTGTAACAATGTATGCGGGATTTCAGTTTTAAGCCTTCCGAATTTTCTGGTATTCCGCTCCTTTGGCCCTTTTATGTAACAAAAGCTAACAAGCCCTGCATCTGGTTTGGCTTAAAACGCAGCCCCTGTTCTATACGCGTGCTCGCAACGAACAGGGGCCATAGCGTAGTAAAGCAAATTAACAATTCCTGTCACGACGATATGCCTTTTCTTTGACTGCTAGCCATAGTTCCTCTGCTCACAGCCTTCCGCCTTTTTCTTACCCGTTTCCAGGCTTGCGCGCCTCTATAGATACTAGCGCGCCATGAACTTAGGCGTAGGTTCTTACCGGCCTTGGCATATTTCTTGCTTTACTCTCAATGCGGTAAAAAACGGCAAGGCTTGGCCTTGCCTATAGAAAAAGCGATTGAGAGGTGTTACATGGAGAACGGCGAACTGGAGGCCTTGGTATCCGAAGCGGGTGGCACGAGGGAAACAAAGCGCATCATGGAGAGCATAGCTAAGGCCGTGTATGCGCAACCGCGACATTATGGCTTTAAGGATGAGGACGAGGTAGGCGAGGCCTTCTGCGCTTACTGGCCGCGTATTTGCGGCCTCGTTGAGCGCTACGCCGACAGAGGCGCGAGCTTTAACGCCTATTTGACCAGCTCTCTTCGATATTTGGCTTTATCTATACGCCGTGATCGAGCCAAGCGCTTTTATAAGGAGAGCGCCTTTATCGCGGACAGCCCGTCCATGGCGCCGGCTTACGAAGGAGAGCATGCGCTCATGCCTGGCTCGCTTAGCGGCGTAGGGAAGAGCGCCCGTACGCTCTGCGCTTACAAGGAGCGCGTACGCTATCTCTGCGTTAAGTGCGCGGCGTCCTTCGATGAAATCCAATTATCCGCGATGGCTAAAAGCATAGATAGCGACAGCGCGAGCCTCTTGCATGCGTACGAACGGCTGCGTATCTGTCTGCAGGAGCGGGAAGCATACCAGAATGCCAAGCGTATAAGCCGAAATGCCGCCTGGCTGCGCATGGGGGCTAACCAGCTGCGCCTGCAGGGGGAATACGACCCGGAACGAAGGCGCTTTCTGCAGGAACGCATCGAGCGTGACCGCCGCATCTACACGCGGGCTATATATGCGCTGAATCGTGTGCGCAGGCAGGGCTCGAACCTTTTCGTGGCCAAGCTGCTCGGCGTTCCTAAGGGTACCGTAGACGCGGGCCTGTACAGGCTAATGCACCGGGAATCCCCCCTTTATTCAGCCGCCCGCCCTCGTTACAATGAAGCGCGGAGGAACCATGACCCTAGTCTTAGCAAGCAACAATGCACATAAAATTGAAGAGATACGCCCCCTGCTCCATGGCATGACCCTAAAGATCCCCCGAGATCTAGGCTTAGACTTCGATTTTGCCGAGAACGGCACCAGTTTTATAGAGAACGCGCTTGGAAAAGCCCTGGCGTTGCACGGCATGAGCGGCCAGGCTTGCCTGGCCGATGATTCTGGGCTCTGCGTGGACGCGCTGGGCGGCAGGCCAGGCGTATACTCCGCCCGTTACGGCTCAAAAGAAGGCGAAGAGCCTCTGTCGTCACCAAAGCGCAACGCCCTCCTCCTTCGCGAGATGGAGGGCATAAGCCTGCGTAGCTGCCGCTTTATCTGTTGCCTTGCGCTCGTCATAAGCGCCGATCGCGTATTCACCATACAAGAGAGCTGCGAGGGCCTCTTGCTTGAGCGGCCCAGGGGCGAAGGCGGCTTCGGCTACGACCCCATAGTCTTCCTGCCCGAACTAAGCAAGAGCGTGGCCGAGCTCAGCCAGGAAGAGAAGGGCCGCGTGAGCCACCGCGGCAAGGCCCTCGCGCGCCTGAAGGCTCTGCTGGATGGCTTCGAAGGCTAACGCGCCTGCGCTCGCCTGAGCGGTGCAGCGCACGATATATGCCCCGGGGCAATAAAAAAGCCGCCCCTGCGGGCGGCTCATCGGCGGATAGCGTTTCCTCGCGGAAGCGCTATTCCTTTATGCCGTACTTCTTGCGGAAGCGATCTACGCGTCCGGCAGTGTCGACCAGTTTCTGCTTGCCGGTAAAGAAAGGATGACAAGCGGAACAAATTTCCACCTGGAGGTTCTTTACCGTCGAACGGGTCTCAATGACATTGCCGCACGCACAGGTGATGGTCGTGAGCTCGTACTTAGGGTGTATGCCGCTCTTCATAGCCTCTCCTTGCGTGCCGGTCAAACATGCCAGAAAACCGGCTGTATGACGGCGTTATGGTCGCCCGCGGCGTAAAAACAGCCGCGGATCGAATTCCTAGCGTCGTTGCCTTAGTCGCCCATGGGGGTGTTCATGGAGCGAAGGAACGCCTCATTATTCTTAGTTTTCATCATCTTGTCAATGAGGAGCTCCATGATCTCTAGGTCGTCCATGGGGCTTATCACCTTGCGCAGCACCCATATTTTCTGCAGTTCTTCCTCGGTTAGGAGCAGTTCTTCCTTGCGCGTGCCGGACTTCTTGATATTGATGGCGGGGAAGAGCCTGCGGTCAGACATGCGCCGGTCAAGGTTAATTTCCATGTTGCCGGTGCCCTTGAACTCTTCAAAGATAACCTCGTCCATGCGCGAGCCCGTATCGATAAGGGCCGTGGCGATAATGGTAAGCGAGCCGCCGCCCTCAATATTGCGCGCAGCGCCGAAGAAGCGCTTTGGCTTATGGAGGGCGTTGGAGTCCACGCCGCCGGAGAGTATTTTGCCTGAGGTGGGCACGGTTTGATTGTAGGCGCGGGCGAGGCGGGTTATGGAGTCGAGCAGTATGACCACGTCCTTGCCGTGCTCGACTAAGCGTTTGGCCTTGTCCAGCACCATTTCCGATACCTGCACGTGGCGGGAAGCCTGCTCGTCGAAGGTGGAGGATATGACCTCGGCCTTTACCGTGCGCTCCATGTCGGTCACCTCTTCCGGCCGCTCGTCTATGAGCAGCACGATGAGATATACCTCGGGGTGGTTGGCGGTAATGGCATTGGCTATGCGCTGCAGCAGTATGGTCTTTCCCGTCTTGGGGGGCGATACGATGAGCGCCCGCTGGCCTTTGCCAATGGGGCAGAAGAGGTTGATGATGCGGGTAGATATTTCCTTGGTGTCCGTCTCAAGGTTAAGGCGTTGCTCGGGATACAGGGGCGTCAGGTTTTCAAAGGGTATGCGGTTCTGAGCAACCGCGGGCTCGTCGAAGTTTACCTGCTCCACCCTGAGCATGGCGAAGAAGCGCTCGCCCTCTTTAGGGCTGCGTATCTGGCCGTATACCGTGTCGCCGGTCTTCAAGTTGAAGAGCCGTATCTGCGAGGGGCTTATATAAATATCGTCGGAGCCCGGCAGGTAGCTGTTCTGGGGCGAGCGGAGGAAACCGTAGCCGTCGGGCAAGATTTCCAGCGAGCCGTAGGCGTAGATAATGCCGCCGCGCTCAGTGTGGGCCTTGAGGACCTGGAAAATGAGTTCCTGCTTCTTAAGCAGCATCATTTCCTCGTGGTTAAGCCCCATATTGGCGCCGAGCTCGCGGAGCTCCTTGAAGCCCATGCTCGTAAGCTCGTTTATGGACAGGCGCGAACGATTGTCGGACTGCTCGGGCTTGGCGCCTTCGTCCTTTACCTTGTCAAAGCTCTCCTGCTTGCGCACGAAGCCCGGTACGACCAGAGACGGCGCACGGTTGCTTCTGCGCTCCTCTTCCTGTACCTCGTTCTTTGCCGAGCTGAAGCCGGGGTGCGCGGAAGGCGCGGATAGGCCTGGCTCGTCCTTCTTAGGACTTTCGTCGCCATGGCCGGCGGGCCTGCGCAGCACCCGCTTACGAGCAGCCGTGCGCGGCTCTTCTGATAGGTTGTCGGTATCGTTCGTCTGATCGTCAGTCATTTCCTGCGTTAGGGCAAGGTCGTTGTCGCCGCCGTGCTTTACATTGCCTAAATCGAATTCTACCTGGGCGTCGTCTGTGCCGCTGCCTGCTGCGTCGGCTAACTTAGCCTTACGGATGATTGCCATCGCGTGCTCCGTTGGGTGGTTTGCATAGCCTGATTCGGGTTCCCCGTACGGGGAAGAGTGCTTGGAGGGGCTACTACCCCCTTAGTCCTTGCGTTGCTCAGGGCTACGATTTTTGCGCGGCTCTTGCGAGGCGCCATAAAAACAGGGCTAGCGTGAAGTTCACGATAACGCCTAAAAAACTGTACTAATAATTCCCGTTAAAAACGGTAGAAGGCGGGGCCTCTCTGGAAAGCCAGGCGGCCGCGTGACGGGGTAAGAAACCCGCATCGAATATTTTCCTTAACTTAACGATACTCCCCTATGCGCGGGATTGTCAAGCATGAATCTTTCAAGCACAAGCGCATTGAGCCTGTGCAGCACGATATCCGCGCAGCGCGCGCGTATATGATCCCGGTCGCCGTTTAAGGAGAGTTGCTCGGTAAGCGTACATCCCCTCATGCTGTATGCCGTCCATATCGTGCCCACCGGCTGTTCAGGGCTGCCGCCGCCGGGGCCGGCTATGCCGCTTACGGCGTATGTTAGGTCGGCGTTCAAGCGCTCGCGTACCCCTTCGGCCATCGCTTTGACGCAGGCCGCCGAAACTGCTCCCTGCGCGGCCAGGAGGTCGGCGCTCACGCCTAGGAGCGCGGTCTTCGCGCTATCGCTATAACTCACTACGCAGCCTAAAAATGCTTCCGATGAGCCTGGCATGGCGGTGATGGCCGCCGCAATGAGGCCCCCCGTGCACGATTCGGCTCCGGCCAGGAGCAGCGCCCGCGCACGCAAGGCCTCAAGGAGCGCATCGGCGCCGACAGGACTAATCACGAACTGCTTGCGCTCCGGGCTGCAAAGGGGTCAAAGCTCTCTCCGTTGCGCACCATTTCGCAGCGGCCTTCGAATATGACGCCGTCGGCTATGCGCAGCTTAGCGCTGCGAACGTTGCCATGCACCTGCGCGTTGGGCCGTAGTTCCACCTTATCGAGAGCTTCAAGATCGCCGCGTACCGTACCTGCCACGAAAATACTGGAAGCCCGCACCTTGCCCGCGCGTACCGTAGCGCCTTCCTGTATGTACAGTACGCCTTTCGCGTCTATGTCTCCATCGAAATTGCCCCGTATCATAAGGCTGGTGTCAAAACACAGGGTGCCGGAAAGCGAGGTGTCGGGAGCTAATACGGTAACGACGTCTATGGCGCGGGGTATGGCGGTCTTCTTGGACATTGATTTCCCTTACTTATGCTTCATTACGTATACGCCATCCCAATCCTCGTCAGGAGGATCAAGGGCGTATTGCTTGCAGCGATCGACATATACTTTAGAGGGTTTGTCTTCAGGATCTATATCGAGCGCGTTCTGAAAGCGTGCGGCGGCTTCGGTAAAACGCATGAGTTTGTAAAGCTTTCGGCCTTCGGCGAATAGCTCAAGTACGCGTTTTTTCTCTTCGCTGATCATGGCCTCTCCTTCGGTCCCCGGGTGGCGGGCCCTTCGGTCAGTGCTTGGTCGAGCTGCCGTGCTTGCGCAGCGCCGCGAGATCGGCGGCATCTTTCCGCAATTGCTCGGATTCGAGCTTTAAAGTCTCGATGCGCTGCTCGAGAGCGTCAAGCCTCTGGGCGCTTTCATCGGCTAAGGCCGATACCGTATCGGGTTCGGAGCAGGATGAGCGCACGCGCTGCAGGGTAAGCTTGAGCTCGCTTGCTATGGACAGCACGTCGCTTATTGCTTTCTCGCTGATCGTAAGCCTGGATTCACGGTTCTCTATCTGCTTGATAAGGTCATGCGCCCTGAGCACGGCGCGTATGCGCGCCAGGACTTCGGCGAAATTAAAGGGCTTGGTTATATAGTCATCGGCGCCGAGCTCTAGGCCTTCAACCTTATCTTTAACGTCGTCGAGCGCGGAGAACATGATGATGGGTATATCGGCGTACTCGGCGTATTCAGGAGAGGATTTTACTATCTTGGTTACTTCCCAGCCGGTAAGCTTGGGCATGATGTTGTCCAGTATGATAAGATCCGGCCTGATTCTTCGTATGGATTCAAGCGCTTCCTGGCCGTTTTCTGCTTTATGCACCGAGAAGCCGAGCTTGCTCAGCATAACGTCGAAAAATTCGAGGTTTATCTGCTCATCGTCTACGATAAGTATCCGTTTTTTCCTGTCCATGCTGCTTGTTCTCCGGTCGTCGCTCATGTCCTGGACTGAGAAGTACGTTCCAGTGCCCCTTGGGCCGTTACGGCTATTTTCCTATACCTGGCTCTTATTGTCAATGCGAAACGGCCCGGCGGCGTCTGGCGCGCAGGCGTTTGGCCATGCCCATCGCGGCGAGCGCTGCGCCCAGCGCAAGGCCGCCCAGCGCTACGATAGGCCCGAAGAGCCTGCCCCAACGCTCATAAGGCGTGCGCCTAGCTAAAACCGGGGCTATATCCACCGTAAGTATGCCGGGCAGGAAGGGTTCAAGCCGCGCCTTTACATGTGCGCTGGGCTCTATGGCTGCGGTAGCGCCGGTGTTGGCCGCCCTCAGGAATATGGATGCGGTTTCAGCCGCACGGAAGGCCGACATGGACAGGTGCTGCTCCTGCATGCCCGCCGAGCGGGCCCAGGAATCGTCGGTGAGTATCACAAAGAAATCAGGCTCGTTAAAGGCTGCCAGATGGGGCCCGAAGGAATCCTCGAAGCAAATAGGCGCGGCGAAGGAGAAGCCGCCCACGTGGAACTGCAGGCGCTCGGTGCCGGGTATCCAGAAATAGCCGAAGCGCTCCTCAAGCCAGTCTGCTACGCCAGGCAGCAGTTCGCGATAGGGAAAGTACTCGGAGAAGGGCACCAGGGCCATTTTAAGGTAGCGAGCATTAGCCCTGCCCTGTTCGTAGAGTATGGCCGCATTGCCCTGAACCCTGCGCTGCGGGTCATCCGGATCCGCCCAGCCGTTACCCAGCAGTATTGGTACCGGATAGCCATCCAGGAAGCCCTGCAAGCCGCTCAGCATGTCCGCCAGATCGCGGTCTAAGCGCCTGCGTAAGTGCCAGTCTATGGGAGCGATGATGGAGGTCTCATGCCATATAACCAGGTCCGGCTTCTGGGCCAGCGCCGCTTGGCTGAGCTCGATAAGCTTGCTCGTCGTTGCGCGGTAATCTTCGTTGGTCTTCTGTCGCTTGGTTATGCCCGGCTGTATAAGCGCAACACGCAACGCGCCGCTAGCCTTGGCCTCATCCGCTACGCGCAGCGCTTCGGCGCTGCGCGGGCTTCCGCCAAGCAGCGTGGCCGCGATGAGAGCCAGAGCCGCTATGCCAGGCATAAAAGAGGCGGGGGCTAGGCGTGCTTGGTTGCGAGTGCCCTGCGTCGCCTCGGCGGCAGCCTGGCCGGCCCGGGCCGCGAGAGCTTGCTCGCCGCTGCTCCTGCTCACGCTTTTTGCCTCCTGGCTCTGCAGGAAGGCGCGTAGCGCGGCATAGAGGCCAAAATTGGCAAAGGCAATGAGGAAGCCCACGGCCTCGGCTCCCAGCACTGAAGCGAGTTTGAGGGCTAGGTCGTAGCGGTAGAGCGAGTAGGGCAGGTTGCCGTAGGGAAAGGCAAGGAAGCCCGAGGCGCGGCCGAAATCGGCGGCCGTCCACAAGAGAGGGCCGAGCGCTAAAAACCAGGGTTTCTTGTACTTGAGCACGGTGGCAAGCAAGGGAAAAAGCGGCGTGAACCACATGGCCCCGAGCATGGCGGTAACGCCTATGGCGGCGGGATGGTAGGATGCCACCCAGTACGTTATGCCGACATAGGACAGGGTGCCGTAGAAAAACCCGGCGACGAGCGCCTTGAGCGTGCCCGCTTTCTCCAGCCAGAACAGGGCGGGAACGAAGGCAAGGGTGGACAGTATACCTAAGCCCGGCGTCAAGCCGGGAAAGGCGAGTACGTACAGTACGCTGGAAAGGGGGAGGAGGAGCAGCCGCGAACGGGCTTTGCTCCTAGTCGTCGTCGCCTGTAACGGCATCGTTGTCTTGATCGCCCTGGGAGCCGATCTTCCAGGCTTCAAGCTTTAATTCCCTGCCCGGCCTGAAAACCGCGACGCCATGATCGGATACGGATACCGGCTCGCCGGTTTTCGGGTTTCGAGCGCGTTTCCTGCCCTTGCGTATACGCACCTCGAAGGTGCCGAAGCCGCGCAGTTCCACAGCCTTCTCGGAGAGGATAGACTTCTTTATCTCTTCGAATAGTCCGTCGATGAGAGCGTGAATATCCTTGCGGCCTAAGGACGAGCGCTCATGGAGCGCGTCGATCAGTTCAGCCTTCGTTACCTTCCGTGACATGGAAACTCTCCTAGCCGTAGCGGCCGTCGGCGACGGAGTATCCCGGCGGCGACGGCATGATCATGGCTATCAGAGCCTTGATTCAGGCGCCGATGAGGTTGACGAGCCGCTGCATCCGGGACTTTTTGCGGGCTGCGGCGTTCTTCTTGATGATGCCCTTGCGCGCGGCGGTGTCGATCTGGCTGATCATGTCCTTGAGCTGGGCGTCGGCAGCGGCCTTATCCTTGGCGTGAGCCGCGACGACGACTTTTTTTGCCGAAGTGCGTACGCTGCTCTTGACCTTCTTATTGCTTACGCGGCGTTTTTCGTCTTGCAGGTGCCGCTTTTCTGCCGAAGATTGCTTAGTGGCCAAAGTATCCTCCGTACAATGTATGCGCGTTAAACGTTCTATCAAACTGGAATTAACGTCGGGAAAAGAAATTAGCAGATAGACTCGAGCTTGTCAAGGATGCCTTCTGGGGCTATAGTCGAGAAAAGGGAGCGGCTCTCGTCTTTGCTAGAGCGCTTGTGGTCTGCCTCACGTACGAAATATCCGCCTACCTGGCACGGTTTTTAGCCCTGGCTGCCCGCCTGCGCCTTATTGGCTGGTCGCATCCCAATCCTTTGCGCATTTCGTCGCCGCTGCCTGCCGCCTGACCGATAAAGGGTAAAAAAAAACGGGCCGCCATAGAGGCGACCCGCTCTCAGCATAAGCGCCGGGCGATATTAGCTAAAATCGCTGGGCCTGCGCTCGCTGCGTTTGCATTTCTCGCACTCAGCTACGTTCTTAACCTTTCCGTCTTCGAAAAGGGTCTTCATTTTCACTTCTCCGCCGCAGGGGCAGAAAAAGCGGTGCGTGGTGCTGGACGTACGAGAGTTCTTACTAACCTGTCCCATCATAAGCTCCTTAGCCGGTACCCGCGGGTATGGAGTCCGGCTCTACGCCCCGCATGAGCGGAGCGATTGTAGTAGTGGTATAGTCCAGAAGAAAATAGACTATATGAGCTTGCCGTGTCAATGCTCGCGCAAAAAAGACCCCCGGAGCCGACGAATCGGCCCCGGGGCACACCACGGAAAGGAGGAACACGGCCTGTCTAGCCTAAGCCGCATATAATAAACAAGGCTTCTAGCCGCAGGTTACGGCTCGCTGGTCAAATCATTGAAAAAAAGCCTGGATACGCTGCCAGAGACCCTTGCCGTAGCGCTTAGAGAAATCACGCACTGCTTCCGACGCCGGCAGCTGTACGCCGTAGCGGCGCTTAAGTACGCCCCAGTGCTTGACCATGTACGCGTAGAGGTCGCTTTCCGTTCTGCCGGGGAAGCGGCTGGCCAGGCGTTCAGCCGTTATGGTATCGACTATGGGCTTATACACGTTCGCGTACCAGGAGAGCAGGGCATCGTCCAGGCTTAGCTCTACGGGGTTGCCCTGGTTTATAAAGTATTTATGGGTAAGGATATGCTCCATGATCTCGTCGTAGCGGCCGGGGCTGCTGAAATCAAGGTTGGCGTCCTCGGTAAGCGCGCCAAAGCTGGTATTCTGGTAGAACTGCTCTTTTTCGTAGCGTATGACCGCCTTTTTGAGCTCTTCAAGCGTCATATCCGGCTCTATGCGTATTTCAGAACCCAGGGATATGACTTCTGCGTCTATTTCCATAGCGCCTTTGAGCTTAGCCACTGAAACCCTATGGTTACCGTCGCGTACGAAATATGCGCCGCCCAGCTCGTAGAGCTGTATGGGCGGCAAGGTAATATCCTTGTAGTGCGCAAGGTCTACGCGTACCCAGCGGCCCCGCAGAAAATCGTTTTTTGGCAGGAAGCCGCGCGCGAAATCGCGATAGCGCCCCTCTGATCCAACGATCATGCTTACCGGTACCGCTATGACGCCGCGGTAGGCTTCCGATTTGGGCTTGATTACCGCGCGTACCTCTTCCAGGGCGAGCAGCCTCCGCTGTCCGGGCACCAGAAAACCGCCTATGCGCGAGAATATTTCCTTGAGCCGAGCCTTGGAAAAATCGGTTTCCGCCATGGCGGAGTAGGGGTCAGACATTATCGCGCTCCTGCTCTATGATGTAATGGCCATAAGCGTTGAACACCATCGTCGATTCGAAACGAGTGGCTCGCCCATCGCTCGGGTCGTAGAGGTGCACATGCCCATGCACCAGGTACTTTGGTTTGAAGGCACGCATGATCCAGCGGAAAACCGAAAAGCCGGCGTGGCAGCGGTCATCGCGATCGTGAACGCCCTGAGGAGGCGCGTGCGTAAGCACAATATCCAGGTAGCGGCCGAAGCGCAGCTTGTTCAAGAGCAGGCCGGGTACCAGTAGAAGCGCCTTTATCCACATCTCCAGTTGGGTATACTGATTAAGCCCGTCATTATACCGGGTGGATCCCCCAAGCCCCATGACGAGCATACCGGCCTCGCGGCGCAGCTTAAAGCCTATATAGGTACCGCCCCAAGCCTTGTCTTCTGGCTTGGACTCCGGCCTGAATGCAAGCTTTTGCGGCCGGTAATAGGATAGATCGGCAAGATTGTGATTACCGAAGACGAAGAGAAGCGGCTTGTTGAGCAGGGTGACGATATAGGAAATATATTCCATAGGCAGGTCGCCAGCCGCCAGAATAAGATCCACGTCACCAAAACGCTCGCGAATGCGCGGCGAATAGACGATCGGATCGACTTCGTCCGATACGCAGAGTATCTTCATTTTTTCGCTTCGAAGGCCGTCTTTAGGAGCTCTTGGAGCTTCTCTTTGTTATAGAGTTCCACCGGGCGGTTCTCCGCGAAATCGATGGCGCTGCGCGTAAAGCTGGCGCTGCTCAGTATGGAGCCCCGTACGATGGCGAGTTTTTTCATATTTTCAAGGAGAGAGCGTATTGACGATTCGTCTAGGGATTCGGATACGCGCAGGAAGCGCAGCAGCTGGGGCTTTTTCTTGGTACCGAGCCATTTTTCCGAGTCGCCCTCCACCGCGATGAAATCAAGGCCGTTCGGCGTTTCCATGGTATCGCGTATAGACAACAAGAGGCCGTCGGTGGCTATAGTACGGCAAATTTCCAGGAATTCCTCGCGGCTGCTCGTTAAGAAGTCCTTCATGTGGTCGTCGGTGCGGTATTCCTGATAGTGCGCCAGCTTTTCCGCTACGTCACGGAACTGGGGCTTGCGGGTATAAATTTTTTCCCACTGTTCTATTGCCTTATCAAGCTGCTTAAGCTTCTCATAGCATAGGGACAGGAAGTAGCGGCCGTATAGCGCTTCGGTGGAAGCTTCGTCCTTAAAAAACTTGACCGCGCGCTCTAACTCTATTACCGCATTCTCATACGAACCCTGGCTCATATAGGTGCCCCCGCGCTCTACGAGGGCCTTAAGCTTGAAGGCCGGGCTCTTCTGCGCCCGCTCGAAGCAAAGCAGGGCGCCGGTATAGTCGTTCGTCTCCTTGAGCAGCTTGCCCAGGTAGTAGTAGCTGTCGTAGTTGGATGGATCGTGCTTAAGGGCCGCCTCGAATTCCGCGCGCGCCTCAAGGGGATGCTTCGTCTTGTAGAGTATGAGGCCGAGGCAGAAATGGGCTTTGCCGTGCCGTGGATCGAGCTCTATGGCCTTGCGCGCGTACTTGACGGCCACATCCTCTTTGCCGCGCTCATCGAAGAGCCGCGCGCAGTTGTAGTAATAATCGGCGTTGCCTGGATCGCTCTTGGAGAGCATGATGTACTCTTTAAGAGCTTCCTCAAGCTGGTTAAAGCGTTCGTAGAGCCCGGCAATAAGCTTGCGGAATTCGGTTTCGGGTATGTCCACCTCGAACTGGCCTATATCGCTCACGGTTTTGAGCTCCATGAGCGCCAGTTCGTGCTTGCTCTCGGCTAGGTATATCTTGGCCATGTAGAAGTGGGCGCTCGCGTTGCGCGGCTCTTTGGCCAGTATGGTCTTAACCGCCTTAGTAGCGGCCTGAAGCCTGCCCTGCTTCATAAAATCGGCCACCGAAGACAATTTCCGGGGTAAAACGAGCATTCGTATGAGGAAATAGGAAAGCACGCCTACTGCTATGCCGAAGAATATAATGAGCACGACTACTGCGGACATTTGCCTACCTTATGGTACGGGTTTGCCCGAGTCTTTTGGGCTTACCGTGGTATCTTACTATACTATACTATAGAGCGTAGAAAATCCATTCAATACGCCCGTTTGGAGGAGCCCATGAAAACCTATAGGAAGCACTGGCGTTTTGCCCTGCTGGCTATAGCTTTTGCAGCCATAGCGGCATCCGGGCTCTATGCGTCGGACCTGTCGGAGCGCGGTATACGCTTATTCATGGAAGACAAGCCGCAGGAGGCCGTAGCCCTCCTGGAAATGGCCGTCAAGGAGGCAGGAGCCGCTGAGCTTACCCATCTGTACCTGGGCATAAGCTACCAGCAGCTCAAGCGCTGGGACGATGCCATAGCCGCCTTCCGCCGCGGCCTTTCGGTAGCCGTGCAATACCGCCACCTCTTTTTGTTCAATATAGCTAATTCTTTCTTTGCCCAGGGCCGGAACAGTTTCGCCCTGGAAAGCTACGATCAGACCCTTGCCGCAAGGAGCGATTACGCTCCCGCCTATCTGAACCGGGCCAACGCGCGCATGAAGGCAGAGGATCCGAAGGGAGCGATAGCCGACTATACGGTATACCTTACCCTTGATCCCTCTTCCTACCAAGCTGCGGACATACGGCGGCTTATAGACTTGCTGGGCAGGAAAATGGCCGACGCCGAACAGCTTAAGGCCATGGAAGAAGCGCGCAGGATAGCCGAGGAAGCGGCGCGTAAGGCGCTTGAGGACGCGGTTGCCCAATCGCTGCGCGACAGCGCCGGAGACGCCACGAGCCTTTCCGTAGGCTCAGGAGACCTGCAGGGCTACGAGGACGTACTTTCCCTGGATGATTAATCGCGATAGGATGGCCGCATGGACACGAAAAAGAAGACCGTAGTAATCATAGGGGCCATTGCCCTGCTCGCCCTCGTACTCGGCGGCGCAGCCCTTGCGCTCTTGGGCGGCGGCGATAAGGCGCGGACGAATATGCTCACGCTGGCCCGCGAATACATAGATAGGGGCGATTACGACCGCGCATTGGACCTGCTCGATACTCTTATCATAAAAGACGTAAACGACCAGGATGCGCGCGCTCTCCGCGACGAGGCCTTGGAGAAAAAAGCCGCCAAGGCCGCCGGCCTAGCCGACACGCCGGCTTCTGGCCTGTCCAGCGCCGATACCCAGGCCATTACGCAAAGCCTAGACCAGTTGGGTAAGAGCCTTGAGCGTAGCGTAAGTACCGCCGCGTCCAGCGCGGCCGCTACCAAGCAGTCTTCGGGCGGCGATGAAGCCGCGGCGGCGGCTGCCAAAAAGGCAGAAGAAGAGGCGCGGGCCAAGGCTGAAGCCGAGGCCGAGGCCGCGAGGCGCAAGGCCCAGGCGGATGCCCTCGCTAAGGCCAGCGCGGAAACGCGGGCGAAGATGGAGGCCATCAACGCGCTGGTAAAGCAGGGGCGCGCCGATTCGTCTGCCGGCCAGTACCAGAAGGCCAAGGGTTCCTTCGATCAGGCCACGGGCATGCTGCCGCCTGAGGAGCCGAAGTTCGCGTCACAGACCTGGTCTGAGATAGCCGACGGCTATTACGACGGCTATAAGCACGACCCGGCCAGCTCTGGGGGCGTGGAGTCTATAAAGCAGGCGCAGCGCGCGGCTCAGGAGGCCATACGGCTCGCGCCTACCGATCCCTCTACCGCCCGCCCCCATTATACCTTGAGCAAGATATATAACGATTCCAAACTGCCCGATCTTGCGCTGACCGAGCTTGAGCAGGCGGTTAAGCTTGACCCCAACGACTACCTGTACGCCTATGAATTGGGCAAGGCCTATTTCAACGTGCGCAAGTATGAAGAGGCCAGGCGCGCCTTTGAGTCGGTTACCACCAAATTGAATCCCAAATACGAGCCGGCGTTTTTCAACCTCGGTATGACCTACCGCGCGCTTAACAATACCGGCTCAGCCCTGAGCGCCTTTAAGAAGGCTGCCGAGCTTAAGCCCGACTATGTAAACGCGCATATACAGGTGGGCATAGTGTTGCGTCAGCGCAATGACCTCGCCGGCGCGGTGAACGCGTTCAATACCGCTCTCTCCTTCGACGCGGCCAACGTTACCGCCCTGCGTAACCTGGGCGAGGTGTTCGTGGCCCAAAACAAGCTTGCCGACGCCGAGCGCTCCTTCGAGCGGGCTTTGGCGATAAGTTCCGACGCGGCTACCAACTATAATCTTGCCAAGGTAAAGTTTGATCTGGGCAAGGCGGCCGAAGCGCTGCCCTACGCCCGCAAAGCCGTGGAGCTGACGCCTTCGAATTCCTTATACCACTTTCAGCTGGGGCTTTGCGCGGAGCAGACGGGCGACTTAGACCGGGCCGTCGTTTCCTACGCTAAGTCAGCTGAGCTCGATAAGAAGGCCCTTGATCCACGGGTAAACCTTGGCAAGCTCTATCTGGAATCGGGTTTCACCGATAAGGCTCTTACCGTTCTTGACGAGGCATACAAAATCAACCCCAAGTCGCTTGAGGCGAACAACAACTTAGGCAAGGCCTATGGCCAGAAGAACCTTCATGATAAGAGCGTATTCCACTACGAACTCGCGCTTTCGCTGTCGCCGCGCGACACGACCATACGCCATAATCTGTCTAAGGCTTATGTACTGGTTAACGACCTAAACAAAGCGCGCGACTCCTATGTGGAGCTTATTAAAGTGGATCCTGCGCTTTGGGAGGCCCAGCACGAGCTTGGTAAGGTATACCTGTCCTTAGGCGATAGGGCAGCGGCCAAGAAGGTGCTTAGCGACCTTATAGCCAAAAAGCCCGACTACGCCAAGCGAGGCGAGGTAGACGCTATACTAGCTGCGCTCTAGACCAGTCGGCGCACGGCCTTGAAGAGCTCTTCCCTGCTCAAGCGCAGCCATATAGGCCGGCCATGGGGGCAGTGGGGGTCGGGAAGCTCAAGCGCCTTCTGAATAAGGGCCCGTGCGGCCTGATCGTCGAGCTCGTCGCCGTCCATGACGGCGGCGCGGCAGGCGGCGCGGGCGGCCGTTTCGCGGACGAGCGAGATGGGGTCGGGCTTTTCCCGCAGAACTTCGAAGAGCGAGCCGGTCTTAGCCGAGGGTAGCATGCCCGGCGCGCTTTCAAGCAGCCATGATGAGCCTTCCTTCGTCAGCCTAAAACCCAGCGCCGCAAGGCTTTCTCTATTGTCCGAAATATACTCGTCTTCCTCGTCGCTCTCGGGCTCATAGACCACCGGCACGAGCAGTTCCTGGGCATGGGCTTTGCCTCCCATGATTTCGTTAAAGAGTATGCGCTCGTGGGCAGCGTGCTGGTCTATGAGCAGGAGTTCCTCGCCGAGTTGGGCGATTAGGAATACGCCCAAGGCCTGCCCCAGGTAGTCGAAGCGCCGGCTATGATAGCCTGCGGGCTCGGGTGCTTCGGGGCCGGCCCCGCCTATAGCGCCGGCCAGGGAAGGCTTGGCGGGGCTGGTCGACCCGCCTAATATCCTGCGCGCGGCAAGCTGGTCTGCCAGGGCTGCCCAGCCAGAGCGCTCGGCTACCGGAAAAGCGGCCTCCTGGTACGCGCTGGCCCGTTGCCCATAGCCTGAACCATGCGTATAGCCATGGGCTCGCTCATGCTCTGGCGTACGCCCTAAGCCCTCCAGCTCAAGCTCATGCGGCGCGGGCGCGCGGGAAGCGCCGTCAAGGAGTATGCTCGCCGAGGCGTTCCGGGCCTGGCCGCCCAGGTAGCCCCGTATAGCGTTCATGAGCCCGCGGCGTATATCCTCAAGGTTGCGAAGCCGCACCTCTTTTTTTGCCGGGTGTATATTGAAGTCGGCAAGCGCGGGATCCACCTCTATAAACGCGTAGGCATAGGGCCATGCCCCGCCGGGCAGGGCTCCCCGGTAGGCGTACTCAATGGCCTGCGCTATGCCGTATTCCTGCACCCGCCGCTTATTGATAAAGACCTGCAGGTGCTTCTTGTCGCTGCGGTAGAGCGAGGGGGAGCCCGCCACGACGCGGGCGCTGAAACCCGGGCCGCTTGAAAGGAGCTCGCGGAAGAATGAAGGCGGCTGCTCTATGCCCGTAGCCTCGAGCACCCGGGTGACCAGGTCGCTCGCCTTGAGCGCCAGGAGGCTTTTTTCTCCGGAAGTAAGCCGGAACGAGCGCTCGGGAAAGGGCAGGGCCTTGTCTATGAACACTTGCCTGCAGGCGGCGCTTTCCGCCGCCGGGCGCTTCAGGAATTGCCTGCGGGCGGGAAAGGATGAAAAGAGCTCGCGGAGCTGCACCGTGGTGCCGCGCGAGCCGCGTGAAGGCTCTATAAGCAGGTCCTTGCCCGGCGATGCGCTTAAGCGCCAGGCTTGGTCGTCCTCCGTCGCGCTCGTTATGCTCAAATGCGCCACCGCGGCCATGGAGGCCAGGGCTTCGCCCCGAAAGCCCAGGGTGGAGAGGCGCAAAAGGTCGTCGGCCTCCCGTATCTTGGAGGTGGCGTGGGGCAGGGCGCAGAGCGCGATATCCTCCTTGCCCATGCCAAAGCCGTCATCGGCTACCCGCAGGCCCTCGATGCCTCCGCCTTCCAACTCGACTCGGATATTCTGCGCCCCGGCGTCCAGGGCGTTATCTAGCAGTTCCCGCAGGGCGGCGGCCGGCCGGTCTATCACCTCGCCGGCGGCTATGCGCTTGGCCGCTTCTGGCGCCAGCAGGGCTATGCGCGGGCCAGCGCCGGCCGAGACGCCGGGAGCCGTGGGGCCGGGATCCGGGATGGTGGAAGCGCGCTCTGGCTGAGCGCCGGGCGGGGCGGGCCTGGGGATATCCATGGATTTAAGATAGCGCCGGAAGCGCTCCTTGTCACTTCGTTAAAGACTCGCGATTAACAAAAAGCTAAAAAAAGGCCGCCCCGGGCAGGGGCGGCCGCGCAAGGAGGAGCGTTTTTTAGAAATGGAGCCTGGTTTCCAGGGTGATGGCCGGCACTATCTTAGGTATGGTGTCGGTGCCCGGATTCCGGTAGATGATGTCGCCGTTAGCCTCGCGGGCTATGACGGTGTTCACGATAAAGGCCAGGTCAAGGTTAGGCGCGCCGGGTACCGGCATGACCAATTCGCCTGAGAACACCGTGTTCTCGTCGAAGAGGCTGATACCTCCGCCGCTCCAGCCCGCCAGGGTGGGCACGAAGTTCTTGCGCTCGTAGGCTATGGAGCCCGACAGGTCTATGACGGGCACTATGCCCTTCTTGACCGAGAGCACGGCCTTGAAGTAGTCGTTGGCCATGGCAGCCTGCTGATCCAGGGCCACATCGGGAGACCAGGGCCAGAAGTAGCCGAAGGTCAAGTTTATCTTGTCGTTGAAGAGCGAGCTGCCGCCTTCTCCGTACACGCCCATGACGCTGGGCGCCTGGCTTATCTCATCGGCGCCGGTCAGGTAGCCGGCCCACTCAAGGACGCGCTCGGCGCGGGCGCGCTCGTAGCCTGAATCGAAGAAGGCGGGCCTGAAGGCTCCCGTGAAGTAGCGGTACTCGAGGCGCCAGTCTATGAAGAGCAGGTTGCCCATGAAGCCGGCTGCCGCTCCCCAGTTCTTGATGGCGCCGTCGGCGTACACCATGTCGTAGCGCAGGCCGCTCGCTGCCGTATCGCTGCCAATGGTGAACTCATTGCGCACATAGGGTATCATGGCGGCCGCGTCGGCGAAGAAACGCAGGCCGAATACCGCGTTGCGCGCTATGATGGGCAGGTCCAAGTCCAGGCCGCTGGCTATGAATATGGGATTGCCGTATGCTTCGGCGCCGCCGGGGGCGCTGGCGAAGATTGAGGCCGGCGCAAGGTCAAGCACCGCGGACAGGCCAAAGGCCAGCTTGAAATCGGGTATGGGCCGAATGTAGAGCCTGCCTCCGAATACCTCGGGCTGCACCAGGTCGTTGGCAAGGGCCTCGAAGCCCCAGCCGCCGTTGTCCAGGCCCAGGTTCAGGCCTAAGCGGCGCACGGCGGGGAACTCGGTATCGTTGGCGTAGTTCCGCATAACGAGGCCATGGCCCACGGTAAAGCTGTTTAAGTTG
The DNA here is from genome assembly GCA_002412825.1 of Spirochaetaceae bacterium UBA5200. Classification (GTDB taxonomy): domain Bacteria; phylum Spirochaetota; class Spirochaetia; order Treponematales; family UBA12059; genus UBA5200. The sequence goes on from DHVU01000017.1 coordinate 160,868, forward strand.
CCTATCTTGATGAAGAAGGGGTCGTCCAAAGGCCTGCCGTACTCGATGTACTTAAACTTGAGGAAAAGGTCGCTCGCGGCGTCAATGAAGGCGTCCAGGGGCTCCTCGCGCCAGCCTTTGTCGGTGCCGAAGGACCACTCGTCGTTGCCGTTGGGCTTGTACCAGTCGGCGGGGTCGAACAGGTTCTTCTGATAGATGATGGGCAGGTACAGGGCCATCTTGAGCTTGCCCAGGTTTATGGTGGGCTGTATGACGGCCTTCGCGTAGGTCTCGCCGTTTATGGTGATGGAGCCTATTTCCATGCCGAGAGCCTCGCGCAGCCAGGCTACGAAGGGGCTGTCAGGATCGACGCTGGGCGCGATAGGAGGCTTTTCGCCAAGGGTATCCTTGCCCTTGCCATCGCCGAGTTCGGCGAGGCCGGAGCTATCGCCTTGACCGCTTTCAGCGGCCTTAGGCTCTTCAGGCTTGGCTGCCGGCGCTTCGACCTGGTCGGGAGGCAAGCGGCTGGGATCGACGTCAAGATCGCCGTATTCCTCGTTGAAGATATCATTGCTAAAATTCTGCGCCACGAAGCCGCCGAAGAAATCGGCGAACTGGCCGGCGTTTACGAAGAAGGCGTCGAGCATTTCGCCCGCCGGGCCGCGGCGGCCGAATTCCACGGCGCCCTTAGCCACGAGCAGCATGGCCTTGCGGCCTTCCTGATAAGACATGGTAAAGTCGGTGCCGCGCACGCCCGCTACGGTGCTCGCCGTATAGATGTCGTAGGTGGAGCCTTTGGCCGCCACGGCGCGTATCTTGCCCGCCACGAGGGTGAATCCGTTGCGGTTATCCTGCGGCGTGGCCAGGCCTTCTATACGGAAGGTCGTGCCCTTGGCTATTTTTACCAAGGTGCCGTTGGGCTTGAGCCTGAGCTCTACCGTGGTGTTGGGGCCGGTGCGCAGTATGGTGCCCGCCGCAAGGCTGTCGCCCTCGAATACGCCGCCGGAGGCATAGGTGAATACCGTGCCCTTGGGGTCGGTAACGGTCAGGTCATTGCCCTGTACGTATTCGAGTATAAGGCTCTGGCTCTGCGCGGCCGCCATGGCCGTTCCGCAGAGCAGTATAAGCAGCGCAACGATGATTGATCTGGTTTTCATGCTCGTCCTCCTCATAGCCGTCAGAATTTAATCGAGCTCTGCAGGCTCGAGGTAATGTCGAATCCCTGGGTGGCCGGGTTGTAGCGCAGGTTGTACAGTAGGGTGAATACGGCCGCGCCGCTCTTAAAGTTCACCGCCGCGCCTATGACCGCGTCGGTCGGGTCGATGAGGTCTTTCCAAAACGTGTTAGCCTTGCCTATGAAGTACTTGTCGTAGGAGAAGTCGAAGAAGAAGCTGCCTAAGAGCCCTTCCCCAACGCCGGCCACGGCGCGAATGTGCGGATACTCTGCGGGGTTGACCGTCGCTACCGCGGGTATGGCCTTGAAGGGGCCGTCCACGCTTATGTCGAAGAATACGCTATCGTTGAAGAGGCTCGCGCCGGCCTTGGCCAGCCAGCCCACTGTGCCGTCACCTGAAGGGCTACTCTCCATGATATCGGACTTAACGGCCCTGAACAGGTCGTAGTTGGCGTCGAAGTACACGGGTATGAAGCCCGCGCTCAGGGCGCGTATCTGCGCGCCGTAGGTAATGACGCTCGCCAGGCGGCCGCCTGCGCCTACCATGAAGCCCGTGCGGCCCTTGGGCTGGAAAGCCAGCTCGCTGAAGGCCGCGAGGGGAAAGGCCTTGCTTTTTACAATGGGCAGGAAAAGATCAGCGCCGTACACGGCCACCGTTCCGTTGCCCTGCTGAGCGGCTTCCGTCAAGTAGAGCTCGGGTTTGGTATCGGCTGCAATTGTGGCTCCAACTTGCAGGTCTTCGAGTATGGGCAGGCCGGTCGATAAGAGGGGTCGCACGAAGAAGCGGCCGCCCATAACGTCGAGCTGGGCCAGGTTGCCCGTTAGAAGCTCTAAGCCTACGTAGGGGAAGCCGAATACTTCGCCGTCCAAATTGAGCTGGAGGCCGAATATGCGCTGGCTCGGCAGGAATTTCGTGTTCGAGTAATTGCCGACGATGAAGCCGTTGCCCAGGGTAAGGTCGTCCACGGAGCCCAGCTTGGCAAAGAGCGGGTCGCCCCTGAAGCCGTAGCGCAGATACATGATCTTGGGCAGGTAGAGGTCTAGGAGCGTTTTTCCTGAGCCTTGGTAGTCGGGCACCCAGTCTCCGGGGTATACGACGAGGGCTTCGCCGCCCGTGGAGCCCAGCTGGAAGCGCATGCTTAGGTCAAAGCCTATGCCGAATTTGCCAAAGCCAAGGTCGGGCTGGAAGCCCAGCACGTTCCAGGTTTCCGTCTGGTCGGTACCCGGTATGACGATAACGTCGGTACCAAGCACGATGCCGGCTTGGAACTTAAAGCCCCCATCGTCTTCGGCCCATGCCGATGCTCCTAAGATTGATAAGGCCAATATAACGACTGCTAATCTTCTCATTGTCGGGTTCCTCCTTGAACGAGCGTCCCGTACCCGGCGTAGAAAAGCCGAATGGGACACGCTACGATTATAGTCCAAAATAGTCAAAAAACCATAGCCCCGCATAGCGGTAAAATGATTACCAACCTACTAATATAAGGCTTTTCCTCTAGTATAGCGCATTTGACCAGAGAAACAGGCTCGTGTTATGGTGATGCGGCCTACTGGCCGATACAGGGAGGCGATATATGGACTTTTTTGCCGCTATTGAAAGCGCATGGCGCGCGAAGGGCAGCCTGCTCTGCGTAGGCCTGGATCCCCGGCTCGAAGCCGGTGAGCGCCCGCAGGCCCTCTACGACCGCTCAATGCGCCTCGTGGATGCTACTATAGCCTATGCGGCTTGCTATAAGCCCAATAGCGCCTTTTATGAGGCTTATGGCGAAGAAGGCATAGCCTGGCTCAAAAAGCTTATAGCCGCCATACCAACTGAGACGCCCGTGCTTCTTGATGCCAAGCGCGGCGACATAGGCGCTACCGCGGAAGCCTATGCCCAGGCGTGCTTCGGTCAGCTTGGCGCGGGCGGCGTTACCCTCAACCCCTATATGGGCCGTGACGCGGTCGATCCCTTCCTTGCATATCCCGAGAAAGCCGTCTTTGTGCTCGCGCGGACGAGCAATCCAGGCGCGCCAATTTTTCAAGATCTCATCGTTGGCGGAAAAAAACTTTATGAGGCGGTAGCGGCCGAGGCTTCTTCCTGGTCGGAGCGGGTGGGCCTGGTAGCCGCGGGAAACGATATGCCTGGCCTGGCTGCCGTGCGCGCCGCCGCGCCGAAGGCATGGCTGTTAGCTCCAGGCATAGGGGCGCAGGGCGGCGATATAGCGGAAGCATGGAAGGCCGGCGCGCGCGCCGATGGCCTTGGCATACTGCCTGTGGCGGCCCGTTCCGTGGCCGGCGCCGCTGATCCGAAAGCGGCCGCCCGCGCTCTTGTGGACGCGATGCGGCGAGCCTACGACGAAGCCGCCGCGGATGGCGGCGTAAAAACCGGAGCCGAGCGCGGGCATAGCGGCGCGTGGGCGGGTTTCGATATCAACGCCGCCCTAAAGCGCCGCATAATGCGCGGGCTCGTCGATACCGGCTGCTTTAAGACGGGCAGCTTTACGCTGAAGAGCGGTAAAATATCGCCCTTCTATGTGGATCTGCGGCGCGTCATCGCTGACATGGCCCTGCTCGATGATATAGCCAGCGCCTACGCGTCCGTGGCCTCGGGTATGTCTTTCGACCGTATAGCGGGCATACCTGCCGCCGCCCTGCCCCTGGCCACGGCTAGCGCTATAAAGCTGCGCAAGCCCATGATATGGCCCCGCATGCCGGCCAAGGATCATGGCTCGGGGACGAGGGTAGAGGGAGATTTCAAGCCCGGCGAGCGTGTATTGCTCCTCGACGACCTCATAACGACCGGCGCGTCCAAGCAGGAAGCCATAGCTATACTGCGCTCTGAGGGCCTTATCGTCGAGGATTTGGCCGTGCTCATAGAGCGGGGCAGGCAGGGACGGGCCGATATGGAAGCCCAAGGCGTACGCTTAGGCGCATTTTTCCACGTCCGCGAACTCTTCGCCCTCTGTTTCGAGCTTGGTATTATTAGCAGCGGCGAACGGCGAGCCATGGAAGCCTACGCCGATGGGGAGTAGGCCTAACGCTAGGCGTGCTGGCTCAGTAGCGAGGGGGGCATGACCAGCATGGCAGCGAGGGTCTGGCCCTCAAGGAAGCTATCCATATGATTGCCCAGGCTCCGCCATACGGCGCCCGCTACGCAATCGTCCTCGCGCTCGCAATCGCTTTTTTTGCCGCATATGCAGGGCGCTATGCCCAGGCCCTCGCCTGAGGCTTCAAGTATGTCCTTCAAGTTTATCTCGTCGAGCGCCTTGGCGAAGAAAAAACCGCCTCCGGGGCCGCGTACCGAGGATATCATGCCGGATTTCCTGAGCCTAAAGAAAATTTGCTCGAGGAATTCAGGTGAAATCGCTTCCACTTCTGATATTGTTTTAATCGATATGGGTTTTTGCCCGTTGGAAAGCCTTGCCAGAGCCAGAGTAGCGCGCAGAGCATAGCGTCCTTTTGTGGTAATTCTCATTTTGTTCTCTCCTAAGCTAATGCTGATACATTTACTCGCGATTTGCAACAAAATAGCACGAAGTGTGATTCTTGAATAGAGCTTTTTTTTAACCTTTGATGAGATTCTACTATATAAACAAGAACATGCAGAAGCCTTGCATAAAACCGGTATAATCTGTATATTAATACAGGCGTCACTTTAGGGTGATGTTTAAGCCTCGTGGTTTTACCTCCTTTTTCCACGGGGCTTTTTTTTATGCCCTTTACGCGTTTCAGTTTTCCAAATTGCTAAAATAAACTCTATTTGCTTGTCATATATCGGTCTTTTCTTGACTTTTAGTGCTTTTTAGCTTTATCGTGGTAAAGCGTATTCCGTTGCCGGCGGATATAGTCATTATCACAGGACAAAGCAATGAACAAGATCAAAGTATCCTATGCTCCTTCCGTTCGCAGACTTCCGTCCTACCTACTTATAGCAAAACAGGCCCTAGAAAGCGCCGATGAGTACCTGTCCGGTACCTTTATCGCTACGGAGCTTGGCTTGGAACCCATACAGGTGCGCAAAGACCTGTCCATAACCGGTATAAGCGGGAAGCCTAAGCGCGGCTATCCGGTTAAGCCCCTCGTAGAGGCCATCGAGGCTTACCTTAACTGGGATCGCCGCGTAGACGCGGTGGTCGTAGGCGCGGGCCATCTTGGCAGCGCGCTTATGGGCTTTCCCGGCTTCAGGCAGCACGGTCTCCATATAGTCGCGGCTTTCGACGCCGACGCGAAGAAGGCGGGAGGCTCTATCTATGATATGCCCGTCTACGCGATGGCCGATATCCCAGCGCGCCTGCCTACGCTTGGCGTGCTTACCGCGGTGCTTACCGTGCCCTCTAGCTCTGCGCAGGAAGTGGCGGACGTGCTCATCGCGAACGGCATCAAAGCGCTATGGAATTTTACTAATGTGAAACTCAAGGTTCCTGAGGACGTGGTCGTACAAAACGAGGACCTATCGTCGGGTTACGCTATGCTTTCCATAAAATGCAGGATGCGTAGGGAGCGGCTCTCCTGAAGTGGGGGATGCCAAAGAACTCGAACAGCGGGACTTTTTTAAGAATCGCCTCGTAAAGCGCGACAAGCATCTGCGTAAGTGGGCGAAACGCAGCGATACGGATTGCTATAGGGTGTACGACCGCGATATACCCGAAGTGCCGCTGGCCCTCGACCGCTATGCTGACAGCGCCATACTCTACCATTACGAACGCCCCTATGAGAAAGATCCGCTTGAGGAAGACGCATGGCTTGCCCTCATGCGTGAAGCCGCCGCCGATGCCTTGGCCATAAAGCCCGAGCTCGTTTTCGTTAAGACGCGGCGTAAACTCGGCCTTGAAGAGCAATACGAGAAGGAAGGCCGGCGCAACGTGAGCCGCGTCGTGCGCGAACAGGGCCTGCAATTTTTAGTGAACCTGAGCGATTACCTGGATTCCGGCCTGTTTATGGATCACCGGCCTAGCCGTGCCCTCGTACGCGCTCAGGCCGGGGGCAAGCGGGTGCTGAACCTCTACGCTTATACAGGCAGCTTTTCCGTGTACGCGCTCGCCGGCGGCGCGAGCGAAGTCTGCTCGGTCGATTTATCCAATAATTATATAGCCTGGGCAGATGACAATATACGCCTCAACGGCCTTGCTGAAGAGCGCTATCGCGCCGTACGCGCCGACGTTCAAGTCTTCCTGCGCGAGGCTCGCGCTAAAGGCTCGCGTTATGACATCATCATACTCGACCCGCCTACCTTCTCCAATTCTAAAAAAATGGAAGGCTTTCTCGACGTGAACAGGCACTGGCCTGAGCTTGTGCGCGACTGCCTCGCCGTCTTGTCCCCTGATGGCTTTATCCTATTCTCTACTAACTCTAGAAAACTCGCGTTTGATACCAGCTTGCTGCCCGGCGCGGCAACGCGCGATATAAGCGTCTACTCGGTACCTATGGATTATAGGCCTCAGCAACATAAGGCCTGGCTCATCGGCACCAACGAAATACTGCTTTCAGAAATAAAAGTGCCCTCGTAGCGCTTGCAAAAGCTCGGACATATCTTATACTATGTCGCAAAGCTTGCGTTATCGTGCGCAATTGCGCATTGGAGCGCGTACGCAAGCAAGGAGTCGCTATGAAGTTACGCCCCATTCTGCTTGCGCTGGTCCTTGTGCTTGCCGCCCTTCCCGCCTTCGCGTCATCCGCCGGCTCAGTCATGGAAATACAAACGGCCCTGGTCATTCAGATAGGCGTGGTACTCTTCGTCGTCAAATTAGGCGGCATAGCCGCGCAGAAGCTCAAGATGCCTTCGGTGCTCGGCGAACTCTTAGCGGGCGTGGCTATCGGCCCGTATGCCTTGGGAGGCCTTGCCATACCGGGCTTTCCCGCCGGCCTCTTCGCCACCGGAGCCCTTGGCGCCGAGCTGCCCATAAGCCCCGAGCTCTATGGCATAGCCACGATTGCATCCATTATCCTGCTCTTCGAATCCGGCCTAGAAACGGACCTGTCGCTGTTTCTTAAATACTCCGTTGCAGGCGGCGTCGTAGGCATAGGCGGCGTCATAGCCTCCTTCCTGGTAGGCGACGTACTGGGCATGGTACTGTTCGGTGGCGGCTTCATGGCGCCGGGTAACCTGTTCTTAGGCATCATGTCAACGGCGACGAGCGTGGGCATAACCGCGCGCATTTTGTCGGACCGTAAAAAAATGGACAGTCCCGAAGGCGTAACCATACTCGCGGCCGCGGTGTTCGACGACGTTCTGGGCATCATCTTCTTAGCCGTGGTCATGGGCATAGCGGCAATAGGCGAATTGAGCGGCGGAGGCCTCGATTGGGGCAAAGTGGGGCTTATAGCGGTACGCGCCTTCGGCATATGGCTGGGCTTCACCGTGCTCGGCCTCGTGCTGGCCAAGCGCATAGCCGCGGTGCTCAAGCGCTTTAAACACGCCAGCGCCTTTACCGTGCTTTCGCTGGGCTTGGCCCTCATCATAGCGGGCGTCTTTGAAAAAGAGGGCCTTGCCATGATCATAGGCGCGTATGTCGTTGGGCTCGCGCTGTCCAAGACCGACATAAGCCATATTATTATTGATAAGATCCACGTGCTCTACGATTTCTTCGTGCCGGTGTTCTTCGCCGTCATGGGCATGCTCGTCGATGTACGGCAGTTCTTAAGCCCCACCGTTATCGTAGGAGGCCTGGCGTTTACGGCGCTTGCCGTGCTCTCCAAAGTAATAGGCTGCGGCCTGCCGGCGCTTTTCGTGGGCTTTAATCTGCGCGGGGCTACGCGCATAGGCGTAGGCATGGTGCCGCGCGGCGAGGTAGCCCTTATCATAGCCGGCATAGGTATGGCTTCGGGGATACTGACGGCCCAGGGCTTCGGCATGGCCATCATGATGACCCTTTTGACTACGGTCATAGCGCCTTTTGCGCTCAATTTTACCCTCAAGTCCCCGCTGCCCGGCACTAAAAAGAAAGCGCTCTCAGGCGAGTCGCTTTCCTATGCCTTCCCCTTTCCTTCCGAGGACCTCGCGCTCTTGGTAACGGACACGATGACCCACCAACTGCAGTCGGAAGGCTTCTACGTGCGCACTATGGGCATAGAGGAGGGCATCGCGCAGGTACGTAAGGCCGATATGGTGTTCTCCATGCGGCTCGACGGCGAGACTCTCGCCGTGCAGGCATCCCAGTCCACCATGCCCATCGTGCTCACATCCGTGTTCGAGGCGGTGGCCGCCCTCAACAATAGCTTCGGTAAGCTCAAGAGCGATTTCGACCCGGCAAGCCTTTCCAAGGTACTCCTGCCTGAATCCGCTCCCCTCATGCCCGCGGAGGCCAAAGTAATAGACCGCTCGTGCATATTGCTGGAGCTTAAGGGCGAAACCAAGGACGAGGTGATCAAGGAACTGCTTGACGCCCTTGAGCGCGCCGACAAGATAAACGACCGCGCCTTGGCTGAAGCGGCAATCATGGAGCGGGAGCGTTCCATGAGCACCGGCATGCAGCACGGCATCGCGGTGCCCCACGCTAAGACCGACGGCGTCGAGCGCCTGGCGGCCGCAATCGGCATCAAGCGGGGAGGCATGGACTTTCAGTCTCTGGACGGAGAGCCCACCCATATCATCGTGCTGTCCGTGTCTCCTAAAAAGCATCCAGAGTCCCATATGCAATTCCTGGCCGCGATAGGCAGCGCCTTAGGCGACAAAACGCGGCGCGACGACATACTCAACGCGCGCAGCGAGGATGAATTAAGCCTTTTATTAGGTTTATGAACGCGGCTTGCATGCCTGCCGCCCCTGTGCTAAACTGCCGCTTATGATGTCCTGCTTTACCGCGATAGACCTACGTACCGTGCTCGCCGTGCGCTCCGCCAGCGGCGCTCTTGTGTACGGGATAGGTCCGCTCGCAGAGGAGAGTAGAGATATTTGATATAATCAAGTATCGATTACCCCAGCCGCGCGGCCCGTCAGGACCGCGCGGCTTTTTTCTTGCGGCATGACGTGGCTAGGGCGCCTGGGTCGAAAGGAATGACTATGGCGATTATCGAAGCGTTGGGAATAAGCAAAGATTTTGGCGGCGAGCCCCTCTTCGCCAAGGCCGATTTATGCATAGAGCGGGGCGAGAAGCTCGGCTTCGTGGGCAGGAATGGTTGCGGCAAGACCACCTTGCTACGCATGCTTGCCGGCCTGGACGACGACTATCAGGGGCGCATACGCGTCGAGCCAGGCGCGCGCATAGCCTATGTGGCGCAGAAAGCGCCTGATTTTAGCCAGGGTGAGCTGGTGGTGCATTTCCTCTGCAGGAATCTTATTGCCATGCGCGAGCGCCTGGCATTGCTTGCCGAGGCCATGGGCGATAGCGCGCGCTCCGCGGCCGCCATGGCGGAGTACGGGGCACTGCGCGAGCGCTACGACGCGCTGGACGGCGATAGCGCCGAGGATGCCGCCCTGCGCCTGCTCGAGCGCATGGGCTTAGGCGATCGCGCCTACGTTGAAGCCTCCGTGCTTTCAGGCGGCGAGAAAAACACCGTGAGCCTGGCTCAGGCCATGATGGGCCGGCCGGATCTGCTAATACTCGACGAGCCGGGCAACCACCTGGACATGGCGGGTTTAGCCTGGCTTGAGGCTTTCGTAGCGAACCTGCCCTGCGCCGTATTCGTCGTCTCCCATGACCGGCGCATGCTCGACAGGATAGCCTCGTCCATCGTGGAGCTGGAGAGCCGCAGCCTTAAGCGCTACGCGGGAAACTACTCGGCCTACCGCTTGCAGAAGCTTCGCGACGCGGGGGGGCAGGGGCAGCGCTGGCAGGCGGACAAGAAAAAGCTTGAGCGGCTTGAGGCGCTCGTGAAAAAGTTTGAGGAAATAGCCAGGGCCAGGCCCGATCCGGCCTGGGGCAAGCGGCTACGCGCGCGGCGCAGCCAGTTGGCGCGCGAAAAGGCTAACGCCACCGAACGGCCCGACATAGGCTCCCGCGAGGCACGGGTAAACTTCCAGGGCGAAGCCTCAAAGGCGGATATGGCCCTTGATGTGCAGGCCTATAGCCTTAGCTTCGGGGAGAAGGCGCTGTTTTCAAGCGCCGGCTTCACGCTCCTCAATGGCGAGCGCGTGGCTTTAGTAGGCCCAAACGGCTGCGGTAAAACAAGCTTCGTGCATGACTTGGTCACGCGCGGCTCCTGGGAAAGCGCCGATATACGCGTAGGCCCGAGCATGCGCCTAGGCTACTGCGCGCAGGATCAGAGCGTTTTTGACCCCGCTAAAACCGTCGAAGAGGCTTTCCTAGCCTGGCTGCCTACAGGCCGCGAGGTATTCGCGCTGCTGTCCACCTTTCTCTTTAGTTATGACGATTTGGGCAAGCGCTGCGGCTCCCTGTCGGGCGGCGAGCTAAACCGCCTGCAGTTGGCTCGCGCCTCGGCCCTGAAGGCCAATTTCCTCGTGCTTGACGAGCCTACCAATCACTTGGACATACCAACGCGCGAGGCCGTGGAGGACGCCCTTGAGGACTTCGAGGGCACGGTGCTCGTCGTGTCGCATGACCGGTACTTCTTAGAGAAGATAGCCGGGCGGGTAGTTTTTATCGAGAATCTTCGTTTTTGCGAATACGAGGGTAGTTTTGGCGAGTTCTGGCGAGATGTAGGTTCTCTGCACGCGGCGCAATTAAGTAGAAAGGCCGGCACTAGGGGAAGCGTAAGCCTTGAGGACCGGGGCAGGATGCGTGAGCCGTCCGTAAAGACCAGGAGCCCCGCGAAGGGCCTGGCGCGCGGGCAGGCCGCAGACGGCGGCGCGGAGCTTGAGGCCAAGATAAGCGCCATGGAGCGAAAGAAGGAAGAGCTGGAACGATCCATAGCGGATGCCATAGACGCAAAGCGCTTTGCCGAATCTAAGCGCATAGCCATGGATCTAGAGAAGCATAATCGTCTTTTAAGCGAGCTCTGGGAGCGGCTCATGGTTTGAGGCCGGCGGGAGCCCGCTACGGCGGGCTGCCCCTCCCCGCTGGTAGATCGTGGCGACGCATGTAAGACTAAATATAGAGATATCGATATATAAATAAAACTAATTGATTATAGATAATACTTGACCGAATGGCAAAACAATGATAAAAACGCTTAGCTTACTCCGAACCGTAGCCGCCTACCGTTGTGGATCGTCGATGAGCAGCCAGGGCGTTCGGTCCAGGCGCCGTAGCGCGGCGCCAAGGGTTCTCCGGGAAACCGGCTGAGCCTCCCGCTTTACGCTGGGCTAGCGCCTCGTATAAGCATTGGAAAGGAGTGCCTTCTATTCGATACCTGCGGGATACTACCGCAAGGAGGTACGATGATGGGCACCACCAACGATGCCGCTCAGGACACATCCAATCAAAAAACACAAACGCGCCGCGACTTCTTAAAGATCACCGGCGTGGGGCTCGCAGGCGCTTTCGCCGCGGCCGCTTTGGGCTGCATAAGCGTCGATACCCGCGATGGCCGCAAGCTTAAGGCTTGGCGTACATCCTCAGGCGCCATCGTGCACGACCCCAACCTGTGCGTAGGCTGCAGGCGCTGCGAGACGGCCTGTACCGTCAGGAACGACGGCAAAGCAAGCGCCTACATATCCCGCATAAAAGTAGCCAGGAATTTTAACTACGGAGCGGCCGGCGTTACTGCCGCATACGCGGTAGCCGACGGCCAGCAGGGCAACTTCAGGCTGGTAGGCGAGACCTGCCGCCAATGTTCACATCCGGCCTGCGGCGACGCCTGCCCGGTTGGCGCTATCACGGCCGATAAGAAAACCGGCGCACGTGTCGTGGACGCCAAGCGCTGCGTAGGCTGCGGCGCCTGCGAAGACGCCTGCCCCTGGGGCATGGCTACTGTGGACCCTGAGACTAAGAAGTCGACCAAGTGCCTCCTCTGCGACGGCGACCCGAGCTGCGCCAAGACCTGCCCTACCGGAGCCCTGGCGTTTTACCCCTGGGAAGAAGCAGAAGCGCTGCTCTTCGGAACCGATGCAACCAGCGGCGCTACGGCCGTGAGCGGCGCTAGCGCCTAACGAGGGAGGACCACATTTATGAGCGCAACTTTTGGATATACTGGTAAAATACTGCGGGTCAACCTCAGCACCGGCGCGATAAGCATCGATGACACCATGAAATATATCGATTTCATAGGCGGCGAAGGCATGGCCATGAAGATCATGTGGGACGAGGTGGCTGCGGGCACCCATCCCTTCGCCCCGGAGAATAAGATCGTGTTCGGCACGGGGCCGCTCTGCGGCTCCGGCGTTCCTTGCTCGGGGCGCACGAACATAACGAGCCTCCTTCCGTCCAACCCGTACCACGCGGTATCCAGCTCGCATATGGGCGGTTACTTCTCGGTAGAGCTTAAGTACGCCGGCTGGGATATGATCGTGCTAGAGGGCAGGAGCCCCAAGCCCGTATGGCTGCGCATAGAAGATGACAAGATTAGGCTGGAGGACGCGCGCTGGCTGTGGGGCAAGGGCATATTCGACACCATGGCCATGATAGGCAGCCAAATGGGCAAGGAAGCCCAGGTAGCCGCCATAGGCCAGGCGGGAGAAAACCAGCTTAACCTAGCCGTTATACGCACCGGTTCCTCGCACTCGGCAGGCGGCCACGGCGGTATACTCGGCTCCAAGAACCTCAAGGCTATAGCCGTGCGCGGTACCGGCTCCGTAAAGATAGCGGCCGACCGCCATGCCCTCATGGACGCCGATAAATACCTCATGAGCCTGATAGGCGCGAACAATCAGCATGTCGTACCCCGCAACCCCCAACCCTGGGCCGAGTTTACCAGCCCTACTAGTCGCTGGCTCGCTAAAAAAGGCCTGTACTGGGGTGCGGCGAATCCTCCGGTGGAAACCGGCGAGTGCTATCCTGAGGATATGCAGTCGGTGGGACTGCGTACACAGAAAGCCATCATGGACCTTGGCCCCGTTGCCGAGAAGTACACCGTGCGCATGGGCGGCTGCGCCCACTGCCCCATACGCTGCCACAGCCAGGTGAATATTCCCCAGCTTGAGCAGTACGGTGTTGACACGAACGTGTCCAATACCTGCATGGGCTTCTTCAGTCCGGCTGGCATCATGATCAACGGCATGCCTGACAAGCCTGGTATGGAAAAGGGCGAAGGCGCTATGATTGGGCGCGCGCTTGGTGCCAAGCTGGCCGACGACTACGGTATGTGGTGCAACTACGGTCAGATAGGCCGCGATGTCATGTATGCGTATAGCACTGGCATTTTTAAAAAGGTCCTGCCCGCGGCGGAATACGCATCCATACCCTGGGACAAGCTGGAGAGCGGCGACCCCGCCTTCCTTATCGACTTCTACGATCGCGTCGCAAATAAAAAGGGCGAGCTATGGCACATTGCGGACGGCTCGTACTGGCTGGCCAAGCGCTGGAATTTCGGAGAGGATTACTGGAACGACTACAAATATAAGCTCTGGTCCAAGCTCGGTTTCCCGGTGCACCATTCTAATGAGGCCAGCGGCCAGGTAGGCGCTCTCATATCCTGCTTCTCAAACCGAGACGCGCAGAATCACAGTCATATGAATTTTATACAAGCTGGACTTCCCATCAATCTGCTTAAGGAGATAGCAGCGGAAGAGTGGGGCAGTCCAGACGCCATCGATGACATTAAGAACTACAAGCCCATGAACGAAGGCAAGGCCAAGTTCGTCAAGTGGTCGCTTACCCGCTCCCTCTTGCACAACTCGCTAACGCTCTGCAACTGGATGTGGCCCATGACCACGAGCCCGTTGAAAGCGCGCGGCTACCGCGGCGATACCGCATTAGAGGCCAAGTTCTATTCGCTGGTAACCGGCATAGAGAAGAGCAAAGAGGATCTTGACCGCGATTCCGAGCGCGCCTTTACGCTCTTCCGCGCGCTTACCGTGCGTGCCATGAAGACCGCTGATATGCGAAACGAGCATGATCAGACCACCGCCTGGGTGGTAACGGCTGAAAAGGGCAAGGACGGCAAAGATATACAACCCTTTACCCCCGGCACCGACCGTATGACTCAGGCCGATATGGAGCTAGGACGCACCTTGGTGTACAAGGAATTCGGCTGGGACCAGAAAACCGGCGCTCCCACCAGGGCGACCCTCGAAGCCCTGGGCCTGGGCGACGTAGCGAATGGTCTTGCCTCGGCTGGACTCTTGCCCGCGTAAGCGAGCTCATGCTTGAATACGGCGCGAGGTCGTTCGCGATCCCGCGCCTGTATTCCCCTCGCCTCAACGCAACAAATTCGCTATGCTGGAGCCATGATGACCGACCAAATGCCTTTTGGGGATATGCTCTGCGAACGTATACGAGCTGCATCCTCCCAGGCCAAGCTGTGTCCGTTAAGCGAGCTTGAAGCCTTTGCGGCAGAATCGCGGCCGGAGCTGAGTGTTTCCGGAAGCGACGATACCAGCTTGGGTGTAGAGGCCTTGCTAGCGGATACGGCGCACAAGGATATTCATCTTATGCGCGGTAGCGTTGACACATATTATTTTAGCGAGCTGTCGATGACGGAGGCCTACGCAAAACACCTGTATCGTGTCGCCGAGCGCGACCCGCTTAAGCTTATAGCCGATACGACCCGCGATGAATCGCGCATGTATCCTCGTCCCACGCCGGCGAGTAGCTTTCGCGAGAGCCCCTTCCTTCTCAGCGAAAAAGAGCTGGAGGAGGCCTTGCTTGCCATGAAAGAAAAGGCTGAGTATAGCGATATACAGAGCACGAAGGCTTCAAACGGAGAGCTTTATCTATTTTCCACTCAATCCCTAGTCATCTCTCACGCGGAAAGCCTTGCCGAGTGGATGGCCGTGGGCATAGCGGAGAACCCCTGATGGCCGATAATGCAAACTTTGCTCTGCCCCTTGCGCCGGAGACGCCGGTCGAGCTCATGGCCAACGGCGCGAAGGTTGCTGTGCTCATGTGCACGCCGCTCAATTTGGACGACCTGGCGGCCGGGCACCTCTTTGCCAGGGGTATGCTCCGCGATCCTGAACGGGTGCTCACCGTAGGCGCCTGCGCCGACCTGCGCGTCATGAGCGTGGTGGCGCCCGGAGCGCTTTCTGAAGACCGTTTTGGCCTGGGCCAGGTTATTGCCAGCGGCTGCGGCTCAGGCACGGCGATCGGCGAGCGCTCAGGCATAACTAGGCTTCCCTTGGGCTATTCGGTAAGCCTTGCCGAGCTCAAGGCTTGGTCCGCCGCCATGTTCCAGGCGGCCGAGCTCTACCGTACTACCGGCGGTATGCACTGCGCCGCCCTAGCTCTGGGAGAAGGTGCAGTGACGCCGCGCGGGCCAGGCGCGGCGCGTTCTATGGAGAGCCTGCCGGAAGCCTGTTCCTACTTCGTAGTGCGCGAGGACGTAGGGCGGCACAACGCCGTGGACAAGGTCCTAGGCAAGGCGTTTATGGATAGGGTAGATTTTCCGTCGGCCTGCCTGCTTACGAGCGGGCGCATAGCCGCGGATATGATATTGAAAGCGGCGGCCGCCCGGGTGCCCGTGCTCGTGTCGAGGAGCATACCCACGACGACCGCCTTTGAAATCGCCAAGGAAGCGGGCATAAGCCTTGTCGGCCGCATAGGCGACAGGCAGCCCATCGTGTATACCTATCCGGAACGAATCCGGTTAGCGTAGAAAGGAAACGACATGTTCGGAAGAATAGGCCCCATGGAGCTCATCCTCATACTCGTCATAGCGCTCGTAATATTCGGGCCGAGAAAACTGCCGGAGATAGGCAAGGCCATAGGCAACGCCATACGCGAGTTCAAGAAGCATTCGAGCAAGGTAACAGAAGAGCTCGACGAGGCCGTGCAGGGCGCTAATGAAGATCCTAAGATAGAGAGCGCTAAAAAGCCCGATACCAAGGAAGCAAGCGGTTCTAAGAAGTCCTAGCGTGAGCGATAAGAATCTTCCCTTTTGGGGCCATGTCATCGAGCTTAGGCGGCGCCTCCTCGTATGCGCGCTAGCGCTGCTCGCGGGCACGTTCGGAGCCTTCGGCTTCGTGGAGCCCGCCGCCCGCTATATCATGGCCCCGGCAGGCAGCCTCGATTTCGTATACCTGTCTCCGCCCGAGCTCTTCATGGGCTACGTGCGCATAGCCCTCATCGCCGGCTTGGTGCTCGCTTCTCCCGTCATTCTCTTCCAATTATGGCTCTTCGTGCGCCCGGGACTCGAAAAGCGGGAGCGGAGGAGCCTTTTATGGAGCCTGCTCTTCGGGCTCGTTTTTTTCTCAGGCGGCGCTTCGTTCGCCTTCTTTGTCATCATACCTTTCAGCCTGCGCTTCTTCCTGCAATACCAGAACGACGCGGTGCGGGCCCTCTTCAGCTTTAGCGAATACTTAAGTTTTATCACGACTATGGTATTCTCGTTCGGCTTGGCCTTCGAGTTGCCGGTACTAAGCTCCTTGCTCGCGGGTTTTGGCATAGTAACGGGCACGGGCATGGCCAAGGCGCGCGGGCTATCCATCCTGCTCATTTTCATCGTCGCTGCCGTGATCACGCCGCCGGATGTGGTGTCACAGCTGCTCCTGGCAGGCCCCATGATGCTGCTCTTTGAGTTGGCGGTGCTCCTGGCCAAAGGGCAGGAAAAGCGGCGCGTTAAGCGCTTGGCGCTCGAATAAAAAATGCCTCGCGCCTGGCTATGGCCTTCATGCCGTCCATAGCCGCGCGAAGCGATACTCGATTCTGCCGCTGGGCTCGGCCCGTTCGGCTTTGCCCGTACGCTTCGTTCTCTCGTCCTTAATCCTTCTTCCAACACTGCGCGTAGGGCTTGCCCGATACTTCCTCGCACACGGCTATAGTTTCGGCGCTGGCGTCGGCTTTGCTGCCGCCTGCCCGTAAGCGTCCAAGCTCAGCCGCGAGAACTTCGCTGGCCTTCGGGCTCAGCTTGAAGCGCGTGGCTGCCGCTATGCCTGCGAGGATGAAGATAAACGGGCCGCCTATGAAGAAGGCGAAGAATTTGGCAAGGGTTTCGGGGCTCTGCACGGCATTGGGCACGAAGCGTATGCCCTGCAGCACGAGGCCTATAAGGGGCATGGCTATCACCCCCTGCACCATCTTGCGCGTAAAGGTCATGGCTCCTGAGTATATGCCCGAGCGTTGCTCGCCGGTCATCAGCTCGTCAACGTCTATGACGTTAGGCAGTATCGTGTAGGGGATGAGCACGCCGGCCGATGTGCCTAGGCCAATAAATGCGCATATGAGAGCCACGAACGCTACCGATACCGTGGGCGATAAGAGGAGTGTGCCCACCATACCGACAGCCCATATGGACAGGCCTATGATATAGGCCGTGCGCTTGCCGAGCCGATTCGCCACGGCCACGTATACCGGTATAGCCATGAGCTGCACGACCATAAGGCTGCCCATGGCTATGGAGTAGAGTTCGGGCCGCCGCAGCGAGTAGGTAAGGTAGTAGATGAACAGGGCCATGAGCACGTCCATGGCCGAGTAGGCGAATATGTACATGAGTATGTGCACGCGGAAGGAGCGGTTGCGGAATATGGTCAGGAACTCCTTTATGAAGTTCTCCTTCCTGTCCAGCGGCCCGACTGCGCTTTCCCAGGTGCCGAAGTACACGAAGATCCAGGGCAGGGCGAAGAATACGCCAAAGATGATAGACATGAGCATGTAGCCGGAGCGCTGGCCGCCCGCCGCCATGTTTATGATCATCATGGGCACCGTGGCGGCTATGAGGCTCGAAAAGCCCGAGAAGAAAAGGCGCGAGCCTGAGAGGCTGTTGCGTACCTTGTAATCGCCGGACATTTCCGCCGCGAGGGCGGAGTAGGGTATCATTACCATGGTAATGACCGTGGCAAAGACGATGTAGGAAAGGCTGTAATAGGCGAAGAGGGCAGCTTGGCTATCCAGTTTTACCGGCAGCCAGAGCAGTACAAAGGAAAGGATTATGGGCACGATGCCCGCCAAAAAATACACGCGCCTGCGGCCGAAGCGCGATTTGGTACGGTCCGATAGATAGCCCATGAGCGGGTCCGATACCGCGTCCCATATCTTGCCCATGCTGAACACGAAGCCGGCGAGCCCAGGCTCAAGCCCCACCACATCGGTCAGGTATATCAGGAAAAGTGTTCCTATGACCAGGAAGGCCCCTCCTCCGTAAATGTCTCCAAGGCCGTAGAGCAGTATATTCCTTCTTCGTACGGTGCGCGGAGCGCTGGTATTGGCTGTATCCACGGTCTACTCTCCTTTGTGCGTGCTCTGGCTTTATACCTTGTACTAATCCCGGTCTATTCTTCCATATCGAATTCGCGTACGTCGAACCAGTGGCCTGTCTTGCTTACGAGGTCAAGCTCAGCCCGCACGATCGCGCTATGGCCGTCCTCAATCTCAAGGAGACGGGCGAACACTTGACGCGCGCCGTCGGGCAGGGTGCCTACCATAGAGCGGTAAAAAGCGCTCGTTTCCTCCTCCGCCCGCAGCGCGTTCTGCAGCGCGGCAAGCTGGCCGCCTTCCGGTATGGCGGAGAAGCTTGCCTCTGCCCTGCTTATAGCCGCGCGTAAATCCGCGGCCGGAGGCAGGAGGCTCGTAAGGCCCGATGCGTCTATGGAGCCCGTGCTGTGCCACTGTTCAAGCTTGTGCTTGATATACGCCACGTGCGAATCCTCGTCGCGGCCCAATATCTCGTAAAACGCCCTTGCTTCCGGAATCAAGGCAGCCCGCGCGGCCTCGACGTATTGGTCGCGTATCTTTGTTTCATACGCGAGCGCGGTGGCGAAGGTTTCCTCAATGCTCATGCTGTGCCCCTTTCTCTACACTTAATTCTTCGTGTACATGCGCTGCTTCCGCCAAGGCGAGCAGCTGTTCCTTGAGTCTATATGCCTTGTCGCTCTCCACTATAATGCGCAGCACGTCGCCCGGCTGTATGTCCAGGTCCTTGGCCGGGAAGAGTTCACGTTCTCCATGCTCTACGCCCGCCAGTATGCAGCCCTCCGGCAGGAGCTTCTGCGCGCCGGGGCAGGTATCCAGTATAGACCCTTCCTGCACCGGTATGTGTACAATAATAGGATGGCTCAGCGTTGCGCTTGGATGCTCAGGCGATAGCTGCGCAAGAAGCGAATCGTAAATAGGCTTGGTCTTGATAATGCCTGAAACGAGCGCCGCTATGAGAGATACGAAGATGAAGGCGGGAAAGTGGGCGAAGCTGCCCGCCATTTCCGTGACTAAGACCGCGCCGGTGATAGGCGCGCGCACTACCGCGGTAAAAAAACCAACCATGCCTAAAAGAATAAAATTCTGTATGTATACCGGGTCCAGCCCGAAGCCTGAGAAGGAAACATAGGTCATGGCGCCGAGGGTGCCGCCAAGGGCCAGCATGGGTAGGAATATGCCCCCCGGCGCGCCTGAAGCGTAGGAGAAGAGCGTGAACAGCAGTTTTCCCCCCAGTAAGGCCGCAAGCAGCCAGAGCGGACGAGGAAGCTCCACGAGCGAGGCGATGAGGCCGTCTCCGCCTCCGGCGAGGATGGGCGCGAGCATGCTAACGGCGGCCGCTATGCCGAAGGCGCTTATGATTCTTGCCGTACCGTTGGGGATAAGGCGCTTATACAGCGATTGAAAGGCTAAGAGGCCGCGGTTGAACACGCCGCCTAAGAGCCCCGCGGCTATACCCACGGCCAGTATGGTGGTGAAATAGTGGCCGAATGGCAGTACCGCGCTGGGCGCTAAGCCGAATACGGGGGCGCTGCCGAAGAAGGCCCACATGACCGCGTTGGCCGCGAAACTTGCTAAAAGGGCGCTCGTAAGCATGATTGGCGACACGTTGCGGTGCAGTTCCTCTATACAGAAGAGTACGCCGGCAAGCGGGGCGTTAAAAGCCGCGCTTATGCCTGCGGCCGCGCCGGCGGTGACCAGGTAGCGCTTCAGTTCATGTTTGCCGGTCAAGTCGCTTAAGGCCGCCCCCGTCAGCGCGCCTAGCTGTATGGAGGGACCCTCTCTGCCCAACGATAGGCCCGCCCCAAGCGCGAAGCTGCCGCCAAGGAATTTGAAGGGCAGCTCTCTTTTCCAATCCATGCCTATGCGGCGCATGAGGCCGGCCTTTATCTGGGGTATGCCCGAACCGCGGATAAGCGGAGCGCGCTTAACCATGAACGCGGTACAGAGCCCTAGGATTAAGCAAAGCCCGAGCCAGAACAGCGCTCCGGCTGCGCCCGAGGCCGCGATAGGCGCAATGAGCGCGCGCAGGCCCTCAAGCCCATGTATAGCCTTCCTATACGCTACGATGATAAGGCCGGACGCTAGGCCTACGAGAACGCTGTAGAAGTATACTGAGGTTTTTCTCTGCGCCGGATCGAACTGCGCCGTCAAGCCCTGGTGTGCCATCCCGCTGCGTACCTCTTAGTCTTAATGCTAGCATAGAAGAGCCGCCAGCGAAAGGGCGGCATTCACTTTGGTCGGCGGGCCGTGCTATACTCGGCCGCGCAAAGCGGGGTCTCCGGGTTCCGCGGGGCGAATAAGGGGAGGCAACTTAGCATGGCTGAACGGAAATTAGTGGAGTGCGTGCCCAATTTCAGCGAGGGGCGCGATAAGGCGGTCATTGAGGCAATAGCGAACGAGATACGGGCGGTAGGCGGCGTAACCCTCCTGGATGTCGATCCCGGCGCCGATACCAACCGCACCGTATATACCTTTGTTGGCGAGCCGGGACCGGTCGTGGAAGCCGCGGTGCGGGCGGCCGCCTGCGCCAAAAGCCTCATCGACATGAGCAAGCACGAAGGAGCCCACCCGCGCATGGGCGCCTTGGACGTATGCCCCTTCGTGCCCGTAGCCGGCATAAGCATGGACGAGTGCGTGGCCCTGGCCAAGGAAGCCGGCGAGCGTATTGCCCTAGCCGCCGGCGCGCCCGTATATCTCTATGAATACGCCGCCAGCCGCCCCGAGCGGCGGAGCCTGGCGGATATACGCTCTGGCGAGTACGAGGCCCTGCCTGAAAAGCTCAGCAAGCCCGAATGGAAGCCCGACTATGGCCCGCAGTCCTTCATACCCTCCTGGGGCGCCACCGTCGTGGGCGCCCGCGATTTCCTTATAGCCTATAACGTGAACCTGAATACCCGCGACAAGAGGCTGGCCAACGAAGTGGCGCTGTCCGTACGCGAAGGCGGCCGGGCCGCCCGCGACGAAGCGGGCGCTATCCTTAAAGGCCCCGACGGCAAGAATATCATGCTGCCGGGCAGGCTTAAGCACGTGCGGGCCATAGGCTGGTACATCGATAGCTACCGCTGCGCTCAGGTATCTATAAACCTTACCAACTATAAAGAAACCCCGCTGCATGCCGTGTATGAAGCGGTGAAGGAAGAAGCCGAGAAGCGCGGCCTCTTCGTCACCGGCTCGGAGCTCGTGGGCCTTGTGCCGCTGGAGCCTATCGTACTGGCGGGCAGGCACTTCATGAAGAAGATGGGCAAGGGCGAAGGCGCGCCCGAGCCTGAACTCATAGAAGCGGCCGTTCGCTCTATGGGTCTGGCATCCGTAGCGCCCTTCGACCCTGTAAAGAAGATCATCGAGTATACGGCCAAGAAGCCCGCGCCGCTTATGGCCATGGCGGTGGACGCCTTCGTGGACGAAGTGTCCAGCGATAGCCCGGCCCCCGGCGGCGGCTCGGTGGCCGCTCTTGCCGGCTCCTTGGCCGCGGCACTTGCGGCCATGGTGGCCAACCTTACCGTGGGCAAGAAGGGCTACGAGGCGTCCTGGGAAGCCATGTCAGCGCTCGCGCTACGTGCCCAGGCGGTCAAGGCTAGGCTTAGCCGCGCGGTCGACGAGGATACCGACGCCTTCAACGCCGTCATGGAGGCTATGAAGCTGCCCAAGAAAAGCGCGGAAGAAAGCGCCGCCCGCGACGCTGCGTTGCAGGAGGGCTACAAGGCTGCCGTACGCGTTCCCCTGGACACGGCACGAGCCTGCGTAGAGGCCCTGCTGCTGGCTAAGGATGCCGTGGCCGGCAACAAGAACTCGGCCAGCGACGCCGGCGTTGCCGCCCTCATGGCAAAGGCCGGCGTTCACGGCGCGGCCCTCAACGTGCTCATCAACCTTGGCTCTATAAGCGACCTTAGCTATGTAGCAGCGATGAAGGCCGAGACTGCCGGCCTGCGCGCCCGGGCGGACGATCTGTGCGACGAAGCTCTGCGGGCGGTTGAAGCAGGATTTGGCGCTTAAAAAAAACAGGCCGACGAGTATGGTTACCGGCCGGCCTGATTCGTTTTAGTGCGTTGTGTGGCTTAAAAGCCCGGCATGTCGTAGAGGCCGCCCGCGTTCACGACTTTCTTATAGCCGGCGCCGGCCAGTATGCGCGCCGCGTAGCCTGAGCGAGCGCCTGAGGCGCAGTAGAGCACGAGGGGCGTAGCCGCGTCGCCCAATTCCTTGGCGCGCGCCTGTATCTCGTTAACCGGCACGTTTATGGCGTTCGGGTAGTGCTCGTCCTCGAATTCCTCGCTGCTGCGCACGTCGATTACCTTAGCGCCACCGTTGATAAGTTCAAGAATTGGGTCAGTCATTAGTATCCTCCGTTATGGTGTTCTTCGTTTATTCGCCGGGCGTAAAGCCGGGCACCAAGGCAAGGCTCAACGCCCCGCCAGATACGTTCTTTAGCTGCGCGTGGTTCGCCTGGGCCAGTTTTCGCAGCGCTATATGGCTCTCATAGCCTGCCCGGGAAAGGAGCAGGAGGGGGCCGGCCGGAACTTCGTCCATGCGCCAGTCTAGCTCGTCCAAGGGGATGTGCGCCGCGCCGCCCACCGGCAGTTTCCTGCGGTCGCCATTGGTGCGCAGGTCGAGCAGGGTAGCCGATCCCGCCTTGAAGGAGGCCCAAGCCTCCTCGGCGCTTATGAGCGGGGCGTAGCCTGACAGGTCGTTCTGCGCCGCGAAGGCGGCCATGTTTATGGGGTCGTTCGCGGCTCCGTAGGGAGGCGCGTAGGCCAGGTCGAGTTCGGCCAGGTCATCGAGGGTCATGCCGCCGGCTATCGCGGTGGCGGCTACGTCTATGCGCTTGTCCGCGCCTTCCTTGCCGAAAGCCTGCGCGCCGAGGAGTTTGCGGCTGCCCTTTTCATAAACCAGCTTGAGGCTCAGTTCCTCGGCGCCCGGGTAATAGCTCACGTGGTGGTAGCGGTGCACGACGCTCGCGCCATAGTCCAGGCCCAGTGCCTTAGCGGCCTTCTCGGTAAGGCCGGTCATGGCAAAGGCGTAGTGCATGGATTTAAATACGCTCGTGCCTTCTGCCCCGGCGTATTTCATAGATCCGCCCAACGCGTTGGTGGCGGCTATACGGCCCTGCCTGTTTGCGGGCCCGGCCAAAGGCACGCGGGTGCTCTTGCCCGACACGCGGTTCTTTATTTCCACCATGTCGCCCGCGGCCCATATAAAGGGATCCGCCGTGCGCATAGTATCGTCCACCACCACGCCGCCTGCTCCGCCTATCTCGAGCCCGGCCGCCTTGGCAAGCTCAATGTTGGGCTTAACGCCCGCGGATATAAGCACGAGGTCGGCATCAATTTCGCTGCCGTCGTCGAGTTGGGCCTTGCCCGGTCGTAGGCCCTTCACCGAGCGGCCGGTGAGCACCTGCGCTCCCGCTTCGCGGAAGCTGGCGGCTATCTGCGCGCCGAACTCGGGGTCGGCAGGCGGCATGACATGGGGGGTAAGCTCCACCACCGTCGTGGCAAGGCCGCGCGCCAAGAAGGCCTCGGCCGCCTCTAGCCCTATAAAGCCGCCGCCTATGACCACGGCGCTTTTTGGCGCGCGCTCGTTTATGTACTTATGAACGGCGTCCATATCCGGTATGGTCCAGAGCTTGAACACGTGATCGAGGGACGAGCCTTCTATGGGGGGCACGAAGGGCGTGCCGCCTTGAGCGAGAATAAGGCTGTCGTAGGGCACGAGGCTTTCGCCCGCGGGTCCTTGTACCCTTACGGTCTTGGCAGCTCTGTCTATGCTTACGGCGCGGGTTTCAAGGAGCACGTCGACGTTATAGCGGGCCTTAAAGCCCTCGGGGGTCTGCAGTATGAGGGCGCTACGCTTGTCTATATCGCGTGACACGAAGTAGGGTAGGCCGCAGTTGGCGAAGGACACGTAGCGCCCCGCCTCGATTATCGTTATAGACGCATCAGCGTCCAAGCGTCGCGCCCGCGCGGCTGCCGTAGCTCCCGCGGCCACGCCTCCTATGACTACGATCCTTTTAGCCTGCTCTGCCATCCTGTTCCTCCCTTGTTCTGCTCATACAATATAGATAATACAATATATAGTCAAGAGTATATTACTAGCGGCATGCAGACTTCTATAAATGACTCTACTGGCCTCCGCGCCTCAAGAAGCCGGAACTGCCGCCATAATGGGCTCAGCTTCAACTACATGCATTCCATGGCAGCGCTTTCTCGTCGGCTCTGCCGCATTCGAGCGCGCAGTAAGCTAAGCGCAGGGCTCTCATACGGTAGTTAAACGGGAAGCCTGAGCAAAACCTGTACTTAAGTACAATACAAGTATCAATAGTGCGCGAGATAATAAACAGGAACTGAGATTTTACATCGCTATCAAAGCTAAGGCTACCATTAGGTAAGCGGAAGCAAGTAGCCCAGTCTCAACTAAAACGCCTACTAAAGATGCCTATGGAGGAACAATGAAGCGAGCGTATCTTGGATCAATTATTCTTATGTGCTTAACGCTAGTATTGTGCTGTTCGAACCCCTTCTCAGGCTCTAGCGCAAATCCAGCGGCTCCCGCAGTACCCGATCAACGGGTAGCGGTTTTTTCGTCGGGGTACTACGTCTCGGCGGCGGTCATGAACGACGGTAGCCTGTGGACCTGGGGAAAAAACGAATACGGCCTTCTGGGTACCGCCCAAGCCACCCATATTCTAGCTTACTATCCTAGTCGTGTAGGCAACGCTAAGGATTGGGCAAGCGTATCCGTAGGACACGCCAATGTCTTGGCCTTGAAAACCGACGGCTCTCTCTATGCCTGGGGTATGGCCAACTATGGAGCCATTGGCGATGGCGCTAGCGGCACTATGCGCGATCAACCCGTGCGGGTTGGTAGCGATACGGACTGGCAGTATATTCATGCGGCTTATCTTTGCTCTTTTGCCATTAAAAACGACGGCCGCCTTTTTGCTTGGGGACGGAACGGCAACGCCACCCTGGGCGACGGCACAAAAACCAATCGATTAGTGCCGGTACAAATCGGCGATGGCCTATGGAAACAACTAAGTTCAAACGAAGAGCATACTATAGGAATTCAACAAGACGGCAGTTTATGGAGCTGGGGCCTGAATACTTACGGCGCTTTAGGCTTGGGAACCAGCATTAGTGAAAGCCTAAGCCCCAGCCGGGTAGGCAGCGATAACGACTGGTCAAAGATCATGGTTACCGCAAGCTATTCCCTTGGCCTTAAAAGCGACGGCAGCCTATGGGCCTGGGGTTACAATAATGGGCAATTGGGCTTAGGCGCACCTTCTACGCCTGTCTATACCCCCACCCAGGTGGGCACGGATATGGATTGGCAAACGATTAGCGCCGCCAATACCCATGTCCTGGCTATCAAACAGAATGGCGATCTCTATTCCTGGGGCTCAAACAGCTATGGGCAATTGGGAAGAGGCCGTTCCAGTGCTTCGGCGTTTACGCCAGCCCTTTTAGATGACCAAGCGGATTGGACCCAGGTTTTTGCGCTAGGCGAAAACAGCTTTGCCCGGCGCAGCGACGGCAGCTGGTACGCCTGGGGCTTAAATGAGCGGGCGCAATTTGGCAATGGCTGTACCAATCAACGCATAGCTCCCCGCATTATCGTACCCGCTAGCACAAGGGCATTTAGCGCCGTCACTTGCTCAAGTAATTTTAATAACCGTTACCTGGCCATTGCTTCCGACGGTACTCTCTGGGCCTGGGGCGATAATTCCAGCGGCGCCCTTGGGGTGGGTGATACTAGCCACCGCTATCAAGTTACCCAAGTGGGTAGCGCCAGCAATTGGCGTAGCCTTAGTGCGGGCGTCATGGGCACTTTTGCCATCAATAGCGCAGGCGAACTATACGCCTGGGGCGAAAACAGCCAAGGGTATTTAGGCCTGGGAGGCCCTTATGAGGATAAGTATCAGCCTACCCGGCTGGGAACTGCCAATAACTGGCAGCTGATCGCCAGCGGCGGCACGCATACCCTGGGCCTGCAAAACGACGGCAGCCTTTGGGTGTGGGGTACAGAAAACTATGGGGCTTTAGGAAACGGCACAAACGGGCAGATTTCTACCCCCGAACGCCTAGGCAGCCAAACCGGCTGGACCTGGATCGCGGCGAGCAGCGACAGTAGCTATGCTATTCAAAACGGCGCCTTGTACGCTTGGGGCAATAATAATTCGGGGCAATTGGGCGATAACAGCACCACCAACAGGGATAGTCCCGTTCGGGTTGGTAACGACAGCGACTGGGTAAAAGTGCTTTGCGCCGAAAGCAGCGCCGTGGGAATCCGCTCCGACGGCAGCCTGTGGATGTGGGGCTCAGGCTATTTTGGCAATGGCACGACAAGCGCTTCATTAGTTCCGATTCGGATTGGAACGGCTAGCAACTGGACCAGCGTGAGCCGTTCTTCAGGCGGAGGTGGCGCGATAAGCGCCGGCGGCACCCTATGGACCTGGGGCGGGTATGAATCCGGTCACGAGAACACTACTGTCATCCTAAGCATGACCCAATTAGGGCCGGAAAAAGGCTGGCAGAGCATCTCCATGAGCCCTACTAACGCCGCGGCTATCGATAAGGACGGCAATCTTTGGAGCTGGGGTGGCAATACCAACGGGGCAGCGGCCTACGACTCCTTCCTGCCCATCGAGCTGCCCTGGAAGGGAGCAACCCCCTAAGTGCATAATAATGCTGTTTTTTCGCAACATTCTCCGTTATCATTAGCCTCGTATGTATACCATTCAAGGCTCGGCGGAGCTCATAGAACGCCTGCGATCGCTTTTATCCCTCATGTACGGCAGGCGCGCGGCAGAGGCCTACGATGCCATAGCCGCGCTCATTGCCTCGTATACTGAGCGGCATGCATCCGTCCTGGGCGGCGGTACAGAGGCCTCCGCGATGCGTGAGGAGGCCTCCGTTAGCGCGCCAGCGGGTGCCACAGTCGGTAAGGCCTCCTCCTTCAGCGAAAAGGACGCCTTGCTTATAAGCTACGGCGATATGATAGCCCCGCCGGCAACGGACGGCGGGGAAGGGGGCCTTTCCAGGCTTGCCGCCTTCCTTAAGCGCCACGCGCCTGGGCTCTTTAGCTACCTCCATATACTGCCCTTCTGCCCCTATTCTTCCGATGACGGCTTCTCGGTAAAGGATTACCGGGCAGTCGATCCTGCCTTAGGCTCCTGGGAAGATATACAGGCGCTCAGGGGGGATCAGAAGCTGGTCTTTGACCTCGTGCTCAACCACGCGAGCGCCCAAGGCGCCTGGTTCAAGGCCTTCCTGGCGGGGAAGGATCCTTATGCCCGCTTCTTCGTTACCCGGCCCCTTGATTACGACGCGAGCGGGGTAACGCGGCCGCGCACGCATCCGCTTATTACGCCCATGACTATGGACGACGGCAGGGTGCGGGGCTTGTGGACCACCTTCAGCGCCGATCAGGTAGACCTGGACTTTTCTGAGCCAGCCGTGCTGGCGGAGTTCGTGGACATACTGCTCTTTTACGCGGAGCGGGGCGCACGGATGATACGCTTGGACGCCATAGCCTATTTGTGGAAAGAGGACGGGACGAACTGCGTGCACCTCCCGCAGACGCACGCCGCGGTTAAAGTGTTCAGGGTAGTGGCCGAACTCCTTGGCCTCGACCTAGCGCTGCTTACCGAGACGAACGTACCGCATCAGGAGAATATGTCCTATTTCGGCCAGGGCGACGAGGCGCACATGGTATACAACTTCAGCCTGCCTCCGCTGGTGCTCCATGCCTTCATAACTGAGGACGCGGGCGACCTGGCGCGCTGGGCTCAAGGCCTCCAAGTCCCGGCCGGGGGCACCCTGCTCAATTTCCTGGCCAGCCACGACGGCATAGGCGTTACGCCTGCCAAGGGCCTCGTAAGCGATTTCAGTACCGTGCTTCGCGGCGTAGAGGCCCGCGGCGGGCTCATATCGTACAAGGCTACGCCGGAGGGTCCGGTGCCGTACGAGCTCAATATATCGTGGGCGGACGCCGTTGCGCCCGTAGGCGCGGCCGATGAAGAGCGAGCTCAGGCCCTCTTAGCCAGTTATGCGGTGGCCTGCGCCATGGACGGCGTACCCGCCCTGTATTTCCATTCGCTCGTAGGCTCCCGTTCATGGACGGACGGGCCGCTTAAGCTGGGCTACAATCGGGCCATAAACAGGCAGCGGCCGCGCGCCGATGAACTGGATGCGGAACTGAGCGCGCACGATTCGTTGCGTTCACGCGCCTTGAGGGGCTTTAGTTCATTGCTTGCCGCGCGCTCCCTCTATACGGCCTTCGCGCCGTCTAGCCCGCGACGCGCCTTGCCAGCGCAGGGTCCGGTTTTCCTCGTGGAACGCGGTAGTATAGCGGGCGGCGTGCTTGCCCTGATCAACTGCTCACGGCGGCCGGCCAAAGCCATCCTGCCTGAAGGCTGGCGCGGCGCGGCCGCTCTTATCGACCCCCTAGCCCCGGAAGGCGTTAGGGAACGGCCCTTCGCGGAGGCCCTGGGCGGCTCTGTGGAGCTGGATGTGCCGCCCTTTGGCGTACGCTGGGTCATCTCATAGCTTAGTCGTAGGGACACGCGGCGTATTTATCGATAAAAAATACACTCTCGCTTGACCGCGTTCGCGTTGCTCCGGTAGTTTATTATGGTTAGGGGCAGCCTTGAGGTGCCCATCGCCGCCTTAAGCTGTCGAAGCGGCGGCGTAGAATAAGCTGGGATTATGGAAGGCCGCCCCGCGGGCCATTTCGTGATCGCCGACAAGGAGCATAGCGTGATAGACCTACAAAACGTCGTCAAGGCCTTTGACTCGGTCAAGGCCGTTGACGGCGTAAGCTTTGCCGCCAAGCCCGGAGAAATCTTCGGCCTCATAGGGCCGAACGGGGCAGGCAAGACCACCACCATTCGAATGATCATGAACATTCTCGCCCCGGATTCCGGGAGCATCATGCTGGACGGCAAGATGCTCACCGAGTCGGACAAGGCGCGCATAGGCTACCTGCCCGAGGAGCGGGGCCTCTACAAGAAGATGAAAGTAGGCGATATGCTCGCCTTCCTCGCCGAGATAAAAGGCGCGGATAAGGCAAAGAGCTCCGCCCGCGCCGACGAATGGCTTAAGCGCTTCGACATCTACGAGTGGAAGGGCCGCAAGATCGAAGAGCTGTCCAAGGGCATGGCACAGAAGGTGCAGTTTATAGGCACCGTGGCCCATGACCCCGATATCATGCTCTTCGATGAGCCCTTCTCGGGACTCGATCCGGTATCGCAGGACCTCTTGCTCGATGCCCTGCTGGAACTCAAACGCGCGGGCAAGACCGTGCTCTTCTCAACGCACATCATGGATCACGCCGAGCGCATATGCGAGCGCATATTCCTTATGAACCACGGCAAAGAAGTAGCCTCGGGCAGTTTGGCCGAGGTAAAGGCCCGGTTCGGCTCGGACGCCGCGCGCATAGAATACGACGGGGACGCCTCATTCGTCGCTTCGCTGCCCTACGTAAGCGCTACCCGCGAGTTTCCCCGCTGGATGGAGGTGGAGCTTAAAGGCGAGGATGCCGCTGACAGGCTCTACCGCGACCTTGCGGGCCGCCTGCGCATGCGGCGCTTTGAGCTCCTCGAGCCGAGCCTGCATTCCATATTCATACGCCTCGTAGGCGGCGATACGGCGGAAGCCGGTCAGCGGGAGGCTCTCCATGTTTAAGCTCATAGCGGTGGCCAAGCGGGAGTTCAAGGCGGCCGCGGCCAATAAAACCTTCGTCATCATGACCATACTCGGCCCTTTCTTTATTTTCGCCGTTACGGTTCTGCCCACCCTCCTCACGAACAATCCGTCGGTTATGGGCTCGAGCAAACCCTTAGCCGTTTACGCGGCGGATCCCGCGCTGGGCGACTATCTGTCAGGCGCGCTTGAAGCCCAGGGCATGACCTTCCTTAAGGCGACGGATGCCCAAGTGGCTAAGGATCTTGTACTCGCGGGCGACTATGCCGGATACGTGGAAGTGCCAGCCTCCTGGCCCGACGAGGAAGCTCGCTACTTTACCAAGACGGGAACCGAAGCCACCGTATACGGAAGCATTGGGGCCATGCTCGGCTCCTATGCCACGCAGGAGCGCATACGCGAGGCCGGCCTGTCGCAGGAACAGGCGCAGCGCCTCTTATCCAAACCGGAGTTCAGGGTAATCAAACTCGGCGCAAACCAGAGCGAGGAAACAAAGACCCAGGATGATTTCCTTGGCATACTCCTTACCGCGCTTACCTTTGTCATGCTCATATACATGACCGTGCTGCTCTACGGGCAGATGATAGGCCGCTCGGTGGTGCAGGAAAAGACGAACAAGACCGTTGAGATCATGCTCTCGAGCCTGTCATCCCGCGACCTTATGTTCGGTAAGATAGCAGGCCTTGGCCTGGCGGGCCTCGTGCAGTATGCGGTATGGGTAGGCATGGGCGTGCTCATGGTTACCGTGGTGGGACCGGCCTTTAATCTCAGCTTGCCTGCGGCCGTGTCGGTGGCTAATTTCCTCTGGCTCGTGCTCTTCTTTATCCTGGCCTTTTTCCTCTATGCCGCCGGCTATGCGGCCTTAGGCGCCGCGGCAGAGGACGAGCACCACCTGGGTCAGCTTGCCTGGCCATTGATACTGTTCCTCATCATACCTATGGTGCTTATCAGTACCATGGTAATGAATCCGGGCAGCCCGCTCGTTATGGCGCTCTCGTTCTTCCCCTTGACGAGCCCCATAGTCATGCTCGTGCGCTTGCTCGTATCGGCCCCCGCTTGGTGGGAGTTGGCCCTGTGCATAGGCCTGCTCGTCCTTACCGTCTATGGAATAGCCGCCTTCGGCGCTAAGATATTCCGGGTAGGCATATTGATGACCGGCAAGCGTCCTAAGCTAGGCGAAATAGTTCGCTGGCTGCGCGTGCGCTAAGCCCAGAGCCCCGTCCGTGTACGGCCCCGCCTTCAAGGCGGGGTTTTTTTAAGCCTTGCCCCCCGGCTTGGAAGAGGCTAGGATGGCGGGCATGCAGCACTACCATCATGCGCTCAGCTCCGCTACCCTCGGAAGGCTTAAATATATATTTCGGCGATTGTTTCGCAGTTTCCTTAGTTTTACCGTAGCCATACTCTGCATATCGGCGGTGGTGAACCTGACCATGGAGAGCACGGTACGCAGCCAGATCGTAGAAATGGTACAAGGCGCGGTCATGAATAACCCCGAGCTTAAGAGCTCCGAGGATATCATCGTTTTTAAGCGGGAAACCATGCAGGCCCTGGAGCGATCCTTCGGCCTTCATCTGCCATCGTGGCAGCGCGTTTTGCGAAGGACGTGGGACATCATGACCCTCACGCTGGGCGACTCCCGCTCCACCATGACCAATTACCCTGAGCGCTCCAGGAAGGTACGCGATATAGTACTAGAACGTACTCCGCATACCCTCATACTCTTTACGAGCAGCACCCTTATCAGCATAGCCCTGGGTTTGTGGCTGGGCACGCGCATGGCGGCTAAGCCGGGCGGCAGCTTGGACAGGGCCGCAAGCATCACGACCATGGTCATGTACGGCACGCCCCCATGGTGGCTTGGTACCTTCTTTATTCTATTCTTCGTCTATCTCATACCTATATTCAGGATAGGCTCGCTCTATTCGGTAGAGCCCCCTGCCAGCGCCATAGGACGCTTCTTCGACTACCTATCCTATTTGCTCTTGCCGCTGCTTACCCTCGTAGCCATCAAGGTATGGAGCTTTGCCTACCTTACGCGCTCCATGGTCGTTATACCTATGCAGGAGGATTTTGTCATAGCGGCGCGGGGCAGGGGTATACCCGAAGCCAAAATACTGCGCAGGCACGGCCTTCGCACTGCCGCGCCTGGGGTCATGACGATGGCAGCCCAAGGCTTCGCGCAATCCATCGTCGGCGATATACTCTTAGAGCGGGTTATGACGAGGCCGGGCCTCGGAACGACCCTGTTCAACGCGCTGGGCTGGAACGATATAAATTTGGTGACGGGGATTTTAGCCATGGTAACGGCTATATACTGCGTGACCTTTGCGCTTTTAGACCTAGCCTATGCCCTGCTTGACCCGCGTATAGCATACGGGCGGCAATAAAAAAGCCCGCGCCCGGCGGGCCTGAAAGCCGCGCGACCGAGGAAGCTTACGCTTCAACGATCGCCGCTTTAGGCGGCGCCGGGCCGGACCGCGTGAATGTCAGCGCATAGATCCTGCTTCGATTGCAGCAGCTCGGCGCAGACTCCTAAGGTCGGCTTTTTACGGTACAGGATCTTTCGTATGGCATCGGACGATAGGGCGTATTCGTCGGCAAGCTCATTGATGGTCTTGCCGGCTGCTTTCGCTTCACGAATCGCTTCGTCACGCTGGTCGAGCTGTACCCGGGTGCCATTTTTGTGGCCCCAGGGCATACGCTCTTGCGGCGGCCTCGGTATATACACCAAGGCGCCTTGCACGTACTTTTGGATCTCTGCGAGTAATTCTGGGGGGAGGGTATCTTCTCCCTTTAAATAAGACATACGGAATCCTCTCGGTTAGCAGGGCGACTGCCGCTTGGCCGAGCGGAAAAGGATCATTCCGATAAGTAGGCGCTTCCGGGCGCCGGTGCCGGTTCTTCCGGCTACGAATCGTTCCTTCGCTGCTCAAGCGGCTCCGACGAATAATCGGACGGCGAAATCGGTTACAGCGTTGTTCATCATTGTGCGCCTCCTGAGCGTATAGGGCGATGCCGCGTTAGCAGCATGGTGCCCTGGATTTATCGATGAATTTACCACACTATAAAAAACGTGTAAACTGATCTAAAGGTTATAATCGTTTTTTCCCCTAATACTTTGGTCGTAGAAAGTATTCATCTAGCGGAGTTTTCGCCTTCTCCATGTACCTTCTCCATGCGATAGTAGCCTTGCCGGCATATCCTAACTATTCGCCGACAGCCGAAAGGCCGCCAGGGCGAGAAAGGAGGCATATACGATGATTGACGCAAACAGGAGGGCCTCGGCCCTCTAACGCGTTCCCCGGGGGCCCTGCCCCCGGGGTTTCTTTATCTCACCCCGTTGACCTTTCCCCCCCCATAATGCTAGATTTTCCTCATAGGGCGCGCTTAAAAACCGCGTCCGTCGTCTGACGCTGGACGATTCAGGCTCTAAGCGGCTGAATATGAATTAGGCCAGTGGCAAACGACGGCAACCTTAGATTTTCGTCGCCGAAGGCGACGCACATATATCGCGTCCGTCGTACAGCGAGGGCTGATTTCGGCTAGAGTTTGCCGAATACGTAAAAAGCCCGAGATGAACGACGGCAACATTTAAAAACATGTCGCGTATAGCGACATACGTCCAAATCGCGTCCGTCGTATGACGCTGGATGATTCAGGCTCCAGACAGCTGAATCAGAACTAAGCCAGAGGCAAACGACGGCAACCTTAGAATCCGTGCCGCTTTCAGCAGCACACGACAAATTGAGCGCGTCGTATGACGCTGGATGATTCAGGCTCTAAGCGGCTGAATATGAATTAGGCCAGTGGCAAACGACGGCAACCTTAGATTTTCGTCGCCGAAGGCGACGCACATATATCGCGTCCGTCGTATAGTGGCTATTACCCCAGCCTTCCAAGCTGGAGATGTGGGTTCGATTCCCATCGGACGCTGAACAACAAGGCCCGCCTTTGGCGGGCTTTGTTGTTTATCAGCGCCGATGGGAATCGAACGGGTGTGTCGCGCGCCGCGAATGCGGCGGAAAAGCGCCAAGGATGGCGCTGAAAGCGACACACCCCGGCCTGGAGCGAAGATGGCAGGATGCCATCAAGCGGAAGGTCGATTCCCATCGGACGCTTACAGCACAAATCCATACTATAAAAGGATTTGTAAAAAGGTCGACCAGAAACGGAGACCGCCAAGACTATCCGGTTTAACACTCGTTTCACCCGCGGCGATGGGAGGTTTTTATGGCGAGGTCTCCGTTTTCTATTTACACACGTAAGAGCACCGACGGGAAAACCTTGTTTTGCGTCTGCTTTTACAATGATTCCGGTAAGCCAATCAAGTCAGTCACTCTGTGGAAAGCAAAATCCCCAACCTAGGCAGCTCGGCTGGCTGAAGCTATGTTACAAGAAGGGGTGCTTCCAAGGGAGGCTAATCCAATAGCATTGGATTTCCTGAGGCTGTTCTGGACGCGTGATTCGGATTATGTACAGGGGCGAGCACTCCGCGGAGTCATTCTCTCTGAGCGATATCTCGATGAGAACATTCTTGTCATAAACAAGCATTTAGCAGGACCACTCAAAGGTCTGCGACTGCTCTGCTACAACTTTATAGCCGTCATTGGCTGGCTTCGTATGTCGACCTCCTCGTCTAGCAGGGGTGAAGCTCTATGCACCAAGTACGAGCATACCCGTGTCGCGGAAGAACCTTTGTCCGAAGCGGGGGAAGTGTCCTAGGAAAAGCTTTGGTTAAATCTGGAGTACTTCTTAAAGTCGGTCATTCCTGTAGCGGATGCCGCTGGAGTCCTGATTGCCCTCCATCTCGATGATCCGCCCATTTCTCCGATACGAAGAATAGGCTGCATCATAACAACCGTCGCGGATTACAAGCGGGTGTTTGCCCTCGTTCCGTCGCCTACCAACGGCGCGACCTTCTGCCTGGCAACTATCTAGATCATGGAGGAAGTGGTGGATATTGGTGCAGCCGCAGCAGAACTGATCGGGATGGAAAAAGCATTCTTCATACACGACCGCGATATCACAGGCGACCGATGGATTTCTCAGGAGACCTTTCCGGATGAAGGACCCACCGACTATACGAGGCTCTTCAAGACTTATCATGAAGCAGGCTACGACGGCCTGATGCGCTCCGACCATTCCCCTGCCATGGCGGGGGAGACCGACTTCGATCCAGCCAAGGGAGCCATGAGTTCCGGCTACGAAATAAAAGGTATGCTCTTTGATGTCGGCTACCTCAAAGGTATTCTCCTTGGGATAGGAGTGCCATACTGCTAGCTGACTCGTTCAAAGACTTTGCTGATGATACTAGCCGTGTTGTTGGTTTCGGGGGTCATGTACTTATGCTCCGGTTAAGTATGCTAATGATTACTTTTTTTACGGTTTCCATTTCGTCTGGTTTGCTCACCGCTATGAACAGGGTTATGGAAGCCAGCGCATCATTGCTGATGATGGCAGTTCCGTTCGGCCCATACAGAAGTCCGTTCTGTTCCATGAAATAGAGGAAACAGGCAGCCGCAATACGCTTGTTGCCATCCACAAAGGAATGGTTCTTCACGATCAGATACAAGAGCATTGCCGCTTTTTCCTCAAGGGTTGGATAGAGCTCAAAACCTCCGAAGACCTGGTAGATCGTGTTTATGGAGCTGTCGAAACTATCATCCTTGGGAATTCCAAAGACATCGGATGAGAACCCGGTGCGCATGGCCTCGATCAGTTGCAGATATCGGTCTTTGCTTACCCGCACCATTTCGCGCCTGGTCTTGCCCTGCTTATCCAGGGTATCATGGTCATAGTCATCCAGCAGCAAAAGGCCTTCGGAGAACTGCTCCAGCAGGGCTGCTAGTTGCTCCGCATCGACTATGGTCTTTGCCTGATGCTCTATGGCTCTGTGCAGGATGGAAATGCCCTCTTTCAGGTGCTTCAGTTCCAGATTGAGCTCTGCCAGGCGCTTCTGGTTGATGACATAGCCTTCCACCAGGTAGTCTTTCAGGCGCTTGGTGGCCCACTGGCGGAACTGGGTGCCGTGTTTGGACTTGACCCGGTAGCCAACCGAGATAATAACATCCAGATTGTAGTACTTTGTCCAATACTGCTTCTCGTCAGCGGCAGTTGTCAAGGATTCCTTGACAACTGAATCTTTAATTAATTCTTTTTCTTTGAAGCAGTTGTTAATATGTAAGCTAATGTTTTGTTTGGTCTGCTCAAAAAGCAGTGCCATTTGCTGTTGGGTAAGCCACACAGAATCTTCATCGAACCGTACTTCAAGCTGGATATCCTGCTCTGATGTTTTATAGATCTGTACCTGGTTGGTCATCAGCTTTCCTCCTGCCTACTAATGGGGCATCCCTAGCAAGCTGTCCGGGATTCTTGTTCTCGTTCCTACTCCGGATCAAACCGCTTGCAATGCCTGTCATTGGCAGTTACCAGTACTTCGCTGTTCTGGACAGCTGTTGCCGCTATCAATCCATCAGAGAGGGTCATGGAATGGCTTAGGGCATATTCCTGGACATCGAACATCGAATGTGCAAAGGCTTCTTCGTCGATCTGGATGATATTTACACCCCAGCGTTGGAAAGTCTTCTGGAAGGCCCTCAATTCGTTCTTGTTTTTCATCCCCTGTACCAGTTCCATATAGGTCACCATAGAAACCGAAAACGGGATATGCTTTTCTATAAACACTCTGGCCTTTTCATTCCCTCGCAAGTACCAGATAGCTGATAGGTATTGTTATTTCTGGCCATTACTGATTTTCCGCCTGATACCGGGTGTTTCCCAACACACCGGCGCTTTTCGCTACCCGGCTACTGCCCTTACGCCGTTTCCTCGGCAACATTGGTATGACTTGAGTGTAGAAGCTGAGAATATTGCCGTCAAGATGGGAATTCTAGGGAACATTGCGTGATATGACGACAGAGCTACAGCATATGTCAATATAGCTTATACCAGTTTTCGGGCGGGTCCTCGAGCAGGCTGATCGCCATGGCGTAGTCGGTTTCCTTGCGGCGAGCTGCTTCCGAGACTTTTTAAGCTCTTTTTCATGCTCCTCCTCGCGCCATAGGGAAACCTGGTTACGCAAGTACATATGAAAGTAATCTAGCCCAACAGGATTGGCTTCGCTAGAGAGCCCAACGAAATCCGAGAAGTCTTCAATTGGAAAGCGCGATAGGAATATCTGATCTGCCTTTTATCGCTGGTTTCAAAAATAGGGTAGCCTACACAATCAAGCGTGAATTTGTTACTGTCTTATGATTCTCAGCGATAATCGGCAATGGTTTAATTAGTATCTCCTTCCAAGATGAAGATGTGGGCCGGATGGGAATCGTTTCGTCACTCGCTTTCAGATGGCGGCCTAAGCCTGAGCTCCTTTCGTAGCTCCGGGGAAATGACCGGGGGCTCGCTGAGCTTCTGTGGGTGCTCGACGAAGTCCTGCAGCATGGTAAGCGTCTTGGCCATGTATACGCCCTCGGCGACGCGGTCATCGAAGGAATAACGCAGGTAAAGCTTTTTCTTCGTTTCAAGCTGCCCCTTAGCATCGAGCAGGCGGACTTCGCGTACCCTGCCGACGGCGAGGAAGATGGGGCAATTGCCGCGGTCGAAAAGGTGATGATATGGCGCATCGAGGTTAAATGAACCGACGTTCGTGAGGAATACCGAGCACCACATAGGGTCGCTCTCTATGAGCGAGCGCGCCATAAGGTTGTGTTCATCGAGCCAGTTCATCGCGCGTACCGCCAGCTTAAGCACCCATGAAGGCAGCTTCATAAGCGAGGCTACCACCTTTTCGTTCTCCGCCCCGTCTTCCGATACGGCCTTTCGTATATCGCGCTGTACTTTTCGGGCAACGTCCACGAGCGTATCCTCTGGTTCGAAGGCGATTTTGACGTTGACCTCCTGCCCGTCGTCGCTCAGCTCCTTCTTCGCGACGAAATTAAACACGATCTGGTTCCGCTGGTAATAATGATTGCCCGATACGAAACGATTGACCTTGGGCCGCAGGGCGAGCGTACGCGCCGCCGCTGCGAGTACGACCTCGAATAGGGTGACGATCTGTCGTTTCTTTATAAGCTCGCGATTGATGGTTTTCATATAGGCGAGCGTTTCCGTGACGTCGACGTCCTGCTCGAAATAAATCGTAGCGCCTGTTTTTTGAGGCATTAAATAAGGAAGGAGGAGGGTGAACGGGGGTATGTCGGTAAGGAGCGTGCCGTCGGGGCGCGTTTTCTTGAGCATGGATTATCCTTTGCCGCTCGGTTCTAGCCCTACGCGCGGGGCGAGCGGGCTCCGAGTGTTCGCGCGAGAGGCATTTTAGCATGATTCTGGCGCTTGTGTGTGGGCTGAGCCTGGTTAAGCTGTGCGTTCCTAAGGCGGGGAGGACGAGTAGGGCTGTCGCCGAAGAGGGGAATGCCTTCTACCCTTTACGACAGATCTCCCGCCGCCTATACTGCTAGCATGGTAGCCGAAGGCAGGAAAAATGCGGGGCATGGTTTCTCGGGGCGTATACGCTCTATATCTACGCGCCTTAGCATACTCGTCGCCTTCAGCGCGGCCCTGCCATTGGCCCTGGTCGGTGGGCTTTCTATCATGCTGGCCCGCTATTCTTTTGAAAAAACAGCCCTAGGGCAGATTCTGGATGCGCTTGAAGGCGCTCACTCTATCGTATCGGAGTACCATTCACTGGTAAGCCTCGGGGTCATGAGCGAGTCGCGGGCGCTGTCCTTCATACGCAGGCTCTTTCTTGGCGATCTCGTCGAGCTTTCGGTTAACGCGCTCGACGCGGAGGATGGAGAGCGCTTTTTCTCTGACCTAGCCCGCTATAGGCCTGGCGGTGCTCCCGCTCCCTATGGCCTTCCGGAGCGCTTTCCCGTGGCATGGTCGGAAGGCAGGGCGGTCATGAGCGATTTTCTGGCCCTGCTCACGGTGAAACAGTCCTTAGATTCATTGACGGTGGCTGAACAGGCTGCTTTAGCAAACGGAGAACGCGCGCTTAGGCAGCGCTATAACCTGAAGACCGCCGCGGTGCGCATACGGGAATCCGGCTACGTGTTCGCCATCACGGGCTCCGAACCAGGCAGCGCGCAGCCGGCATACGAGCTCTTCCATCCTACCCTTACCATGGTGGACGTAAGCTCGATCTATAATACTCGGGGCGAACCGGTAGGCAAGTATATCAGTACGAGGCGCGGTGTACGGGACGCTCACCTTCCTGCGGCTTACTTGCGTTACGAGTACTTTTGGATGAACGACGGTGACCCCAAGGAGCGGCGCAAGATCACGCTGATGCGTTATTTTGAGCCGTGGAATATGGTCATAGCGGCCGGGCTCTACGATGACGAGTACTTCGCGCCTCTGCGAAGCATCATACTCATCGTTATAGCCGGCCTGACCGTTTCAGGCGCGCTATTCTTCTTCCTGGCCAAAGCCATGGGGCGTTCGCTTATAGGGCGGAGGGTGGAGGAGCTGAGCGCGGCCTTCGCCCAGGCGGACTCCGCCTGGCTCAGCTCGTTCCCTACAGAATGGAAGGACGAATTCGGCTCCATAGCCAGGGCGGCGGAGCGTATGACCAAGGCTATACAGGAGCGGGAATTCCAAATGCGCCAGGCGCAGAAGCGCGAGATAGCGGGCACGATAGCGGCGGGCATGGCCCACGACATGAACAACCTGCTCGGAGGCATACTCGGCACCACCTCGCTGCTTAAGGCCGATATTGAAGAAGGCCGCGTTCCCGCGCGGGAAGAGCTTGCCGAAGCCCTCTCGCTTATAGAGCGGTCTACCAAATCGGCCTCCGGCTTCATACGCCGGCTTTTAGATTTCGGAAAGGCCCAGGAAGAGGCTTTCCATAGCGTTAACCTAGCCACGATCATGCAAGAAAGCCTTGCGATAGCGGAGCGTAGCTCCCCCCCAGAGGTGTTCTACGTTTGGACCAAGGGCAGGTCCCTGCCTGCCGTGGTAAGGGGCGACGCCGTGAGGCTCGAACAGGTATGTATAAATCTTCTGCTTAACGCCCGCGACGCGCTTACCATCATGCGGGAAGCCCCGGCGGTATCGGGCGGAACGGTCAGCATAGAGCTTAGCGAAGGGGTCTTAGCTACGGGACTTCCAGCCTGGAACCTTACCATACGCGATGACGGGGTAGGCATGGACGCCGAAACGCTGACCCGTGCCTTTGAGGCCTTCTACAGCAAGAAACCCGCTCTGAACGGTTCCGGACTTGGCCTAACCATGGTGCGCAATATCGTGCAGCAGCATAACGGCGAATTGAGCCTTGAATCTGAGCCCGGCAAGGGAAGCAGCGTGCGGGTAAGCCTTGCAAAGGGCTGATTCAAGCAAGAACTAGCGTACGGCCGTGATAATTTTAAAGCACTGTGCCCCTTGCCCTTGCGTAGCCTTCCGCCTTTGACCATACTAGAGAGAGGCGCGGGAGGTATACATGGCGTCCCATATTCGCTTATTCCTTAAGCTCTTGCATGCCGAGCTTGACGACTTGGCGGAGGATATCGAGCTTATCGATCAACTCTGCCTCAAGCGCTTCGAGGAGAGCGAGATAAGCTCGTACGTCTATAAGGAAAATGACGCGCTCCTGCGTAAGGAGCTAGATTCTATAGCCAAATTGTCCAAAATCGTTGACGCAATCGACGCTACGCTATATAAAAATGTAGATGAGCTTGAGGCGGAGCTATTGAAGAGCCTGCACGAGCTCGTTGCCCGCTTTGAAGAGCCAGAGGCCGTTTTTGTTTTCCTAAAGCGAAAGATAGATAAGATACACGCGTATATTACTTCGGGTGAAGCTTTGCCCGGCCGACCATAATCGCAGCCGAAAGAGGAAGCCATGGATATTCGAGTACAGGAACTGCTGGACAAGATCAAGCGCGACGGCGTGGAGCATGCCGAGGCGGAAGCGGCCAAGATCCGCGCCGGGGCAGAGGAAGCGCGCGCCGCCATACTGGAAGCGGCTAAAAAAGAAGCCAAGGCCATCGTGGATAAGGCCAAGGCCGACGCGGCCCGTGACGAGGCCTCGGGCAGGGCAGCCCTTAAACAGGCTTCTCGCGACCTCGTGCTGGCCTTTCGCGGCGAGGTGGAAAAAGCCCTTGGCGCTATCGTGCGCGCCGACGTGGAAGCCTCTTTCAATGCCGAAACCCTTAAAAAGGCCCTGCCCGGCATTCTGGAGGCCTGGGCTAAAGACGGCCGCGACGAGCTGGCCGTGCTCGTCCCTGAAAAAGACCTTGAGGGGCTCAACGCCTATTTTAAGGATAAGCTCGCGGCGCAGTTCAAGAAGGGCGTGGAACTGAAGCCTTTGAAGAACTCAAAGGCCGGTTTCCGCATCAGCGAAAAAGACGGCGCCGCCTACTACGATTTTTCGGCCGAGGCGGTGGCGGGCATGCTCGGAGCGTACCTCAACGCCCAGCTGGCCGCCATCATGGCCGAGGCGGCCGAGTAAGGCCGGCCATGTCCAGCTATTACTATTTCGCGGCGACGCTTCCATCGCTCCGCATTGACGGGAACGCTCCTATGAGCCTCTCGGACTTTCTTGAGCGGGCGGGGCGCTACCTGTCCCCCAAGGATCTCTTCGTGCTGGAAGGCGCTCGGCTCTATATACCCGAAGACGGGTCGTTTCCCCTGTCGGCTGCGGCATCTCCGCTGCTCATGCGCTATTACCGCTGGGAGTTGGCGTTGCGCAACGAGCTGGCGCGCCTTAGGGCGCAGCGCCTGCAGAAGCCCGCGGATAAACACCTGAAGCCCGGCGAGCCTGAGTGGGACGGCGTTAAGGTAGCCCAGGCCGCCTTCCAGGCCGAGGACCCCTTGCAGGGCGAGCTGCTTATCGAACGCGAACGATGGGCCTTTATAGAGGCCTTGGGCGTGAACCGCTACTTTGATATGGAATTCCTCTCTTCTTACGCCTTGCTCCTGCAGGCCCTTGAGCGCAGAGCGCGCTTTACGGCCGAAGCGGGCGAGGCGGGCTACGGGACCGTGTACCGGTCCGTGCTCGACTCCGCGGATTACCGCGACGAATCCGGAGAACAACGATGACGACAACTAAAGGCTCGGTCACGGGCGTTAACGGTAACATGGTGACGGTACGCGTGGACGGCACCGTGTCCATGAACGAAGTGGCCTATATAGTCCTTGGCGACAAGCGGCTCAAGGCCGAGGTAATACGCGTTCGAGGCGACCTGGTACAGACCCAGGTGTTCGAGATAACCAAGGGCATACAGGTGGGCACGCCGGCCGAGTTTTCCGGCGAGATGCTCGCGGTAGAGCTGGGGCCGGGGCTTTTAGGCAAGATCTACGACGGCCTGCAGAACCCCCTGCCCGAGGTGGCCCTTAAGACGGGCTACTTCCTGGAGCCCGGCGTGTACCTCGACGCGCTGCCCCGCGATACGAAGTGGCAGTGGAGCCCTTCGGTAAAGCCAGGCGACCAGGTGGAGCGCGCCGATACCCTGGGCACGGTGCCCGAAGGCGCCTTCACGCACCGGGTCATGGTGCCCTTCAATCTCTTCGACAGCTATACGGTAAAGTCGGTAAAGCCGGCAGGCTCGTATTCCGTGAAGGACGAGATGGCCGTGCTTGAGGATTCCAAAGGCGTAAGCCATGCGGTAAGCATGATGTTCGAGTGGCCGGTAAAGCGCGCGGTGGACTGCTACGCCGAGCGGCTTAAGCCAACCGAGCCCATGGTGACCAAGAACCGTATCATCGATACCTTCTTCCCCGTGGCCAAGGGCGGCACCTATTGCATACCCGGCCCCTTCGGCGCGGGCAAGACCGTGCTCCAGCAGGTTACCAGCCGCAACGCGGACGTGGACATCGTTATCATAGCGGCCTGCGGCGAGCGCGCGGGCGAAGTGGTGGAGACCCTTAAGGAATTTCCCGAGCTCCTGGACCCCAGGACCGGCAAATCCCTTATGGAGCGCACCATCATCGTATGCAATACCTCCTCCATGCCGGTGGCCGCGCGCGAAGCGTCGGTGTACACCGCGGTTACCATGGCCGAATATTACCGGCAGATGGGCCTGGACGTGCTCCTGTTGGCCGACTCCACGAGCCGCTGGGCCCAGGCTATGCGCGAAATGTCCGGGCGCTTGGAAGAGATACCGGGCGAGGAAGCCTTCCCCGCCTACCTTGAATCGGTCATCGCCAGCTTCTACGAACGCGCCGGCATCGTAAGCCTTAAGAGCGGCGAGAAGGGCTCCGTTACCATAGGCGGCACCGTGTCGCCGGCGGGCGGCAACTTCGAGGAGCCGGTTACCCAGGCCACGCTTAAGGTAGTAGGCGCCTTCCACGGCCTGTCACGCGAGCGCTCAGACGCCCGCAAATATCCCGCCATTCATCCGCTTGAGTCCTGGTCCAAGTACAAGGGCATCATGGATCTTCCCTGGGTGGAGTGGGCGCACTGGTACCTGGAGCGCGGCTCCGAAGTGGGCCAGATGATGAAGGTGGTAGGCGAGGAAGGCACGAGCCTTGACGACTTCCTCGTGTATCTGAAGGGCGAATATCTCGACGCCGTATACCTGCAGCAGAACTCCTTCGATCCCATCGACGCCTCGGTGTCGCCCGAGCGCCAGAAGGCCATGTTCGCCAAGGTGGTGCGGGTGCTGGGCTCTTCCTTCGATTTTAAAGACAAGGAAGCGGCCCGCTCCTGGTTCAACCGCCTCAGGCAGATGTTCCTGGATATGAACAGCCTCGAGTGGGGCAGCGACGCCTTTAAGGCGGCCGACAAGGACCTGGTATCCTTCGCGGCCGACCGGTCAATCGGGCTGGATACGAAGGCCGCCCGCATCCTCGAGAGCCTGGAGTGACGCTATGAAGAAGGTTTATTCGCGCATTGAATCAATAACCGGCAACGTTATCGCTGTAAAGGCCCTGGACGTGGCCTACGGCGAGCTTGCCGAGGTACAGACCCGCTTCGGCATGTCGCTGGCCGAGGTAATACGCTTAGACGAGGGCCTCGTGTCGCTGCAGGTATTCGCGGGCGGCCGCGGCATATCCACCGGCGACGAGGTGCGCTTCCTGGGTAACCCCATGCGCGTGTCATTCAGCGACGCGCTTAAGGGCCGCATATTCACCGGCGCGGGCGAGCCCCGCGACAAGGGCCCAGCCCTGAGCGAGAATCTCATACCCATAGGCGGCCCCTCGGTAAACCCGGTAAACCGCATCATACCGCGGGAAATGATACGCACCGGCATACCGATGATCGACCTCTTCAACACGCTCGTAAAGAGCCAGAAGCTGCCTATCTTCTCGGTATCCGGCGAACCCTACAACCAGCTGCTCGCGCGCATAGCCATGCAGGCCGAAGTAGACCTCATCGTGCTTGGCGGCATGGGCCTTAAATACGACGATTACCTTTTCTTCAAGGACACCCTGGAAGAGGGCGGCGCCCTGCAGAACACGGTCAT
The DNA here is from genome assembly GCA_002412825.1 of Spirochaetaceae bacterium UBA5200. Classification (GTDB taxonomy): domain Bacteria; phylum Spirochaetota; class Spirochaetia; order Treponematales; family UBA12059; genus UBA5200. The sequence continues at coordinate 205,218 of DHVU01000017.1, forward strand.
GTTCGTGCATACGGCCGCCGACCCGGTGGTGGAATGCCTCATGGTGCCCGATATTTCACTGGCCGTGGCCGAGCGTTTCGCCCTCAAGGGCCTCAACGTGCTCGTCCTCCTTACCGATATGACCAACTTCGCCGACTCCCTTAAGGAAATATCCATAACGCAAGAGCAGGTGCCCTCCAACCGCGGTTACCCCGGCGATTTGTACAGCCAGCTGGCTTCCCGCTACGAGAAGGCGGTGGACTTTGCTGATTCGGGCTCCATAACCGTGCTCGCGGTTACCACCATGCCCGGCGACGACGTTACCCACCCGGTGCCCGACAACACCGGCTACATAACCGAGGGGCAGTTCTACCTAAAGGGCGGCCGCATCGAGCCCTTCGGCTCCCTTTCGCGCCTTAAGCAGCAGGTGAACGGCAAGACCCGGGCAGACCACCGCGCCATCATGGACGGCATGATCAAGCTTTTCGCCGCCTACCGCGACACCCTTGAGAAGAAGTCCATGGGTTTCCAGATGAGCGCCTGGGATCAGAAGCTGCTCAAATACGGCGAGCTCTTCGAAAAGGAAATGATGGATCTTTCGGTCAATATCCCGCTTGAGAAGGCTTTGGACAAGGGCTGGGAAATCCTGGCAAGCTGTTTTGAGCCCCAGGAAACGGGCCTGCAGTCCAAGCTTACTGAGCAGTTCTGGCCTAAGGGCTAGGGGCAGCGCGTGGCTAAGATAAAGCTGACCAAGAACGAGCTGAAAAAGCAGAAGGACGCGCTTAAGATGTATAAGCGCTACCTGCCTACGCTTCAGCTCAAGAAGCAGCAGCTCCAGACGGAAATCCGGGCCATAGAGGCGCGCGCGCGGGAGCTTGCCGCCGAGCGCGACCGGCTCATGGCGGAATTCCGTGCCTGGATAGCGGTATTCGGTGAGGAAGAAGCCGTGAAGCGCCCCGATGGCGGGTGGATACTCTCGGCGGGCACCATACGCACCGCCGCGGGCAATATAGCCGGAGTTGATATACCCATTTTTAAGGGCGCGGATTTCGTCATCGACGAGTACGACCTCTTTGCCAAGCCACTGTGGATAGACCGCGCCTTGGACCGCCTGCGCGCCATGCTCACCCTCGACCTTGAGATAAAGGTATTGGAAGAGCAGATAGCGCGCCTTGAGGTTGAACTGCGCACCACCACCCAGCGGGTGAACCTCTTCGAGAAGGTAAAGATTCCGGAGACCTCGGAGAATATTAAAAAGATACGTATTTATCTGGGCGATCAGCAGACGGCCCAGGTGGTGCGCGGCAAGATAGCCAAGCGCAAGGTCGTAGAAAGGGTGGCGTCATGATAGCGCCCATGAAACGAAGCTTCGTCGTCGTCCTGGATAGAGAAAAGCGCGAGGCGCTTAAAGCCCTGCGCCGGCTCGGCGTGCTGCACCTGGAACCCGTACAGGGCAAGGGGCAGGAACACGACGAGCTTTTAACGCATAAGAAGAACGCAGAAGACGCGCTCGCCGTGCTGTCCGAATACAAGGCGCCGCAGGATGCCCAGGCTCTGTCGTCGCGGCAGGCCATAGACTTCGCCGATGAGGTCCTGGCGCGCTCAGGCGCGCTTAAGGCGACCTTGGAGGAGATAGCTGGGCTCGCGCGCGAGATAGAGCGCATAAAGGGTTGGGGCGATTTCGAGCCCGCGCTCTTCGCCGAGCTTGCCGCCAAGGGACAGAGCCTGCGCCTCGCCGAAGCGCCGGCAAAAAAAATAACCGCGCTGGCCGCCGAGCTTGACCTCATTAGGCTTGGCGAATCCAAGGGCAAGGCGCGCGTGGCCCTGCTTGCGGAACCTGAGCGGGACTTGCCCCAGGAGTTCTTGGAATTCCGCCTGCCTGCCAAGGGTTTGTCCGCGCTTGAGGCCGAGCTTGAAGACGCCAACTCCAGGTTCAAGAGCCTTAAAGCCGATCTGGCGCAATTGGCTACCAAGGCTGACCGGCTGCGTGATGCCTTGGCGAAGATTGAGCGCGACCTTGCCTTTGAAGGGCTGCGCTCAGGCATAGCCACGGAAGGCGCCGTGGCCTGGTTCTCAGGCTGGGTACCCGCCAAGGACGAAAAGGCCTTAAGCGCCCACGCGGCCAAGGCCGGCTGGGCCCTCCTGCTCGACGATCCCAAAGACGAGGAATTGCCGCCCACGAAGGTCGAGAACAACGCGGCCGTGCGCATAATCCAGCCTATCTTCGATTTTTTGGGCACGGTGCCTAATTACCGGGAATTCGACATATCGCTGTGGTTCCTGTTGTTCTTCGGCATATTCTTCGCGATGATATTCGGCGACGGCGGCTACGGCATACTCATGCTTCTTATAGCGCTGTTCGCGTCCTTTAAGGGTTTGAAAGCGGGCAAGGGGGTAGGGGATGGCGTAAAGCTCTTTCTCTTCCTGTCCACGCTTACGGTCGTGTGGGGCTCTTTAACCGGCACCTGGTTCGGCCTTGAGAAGGCGTCCATACCCGGTTTCCTGCAGGCACTGGCCCTGGAGCCTCTGGCTTCCTGGAATCCGGCCTCCGGCGACAACATAAAGGTGCTGTGCTTTATACTGGGCGCCATACAGTTGTCGGTGGCGCACCTCAAAAACGCCGTACGGGACTTCCCTAAGCCGAAATTCCTCGGGCAGCTGGGCTCCCTGGCCCTGGTGCTGGGCATGTACTTCATGGTGCTCAACCTGGTCGTAAGCGCTGAGCTCTACCCCATACCCCAGTTCGGCCTCTACCTGATAGCCGGCGGCTTCGCGGCCAGCTTCATATTCGGCAGCTGGGAAACGGGGCCGGTGCAGGCGATACTGGACAGCCTCAAGAACATCATATCGATATTCTTAGGCACGGTGAGCTTTTTCGCGGATATCGTGTCGTACATACGCTTAGGCGCGGTGGGCCTTGCCGGCCTTGCCATATCGCAGGCGGTGAACGGCATGGCCAGCGGCCTCTTGCGGGTGCCCGTGGCTTTCGCCTTCGGCGCGATTATCCTGGTATTCGGCCATGGCATAAACCTTGCCATGGGCGGTCTTTCGGTGGTGGTGCACGGCGTGCGCCTCAATATGCTCGAATTCTCGGGCCACATGAATATGGAGTGGTCGGGGTATCGATATGAGCCGTTCAAGGAAACGGCCGACGAATAAGGAAGGAGCTACTTATGAATATCGCAATGATCGGCGTAGCCGCCGTACTGGGCATTTCTGCCATCGGATCAGCTATAGGAGCCGCCACCGCGGGACAGGCCGCCATAGGCTCGTGGAAGCGCTCATACATGGCCAACAAGCCCGCGCCCTTCCTCCTCGTGGCTTTCGCCGGCGCCCCGCTTACCCAGACCATCTATGGCTTCATACTTATGAATAACATGATGAGTTCACAGGCCGACGGCACCTTTAAGTTCGCCGCGGGCATCATAGGCGGCCTGGCCATAGCCATGTCCGCCATAGCGCAGGGCAAGGCCGCCGCTTCGGGCTGCGACGCCTACGGCGAGACCGGCAAGGGCTTCGCGCAGTACATAACCGTCGTGGGCATATGCGAAACCGTAGCCCTCTTCGTCATGGTGTTCCTCCTCGGAGCCATGTAAGCAGCTGTTTCTAGAAACGAGCCTCGTGCTCCGCGCCGCCTCCCTGCGAGGCGGCGTTTCTATTGAGCGCTTGGACACGGGCGCGGCTTAAGGGCTATACTCAAGGCTATGGCAAAGCATAGCAGGGTAGTAAAGGTTGGGCGGGTATTGGTGGGCGGCGGGCATCCTCTGTCGGTGCAGACTATGTGGAAGGAGCCTTTGCGCGCCGATGGCTTTGATGAGGCCCTGCGTATAATTGAGCGGCTGGAGGCTCTGGGCTGCGGCATACTGCGCTTCGCCGCGCCGGATATAGAGGCGGCCGAGCTGCTCGGGCGCTTAGCCGGCATGACGGGCATGCCCCTGGTAGCCGACATACACTTCGATTGGCGCATAGCCCTTCGCTGCCTGGATTATCCAATAGCGAAAATACGGGTAAACCCGGGCAATCTAGGCGCCCCCTGGAAGCTCGACGAAGTGGCCGCCAAGGCGGCCGATAAGGGCGTGCCCATACGCATAGGCGTCAATTCCGGCTCACTGCCCCGCGATCTTGAACGGCTGCCCGATAGGGCGGAAGCTTTAGTCATCGCCGCCGAGCGCGAGCTTGAGGCTCTGGATGCGCGCGGCTTTGTTGCCGTTATCGTGTCCATGAAAGCCAGCAACGTGACCGATACCCTGCGCGCCAACGAGCTCTTCGCTTCCAAACACGACATAGCCTTGCACGTGGGCGTAACCGAGGCCGGCCCTCTGGTGCAGGGCTGCGTGCGCAGCGCGGTAGCCCTGCACGGCCTGCTCTCCCGCGGCATAGGGGATACCCTGCGCGTGTCCCTGTCCGACAGCATGGAAAACGAAGTGCTCGCCGGGCGCGAGATCGTGGCCCTGGCCACCGGTGAGCGCAGCGGTGCGGACCTGGTATCCTGCCCGCGCTGCGGCAGGGCCGGCTTCGATACCCATGCCTTTACCGCGCGCTGGCGAGACGCTATCTATGCCATACAAAAGCAGGTGAGCATAGCGGTGATGGGCTGCGTGGTGAACGGTCCGGGCGAGGCCAAACACGCGGATTTAGGCATAAGCGGCGCCGGCGACAAGGTTATCATCTTCCGCAAGGGACAAATCGTGCACAACTGTGACGCCGCCTCTGCCGATACTCTATTTGGAGAGGAATTAGCGCGCCTATGAAGAAGAAGTCTCTCTGTTTGTCCTTACTCTGCCTGTTCCTGCTCGGTAGCGTGTGCGCCTGGGCTCAGGGCGGCATTCCTCAGCCCTGGGAAGGCCAGCCGGCCTGGCTCCACCTGGAGCAGGGTAAGCAGGCTTATGCGCGCAAGGACTTCGGCCCGGCTCTCGTGTCCTTTGACCGGGCTATAAGCACGCGGCGCATAGCCTTTAGCGCGGCAAGCGCCCGGCTTAGCTTCTCATTGGAAGCCAAGGCGGCCCGCAAGGCGGCAGGCTCCCTACAGGCCCTTCTGGACGCCTTTGCCGCCGAAGATTTTCTACAGAGAGAATACCAGGCTATAGTGAAAGCGGCGGGCGCCAGTTACCGCCAGCGTTTTCTTGCGCTCAAAGAACAGCGTATCAGCGACAGCCACCGCGCCCTTATAGAAGTACTGCTGCTCGTGCTTGAGTATAAACCGCTTGAGTCGCTTAAAGACTCGCTTGATACGCTGGGCTCGACACTCAGGGCCTTAGCGAACTACCCCGAGGCCGAATTGTGGAAGGGCAGGGTATTCCTGATTGAGGGCGAGCTTGCCATAGCCGAACGGCAATTGCTCAGGGCTTTCGATATGCGCGAAGCCCTCGATATACCCGAAGAATCATACAGCATATTGTATGAACTGGCCGAACTCTATGCGTTGCGTGGCGATGCTCTCAATGATTGGGAACGCATTATGGACCGCATAGTCCAGGACGAGCGGAGCGGCGACGGTACGCGCATAGAGGCCTCGCTGCAGAACGCTATGCGCGCTACCCTGCTTTCCCAGGGTATAGACCGCTTTCTTACCCTCTATCGCCTTGAACCGGGCTTTACCCTGCGCGCCAACAAAGCCCTTGCCGAGTACTACCTTGAGCGCGGCAGGCCCCACGCCCTTATTAGGTCCGCCATAGCGGTGAATATGATACTGACGCGGGCCATAGCCCTTCTGCGGCAGAGAGATGTCGACTATGTGTGGAGCAGCCTGGATGATTTTCTGGCCCGCGCGGGCGCGCAGGCAGCGGTACGGGATTATATCGATGCGCAGGAATTGGAACGCATGCTTCTGGTACTGGCAGACGCGCTTTACGTGGCTAACGCCCGGCAGCATGCGCAGAGCCTGTGGACGAGCCTGGCGGCGTACGCCGGGGCTCCCTATGCGTCGCTCGCACGGCAGCGCCTCGTCGACCCGACGGGAGCCGTGCGCAGGGCCGCTCCGGCGCCCTTGAGGCCCTAAGCCCTAGAGGCTATCCGTTTTCTTCTGTCCGGCTTCCGCAAGGATCTTTTTAACCAATTCCTTAATAAAGGGATCCGCTATGGAATATACGCGGCGGGTCTTCTGAACCTCGGCCTCAACGATGCCGTTTTCCTTGAGTATGGCCAGATGCTGGGAAATTACCGGCTGGGGTTGCTTGAGGCACTGCCAGAGGTCTGATACGCAGGGATCCTCTTCGCGGGATATGAGGCAGAGAAGACGCAAGCGTATCGGATGTCCAACGGCCTTGAGCTTTTTGGCATACTCCGTTAAGAACTCATCCGCGCAGGGAACCTTTGTATTCATAGCGGCCATAGTAACAGATGATAGTTATCTTTTCAACAGTCTATTTATTTCCCTGTCGGTACGGGATTTTATGTATATATCCAGTTTATCCAGGTCGGTTTTTGCCATGCCTTCGAATTTGAAGGCCATAATCGCGCCGTTTCGCATGATGCGGCAGGGGCAGGGCAGGATTTCTCGGTCTACCCGGAGCGATCCATCCTCTATGAGCGTATCGGGCTCCAAGTCGGCTACCAGAGCGGGATAATCGGCTATAAACGAGAGCCCGGTCAGCGACATCGTCTCTATGCGCCCGGATATGGTAGCCATGCTCTGCGGGTGGCCGAAGGCAAAGTCCAGCCTGTCCCATTCGCCGGGCTCAAGGCGGTCGGAGGCGCGCGCTTCGTCGACCTCCACATAGCGTTTGAGTATCTTCTGGAAACGCGATAGCTCGGAGCGGTCGGAGAAATCTTCCTTTACCACGCCGTTAACTTCGAGGTAGGCAGCCTTTGCCGCCTCCTCAAAGGGGAAATACTCGCCCTTGAGTATGATGATTATACACTCGGTCTTGGGCCGGGTCGCCCGAATATTGACGACTATGGACTTCCAGTGCCGCGGGAAATCCCGGGCGCTCATGATGAGGGCGTCGGGCTCAAGCTCTTCAAGATTGTCCAGCGCCTTGAGGGGGTCTCTGTAGCGTATGGTATCGAGCCCCAGGGGGCGCAGGTAAAACGAGGCGAGTTTAGCTATATCATCGTTTTCTACGATTAGCAGAGCCTTCATTCTGTACCTTTATTTAATACGGTATACGCTACTATATACCAGATATCGTCCCTCTTCTCAAGCTCGTAGCTATACTGTTTTACCATACTGAAGCCGTCATAGGCGAATTTGAGTATGGCCGTCACCGTGCCGGTGCTTGGCCTGTACCTCGTTTCGCTGATTTCATAGCTGCTCGGTATGACGATAATGTCCTGATCGACGATATTGGCCATGAGGTCGGCCTTATAAGCCTCGAGCATTCTGCGCCTTCCGTCGTCCGATTCCCTGGTGTAGGCGCGTTTCTTGTCCGGGTTGCCCAGGAGCAGGCTCTCTATGTCGAGGTAGAGGAAAAATTCGTTCCACTGCCCGCGCTGCCTGGCGTTTATCGTGCGGCGCACCACCTCGTCGGGGCCAATGCGTTCAGGCTTGAGTATCTCAGCGGTGTCGGCCCTGAAGAGCTGGGCAGCCGCTGGCGATGGCACGCCGGGCCTGAGCGATAGCGAAAGCGCGTTGGATTCAAGCGCGCCTGCCGTTCCCCCGGCGCTCAGCTCGGGCCAGAAGCGGCAGCGGAGCACATAGGCCCCCGCTTCGTCGATATGCACGTAATCGCGCAGATCCTCAATGAAGGAGTACTCTTCGCCTGGCAGGAGCGATAGCTCGCGGTAGTACACAGGCGAGCTTGACGCCATAGCGCGTTTCCAGGCGTCGCTGGCTTGTATGGCGCGGTTCGAAAGGCTTCGCAGGTCAAAGCCTATGGAATGCCTGCGCTCTTCGGCCAGCTTAAAGCGGTAGGTGAGGGGCGTATCGTTCCGTATCGTCACCTTTACCGGGATTTCGGAGCCGGGCATATAGATGCGCTTGTCGTAGAGGCTGATGGACAGCTGCGCCTGCGCCGAAACGGAGGCCAGGAGTATAGCGCCGAACAAAGCGGCCAGTATGGTTTTTCGGACATGCACCGTAGTCGTCTCCTTGTGCGCTCAAGGCCCTTTAAGGTAGTATAGCCGGAGCGCAATCCTTCTTCAATTGTCGGAAGATTTATATGAACACCTTACCCTTGCCTTCTTTTACCCAAGGCCTCGTAAAAAACCCTCAGTCGGCTGTTTTTCTCGACGCGCTTAAGCGCGGCTCGTTTCCCATAGACTGCTCGGAGCTTGAGGCTCCCCTGGCCGCCGTGCTCGTAGCCGCCGCCGCGCGCTCGCTGCCCAAGGCGAAATTCCTGGTGGTGGCCGCCTCGGACGCTGAGGCCGAGGCTTTTGCCGCGGATTGCGCCCTGGCAGGCGCACCAGCCATGGTATTTCCCTGGTGGCGTACCGCCGCCTACCGGCCCGTAGAGCCCCGGTCTTCGGCCTTCGGCGAACGGGCATCCGCGCTCGCCTCGCTGCTCGACGATTACGGCCCCCGCGTGCTCGTTGCCGGCCAACGCGCCGCCATGACGCCGGTGCCTCCCCGCGATTTCTTCTCAAAAGGCCTCTTCAGGCTGCGTAAAGGCGACGCCATAGACGCGCTGGCCCTGGCGGACCGCCTTGCCGCCTGGGGTTACCTGCGGGTGCCGCGGGTAAGCCTGCACGGCGAATTCGCCCTGCGCGGCGAGGTGCTCGATATTTTTATGCCCGGCGACGAGGATGCCCTGCGCATCGTGTTCGAGTTCGACGTGGTGGAGGCCATACGCCGCTTCGAGCCGGCCTCGCAGGCATCCAGCCCCGAGCGGCCCGATACCGTGCTCCTGCGCCCCGCGCGCGAGCTTGTATGGACGCGCGAGCTGGCCGAAGCCGCCGGCGCGGCGCTGCTTGCCTGCCCCAAGTCGGGCTCGGAGCGGCATGAGGACGATATAGCGGCCCTTGTGGAGTCCCTTGCCGAGCGCGGCGAAGCTAAGGGCGAGGAATACCTCTATCCACTGGCCTTCGGGCGCGTGCCTTCGATTTTCGAATATCTGGACGCCGATTCCGTGGTCGTGCTCCTCGATAGGGAACGGCTCATAGGGCAGGCGGAGGCCGTGCGCCGCGAATACGCGGGGCTCTACCGCAAGGCGCTTATGGACGCCCCCGCGGCGCCGCCCGAGCGCGTGCTCGTCGACATAGAGTCCGTTATAGCATCCGTGCCCAGGTCCGTATCGAGCTGGGCGCTTAAGGACGCCGCCGCGCAGGACAGGCTCGCCTTCGGCTCCGAGGCGCCGCGATCCTTTTTCGGTAACATCAGCTACTTCCGCGAAGAACTGTCCTCGCTGGTAAAGGCCCAGTACGACGTGCACATATTCGCCGAGAATTCCCTGCAGGCCGAACGCATACGCTCGCTCATTAAGGAAGACTCGGTACAGGTGCATGACCGCGGCCTGTCGGCGGGCTTTTCCCTGCCCGCCTCAAAGCTGGCCTTTATACACGAAGGCGAGATATTCGGCCGCCGCAAGCGCGCCCCCCAGTCGCTTAAAAGCGCCCGCTCCAAGGTTATCGACACCTTTATAGAGCTTAATCCCGGCGACTTTGTTGTGCATGTAAACTACGGCATAGGCCGCTTTATAGGCATAGAGCGCGTCAAGGTTATGGGCAACGACCGCGACTACGTAAAGATAGCCTACGCCGACGAGGAAAGCGTGTTCGTGCCCATAGAGCAGGCTAATCTCGTGCAGCGCTATATAGGCAACGAGGGAGACGAGCCGCGCCTGGACCGTTTAGGCTCCAAGTCCTGGGAAAACCGCAAAAATAAGGTAAAAAAATCGGTAGAGGACCTAGCCGAGCGCCTTATACGCATATACTCGCGGCGCAAGATGGCCAAGGGCTTCGCCTTTCCGCCGGACGGAGAATGGCAGAACGACTTCGAGGCGGCCTTTCCCTTCGAGGAGACGCCGGATCAGCTTAGCTGCATAGAGGACGTTAAGCGCGATATGGAAAGCGAGCGGCCCATGGACCGCCTCATATGCGGCGACGTGGGCTACGGCAAGACCGAGATAGCCATGCGCGCCGCCTTCAAGGCCGTTATGGGAGGCAAACAAGTCGCCTTTCTCGCGCCTACCACTATCCTTGCCGAGCAGCACTACGAGAACTGCATAGAGCGCTTCCGCGGGCTGCCTGTCACTTTCGGTATGCTGTCGCGCTTCGTGGACAAGTCCGAGCAGAAGAAAAACCTCGCCTCCACGAAAGAAGGCCGCATTGACGTGCTTATAGGCACGCACCGCATACTGCAGAAAGACGTGGCCTTCAAGGACTTGGGCCTCCTTATCGTTGACGAGGAACAGCGCTTCGGCGTCAAGGATAAGGAGCGGCTCAAGGAGATGAAGTCCAACGTGGACTGCCTCACCCTTACCGCCACGCCCATACCCCGAACCCTGCATATGTCCATGCTCAAGATACGGGACCTGTCGGTGCTCACCACGCCGCCGGTGAATCGCCATCCCATTAAGACGGTGGTCGACGAATTCCAGAGTGACCTTATAGCGCAGGCTATACGGCGCGAGCTTGAGCGGGACGGCCAGGTGTTCTACCTGCACAACCGCGTACAGAGCCTTGAGGACACGCGGGTGTTCATACAGCGCCTCGTGCCTGAGGCCTTCGTGGAGGCGGCGCACGGCCGCATGGACGCCCACGAGCTCGAGGACATTATGCATCGCTTCATTCACAAGGGTTTCCAGGTGCTCGTGTCCACCACTATCATTGAAAACGGCATAGATATACCCAACGTGAACACTATCATCATAGACCGGGCCGACATATACGGCATAAGCCAGCTCTATCAGCTGCGGGGCAGGGTGGGGCGCTCCGACCGCCTCGCCCACGCCTATCTGTTCTATCCCGACGGGCGCGCTTTGTCGGAGCTGGCCATGAAGCGCCTGCAGATCATATCCGACTTTACCGAGCTGGGCTCGGGCTTCAAGATAGCCATGAAGGACCTTGAGGTGCGCGGGGCGGGCAATCTGCTGGGGCGCGAGCAATCGGGCGACATCTATTCGGTAGGTTTTGACCTCTACTTAAAGCTACTGGACGATGCGGTTGCCCGTCTGTCTCAGGAGGGCTACGAGGGCGAGGAAGAGCCCTATCTGGAGCTTGAGTATTCAGGCTTCATACCCGAGGAATACATATCTCAGCAGGCTGTCAAGATGGAGATATACAAGAAGATAGCCGGCATACTGAGCCAGGATGACCTGGAGAGCCTCTATCGTGAGCTTGAGGACCGCTTCGGCCCCGTGCCCGGCGAGGTGTCGAGCCTCTTAGCCCTGGCTGAAATACGTGTGCTCTGCAAGAAACTGTCCATAGCCACGCTCAAGGAGCGCAAGGGCTTCGTTACGGTGGAGTTCATGAAGGTAGCCAAGGTATCCGTGGAGCGCCTCCTGCGGCTCATGAAAGAAAGCGGCCAGAAGATAAAGCTGGACCCCGCACGGCCGAATGTGCTTATGATAGCCACCGGGCCTATAGGCCTTAAGGAAAAGAGCGAGTTTATACGGGAAAAGCTGGCAGCCCTGGCAGGCTAGTCGGGCCTGCTTACGCTTTGCCTGGATTCGCCTCGGGGCTTGCTCCGGGGCCGGCGGCCGGCTTGACGGAAAAACGCTCGGAAAAACGGTAGTGTTCGATTATGTCGACGAGCTCGGCTGAGAAGGGCGCCGCCAGGGCAAGCTTCTGGGCGCCGTTTGGCAGCTTCATAGCCTCGCTTACCGTGGCCGCCATGCTGAACTGGTAGGACTGGAAAAATAGTTTGACCGTTGCCGGCTTGCCTGCCTCCATGGGCGGCGCCTGCACGGGCACGAGAAACTCAAGCTTATCGCTGGCCAGCGCGAAGAGCGCAGCCTTAGTCTCCGCCCCCTCGTATTTGATAAGCGTGTAGTTATTAAAGCCCATGTGCTTTGCGCTTTCCGGGTTTATCGCTATGCGCTTGCCTTTAAAGTCCTCGTATTCCACCTTAAGCCGGTCCACGAGCATGAAGAAGTCGCCTATGATAGTCTGTAGATCCGGCGGGCAGGGCTTCCACTCAAGAGCGATGAGTCCTATAGAATCCTTGCCCTTCATGGGCGTTATGGTCTTAATCGTGCAGCGGGCGAAAATTTTCATAGGCTGGGGAGAATTGCCCGGCTGGAATACCAGAGCCAGGCCGGCAAGGGAGCCCGCGTAACGCTGGAAGAAAACGAGCTCTTCGCGCGAGAATACCGCCACCAGGGTGGCTCCTGAAAGCGACATCCTGTAGGGGGCGCAGGCTATCACATAGGAGTCCACCTTCAGGGCCGTAAGGCCGGCCTGCAGGCCCATGTGGAGGGTGGCAAACTGGTTCACCGCGAGGGTTTCGTTTTGATATTGAGCGTACAAATCCTGGGCGTTGTTTCCTTGCATCGTGGCTTCCAGTGTATACGGGCTGTGGACTACGTCAAGTGCCTTGCGGTCGGGTTTGCCGCTTAGTCTGAGACTGCCTCGCCGCGCCTGGTTTGAGCGCCTGCTCGGCGCCGCCGGACGCGGGCGCCGCTAGAAGGAATACGGCAGGCTCTTTGCCGTATTCGCGGGCCGCGGCACGCCATTCCGCAACGCTCTTTGTCACCACGCTTTCGAGGGGAGAGCTGAGGGCGTAGGCCACGCAGAGGAGCGTGCCTGCCTGCAGGGCCTTAAGGGCGCTTTTCAGCATGGCATCGTTGCGATAAGGCGTCTCTATAAAGATCTGCGTGGCTCCTGATGCGGCTGATTGGCGCTCAAGCTCGCGGAGCGCGTTCATCCTTCCTGCCTCCTCGGCAGGCAAGTAGCCATTAAAGGCGAAGCGCTGGCCGCCGAGTCCCGAGGCCATGAGCGCCATGAGTATGGCGCTGGGACCGGGCAGGGCTACGACCCGTATGCCCTTTTTATGGGCAAGCTCGACAAGGGCCGCGCCTGGGTCCGCTACGCAAGGGCTGCCCGCTTCAGACATTATGACGGCGTTTCTTCCCTGCTCTAGAGGCTCTAGCAGCGCGGATAAATCCTCAGGGCCGCTGTGCTTATCCAATATGCCAAAGCGCGCCTGGTCTACGAGTTCCTGCTCCATCACCGTGACGAGGAAGCGTTTAGCCGTTCGCTGGTTCTCCACGATGAAGTCGTCCGTGGCGCCGAGTATATCGAGGAGCCGAGGCGCAAGCTCGCGTTTCGGCTCGCCTTCCGCTATGGGCACGGGCACGAGGAATAAGGTTCCGCTCACGTTAGGTACTCCGCGTCATGGTAGAGATAGGCGGCGCTCATGGCCGCGGCGTGCTCGGCGAGGCTATCGTCGCCGGATAGCTCGCGCGTGGCCAAAGCCAGGCTTGAGCAGAAGGATTCCACGTCTTTTCGTGATAAGGGCAGGCGCTTGCCCGCAAGGGTAGTCTCAATCTCGCGCAGGCGTACGAGCACCGTTGAGGCTATGGCTATGCGCAGATCTGCGATGACTCCTTTGGCGTAACGCGCGCAGGCGCAAAAGGTTGCCGCGCCTTGTTGGGGGAATACCGCCATGCCCAGGGGCCGCGTAGCTATGCTGTCCCATTCCGCCAGAGGAAGGCGTATGCGGGTAAGCAGCGTCGCCATAGGTATGGACGGGCGACCGTCCTGTCCCACCAATTCATGTATGCCCTTCCAGTGCACGCCGCCGGAATCCCGCAGCTCCACCGCCGCATCCATGCAGGAAAGCGCGGCGAAACAGGTCATAAAACGCCAGCGGCTGGCGATATTACCGCCGAGTGTGGCTAAGTTCCTAAGCGCTTGGGTGCCTAATTGCATGGCGGCGGGCCGGAGCGGGCCCAGCAGCGAACCCTTAGGCAGCGCGAGAAGGGTAGAGAGGCTTACCATAGAACCCAGCTCCAGATGCCTGTCAGAGCGGTGCACGTGCCTGAAGTCGGCTATCCTATGCAGATCGAGTATGCTAACGGATGATTTTTTCGGCCAAGACTGGTCGTCCGACAGCAACAGGGTGCCGCCTGCCCAGGGCAGCGCGTCGGGTCTTCTCTTGAGGAAAGCCATGGCTTCCTGGACGTTGGCGGGGCTAGCTACTTCATCAACGACCACGCGCGTACCTCCCGCCTTCTTTTTCCGCTAAGGCGAACCTGGCGGCCTCAAGCAGCGCAGAAGGCGCGGAGCAGCTGCAATGTATAGACGACAGGAGCTCAGCCACCGCCTCGTCCTCGAAGCGGACGCCGTGCTCGATAAGGTAGCCAAGCGCCATACTATATGCTCCTTTGCAGAAGGCGCAGAGGTCCAGCCCCGCCTTTTCGAGCGCCTGCCTGGCCTTATCGTGCTCTTCCGTGTTACAGAAGCCTTCGTAGCTTACCACCTCCGCGCCCCGCACGCGGAAGGCGGGCACGATGCAGGCGTTTACCGGCTTGCCTTCGAGCAGCACGAGGCATTTGCCGCAGAGCCCCACGCCGCAATCGCCTATGACGCTATGCAGTTTAAAGCGCTCGCGAAGCAGGTCTACCAGGCGTTCCATGGGTTCGGCCTGCACCGACACGTCTTCGCCGTTCAAGATAAAATCTATAGTCATCGCAGCATCTCCCCGCGGGCACGCTTGTCGAGGGGCAACTCGTGCTGCGCTTCGTCCATGGCCTGGCTGAGCGCGCTGGCAAAGGCGGCGGGTACGGCTATAAACGCGAGCTCGCCTAAGCCGCCCGGGCTCATTTCAGCGCCGGCTTCGCAGAAGCGCAGTTCAATAGGAGGAATGTCCTGTATACGAAGCGGGGCATAGGAGAAGAGGGGCGAGCCTGTATAGTCCTCCTGAGCCGGGTAAAAGCGCTCGCTTACGCAGTTTGACAAGGCGCGCGCTATGTCCCGCTTGAGGCTGTGCTCGGCGCGGCTTCTCGATAGTATGCGTCCGGCGTTTACGCTCATCCATATACCGCGCACAAGAGGCGAACCGTCGAGCGGATCGATGGCCAATTCCACCGCGGCGCCGCCGAAGGACGCACCGTCCAGGGGCGAAGCGAGTCGTTTGGTGCTGCGTGTGCTTTTGCGCACGCTGATGGGCAAGGCTTCCCTGAAGCGTTTTGAGCGTATGCCGTCGCACGCTTCGCTAATGAGCCTCGTTACCACGCTGATGCCGCTGGAAAAGGCGGCGGCTCCGCTGTCGGGTACCGTATCGGTTGATACCGGAAGAATGCGTACCAGCGAAGGCTCTATGTCCAAAGTCGATGCCGCTTCCCGCCTCCACAGCTCAAGGGCTCCCGCGTCCATGGGCAGCACGCTGCTGCGTATGGTAAGCACGGAGTCCTTGCCCAGCGATACTTCTACGCTCGTAGGCCCCGTAGCGTTGAGTAGGCGCGCTCCGTCGTTGCTCTGATAGGCCCAGGCTAAGCCTATGCCGAAGCCGGGAACGGACTCCGGATCGGGCCTCCGTTTGCGTATGAGTTCATAGGCTGAGCGCTTGCGCTTATAGTCGCTTATGCCCAGAAGCAGCTCGTTGAGTTCGGTAAAGCGGGCGCCCTGCTTGGCGGGCGATCCTGCGCTCGTGTCGCCCCGGGGGGCCGCGTTAGCGGTCCTCCACGCTACCGGATCCTGATCGGCCTCGGCGGCGCAGAGATCCGCTATGCGCTCCATGGCGAATTGCGCTGATGAGCCGCCCAGCCCCGCGTAACTGCCCATGGGCGAGAGGTTCGTGCGTACCGCCCACGCCTTGCAGGAAAGCGCGGGGCAGGTATAGGGGCCGGGCAAGGCTTCGAGTATCTTACGCAGTATGGGCTGCGCAAGGGGCCCATAGGCTCCAAGATTTAGGCTTATGCTGGCCTCGAGCGCCTGCAGGCGGCCCTCTTCGTCTATGGCCGCCCTATACGCGCCGAAGAACGGCGCGCGCTTGGTCGTGTAAAGGAAATCCTCATTCCTGCTCAGGCTGAGGAGGGCGGGCCGCCCCAGTATGCGCGAGCACAGGCTGGCATGGCAGGCCAGCAACGAAGGGTACCAAAGCTTACCGTCGAGGTGGGGGCCGAGGTAGGACGGCTTGACCACGAGTTCCTCAGGCTTAACCCCGAGGGCCTTGGCCACGCTATCGCGCACATGAAAGGGCCACTGCGTAGAGGTAATAATAACGAGCTTGTCATAATCGTAGTAGCTGGCCGCGCCTTGTGGCTCAGGATAATAGTGGTCCAGCGGCCCAAGCCTGAATTCCGCCTTAAGTATCTTGTGGGCCTTTTCCATTGCCGCCCTACAATCGCCTCGCTCCAGTTTTTCTCGTGCCAGGACTTGCGAGGATTCGAAGCGCTCATAGCCGTATTCAGGCGTTTCCGGCGCTATATCTACCCGGGTAAGCTTTATGGCCTCGAGCACGCGCCTGCGGTCCGGGCCGGCTATGAGGCCAACGGCCTCGCCTTTATACGAAACCCGGCCTTTGGCCAGTATAGGCACCGTTTCGCCTTCGAGCCGCAGAAAATGGTCGCCGGGTATGTCCTCCGCCGTTATAAATCGGTAGTCGCGCGGCAGATGAGGCGAGCTTATGGATTTGATGCTGCCGCGGGCCGCGGGCGAGCGTACCGTGCCCACGTACACGAGATCGGGCTTATGGAAATCGGCGAGCCTGGGCATGCCCGGGTCCTGGTCGGTATGCTCCCGCTTCATCGTGGCTTTAGGAGCCTCGTCACGGCCCCGCATACGGCTTCTACCTGCGCCTCATGCATGCCCTGCCAAATAGGCAGGCTGAGGCTGCGCTCGTACATGGCCAGCGCGTTAGGAAAGGATTCGGGCTGCAGTTTGTAGCGCTCAGCGTAGTAGGGCATGATATGGAGCGGAATGAAATGCACCGAGGCTCCCACGCCTTGTTCCGAAAGCGCCTCTATCAAGGCGTCTCTGCCCATGCCAGACTTTTCCTCGCGGACGCGCAGCGCGTAAAGGTGCCAGGCGTGGCCTTCGCTGCGGGGGGGCAGCTCTACGCCGGGCAGGCCCGCGAAGGCCTGGTCATAGCGTTCAGCAATAACCCTACGCTGTTCTAGAAAGCCGGCGGCCCGTCGCAATTGCACCCGCCCTATGGCCGACAGTATGTCGGGCATGTTGTATTTGTAGCCCGCCTCGGCGACCTTATAAGCCCAAGAGGCCTTTTTTGAGGTATAGCGGTCCCATACTTCCCGGTCTATGCCGTGCATGCGCATGAGGGCCATGCGGGCGGCCAGTTTTTCGTTGGCGCATACCACCATGCCGCCCTCGCCGGTGGTTATGGTCTTGGTGGCGTAGAAGGAATAGACGCCTATATCGCCCAGGCAGCCCGCGTAGCCTGAAGGCAGTTTGGACGGAAAGGCGTGGGCAGCGTCCTCGATAACGGCGCAGCCGTAGCGCCGCGCCAGAGGCAGTATGGCCCCCATGTCGCAGGGCAGGCCTCCGATATGCACGACGATGATGGCGCGGCAGTTTTTCGTAGCTGCCAGCGTCTTCTCGAGCTGCTCGGGGTCCAGATTATAGGAGCCGCGGGCCGTATCGCAGAAGCGCAGCTCCGCTCCCAGATGCCTTGCCACCGCCGCGCTGCTCGTGAAGGTGTAGGGGCTCGTTATGACGGTGTCGCCCTGTCTTATGCCCAGCGCTTCCAGGGCCAGATGCAGGCCGCTCGTGGCGGAATTTACCGCCAAGGCGCGGGGCGCAGCCACGTAATCGGCGAATTCGCGCTCGAAAGCCAAGGTTTCCGCCCCGGTCGTAAGCCAGCCCGAGCGCATGATCCGTATAACCGCCTCTTCTTCCTCGACGCCCAGCGAGGGCCTGGCAAAGGGTATGAAATCAGTATTCTGGTTCATCGCTATAGTCCTCTACGCTCGGGATAAAACGCCGCAGGGCCGCCCGCAAAGCCCTGCGGTTGCGATAGGCTTCCGGCGCGGCCCCATCGGGTATGCATATTGGTTTGAGCGTCGCCAGCGCTTCGGCCAACGGAAAGGCGCCGCCTAGGCGCTCAAGCCGGTTAATCTTGGCATAGGCCGTGGCCACAAGCTCTTCCTCGTCGCTTTTAAGGCTTTCTTCGAGGCGCTCGCCGGGGCGCAGCCCTATGTATTGTATATCGATATCCTTGTACGGCTCCAGGCCGGAGAAGCGTATCACCTGCTCGGCGAGCTCCCGTATGAGTATGGGTTCTCCCATATCCAAGAGGTAGGATTGGCCGCCCTGGCCCACGCCGCCGGTCTTAAGCACGAGCGAGCAGGCTTCCGGTATGGTCATGAAGTAGCGGGTTGCCGCCGGGTCGGTAACGGTAACGGGGCCGCCCTGAGCCACCTGGCGCATAAAGAGGGGCAGTATGGAACCCCTGCTGCCAAGCACGTTGCCGAAGCGTACGGTCATGAAGTCCTGGCCCTCGGCCGCCTTGGCTTGGGCATCCAGCACTATGCGCTCCGAGAGGAGCTTGGAAGCCCCGTATACGCACAGGGGATTGACCGCCTTGTCGGTGCTGACCAGCACAAAACGCTGCACGCCGGCCTTAATGGCCGCCTCGGCCAGGTTGAGGGTGCCAAAGACGTTGTTCTCTATGGCGGCAACGGTATTGGCTTCCATCATAGGCACATGCTTATAGGCGGCGGTATGGAAAATCACGTTAGCCCGCAGGCGCTTAAGGATGAACGATACGTAGTCCCTGTCCTTGAGCTCGCCTATGACCGGCACGATGGCGGTAGATTCGCCTACGCCTCCCGCCTGCAGTATGCGAAGCTCGCGGTCTATCTGGTATATCGAGTTTTCGCCGTGCCCTAAGAGATAGAGCCGCTCCACGCCCGCGGACAAGAGCTGCCGCGAAAGTTCGGAGCCTATGGAGCCGCCTGCGCCTGTCACGATAACGCGCTTGCCCCGCAGCCAGGCCAGGCTTTTTTTAAGCCCTACGGCCACAGGAGAGCGGCCGAGCAGGTCCTGGGGGTCTATGTCGCGGGTCTGCACCAGATGGGCCATGCCCTCCACGATCTGGGCTATATCGGGCAGTATGCGTATCTTGGCGAATCCTGCCTGCTTGAGCAGGAAATAGAGTTCGCGCAACCGCTCTCGCGACGCGCTTGGTATGGCGATAATGGCCTCGTCCGCCGGCGTGCGGCTTAAGAGCCTTACCACGTCGCTAATGGGGCCGAGCACGGGCACGCCGTGTATCTTGCTGCCTATTTTGCCCGGTTCGTCGTCTAAGAAGGCCACGACGGTGCCAAGCACGCCTTTGGCGCGTATCTCTTCGGCTATGGACCTGCCGGCGAAACCGGCGCCTACTATATAAATTCGGGGCGCTTCAAGTTGATTCATTGCTCGCTTCGGATCCTTTCGCCGGTCGCTCCATGACCTCGAAGGCTAGGTCGACCCTAAAGGAGTCCTGGCACAGGTCCAGGCGCACCTTGGCGCGCATTTTGCGCTTGTCCACCTTGACTATCATGCCTTCGAGGCCTTTGAGCGGTCCTTCGAGTACCACGATGCGATCGTGTTCGTCGAAGATGACCTTAGAAGTATCGGCGCTTTTCCCAAAGGATATGAAATGGGATAGCACGGCGCGGTCTCGCGCGCCTATGGGCTGAGGATTTGCGGCGTCAGGGAGTATGCGTACGTAGTAGGCGGTGGTCTTAATGCTCCAGCGTTGCTCCGGGCTCAGGCCGTCGCCGTCAACCGGTATAAAGACGTATCCGCTGAAGAGCGGCTTCTCGATAGTGCGCAACACGCCGCGCTTTCGTAAGGGCATACTTCGCTTCGGCACGAGAAGCACGCCATCCTTGAAGCAGGGGGTGGCGGAAAGGCGGCGTACGTACTCGTCCTCGTGACCCGTCCAAACCTGAATCGCGAAGTAATCCATTTCGAATATATCCTTAAAAAAGTGCTCCGGAACCCGCGCCTGCACGCGCTTTCGATCTGCGCTCAATCTAGCACGTCGCGCGCTCATCGTACAATATGAGCTTAATTACGCCGCTTCGCGCTCCGATACCTAGAAGGAAAGCCCCTCGTTTGCCCTCATCGGGCGGCGAGAGCGCTACCCGCCCCTGGGGCGTAGTCGTCGTAGAGAGGATAGGCAGTATGAAGAGGCGATTGATAGCTAGTTTGATGGCGCTTACCCTTTCTACGGCGTTCGTGTCGGCTCAGACCGTTGAGCTCGTGCTTATGCACACGGGACTGGCGGAAGAGGATGCTGACCTGTATCTGCTTGAACAGCTCATCGACGGCGGCTTGAACGAACTCTTTGACCGGGGCTTCATAGGGACGAACGAACGACCCTATGCGGGCAGTCGAGCGGCTTTCGAAGCGTATAAGCAGAGTGCCGAAGCGGCCGAAGGCTATGTGAACATCATCGTCCTTGTACTGGCTAGCTATCCGGCTCCCGGTTCGGGGCCGCGCGTGCCCGACTGCTATTATAAAGTGATAGGCGTTCCGAGCGGCGCCGTGCGGCTTACAGGCGACCTTAAAGCTCGTGCGCCGGCCACGCCGAGCCGGCTCGACCTTGAAAAGGCCAACGGCGCCATGGGCAAGGCGGTAATTGCCGCCTGTGCCCCGTCGTTCTAATATGACTGGTTTACCCTGGAGGGGAGTATGTATATAAAGAAACGTAGCGCTCTGGTGATCCTGGCTATGGCGGCGGCCTTCATGGCCGTCCTCGCGGCTTCGTGGGATGGAAACGCCATCATGGGCAGCTATGGGGATTTCCCCGCTTCAGGATACTACGCCGCCTGCAATTCTTTTCCCCGCAACAGCTCGGTTGAGGTGACGAACCTCGAGAATGGCCGCAGCATCACGGTTCTGGTTACGCGCGGCCTCGATAGCCCCGGCATATTTATGATGCTTTCGGTGGACACTGCCAACGCCCTTGGCGTGGGCTCAGGCCGCGTGGTACGCGTACGAGCCTCCGAGCCTAAAAGCGCGCTGGAACTAAGCCCCTCAGGTTCTGGCAGGGCTATCGATCCGGACTTTAATCCTAGGTTGTTGGCGCAGGAAGAACTGCGCCGCTTAGGCTACCAGCTTGAACTGCCCGCGCAAGCGGTGCCCATAGCGCCGGCTCCGGTAGCCCCGGTAGCTAGCGTCACGCCCGCTGCGGCCGCGTCTGCCGCCGCCATGCCCGCCGCTCCCATCGTTGACGCCAAGCCGGCGGCGCAGCCCGCCGCGAGCGCGGCTATAGCCAAACTGCCTGAAAGCCCTTCGCCGCCGATCGCCGCAAGCGAAGCGCCAGAGCTGTTGAACGGCAAGAAGCCCAAGCCCGTGCGCACCCTCTATCTGCCCCAACTGCCTGAACCGGGCGTTCCGCCCCTGATAGCCAGGTCGGCACCTGCGGCGGAAGCCCCTCCGAGCGCCGCCGCGGCCGCGCCGGCGGTATCCGCGGCGCCCGAGGTAATCGGTATTGCCCTGCCACAGCCTGATGAGACGCCCATACGCGTGGCTCCCGCCGCCCTGCCCCGGCGGTACGAAGCGCCGGCCTTCCTGCCGGAATTTTACGCGGGCCGCCTGGCTAACCAGGCCGCGGCCGCCCCCGAATTGAGCCTGGCCGAGCCGCAGCTTGCTCGTACGCCGCTTGCGGCGCTGCCCGCAGACGAGAGCCCTGAGGCCCTGGTGGGGACAAAGCCCTCCAGTATAGGCGTACCGGCGACGGCAAGCCTTCCCGTCCCTCTGGCGCCCGCCGATGCAGCCATAAAGGCTGCCGAGCGTGCCGAGGCTATCGCTCGCGCCTATCCCTCCATGGCGCCTGGGGCCAAGGGCCCGCCGCTCGCCTGGCCGGAGCTAGAGGCCGACGAAATACCCGATGCCATATTAGCCCGCGTGGCCAGCCCACGGCTGGAAGTACCCGCTACCAGCCTCGCCGAGGGCGAGCTGCGCATTGAGGATCCCTCGGCGCCGGTAGCCATAGCCAAGACCACGCCCACGCTCGACGCCGCCGAGACGCGGGTAGCCCTCGCCGAGGCCGAGGGGCAGAAGCCCGAAGCCCTTGCGGGTAAGCCGCAGCCCATAACGGCCGCGCCTGCCGATGCCATTATTGCCCTGGAACCCAGCGGTCCCCGTCCTCCTGAGAGCGCGCAGAGCAAGGTTCCCGCCCCCTCCGCTGCCGTAGCGCCTGTAAGCGTTACGCCGCCTGCGGCTAGCGCCGTAGCCGCCCCTGCAGCCGCCGCCGCTCCCACAGCCGCAGCCCCCGCGCGCGTAGAAGAAAAAGCGCCCATGCCGAGCCTCTTAGCTAAAGGAAAATACTATATACAGGTCGCCGCGTACCGCAGCCTGTCCGGGGCGCAGGATGCCGGCGCCTCGCTGCAGCGCTCGGGACACGTTATCGTCATAGAGCCAGGCACGGATAAGAGCGGCGCGCTGTGGCGCGTATACGTAGGCCCGCTGTCCCGCGACGAAAGCGGCGTTGCCCTCGTTCGCGTGCGCTCGCTGGGCTTCAAGGACGCCTTTTTGAAGCAGGGCATATAGAGCGCCGTTGACCGCCTTAAGGCGGGGAGCCTACAATGGGGAAAAGACCCAGGGTAGGTACCCCGCCTTTTTTTATTCCACTACCGGTAAGGGAGTCGCGGCCCATGCTCGACGATGAAACGAAGAAACGGCGTATAGCCGAACTCGAGCTCTCCGTGCGCAGGCATCAGGATCTCTACTATAACGGCCAGGCCGCGATAAGCGACGCGGACTTCGATGCCCTGTGGGACGAGCTTAAGGCCCTGGATCCGGGCAATGCGGTCTTTGTCGCGGTAGGCGCGGATAATTCCGGTTATTTTGCCAAGGTCAAGCATATTTTGCCTATGGGCAGCCAGGAAAAAGCGGCTAATCCTGAGGAATTCCTTGCCTGGGCTCAGAAGGCCAAGCCGCCCCTCTTCGTGGTGCAGGACAAACTTGACGGCGCAAGCCTCGAACTGCAGTACAAAGATGGCCGCTTCCTGCGCGCCCTTACCCGCGGCGACGGCCTGATAGGCGACGACATAAGCGCGAACGCCCGCAAGATGCAAGGCGTGCCCCTGACGCTGCCCGAGGCTTTTAGCGGCGCGGTGCGCGGCGAGGTAGTCATGTCCAAGGCCGTGCACGCGGCTTACTTTGCCGATAAGGCTAACTGCCGCAACGCGGCCAACGGCCTTATGAAGCGCAAGGACGGCAAGGGCGTCGAGCACTTGCAGGTAATATGCTATGACGCCGCCCCTGAAGGCCTCTATGACCCTGAAGCAGGCGGCCTCTTCGGTTTTGAGCTCATAGCCCCCTTCGACGACGAGCGTAGTAAGATAGACTGGCTTAAAGGCATGGGCTTTACCGTGGCCAGGACCCAAAGCTTCGGCGAAGCCTACGAAGTCATAGACTATCGCGCGCGCGTGGTCGTGTCCCGATCAGAGCTGCCCTACGACATAGACGGCCTCGTCGTCAAGAACCCATCGGTAGATCCCGACGATATGCGGCGAGCGAGGCCTGAGAAGCAGATCGCGTTCAAATTCCCGCTTGAAGAGGCGGTATCCACCCTCTTGGACGTGGAATGGAGCGAGACGGGCTCTACGTTTACCCCCATAGGCATAATGGAGCCGGTGCGGCTTGCCGGCACCACCGTGAAGCGTGCCAACCTGGCCAACACCAACACCATCAAGGGCATGGGCTTAAAGCTCGGCGCCCGCGTCATAGTAGTAAAGCGCGGCGAGATCATACCCAAGATAGAGGGCCTCGTGGACTGCCCCCCCGACGCGCGCGACATAGTAGCGCCTACGGCCTGCAGCTGCGGCGCGGCGCTGGTCGACGAAGGCACGCGCCTATACTGCCCTAATAGCGCCTGCCCCAAAAAAGCGCTGCACCGCCTGGAAAAATGGCTGTCCGTGCTCGATATACGCGATTTCGGCGTGGGCATACTGGCCAAGCTTTTCGAGTCGGGCCGCGTGCGCCGCATAGCGGAGCTCTATACCCTGACTACGGACGAACTGGCCGGCTATGAACGCATGGGCGCGGTATCGGCCGCCAAGATACTGCAGAACCTTCATGCCAGGCGCGAATTGAGCCTGCCACAGTTCATAGCCGGCTTCGACATAGAGAATATAGGCCTCTTGATAGCCCAGAAGGCCCTAGGGGCGGGCTTCGACAGCCTTGAAGCGCTCAGGAAGGCCAGCGTGGAGGAGCTTGCCCATATCGAGGGCTTCGGCGAGATTACGGCGCGGGCCCTCTCCGAAGGCCTGGCAGCCCTAGGCCAAGACATGGATGAAGCCATACAGGGCGGTAAATTAAGCTTTACCCAAGGCGGTGCCGTGGCGGGGCCGCTCTCGGGCCTGTCCTTCTGCTTTACCGGCGAACTCCTGACGATGAAGCGGTCCAAGGCCGAGGCGCTTACCCTGTCTTTAGGAGGCGCCGTGCGCTCCTCGGTTACCAAGAATCTGTCTTACCTTGTCACGAACGACGCGGGCAGCGGATCCTCAAAGAATAAAAAGGCGCTGGCCATGCAGGTGCCCATCATAGACGAAAAGTCATTTCTATTTATGACGGAAGGGCAGGCGAATAATGGCTAAGAAGTCCTACGGCTTACTTAAAGCCCTTTTTTTACTCGCGTTACTGGCTGCTCTTGCTTACGGCTCCTTTTATCTGCTCACCCGCGCTCAGCGCGGGCGCATAGCCAGCCTGGAGGAGAGCATACTGGCGCTGCAGGAAGAGACGGTGCCGCTGCGCTTTATGGTGCTGAAGCGCGCTGAAGGCCGCCTGAGCCTGCGCCTGCGGCTCTACGACCTTGCCGGAGCAGAATACGCGAGCAGGGAGTACGAGCTAGAGGGCGAGCTCCTCTTCCTCGATTTCCTCGCGGCGCCGTATGGCCAGGCATGGCTGGCCTTTCCTTACCGTATATTCACCGAGCGGGTCGCCCCGGCTCAGGGCTTGGACCTCGCCGCGCTGGTCATGCCCGGCTACTCGCCTGCCTTAGCGGCAGGAGCCGCGCCTGCATCCGCGCGAAACGCATCGCCGCTCTATCCCCAAAGCCATGCGGGCGGCTCTTTCGACGAAGCGGGGCTTGCCGAGCTGGGCAGGCTCTACGCCGCGCTGCTGGATGGCGGGCAAGTCAAAGGCGCCTTCGGCAACGCCGTACACGACCTTGCGGAGCTACGGCGCTTCGAGCTTGGCGCGGTATATAGGGTGGTCGTACGCAAAAAGGGCGGCATAGAAGTTATAGAGGAGTAAAGACTATGGATACCGAAGGCTTAAAGACCTTCCTCTACGGATTCTCTTCCGCTGCGCGCTTCCTCCTCGGCTCGCCCCTGGGCCGTATACTCCTTATTGGGGGGCTTGCCCTGCTCTTCGCGCTCAAGCTATGGGGCGCTCTGCGCTCCCGCTCCCTTGCCTGCCGCGCAGCGGGTACGCGCTTAGGCTGGGGCGAAGGCTTTCTCATCCTCTTTAAGGAATTCTACTCGTCCGTCTTGGCCCTTGGCACGGCCCTGCCTGCCATAGCCGCGGCACTGCTCGCCAGCCTTGCGCTCGTAGCCGTAGCCGATACTCTTAAAAGCATGGACGAATTGCGGGCCAATGCCGCGCGCATACGGGAACTGTCCGTAGTCCTTAAGAACCTGGAGCGCCGTCAGAAGGTAATGGACCTGCGCGTACTCTCGGTACAGGATGGCAGGACTACCATATTTATCGAATACTATGACCCCGCCAGCGAGGGCAAGCCTGCCGCCAGCGAGGAACTGACGCTGCCGGGCAGCGACATATACCTGGATTCCATCGTGTTTAATTTTGACTATAGCGAGATAGCCGGGGGCAGGCGGGTAAACCTGGCCTTGCCTTACCGGGTGTTCTCCGACCAGCTGCCGCAGGCCCAGGGGCTAGCTCTACGCTCGCGCGACGGGCAGGGCCTGCCCTACGCCTACGGGCGGGACGAAGGCGAGCTCTACGGCATAGCGCCTGCGGCATACCGCGAGCGCCTTGCAGAGCTTATGGCCCTCCTCGACGACGAGCAAGGCGCGAGGGAGGCAGGCATAGTGCGCAGCGTATATGGCAGCGCAGTACACCGACGGGTGCGAAGCGGCGAACGCTTCTCCGTGTGGATAGAGCAATCGGGGGGCATAACGATAAAGGACGCCGTAGAGTTCTGATTGAAGCGGAACCGCCTTTTAGGCTAGACTGGCGGCGCAGCGAACAAACACGCAGGGAGTAGCGCATGAAACATATACGGGAACAATGGAAAGTCCTGCTCGCCGGAGCCATAGGACAGCTTGCTAGGGAAAAAGGCGTAGAGCTCAGCCCCGCCGCGGCAGATATAGTCGTGGAGACTCCTCCTAAGCCGGAACTGGGCGACATAGGCTTTCCCATGTTCTCTTTTTCAAAGGCGCTGCGCATGGGGCCGCCTCAGATAGCCCTGGCCCTCGTCGAAAGGCTTGCCGGCGCTACGGCGCCTGGCACGGCCAAGGCGGTGGGGCCTTATTTAAACGTGTTCGTGGATAGGGCCGCCCTGGCCAAGGTGCTGATCGAAGAGGCGCGGAAGCCCGGCTACGGCTCGTCGGCTTCGCTTTCGGGTACCAAGATCATGATGGAATTCTCAAGCCCCAATACTAATAAGCCCCTGCACCTTGGGCACCTCCGCAACGACGTCCTAGGCGAGAGCGTGTCGCGCATACTGCGCGCTAACGGCGCTGAGCTCCTTAAGATCAACCTGGTCAACGACCGCGGCGTGCATATATGCAAATCCATGCTCTCCTACATGGTGTACGGCGGCGGCAGGACCCCCGCGGACGAAGGCAAAAAGAGCGACCATTTCGTGGGCGACTACTACGTCAAGTTCAACGAGCTTAAAAAAGAGGATGAAAAGGCCGAGGAAAAGGCGCAGGACCTCCTCGTTAAATGGGAAGCGGGCGACCCCGCGGTGCTCAAGCTTTGGAAGACCATGAACGAATGGGCCGTAGGAGGCATAAAGAAGACCTACGAGCGCACGGGCATAAGCTTCGATAAGTACTACTACGAGAGCCAGATATACCTGACGGGCAAGGAAGAAGTGCAGAAGGGCCTGGCCTCAGGCGCGTTTTTTAAGGCCGAGGACGGATCGGTGCGCATAGACCTCTCTCCCCTGGGCCTCGAGGAGAAGGTGCTGCTCCGCAAGGACGGCACCTCCATATACATGACCCAGGACATAGGCCTGGCCATACACCGCCACGACGACTGGCCCTTTGACCGCCTCGTCTACGTGGTGGCAAATGAGCAACAGTACCACTTCAAGGTGCTTTTCCACATACTCGAGCGGCTTGGCTACGGCTGGGCCAAGAACCTCTACCACCTGTCCTACGGCCTGGTGAACCTGCCCGAGGGTCGCATGAAGACCCGCGAGGGCACGGTGGTGGACGCGGATGCCCTTTTAGACTCGCTGCGCGACCTTGCTCTTGAGGAGATACAGGCCAAGGGCCGCGAGGAAGCCGTAGGCGACGCGGCCGACATAGCGGAGAAGATAGCCCTCGGGGCCGTCCACTACTACCTGATACAGGCGACGCCCGCGAAGGATATGATCTTTAATCCCAAGGATTCGCTGTCCTTTAACGGCGATACCGGCCCCTACATCCAGTACATGGGCGCGCGCATATCCAGCATGCTGCGCAAGCACGAAAAGGGCGAGGGCAATGCCCAGGGCGGCACGGTTAGGCCGGAATTGCTGGCGGGGGACGCAGAATGGGAGCTGGTGCGGCGCATAGCGGCGTACCCGGAGGCGGTAGAGCAGGCCGGAGCGGAGTACAACCCTGCCTTCGTGGCCGCGCAGCTCTACGATCTGGCGGCGGCCTTCAGTAAGTTCTATCACGACAATCCCATACTCAACTGCGAGGACAAGGATACCGCCGCCACGCGACTGGCTTTGGCAGCCGCGGTTAAGGCGGTGCTTGAGCACGGGCTCTTCCTTACCTGCATACCCTTCCTCGAGGCTATGTAGGCGGAGCCTCTTCCCTGAGCGGGATGGTGCCTCCCGCTCAGGTTGACACTGTAGGCATATTTATAGTATAAAATCGCGCCGGCGCTTTCCTAGGATAGTCGCTGCGCCGTATCCATTCCCCAGCCATTGGGGGCCTTCAGAGCCGTGCATATCGGGCCGACTTGGGCCGATCGCACGTCGGGCGAGGAACATTGGTACGTGTCGGCCACAGCGCTAGCGTGGCCTCGTCATACAGAACGCAAGAGGTTGATAGCATGTACGCAGTCGTAGAAGTCCAGGGAAAGCAGTATCGCGCTGAAAAAGGCGCCGTGCTCCGCGTAGATAGCATGGAGGGCGAGGCCGGCAAGGCCCTGTCCATAGAGAATGTCCTGCTCCTTTCCGGCGACACCGTGAAAGTCGGCTCCCCCTACGTGAAGGGCGCGGCGGTTAAGGCCGTCATCCAGGATCACGTTAAAGGCGATAAGATCATCGTGTTCAAGTACAAGTCCAAGAAGGACTATCGCCGCAAGCAGGGGCACCGCCAGCGCTACACCCTGATCAAGGTTGAGGATATCGTTGGGGCCTGAGCCCGGCGAACTCGTCGTCAGGATATCGGTGGGGGCCCAGGGGCTGTTGCTCTCGGCTTCCGCGGAGGGTCATGCGGGCTTAGCGCCTTCAGGATCCAATATAGCCTGCGCCGCGGTTACGGTGCTGTTGAGAACGGCATACGAAACCCTGGCGCAGTACGATGGCGTGGATCTGGCCGGAGAGGCTCCCGCGCCCGGGTATATGACCTTTCGGGTGCGCCGATACGCGCCGGAAGCCGCCGAGCGGCTTCGCGGGGTAGGGGACTTCCTCCTTACCGGCCTGTCGTCGATAGAACGAGAGTTCCCCGCTAAGGTACGCGTAATCTTAGATAGCGAACGGAGGCAATAATGGCTCATAAAGGCGTAAACGGACGTGATTCCAACCCCCAGCACCTGGGCGTTAAGGTATACGGCAGTCAGGAAATCAACGCGGGCGGCATAATCGTGCGCCAGCGCGGCACCAGGATCCACCCCGGCGTGAACGTAGGCCGCGGCAAGGACGACACGCTTTTCGCCCTCGTGGACGGCAGGGTGGCATTCAAGGAATATCGCGGACGCAAGTTCGCCAACGTGGAGCCCCTACAGGCCTAAGTTGGCACGCGCCGGTGTTTACCGTATGCTAAAAGACCGCCCGCCGGCTGGACCGGATGGCGGTCTTTGCGTTTTCAAAGCCGGCGCGACGCGGCTCTACAAGGCCAAGGAGGCCTCTGTACCTCTATGATCAAATTCGCCGATGAGACTAGCATAGTCGTGTCCTCGGGCAAGGGCGGCAACGGCTGCATTGCCTTCCGCAGGGAAAAATACGTGCCGCGGGGCGGCCCCTCCGGCGGAGACGGCGGCCGCGGCGGGGACGTCATTTTCGAGCTGCGCAGGAACCTCCGCACCCTGGCGCATTTGCGCTACGCCCACAGCTTCAAGGCCAAGAGCGGCGAGGACGGCTCGGGGCGCAATAAGCACGGCTCCGACGGCGAGGACGTTATCATACCGGTGCCGCCGGGCACCCTCATTAAAGACGCCGTCACCGGCGACATCATCAAGGATTTCGATAAAGACGCCGAAGGTCGTTGGCTTTTTCTTAAAGGCGGCAACGGCGGCTGGGGCAACGTGCATTTTAAGTCGAGCATAAACCAAGCGCCCCGCACCGCGCTTCCGGGCAAGCCCGGCCAGACTGTGGAGCTGACGATAGAGCTGCAGATGATGGCGGACATAGGCTTCGTGGGCTTCCCCAACGCCGGCAAGTCCAGCCTGCTCGACCGCTTCACGAACGCGCGCCCGAAAATCGCGCCTTATCCCTTTACCACTAAGATACCCAACCTCGGCGTGCTTACCGTGGCGGAGCGCGACATAATACTGGCGGACATACCGGGCATTATAGAGGGGGCCTCCGACGGCCTGGGCCTGGGCATACGCTTCTTAAAGCATATAGCCCGCACGGCGGCGCTCGCCTTCCTCATAGACTTGTCGGACGATAATTATAAAGAAGCTTTTGCGACGCTCTTAAACGAGCTCAACGAGTTCTCGCCCGAACTGGCCAAAAAAAAGCGGGTAGTCATAGGCACGAAACTGGACCTGCCGGAAACCGAGGGCAGGCTCGACGAACTTAAGGCTCTCTTGCCGGATGAAACGGTCTATGGCATATCCTGCTTTTCCAGCGAGGGCTTGGACGGACTGTCACAGGCCTTCCTTCGTTTCGTGGTAGAGGCCGAGGCTCCCGCCGCCCCCGACGGGTGGAGCGGCGCTTGAGGCTGCTTATACTCGGCGGCTCGTATAATCCCGTCCATGTAGGGCACCTTATACTGGCTGAAGAACTGGCTAGCGAGTACGGCTATGACCGCGTATTGCTCGTGCCGGCCTTAGAGCCGCCGCACAAGGCCCTGGTCGAGGACCCGGGCGCAGAGTTGCGCCTGACCATGCTGCGCGCCTCTGTTGAGGGCGATACGCTCTTCATCGTCGACGATTGCGAGCTTACGAGACAGGGGCCTTCCTACACGGTGGATACGATACGCTATGCCATTACGGCTTACTCGCCCGAGGGTAAGCCCGCTCTTGCCATAGGCGACGACCTTGCCGCGGGCTTTGGATCCTGGCGCGAGCCGGATACTATCACGGCCTTAGCCGATTTAATCGTGGCACGGCGCTCGAGCACTGGAGCAGCGCTAAAGCCTGGCGATCGCATGAGCTTTCCCCACCTGCGCGCTAGCAACAGCCTCATACCGATATCGTCGTCCATGGTGCGCGATCGCATAAAAAGCGGCGGCGCCTGGCGCAGGCTCGTGCCTGACGCGGCCGCCCGCATAATCGAGGAGCAGAGGCTCTACGGCCTGGCCGCTTGCGATTGACAAGGCCATCCTGTACAATGCCAATTCTGGAAAGAAAGCCAAGCCATGCCAAAGAATGCCCTCGATAAAAGCATAGTATTCCTGCTCATCATCATCATTGCCATGGTGGCCTTCGGCGTAGCCATGGCCTCGATGCTCCGCGTCGAGCCTATACAAAAGGCAGTCGACGAGGATAGGCCCATCAATATAGCCCTGATACTCGAGCATAATGGTAAGCCCCTGTCCACCCAGATACTCATGTATTATCCGGGTAACGCCCGGGGTGCACTTTTGGACATACCGGCTGAAACGGGCCTTATACTTCGTTCGCTCAATCGCTTTGACCGCATAGACCTCTTGTACAAGCAGGCCGACCCGGTACCCTACGTGGCTGAACTCGCCTCGCTCTGTGCTACGAACCTGGATTATTATATCGTGTTTACTATGCAGGCTTATAGCGACCTCGTGGATATGCTTAACGGCGTTTCGGTTTTTATGCCCAACCGGGTAAGCGGCACTATCGACGAGCGCGGTTTTTCCTTGCCCGCCGGCTCAGTCTTGCTCGACGGCGGTAAAATGGCTCTCTACGCCCAATACCAGGATGCTGATCGCCCCGAGAGCGAGGCCGTCGCACGGCGTCAGACGCTGTTCCAGGCCTTGCTGCGCCGTATAGGCGAGCAGTCCGACTACCTGTTCCAGAAGGATGTGCTATCGGAGCTGTCCAAGCGCGTACGCACCAACTTAAAGCCACAATCCCTTGAGCGCCTGCTCGTCGAATTTGCCCGCGCCGATATGGATAGGGCGGTCATACAGCGCCTTACGGGCACGTATAGGAACGTGGAAGGAAAGCAATTGCTTTTTCCTGCCTGGGACGGGCAACTGGTAAAGGACATTGTGAAACAAACCCTCAATGCCCTGTTGAACGCGGAGGCGACCGCGGTCGAGGATAAGGTTTTTACCCTTGAGATACTCAATGGCACGGCCTCACGGGGCCTGGCCCAGAAAACCGCGGATATTTATGAAAGCTTTGGCTATGAGATCGTATCCATCGGCAACGCGGCAAGCCAGGATATAGCCAAGACCCAGATACTGTACCGCTTCAGCTATGAGGCGGCGGCGGCTATGGTGGCCAATGTTATACGCTGTGAAAACATCGCGAGCGGCGATCCTGAACTCAACAGTTCAGCCCCCGCGGATTTTGTGATTATTCTTGGTAGAGATTTTGACGGGAGGTACTGTGTCAATTGACATGCGTGAAACGGCGCTGGCCTGCGGGCAGCTCCTTGCTGACCATAATGGCAGCGATACGGTGGTGATGGACCTCCGCAAGCTGTCTTCGTGGACTGATTTCTTCGTGGTAACGAGCGCGACGAGCTCCACGCATATGCGCGGCCTCTTGCGCCACCTGGAAGACCATTTAGCCGAACAGGGCATAGTCCCTTTGCGGCGGCCGCGACTCGCGGAGGATGAAGAATGGTGCCTAGTGGATTTCGGGGATTTTGTCGTGCACATCATGAGCCTGGGCGCCAGGGCCTTCTACGAGCTCGAAAAGCTCTGGTTCGAGGCTGAACTGAGCCCCGTTAGCCCGCGCGGCCCGGCGGAAGCCAAACCGGAGGCCCTATAAGACAACAGCCGCTGAGCCTAGGCCAGCGGCTGTTCCCTTTAGCGAGGGTCGTTCACTCGTCGAAGTCGTTGTAGTCTATATCGTCTTCGTACTCGTAATCGTCGGCTTCTTCGAACTCTTCTTCGTCCTCGAAGTCGTCCTCTTCCTCAAAATCGTCATCCTCATCGCCGAAGTCGTCATCTTCGTCCGAGAAATCGTCGAAGTCGTCTTCCTCCTCGAAGTCGTCTTCGTAATCGTCCTCGTAATCATCGAAACGAACGAAGGGAGCCTCGGGAGCCTGGACGTATTCGCCGACGCCTATGAGCGCCAGATCGAACGATTCGTTCGGCATAGCCGTTTCCCGTATCGGGTCCATGTCAGGTCCTCCCTGTATTTTTGGCCGCCGCGGCTTAGTTCCGCGCGGGCTTGCATGCCATTGTGGCTTTCGTAGGTGAAATCTAAAAGACAGATCGAGTGTCTGTCAACCATATTCGTTCGTTAAATTCCGTATTTCGTATGGAAAGGCTCATTGCTTTGCTATACTGCGCCTATGAAGCGTAGCATGACCATAGAAGCGCCCGCCAAGATCAATCTTTCGCTGGCCGTGGGACCCCGCGGAGACGATGGCTACCATGCCATAGGCAGCATTTTTCAAGCCATAAAGCTCTGCGATAGCATAGAATTATCCCTAGTAGACGAGCCTGGCATAGATCTTGAATGCGCGTGCGACTGCGGCGTAGAGCAGAACACCATGTACAAGGCCGCTTTTTTGTATATACAGGCTCTACGGCGGGAAGATTTGCCCGCGCCGGGCATACGTATACGTGCCGTCAAACGCATACCTTCCGGCGCAGGCTTAGGCGGCGGCTCAAGCGACGCCGTAGCCGTGCTCAAGGCGCTGCGCGAGCTCATTCCGGGCTCCTGTGGCCCCGCGCAGCTCGCCGCTATGGCCTCTGCCATAGGCTCGGACCTGCCCTTCTTCCTTGGCGGCTCCTGCGCGGCGGTGCGGGGCAGGGGAGAGCTGGTACAGCCCATAAAGCCGCGGCTTGATTACGCGCTCGTCCTGGCCAGGCCTGGCTTCTCGATAGCCACGAAGGACGCCTATGCCCTCTTGGATGAACTGCGTCCCCTTGCGCCAGGGCGGGTAGGCGGGGGCCTTGAAGGAAGCCTCAACGCGGCGCTCGACGCCTATGCTAACCGGCATCCCTCTTCATGGCGCTTTCCCAATGACTTTTACGACGCGCTCATAGGCCGCTACCCCGGCTTGAAGGCGATTAAGGATAGGCTGAGCGGGCTGGGAGCCGACTTTTGCTCGCTCAGCGGTTCAGGCAGCTGCCTCTTTGGCGTGTTTACCGATGAAAAACAAGCGCTTGACGCCCATTCAGCCCTGTCTTCAGAGGGTATCGAGAGTTATCTATCCTTTCCGCTTGCGCGCCTACCATACTCGGTTTAGAATATTCTGGGATTGTACATCGATCGGCAAGGAGAGGCGCCGCATGGAAATTACCGACATCCGCATCCGTAGGGTATCAAGCGAAGGTAAGCTAAAGGCCTATGTGACCGTCACCTTCGACGACTGCTTCGTTATTCATAACGTAAAAATCATTGAAGGCAAGACGGGCGTATTCATTGCTATGCCCAGTAGAAAGACAAAGACGGGGGAGTATAAAGATATAGCGCATCCCATCAGCCCTGATTTTAGGTCGCGGCTCCAAGATTCCATCGTGGCGGCCTATGACCGCGGCGAGGATTCCGACGAGGAAGTTTCGCAGTAGCCAGCCGGACGGCTTTTAGGGCTTTCCGCGCCTCTTTTATCTGAAATGGCCGCTATACCCCGTGACACGCTCCTGCGTTTCGGTATATAACTATGCCACCCCGTGCCGTTTTGGGTTCGGATATTGGGACGTCGACAAGCGGTAAGTCAGCGGTTTTTGGTGCCGCCAATCGCAGGTTCGAATCCTGCCGTCCCAGCGCAGACTATACGCTAAGAGCGAGGAGAACATATCCATGAGCCAGCATGTTTTAAACGCCGGCGCCCGCGAAGTAAGCAACAAAGGCGCCGTTAACAGCCTTCGCAGGCAGGGCAAAATTCCCGCAGTTATTTATAACCGCCAGGGCCGATGCGTGCCTCTCGTACTCGATGCCATTGAATTCGGCAAGGCTACCAAGGGCGTTTCCGAAAGTACCATCGTTAAGCTCGTCGTGGGCAAAGATTCCTATGAGTGCATGATCAAGGACCGCCAGCTCGATTGGCTTAAGGGCACGATTAAGCACGTGGACTTCTTCGAGGTGCAGAGCGGCGTTCTCATGCGCGCAAAAGTGTCGGTGCATCTCTCCGGTATACCGGTAGGCGTGCGCGAAGGCGGCATCCTTGAGCACCCGGTACACGAAATTGAAGTCGAATGCATGCCTAAAGACATGCCTGAGAAATTCACGATCGACGTAACCGAACTGAAAGCCAACCACTCCATCCACGTTCGCGATATCGCGCGCTCTAAGGATGTGAAGATACTCGCCGCCGAGGATCAGGTGGTGGTATTGGTCAAGTACGCCAAGGGCGAGGCCACGGTTGAAGAAGCCGCAGCACCCGTAGCGGAAGCCGCAGCTGCTGCCGCCGGAGCTCCAGCCGCTGGTACCCCCGCGCCTTCCAAATAGGCCTCAAGACGCCCCGCGCCGGCCCAGCTAGCCCTATGGCTGCGATTGAGCCTCTTATGGCCGCCCGACAGGGCGGCCATAAGCTTATTAGCTATCTTTCTAAAAGGATACGCACGCGTTGAATAACCGGCCCGTCGTTACGGCACTAGAAGAGTTCCTAAAGCTTCATGCCTGCTCAGCATCGCAACTGCTCGTTGCCTTCTCGGGCGGGCCAGATTCCACCGCTCTGCTAAGGGCCCTCGTTGAGCTACGCCCAACGGTTGAGCTACGCTCAACGGTTGAGCAAAACTCAACGGCTGAACGGCTTCACGCATGCTGGATAGACCACGGCATTCGGCCCGCCGACGAATTGGCTGCCGAGGAAGCGTTCGTACGCGACTTCGCAAGGCGCTTCGGCGTTACTCTCCATGTGCGCCGAGCCGAGCGGGGCAGCCTTGAAGCCTTGGCCGCCGACCTGGGCAGTATCGAAGCAGCCGCCCGCCACTTCCGCTACGCCGCGCTCCGCGCGGTA
This sequence comes from Spirochaetaceae bacterium UBA5200, assembly GCA_002412825.1. GTDB lineage: Bacteria > Spirochaetota > Spirochaetia > Treponematales > UBA12059 > UBA5200. The sequence continues at coordinate 240,613 of DHVU01000017.1, forward strand.
AAAGTTGCCCAGGGCCTCCGCTACATCCTTACCGGCCATCATGCGGACGACCAATGGGAGACGCAGGTCATGCGCTTCTTCTCAGGCTCGGGCAGCGCCGGCCTGCAGGGCATGCGGGAGGAATATGGCGACATAGGGCGGCCCTTCCTTGCCCTGAGACGGGCTCAGCTTGAGTCCTACCTTGGCGAGCATGCGCTGCCGCTTAATCATGACTCTACCAATGCCCAGAGCGACTATCTGCGCAATAAGCTGCGGCACGAGCTTATGCCCGTTATCGCTTCGGTATTTCCCGGCTATGGCACAAGCCTGAACGCGCTCGCGCAGAAACTGCATGACGACGATCAGGCGCTGGCAGGCTATGCGGCAGAGCTGTACCCGGAGCAAGGCGCGCGGCGGGGCATAGCGTTGTCGCACTACCGCGCCGCTCCTCGCGCCGTAGGTCAGAGAGCGCTCTTCGCCATGGCCGACGCAGCGCTCCGCGCATTGCCTGGAGGCGCCGTAAGCCCCGGTCAGCGCGTGCCCTGGCGCCTGATTGCGGACATAGACCGGAAGCTTGAGCGCGCGGCGGATGGAAGGTCGCGCCTGGAGCTCGCCCGTTGGCGTGGCTTGCTCTTTTTTCTTGAAGAAGGCAGGATATGCGCCGAACATGACGCGGAACGAGTAGGAAGCGGAGAACCGACGGGATATTGCGCGGTCATGGACGCGCCGGGAACGTTTCGAATAGGCAAAGCCGCCTTCTGTACAGTATACTATAGCGACGACGGCACGGGTTTACGCCTGGACGCCTTTAGCTGGCCCTTAGTGCTGCGTACGAGGAAACCCGGCGACCGTATACGCAATGCCGTCGGCTGGAAGGTCCTGGATAAGCTCTTGGCCGAGTTAGGCATAGCGCTCGGCGCCAGGGACCGCGTGCCCGTGCTGGAGGATTGCTCGGGCATAGTAGCCCTGCTGGCTTCAACGCAGGGTTGCAGGGACCTCTATCGCTACAATGCAGATTTGATTACACGAGCGCCGCCTGGGTATCTGGGCATAGATATGAAAGGAATAGCTGAAGATTATGCAACTAGACGATAAAGACAACGCTAAGCCTCCCAAGAAGCCGGAATCAGGCCCTCCCCGGGGCTCCCGCATATCGTTTATGATATTCATGGGACTCATCGCCGCATCGCTTGCCCTCTTCCTCTTCGATGGAAGCCAGAGCGCGAAGCCCTCAATACCCTATTCCGCGTTTATAGCGCATCTGGAAGAGGGCAATGTGGAAGCTCTGCGGATAATCGACCAGACCCGCATTCAGGGCACGCTTAAGGGCAAGAGCGGCGATGTGCAGGAATTCACAACGCTCATCCCTTATGCCGACCTTGGCCTCCTAGACAAGCTGCGCGAGCGGGGCGTGCGGGTAGAGGGCGTAACGAGCAGCGCTAGCCCCTTGCGGGTTATACTGGAACTTCTGCCTTGGTTCTTCGGATTCTTCATACTCTGGATGGTGCTCAGGCAGATGCAGGGCAACAATAAAGCCTTCAGCTTCGGCAAGAGCAAGGCTAAACGCTTCACCGACAGCGCCAAGAACCTCACCTTCGCCGACGTGGCGGGCCAGATTGAGGCTAAGTATGAGCTGTCCGAGGTGGTCGATTACCTTAAGAACCCCCAGAAGTTCATTAAAATGGGCGCGCGCATACCCAAGGGCGTGCTGCTCGTGGGCATGCCGGGCACCGGCAAGACCCTCCTGGCCAAGGCGGTAGCCGGCGAGGCGGGCGTGCCCTTCTTCCATATGTCCGGTTCCGACTTCGTGGAAATGTTCGTGGGCGTAGGCGCGAGCCGCGTGCGCGACCTCTTTGAGCAAGGCCGCAAGAGCGCTCCCTGTATAATCTTCATCGACGAGCTCGACGCGGTGGGCAGGACCCGCGGCGCGGGCTACGGCGGAGGCCACGACGAGCGCGAGCAAACCCTCAATCAGATGCTCGTGGAAATGGACGGCTTCGACACCAAGGACGGCGTCATCATACTGGCCGCCACGAACAGGCCTGACGTGCTCGATCCCGCTATACTCCGGCCCGGCCGCTTTGACCGGCAGGTGGTCGTGGCCATGCCCGACATCAAGGAACGGGAAGCCATACTCAAGATACATATGGCAAAGGTGCCGGTGCAGGAAGGCTTGGACGCCACGCGCATAGCCCGTTCCACGCCAGGCATGAGCGGCGCCGACCTTGCCAGCCTCGTCAACGAAGCCACGCTCTTCGCTATACGCAAGGATCGCAGCACGGTTGAAATGAGCGATTTCGAGGACGCGCGGGACAAGATACTTATGGGCATAGCCCGCTCGTCGCTCGTTATATCAGAAGAGGAGAAAACGGCTACGGCCTATCATGAGGCGGGGCACGCGCTCCTGCACTACTATCTGCCCAAGGCCGATCCTTTGCATAAAGTTACCATCGTGCCGCGCGGCAGGGCCTTAGGCCTGGCGCTTTCGCTGCCGGAGCAGGACAGCTACTCCCGCGTGCGCGCCTGGATACGCGACCGCATCGTTATATCCTACGGCGGTTACGTGGCGGAGCAGCTCATATACGGCGAAACCACGACCGGCACCGCGCAGGACCTTAAACAGGCCACTGAAATGGCCAGGAAAATGACCTGCGAATGGGGCATGGCCGCCGATATTGGGCCTATAGCATATGGCCAGGAAGACGAACCTATATTCTTAGGCAAAGAAATCGCCCGTCATAAGGACTATTCCGAGAATACGGCGCAAAGGATAGACCGCGCCGTTGCCGATATATTAGATGAGGCCAGGAATGCCGCCTTCGATATCCTGACCGAGCATAGGGATCAGCTCGTACGGCTCGCCGAGGAGCTGATGCAAAAGGAGACCCTCCTCGATGACGATATCCGTACGATGTTTGGCTTCGGCCCCAAGGGCATGGTTACGGCCTAGACGCTTCGCCCTGGCCACGGCTTTTACCGCGGCGCTGAGCGTCTTGGCTGCGCAGGCGACCGCTGCGCCTTTGGTTAGCGTATCGCCCAATCAAACGGCCCTGGTTTCCGCGCTCGTTTCGGAGGCCCGGAACGCACTTGCCCTGGGCTATGCGGAACGGGCCATAGCCCTGGTAGACGACGCCTTATCCCTCTCGTCCATAGATGCCGATGCCAATTACCTTCGCGCCGCTCTGGCGCTTTCCTATGGCGACAAGCGCGCGGAGGCTGAAGCCTATATAGCCGCCTCCTTAAGCGGGGCGAATTTCCGGCTCTACAGCGCTCATGAAGCCGAGCTTTTGTATGCAGGCCTCCTCGTGCGCATGAAGCGGCCCGCCTCCGCGCTGCGCTTCCTTGCCGGCAAGCCGCGCAGCGCCGAGCTTTTATACCTTGAATACTTAGCCAAACGCTCATTGGGCGACAGCGACGGAGCCCGTTCGGCGGTAGCCGAGTCTTTGCGCCGTTACCCCTTCGACGCGCGGCCTCTTATCCATTGGCTCGTCGGCAATGAGCTTAAGGCAGCTTCGGCGCAGGATGCCGCCCTGGTGGCCCGCGCGTTCCAATTGCTGCCCGAGCTAAAGGAGCTGGAACCCTTTCTGCTCGTCGCCCTTACGCCGTACAGCGCTCATGTCGAGGACGCTCGGCTCCTCTTAAGGGAATACCGCGCTGCCGGACGCAATCATCCGTTAGCGACCGTTTTGGCCTTTGAAGCGGGGCTGATCAGCCATAGAAAGGCGAGCGAAGAGCTTGCCCTCTCTGCCCTGCCCATAGAAGTCCGTCTCCTGCAGCGTTATTACGCCCTGCTTTCCGACGATGAGAGCCGGCGCTCTTTTCTGAGTTCCTTCTCGTCGTTCTCCGGCTATATTTTGGACGATGAGGATGGAGACGGCATAGCGGAGGGCCGTTCGCTTTTTAAGGACGGATTGCTCGCGTCGTGGATGTATGACCAGAACCAGGATGGCGAGCCCGAGCGCGTCGTGGACTTTAGCGGCGGCGTACCCTACCGCGCCGAATTGCGCAGCCCTTCCGTGCGGATAGTGCTGGAGTACGGGCGTTGGCCCTTCCTGTCAAGCGCTACCGTACACGAAGGCGGCAATCAGCGCGCATATCGTTTTGCCCCCGCGCTCTATCGCTACGCGCCGCTAGAACTGCGCGCCTTGGCTGAGACGAGTCCGGATCAGGCTAATACTGGCCCCTATCTAGCCTATGCGTCGGGAGGCGACTTTCCTCGTGAGCGCAGCCTGGCTGACGCCGCCTACCTGGTTGAAGAGCGCAAGTACGGCGGCATAAGCGCGACGAGCCTGGATAAAGGCCTAGCCACCAGCGGATGGTGGCGGGATACAGGCGGCGCGGCCGGAGAACTGATCTATGGCGATGGGTATCCAAAAAGCGAGAAGCTTGATCTTGACGGCGACGGCCGCTACGAGGCCAGGCGGGTATGGGGACGCAGCGACGCAGGCCATCCGCAAGCCCTTTATATCGAGGTGGATATAGACGGCGACGGCCTCTTTGAGTATCGCGAGAGCGTACAACAGCCCTCTGTACGAGCTTGGGATCTCGATGCCGACGGCCAGCCGGACCTCTTCGTCGAACGGCTCGAGAATAATGGCTCCCTCTATAGCTTCAGCCCCAGCTGGCGAAGCCGCCTGCCCTTGGTCTTACGTATGGACGCGGGCGTAGTTATCGAAGTGCGGCTGGGCGGCGTGGAACGTCCGCTTATCGCGGATAGCGGCGGCAGCGTGTGGTGGATAGGCAAAAAACCCTTCGATTTTGGCCGAGCCCTGCCTCCTGAAGGCAGCGCGGTACGCGATGGCATGCGTTACGGCGTGATCAGGCTTGGCGAACGCTACTACGCGGAGCTTCTCGACTAAGCTTTTCTTGTATCTCTATTTTCTCTTATATCTGCCTTGCACTTCCTTGGTACGGGCCTTACACTTATGCCTTGGGGCCCATAGCTGGCCGAGCTAGCCCCGACTCATCCTGTACCAAAGGGTTGTGCATGGCTACTGCAAAAAAAAACGCACGGGTAAAATTACATGGCTCTTACGGCATAGAACGTGCCGAAGAATTGGCACAGCAGCTGAAGAGCGCTTTAGCGGAAAACGATGATGGCTCTAGGGTATTATTGGAGCTCGACCTCGCAGGCGTAACCGAGTTGGATCTATCGGCCATACAGCTCTTGTATGCGGCTAAAAAAAGCGCATTGGCAGGGGGAGGCGACCTGCTCCTTGTGGGCATGCTCAAGCCGGCCCTATCCGCGCGCTTACGCTCTTCCACCCTGATAAGCACCCATGCGGCCGACGGCCCGGCCTTAGCAGAAGCCCTGCCGTCGTTCTTGAATACCGAGGCTACGCGATGATCGATAAATTTAAAGATGCGTTCAGAGAGGAAGCCTATGAACTCTTAAGCCAGCTTGAGGACATACTCCTTGAGCTGGAGGCTTCGCCGAAGGATCTTGAGCTTATTAATGCGGCCTTCAGAGCCATACATACTATAAAAGGCTCGGCAGGCATGTTCGGCTTTGAAAAACCCGGGCGCTTCGCCCATGACCTTGAAAACCTGCTTGACGCCTGCCGCGCGGGCAAGCGCGAGGTTGATAAGACGGTTATTGACCTGACCCTGCGCGCGCGCGACAAGATACGCGCCATGATAGAGCAGGACGAGAGCGAAGGCTCCTTCGACGAGGAGGCTCAGCTGCTTATCCACGAGTTCAGGGCGGCATGCACGGGCTACTGCGAGGATAAAGCGCAACCGCAGGCTACGGCGCCAAGCGCGGCTGCGCAGCGCGATGGGCAAGCGTCGCCCTCAGCGGCCCCGGCCGGCGCTGGCGGCATCCGGAGCTACCGCATACGGCTCGTGCCTGCGCGCGATATTTTCTTAAGCGGCACGCGGCCTCTTAAGCTTTTAGAAGAGCTGGCCGCTCTCAGCGTCATGAGCGCCGTGGCCAACTTCAGCGCGGTACCGAGCCTGGATACTCTAGACCCGGAGGCTTGCTACACGTCCTGGGACGCCATATTGTCTACGGACAAAGGCATAGACGCCATACGGGATGTGTTCATCTTCGTAGAAGACCAGTGCGAGCTGAGTATAGATGAGCTTGGAGAGGCAGACGACGAGGAAGGGCACACGAAGAAGCTTGGCGAGATACTGCTTGAACGGGGAGCGATACAGAAGCCCGCGCTCGATGACGCGCTTAAATCGCAGCGCAAACTCGGCGAGGTGCTCATCGATACCCATGCGGTAAGCTCATCCGAGCTGCAGGCCGCCTTAGCCGAACAGGATCACCTGAAACGGGTACAGGAAAAGCACGTCGACACCGGTTCTTCGGTACGCGTAGCCAGCGAAAAGCTCGATCAGCTCGTAGACCTCGTGGGCGAGATGGTAACCCTGCAGGCCCGATTGAGCCGAACTTCCGGAGAGCTTGCCGATACGGGCCTATCGTCCATAGCGGAGCAGCTGGAACGGCTCGTATCGCAGCTGCGGGACAACGCGATGAGCATACGCATGCTCCCCATAGGCTCTACCTTCAGCAAATTCAGGCGCGTGGTGCGTGACCTTTCCCGCGACCTGGGTAAACAGGTGGACTTGTTAACCGAGGGCGAGGATACCGAGCTTGATAAGACCGTCATAGAGCGCCTTAACGATCCCCTCGTGCATATAATCCGCAATTCGCTGGACCATGGCATAGAGCAGCCCCACGAGCGCAAGGCTAAGGGCAAGCCGGAGGGCGGCACTATATGCCTTTCGGCATCGCACAGCGGCGCTACGGTGGAAATACGGGTATCCGACGACGGCAACGGGCTCAATCTTGAGGCTATACGGAACAAGGCCCGCGAGCGTGGCATCATGGGGCCAAACGAGGAGCTGAGCGAGCAGGATACCATGCAGCTCATATTCAGGCCGAGCTTTAGCACCGCGCAGAACGTAAGCGCCGTGTCCGGCCGCGGCGTAGGCATGGACGTGGTTAAGCGCGAGATAGACGCGCTCGGCGGCGGCGTGTACCTGGAATCCAAACCGGGCCAGGGTACGACGGTCGTACTCTCTATTCCGCTAACCCTGGCCATAATCGAAGGCCTGCTCGTGCGCATAGGCGGCGAGCGTTTCGTCATACCGCTGTCCTGCGTGGAAGCCTGCGTTGAGCTGGAGGAGCAGGAGGGACTGTCAGAGGACGGATCCGCGCTCATCCACTACCGCGGCGACCTCATACCCATCGTGGATCTGCGGCGTTCCTTCGCCGTGCCAGGCGAGCAGCCTGCGTTGCGGCAGGTAGTCGTGGCCAACGATCAGGGCACGCGCACCGGCTATGTGGTGGATGCCGTTATAGGCGATTATCAGACGGTTATAAAGCCCTTAGGCAGGCTGTTCAAGGAAGCAGAGGGCATATCCGGGGCCACGATATTAGGCGACGGCACCGTAGCGCTCATCATAGACCATAAGCGCGTCAGCGAAGCGGCGCGCAGGCAGAAAGGCAGAGTACACTGATGGCCGACGATAGTTCCCTCGCAAGTTCCTACGCGGGGCTCAACGACAGAGCCTTTAAGCGCCTCGCCGCCTATATAGAATCTGAACTTGGTATACGCATGCCCGATACCAAGCGCGTTATGCTTGAAAGCCGCCTGCAGAAACGCCTGCGCGTGCTTGGCATAGGCGATTATGACAAGTACCTGGATAAGGTGTTCAGTCCCGACGGCGCGTCTGAGCTCGTGCACATGATAGACGCGGTCACCACGAACAAGACCGATTTTTTCAGGGAGCCGGACCATTTTGATATACTCAGCTCGCGGCTTCTTCCCGGGCTGCTTACGCAGGGCGGCAGGCAGCATCTGTCATTCTGGTCAGCCGGCTGCGCCACCGGCGAAGAGCCGTACACCCTTGCCATGGTGCTCGAGGAGTTCAAGCTCTCGCATCCGAGCTTCGATTACAATATAGTAGCCACCGATATATCCACGCGCGCGCTGGAGAAAGCGCAAAACGCGGTTTATGGCTCGGAGCGTGTAGCCATGGTGCCGCTGAGCCTTAAGAAGAAGTATCTGCTGCGGAGCAAAGACAATGCGGCCGACGAGGTGCGCATGAAAAGCATACTCAGGGACAAGATACAGTTCTTTAGGCTTAATCTTATGGACGAGCGCTATCCCTTCGACGGGCTATTCGACATCGTGTTCTGCAGGAACGTCATCATTTATTTTGACCGCCCCACGCAGGAGGCTCTGCTTGGCCGCATGTCCTCCTGCATACGCAAGGGTGGAAATCTTATACTCGGCCACTCTGAGACGCTTACCGGCATGTCTTTGCCCCTGCGCGGTATTGCGCCCACGGTATATGAGCGCCTATAGTAGTTATCAATATGGAAAGAATTAAAGTCCTAGTTGTAGATGATTCCGCGGTCGTGCGGCAGACCCTTAAGGAACTCCTCGATTCCGACCCTCAGATCGAGGTAATGGCCGTGGCCTCCGATCCGCTCTTCGCGCTTAAGCGCATGGAGACGGAAAAGCCCGATGTCATCATATCCGACGTGGAAATGCCCCGTATGGACGGCCTCTCTTTCCTCCGTAAGATAATGGAGAGCACCCCTTCCATACCGGTGGTCATTTGCTCAAGCAAGACCGAGTCAGGCTCTGAAAACGCCCTTAAGGCTATGGAGTATGGCGCCGTAGAGATTATTCAAAAGCCCAAGCTGGGCACCAAGCAATTCCTAGAGGAGTCTCGAGTAGCGCTCTGCGACGTAGTCAAAGCCGCCCACCTATCCAAGAACAAGCGCAGATTACCCCTGGCCCCCATGCGCGACGTGGCTCCTAAGCTTACCGCTGACGTGATGTTGCCCAAGGCCTCGGGCAATACCATGATAGAAACCACCGATAAGGTGGTAGTGGTGGGCGCTTCCACCGGCGGTACCGAAGCGTTGCGGGAATTTCTTGAGGCTCTGCCTGAGGACGCTCCCGGCATCGTTATCGTACAGCATATGCCCGAGCATTTTACCGCCGCGTTCGCAAAAAGGCTTGACAGCCTTTGCAGGGTGGGGGTAAAAGAAGCGGAAGACAACGATACGGTCATACGAGGGAGGGCGCTTATTGCGCCGGGCAACAAGCACACCCTGCTTAAACGCAGCGGCGCGCGCTACTATGTTGAAGTCAAGGAAGGGCCTCTGGTGTGCAGGCACAGGCCAAGTGTCGACGTACTGTTCCGTTCGGCCGCCCGTTACGCGGGCAAAAATACCGTTGGCGTCATTATGACGGGCATGGGCGACGACGGGGCGCGGGGCATGAAGGAAATGCACGATGCCGGCGCCTATACCATAGCGCAGGATGAGCAGAGCTGCGTGGTGTTCGGCATGCCGAACGAGGCCATAAAGCTGGGCGGCGTCGATCAGGTCTTGTCCCTGTCAAAGATAGCCGATACGGTAGTGCATAAGGCGCGTTAAGATACGACCCTTAAGCGCTGTCGGCGCGGGTTGATCCGGTTGAAAATCTATAGAGGAGGACTTTGCTATATGACTATTTTGGTGATCGACGATTCGGCGGCCATACGCCAGAGTATTACCTATATACTGCAGCAGGAAGGCTATACCACCGTAGAGGCCTCGGATGGCCTTGAGGGCTTGGCAAAGCTCGATGGCGGCGATAAATTCGACTGTATCATCACCGACGTGAATATGCCCAACATGGACGGCATAAGCTTCATACGCAAGGCCCGTGAGAATCCCAAGTTTAAATTCACCCCTATACTGGTGCTTACCACCGAATCGCAGGGCAGCAAGATGAACGAGGGCAAGGAAGCCGGCGCTACCGGTTGGATAGTAAAGCCGTTTAGCGCGGACAAGCTTCTGGCGGTCGTCAAGAAAGTGGCGGAATAGGCCGTGGCCGAGCGGGTCTCCACCACGCGCTACCTCAGCTTTACTCTGGGCGATGAAATCTATGGCGTGCCCGTTGAAAGGGTTGAGGTCGTGCTCGAGATGCAGGCCATAACGCGCGTGCCCAACGCCAAACCCCAGATACGGGGCGTCATAAACCACCGCGGCAGCGTTGTGCCGGTGGTGGACCCGCGCGTCAGCTTTGATGCCGGCCTTACCCCGCTGGGCGAAGAAAGTTCCATCATAGTCATGCAGTTGATATATGAAGGCGAAACGTTGACCGCCGGCGTGCTTGCCGACAACGTGAGCGAGGTGCTGGACCTAGCCGACGCCGAGCTTGAGGCGCCTCCCCTGGTGTCAGGCGGGGGGCGCGATAGCTTCGTGCGCAATATAGCGCGTCAGGGCGAACGCTTCATCGTGTTGCTCGATATAGACGCTACGCTGCTGGCCGCAGAAGGCCGGAGCTGAAGCGTGGCTGCTGTGGCTGAGGCGTCCCTTCGTATACTAATCGTAGAAGACGAAACCATAGTAGCCCTCGACCTGAGGGAGCGTATAAGGGCTTTGGGCTATGAGCCTTGCGGCATCGCGGACACGCCGGCAAAGGCCCAGGCTTTAGCCCTTGAGCAAAAGCCCGCGCTCATACTCATGGACATCATGCTCAAGGGCAATGGAGACGGCATAGATGCCGCGGCCAGCATCAGGGCGCTTATGGACGTGCCGGTGGTATACGTAACCGCGTTCAGCGACGATGATACCCTTACACGGGTCAAGGCTACGAGCCCCTATGGCTATATCGTTAAGCCCTACCACGAACGCGAACTTCGCATCGGTATAGAATTGGCTTTGGCTAAACACCAGTCTGAACTGGAACTCATACGCGCCAAACGGGCGGCTGAAGAAAGCGACCGGGCTAAGACCCGCTTCCTGTCCAATCTGAGCCACGAATTCGTGACGCCCATCAATTCTATGCTCGGTTTCCTCGACCTTGCCCTGCCTTTAGCGCAGGATAATGAGCTAGCCGAGTACCTGAGCATGGTGGCCAGCAGCGCGCATAAGCTTGAAACCCTGCTCTTTAGCCTCCTTGACTACGCCAAGCTCGAGAGCGGCAGCCTTATGCCCATGGTTAACGATTTTTACCTTGAGGATTTTCTGCTGCGCTGCTGGGCTCCCTACCGGGTGGAGGCCTATGCCAAGGGCCTCGGCCTTCGTTTCTATATCGACCCCGGCCTGCCGGAAATGGCGCAGGGCGACTCGGCCAAACTAAGCATTATCGTGAGAAACCTTATAGAGAATGCCGTCAAATTTACCGACGAGGGATCGGTTATCCTCGAGGCCAGGCGCAGCGGCGAGCGCGACCTTGAGCTTCTGGTTATAGACAGTGGGCCGGGCATAGCCCGGGATGAAAGCGATAGGCTTTTTAAGCAGTTTACCCAGGCGGACGATTCCAGCACGCGCAAAATAGGAGGCCTGGGCATAGGATTGGCGCTAGCCAAAGGCCTCTGCGAGTTGCTCGGGGCTAAGCTGAGCCTTGAGCCAGGCCTCCAGTCCGGCTCCGTCTTCAAGCTGCTGCTGCCATCCGCGCTGCAGGGCGAGGCTGCCTTCCCGCGCCCTGGCGACCGCCTAAGCGGCGCCATAGTGGGATTAATGCAGCCGGACGCGCTCTGCGCCCCTGACGTACGACGCTGGTCGGAGGCGCTATCTATAGGCCTCTGCACGCCCCAGAGCGCGGCCGGAAACGCTGAGCTTGTGATAAGCGGCAGCGCCGCGTGGCATGCGCTTAGCGATACAGACCGCGCTAAGGCGCTTGAAAGCCTAGGCGCCAGGGCCTCCGTCCTCGTGCTCGGTTCGCCGGTGGATAACAGCCAATGCATGCTCGATAATCGCTTCGTTATGTATAGGCCGTATCCGCTGAGCCTTTCCATATTTCTCGACGCGCTGGCCGAGGCTCGTGTCAGAGCCGTTGATGGCGCGCAAAGCAGCAAGCCCCGCAATGATATCCGGAGGATAGGATGACGAGGATACTGGTGGTAGAGGACGATTTTGGCAGCAGAAAGATGATGCTTAAGCTCCTTGAGGAATACGGCCAGGTGGACAGCGCCGTCGATGGCCAGGACGGCATCAACGCTTTCCGCAAGGCTCTTGAAGAGGATAGGCCGTATCAGCTGGTATTCCTGGACATCATGATGCCGCGCATGGATGGGCATGAAGCCCTTATGCTTATGCGTAAGGAAGAGCTGGACAGGGCTATAGCGCCCGCGGCTGAAACCCATATAATCATGACTACCGTGTTGGAAGACCCCCATAATGTAGTGGGCGCGTACTTTAAAGGCGGCGCCACATCCTATATCGTAAAGCCCGTGGAGCGTAGCGCTCTGCGCCGCGAGCTGGCTAAGCTGGGCTACAAGAGCGCGGCGGCGGGAAGGTAGCGAGCAGCGGTGGAAGCGGATACCGATGGCGCGCTTGCGAAGATAGCTATTTGCGAGGACGAGCGCATCGTCGCCTTGGACATACGTACCTTCCTCCAGCGGAACGGCTACGACGTAGTAGGCGTGTACGCCTCTGCGGAGAGCCTCCTTGCCTCAATAGAGGCTACGAAGCCGGAACTGGTCCTTATGGATATTCATCTGGAAGGGCCGATGGACGGCGTGGAAGCGTCCGCTCAGTTGATGGAGCGCTGGTCAATTCCCGTCATCTTCCTCACCGCCTACGCCGATTCGCCCACCATAGAGCGGGCTAAACGCACCCAGCCCTTCGGCTACGTGATCAAGCCTTTTGACGAGCGGGAATTAAAGACCGCCATCACTATAGGCCTGTACCGCTCCAGCATGGAACAGCGCCTCAGGCGCAGCGAAACGCGCTACCGGGGCCTGTTTGAAGATGGTCTTGCCGCTATTTTCGTGGCGGGACCGGATGGCGGCATACACGAAGGCAATAAGGCCTTTCGCGAACTGGCTCCGGGCTGTGCCGGACTACAGGACTTAATCCCTGATACGGATGCGCTTGCCGAACTCTGGCTTGCCTTGAGCGGCGGCTCCGCATACGGTCCGGTGGAATTAGTACTGTCCGCTGGTAAGGGCCGTACCGTGCAGGCCCTCTTATCCGCTGCTCCGCTGCGGGTGCTGGAACAGGGCTTTTACCTCTTCCAGGCTATCGATATAACCGAGCGCAAGAGCCTGCAGGACCAGTTGAACCGGGCTCAGAAGATGGAAGCCTTGGGCCGGCTTGCAGGCGGGGCGGCGCACGACTTCAATAATATCATCACCGCCATACTCGGCTACGGCAAACTCCTTCGGGACGACTTGGGCGATAATCCGCACATAGGAGCCGAGCTTGACGGCATAGAGGACGCGGCCAGGCGCGCCGCCATACTGGCGAGGCAGCTGCTCGTATTCTCGCGCAGCGAGGCGGGCGGCTCAAGCGTATTCTCGCTCGGAGCGCTTATACTCGAGCTTGAGCGTATGCTTGGCAGGCTTATAGGAGAGGACGTGTTCATACGTATGCGGCCCGGTGAAGGCGATCATGTGCGCGCCGACCGCAGCAGGATTGAACAGGTGGTCATGAACCTGGCGGTGAATGCCAGGGACGCCATGCCCAAAGGCGGCAAGCTGAGCCTGAGCACCGGCCGCGTCGCGCTGGCAGCGCCCGTCGATGGTGCCCTTGGTCCCATAGCCGCCGGCAGTTGGGCTTTTCTTCGGGTAAGCGACGAGGGCGAAGGCATAGATCCCGCCATACTGCCGCATATTTTTGAGCCTTTCTATAGCACTAAGGCGCCGGACCGCGGCACGGGGCTCGGCCTATCAACCGTCGCCGCCATAGTGCGTCAGGCCGACGGGCACATAGAGCTTGCGAGCGAGCTCGGCAGCGGCACTACCTTTACCGTGTACCTTCCCTGTATAGACGCTGAGGCTGACGCGGCCGCGGGCATAGAGAAGCCTCGCTATGAGGGAGGCGCGGGAGAGACCGTGCTCCTCGTAGAGGACGATAGCTCGCTTAGAGCCTTGCTTGAGACCCTGCTTGAACGCGCCGGCTACCTCGTTTTATCCGCGGGCAATCCCGGCTCCGCCTTGCTCCTTGCCGAAAACGCCGCTAAGCCGCCCGCGCTGCTCGTAAGCGACGTGATTATGCCGCTTATGCGGGGCCCTGAACTGGCTGCCAGGCTACGTTCATTCCTGCCCGGCCTTCGCGTGCTGCTTATAAGCGGCAAGGCCGAGGAGTTAAGCCCGAACGAGTTGCCCGCAAGCGCCGTGCTGGCCAAACCCTTCGCCGAGGAAGAGCTCTTAAGCGCCATACACGCGCTCCTGCACGAGCCTATAGAGCCGGCTTAACCCACGATGGATTCATAGAGCCGAGCTTCTATGGCGGCGGCGTCCGCGCTTACATAGGCGCGCGCAGCCCTGGGAAGCGTAAGCTCAAGGCTATCCCGTACCCGCGAGGGCTTGTCCGACAGGCAATGCACCGTATCGCCTAAATATATGGCTTCGCGTACATCGTGGGTAACGATAAGGGCCGTCTTGCCCGACGCGCGCCTGAGCGTCAGGAACAGATCCATAATCGCTATGCGCGTCTTTAAGTCGAGCGAGGAGAAGGGCTCGTCCATAAGGAGCAGCTCGGACGGATAGGCGAAGGCTCGGGCCAAGGCAACGCGCTTACGCATACCGCCGGATAAAGCTCCCGGCAGCTTAGCGGCATCGTGTTCAAGGCCGACCGAGCGTAGGGCTTCAAGCGCGAGGCGATCCGCTTCCTGGCGGCCGAAACGCGCCTCGAGTACCAGGGCTACGTTGTCCTTGGCGCTCCGCCAGGGCAGCAGCCTGTCCTCCTGGAAGGCGTAACTGGCTCTCATGCCCGCAAAACCGTCCAACTCTCCCTCAAAATCCGTATCGATGCCGGCCAGTATGTTAAGTAGGCTCGTCTTGCCGCAGCCGGAAGGGCCAAGGACTACGCTTACGGCGCTCTTAGGCAGTTCCAGGGACAGCCCGTCAAGCACGAGGGTATCACCGTAGCGTTTGCGCAGCTGCTTTATGCGGTAGGCCATGAGAATTTCCTCGCAAGGCGGTCGAAGAGGGCGTCGCTCAGCGCGCAGAGGAGCACGCCGGCCGCGGCCCAGGCGAATACTTCGGCCGTTTCCAGCATTATACGGGCATTTTGCATGCCAGTACCCAAGGCTAGGCTGGGTTGGCTCAGCACCTCGCCCGCTACGACTACCTTCCATGACAGGCCTAAGGCGTTTTTTGCGCCCGCTACTAAGTGGGGCAGGGCAGCGGGTATACGCAATTCAAAGGCTACGCTCTTGCGGGAAAGGCCGAAGAGCCTAGCCATCTCAAGCAATTTCGGATCGGCCGAGGCTACCCCCGCGGCTACATCGGATGCCACCACGGGAAAGGCCATGACGAGGGCCGAGAATACCGGTACGACGCCTGAAGGGAACCACACAAGGGCAAGCAGTATGATGGCGAGCACCGGCGTTGCCCGAATGACGGTAAGGGCCGGGCTCATCAAGGTCTTAAAGCGGACCGAACTGCCCATGAAGAAACCTACGATGCCTCCGAAAAGCATAGACAGGCAGAAGGCGGCTAAACCGCGCAACGCGGTAGCGCCGAGCGCCTGCAGGAAACGAGGAGTGCCGACGAGGGTTGCGAATACGGAGACGACGCGCTCAGGCGGCGGCAATATCATCTCTATACCCACCGCCAGAGCGCCGAGCTTCCACAGCGCTATGAGGAGAGCCGTGGATAATGCCAGGTCGGCGGCGCGGGGCGGCCGCCAGCCCGGTTTAGAGCCCAAGGTCCGCGTAGAAGCCCCCGTCGGGCAGCTTGCCGCCTATAGAAACCGGCGCAGACTGGAGAAAAAGCTGTAAAAGCGCTTCCACGGAAGCCCGGGCGCCCGGCGCTCCTTCAAAGGTAAAATTGGCATTAGGCACCGCGGCCGCGGCTATAGGCGCTTTAAGGCCAAAGTCGTGCTTTTCCACGAGTAGTCCCGCCGCCTGGGGATCGGCTATGACGGATGCTATGGATGCCTTATAGGCTTTGAGCAGGGCTTGTACGCCTTCGGGCCGTTCGGCTATGAGGCTTGAGCGCAGCACGAATACGGTCATGGGGTAGTCCGCCTGGCCGGTCGCGGCGGTCCACAGCGCGCCGAGCGAGAAGGCTTCGCGCAGCGCGGGATTTGCCTTCATGGCTACGGTAGCGAAGGGTTCGGGTAACACGGCCACGGCAATTTTGCCGGACGCTAGGCTCGCCGCCATTTCGGGGTAGGGTAGGTTGAAAGCCAAGCGCATATCCTTGTCCGCGTCCATGCCTGCGTGCTTTAATACGGCGCGCAGCAGGTACTCCGGCGTGGCTCCCTGGCCGGCCACATGCACTTCTCGGCCTTTCAGGTCGCTTAATGAGCGTATGCCGGTATCCGCGGAGAGTATCTTTACCATGCCGTTGCCCACGAGCGCGGCCAGGCGATAGGGCAGGCCGGCGTTGTAGAGCTTAGCTGCCATGTTCACCGGAAGCACCGCGCCATCGAGCTCGCCTGAAAGCAGTTTTGCCGCCGCCGAATCCGCTCCGGAAAGGGCCTCGAAGCGAACGCTGAGCTGATCGGGCAATGAAGGACTGTTCTCAAAGAGCTCTATCATACCCATGCCCGAAGGGCCTTTGAGCGCGCCTATGCGGAGCTCGAGAGGGGCCTTGGCAGCGGCTGCGGGAGCCTCCCTAGAGCCGAAAGCAAAGAGCGATGCGCCCGATAAGGCGGCAAGCGCCGCGATGGCAAGTACGCGTTTCATGCAGTATCCTTCCTTGCGCGCGGCACGCCGCCCGCGCCTCGTATAGTAGCGTGCTCGCGCGGCGCTGGACAAGGCATTTTACCTGCTTTATGCCCATAAAGATAAAAAATTATTTTATTAAGCGAGCCAGTACGGCCTTTCCCTTAAGCGCTTTATTTCCTATAGTGATAGCAATGCTATGCGATAATTGCGGCGCCGACAGCGAAACCTACCTCATACTTCAAGAAGGGCTCGAGCAGGAGCGAAAGCTCTGCCGGGACTGCGCGGAGCGCCTAGGCTATCTAGGCGTTAAGGCGGAGGCTAGGGCTCCCGGCGCGCTCGAGCCTGCAAGCGGGCAGCTGAGCGCATCGTTTGCTCATTGGGAAGAAGACGCCGACGAGGAGAAAAGCTGTACCCGCTGCGGTTTAACTGCCTCGGCGCTGTCCCGCGAGGGCAGGCTCGGCTGCGCGCTCTGCGTAACGGTATTTCGCCGCGAGCTCGCTAGCCTCTGGCGCCGCAGCGGCCGGGCGCAGGCCTATGTGGGAAAGGCGCCTGGCTCCCAGGCCGGCGCAGGCGCGGTACGCCGCCTGCATGAGTCGCTTGCCAACGCCATACAGAACGAGGACTTTGAACAGGCTGCCACCCTGCGAGACCGATTGCGTGAACTGGAAGCGGGGGAAAACCCATGATGCCGCGCAGCCCCGCCCTGGAGCCCCTGCCCGATAGGGAGTATCCTGAATTTGACGTGGTCCTGTACTCCACGCTGCGCCTGGACAGGAATATGGCCAGCCTGCGCTTTCCCTGGCAGGCCGGCGACGAGGAACTCATGGAAGCCCTCGCCGCGCTGTGCCGCGCCG
The DNA here is from genome assembly GCA_002412825.1 of Spirochaetaceae bacterium UBA5200. GTDB lineage: Bacteria > Spirochaetota > Spirochaetia > Treponematales > UBA12059 > UBA5200. Next base: position 258,029 of record DHVU01000017.1, read on the forward strand.
CGCGCGCCGCGAACCTTGCCTGCTATGAAATAGAGGAAATCGGCCCTGAGGCGCGTAGTCTCTTAGCCGAGCGCGGCCTCTTAAGCAGGGCTTTTATCATAGACGAGGAAAAGCATTTCGCGCTGAGCGCCGAGCAGAGGCTCTGGGCGAGCTTTAACGATGCCTGTCATTGTTCATTGCACGCCAACGCGCCCGGCCTTGAGTTTGACCGAAGCTGGGAGCTTGTATCCAAGGCCGACGACGACATGGGCGCCGTGGCTGGCTGGGCCTTTGACCCCATAGCGGGCTATATACACAGCGATGCCAGCCGCTGCGGCAGCGGCCTGTCCGCCTCCGTGAGCCTGCATCTGCCCGCCCTCGTTATGGCGGGCATCGTGGACGCCGTATTCCGCCGTGCCATGGAGGCCGGCTTTATCGTAGAAGGCTCCTACGCGGCTAAGGCGGCGAGCCAAGGCTCGCTGTACAGCATAGCCCTGCCCGCCCCGTATAGGGAGCCTGAGCGCGCCTCGCTTGAGCGCTTAGCCAAGACGGCGCGGCTCATAGCCGAATACGAGCGCAGGGCCCGAGCGGATATCATGGGGCGCAGCCCCTGGGATATACTCGACCTTGCGGGCAGGGCTTTAGGACAGGCCCGACATGCCCGCCTTGTATCCAGGGAAGAAAGCGCCGATATTATATCTGGGCTTCGTTTAGGCATAAGCATGGGCGTTTTGGAAGGCATGAGCCTGGCCGCTGCCAGCGAGTTATGGATATCTTTACGTATGGAGAAGGCCGACGCGGATTCCGGCGAGCCTGATTCTCAGGCTCGCGCAAGGCTGCTTCGCAGGGCCGCGTCTTCAGTGTGCATGGCTAAGGGGTATTCTGATGTTTAAGGGTTTGACCAAGCGCGCTCAGCGACTTCTCACCGTAAGCGCCCAGGAAGAGGCGCGGCGTTTCCATGCCGCCGAATTGAGCCCTGAGCATGTGCTGCTCGCGCTGGTGCGCGGCGCTGAAGGCACGGGCTACCGGCTTTTTGAATCGCTTAAAGTGGATTTGGTGGAGCTCAGGCTGGAGCTTGAGCGTTCCGCCGTGGGCAGGCGCGGAGGCTTTCTCTTAGGCGACGCGCCTTTATCCAGGCGACTTAAGTCCATGCTTGAAACGGCCGCCGAGGAAGCGCGGCTTATGAACGGCGAATATATAGGCACCGAGCACTTGGTCGTCGCCGCGGCGCGCGAGAGTTCTTCGGTGCTGGAGCAGTTTATGGCGCGCTACGGCGTGTTTTATGAGCAGCTCCGCTCCACGCTTAAGCTCTTGGCCGCGGGCCAGGACGAGAGCAAGCGCCGCGAGGAGAACCGCGCTCCCCCTAATCCCGCCCCGCAGGGCGTATCCCGAAAGAGCGTCATACAGCCAGCCTCGACGCCCCTCCTCGACGAGCATTCGCGCGACCTTACCTCTTGGGCGCGCGAGGACCGCATAGACCCCGTCATCGGACGCGAGCGCGAGACCAAGCGCCTCGTACGCATATTGTCCCGGCGCAGCAAGAACAATCCCGTGCTCGTGGGCGACCCCGGCGTGGGCAAGACGGCCATCGTAGAGGGCCTTGCCCTGCGCATGGCCAAGGGCGACGTGCCCGAGGGCTTGCAGGGCAAGCGCCTTATCGTACTCGACCTTGCCTCGGTAGTCGCAGGCACGAAGTATCGCGGCGAATTCGAGGAGCGCCTCAAGCGCATCATGAGGGAGATAGCCGCCGCGGGCAACGTCATACTCTTTATCGACGAACTGCATACCATAATAGGAGCGGGCTCGGCCGAAGGCACTATAGACGCTTCCAATATGCTGAAGCCGGCCCTCTCTCGGGGAGAGCTGCAATGCATAGGCGCCACGACGCTGGACGAGTACCGCAAGTATTTCGAGAAGGACGCCGCGCTTGAGCGGCGTTTCCAGATAGTCCTCGTCGAGGAGCCCAGCGTCGAGGAGACGGTGGACATACTCAAGGGCATAAAAGAACGCTACGAGCGTTTCCATGGCGTGCGCTACTCAAGCGACGCGGTGGAAGCCGCCGCCTTTTTCGCCCGTCGCTACATAAGCGAGCGCTATTTGCCGGACAAGGCCATAGACGTACTCGACGAGGCGGGCGCGCGTAAAAAAGTGGAAAGCCCCGCCAAGCTTCCCGAGCTTGGCATTATAGAGACCGATATACGAAGGCTTACCGAGGAAAAGCTCGCCCTCGTATCGACTCAGAATTACGAGAAAGCCGCAGAGCTTCGCGATAGGGTGCGTACCCTCAAGGCGGAACTAGAGGAACTGCGCAGCCGCAACGCGGCCCTGCGCGGAAGCGACGCCCTCCTTGTAGGCATGGATGACGTACGCTCGGTGGTTGCGGAGATGACCGGCATACCCGTAGAGCGCATAAGCGAAGGCGAGTCCGATAAGCTCTCCGGCCTTGACGAGGAGCTGCACCGCCGCGTAATCGGGCAGGAACTGGCCGTAAAAGCCCTTGCCGCATCGGTGCGCCGCTCGCGCGCCGGCATATCGGACCCGCGCAGGCCTCTGGGCTCCTTTATATTCTTAGGGCCCACGGGGGTGGGTAAGACCCTGCTGGCAAAATCGCTCGCCGAGGCGCTCTTTGGTTCGCAGGAAGCCCTCATACGCATCGATATGTCAGATTTTATGGAAAAGCATAACGCCTCCCGCCTCGTGGGCGCCCCTCCGGGCTACGTAGGCTATGACGAGGGCGGTATGCTCACCGAGCGCGTGCGGCGCAAGCCCTACAGCGTCGTGCTCTTCGACGAGATAGAGAAGGCCCACCCCGACGTGTTCAACCTCCTGTTGCAGCTCCTGGAAGAAGGGGAGCTGCGGGACAACCTCGGCCATAGCGTTTCGTTCAGGAATGCCGTCATTATCATGACGAGCAACGCAGGCACCCGCGACATAACCCGCGGCGCCCGCCTTGGCTTTGGCGCGGAAGACGTGCGTTTCGACTATGATTCGGTAAAGAGCTCGGCCCTTGCCGAGCTTAAGAAGCTCTTTAATCCTGAATTCATCAATCGCGTAGACGAGGTAGTCGTCTTTCACCCGCTCGACCGCGCTCAGGTGCGCGCCGTGCTTGAGCTTGAGCTGCAGGGCTTGCGGAGGCGCTTGGCCGAGCGTGGCGTAGCCTTGGAACTGGATAAAAAGTCGCTTGATTTACTGGCGGAACAGGGCTACGACGCCGCTTACGGCGCCCGTCCCATGCGTAGGCTTATAACCAGGCTCATTGAGGATCCGCTCGCCACTATCATGGTGCGCGGCGAATGCCCCCCGGGCGCAACCGTGCGTGTGCGCGAAAAAGACGGCGAGCTTGTCATCAGGACCATCAAGGCCAAGGCGGAGCAGCTGCCCGAGCCTGTCAATAAATAAAGGCTTTACTAAAACGAGGAGTCGCTATGCTCGTACCGCGCGTTCGCAAGCTCTACGATATTGACCCCCGCTCCTGGGAACATCCCGCAGACCGAGCCGCCCTTGGCGCCCTAAAGCAGCTAAAAGGTCTCGATGAGCTCGTGTCGTCCCTCGTGTCCATGAGCACCGAGCGCTCGCTTAAGCTCATGCAGCTCGCCTCTTCGGTCAAGGTGACGGAACGGCAGTTCCCGCGCGTGCACACGCTTATGGGAGAGGTGGTAGATACCTTTGACTGGCCGTATAGGCCGCCTGTATTCGTGACGCAGAGCCCGTTTTTTAACGCCGGCGTGCTCGGCGTTAAAGAGCCTTTCATCGTGCTTAATAGCTCTCTGCTCCGCGGGTTCGACGAATCGGAACTCAAGGCCGTCCTTGCGCACGAGTTTGCCCATATCATGAGCGGGCACACCCTGTATAAAACCCTGATATGGATGGTGACGAATATATCGCTCTTGATGCTCCCCATAACGCAATTGCTCTTGAGGCCCATTATCGCCGCCCTTGCCGAATGGAATAGGAAAAGCGAGCTGAGCGCCGACCGGGCTGAATTGCTCGCGGTGCAGGACGACAAGCCCAGCCTCAACGTGCTCATGCGCATGGCCGGCGGCGAAGACCTAAGCCAGGTGAACCTGAACGATTTTTTCGAGCAGGCCCAGGAGTACGATAACCAGAAGACCCTGCTCGACAGCATCCATAAACTCTTAAACCAGCTCTGGCTCTCGCATCCCTATCCGGTGGAGCGCATACAGGAACTTAAGTCCTGGTCGTCCTCCGGCGCTTATCGCGCCATACTGGACGGCAATTATCTCAAGCGGGGCCTATCGACGGCCAAGGCCGAAGAAGAGATCAAAGCCGGCTTCGATTTTTACAAGAAGGAGCTGGAGGAGTCCGACGATCCCTTAGCTCGGCTGGCGACAGGCCTAGGGCAGGGCATAGAGAAGGCAGTCGGCGATTTAGGCGATACGATAAAGGATCTGTTCGGCCGGGGCTAAGGGCATCGGCGCTTAATCGGCGTCTTTGCCTATGAGCTTGCGTAGCGCGCGCAGCCGTTCGTCCTCGATTGTAACGTGCAGGTTTTTTTCCTGCGTAGGCAGCACGAGGCCTTTAGGCCCGTTCTTGGCGCGGCGCAGGTACTTTACCTGGGTGTAGTAGAGGTCGCCGCCGCCTGAGCTGCGCGCCTTGGAATAGTAGAGCGCAAGGGTTCCCGCTGCCAGCATAATGGAGAGGGGCACGCTCTTGCCCGCTTTGGCCTTAACGAACACATACGAGCCGGCGTAATCCCTGGCATGGAACCATAGGTCATTGCCGCGTACCTGTTTGCGCAGGAGCAGGTCGTTCTCTGCGGCAGATCGGCCTACGAGCAGGAGCCAGCCCTCCAGTTCCAGCGATAGCCCGGGGTAGCGCTTAGGCGCCTCGCTGGGAGCGCTGCGGCGCTTAGCCAGATAAGCTCGTATGGCGTAGGGGTTCTGTTCCGCTTCTATGGCCGCTTCCTCCGCCGCCAGCGCGTCTAACGCGCGTTGAGTGTCGTGAAGCTCAGCTTGGGTATCGCCAAGGCCTGAGCGGGCCTTCTTGGCCTTCTCGTAATAGCCCTGCGCGTTCTCCACGATGCTCTTCGTGCTGTCAAGCGGTATGAATACGCTGCCGCCGCGGTAGAAATCCTCGACCTGCAGGCCCCCTTTGCCCAGCTTTGCGCCTATATTGGCCATGAGGAGGTCACCCAGCTCTTGGTAACGATCAGGCTCGGCGTAATCGCGCGCGTTGCGTTCAAGAGCCGCTAGCTTAGTTTCCAGGCTGGAGCGCCGTTGGGCGAAGTGCTTGCGAGCGCGCTCAAGGAGGGCTACGCGAGACAGCTCGGAGCCATGCTCGGCGTAAAAGGCATCTACGCGCCTGTTGTACGAGCCTTCGCCGGGGAAATCGCGCGCCTTAAATTCTTTGGCGGGCGCTTCTCCGGCTTCAGGCGCGTAGCTGCCGCCTGCTATTTCGCCTTTAGAAGGTTTGCGGGTAAGCGCGTCTATGATTTCGCCGTCGCCCCTAGTAAGGATGAGGTTGGCCGCCCCCGACCAAAGACGGGCATAGAGCAGGCGTTCGCCGTCGTCGCGGCCTATGCGCAGGCGCACGATGCGCTGGGCGCCTAGCTGCTCTATAGCCTCTATACGGGCGCCGCGCAGATGCGCGCGAAGCAGTTCCATGAAGCGCTGGGGTTTCTTGGCCTTAGGCACCGCTATGAAGCTCTCGTGCAGCCGGCAGGCGCCGTGGGCCACGCAGAACACAAGCTCGCATGCCCTGCCCGGTTTGTAGAGCGAGAGCACGAGGGTATCGTAGGATGGCTGCACGACCTTCTGGACTTGGGCGCCTATAAGGTCGAGCTCGCCCAGTACCAGGTTTATCTCACGCCAGTTGAGCGACACGGTCTAGGCGCCGTGGCAGTGCTTGTACTTCTTGCCCGAGCCGCAGGGGCAGAGGTCATTGCGGCCCACCTTGGGCACCGAACGTACCACCTGCGCGTTCCGCAGCGCTCCCTGGGCCATGGCTCCCGACGCTGCTTGAGCCTTTGCCGACTGTACCATGGCGGCGCCCGAGGCGGCGGCTCCGCCGAACTGGCCTACCTCGTCATGCCTGGTAATCTCGCCGGACACCACGGGGCGTATCGTGCGTTCCTCCTGGCGCTGTATGCGAACCAGGAAGAGGGTGCTGGCTACGGTACGTCGTATGTCCTCTATCATCTTGTCGAATATATCGAAGCCCTCAAGCTTGTACTCAAGCAGGGGGTTCTTTTGCGCATAGTGGCGCAGGTATACGGCCTCGCGCAGGGCTTCCATGTTCTCAAGGTGGTCAAGCCATTTCTGGTCTATGGTGGACAGGTACTTCCAGCGCAGGAAGTGATTGAGGTTCTCGCTGCCTGCGGCAGCCCTCTTTTCCTCAATATCCTGTTCGAGGAGCCTCGTTACCTCATCCTGTAAGGCTTCGGGCTTAGCGGCCTCAGGCGAATCCGAACGGTAAGGCAGCTGCAGGCCAAAGGCCGTCTTAAGGTCGTCCTGCAGGGCTAGGTAGGCTTCCTGCTGGTTGGCGCGCATGGCGCTCCTGTAGGCGTCTATGAAGCCCTGGAGCATGTCCACGGACGCGCTGACGGCGCGGGCGGCTATGTCCTCGTCGCGCACGATGTCATTGCGCTGGTCGTAGATGAACTTGCGCTGCTGGTTAAGCACGTCATCGTACTCGAGGAGGTGCTTGCGTATCTCGAAGTTCCGTTCCTCTACCTTTTTCTGCGCGTTCTCTATGGTGCGGTTTAAGAGGGGATGGTATATAGGCTCGCCGGGCTTCATGCCCACCTTCATCATAAGCCCTTTAAGGTTGGTGCCGAAGAGCCGCATGAGCTCGTCGTCCAGCGATATGAAGAACTGGGAGCGGCCGGGGTCGCCCTGTCGTCCCGAGCGCCCGCGCAGCTGGTTGTCTATGCGCCGCGACTCATGCCGCTCGGTGCCTATGACGTAGAGGCCGCCGGCCGCCTTTACGGCCTCGTAATCCTGCCGCCAGGACGCGTATTCCTCGGCAAGAACTTTTTGGTACGCGGCCTCGTCGGCCTGCGTGCCTGCGCGCTTGCGCGCGCGGAACTCGGGATTGCCGCCGAGCTTTATGTCGGTGCCGCGTCCGGCCATATTCGTCGCTATGGTAACCGCGCCTCTTGAGCCCGCCTCCGCTATGATCATGGCCTCGCGGGCGTGGTTCTTGGCGTTGAGCACCTCATGGCGTATGCCGCGCCGGGTAAGCGCGGCCGACAGGCTTTCTGACTTCTCTATGCTGACCGTGCCGACGAGTATGGGCTGGCCCTTGTTGTGCGCCTCTTGTATCTCGTCGCAAATAGCCTCGTGCTTGTCGCCCTCGTTAAGGAACACGAGGTCGTCCTCGTCGGCGCGCGCAAGCGGGCGGTTCGTGGGAATGACCACGACGTCCAGCTCATAAATGCGCTGGAATTCGGTAGCTTCGGTTTCCGCGGTGCCGGTCATGCCGCCTATCTTGTCATAGAGGCGAAAATAATTCTGGAAGGTTATGGTAGCCAGGGTTCGGTTGCGGCGCGCTATCTTAATGCGCTCCTTGGCCTCTATGGCTTCATGGAGGCCGTCTGAATAGCGCCTGCCGTGCAGTATGCGCCCGGTAAACTCGTCCACTATCTGCACCATGCTGTCCTGCACCACGTATTCCACGTCCTTGTGGAAGAGTTCGCGCGCGCGCACGGCCTGAACGAAGTAATGGGTAAATTCGAAGTTCTGTTCGTCGAAGAGCGAGCCGGTAATCAGGTTGCGGCGCTTAAGCAGTTCTTCTATCTTGGCAAGGCCGTCCGAGGTAAAAGAAACCTTCTTGTTCTTCTCCTCGATCTTGTAGTCGCCTATAAGCTCTTCGCCGTTCTCTTCTTTGGGGTATTCGCCGGTATCCGGATCCTTCTCCACCTCGACCAATTGAGGGGCCAAGCGCACCACCTCGCCTATCTTGTAGGTGTCATCCTCGGCCGCGCCCGATATGATGAGGGGCGTGCGCGCCTCATCTATGAGTATAGAGTCTATTTCGTCTACTACGCAGTAATTATGGCCTCTCTGCACCTTGCGGGAGGGATCCATGGCCATATTGTCGCGTAGATAGTCGAAGCCGAATTCGTTGTTGGTGCCGTAGGTAATATCCTTGGCGTAGGCCTCGCGGCGCGCGTCGCTCTCCATGTTGGAGAGTATGGCGCCCACGCTCACGCCCATATAGGCATATATGCGGCCCATCCAGGAAGCGTCGCGTTCGGCGAGGTAATCGTTCACGGTAACCACGTGGACGCCCTTGCCGGTAAGCGAGTTGAGGTATACGGCGGGTACCGAGGAGAGGGTCTTGCCCTCGCCGGTCTTCATTTCCACGATGCGGCCGGCGTGCAGCACGATGCCGCCCAGTATCTGCGTGTCGAAGGCCCGCTCGCCAAGGACGCGTCTGGCGGCCTCGCGGGCAAGGGCGAAGGCCTCTGGCACGATATCGTCCAGGGCCGCTCCACCCGCCAAGCGGGCCTTAAGCTCGGCTGTTTTAAGGGGAAATTCCTCGGCCTTAAGCGACATAGCCCAGGCTTCCTGCGCGTTTACCGCGTGGAGCAGGGGAAGGATGATTTTCACATCGCGCTCTCGCTTGGATCCGAAGAGCGCTGTTAGGGGGTTGAACGCCATGATACTTACTCTATATCTTTTACGAAGGAGCGGTCAAGCAAGCCTTATGCGGGAGCTAAGGCCGCGCCGCCCGCCCAATCCGGAGGTTGCCTCGTGCGCACGAACACGCTCTTTATCATAGCCCTAGCTACGCTCGCCCTTCTGTACTCCTGCTCGGACAGCAAAGACGTACAGCTTCTGCAGCGCGAGCAGCTCTTTACCCTGGGCTATGGCGTGCTCGAGGACCAACTCAACCTCTTCAACCTGGAAGGCAACGCCCCCGCGCTTAAGACCCGCCTGGCCATGCGCGACGGTATTTTTTTCATAGCCAACGGCAACGCGGGCAAGGTAATGTCGCTCTCGTCCTTCGGGGACCTCTTGTCCATGGTATATAACCCCGATAAAAACCCCGCGCCGGTAGTGCTTAAGCGAGCCGAGCCGGGCGATCAGGCGCAGGGCCGCCTGGCGCGTCCCTATCCCTTCGCGGCGCCGGGCGAGGTGGCCATAGATTCGCGACGCACCATATTCGTTGAAGAGCGGGTGCCCGAGGAACGGCGCTCCTATGACGAGGCCAGCCAATCGAGCCTCGAGTACGTGGTGCTGCGTTTTTCCCGCGAAGGCGAGTACATGGATTTCCTGGGCCAGGAAGGCGTGGGCGGCACCCCCTTTCCGCTTATATCCGGGCTTTACCTAAGCCCTGACGACGAATGCGTCGTCGTGGCGCTCTCCGGCGACGGTTGGACCGCGTATTGGTTCGACCCCCGGGGCATACTCCTGTCCACGGTTACCATACGCCGCGACAATCTGCCGCGCCCTGAGGGAGACGTCCAGCTCTTCCCGTCCATGGACGGCATAGCGCTCAGTCCCGACGGTAAGAACCTGCTTATCAAGATCGATTATTACCGGGACGTGGTGGATCAGGATACCAAGGCCAGGACGGGCATAGAGTTCGCCTCGAGCTGGGTGTGGCTGCTCTCGCGCTCGAGCGGCGTATACCTCGAGCGCTACGAATTGCCCGGCTTTGAGTCGCTGGTGCCGGTCAAGGGCAATGCCAAGCCCATTGCGCGTAGCTGGGATTTGGCGGGTACGGCGCTCAACGCGGTATTCTTATCCTCGGTGGATGACGACGGCTCCACCTATTTCGGCGTATACGATTTAGCAAGCAAAAGCATGTCGCGTTTCTCCATAATCATCGAGCCTGACGAGCTTATGTATAAATCCTTCTATCTGTCGCCTGACGGCATACTGTCCGCGCTCTTGGCGTCCCGTTACGAGGCGCGGGTAGTGTGGTGGCGTTTCGATCGCGTGCTCGGGGTATTGCGGCCTTGAGGCCCCTCATAACGCCGGAGGAAGCCGCCGCCCTCGACACTGACGTCCAGGCGCGCTACGGCTTAAGCGCGGATCAGCTTATGGAACAGGCGGCCGCGGGCATGCTCCGCGCCCTTGAGGATATGGGCCTTGTGGCCTACGGCACGCTGCCTGGCGGCTGTAGCCGCCAGGGAAAGCCCGACGGGCTGGCTATAGGCCATCCGGCCATCGTGGCGCTCTGCGGCAAGGGCAATAACGCCGGGGATGCGCTAGCCCTCCTGCGCATGGCGGCATTTCGGGGGGCTGCGGGGCTGTACGCCATCGTGCCGCCCGACTTGGAAGGCGCGGCCTCCCTGCGGGCTCTTGAGGCTAAAGCCGCCGGCGTCATCCTCCTTGAGCACCCGCATGGCGATGCCAAGGCCCTTGTACACGGGGCAAGCCTCGTGCTCGATGCCGTAACGGGCACCGGCTTAAACGGCAGCCTGCGCGAGCCTCTTTACGGCATAGCCGCCCTGGCGGCGCACGCGAAGGGCAGGGTAGTGGCCATAGACCTGCCCAGCGGCATGCAAAAGCGCTATGAGCGCGGAAAGCCCGAGCCAGAACTCGTAGAGGCCGAACGCAGCCTGTGCGTCGCTCCCCTAAAGACCAGCTTGTACTACCCGGGTTACCGGCCCTCTGCGGGCGCGATATCAGCCGTAGACGGCGTGTTTCCACGGCCAAGCGCGGCTCCGTCAATGAGCGCGCAGGCTTGCCTGCTTGAAGCGGCTGACCTCGGCGCGCTATTGCCTAGGCTTGGGCCTGACTGCCATAAAGGCAGCCGAGGAGCCGTGGGCATACATGCGGGCTCAGTAGGCGGCCTTGGCGCCGCCCTTATAGCCGCGCGCTCTTCGTCCGCCGCAGGAGCGGGCAGCGTCACCCTCATGCTCAGCGATGAACTCTATCCTCTGGCGGCTACGGCGCTCAGCGCCCAGATGATCAGGCCTCGTTCCTTAGGACCCGGCCGCCGGCTCGACGCGTTGCTTGCCGGCCCCGGCCTCGGCAGGGACGAACAAGCGGGGGCATTGGTGGAGGAGTTGTGGCGCGGCGAGCTAGCCCTGGTGCTGGACGCGGACGCGCTCAGGCTCCTTAATCGCGCAGAGCCCCGGCCCTTAGGAGCCCAGCTCGTACTCACCCCCCATCCGGGAGAATTCGCCGCTCTGGCCTGCCTCGCGGCTGGTATCGACCCCGCCGATACGCAGGCTGCGCAGGAAATTGAGCGCCGCCGGCGTTATGATACGGAGGCCATACTGCGCGAACTCTGCGCGGCCTATGGCGCGGTAATCGTGCTTAAGGACAGCGTAAGCTGGATAGGCTCTCCCGATGGGCGGCTCTCGGTGTGGGATGGCCGCAGTCCCGCCTTGGCTACCGCCGGCTCAGGCGATGCCCTGGCGGGCGTACTGGCCGCCCTGCTTGGCCGCGGCGCGGAAGCGTACGACGCGGCAAGAGCGGCGGTAATTGCCCACGGTTTGGCCGGCAGGGAGCTAGCCCGGCATGAAGGCTTCTTCGACGCCTCAGCCCTTCCCTCCGCTCTTTCGCCGCTGCTCTACAAGGAGGCCTTACGTGGATAAATGGGAGACCAGGGAAAAAGACGACAAGAAAAACGTACAGTACTATTATAAACGGGAGGAGCGGCTCGACAGGGCGGGGCCCTACGCGCGTTTCGCCGAGAGCCTGCACAATAGAAAGCGCCCGGGCCTGCTAAAGACCATGACCGCCACGCGATCGCTGAGCTTCCTGTTCTTTACGCTTACCCTCATCGTCGTAGGTTCGCTCATCGTTAACTGGGTAAGCGGTTCGCGGGATAAGGCCGTCATGGGCGGCTATAGCTATAGCCTGGACGCCCTATGGTTCGAGGGCGACGTATACTTGACCGTGGTACGCGCCCGCGCGCGGGGCGCGGAAATCCCGGGAACGGTGGAGCTATCGCTTACCGTGGGCGACGCCGTAGCCAACGCCATTATGGTGCCCGGCCAAAGCGAAATAAAGCTGCGCCTGCCGGCACTTGCCAAACCCGAATGGTCGGCGGCCGTGCTCAGCCTAGGCAACGAATCGGCGCAGTTAGCCGCGCGCGTGCGCTGAGCCTCCGCGCCTGGGGGCGTTTCAGCATTAACTTGACCGCAGACTTGCTTTCCAGTATGGTAAAAAGCGAACAGGGCCCGCGAGGGTCTCATCTTGTAGGTTTGGAGATGTGAGCATGATACAATTTTACCTGCTCAGCGTCCTTTTAAACATAGTGGCCGGTTATGCCCTCTATAGCTATGAAAGCGAGCCTCGGGGCAGCCTTTTTGACGGTATACGCTTATTTATGAAGGATCAGACGGTGCGCCTGATCATGGGCATACTCACCTTTACGGTGGGCTTCTTTAAGCTGCTTACCGTCATGCGCGGGGACGTGCCCGTCGTGGGCGACCTTCTGCCCTCCGTAGCGGGCATGGCAGTCGGCGTCACGCTCCTGCTCGAATTTTATCGCGCTACCGCGAACGTAAGCACCGAGGCCATAGACAAGCTTGACAAGATATTCATAGCCAACAGGCGCCTCGTCGGCATCGTGGCCATGGCGAGCGGCCTGGTACATTTCCTCTTCGCGAATGTCCTATTCCTCTAGCCCTGTCTGTCGTTCCGTAGCCGGCATAGCCCTGCGAAAGGCGAGGGTGCTCGTAGGCAGGCGCAAGCCCGGCGGCGCCCTAGGCGGCAAGTGGGAGTTCCCCGGCGGTAAGCGCGAACCGGGCGAAAGCGACGAGGACGCGCTCATTCGAGAATACGACGAGGAGTTCGGCGTGGCCGTAGCGGTAGGCGCCTTTTTAGGCGAATCGCAGTTCGTGAACGGCGACAAACGTTACGGGCTGGCCGCCCTGCTCGTTGAGCTGCAGGCGGAGCCCGCGGAGCTGCGCGAGCATGACGAGCTGCGCTGGGTAGACGCGGTAGGGCTCGTGGCCCTGGACCTTGCGGAATCGGACCGAGCGCTCCTGCCCTTCGTCCTGCCCCTACTCGCCTAGTGCCTTAATCCGCGGGAGGCGGCTCTAGCCCTCGTGGTCAAAAAGCTCCAATTCCGGCTTGTCCTCGCTCGATGCGGGCTGATTCAACAGTATCTCCACCTTGCCCTCTATTTTCTCAAGGTCCCGCTCGAGGCCTTTAGACAGCTTTACCCCTTCTTCGAATACCGATACCGCTTCTTCTAGGGCTAAATCCTGTTCCTTTATGCGCTCGGCAAGCTCCTCAAGGCGCTTAAGCCGTTCCTCGAAATTCTTCATGGCTGTATCTCCTGGGTGATAGCCCGGGCGCTGCCGCGGGCGAAATCGATGGTAATGGTATCGTTTGCTATCAGTTCTTCGGCATGGCGTATGGCTCGCCCGCCGCCTTCTTTACGCACTACCGCGAAGCCGCGGGCTAATATGGCCGACGGATCTGCCGCGCAGAGCAGCGAATACGCCCGCTCAAGGCGGTGGCGTGAAGCGCGCAGCGCGTCGCGTATACCCCGAACGAGCTCTTCCTTGGCGTCGTCAAAGCGCTGCCTGCTGGGCTGCAGGCAGCGCTCGAGCCTTAGTTCCAAAGCCTCCGGGGCAAAGCCCCGTATGACGAGCCTGGCGCGATCCAGCCTGGCGCGCATGGCGTTTTCAAGCGCATAGGCGGCGTCGGCTACCCGGGAGCGTATGGCCGAGGCGCTTTCCGACACCAGCTCAGCCGCCGCGCTTGGCGTCGGCGCGCGGAGGTCGGCCGCAAAATCGCAGAGGCTCCAGTCTATTTCATGCCCCACCGCGCTTATTACCGGTATTGTAGAGGCGGCTACCGCGCGCACGAGCGCCTCGTCCGAGAAGGCCAGCAGATCCTCAAGGGAGCCGCCGCCCCTGCCTATGATGATGACATCGCCGAGCTTCTGCTCATTGGCTATGCGCAACTGTTGAACGAGCATGGCCGGCGCGTCCTCGCCCTGCACCAGGCTGGGCAGGAGGGTAATGCGTAAACCCGCGTTGCGCCGCTTGAGTACGTTGAGTATGTCTCGTACGGCCGCGCCGGTGGGCGAGGTTATAACGGCTACCCGAGAGGGAAAGGCGGGTATGGGCCGTTTACGGTCCTGATCGAAGAGGCCCTCGGCGGCCAGGCGGCGCTTGCGCTCCTCAAGCAGGGCCAGTATGTCGCCTTCTCCCGCGAGCGCCATGGAGTCGACGATAAGCTGATACTGGCCGCGGGCGGCATACACGGAGAGACCGCCGCTGGCGCGCACGAGCATGCCGTCTTTGGCTTGGAAGCCCAGGCGCTGCGCCTTGCCCTTGAACATGACCGCCTGCAGCATGGCCGCCCCGTCTTTAAGGGTAAAATACACATGTCCCGAAGGCGCGGGGCGCCAGTTGGAAATCTCTCCCTCTACCGCGAGGTAAGAAAACGATGTCTCCAGGCTGCGCTTGATGAGTTCGGTGAGTTCCGATACGGCGTAAACGACGCTATCTGCCATGCCTGCACTCTACCCTCACAGGCCGTCCGGGAGCAAGTGCGGACTTCGCCAGGAAGTGACGGCGTCGTGGCGCCAGGATATCGGCGAGGGCTGTGCGGCGGTGGAAAAGATAGCCGCTATAGGCTATAACAGTATAAGGAGACTACACCAAGCCGAGGAGCGTTCGTCAATGAAGCGTTTTATATGGACCCTCGTACTCCTTACCCTTACCAGCGCCGCCGTATTCTTGATCGGCTGGCTGCCGCTCCGGGTAGAGCCGGGCAAGTATGCGGTCGTTGCAAGCAAGACCGGCGGGGTAGAAGACGAGGTAGTGTCGTCGGGACGCTTCTTCTGGTCAGCCGCCGCGCTCCTACCGACCAATCTGCGCCTGGTGCAGTTTTCCCCCGCTCGCGTCGAGCGGCTTATCAGCCTGTCGGGCGAGCTGCCCTCGGCTGGCGCCTATCGCGCCTTCATGGCCGGCGAACCCGACTTCAGCTGGGACATAAGCCTCCGCGTGCGCATAGCCGCGGCGCCAGCGGCCCTGCCCGAGCTTTTTTCTCGCTATGGCATAGATAGCGACGAGGCTCTTGGCGCATGGCTTAACGAAGAGCTTGAAGGGGCCGCTTCCGACGCGAGGGCTCTGGCTTCCGATGCGCTCGTATCGGCTGAGGCGGCGAGCCGCCTCGCATCCGGCGCGGCCGACGAGGAACTTCGCCTTGCGCTGGCGGCCAAGCGGCCTGAGCTTGACGTACTCGGACTCTCGGTAGTGGCGGCGCGCGTACCCGACCTGTATATCTATGAGCAGGCGCGGCGGCTGTACGCCTCGTATATCGAAAGCTTTAGGCAAAGCGTCGAACCGGCGCTGCTGCGCGCTTCAGTATCGGCCGCCGAGGACCAGGTTAGGATGGATACGCTGAAGCGCTATGGCGAACTTTTGGCCCGCTATCCTGCGCTCGTGGATTTCCTGGCCATAGAAGCCGGCATAGCCCCGCGGCCATTTCCAGCGGCCGCCGAACGGGGCGAGTAGCATCGATGGACTATTTTTTCAATTTCGATAAGCTGGTATACCTGACGGGAAAAAAGCCCGAGGGCTGCATACTCTGCCTCGTGCGCGACGGGGCTCCGGAAGTGGAGAGCCTCGTCGTCCACCGGAGCGCGCATTGGTTCGTATCGCTTAACCTTTACCCCTACAATCCCGGCCACCTTATGCTCTTTCCTTTCCGGCATGTGCAGGATCTGCGGCAGCTCTCCGACGAGGAGCGTAGCGACGGCGACAGCCTTACGCGGCTATGCCTGGATGTGCTGGATGATACCCATCACCCCGTCGCCTATAATCTTGGCTACAACATGGGCCTCGTAGCGGGCGCGAGCATAGACCACCTGCATCAGCACATCATACCCCGCTATCCGCGCGAGATAGGCATAGCAGAGCTTATGGCCGGCAAGCGCGTCCTCGTACAGGACCCGCGCGATACGCAGGCCATACTCGCCGAGGCATTCAAAAAGAAGCTGCAAGGCTAAGCTTCGCGCTCGTAGGCAAGCACGACCAAGAGCGGCTTGTCGCCGGGCCTGATGACCACGCTATGGCTAAGCGCCACGTTCGACACGCCGAAATGTCCGGCGTCCCAAACGAGGCCCGCAAGCGGCCACTGCAGTCCGCTGCTGTCCATGCCGCTTGATCCGCCCGATAGCGGGAATACCGATACGAGGGCGCCAGGTTCCGTAGCAAAGCGCGTTTCCCCTCGTATGCGTACGCAGCGCTCTGCCGCCGTGTACCATTCGTCCGGACCGTCTTCGCGTTCGAAGAGGGCGCGTATTGCCAGGCTGTGGTCCAGCCTGCCGCCGCCTCCGCCCGCCACCACGACCCGTTTATAGCCCCGCGCGCGCAATTCTGAAAGGCCGAGTTCCGTATCGGTGTCGTCCTTGTCGCGGGGGTGGCCTATAACCTGGGCATAGTCTTTGAGTACAGAAGGGTCGGCTATGGAGTCAAAATCGCCTACGACAAGATCAGGCCGCACGCCCCAGGCGCGCAGGGTATCAAGGCCTGAGTCGGCGGCGCAAATATAGGCGAACGAGCCCATGCGCGATCGAAGCACGCTGAAAGCGGGGGCGTCGCCGCCGGTGACAAGCAGGGCGGTATCCATGGAAACGAGCATACACGGCAGCGCGCGGCGCTGGCAAGGGAGCTAGGGAGCAACAAGCTTCGAGGAACGAGCTAAGCCTTGTACGAGCGGCCCCTTAGCTGATAATCTGACTATCGGGAGCATTCGTGAAACGCATAGAGATACCCAAAGATTTACAAGCCTTCGCGGCGGTGTTTCGTGCCGCCCGTTTTCGCTGCTATTTCGTGGGCGGCGCCGTGCGCGACAGCCTGCTCGGTAAGGCCGTAGCGGATTGGGACGCGGCCACCGACGCTAAGCCTGAGGAAATAATCAAGCTCTTCAGGCAGGTCATACCTACGGGCATACAGCATGGCACCGTTACCGTGCGCTGGCGCGGGCTATCTATAGAAACGACCACCTTCCGGGTGGACGGCGATTACGCGGACGGCCGGAGGCCGCAGGGCGTGCGCTTTACCGGCGAACTGCTCGATGACCTGTCGCGGCGCGACTTTACCATTAACGGCATGGCGGCCGACCCCGAGAGCGGGCAGATCGTCGACCCCCATGACGGCCGCGCAGATTTAAAGGCAGGCATAGTGCGAGCCATAGGCGACCCCCTAGACCGCTTCGATGAAGACGGCCTTAGGCCCATGCGCGCGCTCCGTTTCGCCTGCCGCTTCGGCTTTACCGTGGAAGCGGCCACCCTGGCCGCCATACCGGCGCGCCTTGCCAAGTTCCGCATGGTGTCAGCCGAGCGCGTACGCGACGAGTTCTCCAAGATACTTGTGGCCGATAAGCCTTCCTACGGCCTTACGCTCCTGGATGAAAGCGGGCTCTTGGCCGAATTCCTTCCCGAGCTGTCTGCCTGCAAGGGGGTGGGGCAGGGGGGCTATCATAGCTTCGACGTGTTTAACCATCAGCTCAAAGCCTGCGATGCCGCTCCCGCAGAGCTTGGCCTACGCCTTGCCGCGCTGCTCCACGATATCGGTAAGCCGGCAAAGCGCCAGGAGAAAGACAATGGGGCACTCGCCTTTTACGGCCACGACCTGGAGTCGGCGCGCCTGGCGGAAGCTGCCTTAAAGCGCCTCAAGTACCCGAACGCTATCATTGACCACTGTTGCCATCTCATACGCCACCACATGTTCGATTATTCGCCAGAATGGAGCGATGCCGCCGTGCGGCGCTTCGTAAGCCGCGTGGGCCTTGAACATGTACGGGATCTTGCCAGGCTGCGCCTTGCCGACATAAGCGCTATGCGCGGCGAGGAAGCCGACCCTAGGCTCGTCATTCCCCTCATCGATAGGGTGGAGGCGTTCAAGGCTCAGGATCAGGCCTTTAGCCTGAAGGATCTGGCTATAGGCGGCAACGATCTGGCGGCCATAAGCTGGCCCAAAGGACCATCCATGGGACGTGCTTTAAACGAGCTCCTTGAGGCGGTGCTCGATGACCCTGAGCTCAACACGAGAGAGCGCCTCATGGCCATAGCCGAGCGACTAAAGGAAAAATACGGGGTCTAGAGTTTTTTAAGCGCCAGGAGCCGCTCGGCATCCTGGCCGCCCGCCTGTACTATCGCTTCATACGCGAGGGCTGCGGCCGCTTGCTCAGCCTCTTTTTTGGTCTTCCCGCTGGCAGGGCCCCAGCTAGAGCCTTTAAGGCTGCAGCTGATCTGGTAGGTGCGGTCGTGGTCGGGGCCGCTTTTACTCGCCAGGGCGTACACAGGGTAGGTTTTAAGCCATTTTTGCGCGTATTCCTGCAACAGGGTCTTATAATCCTTGCGGTGCCTGTCTTCCAGCACCTTGCTAATCTCGGGCACAAGGTACTTGAGTACCAGTTCCCGAGCTTTCTCAAAGCCGCCGTCCACGTATACGGCGCCGAAGAGGGCTTCCATGGCGTCGGCCAAAATCGCTTTTTTGCCCCTGCCGCCAGAACGCTCCTCGCCCTTGCCCACGAGCAGCAGCTCGTCTAGACCGATGGATGATGCTATGTCGGACAGGGTGTCCTCGGATACCACGAAGCTCTTTATGCGAGCCAGTTCGCCCTCGGCCTTGTCCCCAAGCTTAGTGAAAAGCTGGGCGGCTACTGCCAGGCCCAGTATTGCGTCTCCGAGGAACTCGAGCCGTTCGTTATTGCCGCGGGACGAGCTCTCCTCGTTGCCGTAGGAGCGGTGCGTGAGCGCCTGGTTGAGCAGGTTGATATCTTTAAAGCGGTATCCTGTGGATTTTTGAAAGGCCGCGAGCTGTTCCCTGCGTTCACGGCTCGGTTCGCCGGTTCGAAAGGGCACGGTCGCGGCCTCCTTGGTGAAGACGTGCTCGTTTGGCAAAGCGACCGCCGTTACGGCGGCCGCCGCCAGTATTACATCTGGGACTTGATGAACTCGTACGCGTCGCGGACGGTCTCGAATTCGTTAGCCTTCTCATCCGGAATGCGGATCTTCATCTCTTCTTCGATGCCGTACACCAATTCGTAGGTGTCGAGGCTGTCGGCGCCGAGATCCTGGCGGAAGCTGGCATCGAGGGTGATCTTGTCTTCTTCGACCTCGAGCTTGTCAGCAATAATCTTCTTGATCTTCTCAAACAGTTCGTCCATGGAAGAACTCCTTTACGCGTTAGTCGCGGGGTTGATTACCTGCCGGCCGCGATAAAAACCGCACTTCGGGCACACCCTGTGCAGCATTACGGTATTTCCGCAATTGTTACAGGAGACTACAGTAGGCGCGACGAGCTTCATATTAATAGAGCGGCGCCTGCGCGTCCTGGCCTTAGAAGTATTACATCTAGGTACAGCCATAAAAACCTCATTCCCAATGGGATATTGCCTATACGGATACCGGGCTAAGGTAACGGAATGAACCCGCTTTGTCAATATGAGCTTTCCGCGATACGCGACGTATCATGGAAAAGCTAGGAGTTCTTTTCCGGAAAGAAGCGTTCCAGAGCCTTTGCTACCACTGGAGGCACCATGGCGCGCACGTCGCCGCCGAAGGTGGCCAGCTCCTTAATAGCGCTCGAGCGCAAGACGAAATAGCGCGGGTCGGTGGGCATGAAGAAGGTTTCGATTTCAGGGCCGAGGCCCTTATTCATCACGGAGAGCTCGAATTCGAAGCTAAAATCCTGAACGCTGCGCACGCCGCGCAGGAGTACGCGGCAATTATGGGCGCGGGCAAATTCTACGACCAGGGTGTCACAGCTGTGCACGGATACATTCGGCCAGCCGGAAACGAGCTCCTCCATGAAGCCAACACGTTCCTCGGCGCTAAAATTCGAGTTTTTTGTACGATTTACCGCCACGACCACGAGCACTTCCTCGAAAACCGTGCGCGCGCGCTCGATTATGTTAAGGTGGCCGAAGGTAGGTGGATCGAACGAGCCTGGAAAGACTGCTTTTACCATGAGAGCCACCATAAACCGAGTATGCGCTATCGTCAAGTTAGCCGCTTACGGTGTAGAATTGAGCCCACATGAAAAAGCTTATAGCGCCGTGCCTGGCCATACTAGGAGGCCTGCTCCTGCCTCTGGCCTTGCCTAACGAGTATTTCTCCTGGGGAAATCCTGCCTTGGGACTCATAGCCATAGCCCCGCTCTACATGGCCCTTGACCGCGCCTCGAGCTACAAGGCCGCCTTCTTATTTGGCGCCCTTTTCGGCGGCTTAGCCCACGGCCTTTCTAGCTATTGGCTGTGGTTCTTCCAGGATTTCAGGGTGTGGACCCTTGGCAGCAGCGTCCTTGCCTATATGATCGTGTACGGCGTCCTTGGTCTCTATCTGCGCGGAGCGCTGCGGCACGGAGGCCTCTGGCGACCCCTCCTCTTCGCCGCGATTTGGGCCGTATTCGAGTGGTCCAAGTCGACGGGTTTCCTAGGCTATCCCTGGGGCCTCCTGCCCTACAGCTGGAACACCGTACTGCCAGCCATTCAGATAGCCGAGTCTACCGGCGTATACGGCCTGTCTTTTACCCTTGCATGGATATCGGCAGCCGTAGGCGAACTGGCGAGCGAGCCGCCCGCAGCCCTGCCGCCCGACTGTCTGCGGATTGGCAGCCTGGCCGAACGGGTATTCGCGAAACGGCCGTTCGATGCGCCCTGCAGGCTTTGCCTTGACCTGGGGCAGCTTATGGTTTCCAGCGTGCTCCTCGTGGCTTTCCTTGGCTACGGCTCCGTGGCCTTGGCCAAGGAGCGCACGCCGCGCGGCAGCTTCAAAGCCGTGCTCGTGCAGCAGAATGTAGATTCCTGGGGCTCGGCCAACGGCGAGCTTACGGCCCTTGATACCGCCGTTACCCTGGCTAGGAAGGCCATTGAGGATAGCGGCGTTAAGCCCGACCTTGTCGTCTTCAGCGAAACCGCCCTACGTCGCGATTACGACGATTTTGCCTACCTCTACCGGCGCGTGCCCATGGCAGACCCGTTAATACCCTTCCTGGCTGAGTTCGATACAAGGCTTTTTACCGGAGCCCCTGAGCTTTTCGAGCTGGATGGGCAGATGGAGGCGACGAACTCGGTCATCCTCATCGGCCCCGACGGCGCTAAAGAGGGCAGTTACGCCAAGATGCATCCGGTGCCCTTCGCCGAGGCCATACCCTTTTGGGACGTTCCTGCATTTAGAAGCTTCATACAAAATACCGTAGGCCTATCCTCCGGCTGGACCATGGGGAACCAACGCGTCATCTTCAGCTTGCCTACGGAAGGCGCGGGCGAGGTGCGCTTCGCCGGCCCCATATGCTTTGAAGACGCCTTTTCCTATTTATGCCGCCGTTTTGTGCTTGACGGGGCAGAATTGCTCGTGAACCTTACCAACGACTCCTGGTCGCTCACCGATTCAGCCGAAATCCAGCACTTCGTCGCCGCCCGTTTTCGCTCGGTGGAGCTTAGGCGCACCCTGGTGCGATCCACCAACGGCGGCGTTACGGGACTGGTATACCCGGACGGCAGCGTACATGACACGTTGCCGCTCTTTACCGCGGCGGCCGTTTTGGTGGACGTACCCGTGTACACGGACGAAATTACGCCCTACCTGCTCTTTGGCGACTGGTTCCCCGCCTTCCTGGCCTTTTTTTTAGGGCTGGGAGGGATTATACTATTTCTAGGCTTGCGAAGCCCTCGCAACTATACCAAGCAAGGAGACGGCACAGCATGAGCGTACGCGAATACCTTGGCGAACCCTTCTACGAGCTTCAAACCTACCATTCCGAGCCGCCCCAGGACGCCGTCAGCTTTATCGGCTCTCCTCGTAAGCATCCCTACGACGACGGCAAGATCCTGCTTATCGTCGACCCTCATGAAGGCGATTCTGCCATACTCGAGTTCAGGGTTTCCGATATCGTATGCGCCCAGGATCTGCCGAGCCCGGTAACCGAGGCGGGTGAAAGCTACCCCATCGTGCGTATATGGATGCGCCGAGGCTCCATAGGCATACGCTACGAACCCTTCGAGGTGGACACGCCGCTCCACTTCTTAAGCGACTCCCATAAGCTCAAAGACAAGATATTCGGTAGGCCGCGGGGCTGACGTGCACGCGAGCGCTCCACTCGGGCGCTTCTGGCGCAGCGCCGATGCACCCGGCGCTCCCCTGGGCTGCGAGCTCTGTCCCCATCGCTGCTCCATAGCCCCGGGCAGTCAGGGGCTATGCCGGGTGCGTTTTAACGAAGCGGGTAGCTTAGTCCTGCCCTTCTATGGAGCCCTGAGCGCGGCGGCAATAGACCCCATAGAGAAAAAGCCGCTCTATCATTTCAAGCCGGGCAGCACTGTATATTCCGTGGGTTATGTAGGCTGTAATCTCCGTTGCCCCTTCTGTCAAAACCATCATATATCCCAATCGACAGGCGCCGCCCGAGAACGCGTGTCGCCTAAGGATCTGGTAGCCGCCGCGCTGGCCTCGGGTTGCCCCTCTCTTGCGCACACCTACTCCGAGCCCCTCATACACGCCGAATACCTTTTGGATGCCATGACACAGGCGCGCAAGGCGGGTTTATACAACGTACTCGTCACTAACGGCTGCGTGCTAGAAACGCCGGCTCGCGAGCTTTTGGCCCTGTGCGACGCGGCCAACGTCGACCTCAAGGCCTGGGATCCGCTCTGGTATAGAAGCGAGCTTGGCGGTGAACTCGAAACGGTAAAGGCCTTTATAACCCTCGGTTTTGAGCTTGGCGTACGCCTGGAAATCACCACCCTCGTCATACCCGGCAAGAACGACGCCGACGAGGATATACGGGCTATGGCAGCCTTCATAGCCGATCTGTCAGCCGATATCCCTTATCACCTGTCCGCGTATCACCCCAGTTATCGTTATGGCATCGAAGCTACGCCTCCAAGCAGCGTACGCCGACTTGCCGCCCTTGCCCGCGAGAGCCTGCATTACGTGTATCCGGGCAACCTCGCGCATGAACGCGCCGATACCCTCTGCCCCTCCTGCGGCCATGTTTTAGTATCCCGGCTAGGCTACAGCGTATCGACCGCCGGCCTTTCCGGCTCACGCTGCGCCCGCTGCGGGGCCCAAAGCCCGATACGCGCCTAAAAACTCGCCTGAGTTCTTGACATTTTCCTGCGCTTAGGATAATTTCTCCCTCGTCGATTGCCTTCATTCCCCTGTAGCTCAGTTGGCAGAGCAAGTGGCTGTTAACCACTGGGTCCGTGGTTCAAATCCGCGCGGGGGAGCTAAACAGAAAGACCGTCCTTCGGGACGGTCTTTCTGTTTATAAGCACCCCGCGCGGATTTGAACCGGAGCACCGTCGCGACCAGAGGGAGCGCGAGCCGCAGGATGCGGCGAGAGGTGCGAAGGCGGGCTGGAAGGGCGAGCCAGGACGGCAAGCCCTGGAAGCCAAATCCGCGCGGGATGCGGTCCGAAACATTGAGGACCGCAGGGGTCCGGGGGTATCCCCCGGGGGCCCTTTTTGGGCGGCTTTTTATTTGACATCGCGATTTCCCGTGGGGAAATCGCGGGTGGCTAAACGATAGCCAATAGGCGCGGATTTGAACCGAGTGAGCGCGCCACGGTAGTGGCGGAAAGCAGCCATGGATGGCTGCGTCAGCGAACGAGGCGGGCTGGAACGAGCGAACATGACGTTCGCGAGCGAAAGCCAAATCCGCGCGGGGGAACTTAAAGATAGTCCGAAAGGGCGGCCATTTTCTTAATATATAGAGGTTTTAGCTCGTTTAAGGCCTGATCCAGCTGTTTTTGAAAAATGGAGATGATAGATAAAAAAGATACTAACAACAAAACTGTTAACACTTTTTTGGAGGTTTGCATGAGCGTTGTTGGCCGGAAGTATCACTTATTTCAATGAAGAGAAGATCGACGAGGACTTTTCTACTACTGGTTTGAAGAGAGCAGAAAGCGTATCCAATGATCCTGCGGTCGCCAAATTGAATCTAAACGGTAGGACGTCGAGTTTCTTGAAACCCTATACCGTCAAGAACTTGAAGCTGAAATAAAGAAAAGCCGCAAAAAAGCAGCGCACCAAAAAAACTACTCTGGATGACTTTGTAGCGGTATGTTCAAGGAAGGCTCTGAACACTTGCTTCGTTGGGAAGCCAAAGGATAACCTTAAAGCAGAACACCCTGGCCCAGTACCGCTAGCAGCTCGAATGGTATTAACTGCCCAAGTTCGGGAAGCTCACCATAAGTGAAATCAAACCTGTCATGGTCGAAGATCACCTGCTTGAGCAGAATCTTTCCAATTCCTGCCGTAATACCATCATCTATACCCTCAAGATCGTCCTGAGGTAAGCCAAGAGGGAAGATATCATCGACAGCGTGTCTGAGTTTGAACCATTCAAACGAAATGGACGTGGGCAGGATGTGCTGTCCTCCGAAGAATTTCGGGCCTTATTCCGTGAGAATCCCGAGTAACTGATACGTGTGTAGCAGGCCTTGAATACATGAGAAAGGAACCGGATGAGATTTCCTTGATGTTTGGGACGATGTTTTGCCTAACCGTATCTGCTGATCTTAGGTCGGGCGAGATTCAAGCGATACACAATAATCAGATCAGCCTTCCGCATTCAGGTTTGGTAATCGCCCGGGCAATTGATGAACTTTGAAAGATTGGCGGGCTTAAAAAGGCTACGGCGGATGATCCGCGGAGTCGCGTTGTCGTGATACTAGAAATTACGATGAAAATGCTAACCCAATGGCTTGTACTGGCACCAGAATGCGAGAACTACCCTGGCTTGTTTATTCATACAAAAACAAGCCGGTCGCCAACTTTATATTCTTGATTGCTTCCATTTTGGACTTGAAAGGGTCGGTATCGATTATACGAGCCGCCGCTTGACGGTACATTGCCTCAGGTATACCTACAATACTCGAATGCGCACACTTTTGTCGGAGCAAGTACTCAGGGATTTTGTCGGACACCATTCCATGGCCATGACCGACTATTATGACCGGCCCATCCTTTTGGAGCGCTTGCAAGCATATAGGAGTGTAAGGCCTGCGGTAGAGCACTCTTGAGGGTAAAAATTGATTTAGCAGGAATAATGCATAAGGCTAGCATTATTTAAAAATTGTCAGGTAAAGCCTATTATCAAGTACGCATGTCCATTGTAATCAGAAAGCGAATGGGATCATCAAAAGGCATTCCTTGAAGAACGTTCTCATGATTCATCGGGTTATCGGTTAGTAGCAGTAGTCTAACATTGTGTACTGTAGCTCTTCCTTGGTAGTAGTATTCCTCAAGTCGGCTTCGATATCCGCGTATATAAAAGACCGCAGGCTAGCCCGCCCATCAGGGTCAAGCCAATCCACAACGGGATCTGCCCTGTTACGTCTGGAATTCCGGCCCGTGCGGCTACAAAAGAACCTTCGGTCAAAACGAGTGTATATAGGGTTCCTTTGACCGTCAACATTCCTGCCAGCACATACCCCCATGGCTTGCGTTGAATAAGCCAGATGGCTCCCAACACCAGGAATGGCACGAGCAAAGTCAAGTCGAGCGCGAAAACGAGACTCGTGGGATGGCCGCTCTGAATGACGATGGATGGAAGTGTTCCCGTGATAATGAAATCCACGGACTGCGCTATGTAGATCAAAGTCAGTCCTGCGGCTACGAACAGCATGTATCCTGCTATCCATTTTATGGGAAGACGGTTACTGACCAGGATCGCGACCTCATCCACATCGAGCTTTGCCAGGCCCAGAATGAGCGCGAAAATGGACAGACCGAGCAACGCGACGTAGATCAGGAAAAACCAGTTGAAGGCAGCGCCGAAGAGGTAGAAGGCATAATTGTACAAGAAATAATCGAGAGCTCCCAGCCAGACCAGCATGGCTCGCTTTGAACCAAGAGTAGATAACCTTATGGCCACGACGAGAATCGGGACTGCGACAAAGAGCGTAATCAAATCATTGCCTCTCCAGGCTGATATTACGAAAAGGTTGTCGCGATACAGTCCATCTAGCCACAATCCGCCGACTGACGTTATCACAGCAAGCACCGCTATGACATAGGTTAAGAACAAGGCAGCTCGGGATTCTTTGATCATATCAGGTTCCTATGTATGTAAAGCTATGGTCAGGAAAGTCATCAAGAAAAAGCAAGATTTTATTAATATAACCAGTAAAAGGCTACTCTATTGCCGTGATTCTGGCAACCACTTGTGATTTTACTTCCCCGAGCAAGGCTGCCAGTTGTGCAGTATCAATTGGTTTGACCAAATATGCCAAGGGAGACAGCTCCTGTGCTCGAAGTCGGGTTTCCTCATCCTGGTAGCCTGTCATAAAGATAATAGTGGTCTTGCGAATTTGTTGAATCTGGCGCGCCGCCTCAATACCATCTATCTGCCCAGCCAGACGTATATCCATCAGCACAACATGGAAAATTTCCTCTGTGGCCAGGGAAACCGCTGTTTCTCCAGACACTGCTCTGCTGGCGATCGGAAATCCAATTTTACGGAGACCTACTTCCATCATAATCGCGGTTATTACCTCATCTTCAACCAGCAATATTTTCAAGTTCTCTGCCACTATTATACCCTTACCCTATACTGATTGTCCTGAAAACGTACGATGCATGTGGTGCCGGTGTTACCGTCAAACGCGATAGTGCCACCCAATTGCTGTTCCACCAGGGCTATAGCAAGTCCCAATCCACCAATCTCTGGCGCTGTGCAGCCGTCGGAGGGGCTCCATCCAATCCCGTTGTCGGTGATAACAACTTCGATCCCACCAGAAGGAACGTTCGAGCAAGCCACGGTAATCTTTTTTTCGCTCTCATTGTTTCGGTCACTGGGAAAGGCATGGCGGAATGCATTGGTTACCAGTTCGGTTGCTACTAGCCCGAGAGGCACCGCCGAATCCAGGAGGATAGGAACGGGGTGTAAGTCAAGGGATATTGCAACTGCACCTATCTGGTTCGAGTAACGATCATGTACTAGTTGAACCACAGAGCGAAGGTATTCAGCCAAATCAATTTTGGACAGATTGCCCCCCCGGAAAAGCGCTTGTTGGGCTTGAGCCATGGACTGGATCTGCCCGGAAATATCTGCCACGAACCGTGCCAATGGAAGCTCTGGATGTGCAGAAAACCTGTATTGAAGCAGGGCTTGAATTACCTGCATGTTGTTGTTGGTTCGGTGAAACAACTCCGAGACAAGCTGGGTCTTTTCTCCGAGCGCAATCACCAGGTTTGCTTCCATTTGATCCCGTTCAGAGATATCCCTTTTGACTGCTACGAAATTGAGGATTCGTCCGTTTTCATCTTTGACTGGAGAAATCGTCGCCTCCTCGGTATAGAGCGTACCATCCTTGCGCTTGTTGATTATGCGGCCGTTCCAAACGCGCCCTCCGGTGATTGTGTTCCAAAGATCATGATAAAAGGATGGGGCGTGTCTACCACTACTCAGGATACGCGGATTTTTTCCAATAATTTCCTCATGGCAGTATCCTGTGACGGCTGTGAAAGTCGGGTTAATATATTCAATTGTTCCGTCAAAATCAGTGATGAAAATAGCCTCCCCGGCCTGCTCCACTGCCGTAGTTATCTTCAGAAGTTCAATCTCTTTTGCTTGTCTGGCCCGGACTTCTGCCTTCAGATCATCCAGAATTTTCAGTGTCGCAGCCTGGCTTGTGCTGAGCCTGTAATATGCCTCCTTCAGGGCTTCATCCTTTTGCTTGCAGATTCCTGTTTCCCGAGCCTCGTTCAAGGCACGTTTGATGGCAAAGGGAAGCCGTTCAGGCCGGTCCTTGATCACATAATCAACCGCACCGGATTTGAGTAGCTCAATAGCGGTCTCCTCTCCGATGGATCCTGAGACGCAGATGAATGGAGTATCCGAGCAGATTTGGTTTCGTATACGCAACGCGCCAAAAGCGTCGAAACCGGGAAGTTTGAAATCGGCCAGAATTATATCCCAAGCCTGAATGTGCAACGAGGTAGTGAAGTCAGTTTCGGTTTCCACCCGTTCCATGGTAAAAGTGTAGCCAGCATCAATGAGTAGTTCACTAATGAGTTCGAAATCCATGGTGGAATCTTCGAGTGCCAGGATGGCAAGTTGTCTCTCTGCCTCTGTATTCCTGATTGTCACTGATTGCTCCAATTACGGCTGTTCATTGAGCAATGCCCAGAAAACGCCAATGAGTTTGACGGCATCCATGAATTCTTTGAAGTTCACAGGTTTGACAACGTAAGCATTGACACCGAGGGTGTAACACTTTTTTAGGTCCGGTTCCTCTCGTGACGAGGTAAGCATGACCACCGGCAGCATTTTAAGCCTTTCGTCAGCACGGATAAGCTCAAGAAGCTCAATTCCGTCCATGCGGGGCATTTTAATATCAAGGAGCAGCACTGCCGGCAATCCAATTTTGCGGTCTTTGTATTTTCCTCCACAGCGCAAGAATTCCAAGGCTTCAACACCGTCATTAACTACAACTACGTTATTAGCCAGGTTGTGCTCAGATAGTGCCTCGAGAGTCAATTCGACGTCCTTGGGATTGTCTTCAGCCAGCAAAATTGTTTTCAATTCGATCATGATTTGACTCCGTCCTCAAAAGTATTGTCAGGTACCGTAAAATAAAATGAAGCACCTTTCTCCGGCTGCGCATCAGCCCAGACTCGACCGTTGTGCTTCTGAATGATACGCTGTACATTAGCCAGTCCGATTCCGGTGCCTTCGAATTGGGAATAGGGATGAAGGCGCTGAAAAACGCCAAAAAGCTTGTGCGCATACGTCATATCAAATCCTGCGCCATTATCCCGTACAAAAAACACCCACTGCCCAGGCTCCCGGGCAGATCCGACTTCTATTTCCGCTTCACTCTTATATTGAGTGAATTTGACGGCATTTTCAAGCAGGTTTGCCCAGACTTGTTTGATCATGGATTGATCTCCGGAGACCCGGGGTAGGTTCGCAATAATCCACGAAATATTTCTACTTTTCGTATCTGTCTTCAGTTTTGCCAGTATTTCCTGGACAACCGTACTCATATCGAAGTCCGTTCGTTGAAGGTTTTGCCTGCCGGTTCTTGAGAACTGGAGCAGATCATCAATCAGGATTCCCATCTGCTGAGCCGAGTCTTTGACCTCATAGAGGTAATGTGAAGCTTTTTCTGGCAAGGCTTCCTGGAACCGGGATATCAGCAGATCTACATACCCGCTGATATGGCGCAACGGTGCACGCAGATCGTGAGATACGGAATATGAGAAGGCTTCCAGCTCCTTGTTGGTGGTTTCTAGCTGGGCTGTGCGCTCAATCACCCGCTGTTCCAGTTCTGTATTTAGACGTCGTATCTCTGCTTCGCTTTTCGCTCGCGACAAGTTTTCTTGTTTGAGATCTTCCAGAATGTTCAACGTGGCCACTTGGCTAACCTGTAGTTTTCGATTAGCTTCCTGCAGAGCATTTTCCCGATGCTTTTGTTCTGTAATATCTTCCGACAGCCCGAGCAAGAAGCAAAAGACACCATTGCTGTCATTAAGAGGGATTTTCTTGGTATGAAAAATACGGCTGCCTTGGTTCCTTGTTTGAATTATTTCTTCGGGAATATCAACTAGTTTCCCGCTTAAAAGCACCTCGCGATCCTTTTCCACAAAAATTTCAGCTTGCTCTCTGGGAAATAAATCATAGTCGTTTTTGCCTATCAACTCGTCGCGGGAAAAGCCAAGCATCTCTTCCCCCGCCCGGTTGATTTGGACAAACCGAAGATCAGCTGCATCTTTTACAAAAACCATATCAGGGATGTTTTCGACAATATCCTTGATAAATGCCTCGCTTTTCTGCAATTCTTCAGTTCTTGTTTTGATCCGCTCCTCTAATGATTCATTCACACGACCAATATCGATAAATTTATCCCGTAATGCGTCAGCCATTTCCTTGAAATTGACAATTAGGTGATCCGTTTCAAGAGAAAAGCTTTTCGGCCATACAATCTGTTGGGTTGGTACCAGCTTAGCGGGTAAGTCCTGGGTTAGCTTGCGAAGCTTATCGATAGGCTGAAGAATGCGCCGGCTCAATAATTCAGCCAAAAGCTGCGATACAAGCAAAATAATGAAGAGCATGAAGATTTTGCCCGTGTAGGTTTCGTATAATTGTTTCTGAAAAGGCAATACCGGCTGTTCCAAAATCAGTTTCCATTCTGCCAAGTCTTCGACAATGGATTCCCTTACAAAGAATGATTTGCCCCAAAGGTCGATAGTCGAAGTATTGCGTGGGAGTCGTGGTATCCATTGCGCAATCCCGTATTCATCAGGTAGAGTCAAAGCACCTTGGCTGCGGGAAAACAGCGTCGTATCATAATGAGCCTCATGGCTCGTGACGATAACAGTGCGGTATTTGTCCAATAGCGAGTATTCAATCTTCCGGCCAGACAAATAATCCTGGATAATAGTATCAATCTTATCCAGATTAAGGCTGCCGATTACATAGCCGCCAAACTCACTGTGAATAAAGACCGGTGCAAGAATCGCAACCATCGGCTTCGAGGTGCCGACGTTTTCTATGACCACATCAGAAAGCATCGGGAGTAGGGTTCGCTTCAATGTCGGAATAAACGCTCGATCAGATAAAATCTTGCCGATATTGCTTTGTCCAATCTCGTGAAGCAACGCGGCTTCGGCTATAACAGTTGATTCGCTGTCTAAAAGTGCAATCCACTCAAAATACTGGTCAGATAACCGTGTTTGATCAAGATGAGTTTGAATCTGCGATGAAGAAAGTGTCGTAGCCAAGTTGGCCAGATGCATGATTGGAGTCTTTCGGTTCTCCACCCAGATTCCAAGTCTTTCAGTCAAATAGTGACTATCACTGATCAGTTCTGATCGAATCTGGCGATCGGTTTCGGCCAAATCAGCCTTGGCACTGAGAACCAGCAACGTCACAGAAGGGAATAACACAAAAAAAACAAGAAGGTTGGATAACAATTCCCGAAACGATATTCGAGCTTTGAAAGTTCGGAAAGGAAATCCGGTATATATCAATCTGGCAACAAGGGCATTGACTATGCCATTGAGACCTTGCTTGGTCATTAGGAAAAGGGCATTGGTGACAGTTAAATCGGCGATAAAATAAAATAAAAATAAACCTATCGGAATGCCGATCAGAAGCCAATAGAAGGCATCGGCCATCACTAGATTCATATTGCGTCTGCCGGTTAGCCATCCGACAATTGCCATCTCGGCTGTCATCGTGATCAATGCAAAAGGGTGGTTCCATGCGATATAAGTATAGCTGGCGATGACGCAAGCAGAAAAGACGCCAGGCACAAAACCGAAGAACTGGAATGCCAGTATCGCGAAAATGCTGCCGAAAATGAAGTCCGCATTCAGGATTGAAAATTTGAAATAATTGCCAGCCAGACCTGTAACAATCAAGATTAGGACTGCGGGTATTGCGTTCCGCGCATGGCCGGCTTTATTACCGGGCTTTATGCTGGTCATCAGTATCTCCCTAAGAAAACGGCCATTATGGGCTCCAGCATTTTTATTCTACGATATGGTATTTCTCATCTCGGCCAGACTTGCTGAGCAGTGCATTAACCTCTTTTTTCAAATCTACCATTACCAACTCACGGTCTATTGTCACATTATGAAAACGCTTTAGTTCTTCCATTCTAATTAGCAGTTGCTCCTTCGACCTTCGCTGGTCTTCAAGTGCCGCGAGACTCTCTCGGCTGAGCCGCTCAGCCTTCTCAAGCAGCAGGTTTTGCTCGTTTTCCGCCAATTTGCGCTCGGTGATATCCTGTACCATTCCAATAGACTGGATAATAGTACCGTCACTATCCCAAACATGGACGCATCGTTCGTGCAGATGACGAATCTCAGCTGTACCTTGTCGAAGTATACGGTGTTCAATTTCATAACCGTCGCTGTTCTCTATTACTGAACGGGAATACGCTTCATCCACCGCGGCCCGGTCATCCGGGTGCGTGAAATTGAGAAAGGCTTCATAGGTAGGAGCAAATTCCTGTGGTACGCAACCGAAAATTCGGAATACTTCATCTGACCATACCAAATTGTTGGTTTTTACATCCAGATTCCAACTTCCGATATGGCCAAGGCCCTGAGACCATGCAAGAAGAGCTTCACTTTCAATCGTCTTCTTCTGCTGCAATTGTCGACTGATGATTTCCATCTTCAAACGTTTGAAGCCCGACGCGGAAAGTAGAATAACCGCTGCAGACACTAAGGAATATATAGTTATCTGTATTTTTATGTTCGAGACTGCAATTTGATCATACACATCCATTGGTACTGATACACTGATTCCACCGCGAATATCTCCAACTTTGTAACCCTGGATAGCATGACATTTTAGGCAACTATCCTCCACTGTCATGGCATGCATATACCTAAAATATTTTATCCCATCAATGGATTCTACAGTGCTATCCTCTGATTCTCCTGTTTCAAATAATTTTAATACCTTTGCTTCCCATTCATCTGGTCCATTCTCCGGGCGTATAGGGTTCAAGCTTGTAATATGGCCCTTTACCCCAAATTGGCTTTCTGCGATTTCATGAACCTGTCTTGTCATATAAGCTGGATTAACGAGTGTTAATCGTACACCATTTTCTGTGATAACATCCCTGTCCGGAATGTGACTCAATGCTGGATTCGGCAGTGTTACATCTGTAATAGGAACATAAACGCCACCGTGAATTGAAGCCCAGCGACGATACAATAAATCTTTATTATAACTAGCTTTACCTTCAATCAAGGCAAGCTGATCAACAGACTTAAGTTCTTGCTGCATGTCAATAAAAAAAGCGATCGCAAAAAATACAGTCAAGCCAACGATGAAAATTAAAAATAGACACGTCATGCTCTTGATATCGTTTTGCATACGACGGTTTATTTGATGTTTTATCATTTTTTACCCTCCAGGGTTCTAATTGTCGGCCTTCCATTCTTTCCCAGCAATCATCTCAACTGAACAGCGCTCGTTGTGATTATTGTTCCCTTCGTGATCAAAATCACATCCCTAATTATCTCCATTATACGAACATTCTGATATATAGAATCCATATATACAAGGGTGCTATTCTTAAACTAATCGAATCATTCTGGATCCTACCCGGAAGACTCGGTCCCTCTGGCTATGTAAACAAGCTTCGGGTTACGCTGGTTATTGACTGGTACGTTGGAGGTGATAGTGTGTCCGGTGAATCTGGCGTCTCCTTGTTCGTCGAGTTCGATAGATCGAAGCTTCTCGTCTACACAGACTTCCGCCGGGTGGATTCCAGGGACTAAAGGCGTATCAGTTTATGGATTTTCAGTTCTGCCGTGAGTCCGCTTGCAATCGCCCGTTCTGAATGGACGCGCCCAACTTCGGTTCAGGGTCAAAAGAGAAGGCTTTTCAGCTGCCGGGCTGCGATCCTCAGCGGCTTGGCGGCGTGGTAGGTTCGGCTCATAAGTATGCCGCCTTCTATAAGGGTGGTGACGAACATCGCGAGATCGCTGGCCTTGGCCTGTTTAATTCCGCTTTCAATGAATTTCTCCCTGAAAGCCGAGAGTATCATGTCAAAGGCTTGCCGGCAGGCCTGGTTGATTGACTCGCTAGTTACGGTCGTCTCGATGGTGGCGGTTGTGAGAGGGCTTCCGGCGTTGTATCCCGCGGTTTCCATGCTCTCAGCCATTTTCAGTATAAAGGACGATATGGCAGATACCGGATCAACTTCTGCTTCTAGCAAGGCTAGCAAACGCCTTGAGATGATTTTTCCGGCCTCAAGGATTGCCTCGACTCCAATTTGCTCCTTGCCGCCTGGAAAATAATAGTACACCGATCCCTTAGGGGCACCACTTTCCCGGATGATCTCATTCAGTCCCGTCGCATGGAAACCTTGCTTTTCAATGAGTCGAGCCATGGTAATCAGTATCTTTTCGTGCGTATCGGCCATATGTCGTAGAATACTGTACTTATGAGGAAATATCTATTCACTAGAGTGGGGCAATGGCGGGAATAAGTCAACCGGTCTATATATTGTATATTCTCTGATTCCATACTACAGTATTCAATGTTTTTTGGTCAGCAATAGGGGTGTATACGGAGGAGATGGCATGATCAGGTTTTCCCTCATCATGGCCATTTTTTAAGACAGCTATTATTACGACTCTGTAAGGAAGGTAGCTATGGATACTGCTAAACAAGCCGGGAGGAAGCCTTATGAATTTTCGGCTACCGAATCGAGCGTCGATACACGATTGAGGCCGCTGCTCAAGGCCGGAGCGTGGTCGGCCATGTTATTCGTTGTACTGGTCTTTATTCCCTTGTTCCTTGTTTCCTCGACCCCGGTCGTCCCTGCAGGGGATGGGCAGGCTATTCTGGAATACATTATCGCCCATCCCGTTTCATATATCGTGCAACTTGTCTCATTCGTCGGATTAAGCCTGCCTGCTCTGGTGGTCTTCGCTGCGCTGGGCTCGGCGTTGTTCTACCATGCTCCCAGCACAGCCATCCTCGGGGGACTCCTGGGGATAGCTTCGGAGATTGTTGCATTGGCTGTTCTGTCTAGCCCGCAATCGCTCCATGCAGGACTTGTCGTGCTAGCCTTCGATTACATGAAAGCCGACGTTATCATACGACCTTCGCTGGAGGCGGCTGCCTTGGCACTCGCCGCGAACGCAAATACTGTTACACCGGCCGGCATCATGACCGCCCTGGCTATCTTTAATCTCTCCCTCGCCATGCGTCGTGCTGGCTTCCCCCGGGCATTGGCTGTGTTCGGAGTCGTTTCAGGCATTCTGGGAATCTTCATGGAGGCCCTTCGTCCCTTCGTCGGTCCTGCCTATATCATTTACGGGCTTGCTCTTCCATTCTGGTTTTTCTTTGTCGGGCTCCGTTTGTTCAAGCTTGCTGGACAGACCTCGGTTTCCCACCTTGCTTAGCAGCTGGTAATGAAGGCAGATATCCTGGTTTTCGGATCCCTCGGAAGAAGGACAACCTGCAAGAGGCCGTCCGCTCTCGCCTTCTTCCGACAGTAGCTCGCGCGGAAGCAAACCCTCATGTCCGCCTACGTCAGAACCTGGTTCCATGCGGAAACCAAGCGCGGCATGGCGGATGTCGTGAAGGACGAAGCGAACAAGCTACTGGGCAGGACTACAAAGACTGTGGATTTTGGAGCGGACAAAGTGATACGAGCGTTCCGCAAACCCTATGCCCATCCTCATCAAGTTACAAAAATCAATACATTTATAAATATTGTAACAAAACCCCTTGACGTAAACCTTACTGTTACATATATTGCATACATAGCTTGATAGTGTAACCACAGGAGGTTGTATGCCAAAGATCCCGTTCAATCCCGTCAGTTTACTAGTTAACTTGACAATCGGTTGGTTCATCCTGTCTTTTCTGCAGGCGAGTATCAGAGTTTTACTCTCTGGAGCCCGAGGCGACTTGATTCAGCGTTTCAAATCCATTGCTTTTTTTCACGAAGCGCCGGCTGCAATCATCAATGTCGGGATCATGCTGGTCATCTGGATCGTCGCAATGACGATCTGGTATATGGTCCGACAACGGTAAGGCTAAGTCCATGCCAGGCAGGCCATCCTTCATGACGGCATACCCGCTGACCGCCAAGGCTGCGATTTACACGCCGCTCGTGTTCCGCGCGGGAGTTTTCTCTTCCGAAGGAGTCCCTTGGCCAAGCCTCGAAGGGCTCAGGGATTTCGCCCATTTCGCCGGAATCGAGAATGGAGCGATCCGTACCGCCCTTTCGCGCGCGAAGGCCGAAGGATCCATTATAATGGAAACCGACGTCGGCGGCCGGAGTCGCTATGCGGTTTCCCCCACGACCTTCGCCATGGGCATCGCCCAGGTACGCGCCGACCAACGACCACAGGGCTTCCTGATTGCAGTCTTTTCGTTCAAGGCGGAAGATCACGAGGATCGCAGCTCGCTGCGCAATCTCCTGAAAAGCTATGGTTTCCGGAAGCTCGCCCAGAACACCTATTTACATGGACGAATCGAAACGACGGGGCTTCGGGCCGCGATAAGGGATCTCGGGCTCGATGATCACTTCTTCCTGTTCACATGCCCCGATATCGAGGACGAGCACCTTGTTTCGCGTATCCTTTACCTGTTCGACATGGAGGGAAGACGGAAGCACCTTCATGACTACTTAACTCACATCCACGCCTTCCTGCCGGTGGGCTTGGCAAGGGACGAGTTAGCGCGCCGGCTTCTCTACGTCGGAGCCGTCCATTGGGAGCTCGTAGAGGCAAGCGAGCCGCCATTTCCGGCGAAGTATCTTCCGCACGATTACGCGCTGGCAGAAATCCAGCGGTTTTACGGGCAAAGGCTCGAGGAAGGGCGAGAAGCTCTCCTTGAATATTTCCAAGCGATCAACGCATAAGGTGGTTTTTATGTGCGACACAACGAAGGCTACGGTCAACGGCGGTGAGTACGGGATTATGCTCGCAGTTGGAGGAGTTGCGGCGATTTTATCAGCATTCGGCGCGCTTGCCGATGTAGCGATCGGGATGGCGACAGGGGGCGGAATTTCCGATCTTCCTTCCGATGCCCTGGGGCGTTTCGCGGAACTCTTGGCCTCTCCGGCGCTCGGACTCTATCATCTTGACTTACTGAACCTGGTGACCACGCTCATTATGGTCCCCGTATTATACGCATGTTGGCTGGCCCTGCGGCAGTCGGGAGCGGCTGCTAGCTTGGCGTTGACACTTGGTGCCATCGGTACGGCTGTCTTTGTCGCGATCAATCCCGCACTACCGCTGCTCGGACTCTCATGGGATTACGCGAGCGCTGACATCGTGCGTCGAGAGCTCCTCTCCGCCGCTGGAGAGGCGTTACTCGCCAGAGGTGCCCACGGCAGCCCCGGCGTGCTCCCGGCGTTTATGCTGGTTACGCTTGCTAACATCGTGCTCTCCGGAGAGTTGCTGAGAACCAGGATCTTCGGGCGCGCTACCGGCATGCTTGGCTTATCCGGGAATCTCCTTCTCGCCGTATACCTGATCCTCGTCACCTTCCTTCCGCAGGTACGCCCCATCGCGATGGCTGTCGCGGCACCAGGAGGCCTTCTGGCGATAGCGTGGACCGTGCTAACGGGCATCGGTCTATTCCGGCTCTCGCGGAACCATACTTCCTGCTAACTGATCTCATTCAGGATGATCAAGAGTCCTGCGCGGAACCGCTCACGGTTGGGCTTCCCGCAGGTCTTCTGCAAGTGCGTCGTATCGGCGGACCAAAGCACGGATGAATCGAGCGGCCTCACCGCCGTCGACGAAGTCGTGATTGAACTGGAAGGTCAAGTTCTGTATCTCTCGGGGAACGATCGCGTCGCCGACGATCCAAGGATTCTTCTGAAGCGATCCTATGCCGAGGATAAAAGGATGGCCTGCGAGGGGAAGCACCCAGGATGACAAGCCCGCGAAATTGGCGAGGGATGTCACCAGCGCGGTACCGCCTATCTGTCTGATGAAGAAAGGATGCCTTCCGACGTACCGCCACACGGCCTTTCGGAGAAAGGTGGGTAATATGGGATAGAGGCTGAAAATGAAAGGCACCTTTCTGCCGGCGAATGGGGAGTCATCCTGTAAGCGATACCATTACCCCATCTAAGCGCCTTGAGTCGGCTCATCGACTGATCAGCGATGATTGCTAATATGCCGTTGAAGATAGCGTGTACGGTAAGAGTCGCTCCAATGCCTCAGGCGTTGTAGCCCGAGGGAACTGATTAAAGAGGTACCAGAGGTAACGATAAGGCTCGTGACCGTTCGCCT
>DHVU01000012.1:0-22424 GCA_002412825.1 Spirochaetaceae bacterium UBA5200
ATGGCAGGTACCTCCATGGAGCCACTACGCGATAGGCGTACTCCTTGCTTGCAGAAGCAACAAGGTTCGTGGAACTAGTTAATTTTAAAGAGCTTGACTATCTTTTGCTTGTATATCTCATTGATCGCATGCCGCTTAATTTCCTGCTTCGCCGACAGCTCCTTGCCCTGCTCAAACAGCTGGGGTAGCAGTTCGAACTTGAATATGCGCTCGAAGGTCTTAAAGCCGTTCTTAGCGCTAATTGCCTGGGAAATTTCGTAGTCGAAGAGTTCCCGTACTTCCGGCTGGGCAAGCAGGGTCTCGTAATCCACGATGGGTATGTTGTTGTCTTTTGCCCAGCTCATTACGATATCCTGATCAGGCACAATGAGGGCGGCGAGGTAGCGCTCGTCCTGGCCGAGCACCACGGTCTGCTTGACGTACATGCTGTCGTTTATGCGTTGCTCTATGGGCAGCGGCTCAACGTTCTCGCCGCCGCGCAGCACGATAGTGTCCTTGGCGCGGCCGGTAAGGCGAAGATAGCCGTCCTTGGTAAGCATGCCTATGTCGCCGGTGTCTATCCAGCCGTCTCCCTTCATCACCTTGGCGGTCAAATCGGGCTTCTTATAGTAACCGAGCATGACCTGCGGCCCGCGAGCCCACACGACGCCCTTCTTGCAGCGGCCAAGGTCCTTACCCTGCTCGTCGACTATCTTAAATTCGGTGCCGCGCATAGCCGGGCCAACGGTGCCCATGATGGGCCTGCGCTGCGGGCGCACGGCAAGTACGGGAGCAGTCTCGGTAAGGCCGTAGCCTTCGAGTATTTGCACGCCCACCGTATCGAAGAATACGTCCACCGAGCCCGGCATGGCGCCGCCGCCCGATATGCCCGCCCTGAAGCGGCCGCCGAGCTTGGTCTTTATTTTCTTGAAGATGAGCACTTCGCCCAGGCCGCGCAGGGGGGCCAGCAGTATGAGGGGTATGATGGGAAGGAGTATATCGAGGAGGCGGGAGCGGTGGCCAAAATTGGGTAAGCGACCCAAGAGCATATTCCTAAGCAGGGCCCAGCTTTCGCCTATGCCTACGAAGAAGGTGAAGAGCGCTTTCTTCGCGCCGCCCTGCTGCCTAATGTTCTTGTAAATGCCGTCTTTAACCGATTCCCATATGCGGGGCA
This sequence comes from Spirochaetaceae bacterium UBA5200, assembly GCA_002412825.1. Lineage (GTDB taxonomy): Bacteria > Spirochaetota > Spirochaetia > Treponematales > UBA12059 > UBA5200. The sequence goes on from DHVU01000012.1 coordinate 1,154, forward strand.
CGCTGGCCATCCAATGGGGCTTAATGGCCTGGAAGTCGGGAAGCATTATGGCGCCTATAGGCTTTGAGTAGGCTATGGTGGCCGATACCGCTATGATGGCGTACTGAACGATGCGCTCAAAGGAATGCCAAACGGGCAACACGGACAGCCATATCTCGCCCTTGCCTATATTGATGATCTCAGGCAGCACTTCGCACTGGTGCATGAAGTTCTTATGGGAAAGCATGACGCCCTTGGGCTCGCCCGTGGTGCCGCTCGTGTATATAAGCGTGGCCACGTCGTTAGGCGTGCCCTTGGCCGCTTCGGCCTCGTATTCGCCCGGTTTGGACGCGCGGCGCGCCTGCCCCTTGGCAAAAACTTCCGCGTAGTCGTAGAGGGTAATGCCAGCCGCCTTGGCTTCTTTGGCTATAGCATCTGATGCTTTATCATACATGATTGCATGCTTAAGTTCGGGTATGGTCTTTTTGTTGGCCAGTATCTTGGCAAGCTGTTTGTCATTTTCCAGCACAGTAAGCGAACAAGAACTGAAGGACAGGATGTAGGTAATTTCCTGCTCGGTGGCGTCGCAGCCGCGGGGAACGTCGGCCGCACCCAGGCCAAGCACGGCAAGGTCGGTGATAAGCCATTCCTTGCGGTTATCCGATATTAGGCCGATATTGTCGCCGCGCTTGACGCCCAGTTCTAACAGGCCAGCGGCGAAGCAGGCAACTTCTTCTGCCATTTCCTTATAGCTTGTGGGCTTGAAGCTGTCTCCGCCCTGTTTGCTGTACTGCATGACGAGCTCAGGGTTCGCTCGTACTTTTTCCAGAAAAAGAAGGGGTAGGGTTTCTGCCATTATTATTCCTCCGTACAGGGGCTGGACGCCGGCACATACTGCCGAGCCGCCGCTCCGAGGGGCCTCGTAAGGCTAATCGGGGCGTATAATTTACAGATTAACAATAAATGTAAAAACAAGCAAGGTCATAATGAGTATTGAAGCTAAGTTGTTATTGAGCGAAGGAATCTTTAGCGATTCATTCGTCTATCCCTGTTCTATGACGCGGTCTTTCGGCACTTCATCGAAGTACTCTTTGAAGAGCGTTTCTATGGCTTGCAGGTCGGGAGCGTTCTGTATAGCGTAGCGCAGGTGATGGGAAAACGAAAGATTGTCGCAGTAATAGAAGAAGAAGCGCCTGGCGCGGCTCAGGTGGAAGCTAGGAGGCAGATAGGCTCGAATGAGCTTCAGCATATGGATGCCTGTGTCTTCGACGGCCGCCTGCATGCGATAGCCGGGGTCGCGCTCCTGCGCACGCAGGAGCGCGAATATCCAGGGTCGGCGCACCGCTTCGCGGCCTATCATGGCGCCGGCCGCGCCGTATCTTCCCACGGCTTTGCTATACGAGGCATAGTCGCGTATATCGCCATTGCCTATGACGGGCACGGATAAGTCCTGCGCCAGACTCGCCACATACTCCCACTTGCCTAAGCGCTTAAATTTCTGGTCTTTAAGCCGTGGGTGGAGGATGAGATAGTCCGCGCCGGCATCAACGAGCCCCCTGCAGAAAGCCAGCAGGGCTTCGCCCGATTCCTCATACCCGAGGCGCATTTTTACCGAGAGCACTATGCCTGGTATGAGCTTGCGCACCGATGCGACCATTGCCGCCGCCGCTTCCGGATGCTTCATCCAGAACACGCCGCCTCCCGCTTTTTCTATCAGGGGGGCCGAACAGCCGAAATTGATATCTATGCCGCCTAGGGCGAGGCCCTGGCCGCTCCGGTCAATGAGGAGCTTGCGTACCGCGGCCGCCATACGCTCTGCGTCAGGGGAGTTAAATTGAATGGCGGTGCGCTCAGGGCAGGGCTGGGTGTCTAAAAACCATTGATCATAGGGCGCATCCGACACATAAGCAGGGGCGCCGCACATTTCGGTATAGTAGCGGTCGCAGCCGCCAAAGCCGGCTATGAGCTCCCGTAGCGGGCGGTGGCTCAGCTCTACCATAGGAGCGAGCATGAGGGCTCTGGGGGGAAGTATCATCGCAGGATGATACTATCCGCGGCCTATGCGGGACAAGGGTACGCAACGCGGAACCTTCTTCTCGGGGAGCCGCAGGGTAGAGCCGCTGGAACTCCCTGCGGCGATTGACTATAAGGCGCGTTTTACGGTATAACCACAGAACGCGTATACAGCCCGCGGCTCGCTTAGGCCGGCCGCTGGATACGATACTTCCGGCCGCAGGCGCACATGGCGTGCTTGGCCGCCCGGCAGCTGCTGCCGTTCTATGTATTTTCCCAGGAGGAATCCGTGAGCGTAAAGATCAGGCTCAAGAAATTCGGCGCTAAGAAGCGCCCTTACTATCGTATCGTCGTCCTTGATTCCCGCCAGCCGCGGGATGGCAAGACCATAGACGAGCTGGGCATCTATCATCCCGTCGAGGCCGAGGGCAAGCAGCTCCGGATCAACGAGGAGAAGGCCCGCGCTTGGCTCGCCAAGGGCGCTCAGCCCTCCGACACCGTCAAGAGCCTGCTCAATAAGCAGAATATCCGCCTGGCCTAAGCGTACGGGTAGGGGCTTGCCTTTGGCGACGCCATGCCCGCCCGCGCGGCTAGAAATTTTTGAAAGGAGCGATCCATGGAGCGCGACCTCGTAGAATACATCGCCAAGTCGCTCGTGGACGATCCGGCCGGAGTTTCCGTCAATGAGGTGGAAACCGATGAGGCCACGGTCATCGAACTCAGAGTATCACAGGACGACATAGGCAAGGTAATAGGCAAACGCGGCCGCATAGCCAAGGCTATTCGGACACTGCTCTCCGCAGCGGCTACCCGCGGCGGCAAGGACGTGCGCCTGTCCATACTGGACTGACATGGATGAGCTTGCTATAGGACGCCTCGGCGCCCCCCACGGTTTGGAGGGGCGCTTGAAGGCCTCCACCTATTCCGGAGAAATTGAACATTTCCTACGCCTCAAGTCCGCCCTGCTCAAGCAGGGCGATAAATCGCTCTCGCTTGCCATAGAAGAGGTAGAGGCTCATGGCAACGGCGTGCTTATAAAGTTTAGCGGCTACGACAGCCCCGAGACCGCCAAGGCGCTTGCGGGCTTTGAGCTGTGGGTGCCCCGTGATCAAGGCGCTCCAAAGGGCGAGGACGAGTATTACTACAGTGAGCTTGTGGGCTGCCGGCTTATGGACGGAGAGCGCGAGCTCGGCCGCGTGAGCGCGGTGTGCGAAACCGGCGGCGGGCAACTGCTTGAGGCGATCCTACCTGACGGCCGCAGCGCCTATGTGCCCTTCCGCAAGGAATTCACCGGGACGGTGGACGTGGAAGCCAAGCGCATAGAGCTTTTGGCTCCCTGGATCCTGGAATGAACGTAGAGCTTTTGACCCTGTTCCCCGAAATAGTGCGGGGCTTCTTTGAGAATTCGATCATGGCGCGCGCCGTGGAGCGCGGCCTGGTGAGCTACAAGCTCACCGATATACGCGATTTTGCCGTCGATAAGCACCGCAAGTGCGACGATGAACTCTACGGCGGCGGACCGGGCATGCTGATGAAGATCGAGCCGTTGGCGGCCGCTCTCGATGCTGCCGGCGCTGGTGCAGGCGGAGCGCGGGTCGTGTACATGAGCCCGGGCGGCAGGCTTTTTAACCAGGCTTATGCCAGGGAGCTTGCCAGCGAAGAGCGCCTCGTCGTGCTTTGCGGCCGCTACGAGGGCATAGACCAGCGCGTCATCGAGCGCTATGTCAGCGACGAGATAAGCATAGGCGACTACGTGCTCTCCTCAGGCGAGATAGCCGCGCTTGTGCTCGTGGATGCCATTTATAGGCTCATACCGGGCGTTATTACCGGGGAATCCCTCGAGGAAGAGAGCTTCGAGGACGGGCTCCTTGAGTACCCCCAGTATACACGGCCTGCTCTTTATGATACGATGCAGGTCCCGGACGTCCTCGTTTCGGGGCATCACGCGAACATCGTACGATGGCGCTTTAAGAAACGGCTTGAGAAGACCTTGTTGTACCGTCCCGATCTGCTCCAGGGCAAGGGACTCGAGGGAGAGCTCAGAGCCTTGATACGCGAATTAACGGAACAGGGGGGCGAATAAATGGACCTTATTAAGATGCTGAGCGCCGAACAGGCTAAGGAACTTCCGGACGTAAAGGCCGGCGATACCGTACGTGTTCATTTTAAGATCGTAGAAGGCAAGAACGAGCGTATCCAGATATACGAAGGCCTCGTCATAGCCATCAAGAACGCGGGTCTTTCCAGGACCTTCACTGTGCGCAAGAACTCCTACGGCGTAGGCGTCGAGCGCGTATTCCCCATGCACTCACCCAGGATAGACAAACTTGAGGTTCTTCGCTGCGGTAAGGTGCGCCGGGGCAAGCTCTACTATATCCGCGAGAAGATTGGCAAGAAAGCCAAGATCAAGGAGCTCTTAGGCGGCCGCAAGCCTCCAGTACGCTCCCTGGCCGCCAAGGCCTAACGCATTGGCTGTGAGGCTGCCTGGCAGCGACACAGCGAACAGCATTTCGCGTATACAAAGCGTCGGATCGGCCGCAAGGCCCGATACCGGCGCTTTTGTATTTGTCCGCGCAGAAGGGAAGCTACCCAGCGGCCTCTGGTCCGTGCTGGTAGACGGCAAGCGCCTGTCGGCGCGGGCTGAACGGCCCCTAGAGCCAGGAGCTCTGTATGCCGCCCATATGAGTAAGGACGGTAGCCTGCTCAAAACCGGCGCTCCCGTGCCATCCTCTCGCATAGCCGAACTCCTCGCCTCGCTGAAACTGCCCAACGACGCCGCTTCGCGCATCGCCGTAGCCGCCCTTATGGGCGAGAGCCTGCCCCTCAGCGACACGAATATAAAGACTATGAGAAGGGCCATGGCTCGGCGCGAGGACCCCGAAAGCGCAAGGCTCGCGGCCCGCGCTCTTGCCGCCGGTCTTGATCCTGAGGGTATAGGGATCGATGATATTCTGCCTCAGTATGGCTCAGGCCATGGACAGCAGCAGGGGCAGCCTGAGGACGGCGGGCAGGGCCGTAAGCCTCCCACAAGCGGCGACGCAGACGAAGCAGCCCTGGAGGCTATGCTTAAGTCCGCCGTCATAGCGGCCCTGAGCTCCCAGGAATTGCGCACCTTAGCCGCTCCCAACCAGGAAGGCTTAGGCTGGCTGTACGCGCCGTTTGACCTACGAGCGGAAGGCTTTGATTTTTGCGGTTTTTTCCGTATACTCTATAATTACTTTACTAAAAGCGCGGAACGCTTGGTCGTGGACCTACGCGATGAGCATTCGCGGCGTTTAGTAGAGCTTCACGGCCAAGGCACGGCGAAGGCACTGAAATTTTTTTCCGATTCCGAGCCTGAGAGGCTCGCTGTATCGAGGCTTGGCTTGGGAGCTTTTATATCCGTAGATCCGCTTGGCGGCACGGACGATTTAATCGCTTACGAGGCGGTGGACAGCGATGCCTAAAGCGGTAGCGTTACGCTACGATGAAACATTGCCCGCGCCGATAATAGTGGGCAAGGCTACCGGGCTGGCAGCTGAGCGGGCTATAAAGCGGGCTGGAGAACTGGGTGTGCCCCTGGTACGGGATCCCGTACTTGCGGAAGCCCTCTTGCCCTTCGACCTGGGGCAGTTAGTACCGCCGGATTATTGGGACTTAGTGGCAAAGGTATTTATAGCAATAAGGAATGTTGGAAGATGAAAAAGAAGTATCCCGTAGAGAAGATCGAGGCAGGAACCACCTTCACCGCCGATGTGTACGTGGACGCCCAGAATTTGCTCGTTCCCGCAGGGGAGCCAGTGCGCGCCAAGGATCTGGAAGGGCTTAAGCAGTGGGGCATTCTGTATGTATACAGTGAGGGCGAGCAGGTAGACCAGCAGACGGGCAAGCCCAAGGCTCAAGCTAACGTTAAAAAGGGCCTTGCCGCTTTTAGTGACCACAAGCTCTACGCCGAGTACGCGAGCATGGTGGATAGGCTCAAGATTATTCTGGATAAGATAGCGGCGGCAGAGAAGATAGAGCCGAAGATCGTCGATAAGCTCGCCCAGGAGGTGCTCGGCCTTGTTCGCGATAGGGACGCGGAGTTAGTATCTGCCATATTGTCTTCTGACATGCAGGGCTACGACCACGCGCGCGCGGGCATAAACTGCTCGATTCTTTCGGTCATGATAGGGCAGGCCTTGAAACTTCCGCCTCATAGGCTATCGCATCTTGCTGCCGGGGCCCTGCTTCACGATGCGGGCATGCTCCGTTTGCCCGAGGAGCTCGTATCCAAAAAAGGCAGCTTAAGCCCCGAGGAAGCCCAGAAAATGCGCGCGCATCCACTGCTGTCCTATCGAATAATCACGAAGGAGCTTCAGTACCCCGACGACGTGGGGCTCGTGGGACTGCAGCACCATGAACGCTGGGACGGCGGAGGCTATCCCCGCAAAAGCTCGGGCGTGGATATAGACATACTGGCGCGCATAGCCTCCGTTGCAGACGCCTTTGAGGCCATGGTAAGCCAGAAACCCTACCGCAATTCCATGATAGGCTACGCGGCCATGAAAAACCTTCTGTCGGACAACGGTCGCCGTTTCGACCCCGAGGTGCTCAAGGCCTTCATACGCAGCATGGGCATCTACCCCATAGGCTCGCTCGTGCTGCTCAATAACGCGGCTATAGCGCGGGTGCTTGAAACCCATGCCGACGCGCCCTTACGGCCCAAGATTAAGATTATCGTCGATGAATTCGGCAAGCACTTTAAGGACGATACGGGCGACGTGCTCGACCTTCTTACCGAGAAGTCTATGTTCATAGCCCGCGCTATCGACCCTAAGGAGCTGGAAATCGCCTCTTGACCGAGCTTCCAGCCCCGCGGCCGCCGAGTAGAACAAGGCTCGGCAGCCAGGCGGAGGACCTCACGGCCTCCTGGCTCACCCAGCGGGGCTGGCACATAGAGGCGAAGAACTGGCGAAAGGGCCCCGGCGAGCTCGATATCGTTGCCGTAAAGGACCAGGTGATAAGCTTCGTCGAGGTAAAACGGGTCGACGCCTACGGCATAGAGTCGCTCTCAAGGAGCGTAGGCGCGAATAAACGACGCCGTATCATCGAAACGGCTAAACTCTTCCTCGTATATCATCGAGAATTTGAACTGATGGCGCAGCGATTTGACCTTGCGGCCGTACGCGGCGATAAGGTCGAGTTATATTTGGAAAGCGCCTTCTCGGAGAAAGCATGACGCCTACGAGGGATCCCGAAAGGGAAAAAATCAGACTTGAAGAACTCAAGAGAAAAGTGCATGATGAGGCATACCTCGCCGGCGCCATTCAACGTATAGCACAGGTTATGAGCGCCGAAATCATGGAAGGCTATGGAGCGGCATATGGCGGACGGAAACAAGGACTTTAGAAGGCGTTTCGGGCGCCGCGGACGCGACCGCTCTGCCAGCCGCGAAGAGTCGCGCCCAGCCCGGCCCGAACTACCCCCGATAAGCTGTGCCATCTGCGAAAAGCAAATCTTCGACCTCTCGAACGCTATAGCCACGCGGGATGGCAGCGGTTCCGTCCATTTCGATTGCGCCTTAGCCTCGCTCAACGAATCCGAGCGCCTCGAGCCCAACGAGAAGATCAGCTATATTGGCCGCGGAGCCTTCGCCGTTATCGAGTTCAAGGACAAGTCCCATACCACCTTTATCATAAAGCGCCGCATACCCTGGGAAAAAGAAGGCGAGAAATTCGACTGGCGTAAGATCCTTCAGCAGCGCATGGGCATATAGCCTTCAGCGAACTAGATTAAAAAAACCGCCAAGTACGGCGGTTTTTTTAATGCTGCGAGCACGCAGCCGGGTCTGGTATTCTTCTAGTTCCCCGAAGCTTGTGGCTGCGCGAGCAGTGCCACCCGCCGTAGCGGCGTATTGATTATACAAGCACTACCTGATGGGGTGCTTAGCCCCGAAACACAAGCTTCGAGGAACTATTTAGGATTTATACGGTCAAAACCGCAGTACGGCACTAAAGCGGGAGGCATGCGCACCCCGCCGTCGGCTTCCTGGTAATTTTCCAGTATGGCCACGATGGCGCGCGAACAGGCTATGGCCGTGCCGTTGAGCATGTGCACGTACTGGTTTTTGCCATCATCGTCCTTGTACTTGACGTTGAGGCGGCGCGCCTGGTAGTCGGTGCAGTTGGACGTGCTCGTCACCTCGCCCCATTCCCCGCCGTTGCGGCCGGGCATCCAGGCTTCCAAGTCCCATTTGCGGTAAGCCGGAGCGCCTAAGTCGCCCGTACAGGTGTCCACTACGCGGAAGGGCAGCCCTAAGCTTGAGAAGATTTCTTCTTCTATGGCGCGAAGTTCCTCATGGTAGCGTCCCGAATCCTCAGGCAGGCAGTATATGAACATCTCGGCCTTGGTAAACTGGTGCACGCGGTACAGGCCCTTGGAGAACTGGCCTGAAGCCCCGGCTTCGCGCCTAAAGCAGTGCGAAAGGCCCACGAGCTTCAAGGGCAGCTCGTCCTTGCTGAAGGTACGGCCCGAATAATAGCCGCCTAAGGTTATCTCCGCGGTGCCTATAAGGCAAAGGTCTTCGTCGGCCAGTTGGTATACATTGCTCTCCGCGCCGCGGGGATTGAAACCAATTCCTTCTAATATTTCCGTCTTGGCCAGGTCCGGCGTTGAGAAGGGCATAAAGCCCTTGGCCATGAGCAGGTCGAGGGCGTAGCGGGTAAGGGCAAGCTCGAGTATGACGCCTTGGTTCTTAAGGTAGTAGAATTTGGTGCCGGTTACCCGGGTGGCCGTGTCGAAGTCCAAGAGGTCCAGCTCAGCGCCCAGGGTAACATGGTCCTTGGGCTCAAAGGAAAAGCGCGTGGGCTCGCCTACGCGCTTAACTTCGAGATTGTCCTTGTCTTCCTTGCCGCGCGGGGCGTCGGGGTGGGCCATGTTGGGTATCCTGGCATGGGCGGCCTTAAGCTCGATTTCCACCTCTGAGAGGCGGGCTTCGAGTCCGGCTATGGCGTCCTTGAGGGCTTTGCCTTCGTCGATAAGCGCTTGGCGCTCGGCATCGCCGAGTTTGGCCTTCATGGCCTGGGCCACCTCGTTACGGCGTCGCCGCTGGTCTTCCAGCGCTTTTATGGCCGCCGTCCGCTCGTCCGCGAGGCGTACGACCAGGTCAAGGTCCGCGTCCATGTAGCGCTCGGCTATGTTGGCGCGCACCGCATCGATATTGTCGCGAATGAATTTTAAGTCTAGCATAATACAAGAATACTAGAGCAAAAAAGCCCGCTTATACAAGCCGTGCAGGCAGCTTGCGCTGCGCGCCTGTTTTTGGTATTTTTAACGCTATGAAGCTAGAAATAAACCCCCGGGGCAATGGGGCCTGCCCGCTCTGCAAATCCGACAAGAACTGCCGCATCCAGCGTAAGCTCGCGGATAACGTGGACGATATAAACCCCTCCTCCGACGCCGAGATGGAAATAGTCGTATACAACTGCCCTTACTTCAAGGAAAAGCTAGCGCCGTGATAGACCGCCTCGAAGCGGTACAGGCCCGCTATAATGAACTCACCGAGCTTGTATCCGACCCTTCCGTGTCCAAGGACCCTCGCCGCTTCAAGGATATCATGCGCGAGCGCTCCCATCTTGAGGCGATTGTGGCGCTCTTCGCCGAGTATAAGAAGCTGCTCTCGGACCTGGACGGCGCTAAGGCCATAGTCAAGGACGAGGCTGATCCCGAGCTTCGGGACATGGCCAAGGAAGAGCTGCGCTCGCTTGAGTCCGCCAAGGAAGCGATGGAGGAGCGGGTAAAGTTCCTGCTCATTCCGCGCGACCCGCTTGACGACAAGAATACCATCATGGAGATACGCGCGGGCACCGGCGGCGAAGAAGCCGCCCTGTTCGCCGCGGATCTGTACCGCATGTATACGCGCTTCGCCGACGAGCAGAAGTGGAAGGTTGAGGTGATGAGCGCCAGCGAGAGCGGCATGGGCGGCTTCAAGGAAATCATCTTTTCCATGACCGGCGAGGCCGTGTTCGGCAAGCTGCGCTGGGAGTCCGGCGTGCACCGCGTGCAGCGCGTGCCCTCCACCGAGGGCTCGGGCCGCATACACACCAGCGCGGTTACGGTGGCCGTGCTGCCCGAGGCCGAGGAAACCGAAATAGACATACGGAGCGAGGACCTGCGCGTGGACGTCATGCGCGCCGGAGGTCCCGGCGGCCAATGCGTGAATACCACGGACTCAGCCGTCAGGCTCACCCATATACCCACCGGCCTCGTCGTCCATTGCCAAGATGAAAAGAGCCAGATCAAGAACAAGGCCAAGGCCATGCGCGTACTGCGCGCCAGGCTCTTCGAGCTTGAGGAAGACAAGAAAAACGCCGAACGCGCCGCTGATCGTAAGAGCCAAATAGGCTCGGGCGACCGCTCGGAGCGCATACGCACCTATAACTTTCCTCAGAACCGGGTTACCGACCACCGCATAGACCTTACCCTCTATAAGCTCGACCTGTTCATGCAGGGCGACATGAGCGAAATCATAGAAGGGCTCGGTATGCGCGCCCGCGAGGACGCGCTCAAGGCCGAGTTCTAGTGACCCTGCGCGAGGCGGTCGCGGAAGGCTCGCGTTCGATAGGCGCCGCCTTTCCCGAATCGCCCTTCTTAGACGCTAGCCTGCTGCTCGCCAGCGTCTTGGGCTGCGGCCGCGATAGGGTCCTTGCCCTCCTGCCCGATGGGCTTCCTCTTGAGTCGCTGCTGCTCTACCGCGGCCTCGTCGCAAGGCGCGCCCGCGGCGAGCCCCTTGCCTACCTAACGGGAGAGAAGGAATTCTACGGCCGCTCCTTTCTGGTTGATGAGCGGGCGCTCATACCGCGGCCGGAAACCGAACTGCTCGTCGAGTCGGCTCTGCTGGCCCTGCCGCCGGTAAGCCCGTCCGGGCCAAGGCTGCGGGCGCACGACGGCTTTACCGGTTCCGGCTGCGTGGGCATAAGCATAGCCGCCGAGCGGCCTGACTTGGACATGAGCCTGTCGGACTATTCAGCCGACGCGCTCAAGCTCTGCGAACGCAATTGCCTTGCCCTGCTCGGCGTGGCCCTGCCTATGGAGATCGGCTCGGTGCTCTCGGCGGCGCGCGGGCCCCTGGACCTTATCACGGCAAATCCGCCTTACGTGACGAGCGATTTAAGCGACTGCATACGGGCCGGAGGCAATACCGAGCCGCGGGATGCCCTGGACGGCGGCCCTGATGGGCTTGCCTTTTACGCGCCCCTAGCGGCAGAGGCCTGGGCGCTCTTAGCGCCTGGCGGTACGCTCGCCGCGGAAATAGGCGACGAGCAGGGAGAGGCCGTACGCGCCATATACGCAAAACAGGGCTTTAAGGATCTGCGGGTACTGCGCGACCTCGCAGGTCATGATCGGGTAGCGCTGGGAGTGCGGCCATGAAATACGAAGAACGCTTGGACGATCATCTCGATCGCTTCAGCCCCGAAGATAGGGATAAGATACGCAACGCAGAGGCCTGGGCCCGGCAATTGCATGAGGGCGAGCTCCGCGCTTCCGGCGAGCCCGCGTACACGCACCTTGAGCGGGTCGCCGCCCTGCTCGCGAGCATGGGCATGGACGCCGACAGCGTCGTGGCCGGGCTCTTGCACCACACCTTAGAGGACGGCAAGGCCGGAACCGCGGCTAAGGCTGAGATCGACAAGCGCTTCGGCCCGCGCGTAGCCGGCTTGGTCGAGGAACTGGCGCGCATGGCATCCCTCAAGGCCAAGAACAAGACTATACAAGCAGCCGAGACCATACGCAAAATGCTCTTCGCCATGACTAAGGATCTGCGCGTCATCATAGTCAAGCTCGCGGACAAGCTGGACAATATGCGCACGCTTAAGTGGCTGGATGAAGAGGACCGCAAGCGCATAGCTACGGAATGCATAGACGTGTTCGCGCCTTTAGCCGACCGCCTTGGCATAAGCTGGCTTAAGGACGAACTAGAGGACCTGGCATTAAAGGAAATTAACAGAGAAGCCTTTGACCAGATAAAGCGCATAGTCGCCGGCAAGAAGGACGAACGCCAGGCTTTTCTTGCGCAGGCGAGCGCTGACATCGTCGCCGCCGCGGCGGAAGAGGGCTTCGTCGTGGACGTGAACGCGCGGGCCAAGCACTTCTATTCCATCTACCAGAAAATGCGCAAGCGCGGCAAGGGAGCCGAGGAGCTCTATGACCTGTCCGGGCTGCGCCTCCTCTGCGATAGCGAGAGCGAGTGCTATGCCCTCGTAGGCATCGTTCATAGGCTCTGGAAGCCTCTCGAGGGCCGCTTTAAGGACTATATAGCCATGCCCAAGGCCAATGGCTACCGCAGCCTCCATACCACCGTGCTTGCCGTGGACGGCACGCTCCTAGAGATTCAAATACGCACGAGGGCCATGCATCAGATAGCCGAATACGGCATAGCGTCGCATTGGCTCTATAAAAAAGGCTCTAGCCACGAGATCGTGCGGCCCGAGGACCTGAGCCTTATCAGCCGCCTTAAGGACTGGAGCGCCATCCTCGAATCCGGCGACGAATTCCTCGAGGACATAAAGCGGGAGCTCCTTAAAGATTCCATCTTCGTGTTCACGCCGCGCGGCGACGCCATCGAGCTGCCCGCCGGCTCCACGCCCCTTGATTTCGCCTACGCCATCCACAGCGATGTCGGCAACCGCACTATAGCTGCTAAGGCCGACGGCTCCATCGTGCCCCTGGACTCGCGCCTGAAAAACACGCAGGTGGTGGATATCCAGACCAGCGCCACCGCGCACCCCAACCTTAACTGGCTCAAGGCCGTAAAGACCAGCAAGGCCAGGGGCAAGATACGCCAGTGGCTCGTCAACGAGGGTCAGGTACTGGCTATAGACAAGAACGTGGTGGCCCGGAAACGCGACGAGGGCGAGGGCAGGAAGGACAAGGGCGAGGATAAAGCCAAGGCTCCCGAACCCAGGCTTGAGCCGGACCTGCGCCGCCACGATTATGAGCCGGACTCAGGCTCGGTAGTCGATTTTAGGCCGTATAAGCCCAACGAGGTTACCGACAGCCACAAGGCGGGCTTGAGCGTGGTAGGAGCGGGCAGCCTAATGGTGCGCTTCGCCGGCTGCTGCAAGCCCAGCGTGGGGGACCGCATCGTCGGCTACGTGTCCCGCGGCCGCGGCATCATCGTGCATAAGGCAGGCTGCAAGAACCTGCCGGGCATAAGCGAGTTCGCCGAGCGCCGCGTGGAAGTGAGCTGGGAGGCAAGCCAGGGCCTTATTCGCCATTATCGGGTGTGGTCCAAGAAATCCGCCGATCTCTTCTCGGAGATAGAGAATGCTGCGAAAAAGAACGGCGGCAGGCTCACCGAAGGCAGGCTCGAGGTGGAGCGGGACGGGCTTACCGGCTCCTTTACCATGGCCTTCGCCAGCCCCGAGGACGCCCGTATCGTGGAACGGAATTTACGCAATGTACCCTCAATCCAGAAAATCCGCCGCGTTGAATAGGCCTCCGCTCCGCCTGGCCCCGCGCGTGTGTACATGGCTTATTGAGCGCGCGCGATGCTCTGTGCGTTCCTTAGCGCAGGCCGCGGCCCGCGCCTGCCGTTTTGTGGGCTCCTTCCTGCAACCATGGCTTGCCTATGGAGCCTGTTCCCGCCGCTTACGCTCGGCGCTGTGCGCTGAACTGGGTAGCGGGGAGCGCCGCGCGCGCTTACCCTCTCTGCCGGCCCCCCGGGGAAGCAGGCTGGGCGTACGCCCGGCTACAGCCACACCAGCGCCAGCCACTGGCGGTCGGAAGCGCTCTTTAGCGCTCAAGCCGCTGAGGCGTTGGGGCCTGCGCGCGCTGCGGCTCATAGCCTATGCGCATATTGCCTTCATAGCCGCCACCTCCCTGCTCATTTTCTGCTATAGGAGCGTGGATCCGCCGGTAACGGTATTGGCTCTGTCGCGTAAGTACCTGGACGGCTGGACCATACAAAAGCCCCTGCCCAGTACCTTGGCGGCCTTACCCAAGACCCTGCGCCTCATGCTCGTCGCGGTTGAAGACTATAAATTCTATACGCACCATGGTTTTGACCTTGAGGCCTTTAAGCGCGCCTCCGACCTGAACAAGGCCATAGGCCAGCCCTTGTACGGCGGCTCAACGCTCACCATGCAGCTGGCGCGTACGCTCTTCCTCGTGCCGACCAAGAGCTATCTGCGAAAATACTTGGAATTGATCATAGCCCTTGAGCTGGAACTCATCCTGCCCAAGGAACGCATACTGGAGCTGTATTTCAGCTGGGCAGAATGGGGCAAGGGGGTATTCGGCGTCGAGGCCGCTTCAGCCTGGCATTATAAGAGGGCGGTAAAAAACCTCAGCGTGGCGCAGATGGCCAGGCTGGTTGCCATACTTTCGTCCCCCATACGCTATGGCCCGTATGACCTTGAAAAGCGCTCTATACTCAAGACGCGGTATGAGTTCCTGCTTAAGAAGTATGGGCCTTAGGGCAGGGCTTGTTCCGCAGGCGCTTCTTCAAGGCCGCGCCTGGCTTGCAGCAGGGCCTTGTCCAGGGCGTTTGCAAAGGCGCCGCGCTCCTTAGGGCCGAAGAGCCTATTCCTGTTTAGCTCCGGTACGAGCCCGGCCTTCCTGAGCGCTTCCGCATGGTCGCGCAGTGACAGGCGCTCGCGCACGGTATCCGCTGTCCACAGTTCGCCGCGGTCATTGAGCGCTATGAGGCCCTGGGCTATGGCGCGGGAGGCCAGCGGTATGTCTCTGGTAACGATGATGTCGCCAGCCGATGCCCGAGCCAGGATATACGAGTCCGCGTCCTCTGCAGCTGCTTTGTTAGGCGCTGTTTCGGGTTCCGCCGTTTTTTTCGCCGTTGACCCGGCCCGCCCTACGATTACCGCGGTCAGGTTAGCTCCCGGCGGCAGGGGCAGTTTCCGGTTGGCTACGAATACGGCGCGTATGCCTGATGCGGGCAGGCTCGCCCGTCTGGCTACAAGTTCGCGGACTTCCTTAGGCAGCGAGTCCGCGTCTGCCCAGAGCGTCATGGCTCCAAGCCCTTGAGCGCGGCGCCTACCGATGCCCGGTAGATCATGCCCCGGCCGGCCAGCTCATAGCCATCCTCGCAGGCCTCCACGAAAAGCGACGAGCCGCGCTGCAACGGATAGTTTGCGCCTGAAGAGCTGCGAAGCTGCAGCGCGCCTTCCACGCAGAGGAGTATTTCCGGCGCTGGGATTCTGGCATAGTGCTGGCTCGGGCCGCTCGCGCGGATTATGGCAAGGCTGAATTCCTCCGAATCGATGGCATATGAGCATATGCAGCCGCGTCTTTTCTCGCCTTCGCCTTGACAGTGGGGTAGGGAAACGCTCAATGGCGCGGGCGTGAAATCCAGCACGGCCATGAATTCGGCTAAATCCTTTCGCTTGTGGCTAAGACCCGCCCGCACTTCATTGTCAGAATTGGCCATAACCTCCAGGGCGCAGCCGCGGAAATATGCGTGAGGCTGGCCGGGGGCTACGTAGAGGCCTTCTCCGGAGCTTATATCGAAGCAGTTGAGCATGAGCGGCGCAAGCGCGCCCATATCGTTAGGAAAGGCATCCATGAGCCTGGGTATCCAGCCGAAGGCGCGCGTCTCGGCGGAGTCGGGCCTGGCGCCTACCAGTATGCGGTCAATACGCTGTCGCGCGAGCCGGAGCAGCTTGCCGCGTGCCGAGGATTCAAGCGATAGGAAATTATAGAACACCAGGGCCAGCTCCATCTTGCTCTGGTAGCGCGATAGGCGGCCGGCGTAGGCCAGCCAGTTTTCTCCGGCTACCACGCGTATGTTACGCAATATTTCATCGATGGGCCTGAAGCCGCATATGCCTTCGAAACGATCCATAGCCACGATGAACTCAGGCTTGTGCTGGCTATCTATATAGCTGCGCTCGGCAGGGTCGATCATGAGTCCGGCCCGCTCTTCCCGGCGATAGCCGCGCAGGGCGGTATGCTTGGAGGGGTGGGCTTGCAGCGATAGGGGCCGAGCCACGGCCAGCATTTTAAAGAGGAAGGGCAGACGTTTATAGCTTTCCGCGCTTCGGCCCATGCTGGCTTTCGCGTCGCGCGCTATGAGCTCGTTAAGCGGCAGTTTTTGGCCGTCGGGCAGCAGGGCCAGTGAGGGGGCCTTAGGATGGGCGCCGAGCCAGAGCTCTGCCCAGGGCTCGCGCGCGGGATTGGGGCGCTCTAAAAAAGCGGGTATAAGGTCGGGGTCTCCCCAGGCATAGGTCTGCACGCTATTTTCCAGCGGATAGATGGCCATCGCTGGCATTGTATACGCGGCTATGGCTTATGTGAAGCGTAATACGGATGGGCTTGAGCGGCCGGTGCGGGAATCAGGGCAGGGCAAGGAAGCCGCGCAGATCCTCTATGAGGGCGTCAAGCGGCTTAAAGCTGCTGCGGGTCTTGGGAAGCGAGGATACGAAGAGCGGTCCATAGCGCTTTTTTAAGAGGCGTACGTCGAGCACGGCCACGGCGCCGGTGTCGTCGGAATGGCGTATGAGCCTGCCGAAGCCCTGTTTGAAGCGTATCACCGCCTCGGGCAGCGAGAGATCCATGAAGGCGTTGCCGCCCCTGCGCTCTATGGCTTCTGCGCGGGCCATCTGCACGGGATCAGTGGGTACCCGGAAGGGCAGTTTTGTGATGATAACGAGCTTGAGGGTATCGCCCGGGGCGTCCACGCCTTCCCAGAACGAGTCGGTGGCGAAGAGTACGCTGGCTATGTCGCTTTTGAAGCGGTCTAGGAGCCGGGAACGCTCATCGTCGCCCTGCTTGAAAGCGCTTATGCCCAGCGCGTCCAGCCGCGGCTTAACCGCTTCCCAGGCTGAGCGCAGGCTCGTATACGAGGTGAAGAGCACCAGAGCCCGTCCCTCCGACGCTTCCACGAGCCGGCCGACGGCCTCGTTTATCCATTCCTGCCAATGCGGGGCGCTGGGGTCCGGCGCGTCGCTGGGCGCGCAGAGCAGGGCATTGCGTTCGAAGGGAAAGGGCGAGGGAAAGTCTTCGCAGAGCGCGCGCTGGTCGGCCAGGTAGAGGCCCACGCGGCGCTTCCAGAACTCGAAGGAGCCGGCTACCGCCAGCGTAGCCGACACGCATATGACGGCCCGATAGGGCTCGAACACGGCCTCGTTCATGCGTCCGCTTATATCGAGAGGCGTAATGCAGAGCCGTGCGAAGGCCTCGCCCTGGGCCGTCTTGCCGCGGTCCAGCCAGAACACCTCTTCGGGGCTGTCCTCGAATCCGCGGAAACGGGCGCATATGCCCGCTATAGTCGAGAAGCGCTTGAGGGCGAGCGTAGCCTCATGGACTGGCTGCTCCTGAGCAGCGTCCTCGGGCACCGCTTCAAGCGCTTCTTTGAGCAGATGAGCTATAGCCAGGAGAGCGCGCTCAAGGACGCCCAGAGGGTCGAGCAGCGCCTGGCAGAGCGCTTCGCTCTTATCGACCAGCCTATAGTTCATGCCTCCGCCTATGAGGCCTAGGGCGGCGCGGTCCACCGTTTCCATGGCCTCGCGCAGCGCGTCGGCGGCGTCGGGAAATTGCTTAAGCACGCCGGGCGGTAGGTTCTTTATGTTCTGTAGCCGTACGATAAGGCCGAATTTGCGTCCGCGGCGTTCCCGGTAGAGCCGTCCTAGTTGCTTGAATACGGAGAACTTGGCCAGTTCGTCGGAGAAGAAGCTCGTCGCGCTTGATTCAATGGCATGCGCCTCGTCGAATACGATAGCGTTAAAAGGGGGCAGGACGACGGCGTTCTCGTAGCCGGCCCCTGCCTGCCTGGCGGCAAGGTCGCTGAAGAGTATGTGGTGGTTTGCCACCAGTATGTCGGCGTCCGCCGAATCCCGTTTCAGCTTGAGGACGAAGCATTGCTCGCGCTGGGGGCAGCGCATGTTAAGGCATTCGTCGGCCTCTGAGCATACCCTGCTCCATAGCGCGTCCTCGGGCCAGAACGACAGGTCGGCCCGGTCCCCGCTCTGGGTATTAAGGGACCAGGCTTCTATGCTGCGTAAGGGATGGTCCTCGGCGGCGAAGAGCCCTTCCTCATCCAATGCCTCGCGCAGGCGGTTTATGCAGAGATAGTTGCCGCGCCCTTTCACCAGCACGGCCTTGAGCGCTTTCTTAAAAATGGATGCGACGAGGGGTATGTCCTTATCCATGAGCTGGCGCTGCAGATTTATAGTGGCCGTGGATACGACGACGCGTTCCTGGTTGCGGGCCGCCCAGGCCATAGCCGGTATAAGGTAGGCGAAGGACTTGCCTACGCCCGTGCCGGCCTCGGCGGCGAGCACGTAGCCCTCGTTCAGTGCGCGCACGGCGCTGCGAACTAGCTGGAGCTGGCTTTCGCGCGCCTCGTAGCCGGGCAGCCTGGAGGCCAGCTTGCCGCCTTTTTCCAGCACCCCCGCCAGCTGGTCTTCATTCAGAGCCAGGAGAGCCCTGGCTCGAACCGGTTCGGCCACCACGTAGACTTCGATCACCGCGTTGTCCACGATATAGGAGCCCACGCCGTTTTCTCCCGCGCGCGACGCTATGCCAATATCCGCGTCGCTGGGCGTAAGCTGGCCCGAAGGATGGTTATGGATGAGCACATCGCCGCGGTCAAGGTAGCCGGCTATGGCGGGCACGCTGGCCTTAGCGCCGCGGGCTGCCACGGCAAGCTCGCTTACCATGCCCTTGGCGTCCAGCTTGCCCGCCACGAACACTTCGTTGCCCCCCGCGTCCTCAATGGCGTCGCGGAGAGCCTCAATGGCGTCGGCTGTGAAGCGATCAAGGGCTTTCATGGCGGGAATCGTGCGTTTAAGAAGGCTTAGAGCTTAGCCAGCACGTCCATGATGAGGGCCTTAAGCTCGGCTTCCACCCGCTTGCCTACGGCTACCACCTCGTCGTGCGCAAGGGGCTCGTCGCTAATACCCGCGGCCATATTGGTAACGCAGGACAGGCCCATGACGCGCATGCCCAGGTAGCGCGCCGCTATGGCCTCGGGCACCGTTGACATGCCCACGAGGTCGGCGCCCATGACGGAGGCCATGCGCACCTCGGCAGGCGTTTCGTAGGAGGGGCCGGTAAAGGCCGCGTATACGCCTTCTTTAAGAGGCTTTTTGGAGCAGGACTGCACAAGGGCGCGCAACTCAGGCGTATAGGTGGTTCCCATGTCGAAGAAGCGTTCGCCCAAGGGCTTGCCGTCGGGGCCGGCGGGATTGGGCCCTATGAAAGGGTTGGTACCCAATAAGTTGATATGATCCTTGATTATGACCAGTTCTCCGGGCGTGTAGGCTTTATTCACGCCGCCTGCCGCGTTTGTCAGCATAATGGTGCGCACGCCTATGGCGTGAAGCACGAAGATGGGCAGCACCACATCGTCGATGGAATGCCCCTCATAGTAATGGAAGCGGCCTGCCATGACGGCGTTCTTCTCCGACAGGCAGAGCAGCCCCTTGTGCCCGTGTACGGTAGGCTTTGGAAACTCCGCTATAGAGGAGAAGGGTAATTCCTCGTAGCCAAGGCCCTCCACTATGCCCGAAAGGCCCGAGCCCAGCACTACGGCCGTGCCGGGGCGATATTTTGACGGTATTGAGGCGGCTGCGCGCGCCACGCGGTCGGCAAATCCTGCTTTCATACGGATACTCCTCTGGTAGTTTTGGAAGTTTTCATACAAGGGCTCTTAGCCCTGGCTCTATTCCCGGCGGGGCCATGCTTTCCTTAGGCTTAACTAGATGCTAGTATATAGATACGATAGGCGGCCCGCAAGCAATGGCACTGAGGAATGGGCTTACTGATGCCGATAATCGTATGAAAGCTATGAACGTAGGACAAAAGGCAACGCTGAGCTTACTCATCTCAACCCTCCTCGCCTCGGCCTTCGCCGTGCTGGCGTTCTCAGGCCTATTCAACCTCATAGAGGCCGATTTCTTCGATGCGCGGGTGCGTTCCAGCGTCGATGCCTCCATGGACGGGCTGAATGCATCGGCCAACGACTACCACACGGTCAACTTAGCCCGCTTCGCCTCCATCCTCGATAAGGACTACGTAAAGCGGAGTTTTTTGCCTAATCAAAGTTCGGAAGACCTCTTCCAGCGTACCAGCGCCTTCGGCATACTCGCCGAGGAGAGCTCGGGCCTTCTTGGCGTGCGTTTTATCGACTCGGAAGGCAAGCGCATCCATTACAGCAGCTTCCCCGCGGATACCCTGCGCTCTGAACCCTTCAGGACCATTTACCGGAACTATGGAGAGGGCGACGACGAGGCGTACGACCAATTGGCGGTACGCGAGGCGGCCGCCCCGCTTATAAGTTCCCTGCCGCTGCGCCGGGCCTATGCCTACCGCTTTCCCTTTACCGATAGCTTCGGCATTTACCGCGGCACTGCGGTCTTCTATCTCTCCTACGCGGGGGTCGTCGAGCATCTCGTACGCGACAGGCGCATCGGCATAGACGAAGCCCCTGTGCCCATCGGCATGGGTATAGTCTTCGGCCTGCCTTCCTGGTCGGACACGGCGCTCAAGGAGCGGCTCGCCGAGCTCTGGGTATCTGGCAGCTCGCCGGAGCCCATACCCCTGGGCTCCTCAGGCGCATCGGACGGTTTCATACTCTTTTCGCGTAACGGCATCGCCGGCCCGCTCGGCCGCCTCGTTCCCGCATCGTGGTTTCAGTTCCCGCCCATACTGCGCTGGCTGCTGCTGGCCGCGTTTTATATTACCGCCTACCTGCTTATCTTCCTCCTGCTCAACCTAAAGCAAGACCGCATGGCCGTGCTGAGCCATAGGATAAAGCATTTCCAGCTGTCCATGCTTGAGGAGTACCTCGATAAAAAAGGCGAACTCGACAGCGAGCGGCTCAAGCGAGAGCTTGAGGCCAGGCGCGGCGAGGTTAAGGGCCGCATGCAGAAGGGGCTGGGTTCCTTCGCTAAACGGCATGCTGAACAGGTGGATAGCCTCATAAACAAGGGCTGGGACGAGATCATCGCCATCTTGGCCGGAAGGCCGGAACGCGCTGAAGGCCTGGATTTAGCCCGCATAGAGTCCCTCCTAAAAGAGGCTCTGAGTAAGGGTAGCTTTGTCATAGCGAGCGCCGGCGCCCAACAGGGACAGGCGCTCGCCCTGCCTGGGCAGGCTGGCACAGGCGGCGTCCCGTCGCGTCCTACGACCCCTCCTGTTCTGCCGATTGCCAAGACGATAGAAGAAGCCGAGTCCGTAGAGGAATTAGAGGATATTGAAGAAGCTGAATCCGTAGAGGAAGCCGAGGCCTTTGAGGAAGCTGAATCTATAGAGGAAGTCGAAGCCTTCGAGGAAGCTGAAGCCTTCGAGGAAGCTGAAGCTG
>DHVU01000012.1:22481-27720 GCA_002412825.1 Spirochaetaceae bacterium UBA5200
GAGGAAGCTGAATCTATAGAGGAAGTCGAAGCCTTCGAGGAAGCTGAAGCTGTAGAAGAAGCTGAAGCCTTAGAGGAAGTCCAAGCCTTTGAAGAGGCTGGATCCGTAGAGGGCGTCGAGTCCTTCGAGGAAGCCGCATCCGTAGAGGGAGCAAAGCTCGCAGAGGGGCTTGATGAATTCGAAGAGCTTGAAGAATTCGAGGACGCCGAGGTAGCGCCTCAGCCTACGAGCGCCATGTCCGAGCCTATCGTAGAAACTGATGCCCGGTATGAGGCAGGAATTGAGAATGCTCTCAACGCGATAGAAGCGCCGGTATCGGTAGAAAAGCTTGAGGAACTGGAAGAACTGGAAGAATTCGAAGCGCCAGCAGATGTGGATTTGCCCGAAGCAGGGGAGGCTCTTGCCTCCGACGATGAGGAACAGGCAGTATGGGGTAGTCTGTCCGCCGAAGCGCTTGCCTTAGCCTCCCAGGAAGAGGATGACCTACCCATTATTCCCGAGAGCCTGGGCCTGGAACTGGTTGAAGAGACGAACCTTTCCGATATCATGGGCTATATGGACGCCAGGCCCATGGAAGCGCCTGTCGTCAATGATGAACTTGAGCTAAGCGATGAGCAGCGATCCCGGGATAGGCTTGAAGAGCTTGAATTCGATGAAGCGCCCCTTGAGCCTATGGTATTCGCCTCACCTTTTGATGCACTTGCCGATGGGGATCTCCATATACCGGCTGATAACCAGATAGATATCCAATCCCTGGTGGCGCCGCCCGAAACGCAGGCTGCTGTCAATCAGGAACCCAGCCTTCAGCAAAGCGATAGCGGTACGCCCGAAGGCAGGTCCGTCGAGCCGGCTACCGTTATGCCGGAGGAAGCGGCGGAGCTGGAAGCCTGCGATGACATGGGCCAGGAGAGCGATGAATGCCTTGATGAGCTTGAATTCGAGCTCTTTCTTGAGTGCCTCGATTTATCCGGCCTCAATGGCTATAGGGACGAAGAAGGCTTCCTTGAGATCGACGATGCGAGCTACTTTAACAATTATGATGGCGTGGACGAGCTGGCCGTAAAGGCTGAAGAGGCTATAGACGATGCCATCAAGCTCGATGAGGCTGGCGTGGCCCTACTGTCCGATGAGGACCGCGAACGCATAGAAGAACTGCAGGTTATGGTAGAAGAGGATGACGGCCTGGCCGCCCTCGAGCTTGAAAGCCTGGACGGCATAGGCTATGTAGGCAACTACGTGCCTATACGCAGGGCGGCCACCCCGTATCGGCTTAGCCCTGAAGAGCTCATCGCCATAGAAGATGCGGAGCCGGGAGCCCTACTGAGCCTGGATGAAGCGCGGGAGAGCTCCGACGTGATCGATATGATAGACGGCGTATTCGTCCTCAACCGCGAGGCTCTTCATGATGCCGTCCCCGCCGACCCGGCCCTTAAGGCGCTTGCGGACGAGGTGCTGCGCGGCCCTTTTGATAAACGCTGAGCGCTTGACAGCCAGCCTTCGTGAAGCCTAGGGTAAAGCCTATGGACAAGCGCCGTTATCTGTTTATTATCAAGAGCTCTCCCAGCATTATTTTAAGCCCGTTTTCCGACGCTTCGCTCTATAAAGACCATGGCGGCTATAGCCTCTTAGGCCGCTATGGCACCGGCGATATGCCCATGGACACCGAAGCCCTCCGTGGCGAGCTCAATAAAGCCATGGAAGCCGGAGCTCGGGAATATTTCGGGTCGAAAGGCTTCTATGTACGCTTAGTGCTCAGCGCCTTGATTTTCATAGCCATGTACTTGTTTACGTCCATCGTTATACGCGATCCCATACCGCTGCTCGACGAGCTGCTCCTTTCCGTCGTAGCCGCCTTGCTGTACTATTTTTGGAGCGAACGGCGGGCCCTGCTATCCAATGCCCATACCGATACGGTGCTGGCGCTAAGGAAAGCCCTAGACCTGTCTTTTTTTAAAGAGAGCAGGGTAGTCGACATATACGAGTCGCTCGCCGACGATAGCCTCTCCCTCGGCCCCGCATCGTTTTATAAGAAGCCGAACCAGAAAACCCTATTCTCGGCCGATGAGCGGGAAGAGGCGGAGGCACTCTGCGCGGCCTTAGCCAAGCGCTGGCGCGCTAAGCCCATGGTGGCCGAGCTTTATGAACAGTCCAAGGCCGGCAGCCCCTCATCCCGTCTGCTCGACGCCTTGTATAAGCGCCTCGGCCCTATGGAGGCTGCTCTGGTGCTTGCCTATATAAAATTGCTTGCCCTTGTACAGGAAGGCGTTGCCGATGCCGCGCCTTAGATGCTTGGCTTCGGCCGGGGCATTCGTCAAGAGCCTCTTCCTCAGCCTGGGCGGCGTCGCCCTGGTGCTCCTAGCCGGCGTTGCTGCTGCCTGGCCGCTCTGGTATATAGCCACGCGGCATGCCGGTTTCTATATGCTTTTGCTGACGGCAGCCGTGCTCGGTATACTGCTACGGTCCGCGCAGAGGCGTCAAAAAACGGGCAGAATATGAAGCGGCTGGCTTGTACGGTGAGGCCGCTCAATACTAGCCCCATCCTGGGCGCCGTACTCGCCGTTTTCTTGGTTTCGGCCGCGGCCGCGAATGAGAGCGGCCGGCCTTATCCGCTTATGCAGCGCCTTTCGCCTTCGGACCTGGTCTTTAAGCAACACCAGGACGCCGTGGCGCAAGCCTATCGCGCGGAAAACGGCAATGGCGTATACCCCGATCTATTCTTCTGCCTCTGGCTGTCTCCGGGCGGCGAGGATCTTTTCTCGCTGGCGGCCCGCCTGTCGCTGCCCTATGAAAGCCTCGCGAGCCTGAACGGCTTCGCCAATCCCTCCGCTATAGCGGCTAACACCCTGCTCCTCGTGCCTTCCGTGCCGGGAATATTCCTGCCTGAGCAGCCCAGGAACGATATAGACCTTATACTCATGGGCCGCCTAGCTACTGAGCAGGCGTCGGGGCAGCGCGTGACGGTACTGGGCCCTAAACAGCCTGTGGTTTTTAACTTCTACCGCTCTGCGCGTCTTCAAAACACCGAACGTTCCTTCTTCCTCAACGTAGGCTTCCGCTACCCCCTGCCCAAGGCCGTGCTATCCAGCGTGTACGGTATGCGTAAGAGTCCGATAGACGGCCATGACCGCTTCCATCAAGGCATAGACCTAGCCGCGCCTATGGGCACCGAAGTCCTTGCCGCCCGCGCGGGCAGGGTCGTGGCTATACAGGACGACCCTGCCCTGGGCCTTATGCTGGTATTGGAGCATGAAGGCGGCTGGCGTACGGTATATGGCCACCTTTCTAAGGTGTTCGCCGAGTTGAATCAACGCGTACTATCAGGTACAATCATAGCCGCGGTGGGTTCTTCTGGGCTCTCTACCGGTCCGCATCTGCATTTTGAGATACGTATGGGTACGGCGCACAAGGATCCTTCCAGCCTTCTTCCCGGAAAAGGGCCATGACACGAAAACAGTTTGCTGCGGTTTTCCTCTTTATGCTCCTGTCTACTTGGTCCTGGGCGGATGCGTTGCGTACCGTCGTGGCCGAAACGGTTACGCTTGATCCCGCCCAGCCGGAGGGCAAGACGGTAGTCCTTCGCTATAACGAGGCCGTGGGCATACTTGTCCCCGAAGAAGCGCTTTTCATGGAGGGCGTCGAGCTGGAGCTGCGCATACCCCGGGAGTTGCAGGGCTCTGAATCTTCTATTGCCTGGTCGATCTATACCGCGGTGGTTCCGGTGCCTGGCGCCGGCTATGATTATTCGGGAGGGCTCTTAAGCAATCAGATACTGCCTTCCCGGGTGAGCATGACCCTGCGCATACCCATGGTTAGCACCCACTCCATGCGCTCGAGCCCATTTTACAGTCTCTTGCCGGCTATAGTCGGCCCGAAACGGTATCCGCTCATGTTTAAGCTATCTCCGGTGGGTAAGGGCCTGTCTCCAGCCATGGAAGCGGCTGAATTTAGATTGATAGTTCGCCCGGTACTCAGCGATGAGGGCGGTATACGCCTCGTATTCGATAGCGCCCAGGATGATTTGGATTTTAACCTATATCTCGATGATAAAAAGCTGGACGCTACCGCGTCGATTATCGTGGCAAAGAAGGGCTTAAGGACCCTGCGCGTGGGCGCTCCCGGCTATAAAGAAGAGGTGCTGTCTATAGCCGTGGAAGCGGGAAAAATCAGCCGCGTGGCACTGAGCCTGGTTCCCGACGCTCCGCGCCTTATCGTCTACGCGCCGCAGGGCGCATCCATCACCCTGAACGGCAAGATTCTGAGCGCAGCGGATTGGGCCGGCATCAATCTGGAGCCCGGGGAATACACCCTCCTTTGTAAAATTGGGGATTATTCGGTAAGCCGAAAGTTTTCCGCGCTCAGGGGCAAGGTGTATACGGTGGAGCTTTCCGTTGAACTAGATATACAGTCGTCGCCGTAGGGCTGCTTGCAACGAGGATAGGGGGAGCGCAACATGACGAGCATACTGTCCTGGAACGTGAACGGCATACGCGCCGCGTCGCAGAAGGGGCTTTTCGAATGGATGTCCGCTTCGGGAGCCGACGCGATCTGCCTGCAAGAGACGAAGGCGGACCCCTCGCAGCTAACGAAGGATTTTTTCGAGATAGCCGCGCCGGGCGGCGGCGTATACCGGCCCTATTGGTCCAGCGCGAAACGCCGCGGCTATTCGGGCGTTGTCGTGTACGCGAAACAGGAACCGCGTTCCCTTTCGCTGCTCGGCGTAGCCGAATTCGATGACGAAGGCCGCTATCTGGAAGCCGATATGGGCGATTATGTGCTTATAAGCGCTTATTTTCCTAATTCTCAGGACGCCGGCGCCCGCATAGACTACAAGATACGATACTGCGACGCGGTGCTTGACCGTATGGACAAGCTGGTAGCCGCAAAACGGTCCATAGTGCTCTGCGGTGACTATAATATAGCCCATGAACCCATAGACTTGGCTCATCCGAAGGCCAATGAGGGCAACCCGGGCTATTTGCCTGAAGAGCGCGCCTGGATGGGTAAATTCCTTGGGGCAGGCTATGCCGACAGCTTCAGGCGCTTCCATCCGGGCGAGACCGGGCAGTATAGCTGGTGGAGTTACCGCATGCGCGCCCGGGAAAAGAACGTTGGCTGGCGCATCGACTACTGTTGCGTTAACGAGGCTTTCTGGCCCGCCGTGCGAGCCGCGTCCATACAGAATGCGGTGCTTGGATCCGATCACTGCCCCGTAGCCATAGAACTCGCTCTATAAGTCCCG
>DHVU01000014.1 GCA_002412825.1 Spirochaetaceae bacterium UBA5200
GCGCCTTCCAGGCTCAGCGAAGGCAGGGCGGCTATGCGCTCGGCGCATTCAGGCGCTTCCGCATAGTCCACGCCGAGCCTGTTCATGCCCGTATCGAGCATAAGGTGCAGCATGGCCACCCGCCCTAGCCGCGCCGCTTCAATGCCAATGGACTGCGCGTTCTCAAGCGATACCACGCAGAGTTCAAGGTCATAGCTTATGGCCCGCGGCGCTTCCTCGGCGCCGGTGTAGCCGAGTACGATAATGGGACAGGTGAAGCCGGCCTTGCGCAGCGTGATGCCTTCCTCAACGAAGGCTACGGCCAGCCTGTCCGCCCCGCCGGCAAGCGCGGCCTGCGCAACGGCCAGAGAACCGTGCCCGTAGCCGTCGGCCTTGACCACCGCGCAGAGCTCCACGCGCGGGTTCATGCCCCCGCGTATGGACTTGAGGTTGCGGCTTATAGCCCTGAGGTCCACTTCCGCCCATACTCGCCTGTCGACCATGCATACTCCTTGGCACTTGAGTATCTACGTACTTGGAGAATTCGTCCAGCACAATTTTCAGATATGTATCTATTCATAGAATCTTAATGCGATTACCCATAAGCGATACGCGCAAGAAAGCTCTCCAGACAACAGCAATTTGTCAAAATATTTAAAAATGATTTGTTTGACGATTAAAAAAAACAGTGGAATAATGATAACATGATGACGGTGTTACCGTTTATAGAATCCACGATAGGAAAGAAGGATATGATGAAGTCTAAAACAATGCTATTCATGGTTACCATGTTTATCATGCTTGCCATGAACTCATTCGCCATGGGAGATAAGGATCAGGCTCGCAGTTCCGATGCGTTCTACACCATATACTCTGAAGAAGTGACCACTATGAACTATCTGATCTCCGGATCACAGGTTGAACACTTCATGTTCGCCAATACGATAGACAACCTCGTGGAATACGATAAATACGGAGCGCTTAAGCCCTCGCTCGCCCTATCCTGGTCTTCAAGCACCGACGGCCTCGTATGGACCTTTAAGCTCCGCCAGGGCGTGCAGTGGCTGAGCCATGACGGCAAGCCCTACGCGGAAGTCGTAGCCCAGGACTGGGTGGACGCCGCCAAGTACATCATGACCAAGGCCAACGCCTCCTCCACGGCCGACGTTATCTACCAGGTGGTAAAGAACGGCAACGGCTATTGGGAAGGCACGATCACCGACTTCAGTCAGGTAGGCGTAAAAGCCCTGGATAAGTACACCCTGCAGTATACCCTTGAAAAACCCGTACCCTACTTTCTGTCCATGCTCAGCTACGTAACCTTCCTGCCCGTAAACGGCAAATTCCTTGCCGAGCAGGGCAGCCGTTTCGGCATAGGCAACCGGAACATACTCTATAACGGCGCCTATATCATGAGCGAGTTCGAGCCCCAAGCTAGCCGCGTGCTAAACAAGAACGCCGCCTACTGGGACGCCGCCAACGTGTTTATACCCAGGCTCAGCTATCGCTATAACAGGGAAGCGGCCACGCTGTCCCCCGAGCTCTTCCTGCGCAACGAGATATCCAGCACCGGCATCCCTTCTTCCATATTGGATACCTGGACTAAGGATCCCGCCCGCAAGGACATAGTCGTACCTGCCCGCTTCAGCAGCTACACCTTCTTCTATGCCTTTAACTTTAACCCGAAGTTCGCCGCCGAATACGAGCCGGACAATTGGAAGATAGCGGTAAACAATCTCAACTTCCGCAAGGCCCTCTTCCACGCCCTGGACCGCAAGGCCGCTCACACCACCCTGGATCCGTATAATCCGCAGCGCCAGCTCTCCAACACCATAACGCCGGCCGGCTTTGCCAACGCGGCGGGCAGCGACTTCGTGGAAAAGGGAGCCCTGGCCAAGATAAGCAAGACCGATAGCTTCAACGCCAAGCTGGCCCTCGAGTTCAAAGCCAAGGCCGTTAAGGACCTCACCGGCAAGGCCAAGCTGCCGGTCAAGGTTCTAATGCCTTATAACACCGGATCAACCGATGCGACCAACCGCGTACAGGTCGTTGAACAACAGTTGGAAGCGCTTTTAGGCAAGGACTTCATCGACATTATCCCATTAGGCTACCCCGCCACCGGCTTCCTCAACGCTACGCGCCGCGCTGGTAACTTCGCTATGCAAGAACTGAACTGGGGACCCGACTACGCCGACCCCGAAACCTATACCGACCCCTTCACTATCGGCTCTAACTACAACTGGCCCGAACTGGCTACCGGCTATCCGCAGGTGGACGGCGTGCCTAAGTACGAGAGCATGGTAAACCTGGCCAAGGCCGAGGTCGTGGACATGAAGAAGCGCTACGAGCTCTTTGCCGCGGCTGAAGCCTTCCTAATCAACGAAGCCTTCGTCATTCCCTACCGCGTGGGCGGCGGCGGTTATATTGCTACTCGACTCGAGCCTTTCGCATCGCCTTATGCGCCTTTTGGCTTGTCAGAGCTCAAGTACAAAGGCCAGATAGTGCTACCCAAGCCCATCACTGCCGCAGAGTACACGAGCCTCCAAGCGGCGTGGGACAAGACCCGCGACGCGGCCCTAAATAAAACAAAATAAGGCGCTCCTTTCTACCTAAGCGGAAGTTTAGGCTCTATCGCGCCCGCCGGGCTTGCCCGGCGGGCGCGCTTCGCGAAGCCTCCGTCTTCGCGTATCCTTCAAGCAAGCAAGGAGGGGCTTTCAGCCTACAAACTATGCTTAAGTATTCGCTCAAGCGCTTAGCCCAATCGCTCGTTACTTTGCTCATCGTCGTTACCGCCGTCTTTCTTCTTATGCGGCTCTTACCCATAGAAGGCTACTTTGGCGACGCCTTCGACAAGCTTACCGAGAGCCAAAAAGAGGCCATACTCAACAAGATGGGCCTCCTTGACCCCTGGTATGAGCAGATAGGCCGTTTCTATAAGGGCCTATTGCAGGGAGACTTGGGAACATCAACGATATACCGTAAGGACGTGCCCGTACTCGAGGTTATAGCCCCGCGCGTGCCTTACTCGGTACGCTTCGGCGTCGTGGCTACCCTCATGTCCATAATCATGGGCCTAGCCATGGGCATGCACATGACGCGCTACAAGGGCCGCTTCTGGGACAAGACCTGGACGGCCTATATCGTGTTCGTAAGCTCGGTGCCCTCGGCGGTGTACCTGCTCTTCGTACAGCTCTACGGCACGAGCCTTTTCAAGGTACCCCTGCTATTCGACAAATATCGCCCCTCAAGCTGGATACTGCCGGTCATATCCATGGCCATAGTAGGCATAGCCGGCTACGCCATGTGGATGCGTAGATACATGGTGGATGAACTAAACAAAGACTACATAAAGCTGGCGCGGGCCAAAGGCCTGTCCGATTCGGCCATCATGATTAAGCACGTCATGCGCAACGCCTACGTGCCCATGGCCCAGTACCTGCCGGCGGCCATACTCGCCACCGTGTCCGGCTCAATCTACATAGAATCGCTCTATTCCATACCGGGCATGGGCGGCCTGCTCGTCGACGTTATTCAGAGGCAGGACAATCCCCTGGTGCAGGCGCTCTGCCTGATATTCTCGTCGGTGGGAATCTTGGGCCTCTATTTAGGAGACCTCTTGATGGCGGCCTTCGACCCGCGCATAAAGCTAACAAAGACGGAAGGGGCGCGCTGATGAGCATCATCAAGACCAATACCCCGGTAAATATGGACGACCCGGCTCTCTTTAAATTCGCCGAATTCGACGCTGAGGCCAGCGAGCGCGGCGGCTACTCTAACTACTCGTACTGGCGCAGTACCTTCCAGGTGTTCTTTAAGAACCGCCTGGCGCTTTTTCTGCTCGTGGTGCTAGGCTCGCTCCTCTTCTTCACCTTCATACAGCCCATCCTGCCCGGGCAGAAGAACCCCTTGCACATCCATATCGATCCGCTTACGAACATCCAGTACCGCAACCTGCGCCCCAGCGCGGAGTTCTGGTTCGGCACCAACTCCATAGGGCAGGATCTTTGGTCGCGCATATGGAGCGGCACGCGCACGAGCCTGCTTATAGGCATACTAGTGGGCATAGCCGAGATGGTTATAGGCATAGCCTATGGCGCGCTCTGGGGCTACGCGCGCAAGCTGGACCGGGCCATGACCGAGATATACAACGTGCTCAACAACATACCCACCACCATCATCCTTATGCTTTTGGCCTACATCATGAAGCCGAGCTTTAAGACCATGGTCATAGCCATGTGCGCCACCGGCTGGATAGGCCTTGCCCGCTTCGTGCGCAACCAGATCGTCATAATACGCGACCGCGAATACAACCTGGCCTCGCGCTGCCTTGGCACGCCAAGCGGCCGTATCATTACGCGCAACATACTGCCTTACCTCGTGTCGGTCATCATGCTCAAGACCGCGCTATCCATACCCGGCACCATAGGCTGGGAAGTTTTCCTTACATACATAGGCCTAGGCCTGCCCATAAGCATACCCTCGCTGGGCAACCTGGTAAACGAAGGCAGGCTCATCATGATGGCGCCCGAGCTACGCTACCAGCTTATCTTCCCTACGATAGTCGTATCCATCATAACCATATCGTTCTACATACTGGGCAACGCGTTCTCCGACGCGTCGGATCCCAGGAACCACGTATAGGAGGCCCCGATGGCAAGCACAACGCCCTTACTATCCGTACGGGACCTCGTAATAAAATTCAACCTGCGCGGCCAGGTGCTCACGGCCATACGCGGCGCGAGCCTCGATCTCTACGAAGGCGAGACCCTCGCCATAGTGGGCGAATCGGGCTCAGGCAAATCCGTGTTTACTAAGAGCTTCTTAGGCATGCTGGACCAGAACGGCTGGGTCGATTCAGGCTCCATCATGTTCGAAGGCAAGGATATAGCGGGCTACAAGAGCCAGGACGAGTGGCGGCGCATACGGGGCAAGAAAATTTCCATGGTGTTTCAAGACCCCATGACCGCCTTGAACCCCCTGCGCACCATCGGCAAGCAGATAGAGGAGGTGCTCGAGCTGCACCAGGGGCTTTCGGGCAAGCACGCCACCCTAGCCGCCATAGATATCCTTAGCAAGGTGGGCATACCCGACGCGCAAACCCGGCATAAGCAATACCCGCACGAGTTCTCAGGAGGCATGCGGCAGCGCGTGGTCATAGCCATAGCCATGGCCTGCAAGCCCAAGATACTTATTTGCGACGAGCCCACCACCGCGCTGGACGTTACCATACAGGCGCAAATACTGGACCTCATACGCGCCCTGCAGAGCGATTTCGGCTTTACCACCATATACATTACCCACGACCTAGGCGTGGTAGCCAACGTGGCCGACCGCGTGGCCGTCATGTACGCGGGGCAGATCATAGAGCAGGGCACGGTGGAAGAGCTCTTCTACGATCCGCGACACCCGTACAGCTGGGCCCTCCTGTCCTCGCTGCCACAGCTAGGCATTAAGCACGAGGCGCTCTACGCCATCAAGGGAACGCCGCCAAACCTGTTTAACCCCGTGCAAGGCGACGCCTTTGCCCCGCGCAATCCCAATGCCCTGAATATCGACTTCCTGCTCGAGCCGCCCGATTTCAGCGTGAGCCCCACCCATACGGTGCGAAGCTGGCTGCTCGACGGCCGCGCGCCACGGCTTGAGCCGCCGCCGGCCATTAAGGCGCTCAAGGCAAAATACGAAAGGAGCGAACAATGAGCGATGCCCTGCTCACAGTCGATAAGTTGCGGGTGGAGTTCGGCTCCTCGGCCAAGAAGCGCTTCACGGCGGTAAAAGACGTAAGCTTCGAAATCATGAAGGGTGAGACCTTCGGCCTCGTAGGCGAATCGGGCTCGGGCAAGACCACCATAGGCCGCAGCATCGTGCGCATCAACGAGCTATCCTCGGGCCGCATACTCTGGAAGGGCAAGCAGATAAGCGGAACCATATCCAAGGAGCTGGATCGCGAGGTGGTACAGAAGATACAGATGATTTTCCAGGACCCCATGGCCTCGCTTAACGAGCGGGCAAAGGTGGACTATATCGTGTCCGAGGGCCTGTACAACATTGGGGGCTTCGCTAACGAGGCCGAGCGCAAGGCCAAGGTGGAGAAGGCCCTGCTCGAGGTGGGTCTCTTGCCCGAATTCGCCAGCCGCTTCCCGCATGAGTTTTCAGGCGGCCAGCGCCAGCGCATAGGCATAGCCAGGGCGCTTATCATGGAGCCTGAGCTCCTGGTGGCCGACGAGCCCATATCGGCACTCGACGTGTCCATACGAGCCCAGGTGCTCAACCTGCTGTCCGAGCTGCAGAAAAAGAACGGCCTTACCTATCTGTTCATAGCCCATGACCTGTCGGTGGTACGCTTCATTACCGATCGCATAGCCGTTATCAATAAGGGCGATATCGTGGAGCTTGCCGAGACCGAGGAGCTGTTCGAGCATCCCCTGCACCCCTATACCAAGGCTTTGCTGTCGGCCATACCCGTGCCCGACCCCAGGCAGGAGAAGCGCAAGAAGATACGGATATACGACCCTGCCTGCCACGACTACAGTAAAGAAGGCCCCAGCTGGCAGGAAGCCGCGCCGGGGCATTACGTGCTGGGCAACGCGGCGGAGCTAGCGCGCTACCGGGAGGAAATAGCCGGCGCCCACGCCGCCCCATGAGTAGAGGGCGCTCGCCAGGATGCCCAGTAAAAGGGCGGCCCAGAGCAAGGCGCGCTTAGCGCCGCCGGGCCGCACTGGGCTAGCCGGGCCGACCTGGTCGGCCGTACCGGCTCCTTCGCTAAGCCTGGGCACGAGCACTCCGCTCCGCGGCGCATAGAGCGAGAGGTCGAGCCCCGCGGCCTTGGCGGCGGCGCTGGCTTCCGGGCCCAGTTCATCGCCGCCCTGGCTTTCGGCAGCCGCCGCGTCGGTTCGCGGCGTGCCCCGTATGAAGCCATCGTCCTTAAGGTAGAGCCCCCAGGCAACGAGGAGGCAGGCTAAAAGAAAAAAGGGCAGGAACACGGCCAGGTAGTAGAGGCGGCCGAAGCCCGCCAGGGCCAACAGCAGGGCCAGGGCCGTGCAGGCGGCCGCTATGAGCGTTCCTCGGAGAGCGTCGCGGGCTATGCCGCCCAGGGCGGCCCCTAGGAGGGAGGCCTTCATGGCCGCCTGCCGTGGAGGTAGAGGCACAGGAGGTCGCTGGCCAGGGTGGCCCCTGCCAGAGCCGTTATCTGGGCGTGGTCATAGGAAGGGGATACTTCAACCAGGTCCATGCCCACGATATTTAGGCCAGCCAGGCCCAAGAGTATTTCACGCGCCTGCCAGGTACTTAGGCCGCCGCATACCGGCGTGCCCGTGCCGGGGGCGTAGGCGGGGTCCAGGCAGTCGATGTCGAAGCTCAGGTACGCCGGCTTTGAGCCCACGATGGCGCGCACCTTTTCGCACACGGCCCGCGCGCCTATCGCGTGGATTTCGGCGGCGTCCAAGAGGGTAAAGCCGTAATCGTCGGCGTTATTGCTGCGTATGCCCAACTGCGCCGAGCGCGCCGCGTCGACTATGCCCTCGCGCGCGGCGTGGTAGAACATAGTGCCATGGTCGAGGCGCTTAGGCTCATCCTTCCAGGTGTCCGAATGGGCGTCAAAGTGGATGAGGGCCAGGGGGCCGTGCTTTTCCGCGTGGGCCTCGAGGAGGGGATAAGATATGTAATGGTCGCCGCCGAGCGCCATCAGGGCCGAGCTCTTGAGAATTTCCCGGGCAAAGTCACGTATGGAGCCGTGCAGGCTGTCAGGCCTGCCGGGGTCCAGGTAACAGTCGCCGTAATCGGCTATAGCCAGTTCGGCGAAGGGATTGCGCTTCCAGGGCCATGGCGCGTCCCAGGACATGAGGCTGGACGCGCGCCGTATGGCTTCGGGGCCGAAACGCGCGCCGGGCCGGTTGGTGACGAAGCTGTCCATGGGTATGCCCGCCACGGCGAGGTCCACGCCGGCAAGGTCCTTGGAATAGCGGCGGCGGTAAAAGCTCTGCACGCCGGAAAAGGAGGGCTCCGCATAGATGCCCCGATAGTCGGGGGCAGAGAGGGCGGCGTCGATCATGGCTGGCATGGAGGAGTCTCCTTAGGGAGTCTACGGCTCAGCGGCTTGTTTTTAGGCAACGCGCAGCCGGACGAATGATTCAGTATTTACGGCTTTAAAGATATTGTCAATAATGAATTAGCTAGTACCACGAAGCTTGTGTCTGAGCTAACGACGGCGCTAGCGCTCGTGGGATAGCGAGGCGACTTGCGCTACCTGTTGCGGTATTTATCCTCGAGACACAAGCTTCGGGGAACTACAATTGAATTAACTAGAGGAGGCAAGCATGGATGCACTAAAGGCCGATGCGCTTAAGCGCCTGGACGAAAAGCTTGAACGAGCCGCGCTCAGGGAAGGCGCCCAGCTGTCCAGCCTGGTCCTGTGCCTGGTACAAGATGGGCGGCTCATCCACGAATTCGCCTGCGGCCGCGCGCGCATAGCCGCATCGGATGCGTATAGCGACAGGCCAGCGCAGCCCGACACGCTCTACCGCGTAGCTTCCATATCCAAGATCGTCACGACCATGGCCGCCTTAAGCCTCCATGAAGAAGGCCGGCTAGGCCTGGATAAGGATGTATCGGACTACCTAGGCTGGCCTCTACGCAACCCCGCTTACCCGGATAAGGCAATAAGCTGCGCCATGCTCCTGTCACACCTGTCGTCGCTCAGGGACGGCGATAGCTATACGATGCCCCTGGGCGGCGAGCTCCGCGAGTTCTTCGAGCCCACAGGCCGCTCCTGGGAGGGCGGAGCCCACTTCGCTAGGCCATCGACCGGCAAGCCCCTGGATCTGTCCCCGGGCGGCTATTTTTCCTACTGCAATCTGGGCTACGGCGTCGTGGCCACCGTCATAGAAAAGCTGAGCGGCGAACGCTTCGACCGCTACGTTAAGCGCCGCGTGCTTGAGCCCGCGGGCATGGAAGCCTCCTACAACGTGAACCTGCTGTCGGACGACGCCTTCGCGCGCCTGGCTCCCCTCTACCGCACGGGGCTTGAAGGCGCTTACGACCCACAGGGAGCGTGGCAGCCCCAGGTGGATGACTATAAAGGCGCTCGGCCCGCCCTGCCCTGCCCCGCCTTGCCCGGCATAGGCCCTGAAGCGCTCGAACGCTATACGCCGGGTACCAACGCTACGTTCTTTTCGCCCCAGGGCGGCCTTCGGGCGTCGGTGCGCGACCTATCGCGCCTGCTGCGGCTCTTCCTGGGCAGGGGGGAACTGGACGGAAGAAGGGTGCTTAAGTCCGAGAGCCTAGCCCTCATGATGAAGAGCCGCTGGCGCTTCACGCCGGATACGCCTAACGGCGACTGCTACAACGGCATGACGCGCGAATGCGGCCTCGGCCTCATGCATACCACGGACACGCGCGACCGCTTCGGGGGAGACGCCCTATTGCCGACAGGCGGGCCTAAGCTCTGGGGCCACCACGCGGACGCCTACGGCCTGCTCGGCGGCCTGCTCTTTAGCCCGGAAGAAGGCTACGGCTTCGCCTACCTCCTAGGCGGCAGCGCCGAGGATCCGGAGAAGCTCCGCGGCAACCATTCCTCCTTCTTTATTTGGGAGGAGGATATACACGCCGCCGCTATCGAGGCAGTGCGAGCCTAAGCTCCTAAGCGTCCGCGTTCCCAGGCTCCTGGCCATTCGCGTTCCAGGCTAGGGCAACCCGAAGGCGGGCACGGCGTGTCCGCGCGGATAGATAAGGTAGCAGGCGCCGCCTGAGGCCGACAGCCAACGCGCCTCCAGCTCTCCGCGCGCATACACCCGGCGCACCTCCTCGTTACTCGGCGCGGCCGGCTCATGCATGATGGGGTTCCCTGCATCGTCGAAGCCCACCAGCAGGGTAAGGTGGCCCGAGCTCTTCGATAGCGGCGCGCCGCTGAGCGCGCGCCCCTCGTCGTTATTCCACGATACGCTCAAGGCCACCGGCACGCCCGCCTTGAGCCAAGGCTCAAGCGCGCCTAAGGAGGGGAAGCGGGCCACGCAGGCATCAAAGCCCTGAGAGGCCGCGTAGGCGGCGTTGAAGGACCAGTTGCCGTGGCCGTCGAATACCCCGTCGTATACGCCACGCACCGCGCTTCGTATAGCTTCTTCGCAGGGCTCGGTTCCGCCCCGCCAGTACGACAGTATCATGGCCACGCAGGTCGGGCTGCACCATATCTTGCCGCCGTCCGGATATATCATCTGCGAACAGCGCGGCACTCCTTTTAGCTCGCCGCGCCAGCCCGGAACCGGCGCGGTAGCATGGGCGATGGAAGGCTTTGGTTCCGAATACGCTATGCACAGGCGGCTTAATCGAGGAATAGCGCGGCCGTCGGCGCTAAAGAGGCGAATGCGGGCCTGCAGCGCGTCGGCAGGAGCATTAAGGTTCAAGGTGTCGGTATCAACCCTGCAAAAAGCGTCGGACTGTCCGGCTAGCGATTGCCGCCTAAAGGCCTGGTCTCCGGAAGCCCACAGGCCCATGCTGAACCAGGTGGACCAGGAACCGCCTATACGAGCCCGCAATAGTACTTCCAGATGAGAACCCTCGGGCGTGTCAGCCGCCCAGGACGCTATGGCAGAGCTGAAGGGGAAACCGGCGTACAGTTCCGGGCTGTCGGCATAGGCCGCGCCATCGGCATAGGCCGCAGGCGCGCGGGCTGCCGTAGCCGCGGCTAGCGAAAGAGCCGGGTACCCAGGCTGGGCGCTGAGCGTAACGCCGCCGCGCATATCCCATGACGAGAAATCCCCGTCCCGTACATCCATTAAAGCAGTCCTATACATGCAGAGCTCCCTCGCCGGCCTTAAGGCAGGATAATGGTATATCTAAAAGCGGATACGAGCGGGTATCGGGGTCCACGTAGTGCCACCACTCGGCTTCATAGGCGCTAAAGCCGGCCTCTTCCATGCACGCGCGCAGGATATCCCTCGCGCGCAGGCGCTCAGGCTCCGCGCCGGTATACAGGTGGCTGGCGCGTTCTGAAAACTCGTCGAACTCGCTGGGCATGGGCAGTTCGCGGCCGTCCGGGTAGAGGAGCGCTACGTCCACCGCCGCGCCTCGGTTATGGATGGAACCCCGCGAAGACGGCGCAACGAAGGCCGGGTCGGGCAGTATGCGCCACATGAGGTCCTGAACCGACAGGGGCCGGTAGGCGTCCAGCACCACGAGCGCATAGCCGCGGCCGGCCGCGTTCTCCGCCGCGCGCGCCAGCTTGCGGGCGCTCGCCTCAAGGAGCCAGGCGCGGTCGTCGTCGTAGAGCTTCGCCTTGAAGAAATTGCGCTCGCCCGCGTAGCGCATATCCACGCGTATGCCGGGGCAGGCCACGCTTAGGTCTACGAGGCCATGGCCGGCTACGTTTATGTCCATCGAAACCCGCGCCGACTAGGGCAGCAGCCTGCGCAATATGGCCTCGCAATCCGAGGCTTCCATGAAGCGCGGCACGGGATAGAGGGGGTGAGCCTCCCTGAACGCCCGCTGGATTATGAGGGGGAAGTCCTCTTCCTTAAGCCCGGCTATGGTAGTGGGTATGCCCATGCGGGCATTCATGGCCCGTATCTCGGCTATGAAGGCCTGAGCCTTTTCTTGGCTCTGCATGCCCGGCTTGGTTACGCCGGCTATGGCGGCCAGGCGGGCGAGGGCTTCATTGGCCGCGGGGACGAAAAAATCCAGCACATAGGGCAGGATTACCGCATTGGCAAGGCCGTGCGGCACGCCATAGAGTCCGCCCATGTTATGGGCTATAGCATGCACGTAACCCACATAGGCGCGGGTAAAGGCTATGCCCGCATAATGGGCGGCCGTGAGCATGTTCTCCCTGGCTTCCATATCCTTGCCATCCTTATACGCGCGCTCCACGTTGGCGAAGATGAGCGCGGTGGCCTTCTCGGCCATCTCTATGGTAAGCGCCGTATTGCTGCGCCCCACGTATGCTTCCACCGCGTGCGTAAGGGCGTCCATGCCCGTGGTGGCGGTTATGGCGGGCGGAAGGCCTACGGTGAGCTGTGGATCCAGTACCGCATAGGGAGGAATGAGCTTAGGGTCGTTGATAGCGTATTTCTCGTGCGTGGAAGGGTCAGTGATCACCGCGGCTATGGTGGTTTCCGAGCCGGTGCCCGCCGTAGTGGGTACGGCGAAGAGCGGAACCGGCCGCCTGGCTACGCGGAGCAGCCCACGCAAGCGGCTTACGCTGGCGCGCGGATTGGCCGCCCGCGCCGCTATGCCCTTGGCGCAGTCCATGGGCGAGCCGCCGCCGAAGGCCACGAGGGCACGGCAGCCCCGCTCTTTGTACAAGCTAAGGCCGTCTTCGATATTGCCTATAGTCGGGTTAGCCTGCACATCGTCGAACAAAGCGTAAGCGACGCCGGCCTGTTCAAGCCCGTTTAGGAAGGGCTTGAGTATGCCAAGAGCGCTCAGGCCCTTGTCGCTTACGACAAGCACGGCAGAGAAGCCTTTTTCTTTGATGAGAGCGGGCAGCGTGAGCACGCTCCCCGGCCCTGACAAGAGCCGCGGGGGCGTAAAGTCCAGAAAATGAGCGGCCAGTTTCATAATGCCCTGATACGCCCGGTAATAGGCGTGCCTTATCGTAGCCATGCGTGCTCCCTTGCCGGGCTTAGCGTCCGGATACTAGATATTGATGTCGCTCTTGCGCCGCCTGGGGTCTATCTGCCCGGGGAACAAGAGCTCATAGGCATCCATAGCGATCTGCAGTTCCTCGTTGGTAGGTATAACCATGATGCTCGTCGGCGAATACGGGTGCGATACGATACCCTCGTCGCTGCAGTTGGCGCAATTGCGAGAGTAGTCCATGGCTATACCGACATTCTCCAGGCGATGGCATATACGCTCGCGCATGCGGTGCCCGTGCTGGCCTACCCCCCCGGTAAATACCAGCGCATCCACCTTGACCAGGTTGGCCATGTACGAGCCTATGTATTTGCGCACGCGATGGGCGTACACGTCGAGCGCTTCAGACGCGTTCTTGTTTCCCTGCTCCGCGGCCGCCTCAAGATCGCGCAGGTCATTCGACAAGCCCGAGAGGCCTAAAAGCCCGCTCTTCTTATTGAGCATATTCATAAGGTCCTGCATGCTGTAGCCGCGTTCGCTTAAGTACCCCAATATCGCCGGGTCAAAGTCCCCTGAGCGGGTGCCCATCATGAGGCCCTCAAGGGGCGTGAAGCCCATAGAGGTGTCCACAGAGCGGCCCGCCTCAATGGCGGTAATGGACGCGCCGTTACCCAGGTGGCAGGTAATGATATTGGTGTTTTCCGGCCTGCGGCCCAGGATCTCAAGGGCGCGCCCGGCCACGTAGCGGTGGCTCGTGCCGTGGAAGCCGTAGCGCCGTATCTTATGCTTCTCATAGAGCTCGCGAGGCAGGCCGTACATGTAGGCGGTGGGGGGCATGGTCTGATGAAAGGCCGTATCAAAGACCGCCACCTGCGGCAGTCCGGGTATTAGCCGCTCCGCCTCCTGTATGCCGGTAAGGTTGGCGGGGTTATGCAGGGGAGCCAGTTCAATATTCGCCTCAATGGCCGCCAGCACCTCGCCGTCTATGACCACGGACTTGGCAAAACGCTCGCCGCCATGCACGACGCGATGCCCTATAGCGCCCAGCTCGGACATTTTTCCCAGTATGCCCTTGTCAGGGTCGACGAGGGCCTTGCCTACGGACTGCATAGCGGCGGAGTGATCGGTAAAAACCGCCTCGATAACGATCTCGCCCTTGGCCGAATTCTGTTTCAGGAGGCCTTTGGCCTCGCCAATGCGCTCCACACCGCCCTTTCCCAGGCTTACGCGGCGCGGCATAAGGAATACTTCGTATTTAAGGGAAGAGCTACCGCTGTTTAGGACTAAAATGCGTTGTTCGTTACTATTCATGATTACCTTCCGAACGGATATGGAGTTGCATCCATAGTACGGCAGGCTCAAGGATTACGCAACCTTAGTCTTGCGGGAGGAAGGGTTTAACAGGAACTGGCTAAAGCCTTTTTCACGGCGAGGAGCAACTGATCGGGGGTAAAGGGCTTGGCCAGTGAGCATACAATGCCGAAGTGGCCGGTAAAATTCTGGATGGAGTCGGCATCGGTGGAAATGCGTCCTGACATGAGCATGATGGGCACGCCGGGCTTACGCTGGTTAACCTCAAGGGCCAGTTCAAGGCCGTTCTTGCCGGGCAGTACGACGTCTATTATTACCAACTGTATATCCTGTGCATCCAGGGCGGCAAGGCCGTCGGCCGCGGAGGCGGCGCTGACTGCTTTATAGCCCGCCTTCTCCAGCATGAGCGTCGTCACTTCCCGTATGCTCCACTCGTCGTCTATGATCAAAATCGTCTGCATCGCTATTAGCTCCTCTAAAGACTATAACAAGGGCAGGCTCGTCATGCAAGCGATAGAAAAGCTACGTCGCAGCAGGCGTAAGCGGTTGACTGCCTCCGATTACCGCGGGTATTATGCCTGCACGCCGGGGTGGTGGAATGGTAGACACCAGGGACTTAAAATCCCTTGAGCCATAGGCTCGTGCCAGTTCAAGTCTGGTCCCCGGCATAGTTCCTTTTCCCTTGAGCGCCTCGCCTATCCGTACCCCTTGCGCTTGAGCGCGAGGCTCCCCATACTGGTCCGCATGGAAGACCGACGCAATATCCTCTTCGACGAAATGCCATTCTCCTACAAACTCATCAAAGACAAGAAGGCCATCGTCTACCACAAGGGCAAGGAAGTCTTTACCGCCAGCGGCAAGGACTATAACAAGCTGCAAAGGGTAATCGTCATGGATAACGCCTACGAGCTGCAGCTTTTCCTGGCCAAGATCACCGGCAACTTCAAGCGGGGCAATGAGCGGGGCTAGATGTTTAGTAAAGAATGCCCGCTTTACTTTGAGCTTAGGCTGGATACTCCGTCCCAATCAGCGGCCGGCGGCGAGCTTAAGAACTTGCGGCAACGCGCGTAATACACCCGGCTCGGGCCGTCTGCCATGTCTACGCGCAGCGCGGCGGTGAAGGCGTTTAAGGCTTCTTTCCAGCGTCTCTGCCTATAGAGGGCAAGGCCGCTATCAAAGCTCGCAAGCACGGCTTCGCGGGCGTCGCTCAAGCCGCCCTTGAGGCCGATGAGCTCGAACACCCGGATAGGCTCAGCCTTGCCTACAACGCGTATGATATCCAGCTCGCGATAGCGAAAATCGTCCTTAGTGGCTTGCCAGGTGTATTCGCTTGCCATGGTATAGCTGCCATAGAACTTATTCGCGCCTTCGAGCCTGGAGGCAAGATTGACCGAGTCTCCCATGACCGTATAGTTCATGCGGGTATGCGAGCCCATATTGCCCGCCACGGCCTTGCCGGTATTGAGCCCTATGCGCACCTTGAGTTCGTCCCGGCCCTGCGCGCGCCAGGCGGCCCTCAATTCCTCAAGACGAGCCTGCATCTGCACGGCCGACAGGCAGGCATTATAGGGATGCTCCGGATAGCTAAGAGGCGCGCCCCAGAAGGCCATGATCGCGTCGCCCTCGTATTTATCCACCGTGCCGCGGTTGTGCATGATGATATCCGACATCTCGGACAGGTACTCATTTAAGAGCTGCACCAGGTCTTCCGCGCTTAGCTTTTCCGATATGGACGAAAAGCCCGCCACATCGGAAAAGAAGGTGGTAATTTCGCAGGATTGGCCGCCTAAGCGCAGGGAGT
Organism: Spirochaetaceae bacterium UBA5200; assembly: GCA_002412825.1. Taxonomy (GTDB): domain Bacteria; phylum Spirochaetota; class Spirochaetia; order Treponematales; family UBA12059; genus UBA5200. The sequence continues at coordinate 15,656 of DHVU01000014.1, forward strand.
CGGGATTGGCCAATATTTGGTCGATAACGTCCTGCGCCAGGTACTTGGAGAACGCGCCTTGGATGAACTGCCTGTTTTCTTCTTCGCCGGCGAATTTGCCTAACATGACCAGGGTGGAGGGAAATACAAGGGCGAGGTTGAGGCTGAATTGCCCCACAATAATATAGGATTGAAAGAAAGCCAGGATAATCGCGGCATTCACCCCTAGGACGGCAATGACTATGAGCGCTATCGAAGGTTTGGCAGGCAGGCGCCTGATCGAGAGGACTATGGCGACAGCAAGCAGGGCGATAAGCGCATACTCGGCGGGCTTAGGCAGGTCCCGCAGGAAACGCCCCCTGGCCAGGGTATTGATGATCGTAGGATAAGAACCGACCATCCAATAAGCGCTCGAAAGGGGCGTCACGCCTATGTCCTGGGTGCCCGTGGCGGTGAGGCCGATAACGGCCACCGAATCGTAGAGATAATCCACCTCGGTTTTGATACGTATAGCGGTGATGAGCTGCATCAACGAGCTTATTTCCGCTTCGTCCACTTCTGTGCCGGCGGCCTTGTCGGCGCGCAATTCATCCAGCCTGGCCGCGCTTTCGTCAAGGTAGCCCTGTATCACGGCCTGGTACGCGGCAAGCTTAGACCAATACGCCTTTTTGAGAGGGAAACGACGCTCTAAATCCCGTTCGGCCGCCATGGACTGTTTGATAGCGGCTAGCTCCTCGGCAAGCTCCATGCGAAGCGATTGGCCGGATTCCATATCCTTGAGCATAAGCTGGAACTCCGCCAGCTCGGCGTTTTCCGCGTACTCGAAAAGAGCGTGGGCGGACAGGCTGCGGGCAGTCGCGTTAAAGTCGCCTATCCAGTCGAAATATACCGAGCAGCGCTTATCGACGGGTATGACTATATCGCCGCGCTTGCCGCTTACCGGGTGTACGGCATCGCGGATAGTCATCTGCTTGCCAGGCTCCACGATCACGGCTTCAAGGCCCACGCCGCACATGCGCAAAAAAGACACGAAGCCAAGCTGAAAGTAGACGCGGTCATCGAATACCCTGGCAAGGCGAACGCGCCTATGCGTACCATCCTCATCGACATCGTTGTCGACGAAGCCAAAGTAGTCCACGGCGAGCATGATCCCCGGTATAGGATAATTTACGGCGACGCGGTCGCTGTCCTTAAGCGCTTCAAAGGCCTCTTCCTGGCCCATAGGGATGGGTAGCGATGCCTTACGGGTGAATTCCGCAACGGCCGCCGACCTGTAGGCTAGCTCGTCATCGCTGAGGCTGGGGAGCACCGATACGTTCGCGAAGGAGAAGGGCATGACCGCACGGCCATAGGCCCCGGCAGCCGCGCTCAATTCGCCATCGTTATCTATGATGAGGGAGGCCAGCTCCTCAGGCCCCGGCACGGCGCCTGCCGCGCTGGCTAAGGCGAGCGCTTCAAACCCAGCCATATTCACCAATGCGGGCGAACTTTCTATAAACTGCAAATCGCATACAAGGCCGCCCAGCCCGACTGCCTCAAGCTGCCTCAGCGCCTCCGCGTAGTAATAGCGCGGCCAGGGATAGACGTCCAAGGCGGCAATGCTCGGGTCGTCGACGTTTAAGAGCACGAGCTCGGGCAGGGGCTCTGCTTTGGGCTTTAGCCGGAAGCGAAGGTCGTAGAGCACGTATTCGACGCTGCGGTAGGCGGGAGTGAGCGAGAACACGATGATCAGCGCGGCTATGGCCAAGGCGGCCAGTATCGAGCCGACCGGACCTTTGGTAAGGGCTCCCAAGCGCGCCAGGAAATGCTTCATGGCTACCCCTCTCTATCAGTAGGACAAACTTAAGCCTATTGACGCCGCATAGCGCAGTTCGTTACCCGAAGAGAAGGCCTTGCCAGGCAGGAACAGGCCTCCTCCGAGCAGGAAGCTTAAGTCAAGGAAGGGCGACCAGCTAAGCACCGCGTCGAGCTCATGCCCAAGGTCATGGAAGGGCAACAAGGCATCGGCGGTATTGATAGGAGACTCTTTCTTATGCTTGGCAAAGTAATAGTAGTTTAAGCCAATGTTTATCTTCTTGATCGTCGCGCCGGCGCTAGCGCTTGCCATGTGGAGATTACTGAAGTACAGCCGGAGCACCAAGCCGGTATCGACGTTCCCAAAGGATTGGAAGGCCTCGTCGAAGCCCGCCTGATTGCCCGCGGGGCCCTGCCCGCTTATCCTGTCTTCGTCGCCGGAGGCGAAAGCGTAGCCAAGGCTAAGCCGTGGGCTCAGGGCTCCTAAAAACGATCGCGCGTATCCGGCCCTGGCCGCATAAGCCCGAATATCTCCGCGCCCCGTTCCTAGGGGGCTGTAGCCGCGCTCGGTATAGCCTTCCACCAGGTAGTCGCCGCCAAGCAACAAGCCCTTAGCCTGCAGGCCGCTGTACCAGCTGGTGTAGTACTCTTCCGCCCTTGAGCCGAAATAGCCCTGATAGAGGCCAAGGACGCTAAGCTCGTGGCCTTTCATAGAGCCGGAGACCGAATACGAGCCTATATAGCGTTTAGTGCCCAGAGCATCGTCGGGCAGGAACATGGCATAGCGGGAAAATTCGGGAGAGATAAGACCCGTATAATAGCCGAAGGCTTTGGCTGAAAAAGCCTTGCCGAAAAGCTCCACTTCAAGGCCGTCGCCGGCCCCGGACAGGGCAAGCCCCGTGCCAAGCGTATAGTTCTTACGGCCTACGGCCAGGGTAAATGGCGCGTCGCGTACAAGGAGTTGAAGAAAAGCGTCGCTGATTTCCCAACGATTACTGAGGCTCGACAGTATATCGGCCATGGGATAGAGCTGTAGCGAGGCGTTGTCGCGGGCGCGTATATAGAGTTGCCATTGTTCAGGCAGGCTCAGCCTGAGCCATAGCTTAGCCCCTGCGCCGGCCGCTAGTGCGGGAGCCAAAGCCTGGCCTTCAAAGAGCAGGGCAGCGCTTAGCTCGCCGCCCCAATCAAGCAGCCAGGGCTCTTTAAGCCCTGCACCGGGAAACGCGTCCTCAAGCTCCGCTTCCTGTCCAAAGCCCAGCGTGACGGCGAGGCAGAGTGCAATAAAAGCGCAGGCTTTATGGCGCAGCCTCATAGGGATCGCTCCGCGAGGGAGCTCAGGCTGTTAATAAAATCAAGGAGCTCCATGCCCCCCATCAGGTCTCCCGGGCTGCTGGCGGATTTGAATACGCCTTCCATGACGAGGGCCCTAAACGCATAGCGCTCGGTAGGAAAAAGATTATACAGGGCGGATGACCGCAGCTTGAGCGCCGCGCAGACTACGCGGCTGGCGCGGCCTTTAGTAAGGATCGTTTTCGCGTCATAAGCGGCAAGGGACTCTTCAAGCCTTGCCAAGTACATATCAGCGTCAGCTACATGTTCTGCGAGCGAGGCCAGCAGAGGGGCTAAATCCCCCATGCTAGCGGATCGCTTGGCGGCTAGCGCAGCGAGCTGTTCTAGGTCCTGGCCGTACAGACTGCCCGAACATAAGAGAAGAAGAAGGAGGCTACCCAGTAAACCAACGTTTTTGACGCGACGCATAGTTGCTCCAGTATATACCGAAGCGCTAAGGAAATAAAAGGAATAATGAAAGCGTGCCGCTACCGGGGCTGCCGGAAACCGCGTTAATAAAGCCGTTTAGCTGACTGGATAGGGGATCCGCGGCTATGCCTGTGCTAGAGTCGCTTCCTGGAGCGAAGGCCGCGATCGCGGATGTTGAACTTGCCGCAAGCGCCGCTTGGGCGGCGACGAGGGGAGGCGCGCCCGGCGCTTGCACGAATCCATTGCCAGCGGTTACCGGCCTCGCGGCAGAACGCACGGAATCGACGTCGACTATGCCCGTGAGAACGCTCACCTGCATGCCGCGCTCGCGGCTGTAGCTCACGCTGTGCTCGGTTCCGCGAACGCTCGAGGTTCCCACCGGCGTGCTCACGGTAAAATTCGTCTTGAGCCCTTTTATCTGCTTTACGTCCGACACTACCGTGCCGCTGCGTATAGCCACGTCCGCGCTCGAAGCGCTGTCGGAAAGGCTTATGCCGCTGAGCTTGGCCGTCGTGAGGGCCTTTAGGGTTATGGTACCGTTGTTGATCTGAAGCCCTAACTCTGAATTGGCGCCGGTAACGACGGTGGCGTCGTTAGCCAGGCTCATGCCGACGGCCAGGGGCTGCAATTTGCCGCCCGACAGGTAGCCCGCTACGCCCTTGACCGAGACAACCTTTACATCGGCAAACAAGGGCAACGCTAAAAAAAAGGCGAAGGCGAAAGCCAAGGGCTTTTTCATGGTATCAGGTTCCTTTCCATTAGCGCCGGTCAAGGCGCGCCGTTGTAGGCTATGCCGCTTATTTCCACGCCGCTCGCGGCGCCCGCGGGGCTGAAGGCCGCCCCATTCGCCGACTTATAGATCTGTCCAACGGCGTCTCCGATTATGAAGCCGCCCTTCCATTTAGCGGCGGCCTTAAAGGTCTGAACGCCGGTGCCCGTTGCCACGGTCCAGGTAGTGCCTTGATTATCGCTGAACGCTACCTGCGCGCCAGCGCCGCTTCCCACGGCAAGGAGCCTATTGCGCGCTGCGTCAAGGGCGAAGGCGTTTATATAATGGGTAGTGCCGATCATATCGATTGGCCCGGAGAACACCGTGATTGAACTATTCCATACATTTACCTGTTTAACGGCGTTTAATGGCGCGCCTCCGCCGGCGATAATCCTGTCGCCCAAGCCAATAAGCGCGTTTATCTGATACAGGCCGCCCGCGCTTACGGGGGCAGACCAGGTAACGCCGTCGCTTGTTTTCTGCGTGTTCGTACCATTGCTCGAGCAGATTATCCATTCTCCATTGAACCATGCCGGCCCTACGGTCACCATCGTGAAGCTCACGGGGGCCGACCAGTTTAGCCCATCGCTAGAATGGAAGTACTTATATGAAATGCCAGCGTCCATGCCCTTTGCCATGACGGAGCCACTAGGCGCTGCCGCTATCGCGAGTAGCTTAACCGCGCTCGGGTCCAGGTTCTGTTTAGCCCAGGTTTGCCCCACTACGGACGTGGCAAGGCCATTGGTAGCGCGTCCTCGCCTACCGCGATAAATTTGCCGTTAGCGTAGCTAATAGACCGTACTACCGAAAGACCCGTCATATAAGGTCCAAGCCAGGTAGTCCCATCATTGCTCACATAGGCATTGCCCGCAGTGTTGACCGCTACCAGTATCGGACTCTTACGCATAGAAAGGCTCGTCTGCGTTGTACCGGTCAAGCCCACGGTAAAGGTGGCGTTGCCTTCATAAAGCGACAGTCCGCTGGCCGCGTTCACGCTCGCTACAAGCGTCATGGAAACGCCTATAGGAATTGATGAAAAGCTTACCGAAGCCTGGGACGATCCATCGGCTAAAGCAAGCACCGTCTCTTCTAGCAGGGTAGCGCCGTCATACAGACTCGCTATGAGGGTAGCACTCTCGCCTATTTGGCTCATGGACCGGGAATAGGAAGCGCCGCTATCAACAGGCGCCTCCCAGGCTAAGGAAATAACCACCCTATCGCTCGTCTTTGAGCTGGCTCCCATGACGCCGTGGCATGAGGATAAAACGATACTAAGTCCGGCAAGTAAAAATAATAATAGAACCCGCCCCGTTCGCATCGCGTTCATGGCTACTCCTCACATGAGCTTTAATATAATTCCTGACACAATTGGTACTAAACAATATAGTACCGTTCTGGCTTTTTCAATGTTTGGAGCCATTAATCTTACTACAAAATTGACATTTTAGTATTTTTTTGCTAGCTCGAGCACTAATGGAGTCACAAAAAAAGGCGTCCGCCTATGCGGACGCCTTATCGTACTTTATTTGCCCTCTTCGCGAGCGCTACGGCCTAACTATTGCGGCCGGTTATCTGGTCTATAGCGCTGCGTACGTCCTTGTGAAGCTTCTCGTCGCGTGAGTATTCGTCGCCCCGTGGCTTGGCTTGCTGCGGGCGTGGCGCATGGGGGGAACCCTGCGCGGGCCGCTGCGGGTCACGGGCCGGCCTTGAAGCGGTCGATCCCTGGTCGCGTCCCTGCGACCCCTGGCTGCGGCCTTGCGATGACTGGCCGCGCCCCTGCTGATAAGATCCGCGCGAGCCCTGGCCCTGGCGCCTGGGCTCGCCGGGCTTCTGTGCGCCTGTGCGCTGCCCGCCAGAACCCTGTCCGCCGGATCGCTGCTCGCCTGAGCGCTGGCCGCCGCCCCTCGAGCCGCCGCGCACATGGCGAGGGTCGTTTAAGCCGCGGAATTGCCTAGGGCCGCGCCGTTCGTCCTCATGGTCGTCATGGCTGCCCGAGCCCGGCCTGGTATAGGGATGCTCGCGCACCACGGGTATGGGTTTGCCAAGAAGGCGCTCCACCTGGCGCAGGAACTTTTTCTCTTCGGTATCGCAGAAGGATATAGCCCTGCCTGAGGCGCCGGCGCGGGCGGTCCTGCCTATGCGGTGCACGTAGGTCTCGGGTTCGGTGGGCTGGTCGAAATTGAACACATGGGTAATATCGTCCACGTCTATGCCTCGGGCCGCTATGTCGGTGGCGACCAGTATGGGCGTGAGCCCCGCCTTGAAGGCTTCCATGGTCTTGGTGCGGTTGCCCTGGCCCTTATTGGCGTGTATAACGCCCGCTTCAATGCCGGCGGCGTGCAGGGACTTGGCTATGCGGTCGGCGCCATGCTTGGTCTTGCTGAACACTACCGCCCGGGTAACGGGAAGCTCTTTGATCAGATAGGCAAGAAGATCGCGCTTCGCGCCTTTTTCCACGTAGTACAGCGTTTGCTCAATCTTCTCCACTGCCGGCTTCTCGGGGTCTATGTCGACGCGCACGGGGTCGCGGAGGAAGCTGTGCGCCAGCTCTTGGATTTCTTCGGGCATAGTGGCGGAGAAGAGGAGGGTCTGGCGCTGCTTAGGAAGGAGGGCCATTATACGTTTTACGTCATGGATAAAGCCCATGTCGAGCATGCGATCCGCCTCGTCGAGCACGGCTATCTCTACGGCCGACAGGTCTATATAGCCTTCGCCCTGAAGGTCCAAAAGGCGGCCGGGCGTGGCTACGAGGACGTCCACGCCGCGTTCGAGCGCTTTTATCTGAGGTATCTTGCCTACGCCGCCGTACACGCAGGCACGCTTAAGGCCGGCATTGCGGCCGTAGGCGGCAAAGCTTGCGTCTATCTGCATGGCCAACTCTCGGGTAGGGGCAACGACAAGCGTACGCGCGCGGCGCTTCTCGCGCTTGGTTCCGGAATTAATCAGGTACTGTATCGTAGGCAGGGCAAAGGCCGCGGTCTTGCCGGTACCGGTTTGCGCGCAGCCTAAGAGGTCTTTGCCCTGGAGCAGGGCGGGGATGGTAGCCGCCTGTATGGGCGTGGGCGTAACGTAGCCCTCATGGGCAAGCGCGGCTATGCACAGCGGCGCTAAGCCGAGAGCCTCGAATTCGGGTAGCTGCATGGGATTCCTTGAACGAGTTACAAGATAAGCGCGTTATTAGTAACGGCCGCGATGGTGCGTAACCGGTCGCGCCGGCCCGCGTATAAGCTCGTTCAGTTGAATATATAGGAAATCCATGCGCGCGGATAGGGGATAGGCTGATTGGCTAGCGCAGGCGCTGGCTCTGAATCCTCAGTCCTCGAGTTCATCCTCATCGTCGCCCTGCCCTATAAGGCTTGGATCCACGCTTGAGCACTTCTCCTTTACCGATTGGGAGAAGCTGAATTTGGGAACCATGGCCGCCGGCTTCGCGGGCACGAGGAGATCTTCGCCCGTCTTGAGGTTTTTTACCAGCCGCGCCTTGCGGGCCGCCTGGTAGCGCAGGCTCGCGCCGCCGAGCTTGCCCACCGATACCCGCTCCCCTAAGAGCAGCCCGGTTTCTATCATGGACAGGTAATCGTCTATGAGCGCGCGGGCAAGCACCTGGGTAACGCCGTTCTTCTTTGCCACGTAGTTGATAATGGCCTTCGTGGTAAATTGATCGACGTCGTCGGCGCCTTCGAGCGAGAGGCTTTTATTAAGCTTAATAAAGCCGTTCGTAAGATAGACGGTAGCCTCGCGCACCCTGCGTTCCTGCTCGTCGGGGCTTAAGCCCGCGGGGCATACGGCTATCCTATAGAGCGACGAGGAACGCTTAAGGGCCGAGCCTTCGAACAGCGCTACCTTATCCACGCTCGCCTCGGCGGCCAGGTTGGTTTTGTCGCTACGCACCAGCTCGGGCACGTCCGTTCTCATTTTAATAGAAGCATACTCAAGCCAGCGATCCTTGCCGCGCTTGGGCCCGAGGGTAATGAGCGAGCCAGAATAGCTTAAGAATATGGCGGCGCGTGCGTCGTCGGCTTGCATGGATGGCAGCTCCTCCATGCCAAGGGCCGCACATTGTGCGCTAAAGAGCCGGAATTTCTCCAGCCACAGCCCCGCTAGGCGCTCCTCTGCGCCTTCGTCGCCTGATAAGCCGGCGTCCTCAAGCAACACGCGCACCTGGCCTTGTATGGGCAGGGGAAGTTGGCCAAACGCTTTTGTATCCATAAGTGCCTCCGCATATACTATACTATCGTATTGTACTACAAATTGTAGCCAGGAGCAGCAATTTTATACACAATTTAATTCATTTTACTTATTTTACGTATTTTACCATTGATAATTCATTTGATCTTGCTATATTATAGAGCCAGGAGGACGCCATGAATAATTTTGAGTCGTTGAACCCAGAAATTCAAGAGCATCTTAAGCAATTGGCTAAGTCGTCTGGCTTAAGCGCCGCTGAAGACGGCTATGAGAGGCTCGCCGCGGCCTGGCTTGAGAAAAAAGCGCTCTTTGAAAAGAGCGCCCAGGAGAACAAGCTGTCCGAGCTGGCCTTCTTCTCTAGCCAGGAAGAGAAGGGAGCCCTCGTGCTCACCTATTCGGGCTCACTCTTAAAAATCGGCCCGATCATAGACGGCAAGCGCTGCTGCGAATACAGCTCCATAGGCCTGCGTTCCGACGTGCCCCCTTCAGCCATAGAGGACGCGTCGCAGCTGGCTTCGGACATCGAGGTCGACGACATCGTGCAGTTCAGCAAAGGCCCCATTAAGAGCAGTTCCCAGGTATACACCATAGCCATGGCCAGCGAAGAGCTCGAGCCTCAGGAAGAGGAAGCCCTGCTCACGCAGCTGGGCCAGAATCTGGTAGAGGATTTTGTCGAGGTCAACAAGACCGTGCTCAATTAATAAAGGCAAGGAAGGTCCATGATGCCCCGGGACGCTATGCTGAAAGCCTTCCTGCGTGAGGGCCCGCCTTCGGCGAGCGAGTATACCACACTGATCGAGGCCGCCACGGCCGCGTTACGGAGCGAAGCGCCGGATAGGCGGCCTGCCACCATACGCGGCAGGCCGGGCGGGCTCATCATGCTCGAGAAGGACTTGCCCGCCATAATCGTGCCCGACCTGCACGCGCGGCGAGGTTTCTTCATAAGCCTTATGGAGAGCCGCCTGCCTGGAGGCGGCACGGTCATGGAAGCGCTGGCCGAGGGCAGCCTGCAGGTCCTGTGCTTAGGCGACGGCTTTCACGCGGAGGCCAGGGCCATAGAGCGCTGGAAAGCGGCCTATGCCGAATACGCGGGCAATTACCGGGAACATGCGGCTATGGATCAGGAAATGGCCGAGAGTATGGGCCTCATGGAAATGGTCATGCTCGCCAAAATAGCCTTTCCCCGGTACTTCCATTTTCTCAAGGGCAACCACGAGAACGTGCTGAACGAAGAAGGCCAGGGCAACCATCCCTTCCGCAAGTTCGTGCAGGAGGGCGATATGGTGTACGCCTATCTGGACGCCTTCTATGGCCGTGACTTCATACAGGCCTACGCGGCTTTTGAGAAGAGCCTGCCCCTCTTTGCCGTTGGGGCCCGTTTTTTGGCCTCCCATGCCGAGCCTACGCGGGCCTATGCGCTTGAGGAGCTCGTCAACGCCCCCCACTTTCCCGAGGTGGTGCTTGGCCTTACCTGGACCGATAACGGGGCGGCCGAGCCTGGCAGCGTACAGACCCTGCTCTCGCGCCTGCTGCCCGGCCAGGAGAGGCCGCGCTTCTTAACGGGGCACCGCACCATACCGGGCTTGTACCGCGAGCGGAGCGGCGGCTATCATCTGCAGATTCATAACCCGAACCGCTATGTCGTAGCATGGGCCATGCCCGAGCGAGACCTTGAGCCGGAGTTCGATATAGGCGAAATACGCGACCTTGGCCCTACGATTGCCAAGGCCAACATCTAGAGGAGGCCGTTATGGCCGAGCTGCCGGAATTCATAGGTAAATACAAGATCGAGTCCCTCGTAGCCCGCGGGGGCATGGGCGCCGTGCTCAAAGCGCTGCACCCCACCCTCAAACGCCACGTCGTGCTCAAGAAGCTGACCATACGCGGCAGCAGCGCCATAGCCGAGCGCTTCAAGCGGGAGGCGCGCATCCTTATCGAGTTTCAGCATGACAATGTCGTGCGGGTATTCGACCACTTCAAAGAAGGCAGCTCTCACTACATGGTGCTCGAGTACGTGGACGGCTTGTCGCTCGACCAGCTCCTTAAAAAGCAGCGCTTCCTCTCCAGCGAGCTAGCCCTTACGATCTTCGCCGAGGCCTGCAAGGCCTTGAGCTACGCCCACGGCAAGGGCGTTATCCACCGCGACATAAAGCCCGGCAACATACTCATGTCAAAAAAGGGCGAGGTAAAGCTGGCCGATTTCGGCATAGCCTCCTCTGAGGACGACGCGGATTCCGGGCTTACCCGCGAGGGCATGACCCTGGGCACGCCCTCCTACATGCCTCCCGAGCAGATTGAAAACGCCAAGAACGTGGATAAGAGGGCCGACATATACGCCATGGGCGTCATGCTCTATGAAATGGTCACCGGCAAGAAGCCCTACCCGGCTAATTTCTCGGCGGAAACCGTGCTCATGATACGCAAGGGGCGCTACCGTCGGCCGCGCAAGATAAACGCGCGGGTCCATCCCTTCGTGGAAAAGCTTATAGCCAGGCTCATTCAGCCCGATCCCGCGCGGCGTTTCCAGGACATAGACGAAGTCCTCAAGCGGGTGGAGCGTTACCTGTCCAGATTCAAGGGCCAGGCCATAGCCTTGGGCTTGAGCGGCCTCCTGCACGGCAGCCTGCAAGAAGAGCCCTCCTACCCCCGCGCCAAGAAGCGGGGATGGATACTGCCCACGCTCGCTCTCTTCTTAGCCGGCCTCGGCGCCGGCGGCTACTATCTGTGGACCGAGGGCTATGGCTACCGCTGGGCTTTCCCCGAAAGCCGGGGCGAACTGCGTGTATCGGTGCGCATAGCCAAGGCGGATAAGCCCGCTGGAGACCTCTCGATACTGGCCCGCGTGTATGCCGACGACGGCAGGGACTATCCGGAACTGGCGCAATCGCCTATACGCTTTACCCTCTTGCCCACGGAAAACGCCGACCCCTACTATAGCTTCGAGTCGAAGCCGCTCTTCCTGGAGCCCGGCGCGTATAGGATTAAGCTCATAGCTGGCTCCAGCGTGCTCTGGGAGTCCTTTACCTTGGCCAGCCTCGCGGCAAGCGGCGGGCAAGGCGGCTTGCAGCTGCATTACCGCCTTGAGGAGCGCCGGCCGCGGCCTCTGGCCGTACAAGCCCGCGCCAAGGACGCCAAGAGCGGGCTGGCCATAGACAAGCCCCTGCGCATAAGCGTATTCGCCAGCGGGCTCTGGACGCCGCTTGAGGCGTTGCCTGAGGGCTGGCTGCAGAGCGGCGGCGTGCGCCAATTCAGGGTGGAAGCGGAGGGCTACCGGCCCGAGACCTTCTCCCTGCGGGTAGCCGCCGACCAGGACAGCCTCACCCTCGCGGCTAAGCTTGAATCCCTTAGTAATTAAGGCAAGGAGTACATCGTGTCGCTAACACTGAAACGAGTCTTTATGGCGGCCTTCGGCCTCTTAGGCGCCCTGGCGCTCTGGCCCTGCCTCCTTGGCATCCAATACCTGCAGCCGCGCTTTCCCAGCTACTTAGTCTACGCCCTGGCTCAGGGAGCCTGCCTCGGCGCCGTCTTTGGCGCGTTTTTCAGCTCCTTTGAGGGGGTAATAGTCTCCTCCCGGAGCAAGGCGTTCAAGGGCCTGCTCTTCGGCGCCTTAGCCGGGGCTCTGGCTGGCGCGATAGGCGTATTGGCCGGGCAGCTCTTCCTCTTCGCGGCGGGTTCCATATTGTGGAAGAGCGCAAGCCAGCGGAACTCCCTGGGTTTGGCGGTATCGACGGGCCTGGCCTGGGCCATCGTGGGGCTCTTCGTCGCCCTTATAGAAGGCCTGCGCTCCCGCTCCTCGCGCGAGCTGCTCGTGGGGCTTACGGGAGGCCTCTTAGGCGGCGTTATAGGCGGCGCGGGCTTATCGGCGCTTTCCTTCCTGTTCCCGCAGAGCGAACTATCCCTGCTCGCGGGGCTGGCCCTCTTCGGCCTAGCCTTAAGCCTCTCCTACTCGCTCTTTGAGAACCGTTTCTCCGCAGGCAGCTTCATCCTGCTCAACGGCCCGCTTAAGGGTAAGGAATACTACCTCTTAAGCAAGGCCCTGCGCATAGGCAGCGCGCCGGACTGCGATATCGTGCTCAAAGGCTACCCGGAGGTGGAGCCCCTGCATGCCATCGTTCGGCAGAGCGGCACCAAGCTGGTCATCAGCGCGGAAAAGGCAGGCGCGCGGGTGCTCTTGAACGACGAACCGCCCGCGGGCCGCTCGCTGCGCCCGGAGGATGTGCTGGCTATAGGCAAGGCCAAGCTCATCTACGGCTATTTCGCCTAATAGGCTGTTGAAAATCGCGAAAGCGATTCTTCAACAGCCTACCTTGTTGTTGCATTTGTGCAGCGTTTCGTGAGAAACGCGAGCAAATGCGAAGGATGTTGGAAAAGCAACCGGCTTTTTCAACATCCTACTAAGCGGCCTCCGAAAGGATCGTTACCATGTCGAGCAAGAAAGCTACCTTAACTATACTGCTGGCCATACTGGCAAGCTGCCTCGCGCAGGCTCAAGGATTGGGCATTACCCAGATAAGCACCGAGCGCCTCCTCCTCTCGCAGGAGACCAGGCTCTACCTCTCCGCGCCGGCATTGCCCCAGAATCTTACTAATCCGAAGGAAGCACTGGAAATTTGGGAATCAGGAGACGGCGTCAACTATAGCCAAAGGCCCATAAGCGCGGTGAGCGCCAGGCCGCACGACGATATGGGTATATCCTTCTTCCTGCTCCTGGACAACTCAGGCAGTATGTGGACCGATATAGACGGCAAGGATACGCAGGATAGCTCTGCGCTGCGGGTGGAACAGGCCAAGGCGGCAGCCAAGGATTTCCTAGGCGCGCTGTCGCCCCTGGACAGGGCGGCGCTTGCTGTATTCAACACCCGCTATTGGAACGCCTCATTGCCCGGCAGCGCGCCTGAGGACATAGCGCGCGCGCTCGACGAGCTGCGCAAGCCCGCCTCGGAAGACGCCTATACGGAGCTCTACCTGTCCATAAACCGCGCCTTGGCGGATTTCTCCGCCGAGGCGGGACGGCGCGTGCTCATCGTCCTGTCCGACGGCGAGAACTACCCCTACGCCCAGCGTACGGGCAAGCCCAACCCCGAAAGCGGCACTGCCAGCGCCACTCCGGCCGAGCTCATCGACAGCGCCATACGCAACGGCATAAGCGTGTATGCCATACGCTACGGCGCGCAGAAAGATCCCCTCATAGGCGGCATAGCCGGCCAGAGCGGCGGCCGGGCCTTCGACGCCATGGACCTTGAGGGCCTGTCCTCCATATACGATACCATACGCCGCGATGTGCTCAACGAGCTGGCGGTGGACTATAAGGCAAGCATGGACACAGGCGAGAAGCGCTGGGTGCGGGTAACGCTACGCGACAGCGCGGGCGCCCGGTATAGCTCGGAACGCTACTACTACAGCGGAACCCTCTTCGGGCAAGGCGCTGGAGCCCCAAAAGCCTGGTACTTCCTTCTGGTGCTGTTTGCGGCGCTCGCATGGCTGCTCCTTGCGCTCTTCAAACTCGAGCGCGATACCGACAAGACGGGCATACGCCTCTTGTTCGGGCCTAAGAACCAGAATACACGCTTCTTCGCCTTAAGCGGCCCCCAAACCATCATAGGTGCGGCCCCGGACGCGGACATAAGCATAGCGGGCAACCCCTCCCTGAGGGCCTCCCACGCCACGGTGCTTTTCGACGAGCAGAAGAACGTATATACGGTGGTATCCGACTCTCCCATAACGGTGAACAATCAGACCGTTACCAAGAAGCACCTTGAATCGGGCGACGTAATCAACATGTCCGGCACCGTCGTGGTATTCGACGAGGCGCTTGCCAAGCCTAAGCCTAAGCTTAAGCCGAGGAAATAAACGCTTGAGCCCGGCCGAAGCCCCCCCTCAGGGGCCGGCTGGTTCGAGCCTATACAGGCTGCCGTTCTTTTCATCGCTCAGTATATACACAAGGCCATCGGGCCCTACCCGTAGGTCGCGTATGCGCCCAATGGTGCCATCCAAGAGCAGGTCCTCGCGCGATACGCGGTCTCCCTCAAGGCTTAAGAGCACGAGCTTCTGCCCCGCCAGCGAGCCCGCCAGGAGCTTTCCCCGCCAAGCGGGGAAGGCGTCTCCTTGATAGAAGTCCAGGCCGGAGGGGGCTATAGACGGCGTCCAATGCCAGAGCGGCGGCTCGATGCCCGGCGCGGTGGGGCTTTCCGCTATGCGGGCGCCCGAGTACGCCACGCCGTAGGTGGTAAGGGGCCAACCGTAATCGAGGCCGGGCTTAACCAAGTTCACTTCGTCGCCGCCGCGCGGCCCATGTTCGGTGAGCCATAGCTGCCCGCTGCCAGGCCGAACGGCCAGGCCCTGGGCGTTGCGGTGCCCTATGCTGTAGAGCTCGGGCAAATAACCCCGCTTGCCTATGAAGGGGTTATCCCGCGGCACGCTGCCGTCGTCGTTAAGCCGTATCACCTTGCCCGCCGCGTCGGCGGGGTCTCGGGCGCGGCTTTGGTCGCCCCGGTCGCCGGTAGTCAGATAGAGCTTGCCATCATACCCGAAGCGTATGCGCGAGCCATAGTGTATCGTCGTGCCGCTGCGTTTTTGCATGGTCCAGAGCACGCGGACTTCTTTAAGCGCGTTGCCTTCCAATCGTCCGCGAGCCAGGGCCGTGGAGCTGCCCCCGGGACCCGGCGCGGCATAGCTCCAGTACACGAGGCCGTTTCGGGCATAGTCCGGATGCAGGGCAATATCCAGTAAGCCGCCCTGCCCAGCCGCCCGAATTTCAGGCAGGCCGCTTACGGCTACGCGCCCGCCCTCCTTGTCCACGATCAGCAAACGCCCCGGCCGTTCGCTTACGAGGAAGCGCCCGTCGGGCAGAAAAGCGAGGGCCCAGGGATAGTCTAAGCCGCCCGCGACGCGGGTAAGGCGAAAGATAGCCCCGCCGGCTTCAATGCGTGGCGCGACTACGGGCTGGGCTGAGAGCAGGGCAAGGGAAGCTAGGCCTATAATAAAACTACATACGCTTCGTTTCATGGCAAGGCTCCTTATATTACATATAAAGTAATAGTAAAGCCGAACGGATACAAAGCGCCTGTCGGTGACAGCCGGAGGGAAGCTTGGGCCCGGGAAGGAAGGGAGGGCGGATAAGCCCGCCTTTCCTTCCCGGATAGACGCTTATTATTTCTTATTTATACGCGAGAGCACCTCGTCCTTGGCTATCTTCTTAGTGCAGAAGAACCAGTCATGGCAGGTGACGCCGGCGTCTTTGCCGTCCATTCGGTCCTTGGCCACGCCGCAGGAGCCGGCGGGCGGAACGATCACGTCGTCGCCGGGCCGCCAGTCGGCAGGGGTGGCTATGCTGAAGGCGTCGGCGGTCTGGAGAGCCTGGATGACGCGCACGAGCTCGTCGAAGTTGCGGCCCATGCTTAATGGGTAGTATATAATCGTTCGTATAATGCCCTTGGGGTCGATGACGAATACCGCCCTTACGGCCTTGGTATTGGACTCTCCAGGCTGTATCATGCCGTATTTCTTGGCTACGTCCATGGTGATATCCTCTATGAGGGGGAACTTCACCTCCACGTCCTTCATGCCCTTGTACTCGATCTTTTCCTTGATGGTGCGGAGCCAGGCTATGTGGCTGTAGAGGCCGTCCACCGAGAGGCCGACGAGCTTGGTGTTGAGCGCGTCGAATTCAGGCTCGCGCTTGGCGAAGGTCATGAATTCCGAGGTACACACCGGGGTAAAGTCGGCGGGATGGCTGAACAGTATTACCCATTTGCCTTCGTACTGTTTGGGAAATTCGATTTCGCCCTGGGTGGTTACGGCCTTGAACGCGGGCGCTTTATCGCCGATGCGGGGCATGCTGATTTGAACGCTGTCTTGAATCTGATCCATGGTATCCTCCGAAAATAAGTTGAACTCGTTACATCTTGTATATAGCAATAGGCGTGCCAACATAGCTCAGTCCGAGGCCTTGAGCCGAGAAAAAGCCGTATTGCTGCGACCTAGGCCGTTTATAGGCGCATGTTGCCCCGCTGACTGGGTCTTTTGCGACAGGTGGCGGCGGTCGGCTCAAACAGTGCGCTTGCTTTCGCCACACCGAAGGCGTACAATCACCGATATGTCGTTGAACACTGATATTTCGGTACCGAGGCTCGATCCCGAAGGAACGTTGGACCTGATACTGAGCGCGCTCGGCGAGCTCGTGGACTACGAGCTGGCGGTGGTGCTGGGCCTCGATAGCGAGGATACGCTACGCGTGCGCAAGGCGGCGGGCCCTTTAGCTACGGCCAAGCTTGCCAAGCATTCAATAGCCTTAAGCAGCCGCAGGGACTTGGCCCGCATACTCGAGCGGGGCGTACCCCAGCTCTTTGACGAGCATGAAGAGCATATAGACAGCTACGAAGGGGTACTGGATCTGCCGCACGGCCATTCATGCCTCGTCGCGCCGCTGAGCCTTGGGGCGAAGCGCATAGGCCTTTTAACCCTGGACCACCGCCAATGCGGGCGCTTCTCCCCGGGGCTCCTGCGCTTCATAGCCACCATATCCAAGCTCATATCCTTAAGCCTCGTGCAGTCCGACGAGAAAACCGAGCTTGAGCGGGCTAACGCCGAACTGGTACGCGAGCGGAACGCCCTCTTCGCGCCAGGCTACGAGCCCATAGCCGGCCTCATAGGCAGCTCGAGCGCCTGGCTCAAGGCGCTTGAGGCCCTGAGGCTCGTTGCCGATACCGAGCTTCCCGTCATCGTGCTCGGCGAAACGGGCACGGGCAAGGAACTGGCATCGCGCGGCGTGCACCGCCTTTCCCAGCGCGCCGGCCGGCCCTTCATAGCGGTAAACTGCTCGGCTTTAGCGCCGAGCCTAGCCGAAAGCGAGCTCTTCGGCCATGAGAAAGGCGCTTTCACCGGCGCATTGGCCACCAGGAAGGGCCGCTTTGAGCTGGCCGACGGCGGCACCCTCTTCTTGGACGAGATAGGCGACCTGCCCATGGAACTGCAGCCCAAGCTCCTGCGCATACTCCAGGAGGGCTCCTTCGAGCGCGTGGGCGGCGAGCGCAGCATGCGCGTGGACGTGCGCATCGTGGCGGCTACCCATGTCGACCTGGCCAAGGCCGTGAGCGACGGCAATTTCCGCGAGGACCTCTACTACCGCTTAAGCGTCTTTCCCGTCCTGCTGCCCCCCCTGCGCGAGCGCACGGGAGACGCCCTCCTCTTAGCAGAGCGCTTCCTCGAAGACATTCGCATGCGCCCCGGATTTTCCGGCTTGCGCCTGTGCGAGGACGCGGCGCTGGCCCTGGACCGCGCTCCGTGGCCCGGCAATGTTCGCCAACTTAGGAACGCAATCGAGCGGGCAGCCATACTCTCGCGGGGCGAATCGATACGGATGGAGCACCTTGCCCTGCAGGCCGCCCGCCCCGGCGAAGCGCTGCCTGCCCATAGCCCTGCCGCCCGGCCCAGTACCAGCCGGGAAACGGGAGCCCAGCCTCCCCTGTCCATGCACGACGCGCAAAAACGAGCCATACGCGAAGCGCTGGCCCACTCGCGCGGCAAGATTTACGGCCCCGGAGGCGCGGCGGAGGCGCTCGGGCTCAAGCCGAGCACCCTGCAGAGCCGCATGAAAAAGCTGGGCATAAGCGTCACCGACTCCTTACCGCTTTGAGCCGGTCCGCGCTTTGCCTAAGGAGCCGCTTGCCAAGTGCCGCGCGGGCGGCTAGGATAGCTCCATGAATAGCGATTTTAACAATGGCCCTTCGGGAAGCCTACCGGGCGCTACCCTCGTGGCCGGCGCGCGCCGCCTCATGGAGGCTATCGTTCCTAATATGGAGCTGCTCCTTCCCGATGCCTGGGGAGTAGCCGTGGCCTGCTATGAGCAGGCGGGCCTTGACCATCCCGACCGCGCTACCTTTGCCGCGCTCAGCCTCCTGCCCTATATGCCCGACGGCCCCGGGCCTGACGGCATGAAGCGCTATTTTAGGATAGATTATCTTACCGGCAAGGATCGCGACGAGCTCCTGGCCTGGAAGTCCGATATCGAACGTAACTTGCGGGCACGGAGGCTTTCGGGCTTCGGCGGCGGTCTCTATAAACTTAAGAAGCGGGACGAGGAACGCGGCGGGGCCGGCTTCCATAAGGCGGCCGAAGCCCTTATGCAGTGGGCGGACATCTACCTTACCGTCGGCGGCCTAACGCCGAGTTCCGAAGCCCTCCTAAAGGATATCAACAAGCGCATACTCAATCCCAGCGCCAGCGCGGGTATAGGCGCGGGGTCGGCAACGGGGAGCGGAAACAGGGCCGGGCGAGGCACATCCTCAGGCGTCAAAGCAGGCGCTCCCGCCCAGGATGCTCGGGCCAAGGGCCAAGCCGGCCGCGATGCGGAAGAGCCTAAAGACCCGGAGAAGGAGCTGGCCGAAGCGCTTGCCGCGCTTGAAGGGCTCACCGGCATGAGCGCGATCAAGGAGCAGGTGCGCACGCTATCGAACCTTATGAAGGTGCACAAGAAACGGGCCGACCTGGGCATGAAGATACCGCCCATATCGCTTCACTCGGTATTCACCGGCAGGCCCGGTACGGGTAAGACAACGGTAGCCCGGCTCCTAGGGCGCATATTCGCAGCGCAGGGTTTTTTGCGCTCCGGCCATCTGATAGAAGCCGACCGCTCAAGCCTGGTGGCGGGCTTCGTGGGCCAGACCGCGGGCAAGGTGGACGACGCGGTATCGCAAGCCTTGGATGGCGTGCTCTTCATAGACGAGGCCTACACCCTGATACCGGAAAACGGCGGCAACGATTTCGGGCGCGAAGCCGTCGATACCCTCCTTAAGCGCATGGAGGATTACCGCGACCGCATCATAGTCATCGTAGCCGGCTATCCGGGCGAGATGAAGCGCTTCCTCGATTCCAATCCCGGCCTTGCCAGCCGCTTCGGCAGGCGCTTCTTCTTTGAGGATTTCTTGCCCGAAGAGCTTGAGACCATATTCCTGCGCTTCGTGTCCGAAGCCGACATGCGGCTGACGGCCGGTGGCCAGGGCAAGCTCCGGGTATATCTCAAGGCCAAGTTCGACGGCAGGGACGACCACTTCGGCAACGCGCGCATGGTACGCAACCTCTTTGAGCAGGCGCTCGAAAGCCAGGCGAACCGCCTGGCTTCGCACGCCGACCTTACCCTTGAGTTACTGTCCTCAATAGAAGAGAACGACCTGCCGAACGAGCTCTAGCGCGGCGGCTTATCAGATACCCTTAGCCAGATGGTAGTACAGCTCGTTCCAGCGTAAGGTGTTCTTTATACCCTCCACCGTGCTGCCTTCGCCTATGCAGAGGAGCTCCACGCCTGCCATCGATGCATAGTCTTCTATGTGCTCTCGGCGAAGCGCCTGGCTAAAGCAGCTATGGTGCGACCCGCCGGCGTAAATCCATGAAGCCGCCGCTATCGCCAGATTCGGCTTAGGGTCCCATACCACGCGGGCAACGGGTAGCTTAGGCAGCTCGGCCGGGGCCTTGACCGCCTCCACCTCGTTGAGGACGAAGCGGAAACGGTTACCCATATCCATGACCGAGAGATTGAAGCCAGGCCCGGTCGAAGACGCGAATATGAGGCGTGCCGGGTCGTCCTTGCCGCCTATGCCCAGGGGTTGCGCCTCAAGGCGTATAGGGCCGGATGCTATGCTCGGGCAAATTTCCAGCATGTGGGCGCCTAGTACCAAGGGCCGCTTCGGGTCGAAATGGTAGGTATAATCCTCCATGAAGGACGTGCCGCCCTTAAGCCCGGCCCCCATCACTTTTAAGGCCCGTACCAGGGCCGCGGTCTTCCAATCCCCCTCCGCGCCAAAGCCATAGCCGTCGGCCATCAGGCGCTGGCAGGCAAGGCCGGGAAGCTGATCCAGGCCATGGAGGTCCTCAAAACAGGTGGTAAAAGCCTTAGCCCCGACGTTCTCAAGGAAGCGGCGTATGGCGAGTTCCAGGCGGGCTCCCGTGCGTACCCGTTCGAGCCCAATGCCCGCATCGAGACCGCTAGCCAGGATATAGCTCGTTCTATACTCCGCTACCAGCTCATCGATGTCTGTGCCCTTGACGGCAGAGGCTTCCGCCGCGAGGTCGCCCAGGCCATAGCCGTGAACCGCGTAGCCGAATACCTTTTGCGCCTCTACCTTATCGCCCTCGGTAACGGCCACTTCCCGCATATTGTCGCCGAAGCGGGCTACCTTGAGGCTCTTCCCGTCGGCGAAGGCCGCGGCGGCCCGCATCCATGCATCGACGCGCCTCTGC
This sequence comes from Spirochaetaceae bacterium UBA5200, assembly GCA_002412825.1. Lineage (GTDB taxonomy): Bacteria > Spirochaetota > Spirochaetia > Treponematales > UBA12059 > UBA5200. The sequence continues at coordinate 36,378 of DHVU01000014.1, forward strand.
GCTTCGGGGTCTTCCCAGTGGCCGACGACCACTTTGCGTTCCAGCCTGAGCCTGCTGCCTATAAAGCCGAACTCCCTGCCGCCGTGGGCGGTCTGGTTAAGGTTCATAAAATCCATATCGATACTGTCCCAGGGTATATCGCGATTGTACTGGGTATGGAATTGGCAGAAGGGCTTATTAAGCTCCCGAAGGCCGGTAATCCACATTTTGGCGGGACTGAAGGTATGCATCCAGGTCATAAGGCCAATGCATGCGTCGGAAGCGTTCGCCTGCCGCATCAAGGCGCTAATGTCCTCCGAGCTCTTAAGCGTGTCTTTCCATACCAGCTTTACCGCGAGAGCGGCGGATCGATTAAGGCCTTCGACGATCTTCTTCGCGTCTATGGCCACCTGCCTGAGGGTTTCCTCGCCGTAGAGGCTCTGCGAACCGGTAATAAACCATACTTCGTACTGCTTGAAAATGCTTGCGTCCATTGTGCTACTCCTTAGTGCGTGGCTGACCGTAATACGCGTTTGGGCCGTGTTTGCGTTCATAGTGCTTCCGCCTGATCGCTTCCTTGAGCGGTGGAGCGGTCGGGTTCAACTGTCGGGTAATGAAAGCCATTTTCGCCAATTCTTCCAGTACGACGGCGTTATAGACGGCCTTCGCTCCGCTTATGCCCCAGGCGAAGGGGCCATGGCTGCCTACCAGCACCATCTGCGTCTCGTGGGGACTCAGGTTAAGCTCACGAAAGTGCTCTACTATTTGAACGCCTGTCTCTTCTTCATAATCGCCGTCTATGCGCTCGTCCGCCATAGGCGGCGTACAGGGAATAGCATGCACCGTATGGTCGGCATGCGTGGTGCCGAAGATGGGTATAGGCATCAGGGCTTGAGCCCAAGCCACCGCGTAGCAGGAATGGGTGTGGACGATGCCTCCGATGCCGTCGAACGAACGGTACAATACGGCGTGCGTGCGGGCATCGGAACTTGGCTTTAATAAGCCTTCCACCACCTGGGCATCCAGGTCTACGATGACGATATCCTCGATGCGTAGCTCATCGTAGGGTACTCCGCTGGGCTTGATGGCAAATACGCCTGCGGCTCTGTCTATGACGCTTACGTTGCCCCAGGTATAGAGGGCAAGCTTGCGGCGCGGAATTTCCATGTTCAGTTCGTAACACTCTTGCTTTAAGCTTCCATAAGCCTTTGGCGTACTCATACGGCAAGCTCCTCTAGCCTGGCCACCGGCAGGTAGGCCACATTCTCCCGCGTAACGATGTCTATGGGAGTGAACACATGGTCTGGCGGGTTCTCATCAAGGATAAGCTTCCGAAACAGCCTATTTACCCCGTCGTAACCCTGTTCATCGGGCCGCTGGGTAAGCAGGAAATCGATGTCGCCCGCCTCCAAGCAAAATCGGTTTTCAGGAACCAAGTCGTAGCCGATAAGGCTCGGGCGCTTCCGTTGCTTAACGCTTGCGATTACGCTCAAGTATTCGGCGCTAAAATGGGCTGAAGCGTCACTTACGTAGACCGCGGCGGTAGCGGGCGTGATCGCCGCCTCCAAAGCGGCATGCAGGGCCGGCAGGTCATGATCTGATTCCACCGCTATGCGTACGCTTCTCGTGCTTCCCTGAAAGACCTCACAAAAACCGGAGGCCCGCTGCCGCAAGTGCTCATTTTCAGCGCTGGGCATGAGCACGAGCGCCTCCACTCCAGGCCCCGAGGCTGCCGTGAGCAGGTTCATGAGCTTGCCGGCAAGCCTTCCGCCGGCACGGGAATCCTGGCCTATAAAGCTCAGGCGCGGCGCGCCGGGCAGGTCTGTGTCGAAGAACACGATGGGGACAAGACTATCGACCATGGCTACGATCGCATTCGATTCGTCGCTCAAAAGGGGCGCCATGAGTATGCCGTCGAAATGCCGGCTGGCGAGGCTACGCCCGGCCTGCATAAACACCGCGGCATCGTAGCGATCGTAATGAATAAGCTCCACGCAGAGGCCAAAAGGCGCAAGATCCCGACTGGCCTGGTTTATGCCGTCAAGGGCAAGGCGCCAGTAGGCGCTATCCTGCTCGGGCCAGGGCATGAATACCCCTATACGGCAGGTCTTCGACATAGAGAGCCGTTGGGCCATCAGGTTCGGGCGATAATCCAGCTCATCCATGATGCGCCGCACCCGTTCCGCGGTATTCGCGGAAAAGCGGCCGCGGCTATGGAGTATGCGATCGACCGTTCCTATGGAAACGCCCGCCAGGTCGGCTATGTCCTTGATTCTGGTAGCCTTGGAACCCCTATCGAAGGACATCGACCGCGGCCCTCTCTATCGCTAAGCCGGCATGATAGCGCGCATAAAAAGCGTCAAACCCGGCCATATCCGCCGGGTCCGGCTTGAAGGCCGCGCCTACGCTTCCCGCCAGCGCGCGGTCAAGATAGTCCGCTAGGCTCGTCGCCCTGTCTTGTCGCAGGGCATAGGCCGCCAAGAGGGCCATGCCCCAGGCGCCGCCCTCCCCCGCCGAGGCTATTATGCTTACCGGGGTCTTGGTAGCGGCCGCCATAACGCGTTGCCCCACGGCCGTGGTCTTAAAGAACCCGCCATGCCCGCGGATTTCATCCACCTGCATGCCCTCGGCCTTGGTCAAGACATCAAGCCCGGACCTCAGCGCGCACAGGGAAGAGAATAAATGCGTACGCATGAAGTTGCCTAGGGTAAAAGGCGCATCGGGACTCCTTATGAACAGGGGCCGGCCCTCGGAAAAGCCAGTCAGGTGCTCGCCCGAAACGTAGCCGTAACTGAGCATGCCGCCGCAGTCAGGATCGGCGTTGAGGGCCAGGGGGAGCAGCGTTTCATAGAGCTTGGCGGGCGTTACTTCCGCGCCCAAGGCCTGCGCCGCCTGAGCTAAGAGGGATAGCCAAGCATCCAGGTCAGAGCTACAGTTGTTGGAATGGGCCATGCCCACGAGCTTGCCGTCGGGCGTGGTCACCAGGTCTATTTCCTCATGGACGCTGGCCGGTTCTTTGTCCATGACGAGCATGGCGAACACCGAAGTTCCCGCCGACACGTTACCCGTGCGTACCCGTACGCTGTTGGTAGCGGCCATACCGGTTCCCGCATCGCCCTCGGGCGGACAGAGCGCAATGCCGCCCTTTAAGACGCCAGAGCTATCGAGCAGGGCCGCGCCTTCAGCGCTTAAGCTGCCGGCGGCCTTGCCCGCGGGCAGGACGGCGGGCAGTATATCAGCGAGCTTAGGGATACCAGAACCAGGGCCGGCAATCGCGTCGAAGAGGGCTATGCTTTTCCGGTCGAAATCGAGGGCTTTCGTATCGATGGGGAACATTCCCGAAGCGTCCCCTATGCCCAGGACTTTCTGGCCGCTGAGCTTCCAGTGCACATAGCCGGCCAGGGTGGTCATAAAGGCTATGTCCCGTATATGGCTTTCTTCGTCGAGGATGGCCTGATACAGATGTGCTACGCTCCAGCGCTGCGGGATGGGGTATGCGAGGATACGGGTAAGCTCTTTAGCCGCGCTTTCCGTTCTGTTATTGCGCCAGGTCCTAAAGGGCGTAAGTAGCCGTCCGGCCGCGTCGAACACGAGGTAACCGTGCATCATGGCGCTAAAGCCGCCCATCGCGAAACTATTAAGCTCTACTCTATAGTTTTTATGGACATCATCTTTCAATCCGGCGTAACAGGCGGCGACGCCTTCCCATACCTCATCCAGCGAATAGGTCCATATATCGTCTTTGAGGCTATTCTCCCAGGCGAAGCTACCCGAAGCCAGGGGGCGGAAATCCGGCCCTACCAAGACAGCTTTAATGCGGGTAGAGCCCAGCTCCATGCCCAAGACCGCCTCTCCAGAGGCGATAAGTTCTTGAGGGCTATAGTCCTTCATATCGATTTGATCTCCTAAACCAAGGATGAGCGCTCGGTAACGCCGGTGCGTGTCCGTTAACGCACTAAGCTTAGCATAGCTTTGAAGGCTGTCAATGGCTTTTATTGCTTCCGTCGCAGGAACCGCGCTTGCAGCTATGCTTGCCGATACGGATAGCGTGTAGGCTTCCGCTACCTGACGAGTTATTGCTCCCCGAAACACAAGCTTCGAGGAACGAGCCTTGAGGATCTAGTTACGAATCCTTTTTACTATACCCAGGGCCGATATCAGGAGCTTCACCGAGTCGGACATGGCGCGGTCGTTGGAAAGCGATACGACGATGGCCGTGCCGTCCGCCGGATCCCAGAAACACTGTATGCCGAGCACCCCCATATGGCCGCGCATTCGAGGCCAGGATTTTAGGAGGGGGAAGAACTCCCCGAAGCGCAGTTCCATAAGGCCGTAGCCATAGCCCACGCCCAGCCTGAAGCGCCAGCGGAAGTCCGCCATGCGCTCGAGCGTTTCAGGCCGTAGGAGCAGGCCCGAGCGCAGCGCCTCGCAGAACGCGAGCAGGTCTGCGGCGGAGAGCGCCACGCCGCCGCCCGACCAATCAGCGCTTAGGGCGTTGGCCTTTGAGAGGTCCACGCCGCGCAGATAGGCGGGCCGTAGTGGAGGCGTACCGGGTGGCGCCGCCTCCCGAAGCGGCATGTAGGCGTCCCGCATGCCCGCCGGCTCGAAGATTCCACGCCTTAAAACCTCGTGATAGGGAGCTCCGCGGAGGGCTTCGATAAGCCGCCCCAAGAGCAGGTATCCGGTGTCGCTGTAATGGAAGCGCCCTCCGGGCGGCCCGACGGGGCGTTGCTCGTTCCTGCTGAAGTCAAGAAGCTCGCCCACGGGCCATAGCCGGTCGGGCGCCGCCGCCATCAGCGCGCTCACGCTTTTCCCGGATCGGCCAGGGTCGTCAAAGTAATCCGCTACGCCCGAGCTATGGGATAGCAACATGGCTACCGTCACTTCGGCGCTACGGTCGACTCCTTCCCAATCGAAGAGGCCGCGGAGTTCCGCAGGCTGCAGTATTTCCGCTACGCGGCTATCCCAGGCTAGGCGGCCCTCCTCGATGAGTCGGGCTATAAGTGTAGCCGTGAACAGCTTGCCCACGCTCGCGGCATGGAAAATGCGCTGTTCCGGATCGGCGTCCGCGCCGAAGGCGTCCCGGAGCCCCGAAGAGGTATGCAGCACGCTCAGGCCTGCCCCCGCCAAGCCTGGCTTCCTGCGAAGGCTTTCGGCAAGGCTACTCAGGGCCTTTTTGCCGTCTTCTACCGTAAGCGGCCGCGCCTGCCTTGCCATGGCCGAGGCTATGGCAAGGACAATGACAAGGGCGATAAAAAGCGCGATACTCACTATAATCATGCTTAGGTTCATGGAGCCTCCGATATTACTAATAGTAATATCTTCAGAGCAGTATGGTCAAGAAAGGGCGGCTATGGATTTTTGCGTATTAGGGCTCCTCCTCATGGGTCCGCTTAGCCTGTACCAGCTTAATGCGGCTTTCGAACGTTCGCTTAGCCTCTTCTACCGGGCCAGCCTCGGGGCATTGCAGGCGTCAATCAAAAAGCTTCTCGCCGCGGGCTATATCGAACTAGCCAGCGTAGAATCCGGCGGCCGCCGCGCCAAGCTCTACCGCATCCGCGACGAAGGCAGGGCCAGGTTCACGGAGCTTCTGCATGAGCCCCTGCCCGAGAGCCGGCTTGAGGAGACGGCCCTGGCCCGCTACTTCTTCCTGGGCCTTGTTCCCAGTTCCGGAGAGCGGGTCGCCATCCTTGACCGCATCATTGCCGACGCTAGCCGCTCCCTTGCCGGGCTCGAGGCCTCCAAGTCGGAGCTTTCCAAGATCAGCGTACCGGCAAGCTACGCCGGAATCTTAAGCTACCAGGTGGGCACCCTTGACTATGGCATAACGGCGCACAAGGCTGCCATACGCTGGTTCAAGCGGCGCAGAGCCCTGGAACGCGCAAAGGCAAGGCTGGAAACAGATAAAGATCATTAATTAGCCATTAAAACATATTTAGTCTTTTTGTCACGTTTTTTGTTGACAATCCCGCTAAGCCATGTAAATTATATATCATGATAGAGATGACAAGACATACGGCCGGGCGCATTTATCTCATAGCGCTCCTGCTGTCAATCGTCGGGTTCATTGCCTTCCTGGTCATCGGTGGTACCGGTGTGCCGGCGTCGGGTGTGCCCATACTCCTTTTCGGGTGGATGACCATGCCTCTCGTACTCGGCGTTGTATTCGTCGCGTTCTGGCTGGTCAGCTACATCGTCTATTTCTTCTTTTTCTGGCCATATAAATAAGGAGCCGCCACATGGGATTTACTCTTGCTATACTTGGCGGCTTCGGGGCCGTCATCATACTCATGGCCGCCTATGGTTACCGTATATCGGCTAAGACTGCCGAAGACTACATGCTCGGCGGCCGCACCATAGGCGTCGTGGTCATGTTTTTTTTCGTGCTCTTCGCCATTTCGTCCGCATGGACCTTCTACGGTTTCCCCGGGCTTTTATACACTAAAGGGCCCGGCTACGTTATGTTCATCTGGGGCAGCGTGGCGGGCTTTGCCGGCCTCTACATGTTCCTTGGCCCGCGCCTGTGGGCCCTAGCCAAGATTAACCGCTTCCTGTCCCCCGTTGAAGTGCTCGGCGAGCGCTACCAGTCCAAGGCCCTGCGCCTCATACTGTCGGCTTCCATCCTTGCCTTTATCGTCCCCTATATCGGCATACAACCCTTAGGTGTAGGCGCGGGCTTTGAAGCGCTGACCGGCCTGCCTGCCATTTATGGCGCTATCTACACCGCGGTAATCCTCATTATCCTTGTGCTACTGGGCGGCATGCGTATAGTGGCCTGGGTGAACATCTTCCTGGGCGTCGTGTATATGTCGGCGCTGCTGGGCAGCCTCGTATGGGTGGTATCGGTACTCTTCCCCAATGGCGGCCTCGTGCAGGCAGCCAGGATAATCGCGGAAACCCGCCCTGCCATGTTGTCAGACCCGGGACCCGGCGGCACCTATACGCCCATAGTACTCGGCGGAACCTTCGTCGTGGGTATCCTTGCCTTCAGCTGGCCCCACGTGGCCATAGGCTGCATGACGGCCCGCGACAAGTCGCTGTTCAAGTGGTTCCCCCTGCTCATCTTTGTTTTTGGCGGCTTATTCTTCTATATACTCCCCTTCCTCTGGGGATCCCTCGTAGCTCCCGCGGCCATGCCTCTTGCGGAACTGGAAGCCCTGGCGGCCAGTAATGGCGTACCGTTACAGGTCGAGGCGGACAGAGTCGTGCAGACGGTTATTAAGCGTACCCTGCCTGAGTGGTTCGGCGTATTCGTGCTCTTAGGCGTAATCGCGGCGGCAGTCAGTACCGCGGCGGTGCAGCTGATGACATCCAGCGTTATCGTAAGCCGCGACGTCATACAGGGCATTTTCAAGCCAGGCGCCTCGGACAGGCAGATAACCAGCTGGGCACGCTGGTCGGTGGTAATCATCGTGGTACTGAGCCTGGGAGTAAGCGCCCTCAATACCGGAGCCATGGCCTTGTACCTTACCGATGTGAGCGTTCCAGGCTTTGCCCAATGGGCGCCCGCCCTCGTAGACGGCCTCCTATGGAAGCGCGGCACCAAGCAAGGCGCCATAGCGGGAACCATAGCCGGCGTCGTGTACCTGGTACTGAGCCTGTTGATCGTAGTAGACGGCAACCGCATACTCGTGGTCGGCCATCCGGTCATTCCGAGCCTACTGCTGAACACCATCGTATACATCGTGGTAAGCAAGCTTAGCCCCAAGCCGAGCGAGGAAATAGAGTCGCAGTTCTTCCATGAGGTCGATGCCTATCTGAAGGCAGAAAGCTCCGGGAGGTAGTGGATGGCGACAAAGGAAACCTGGCGGCTTATATACAATCCTGAAGGCGATGTCGCCGACGTGGTCGCTTACGGCGCGTCGGTGGCCGAAGGCCGTATAGCCGGCAAGTACCAGCTATCCACCACTATGGTGCCCGATACCCTGATAATCCAGCGCAGCAGAGAGCGGGGCATAATAGCCGGCGCCGACGTAGGCGTAGAGAAGGACTTGGCAGCCGCCCAGAAGATAACGGTGGCGCGGCTGGCCAGGCAGGGACGTAACGGAGCCAAGGCGGTGGGCACTATTCAGCTGAACGAGCTCACCTCCAAGGCTACGAGCAAGTTCAAGGCTGTGGATGTTGATCCTGACGAGCCGGCGGTGCTTATCTACACCTCCGGCACCACGGGCAACCCCAAAGGCGCCATGGTTACCCATCGGAATTTCCATTTTCAGTGCTCCACCATAGTGCAGTCTCTCCTGGAATTTACCCATGAGGACAGGGTGGTAGGCGTATTGCCCCTCTACCATATTTACGGCCTGGCCAACGCCATGGTGGTAACCGTGCACTACGGCGCCTGCCTTGTGCTCATGCCCCAGTACAGCCCCCAGAGCCTCTTAGAGACCATAGAGAAGCACCAGGCGAGTATGATGCCCGCCATCCCGTCTATGTATCAGCTGCTCCTAGGCCTTGCGCGCATTAAATCCAGGCAGGTACGCATACCCACCTGCCTTAAGCACTGTATGTCCGGAGGCGCTCCTCTGCCCCTCGCGGTGCTCAAGGATTTCTCGGAAATCTTCGACACTAAGATCATGGAAGGCTACGGCCTTACCGAGTCCACCAGCTCCGTCTGCGCCAACGGCGTGGACGGCGTATTCAAGGAAGGCTCCATAGGCAGGCCGGGCAAGGGCGTGGAGATGAAGATCGTGGACGACCAGGGCAAGGAAGTTCCTGACGGCACCGAGGGCGAGATACTCATACGCTCCACCACCATCTTCAAAGGCTACTGGAATAACCCCGCTGCCACCAAGGCCGTCCTGAGCGCCGACGGATGGTTCTCAACCGGAGACCTCGGCCACCGCGATGCAGACGGATTCTACTTTATCACCGACCGCAAGAAAGACATCATCATATCCCATGGCTATAACATTAGCCCGCGCGAGGTCGAGGAAGTGCTCGCGGAGCACCCCAAGGTGTCCGAGGCGGCCGTGGTAAGCCTTGTAGGGCCTAAGGGCGACGAGACGGTTACCGCCTTCGTCGTACCCAAGTATTCAGGCGTCAACGGGGCCACGGGAGCGGCCGATGAAGCGCCAACCCATAGGGAACTGCATGAATACTGCGAACTGCATTTAGCGCCTTATAAGCGTCCCCGCTCCTACGTAATCGTGGACGCCCTGCCAAAGTCAGCCACCGGCAAGGTGCTGCGCAAGGAACTCAGGGGCGACGCAGAGGATCGCAGGCTTATCGAACGGAGCGCGCCATGATATTCGGAAAATCCAAAGCTACGGACGAAGTGCCGTTGGGGCTTGCCCTTACCCTGGAGGAGATAACAAACCGTTACCGCAAACGCGAGGCTATTCGCTTCGAGAGCCGCGTCTATACCTACCAGGAACTCGATGAGGAGGCAAACCGGGTAGCCGGCGGCCTAGCTTCCTTAGGGATAGGCAAGGGCGACAGGGTGGCCATGATGCTGCCCAATATACCTGAGTTCGTATTCTCCTTCTTCGGCATACAAAAGCTGGGCGCCATCGCGGTTCCGTTCAATACCATGTACAAAGGCAGGGAGATAAGCTTCATCTTGAAGGACTCCGGGGCCAAGGCCATCATATGCCTCTCCAATTTCTCAAACCTAATCCAGGAAATACAATCCGATTGCCCTGAGCTTAAGCATGTCATAGTCACGGGTCAGCGCACCTTCGTATTCGTTGAACCCGATGGTACCGTAAACGTGCAGATGGTGTTCGAGAAGTCCCGCTTCCCCGAGCCCTCAGACGCCTTCCATACCATAGGGGGAGCCTTAGTCAGCGCCTTCAAGGAATTGGGCGTGAAGGACGCCTGGTACAGCCACCAGGGCGCTATCCGTTCCAGCGGCAAAAAACTGGCTACCATACTGCTCAGCGAAATAGAAAACCTCTATGTATGCAACATCATGACCTGGCTGCAGCAGATGGACACAGCGCCCCTGTTCAAGGTGCTGTATGTGCCCCCGGAGATAAAGGAACGGGCCCTTGAGCCCATGACCAGCATCAAGGCCGAAACCGGGCAGGATGTCAGCCTTGACGGCTTTAAAGACGTGCTCGTGCGGCGCATAGGAGCCGCTTTAGGCATAGAATTCGAGGCGGGAAAGCTTACCCGCGACGAAGTGATCGCCTATGAGAAGAACCGGGCCTTAAGCGCACGAATCTGAGAGAAAAGGAGTACTAGGGCTCTCAAGCCAGGATGGCCTTGACCAGCTGGCCGGGATTGGCGGCGGCAAGGGCAGCCTGGCGCCTGGGATCATCCCTCAGGCGCTTGGCTATTGCCGCCAGGAGCTGCAGATGGGGGCCTCTGTCGTCGGGAGATGAGGCTATGAGGAAGATGAGCCTGGCCGGCTGGCCGTCCAGGGCTTGAAAGTCGACGCCTTCCGGGCTTAAGCCAACCGCCACGGCCATGCCGTTTACGCCTTCAGTCCTGGCATGGGGTATGGCTATGCCCTTCTCCATGCCAGTGCTAACCGTCCGCTCACGCTCCAGCACATCTTTGAGTACGCGTTCATGGTCGTTGATGCGGCCGGCCCGTTCGAGGCTAGCCACCAGCTCGCCTATCGCCTCCGCTTTAGAAGAAGCGATAAGGGGAACGATGGCGCAGGACTCCATGATGTAGATTGAAAGGTCCAGAGCGCTCCGTCCGCTGCCTGCGGCCACATCCCTGCGCAACTCGCTGGGAACCGTAAGCTCAGTGATCCTGGCTACCCGGTCCCGCACATGCACTATGACCTCATACAGCAAAGTCTTGGCTATGCCGGTGTCCTGGGGATCGCTGACTATCTCTATCTTGCTGGCCGCGCGGTGAATAGTGAGGAATACTTCATCGCGCCTCAAGCGGTACACCGTTTCGGCCAACTCAAGCCGGTGGACGAAAAAGCCGTCATCTTCAGCCACGCGCAAGAGGCCATCGGTGATGAGATCCGACAGCTCCTGATTGGGCAGTTCCAGGCTGGTGGTTTCTGTTTCTACCTTGCCCCAGCGACCCTTCGTTCCATTGCCTCCGTAACGCAGCGACAGGGCGAGCGCGGGCGCGCCGGCCACCACTGAAAATACGATCATCACCACCATTACCTGGAAGAGCTCAAGCGAAAAATCACCAAGGGCAAGACCTACGGACGCAATGATCAAGGCCACTTCTCCCCGGGGGACGGTACCCAGGCCTACGCGAAGGGCGCCCCAGCCAGTGAAACCGGTCAAGAGCGCAGGCAGTCCCGAACCTACAATCTTGGCAAAGCCCGACAGAATCGCGAAGGCTATGCCGGGCAGCAGTATATCGGGCCGGAACAGCACCCGCCAGTCTACCAGCATGCCCATCACCACATAGAGGACGGGCACGAAGAACTCCGACAGGGACTGCGACTTCTCCGCCAGCACATCGCCTATATCCGTCCGTGAAAAGGATATGCCTATCATGTACGCGCCTATGATGGCCGCAACGCCGAAAGCCTCGAACATGGCCGACAGAGCCAGGGCTATACCCACCACTAATACGGCAAAGAGATTAGGCGAGGCCTTTTTTCGAAAGATGACAGCCAGCCGGGGCGCGGCAAAGAACGACAGCGCTCCGCCTCCCGCCAGAATGGCAAGCGCCAGGACGGCCACCGGCAGGGCGGTAGACCATATGCCATTGCCCGCATCGTTACCGAGTTCGATGGAGCCAAGCGCCATGGCTATAGCCAGGAATACTATGGCAAAGCCGTCCTGCATAAGCGACCCGCTGACGATAGCGGCTCCCTCCGGGCTGCCCATGCGCTGCTGTGCATGAAGTATCCTCGCCTGTACGCCAAGGGAGGTCGATACCGAGAGGGCGGCGAAAAAGAATACCCGGCGATCCAAGAGGGGGAAGCGGAAGAAAAGCACCGGCACGAGGACGCCTACTAGGAGGGACAACAAACTGCTGCCCAGGGCAAGCGCAAAGCCGCGCTGCCTGGTGCGCGAGAACAGCCCGATATCAGATTCCAGGCCCACGACCAGCACATGGATTACCGCGCCTACCGCAGCGAAGCCATAGAGCTGCAGTGATATGGGGAAGGCCCCCGCCGCCAGGGGCACCAGCCCGTCGGCGAAGCCGGGAATGGGCAGCCGCCCCAGGGCATAGGGGCCGAGCACGAAACCCGCCGCCAGCTCTCCAAGCAGGGCCGGCAGCTTTATGCGTTTGGCGAGGCTGCCGCTTGCCTTAGCCACCAAGATGATAAGCCCGAGCTGCAAAAGCAGCCGGGTTATCTCATGCGTCATACCCACGTCCTGAAGGCCTTCCGTGGCGGAAACGGGCAGGACGAACCATGCCAGTAAAAACGCGAGCATGAACGGTTTAAGTTTCAAGGCCTTTGCCCTATACGGGAAAGTAGCGCGCGTGTAAAGCATGAGGCAAGTAAGGATAAGCGTTAAGATACACGCATGCAAGAGTTTACAGAACTGATATATCAGTGATATTCTTACTGCATGTCAGACAAGCTCGCAAGCGGCGCTTCGCCCCTGGCCCAGGATGTATATAGCCTCCTTAAGGATCGCCTCGACCGCGGACAGCTTCAGCCGGGCATGTTCCTAGATCTGGCAGCCTTGGCGCGCGAGCAAAAGATGAGCAAAACGCCGCTGCGAGACGCGGTGATACGCCTTGAGGCGGAAGGCTTTGTGAGCGTCTATCCGCGGCGAGGGGTAATGGTAAAAGAACTTTCGCTTCGGGATATACGCGAGCTCTACGAAGTAATCGGCGGGCTTGAGGCGCAAGCGGCCATTTTAGCGCGCGAGCGCTTCGTGCGCGAGCACGCGGACGAAATGGATGAGCTGGATAGAGCCATGCGCGCGGCGCTTAAGGCGGACGACTTTGAAGCCTACTATCGCGCCAACCTCGCCTTTCATACGGTATACATAAGATTGGCAGATAACAATGACCTCTCGGCGGCTATCAAGCTGCGTAAAGAGCGGCTCTACGACTTCCCGCGGCGGGCGGGCTATGTGCGCGACTGGGAACTGGCATCGGTCAAGGAGCACAGGCAGATAGCCAAGTTCTTTCGGGCCGGGGACTACGAAGCGGCCGCGAGCTATATCCGTGACGTGCATTGGTCCTTCACCGTGCAGGAGCGCTTTATCAAGGCCTATTACATGGCGGCTCGGGTAGCGCCATGAGCAGCCTGCACGAGCCGCGCGGGCTCATCTTCGATATACGTCGCAATTCATACCACGACGGACCTGGCTTACGCACGACGGTATTCCTTAAAGGCTGCCCTCTTTCCTGCGCGTGGTGCCACAATCCGGAAGGCCTGTCGCCCCTTCCTGAACTGCTCTTCAGGCCCCTTCGATGCATAGACTGCGATGCCTGCGCTAATGCTTGCGCCAAGGGACTCCTGCCGCGGGAGCTTGCCGCGGGGGGCGACCCTACAGCCAGAGGCCGAGCAGGCTCATATATACCCGGGGCGGCTTTCGGCGCTGACTCATCCGAAAAATCCCTACGCTCTCCGTGCGCAGACTGCGCGGCCCCGTGCGCCGAGGCCTGCCCCTCAGAAGCGCTCCAGCTCATGGGAAGGGCCATAGGTCTTTCCGACCTCATGGCTGAGCTCCGCGCAGACAAGGTATTTTATGAGGCCTCAGGCGGAGGCGTTACCTTTTCTGGCGGAGAGCCTCTGGCCCAAGCCGGCTTCCTTTCGGCTGTACTAGATGCATGCCGGGCTGAGGGAATCAAGACGGCTATCGAGACTTCTTCCTATGCAAAACCCGCTATTTTTATGAACGCGGCATTGAAAACCGATCTTCTGCTCCTCGACCTTAAGGTTATGGATGCCGCGCGGCATAGGGCCTATACGGGGCGATCCAACTTTTTAATTCTTGAGAATATCCAGTCGGCGGCTCGAGAGGGCTTAGCGTACGCGCTTCGCGTGCCGCTCGTGCCTGGCTTTACCGATTATGACGCCGGGCTTGAGGCTATGGCCGATTTCGCCCTTGGCTTGGAAAAGAGCTGGCAGGAAGCCCGGGAGTGCTCATCGAAAACTGCGGCGGCCGGGGAAACTTCGCCCCTAGACCAAGGTAGAGCCGGCGAGGGCCACAGCCCGGTGTCGGACAATGGATACCGGCCCGAGATCCATATCTTAGCCTACCACGATGCGGGTAAGGCTAAGTACGCAGCCCGCAAGCTTCTGTACCATGCTGAGGCAACGGCCGTTCCCAGCCGCGAGCGGCTCGAAGCGGTCGCGGGAATATTCTCAAGGCGCGGCTTACGCGTCCGTATAGGAGGCTGATATGACTGAACGAATTCAGGCTTTGCGCGCCGAAAGCGTTGCCGCCCGACCGAGCTTCTCCGCCGAACGCGCCGTGCTTACGACCGAGTATTATCAGGAGTGGTGCGGTAAGCTCTCTACGCCCATGCTGCGCGCGGGTAATTTTTTTACGCTATGCGACAAGAAGACGATCTATATAGGGCCGGGGGAACTCATCGTAGGCGAGCGGGGACCGAGGCCCAAGGCTGTATCATCCTTCCCGGAGCTCACCTGCCACTCGGAAGAGGACCTCCGCATACTCTCCACCCGCCCCATGACCAGCTATGCGGTATCTGAGGAGGACCTGAGCGTCTACCGAGACACGGTCATACCCTATTGGCGGGGTCGGAGCATGCGCGACCGGGCCTTCTCGGAGCTCCCGGCTAGCTGGATCGCCTATTACGAGGCCGCTTGCTTTACAGAATTCATGGAGCAGCGGGCACCCGGGCATACCGCGCTCGATGGCACCATTTATCGCCGGGGCCTCAACCAAGCCAAGGCCGAGATAGCCCAGGCGCGCGCGACGATTGATTGGGCAGCTGACCGCGATGCCTGGGACAAGGATGAGGAACTCAAAGCCATGGCCTTGGCTTGCGACGCGGCCATACGCTTCGCGGAGCGCCACGCAGAATTGGCTGAAAGCATGGCCGCGCTTGAAGCGGATGCGAGCAGGGCAGCCGAGCTTAAGCGCATAGCGGAGCTATGCAGGCGGGTACCGGCAGAAGCGCCGCGAGACTTCTGGGAGGCCCTGCAAGCTTACTGGTTCTGCCACCTAGGCACCATTACAGAACTGAACGGCTGGGACGCGATGAGCCCGGGCCGGCTTGATCTGCACCTAGGCTCCTTCTACGAGAGCGACCTTAAAGCCGGGCGCCTGACCAGAGAGAAGGCTAAGGAGCTCCTCTCCTGCTTCTGGATCAAGGTAAATAACACGCCGGCTCCGCCTAAAGTGGGCGTGACCGCCGCGGAGAGCGGCACCTATAATGACTTTACCAATATTAATCTGGGGGGACTTACGCGTGATGGCGACGATGCCTCGGGCGAACTGAGCTACCTGGCATTGGAAGTGCTCGACGAACTCAGGCTGCTCCAGCCCCAAGCCAATATACAGCTATCGGCCAAAACGCCTGCGAGGCTCCTCACGGAAGCCTGCCGGGTTATACGGAACGGCAATGGCTACCCAAGCCTCTTCAATGCCGACGAGGTAGCCCAGGCCATGATAGGCATGGGCAAGGATCCGGCCGACGCTCGCGAAGGCGGCACCTCAGGCTGCATCGAGACAGGCTGCTTCGGCAAGGAGGCTTATATCCTGCACGGCTACCTCAACCTGCCTAAGGTGCTCCTCCTTGCGCTGAACGACGGCGTAGACGCGGATACGGGCAAACGGCTCGGCCCAGCCACGGGCGACCCGAGGAAATTCTCAGGCTTTGATGAGCTGTATGCCGCCATTGAGGCGCAACTTGGCGCAGTGCTCGCTACCAAGCTCCGTATATCGGATTTTTTAGACCGCATGTACGCACGCCTTACCCCGGCGCCTTTCCTGTCGGCGCTGATCGAAGGCTGCATAGGCAAAGGCCGCGACTATTATGACGGCGGTGCGAAATATAACACGGACTATATCCAGTTCGTCGGCCTCGGCACGATTACGGACTCGCTTGCCGCCATAAGCGAATTCATATACGGCAGGCAGGGGCTGTCCTGGGATACCCTTCTCGGCGCTTTGGCGGCAAATTGGGGCGGCCAGGAAGAATTGAGGCTCCTGCTCGCGAACAAGGCGCCAAAGTACGGAAACGACGACGAGCGCGCTGACGCCATCGCGGTCAGGTTAATCGATACCTTGATCAAGCTTCTGGATGGCCGCCCCTCGCCTCGCGGCGGAGCCTACCACATAGACCTGTTATCTACCACCTGCCATGTATACTTCGGTCTTAAAACGGGGGCTACGCCGGACGGCCGCCGCGCGCGGCTTCCTATGTCCGACGGCACCTCTCCGTCGCAAGGCGCCGACCGCAAGGGCCCTACCGCGGTGATGAAGTCCCTAGGCAAGCTCGGCCAGGCCCGTACCGGCGGCACCCTGCTCAACCAGCGCTTCTTACCCGGGGTATTAGAGGGCGAGGAGGGCCTTCATCGCCTGTCGGCATTGGTACGCGGCTATTTCAAGCTGGGAGGACACCACGTGCAGTTCAACGTCGTGGATACTGACACCCTGCGGGCGGCGCAAGAAAAGCCTGAGGATTACCGTGACCTCCTCGTACGGGTGGCCGGTTACTCGGATTATTTCGTAGACCTGGACCGCAATCACCAGGAAGAAATCATATCCAGGCACGCGAACGAGGCGGTGTAGGCGGCCTGCGGCGCCCTCATAGAAAAAACCCGGACGGCCAAAGGCCTTCCGGGTTTTTTTGGGCGCTGCAGGATTTGGCTTCCGCGCGCTGCCATCCTGGCTCGCGCGCTCCAGCCCGCCTCGTTCGCTGTCGCGCCCATCCATGGGCGCTTCTCGCCGCATGCGCGGCGCGCTCACTCGGTTCAAATCCTGCGGCGCCCTTATAGAAAAAACCCGGACGGCCAAAGGCCTTCCGGGTTTTTTTGGGCGCTGCAGGATTTGAACCTGCGACATCCTGGGTGTAAACCAGGCGCTCTGACCAGCTGAGCCAAGCGCCCCGATGGGGCAGAACTTAGCATGAAGCGGGCAGCCGGGTCAAGTGCCGGGCTTTCCGTGGCCTTAGCGTATGGGGCCGAGGATAAGCTCGGCGTAGCTACGGCCCTCAATGTCTGATTCGGGCACGCCGGAGCGCACAAGCAGGGCTTTAAGCTCTCCCTGGACTATGGCGATCACGCCGGGGTCTTCCGTATCAAGGACGCGCTCTATCTCTAAAAAAGAGCCTAAGCCGCCTACCTCCGCTATCTCTATCGTATAGCCTTGGTACTCGTACATAACGCCGGTTTTGCGCTTCTCGTAAAAAGACTCGCAACCAACGCGTTCAATGAGACCCTTGAAGGCTTCCTTATCCGATACCTCGAATTCGGTTTCCTTATTGATTTCTATGCCGCCCTCGTTGCGCTTGAGTTTATACGTGATTATCGCCTTGCCTGCGTCGTTGCGAAGGCGAAAGCCTTTCGTGCCGCGCGAAAAACGCCAGTCGGGGCCGTGCCAGTAGGAGTCCAGCTTATCGAAGGCGCGCACGAAGCGCGCAAAGGCCGCAACGCGGGCTTCCACGGCCTTAGGGTCGGCGATGCGGGCTTTGAGTTCTATTTCCGTCACGCGTTATTCCTTATGCTTGAGCACCGAGGGGTCATAGCCTTCCGGGGGCAGGTAGCCTAAAAGCTCCATGCAGGTGGCGGCCAGCGAGCTTATACCCAGCCCTTCGCGCAACTCCTGGGCATACTCGCCTTGAGAAGCGGGGTCATAGATTACGCAGGGCACCGGGTTCAGGCTATGGCTGGTCTTGGCCCTCGGCTTACCGTCAGCCTTTATGGACACCGCGCCGGTCTTTTTTTCGTGTTCGTACATATCGTCGGAGTTACCGTGGTCGGCGGTGAGCACGAGTACGCCCCCGGCCTTCTCCACCGCTTTCTTGAGCCGCCCCAACTGCAGATCCATTGCCTCGAGGCTGCATACCACGGCCTGGTAGTTTCCGGTATGGCCCACCATATCGCCGTTAGGGAAGTTTAGGCGTATGAAGCGGTATTTGGCTCCGGCTATGGCCGCGAGTACCGCGTCGGTGATCTCGGCGCATTTCATCCAGGGGCGCTGCTCAAACGGAAGCACGTCGCTTTTTATCTCGACATAGTCTTCTAGGCTCTCGCTAAATTTGCCGGTGCGGTTGCCGTTGAAGAAGTAGGTG
>DHVU01000029.1:0-571 GCA_002412825.1 Spirochaetaceae bacterium UBA5200
GTATCGTAATCGGAATAGCGGGGGCAGAGCCCGTGGCTCACCGTTATAGCCTCGTAGCCGCTATAGTCAACGCGCAGCACGCCCCCGTCGCTCGGCGCGTCGCGGCCTATGCCGGTACAAGGCTTTTCCACCGAGCGCGCCTGCACCTCATGGTCGTATTGCCGAATGAGGCTTTCCTTGCTGGCCACATTGGGGTCGGCCAGTATATCAAGGAGCGCCTGCGTATGGTCTGGCTCCGCCGGCAGGCTGTCGTCGCGGCGCACAGGCGCTTGCCAGCGCGCGGGTATGCGCATGAGCGGCAATCCTCGGTGCAGGAACTCGAGGGATAAAAGGCCCGCCAGGCGGCCGTTAGCCTTAAGCTCTATAAAACCGGAATCGGTAAAGCGACCCACCACGCTGGCTTCTACGTCCCTGCGNNCCAGGCTCATGCGCTCCTGGCTCTCCGACACGAGTATTTCCCAGGGCGAGAGGCCGGGATACTTGAGCGGGCAGGCGTCAAGGTCGATGAGCACGCCCCCGGAGGCTTCGGCCATCTCGCCTAGGCTTGAGGACAGGCCGCCTGCGCCGTTGT
>DHVU01000029.1:630-34848 GCA_002412825.1 Spirochaetaceae bacterium UBA5200
AAGGTGGCGCCGTGTATGCCGTCCTTGCCTATCCTGCCTCCCAGCATGACCGCAAGCGCTCCCGGCCTCGTCGTCTTTTCCCAAGACGGTTCGCCATTCACGCGCTCGGGCATGATGCCGCCGGTGCCGCAGAATACCAGGGGCTTACCCCGGTAGCTTTCGTCGAAGGCGAAGGCGCCGGCGGCCACGGGTATGCCCGACTGGTTGCCTCCGTCCACTATGCCCCTATGCACGCCTTCCAGTACGTCGCGCGGGTGGATAAGGCCGGCAGGCAGCTCAGCCTCGGGCGTGTCCGGATAGCCGAAGCAGAGCACGTTGGTGTTAAAGATGGGTTTAGCGCCCATACCCGTGCCCAGGATGTCGCGGTTGACGCCCACGATACCGGTAATGGCGCCGCCGTAGGGATCCAGCGCCGAGGGGCTGTTATGGGTCTCAGCCTTGACGCAGAGCACCGAACCTTCGAAGAACTGCACTACGCCCGCGTTGTCCACGAATACCGAGCGCAGGAAGGGCTTGCTCGGCGCCAGATCCTCGGTGGTCTTGCGTATATAGCTCTTGTATAGCGAGCGTATGAGCTGGGTAGGCTGCCCCTCCTCCTCATAGCTGATATCGGCGTTAAAGATCTTATGCTTGCAGTGCTCGCTCCAGGTCTGGGCTATCATTTCTAGTTCTATGTCGCTCGCCTCGGCAGGCAAGCCGCGCGCTTTGCGCTCAGCCATGACTGCCGGGTCCGCGTAGTAGGCGCGCACTGAACGCAGCTCGTCAAGGCTCAGAGCCAGGAGCCGCTCCTTGGACAGGGCTGCAAGCTCCGCGTCGGAAAGCGCGGCCAGGGCCAGGTATTCCGGTTCGGGCTTGTCGTGCAGCGTGGGAGCCGGATAGCGCTCGGGAGGGCGGGCGCCTGCCTGCCAATCCGCCGCCGACAGCAGGGTCGCGCTCTGTATGAGAGGGTTATGGAGGAAAGCGGCGGCGCGCGCAGCCGATTCGGCGGACAGCTCCCCGTACAGGAGGTATTGCCTGGCCGTGGACAAAGGCGGCTCTATTGGGCCGTCTGCTGTTACGAAGCTTGTACGGGAGGCCGCGCCGGCGTCTATGCGAAGCGCTTCGCGGGCCGTAATGGCCAGGGTGTCGGTAACCCCGGGTCGCCAGGCCACTTCCATGAGCCAGGACCAGCCGGCCAAGTCAGCGTCGGAAGCCGCCGGGCTTTCTATGCGCAGGCTTTGTACCACGGGGTCTGAAAAGACGAAACGCGCCCGGTCCGGAGACACAGGCGCGCCTGGTATAAAGACGTCGACGAGCGCGACGTTTAGGGTCTTTCCTAAACGCCTGCTTAGCTTAGCGCCGAGGCTCGAAGCCCGGCCGTCCAGCGCCTTATCGGCGTAACGTACTTCTATGCGCATGATTGCCCCGTATCCTAGCAAAAGCGGGGCTCAGCTTCAAGCGCTTAATAGAGCAGCCGTATGTCCTCAAGCTGAGTGCGGTGCCGCATCTTCACGTAGAGGGCCCCGGAGGCGCGCTTAAAGAAATAGCCCGAAGCGTTATAGGTCTCAAAGCCCGCGTCCATGTTGTAGTTAAGGCCGTAGAGCTGGATGAGCTGAAAGGGCTTAACGCCGTATACGACCACGTAGTGGGAAAAGCCGGCGGGAAAGTCGACGCTAAAGCTGACGAGCTCGGTGCTCGCCTGCAGGGTAAAGCCCGGCGCGCAGGTCCACGCCCATGCGCCTGGCCCTAAATCCTTGAAGAAACTGATGGCGCGCGGCATGAAAGCCGATTCTGCGATGATTCCATAGATTTCTGGAGCCGGTATGCGCTGGCCAGAGGGCACGACCACGCCGTCTCGCACGGTAAACGAGCGGGGCAGCGAGCCGTCGGCGGCCGCCGTGTCCAGAATGGACTTAATGATGCTCTGTCCCATGCCTAAGTACACGGTCTTGTTCGTTACCCTGCCCAGCCGTATGAGCGTGTACCCCAGCTCAAGGCCGGCCTGGGTATCGGCTTGGCCGTCGGGACCAGTAAGGAGATAGAAACCGGACTCCGCCCGCCGTATAGCCGGCGCTACTATCCTATCGGCGCTGTCGAGTATACGCGCGAAGGGATTCTTGTCTTCCGGCAGATAGGAACGTAGGTCCACATAAGCCTGGAGTAAACGCCCCGCGTTCACGACATTTATATTGGAAAAATCCGCTGAACCGGCAAAAGCCATGACCTCCTGGGCCAAGGCGTAGGGCGAGCGGTCAAAGAGCATGGGAATAATGCCCGGTTCATAGAAGAGATCGGCGGATTTTGCCAGCAAGCGCCTCTCCGCCTCCTTGGTGGAGGCAAGGCCCGCGGCCTCGAACTCCGTCATGGCCGCGCTCGTGCGGCCGGCGTAGGGCACTGAGCGCCACGTTATCTTATCCATATAACGGCTGCGGACCAGCGCCACCAGGGCGGCAGCGCGTTCGGCGTTGCCGCGCTTAAAGGCCTCGGAGGCGAAGCTTATGAAGCTTGCCTCATCAAAGGCGTAACGGCCGTCGGCTTGCCGCCATGAGCCGGTTTCCGCGTCGTAGCGCTCGCCGGATACATAGGACCATGCCTTATCCTGCCAGGTCGATATAAGAAGCTGCCAGGCCTGGTTGTCCATGGGCGCCTGGGCAATGAATTTCGCGTCGCCGCCCTGCTGCTCCTTGGCTTCAGGGCTGACGAGCACGGGGCGGGCGGCTCCCCTGCTCACCTGAAGCGCAAGCTCGCCTGAAGAGGACTGGCTTAAACCGCTTATAACGTAGGGCCTGCCCGAACTCTCTATGCGAAGCTGGCCTTCGGGGCTTGGCGGCAAAAGCTTGGAAGCCTTGGCGCTTACAAAGGGCAGCGAAACGGCGCTTATAGGCTTAGGCGTGTACAGGGTCCAGCTCGTAACGCCGCCGCTCTCGCCTCGCACCGTCAGGGACGAGCCGTCGTCGAAGCGCAAGACGAAGCCGTTGCCAAGCTGTTCATAGCCCTCGATAGCCGCGCTGCGCTCCGCGTTAGCCTGATCCCGATACGCAAGCAGTTCACGCTCGGAAAAAACGAGGCGCAGGCCGGCGGCCTGCAGCTCCAGCGAGCGCAAGCCCCCGTCAGGCTCCACGATGGCGCGAAGGCTCGCGCCGCCCGCGGACAAAAGCACGGGTCCCGACGAGGGAAACTGCACCAGTACGAGGCCGATGAAGATCGCGCAGTAAAAGAAGGCAAGCAGTACAGCCTTGCCGAAGGCACCTATTCTCATAACGCCCGATAGTATACGGTTTTCAGGGTTTTGCCAACGCGGGCACGAGGGGCCTACGGCCTCCGATGTTGCTTAAAGGGGAAAAACGAGGTAGGATGTCGCCTCTTGCGTCCGCGCGTGTTCTACTACCGGCCCCATGGCCTTAAATCCCAATGTACCTTCCGGAGTGACCATGAAGCGAAAAACGTTGAGCCTTAGCCTAAGCGCCCTCATAGCGCTGGCGTTTGCCCTCGCCTTCTATTCCTGCGCCGGCGGCCCTCCTGCCGTCGTAGAGCCCCCGCAGGCAGCATTAAGCGCAGAGGAGCTCGAGCGCCTCGAGATGAACGCCATTTTCTCCCTGCTGGAACAAGGGGGGATGGATGAGGCCCTGGCGCGGCTTAGCGTACTAGAAGAGAAGAATCCCCTTAACCGCGACTATCCCCTCTTGCACGCTTCAGTGCTCATGTCGATGGACCGCCTGAACGATGCGCGCATGCTTATCAAAGCCGAACTCGCCGAAGCCGCGGATAATCTGGCCGCGCTTTACATACTCTCGGAAATCGAACGCTTCGCCGGCAATGCGGCCGCTCAAAGAAACGCTCTTGACGCCCTCATCAAGGCCGACCCCGGCCACGCGGACGGCCAGGCAGCCCTGGGCGACCTTCTTTACAACGGCAAAAACTACCGCAGCGCCGAGGAAGCCTACCGTAAGGCCTTAAGCCGCGAAGAAAACCACGTTGAGGCGCTCCTAGGCCTGGCACGCGTGCAGTACCGGCGCGAGGATGTAAAAGGCGCGCTCGAAACCTTAGACAAGGCCAAGGCCGCGGCGCCCGGCGACCCCATCGTGCGCCTGGACCGCAGCCGCGTACTCTACGAGCTGGGCCGCTACGATGAATGCGAAAGCGAGCTGGACGAGGCAGTGCGCTTAGCGCCGGATTCCGCGTGGAACTACGTGGAGCGGGGCAGGCTCTACCTGGACACGGGCAGGCTCAGCTTAGCCGAGGCTGATTTCAGCCGCTCCATAGAGCTCAACCCCGACTATTTCCTGCCCTACGTATACCGCGCGGGCATACGGGAAGAGGCGGGCATGGATATGGAAGCCCTCGCCGACTATAAACTTATCACCAAGCTCTATCCGGACTATTGGTATGCCTTCGAGTCTATAGGCGTGCTGTCCTACCGCCTGGGCCTCTGGAAAGAGGCGCAGGCAGCCTTTGACAAGGCGGCGGCCAGCTCCAGCGCGCACCCAGAGTATTATATTGCAGCGGGGTTGTCCTTTATGCGGGGGGGAGAAGCCCGCGCCGCCAAGGATTACGCGAGCAAGGCCCTGCCCAAGATAAACCGCGAGCGCAACCCGGCGGAGTGGCTCATGCTCAGGCTCATTTTCGACCAGACCGATATGAGCTCGGAACTGGAGCTGCGCATAGCCAGCGAGAAGAGCCTTGACCTGAAGTCGAGCATGCTCTACTACCTGGGCGCCTACTGGCTGGGCAGAGGCAGAACCGAGCTTGGCGCTAAATACATACGCATGTCATACGACGAAAACCGCCAGGGCACCGTAGCGCGGCGCCTGGCGGAAGCCGACCTTAAGCGCCTAGGAAAATAGGAGTATCAATGTCCGACACCATACGCTCCCTTGAACTGAACGGCCGCCGCATAACGCTCGTAGCCACGGCCCACGTATCGCAGGGCAGCGTCGACGAAGTCGTGGCGGTAATCGAGAGCGAGAAGCCCGACCGGCTCTGCGTTGAGCTTGACGAGGGCCGCTGGCGCTCGATGAGCTCGCCCGACGCCTGGCAGAAAACCGATATCGTAAAGATCATCAAAGAAGGCAGGGCTTTCCTGCTCCTGGCCAACCTCGCCCTCTCATCTTTCCAGCGAAAGATGGGCGCGGAGGCGGGCATAAAGCCCGGCGCGGAAATGCTCGCTTCCATCCGGGCGGCGGAAGCGGCAGGCATACCCTACTCTTTCTGTGACCGCGACGTGCAGACCACGCTGCGCCGCGCCTGGGGCAAGTCCAATTTCTGGAACAAGGCCAAGCTGATGGCTCAGCTCATAGAGAGCGCTTTTTCCAACGAAAAGCCCAGCGCCGAGGACATAGAAAAGCTAAAAGAACGGTCGGAACTGGATGAAATGATGGGCGAGCTCGCCGCCTACCTGCCAAGCGTCAAGGAAACCCTCATAGACGAGCGTGACCGTTACCTGGCGGCTAAGATATGGTCGGCTCCCGGCGATCGCCTCGTGGCCGTCATAGGCGCTGGCCACGCGCCCGGCGTTGAGGCATGGCTTGCCCGTTTCGCCTCCGGCGAAGCGGATACCGACGTACGCGAGCTCGACACCCTGCCACCCAAGAGCTTCCTGGCAAAATCGGCCGGCTGGCTGGTGCCCGCCCTCATCGTCGGCCTTATTGCGCTGGGCTTCTTCAATTCCGGGGCGGAAGCCAGCCTCGCGCTGCTTTTGCGCTGGGTAGCGCTTAATGGCACCTTGGCAGCCATAGGCAGCCTAGTCTGCCTTGCCCATCCGCTTACCCTGCTCGTATCCTTCGCGGCCGCGCCTATAGCTACGCTCAATCCTTTGGTAGCCGTAGGCCTGTTCTCCGGCCTTACCGAAGCCTGGCTGCGTAAGCCCCGCGTCGAGGACTTTCAGAACCTCGCCGCGGACGTGGGCAGCCTCAAGGGCTTCTACCAGAATAAAGTCACGCACATACTCCTGGTATTCTTTCTTTCGAGCCTGGGAGGCGCCATAGGCAATTTTATAGCCATACCCATACTCGCAGGCGGCGCGCTCTAAACAGCATAGCGACGGCCCGGCCGCGGGCTTAGCGGCCTTCTGGCTCGAAGCGGTAGCCGAAGCCGCGCACCGTTATTATCCAGCGCGGCTTGGCCGGGTCGTCGCCGAGCTTCTGTCTTAGTGACGACACATGCACGTCGACGGTGCGGCTGGCCACGTCCGCGCCGTAGCCCCACACCTGGTCTAAAAGCCGCTCGCGGGACAGGGTCTTGCCCGGATGCTCAGCTAAGAAGGACAGGAGCCTATGCTCCTGCACCGTAAGGGCCAGGGGCAGGCCGCCCTTGCGCACCTCCGCGCGCTCCTCGTCTATCTCAATGTCGCCGAAGCGCTTAAGCGCGCTAGGCCCTGCCGCGCCGCGCCCATGAGCATGCGCGCCGGGCGACGATGAGCGGCGCAACAAGGCCTCTATCCTGGCTAGAAGCTCCATAGAATCGAAGGGCTTAGGCAGGTAATCGTCGGCGCCGAGCTTTAAGCCCACGACGCGCTCGGGCACCGTAGCCCGCGCGGTAAGCACCAGTATAGGCCGCGCATCGCCGCGCGCGCGCAGGTCCCTTAGGATATCAAGGCCCGAGCCGCCAGGCAGCATAAGGTCTAACAGCACCAGGCTGAAATCAAGTTCGAGCACCGCCCGTTGGGCGCTCGCATAATCGCCTGCGTGCAGTACCGCGTAACCCTCAGAGGCCAGGAGGTCGCTCACCGTGAGCACCAGGCCCGGCTCATCCTCGACCAGCAATATGCAGGCTTTGCTCATACATAGCTCCTAAACGATAACTCCACGCCAAGGCCGCCCCCCTGGGGATTAAAAAGCCTGGCTTCGCCTCCGTGCAGCCTGGCCGCCCGCCTGGCTAGGTATAGGCCTATGCCCGTGCCCGGCAGGCCTTTGGCTAGGGCCACGGAGCCGCGGTAGAAGGGCTCAAACACCCTGCGGCGCTCCTCGCGGCTTAAGCCGGGCCCGCTATCCACGCAGCTCACGAGGGCCAGGCGCTTGCCGCCCCGTTTCTCCTCAAACGCGCGCAGCCTAATGATGCCGCCCGCGTATTTAGCGGCGTTGCCCAATACGCACTCCACCGCGGATTCGATGAGGGGTCGCGAGCCCTCGGCTACCGGGTGGCCGCTGGACTCCAGCTCAAAGACGGCGGCTTTATCGCCTGCGTAGGCGGACAGGCGCTCTATAATCTGGGCGCAGAGCTCTGCAAGGTTTATTGCCTCGCCGCGCTTAAATGCGGGCGCTGATTCTATGCCGGCTACCATAAGGAGGCGCTCCACCGAATCAGATAATCGTCTTGCTTCACGGGCCACGGTATGGCCGTACTCGGCTATGCGGTCTGACGGCACTATGCCCTTCTCCAGGTTCTCCCCGGCAGACAGGGCAACGGCTATAGGCGTCTTCAATTCATGGGTTACGCTGGCCACGAACGAGCGTTCACGGCTTGCCAGTTCCCTCGTCCGCCTGGCAGCCAGGTAGAGCGCCACCACGCTGCCGTATAAAAGGAGCAAAATAGCGGCCGCGCCAAGGGACCATAGTCCGGCCTCGCGGCGCACGGCATCCTGCAGGGGCAGGCCGCGCCGGTACAGATCCATGCTCCACAGCCCGCGCAGCTCCAGAGTCTGGAAGCGGTAGCGGTCTATCTGCATAGGCCCGGGCTCCTGCCCCGAGGCGAAGGAGAAGTAGAAGCGCGGCAGGTCAAGCCGGTTCGGGTCCCGCATGAGGGGCCGCGAGAACTCAGGCTCCTCGCGCCAGGCCGGCGCTTCTCCGTAACGGGGCGTACCGGTAGCGTCGCGCACGACCAGGGCATACTCGGAAAAAGCGGAATCGGGGCCGAAATACTGCTCGTCCAAGCTTACAAGAGCCTCGCCGAGCAGGGCGTCTTCGTCAAGCAAAGCCACCACGAAGCGCAACTGGGATACGCGGCCCTGCTCAGGCGCTTCGCCCCGCTCGCGCTCTATCCGCGTGGTGGAGGAGCGGCCCAAAAGGTAACCCATGAGGGGAGAGGCTGGAGCGCCGCCGGGCTCGGCGTTACGATACTGCTCCAGGAGCGCCTGCGCGTCCCGCGCGTCGCCCCCGTTCCCGCCTCCGCTCGGAGACAAAACGCTTACCGTTACGCTGCCGCCCGTGGCGCCGCCGGCGCCGCCCGTGTTCCGCTCTACCAGGTAGAGCGCCTTGACGAGCTCGGGCCAGCGCGCTGATAGCCTGTACTCCTCGAGGGCGTGAAGCGCCGATTCCCTGATATCGGCGGCCTGGTTAGCCCTACGCGCCAGGTAGCTGTCAAGGAGCGACAGTTCCAGGTCAAGGTCAAAGGTGAGCCGGTCGGCCTGGTTCATAAGCGCGGCGCGCGAGCGCTCGGCGTCCGCTATTGCAGCGCGCACGAAGGTTCCGCTGAGCACGAGCCAAAAGCCCGCTACCAGGGGGAAGAGCGCGACTATGAACAGAGCGGCCAGCCTCGGCCCTATCTTTGCTTGCATACTAGGGACTATAGCACGCTTATCCCCGCTCTTGCCCTGGCTTAAGGGCCTTATGCGGCATGCTTTTACACCGTTTACACGTAGCTTACCCCGTCTTCACCACAGCGCCTAAGCCAGGCGATACACTCCAGGCATGGAAACGATTAAAAGCGGAGGATCTGCCATGAGCAAAGACCATGTGTCGCCCATCCTGACAAATTATAAGCCAAAGCCGCCGGGAGCCGGCCGCGACAGAAAGCGGGTGCTCTCTATAGTGCTCGTGGGAGCCGTGGCG
The DNA here is from genome assembly GCA_002412825.1 of Spirochaetaceae bacterium UBA5200. Lineage (GTDB taxonomy): Bacteria > Spirochaetota > Spirochaetia > Treponematales > UBA12059 > UBA5200. The sequence continues at coordinate 9,375 of DHVU01000029.1, forward strand.
GTAGCTGCGCTCTGGTACGGCCTTTCCTCGCGTGAAGGCGCGGCCCTAACGGGCTGGACCGAAGCCACGGTAAGCGTAGGGCCCATGGACGACGCGGTTCAGGCATCGGGCAGCATAGAGATGAAGCGCACGAGGACGGTATTAAGCCCCGAAGCGGGCACCCTTGCCCGCCGCGTAGCCGAGCAGGGCGACTGGGTGAACAGCGGTACCCTGCTGGCCCAGCTCGCGGCTCCCGACCTCGACGATGCCCTGGATAAGGCCATAAGCGACATAAGCGCGGCAGAACAGGATCTAAGCGTACTTGACTCCAACCGGAACTTTACCCTGGAGCGTGAGGCCATAGACTTAGGCAAGAAGCGCCGCGCCCTCAACGATGCCGAAGCCGCCTTAGTTCGCGCCAGGGAGCTTGAGGCGGCAGGTTCCGGCACCGCCAAGGACAGCGCGGATAAGGAGCGGGCATTAATCGAAGCCGGCGAAGCCTTAGCCTTAGCCGAACTTGGCGTACGGGAATCCGAGCAGAGTTACCGCTTCGGGCGCGCTACGCTCCTGAACAAGCTCGCAACGCTACGCAACTCCAAGGCCAGTCTCGTGCAGCGCATAGCCGACTTGAACGTGAGAAGCCCCATAAGCGGCAGGCTGCTCTCGTGGAAAGCCGCGGAAGGCGACGTGTTATCGCGTTACGGGGTGCTGGCCAACCTAGCCGACACCAGCGAGCCCGAGGCCGTATTCGCCGTGGCAGAGACCACCGCCACCCGACTGAGCGTAGGCATGAAGATAAGCATTAGCGTGGGGGGTGCGAGCTATCCCGGCAGCGTAAGCGCCATAGGCAGGGAGACGACCGCCAGCACCGACCTCGGCTCCACCGTGCAGGTAAGCGCGTCCTTTGAAGGCGATACCCCTGAGTTCGCCTCCGGCGCCACGGCTTCGGGCGAGATACTCATAGCCACGAAGCCTGAAACCCTGCTTTTGCCCCGAGGCCCTTTCTTAAGCTCGGGCAACGCCAAATACGCCTACGTTATAGAGGGAAACTACGCCGTGCGCAGGGCCGTAAGCTTCGGCTCCAGCAAGGGCGGCATGATAGAAGTGCTCTCCGGCCTTAAGGAGGGAGAGCGGATACTGAGCTCGGATTACCGATCATTCATCGATCAGGAACGCATAAAGCTGGGAGGCATCAAATGATAGAGCTTAAGGGCATACGCAAGACCTACGGACAGAGCGAAGGCGCGGTGAGCGCGCTCGACGGCATAGACCTCGTAATAGGCAGGGGCGATTTCGTAACCATCATGGGGCCCTCGGGCTCGGGCAAATCCACCCTGCTCCATCTCCTTGGACTCCTCGACACGCCCAGCGAGGGCAGCTACCTGCTTGAGGGCCATCCCGTGGAAGGCCTGCCGGACAAGGAGCTTTCCCGCATACGGAACAGCCACTACGGCTTCGTATTCCAGAGCTTTAACCTCTTGCCCGAGCTGAGCGCGCTCGAGAACGTGGCCCTGCCGCTGCGCTATGCAGGCATAGGCAAGAAGGAGGCCTTTGAGCGGTCCGCAGTGCTCCTGGCCTCCGTGGGCTTAGGCAAGCGCGCGCACCATTACCCCTCCCAGCTATCAGGCGGCGAGCAGCAGCGCGTGGCCGTGGCCCGCGCGGTGGCCAACGAGCCCGACGTTATCATGGCCGACGAACCCACGGGCAATTTACCCTCGGCCACCGGCGGCGAGATCATGGGCCTCCTGCAGGAACTCAACGCCAAGGGCGTCACCCTGGTCGTCGTTACCCATGACCAGCGCATAGGAGACTTAGGAAGAACGCGCATAACGCTGCGCGACGGCAGGGTGGACGAGGTACTTTCATGAAAAACGCCGTAGCCCTCTCGCTGGCCCGAGCCTATGCCAGGGGCAAGGCGTCGGACCTGGCCCTCATGGCGCTCTCCATAGCGCTGGCGGTGTTCGTAAGCGCCTCCGCCGCGGGGGCGGCCTTAGTCTTCGCCAAGGATATGAAGGCGCGCCAGGCGGACCCTTCGTACCTGGAAATAAACGCCAGCCCCAGCGCCTTCTCGCGCAACCGCTCACAGGCGGTGGAGGCTCTTAACGCGTCCGCCCTGCGCGGCTTCTCGCTGCCCGACGACATAGGCGCGGCGGCGCTGGCCGTAAGCCCCTCGCTACGCTACGCCTACGGCTACGACCGCAGCGTGTTCACCGTAGGCGAGTCGACGAGAAGCGTTTTCCAAGGTCCCGGCGGCCCTGGCATGGTTACGGCTACCGTGAGCGCCCCCGCCGCGGCAGCCGCCGGCCCGGCGGCGACGGCAAGGGAGGGCGGGCCGCCCCCGGACTTTCCCGGCTTTGAAGCCCTGGCGGAGGCGAGCCCCGAAGAGCTGGCGGCCGCGGCCGCCTTCGAGCAGCCCCTGGTATCAAGCCTGAGCGGCGCCCGCGTCGACCCCTATTTCTTCTTGGCTTACCAGATGAAGGCGGCCGAAGGCAGCTTCTTCACCGAGGCCGACGTGGCGGAGCGCCAGGCCACCCTCGTGCTCGGCTCCAACCTCGCTTCCAGGCTATACGCCGACGGCAAGGCCTACGGCAAGCGCATACGGCTCGATGGCATAAGCTACGAAATCATAGGCGTGCTCGCTCCGGTGAGCAACGCGGGCGGCGTGGACTGGAACGACATGGCATTCGCGCCCTACCGCGATATACGCATAGGCTCAAGCGGCGCCACGGTACGCTTCCGCTCCATCAATATGAGCTTCGCGGCCGCCGGAGCAGACAAGGTTGATGCCGCCATATCGGAGCTCGAGGCCTACTTCGAGCAAACCTTGGGCAGCGGCATAGTCACCGTCAATTCCCGCAAGGCGGAGCTCGATGAAACGCGCGCCAGCCAGGCTACCCTGCTCGCCGTGGCCTTCTCGCTATCGGCCCTCTGCGTGCTCGTGGCCGTGCTCAACCTTACCAACGCCTCGGCATCGCGCGTCCTTAAGCGTCGCCGCTCGCTGGGCATACTGCGCGCCATAGGAGCCACCAGAGAGGACGTAACTGCGGCCGCATTCTGGGAAAGCGCCCTGTCAGCCGGCATAGGCCTGGCGCTCGGCGGAGTTTTGGCCCTGATCTTTAAGGATGCGACGACCGGCCTCCTAGCGCCCTTGGCTAAGCTCAATGGCAGCGCCTACGCGGCCATGCTGCCCGCCGCCCTCCTCGCCGCGCTCCTGCCGCTATTGCTCGGCACTATGCCCGCCTGGAACGCCCTGCGCAGCGCGCCGGCCGAACTCGTGCGGCCAGAATGAAAGAGGTACTATCATGATCGATATACTACAACTGAGCGCCCGCAAGGCCCTGAAAAAGCCAGGCAAGGCCTTCCTGCAAGCCGCCGTCATAGCCGCAGGCGCGCTGGCCTTCTCGGCAGGCCTGTCCATAGCCGGCTCCATAGCCGAGCTTGAGCGCGAGACCTACCGTTACCGCGTGTCCATAGCGGCCGGCGTTACCGACGAGGCGGGCCGCTTCGATTACGAGCGGCGCAGCCCCTTCACCGTCGATCTCATCGACAGCCTGAGCAAAGAGACCGGCTACATACGCCGCGCCGCCGCGGTGAACCAGGTAAACTGGCCCGCCGTCAAAGTAGGCGAAAACAGGTACAGCATACGCAGCGTACTGTCGGCCGGCGAGCACTACGCGGCCATCATGGGCGTTACCCTGCTCGAAGGCCGCTTCTACACCCGCGAAGACGCCGACGCAGGCAGGAAGCTCGTGCTCCTGTCCTCCAGCGTGGCCGACAGCCTCTTCGGCTCGGCCGCCGATGCATTGGGCCAGTACCTGGAGACCGAGCGCGGCGTCATGGCCATGGCGCGCGGCCAGGGAGGACAAGGCGGCCAAGGCGGACAGGGCCAGAACCAGGCCCTGCGCATGGCCACCGAGCGCTACGAAGTCATAGGCGTATATAAAGACCCCTCCGAGCTTGCCCGTTCGGCCTTGGGCATACCCGACGCCATCATACCCTTCGGCGCCGACCGGCCGCCGGGTATGAACGCCGTCATGCCGGTACGCAGCATCGTGGCCGAGACCGACGGCACCGCTCCCGCGGAGCTCGAGGAGAGGCTTGCCTCTACCCTGGCTAGCCTGGGCATAGAAGAAACGCCTTTAAGCGCATGGGAAGGCGACCCCAGCACGCCTAACGCCAGCGCGGCCGCCGAGGCGCGCAAGACCCTCGCCTCGCTGGCGGGAGCCATAACGGGCCTTGGCGCCCTTATACTGCTGGCTAGCGTCTTCGGCATTTACACGAGCACGGCCATGGACGCCGCCGACGGCCGCAAGGGCACCGCCATACGGCGCGCCTTAGGCGAAAACTCGGCAGGCACGGCCCTGCGCTTCGCGGCCTCAAGCGCCGCTTTCGGCTCCTTTGCCGCTCTAGCCGGCGCGCTGCTCTCCATACCCGCCTACCAGGCCCTGGCCAAGGCGGCCGAGGGCATACTCGGCGGCGCGGGCATGAGCGAAGGCGGCATATTCTCCGCCCTGCCGCCCCTGTGGGCTCCCCTGGCCGCCATAGCCGCCACCGCGGCCGCCTGCGCCTTCTTTGCCCTGCCCGCGGCCATAGGCGCGTCCAGGGCCAGCATCGTGGAAGGAATACAGGAACTATGAAAAAGACTTACGCCCTCCTCTTCGCGGGCGTCCTCTTCCTGCTGGCAAGATACGACGCCCTTGCCTTGGAAGCAGCCCCGGCCATAGGCATAAGCGCCGCCATGGACTCCGCCGCCATCAATGCCGACAGCGTACTCAAGGCCAGAGACGCCCTGGACGCCGCCATAAGCGACGCCTCCGACGCCGTAGCCTGGAAGGGTTCCAAGCTGAGCGTGGACGCCTCCTACGCGGGAGACCTAAGCCCCGAGCCCGCCAAGCCCGGGGCGAGCCTGCCCTATTCCCTTGGCGCTTCATTGACCGTGCCCGTCCTGAGCACCTTAAGCGCATCTGCCTCAGCCAAACTGGACGGCAGCTACTCAGGCTCGCTCTCCTGGTCGCCCCTGGCCGTGGACCAAGGCGGCATAAGCGCACGCTACGCCCTGGCCAAGGCCGAGCTTGCCTACACAGAAGCCAAACGCCAGGCGCGGCTCGATGCGCTCTCCTCCTTTGCCCAAACCTTGAGCGCCGAGGCGCAAGTACGCGCGGCCCTTACAGCACTGGATAAGGCAAACAGCGACCTGACCATTGCCCAGGCCAGCCATACCATCGGCGAGCTGTCCAACTCTGCCCTTGCCAAAGCCAGGGCGGCCCAGCCGCGCGCCCAAGCCGCCTATCGCAAGGCGCAAGCCCAACTGGCCAGCGCACGGGCCACTTTGGCCCTCAAAATCGGCGGCGAGCTTGGATCAGCCATAACGGCTGGAGCGCCCTTGGACGCCTCGTCGGTACACGCAGCCTTAGGCGATAGCTGGCAGGCGCCCGCATACAGCCCAGGGCGAGCCGTGCTCGAAGCGAAGCTTGCCCTGGCGCAGGCAGAGGACGCTTCCCTGTGGAGCGGCTCCGGCCCCGTATCGCTGTCAGGCTCCCTGTCAGGAGACGGCGCCTTCAGCCTGCGCGGCAGCGTGAGCCTGGACTGGAAAACCCTGGCCGGCTCGAGCGTCGCCAAACGGCAGAACGCCATAGCAAGCGCGGAGCTGGCGCTGGCCAACGCCCTCGCGGCCGGCGAGAGCGCTTACGAAGAAGCGCTCCTATCCGTGGATATAGCGGAATTGTCTTTGATAGAAGCCCAGGCTAACCTGGAGCTCGCGCGCACCGAGGAAGCCCAGGCGCGCGTGCTCTTCCGGCTGGGAGAAATCCTTCCGGGCGCCCTGGCCGACGCCGAGGCCGCCAACGCGGAGGCTCAGCTTAAGCTGGAATTGGCGGCCATAGAGCTGGCCCGCTCGCGCTTGGCCTTCGAGTAGGCCCTTAGCTCAGCGCGGCGTGGGCCTCTGCCAGGCGATCGGGTATGGCTATGCCCTGGGGGCACTTGGGCAGGCAGACGCCGCAGCGCGTGCAGGCGTCGGCTCCGTGGCCCGCCGACACGTAGGCGCTCTTGTACCAGGAAGCCTTTTCCTCCTTGCCGCCGAAGGCAACCAGGGAGTTCCACAGCTCGAAGGCTTCGGGGATGGCCACGCCCGAGGGGCAGGGCTTACAGTAGCCGCAGGTGGTGCAGGGCACCGGCATGCGGGTCTTGAACCAGTCGCGCGCCGCCTCTATGACGGCGCGCTCTTTATTGGTAAGGGAATTCATCATGGCCGACGAAGCCACCGCGGCGTTCTCCCAGAGCTGGCCTTCGCTGGCCATGCCCGAGAGTACGGTGACCGTTTCCTCGCGGTCCAGCACGAAGCGCAGCGCCCATTCCGCGGCCATGCGCGGCTTGCCGTACGAGGAAAAGATATCCATGACCTCTTTGGGCACCCTGGCCAGCGCTCCCCCGCGCAGGGGCTCCATGATTATGCCGCTTACTCCCTTGGACGCCGCGTACTCTATGCCCGCCGTGCCTGCCTGGTACCCTTCGTCCAGGTAATTGTACTGCACCTGGCAGAACTCCCAGCCTGCGTAGCCGTCGATTATGTCCTTGAATACGGGCAGCGAATCATGGAAGGAAAAGCCTATATGCCCTATCTTGCCCGCGGCCTTGGCCCGCTCAAGGATATCGAGGCCTCCGGTGGCTTTTGTCGTATCCCAGCGCTCCGCGTTAAGTGCGTGCACCAGGTAAAAATCGATATGGTCGGTATCCAGGCGCTTAAGCTGCTCATCCAGGTACTTCTCCCAATCGGCGGCTTCCTTGATGTGCCACACGGGGGCCTTGGTAGCCAGATAAACTTTATCCCGAGCGCCTAAGGCTTTAAGGGCGCGGCCGGTAAAGCCCTCGCTCTGCTGATTATGGTAGGGCCAGGCCGTGTCCACGTAGTTCACGCCAGCCTCGAGCGCCGCGCGCAGCAGAGCCATGGCCTTATCCTCGTCTATACGTCCCGCGTCGCCATCGAGCGTGGGCAGGCGCATCATGCCCAGGCCCAAGGCCGATATATTAAGCTGGGGAATCTTTATGAAGTTTCGGTATTGCATACCTTATAGTGCCACGAATGACTTAAAAGCTCAATGTTTAGTTTTGTATACTTCCCGGCGATTCCCTATACGCAGCACGAATACCGTTATCGTAAAATCATCGATGCTGCAGATGATTCGCCATGAGCCTACCCTGTATTTCCAAAAAGCACCAAGCTCGGAACCGCTCAGCGCTTCGCCAAGGCGGCGCGGATCGTCGGCCGCGGCGACCCTCTCCATGAGAAAGCGAAGTATCCTGGCGGCTATAGGCTTATCCATCTTGCCGAGGCTTTTCCTTGCGCCTTCCGAGAACTCAATCTTCCAGGCCAAGCTCGGTCCTTATTTCATCGAGGGAGTAGGTACGCGCCCCGGCTTTGATAGCGCGATACTCTTCCTCGGCGAGGTATAGGTCTTCCAGATCGTCCAGGTGCTCCAGTACCGCCTCGCGTACATAAAAGGTCTTCGTCCTGCCGGTGCGCTTAGCCAGCAATTCAAGCCTAGCCTCGATATCCGCAGGCATACGTATGGCTATCATGCGCCACCTCCTTGCTATACACGTATAGCATACGCGGTTTCGCTTGCGATGTCTATGCATCGTTATTAAACCGCCTTCTCAGCCTACAGCCCTTAAGCTATACTGGGACTGCGCCAGAGGCGCTCCGGGGGGTTTATATGTGCGGCATCGTATCGTTGGTGTATAAGAATGAAGAGAAAAATATGGGCCACGAGGCGGCCGAGCTCCTAAAGCGGCTCGAGTACCGGGGCTACGATTCCACCGGCGCGTCCTTCATCGACAAGGACCGGAACATCGTGCTCGTTAAGCGCGTGGGCGCGCCGAGCAAAGTGTGCAAAGAGCTCAATATAGCCGGCTATTCGGGGCAGCGCTTCATAGGCCAGGTACGCTGGGCCACCTACGGCGCGGTTACCGACATAAACAGCCAGCCCCACCACGTGCGCTGCAAAGTGGAACTCGTGGGCGCCCATAACGGCAACATATCCAACACCGACTCGCTGCGCGACGAACTGGGCGTGCGGGGACACAAAATCGTGTCCGAGAACGACGGCGAGATCATCGTGCACCTGGTGGAAGACCACTACGCGGCCAACAAGGCCGCCCCCGCCGACCCCCTGGCCGCCATGAAGCGCGCCTATGCGGCCTCAGGGCTTAAGGACGAGGTTGAGGACGGCGTCCTACTCATGATAGACGCCATACGCAAGGCCGAGGCAGAGGCCGAAGGCTCCTACGCGGCGGCCGTGGCCGACCCCCAACTCGAGGGCGTATTCGCCATGAAGTCGGGCTCCTCGCTCTACGCCGGCATAGGGAGCGATGCCTGCGGGGCCTTCGTCGCCGTATCGAGCGACTTAAGCTCCATACTTACCAAGACCCGGCTCCTCATACCCCTGGCCGAGGGCGAAGGCCTGTGGTACAGCCACGAGCGCTACCTCGTGTTCAGCCTCAAAGGCGAGGCGCGCTTCTCCGCCCCCAAGCCGCGCCGCTCCCGCCTTAACGTTAAAGACACCGCGCTTGACCCGCGCTGGCAGTACTACATGGAGCAGGAAATACACTCGGCCGCTGCCAATATGGACGAGCTGGCCCGCTACTATTTTGACGAGCCCGCCGAGGCCGCGCTTGGAGCCATATTCGAGAAGGCATCCGACACAGTGAAGGAGCTTATCGAGCGCGTGAGCGAACTGTCTTCGCTGACCGACGACAAGGCCCTGGCGGCCGGCATACGGGCCATAGCCGGCTCCAACGAGCTGCGAGCCTTGGACGCCAAGATAAAGGACGAGAGCGCGGCCAAGGCGGCCCTGTCCTCGCGCAGCGCCTACCGTTCCGACGAGGCGCCCCTCTTGTCCGAGCTTGCCAGGCTGGCCCCCGATACGGCCTCCGACCTGGCCCTCATCGACCTGGCCATGATATGGCGCAAGCGCCGCTCCGTGCGCCGCTACCTGCGCGAATTGGCCGACCGCATGCGCGAATGCCGCAAGTCGGGCGGCGCCGTCTATCTCTTAGCCTCGGGCACATCCTACCACGCCGCCCTCACCGCCTCCTACTTCTTCGGGGGACTTGCGGGCATGCCCGTATACCCCTGCAACCCCGGCCAGTTCCGCTCGTCGTACATGGGCTGCCTATCCGACGCGGACTTGGTCCTGGCCATATCCCAATCGGGCGAGACCAAAGACCTCGTGGACATACTGCAGGAGATAGCCGTGGAGCGCCCCGCCATAAAGCGCGCGGCCCTGGTAAACAACGAGAACAGCCGCATACCCCAGGAGCTCTCGGACTTCTACCTGCCCATACTCTGCGGCCCCGAGATAGCCGTGGCCGCCACCAAGTCCTTTATCAACCAGCTCGTCATCCTCTACATTCTGGCCGCAAGCTTTACCCTGTCCGAAGCCGTTCTGCTTAGCAAGGTGCGCGCCATATCCACGCTGATTACCGACACCCTGCGCACCGCCTCCGCCTCAATAGAAGCGGCCGCCCGCGGCCTCTACCTAAAGCCCTCCATCCAGCTCCTAGGCACCGGCCTCATAGGCCTGGCCAGGGAAGGCGCCCTTAAGATACGCGAGGTGGTGCTCAACCACGCCGAAGGCTACGACGCCGCCGAGTTCAAGCACGGCCCCAACACCATACTGGGCAAGAACACCGTGTTCTCCCTTTTAGACATCGAGAAGGCCGTAGGCGCCGCCCTAACGGCAGCGTCGGCTTTATCGTCGTCAGAGGCGAGCCCGGAAGCCTTGGGCCGCGCCTTCCTTAAAGAGCGGCCACAGCTCATGGACGGCCTCTTCTCAGACTACCCCCTCGTGTTCGTATGCCCTCCCGACGAGCGCGACATACGCGTGACCATAAGCCAGATACACACCCACAAGATACGCGGCGCTTCCATCATGCTCTTCGCCGAGAAGAACGCCGACTTAGACCTTGCCGTGCGCGGCGTTCCCGCCAACAACCCCGGCTACCGAGCCCAGTACGTGGAGCTGCCGGCAGCCGGCGACCGTTTCCTCTTCGTCTTCTCCGCCGCCGCAGCCCTCCAATACCTAGCCTTCCGCATGTCCGCCCTCAAAATGGAAAACCTGAATGAGCTAGGCATAGCCGAGCACGGCGTCCACCCCGACACGCCCAAGAACGTGAGCAAGTCGATTACCGTGGATTAGAGGGCGGAGTAAAACTAAGCGCCAGTCAATGCGCGCTTGCATGAAGCGAGGAATCGTATAGAAGCGTCGCCCGTGCCGTGATATAGTTCGATAACGGACGCTTATCGCGGAACTGGAGCGATCATGTATAAAGGGAATCGATGCGGCTTAAGGATGCTTTGCCTACTCTTCTTCTCCTCCGCGCTGGTAAACTTATCCCACGCTAATGAATATACGCTTGAAATTGGACTTGGCAGCGGACTTTGGGGCGGCTCCTGGTCCCAGGCTACACGCGATACCGATTCATCTTTGGGCCTGGCTACCAAAGCGCTCCTCATGCCCGCGCTGGCCGCGTCGCTCAATTGGCAAGGGCCGCACTTATTCGGCCCCGTCAGCTTCAATGCCTCCGCCGGGCTGGGATTGTGGTCAGGATCCTTGGCCGGGGTGCAGGACGGCGACTTAGAACGGGCTCATTCGATTCTAGCCTTCGCGCTGGAAGCCCGCCCCACGCTTAGCGCCGAATTTTCCTTAAGCCGCGGCGAATTAATAACCGAACTCAGCCTGGGAACCGGCTTTGTCCTTGGCCCCATCCTGGCGATAGATGACCTGCCCGGCTATAGGAGCGTAAGCAAAACCTCGCCGCTTTTTTTAAAGCGCTTCTTCGGCACGGCAGGATTAGGGCTAGGCTACCGCCCCAATCCTTCCTTTTCTTTCTTGCTGCGCACAGAGGCCGCATTGGCGGACTTTGACGAGGCGAGAGGAAGCAAGCCCACCTGGATGGGACGCTTCATGGTATCGATGGCATACGCATTGCCCGCAAAGGAGCGAGAGTGAAACCAAAACGGTTCGTCCGCCGCAGGGGCGCCAGCATTAAGAATCTTTTTCTCCTGGCCGCGCTCGCAAGCCTTGCCGGCTGCGCCCCGCTCTTCAATGGCATACCCGCCGATCCTGACGCCCTCCTTATCGTGCCGGTTCCCGGCTCTGGCGCATTCCGCTACGATATCGAGGTTTCTAATATTCCCCGGGACGTATACTTCATATTCGCGGCCTCCGCCGACAAAGACAACTACGCCCTACCCTCAGCCAAGGCCCTTTCCGTGGATGCCGCGAGCCTTCCCGTCCCGTCGGCCATGAAGCTGCCTGCCGCTTTCGGATCAAGCGATAATAAAGGCCAGCGGATAGCCGACTTCAACCGCAACCCCTGGCAGGCTTTAGGCCTTGCCAAGGCACCCGCATCAGCCTTCACGAAATACGCGTCGCCTACGCCTACGGCCTTGCGTGCTAGTTATACTGCCGACTCCAGTACGGATACTCTGAAAGATGACGTATCGATCTGGCCATCGACTTGCCGCTTCGTGTCCGCACCTATCACCGTAACTGCCGATGGTACGCAGCGCCGACTCATAATATGGGTAGAAGACGATTCCTGGCATGACGGAGGTAATAAGACCTACCGAGTAACCCAGCCGATGGTGGACTGGCTGGCTACAAAATTCTTGAAAACCGATGCCAATAACGATGTCTTCGACTGGCTCACCACAATACTAGGTTCGGAATGGGGACCTACCCCCTACTCGAACCTTATAGGCTTTGACGGCGATATCCATATCGTGCTCGCTGATATTGATAATGATAACAGTCCCAATGGCGGGGTCGTAGGGTATTTCTGGTCGCTCAACAATTTCAAGAACGCCTACCTTACCGGCACGCCTTATGCCGGACTCTCCAACGAACGGGTCATGTTCGTCCTAGATTCCGTCATGTTCGCCAATCCAGCGGGCGGCGGGAATGATAGCCTATGGTCATCGGCGGATTACTGGGCAATGGAACTCTATTCCACCTTGGCCCATGAGTTCCAGCACATGATCTCGTTTTACCAGCGCTCCATACTGCGCGCTTCCGACGGGGCGGATGTATGGATAGAAGAACTCTGTTCCATGTTGACGGAGGATCTCCTCTCGGAACGCATGGGCGTGCCCGGCCCGCGCGGCGTCGCTCCCGCTGACGGAAGCGCCGGGCCTTATGGCAATGTGGAAGGCCGTATGCCCCTCTTCAACCGCTATAGCTATTATCCTCTTGCCGTGACGTTATCGTACGATGTATTCGACTATTCGACCACTTACGCCTTCGGCGCCTGGCTGGCCAGGAACTACGGCGGGGCCGCCCTGCTACGGCGCCTGGTGCATTCCTCCGCCTCGGACAAGTCGCTCGTAGAGAACGCCGCCGCCTTAGGCGGCGCCGCGCCGGCGGACCTCGACTCCTTGATGGCCCGCTGGGCGGCATCGGTGCTACTATCGGACCGCGAAGATTTGCCGCAGGGCTACCGATATAACATAGGCGGATGGTTTAATTCATCCCTTGACGGCGTAAATTACAAACGGGGCTCCATAGACGCATTCCGCTACCGGCGCTACGCGTCGCTTGAGCTTGGCCCCTATGTGTTCACCGCGAGCGGCCCTTCAGGCCAGGGTTTGGCCTCATCGAACGTTTTCTTCAGGGCTGCTCAGGCCTTCACCGGCAAACGCTCATACGAGATTAACCTGCCTGAGGGCGTGAAGATGTATGCGCTACTCAAATAATCGTCATCCCATCGACTACATACATACTAGTCAAACACCGCCAGGCTCCTCCAAGGCAGATTAAGGGCGTAGCCCAGGTCTAAAAAGAGCCCGATCAGCTGATAGCGGCGGGAGAGCAGGACCTGTTGCGCCCCTTCCAAGGCATATTCGGCATCCTCGAGCTCAAGGAGGGTAGCGCCGCCGCGTTCGTAGAGTTCGCGGGTGCGGTCGCGTATGCGTTCCGAGAGGAAAAGTTGCCGTTCGGCGTTCGCGGCGGAGGCAAGGGCAAGCTCCAAGTCGGCCTTAAGGCCGGCGATTTCGTCTTCGGCCTGGCGCAAAGCGGCGCGCAAGTCCAAGTTTAGCTTTACCACGTCGTCTAGCAGCCGCTTGTAGCTTAAGTCGCGCGAGGAGCCGGGTATCCAGGAGTCCACATTGAAGCGCAGCCCGGCGCTTAAGGCGTAGGAGTCGCGCTGGGTAGACGCGTCGAGCTCAGCCATGGAATAGCTCCAGGCGGCCGATAATTCCAGGCTGGGCGCCTTAACCGTGGCTAGGCTGCGCAGGCGCTGCGCTTCCGCGGCCGAAACGCCCAGGCTGAGCCTGGCGATATCATAGCGGCGCTCAAGCGCGGGGGCTTCGGGCGCTCTGAGCGCTATGGGCCGCACGTCCAGGCGGCCGCTTAGGCTGAGCGCCACGTTTGACGGCAGGCCGAGCTGGCGCTTGAAGGCGGCCAGGCGCTTATTTTGGTCGGCCCGGGCTTGCGCCAGTGCGGCGCGGGCCGTTTCCGCGGACAGTTCCGCGCGCAGCCTATCCAGTTCCGACCCCAGGCCAAGCTCGTAGCGCCTCGCGGCCGCGCGAAGCCTATCGACAGCCAGGCCAAGGGCGCGATCCTTGTTCGATACATCCTGCTCCATGGCCACGATAGACCAGTATGCCTTCTCCACGGCGATGGCCAGGCGAGCCTTGGCTTCGTCTTCCCGCAGCTGGGCCGAGCGGAGATCGTCGTCGCGCTTTTTGATATCGAAGGGCGTTGCGCTCCCTAGGCTCAGCTGTACGCCGGCGCTTAAGGTCGTAGAAAGCGGCCCCGTATCGCCGGGCTTCGGGGGCAGCGGAAAGAATAGCTCGTCGCTAAGCCTGGCTTGTGCGCTTAGCGTGAACGAGGGCAAGAACGCGTTCCAGGCGTTTTCGGCGTCGCGGCGCGCAGCCGACGTGGCGTAGGCTTGGACATAGAGCTCTCCGCCCTGGCTTAAAGCCAAGGCAACGGCGCCTTCGGCGGAAAGCTCAAGGAGCGCCGACGCGGCTCCCGCCTGGGCATGGGCTTTCAGTGCCGGCGCTAACAGCGCAAAGGCCAGGGCCAGGGCGTAGATCGCATTAGGCTTGCTGACATAAATAGCTAAACGCGGCCTCATGGCTGGTACCTCCAGAAGCTTAATATGGCCGGCACCGCGAAAAGGGTGATGAAGCTGGACACGACCAGCCCTCCGGCCACCGCTATGCCCAAGGGCTGCAGTATGCTCGCGCCCGAGCCATAGCCCAGCGCTATGGGCAGCATGCCGAAGATAGTAGTCAGGGTGGTAATCAGGATGGGCTTAAAGCGAAGTCCGGCGGTAGCCACCAAGGCGCTCCGGTGGTCCGGGTGCTCCGCGCGCGTAGCAAGGTAGAAATCTATCATGATAATGGCGTTGTTCACGACTATGCCCCCCAGGAGTATAGTCCCCAAGAGCGAGTTAAGGTTCAGGGTAGAACCGAAGGCGTAGAGCGAAACGGTAACGCCCACGAAGCCAAGCGGTATGGTAACCAGGATCACCAAAGGCAGCCAGAGCGAATTGAACTGGAAGCAGAGCAGCAGATAGATCAGGGCCACCGAAACGGCCATGGCCACGAAGAGAGAGCGTATCGCCTCGTCGATCTCGGCGCGGGGATTATCGAAGGTATAGGAATAGCCCTCGGGCAGGTCGATGCGCTCTTGTATCAAGGCCTTGGCCCGCGTGGCGAGTTCCGCCCGGGCGGCGTCGCTAATGCCCCCGCTGGCCGTGGCGTAGAGCCTGAAGGCCAGCTCCCCGTCCACCGCATACACTTGAGACACGGAGCTTTTCTCTTCGAAATCAAAGAAATGCCGCATCGGCACGTACTGCCCGCGCCAGGGTATGAGATAGCCGGCGAGCTTGTCGCGGGAATCCAGTTCCGCGTCCGGATAGCGCGCGGCCACGGATACTTCATAATTGCCATCGGAGAGCGATAGGGAAGCCGTACCGCCCAAGGCGCGCCTTAAAGTTGTCCCCAACCCTGCGGCGCTTAGGCCTTGGAAGCCGCGAATTACCTCGTCGCGCGGCTTTAGTATCAATTCCCGGGCCATAGCCGGAGAAGGCCGCAGGAAGCTCCGCCCATAGACGCGCTCTTCGTTAAGTAGCCGTTGCATGTCGTCCAGTATGCGCACCTTCTGCGCCGCGTCCGGCCCGTTTACGCTCAATTGCAGGTCAAAAACCTGAGGCAGGGGCAGGGCCGCTGGATCCCAGGACTGTATGTTAAAATACCACGGCCCCTCGCTCGGAAACGCCGCCTCGAGCTTAGCCATGCCTTCGGTAACGCGGGCGGGGTCGCTAAAGTCTATGAGGAGCTGGTTCATGCGCCCCGATACATTGGCGAAGCTGCGGTACGAGAAACCGGACAGCGCTTCGTCCAGGCGCTCCCGCAAGGAAGGCATAAGGTTTTCTACTATCTCTAAGCTGTCGACGATTTCTTCATGGCGGAAAAAGAGCACGACCCGGTCGCTCTGGGGCTTGGACATGATCTCCTTAGGTATGCGCGGCAGGAGAACCGCGACCGAGGCCGCCATGAGCGTGGCCGTCAGCGCTAAAAATACAGCGGCGCGGGCCGGCTTAGCGATGATGTAACCTAAGACGCGCTTATACGCGGCTATAAGCGCGTTTGCCGCGCTATCGGCGTAACGGGCAAAGCCCTTGGGCTCTCCCCGGTCCAGGCTCCTGGCCTTGGGGCCTTTAAAGAGGAGATACGCGACGAGGGGCACCACGCTTAAGGCTACCGCGAGGGAGGCAAGGAGGGCGAACACCACGGTCATGGCCTGGTTACCGAGTATGGCATTGGCGAGAGGGGCGCTAAACGACAGGGGCAGGAACACGAGCACCGAAGTAAGGGTAGAAGCCACGACCGGCGCGCGCACCTGACGGGTAGCGTCCATGACTACATGGGCCCAGTGGCGCGGTTCCTGGGTAAGCCTATCCTCATGCCGCCAGCGGTGGATATTCTCCATTACAACGATGGTGGAATCCACGATCATGCCCACGGCAAGCGCGAAGCCGCCCAAGGATATCAAGTTGAGCGATACCCCGAGAAAGTACATGGGCAGAAACGACAGGGCGATGGACAGCGGCAGGGAAAGGGCTATGACCAGGGTATTGCGGAATTCGCCAAGGATGAGGAATACGACGAGCACCGCCAAGGCCCCGCCTATGAGGGCGGCATCCACCACTTGGCTGATAGAGCGCTTTATGTATTTTGCCGGATCCACATAGAGCTCGTATGAAGTATCCGCAGGCACGAGACCCTCGGCCTTCGCGCCTTCCATGACCGAAAGCAGCTCCTCGGTAAGGCGGTTAAGGTTGCCTCCCTCGACCGGCGTAAGGTTAATCTGTATGGCGGGCCTGTCGCCTATCAGGAATACCCTGGACGGAAGCGCGTAGCGTATCTCGATATCCGCCACGTCCTCCAATCGCACGACGCTATCGCCCACGCGCGCTATCTCCATACGGGGCAGGGCGGCGAGCGAGCGGGCCTCGGCGGCGAGGCGCACGCTGTACCGATCGCCGCCTTCGCGGAGAGTTCCCACGGGCTGAAGGGAGCTCGTAGCCTGGAAGGCGGCGTTCAGCTCCGCCATGCCTATGCCGTACGACAAGAGGGCCAACTGGTCAAGGCTAACGCGTACGCGCAGCTCCTCAAGGCCATAGATACCGAACTCCTGCACGTCGTGTATTGATCGGAGGCGTGGCTCCACATTGCGCTTCAGGTACGATATGAGGGTCTCAGGCGGCGTAGAGGGGGAATGCACGCCCATGACCACGAATCCGGCGTTCTCGCCTTCGCGAAAGCGTATGGTATAGGAATCGCGGAGCTCGGCGGGCAGGCCCGCGTTCACCGAGCGCATGGCCTCCTCTACCGATGCGCGCGCGGCGTCGCCCTTGACCTTCCAGCCGAAGGTAAGGGTAAAGGTACTGGCGTCGGCGGCGTAGCTCGTCTCCGTAAGCTCGACGCCGTCCAAGGCCCTTAAAGCCGGCTCGATACGGCCAGAATAATTCTCATGGAAATCGACCGCGGATATGCCCGCATGGGCGATGCGCACGGTAACGAGGGGCCGTCGGGTCTGCGGATACATGAGCACGGGCAATCGGGATGCCAAGTAGAGGCCCAGAGCGCACAGCAGAGCCGTAAGCAGCACGAAGCCAACCGGCTTTTTAAAGATCAGCCTCAGCATCAGGAACTCCCGGCCCAGATGGCTATGAGCTCCTCAAGCGGCATCCCTTCCCGCTCCTTGCCGGACAGGCGCGTAAGGTAGCGCGTGCCGCTTGCGAGGCCGGAACTGACCAGGTACTCGTCGCCGAAGGCGTTGCCTAAGACGAGCGGAGCGACGCGCACGGTATCGTCGGCGTCCAGCACCCAGGCTAGGCTGCGCCCGAAGCGCCGTACCAATAGCTCGCTGCGTATGAAGATACCGCGTAGAGCCGCCACGGGCAGGTCCATGAATACCGCCAGGCCTATCCTTGCGCCATCCTGAGCGGCTACGCGTATCGTGGCGGAAAATAGGCCCGTGGCATAATCGGGCTCGGTAGACACGGATAGCACCCGCCCCGATAGCCGCGCGCCGTCGGCGCTCCGCGCCAAAATATCTGGTCCCGCTAGGCTCGCCACGCGGTGCGCGTCGCGGTCGCTGAGGGCAACCCGGAGCAGATAGGCCGAATCGTCCAATACCGTGACCGCGGCCGCGCCGGCCCTGGCCTCCGCGCCAGGCGATAGCGCCAGCTCGGCAACCCGCCCGTCTATGCGCGAAGTCAGCACCACGGGCCTGTAGCTATCCCCTGGCGCGTCGCGGGTAATAGTCACTAAGGCCTGGCCCTCCCGCACGCGGTCGCCCAGCTTAACGTGCACCGTCTCCACGAAGCCGCCCACGGACAGGCTATGGCTTATGCGCCGCAGCGGCTCTAGCCGACCCGCCACGCTTATCGTAAGGCTCTTATCCCGCGGCGAGGCTATGGCCATGAAGCGCGCCGTTCCCGGCGGCAGGCGCGCAGCCTGCGCCGGAGGAGAGCCATCTTGACCAGCCGTGGCGGCCGGCGGCGCGCCTCCGGCGCCGCCACGCGGCGTCCCGCCCTGGGGCGAAAATCCCCCTCCGCCGGGAAAACCGCCCTGCTGCCCATAAAGCGCGCCTATACCGGCCGCTAATATAATAGCTATAAGCCCAAAACTCTTCTTGTTTGCCATAAGTACCGCCCGCCACAGTGTATGCGCTAAAAGGCCCAGGCGTAGCCCTTGATTACGGTTTTTACCGAGTTTTTACAAAGGGAGGCGGGCTGTGTCATTCAAGGAAATCGAGTAGGAGGGGGCCTTACGGCCCCCGTCCTCTCACACCACCGTACGTACGGTTCCGTATACGGCGGTTCATGAAATGCTCTGGAACTCAAGCATTCTGGTGTAAAGGGAGAGAAGCCCCAGCTTCTCGAAGAGTCTAACGGGAAATGCCTGATTCATGTGACTAGCGCCTGCGTTCCACCACGCTCCGCGACCGTTCCCAGCCGACTTACGCGCCCTCTCTTCATCCAATCCGAGTTTGACCAAGTATCTGAATCGAGTTCGAGGTCGTTTCCATTGTTGCCAGAGTATGCACCGAAGCTTGCACCGTATCCATTGGTCGAGTTCTTGATACACTATTTTAACTTTGGATAGTTTGAAGTAGTTCACCCAATCGCGAAGGGTCCGAGTCAATTCGGTGACTACCTTGTGTATGTTCCGGCCGCGCCCCCTTTGACATATGGTTCTCACCTTGTCCTTGAGTCGTTCAATGGACTGGTCGGCGGGCTTGAGCGACGCCTTGGCGCGACCCGTGATGGTGTAGCCAAGAAACTTGCGGTGTTCAGGCCTGTCAACTGCGCTCTTTTCTTCGTTCACCTTCAACTTCAATTTTGTGGTGATGAATTGAGTGATAGATCTTTTCACTCGATTCCCTGCCTTTTGGCTTCCCGCATAGATATTGCAGTCGTCGGCATAGCGGCAGAATGACAGTCCTCGCTTTTCAAGTTCCTTGTCCAGGTCGTCAAGCATGATGCTCGATAACAACGGCGATAGTGGGCCTCCCTGCGGCCTCCCTTCTCTCGAAGGGCTTATGAGTCCATTCTCCATGACACCCGCATTCAAGAAACCGCGAATGAGTTTAAGCACTCGCTTGTCCGTGACTTTGCAGGCGACCCGGGCCATCAATATGTCGTGGTTCACCCGATCGAAGAACTTCTCGAGGACTATGTCCACAACCCATGACTTGCCGGCCCGCACGTAGTCTACAGCCTTCAGAAGCGCTTGATGCGCGCTCCTGCCTTCCCTGAACCCGTAGCTCGATTCCGAGAATCCCGGATCGAACAGCGGATTGAGCACTTGTAGCAGTGCTTGCTGGATCATGCGGTCGAGTACGATGGGGATACCAAGATTCCGCTTTCCCTTGCCGCCGGGTTTGGGTATTTCCACGCGCCTTACCGGCTGTGGCTCATAGCACCCGTTCAGGAGGCGTTGTTCAAGCATTGTCCAGTTCATGCGTATGTACGCGGCCAGTTCCCCGACCCGCATGCCATCGATTTCCGCGCTCCCGTTGTTGCTCAAAACACATTTGTAGGCTTTTCCCAGATTCCTCTTCTCCAACACCCTTTCCATCAACGTGCTCGTGTCCTGATGCATCATATCCGTTGTCGCCGGGCTTGTAGACGTTCCACTTATCCGCGCTACTCCCGGATTCCGTCCGGTTTGGTTTGCTAGTGTTTCGGGTTTTCCACCGTCATTTGTCAACGTCCTGCTCCACCACGAGATTCTGGGATGCATCGGCATCTCATGTTTGGCCCTTCAGTCCCGTTGATTGGACCTACTATGGCCTCTGCTGACTTCTGATTGTCCATCCCCCAACCTCGCGATCAAGGTAGCCTTTCGGCAGACGACCAGACCTCCCCGGGTAATGCGCACCACTTTCGCGCTTATGCCTGCCACATATACACAAGGAGATTCCGGATAAGTATCGGACTTTGAAGATTTTAGCCTTCTTGTCCTCTCATTGTGCCTCATATGTGATTTCTGTACGTCAGGCCAGCGCTTTGCTTTCACCTTCCTTCGGATCCCACCTCGCGATGGACACCCTTGGTGTTCAGCTAACGGTTCCCCTTACCGGGCCCGTACGGGACTTTCACTCGCTAGTAGGTGCGCCCTGCCGGGCGCACCAAAAAAACGGCCGCCCCGAAGGGCGGCCGCATGATCAACTGGTAACTATGCTAGGCTTAGAGGCTGATCTTGGCAGCGAAGGTGATGTTACCCTTGTCGTTGGTCACAGCACCGTCAACCGAGGTGAGGTCGTCGGAGACGTACTTAAGGGTGAACACGGTGTTGTCGATAACCTTGGCCTCGATGCCGGCGGTCAGGGTGACCAGGTCGGTGCTATCAAGGGTACCGGAGGCGAAGGGCTTCACGTAGAACACGTCATCGAGCATGTTCTTGAAGCTGAGCTCCCACTCGAACTCCCAGCTCGCCGCGACGGCGGTCTCAAGGGCGTTGTAGTAACCGAACATCATGTAAGCATAGAGACCCTTAACGCCGAAGTCTTCGGCCTCGAGGCTGATAGAGGCCTCAAGGTCATCGTCCGAGTCAGAGTAGTACGCGTTCACGGTGGTGTTCAGGCCTTCGGCGATGTCGTAGCCGAGCGTGAGCTTGGCATCGTACATACCGGTGGCGCCTTCGGTGAAGTTGAAGTCGGCAGCAGGCGTGATCTCGAAACCACCCACGGTCACGGGGATGGTAACGTAGGCGCCCATTTCCTTGGTGGCGTCGGTCACATCGTAGGAGAAACCGGCGTTGATGGTCAGGAGGTCTTTAACGGCTACGATGCTGGTAGTGAGGCCAATGCCGTACTCATTATCCACGTTGGTGGTCCAGTCACCCTTGGAGTTCATGATGAAGGCGAAGTCGTACAGGTCGCTGTCGTAACCGATGCGAGTACCAAAGGTATTAGCATCGAAGAAGCCGATAGCGTTGGGGTTTACATCGCCGTCTTTGAGAGCCTCAGCCTTGTTGAAACCCAAGCTGGCGCGATTGTAAACGGTCATGTAAAGCGGGCCGCTCACGATCTTGGCGGAAAGAGAGGCATACTTAGCGCCATCACCGGTGGCATCGTCATCATCATCGTCGATAAAACCGCCAGTGTTGGCCAGCGCAGTATCTTCAACCGAAAGATAGATATCTTTGACAGTGATGGTTCCATAGACGCCGTCGCCGGACGTGGTCTTGGAAGCGCCTTTGGCGATGGGGAACATGATCGAGAAGGTAGCGGCGTTGTTGAAACCGGTGGCATTGGTATCCAGATCCATACCCCAAGTGAGCGTAGCGCTACCCTTAAGGGTATACGTAGCGTCCTGAGCGAAAACGGCACCGCCCAGAATGGCGAGAGCCAGAAGAAGCACAATAGCTTTCTTCATGTAGATTCCTCCTTGTAGGAATAAAAGCGGGGCGACGAAACCTAGGGCTCGCCGATCCCCCTTAGCTTTATGGCGAGTATATCAGCGGCAAATTTAGGTGTCAAGTTTTTTTCTTGTTCAAAAACTCTGTTTTTAGACATTTTATTGCTTCTTTGTCATAAAAAATTGAAACAACGAGGTGTTCAAGGCAGCTCTATCGGTAAGAATTGAGTAAAACTTTAGCAGGTAAAGCGGTAAAGTGAGGGAGTCAGGAGTCAGGAGGAGGAATCTAGAATACAGAATCTAGAATCCGGCTATCTAAAGCCAGAAGTCAGAATCTGGCTATCGGGGGACGAGTAGGAAGCCTATATAAGAATTACGGCGCATCGGAAGCTTGTTAGCCAACCGTTAACGCCCAGAGGCCGCCGCTAGCACCGCTCCAATCGGCCGATCCCCAGCTTCTGACTCCAGACTTCGTCCTTATATCTCACACGGAGCCATAGAGTACACAGAGACCCCTCCGTTTGTGCTCTCCGTGCCCTCCGTGTGAACTTGTTTTATGCAACTGGAGGAATCGGAAAGCAGAGCTTAGGAGTCTGAAATCGTAATTTAGAATACAGAATCTAGAATCTGGATATCTAAAGTCGGAATCTAGAATCTAGAAGCTAGAATCTGGCTATCGGAGGACGGGGATAGAGGCCTAGATAAGAATTGCTGTGCATCTGTCGCTTTATGGCCAACGGTTAACGCTCAAAGGCCACCCGCTAGCTCCTCCCATCGTCCGATACCCAACTCCTGACTTCTGGCTTCTTACTCCTAGCTTCTAGCTCCTAGCTTCTTCCCCACTCTTCCCCCATGAACGCTAACTAGAGCCCATACGGCATTGACGATCAGTACCATATTTTGGTACTATATTGATATGAACTCTAGGCAGAGAAAAACACTAGAGAGCATATATAAAAACCCTCTACAGGCAGCTATCCCGTGGAAGGATATTGAAGCTTTGTTCGTATCGCTTGGGGCTGAGGTTAGCGAAGGTTCAGGATCGAGGGTTCGGGTGAAACTACATGGAGTTAGGGCGGTTTTCCACAGACCTCATCCAGAAAAGACTACGGATAAAGGCGCGGTAGGCTCCGTGCGAAGGTTCTTAGAAAATGCGGGAGTACATTATGATGGAATATAAGGGATACATTGGCGTAGTCGAATATGATCATGATGCCAAGATATTTCACGGCGATATAATAAATACTAAGGACGTAATCACGTTCCAGGGAACCAGCGTTGATGAACTTGACAAGGCTTTTAAAGATTCCATAGACGATTATCTTGATTGGTGCTTATCTGAAGGGACCCAGCCTGAAAAGCCATATTCAGGAAAGTTTAATGTACGGCTTTCTCCGGAATTACATAGAGAAGTAGCACTAAAAGCAAAAAAGATGAAATTATCCATTAATAATTTCGTAGAAAAAGCCTTGATGGATGAAATAGCCATGGTGCAGTAGCGTGCCAGCCAATGCTTCAACACAGCTTAAGTAGGTAGGGGGCAGAAGCTCTCCCCGCCCCTGCCACGGAATGTGGCTTGGGCAGGGAGCAACAAGCCTCGAGGAACTAGTTCAGTTTAACAATGAACGAGAAACGCGGCATGAGGCCGTTGTAGAAGGTACTAAACTGAAGGCTGCCGTTCGTGGTCTTTACGCCGGCTGTTTCGGTAGTCTCGGCCCCCCAATCGAGGTATACCACCGGCTGCTGCATGCGCAGGGCTATGTCCTTATTAAGGCTTAGGTCGATGATAAGCGGCACGCCCAAGGACGCGGCAGGATAGGAATAACTCTCATAAGCGGTGGCCGAGGCGCCGGTCTCCTCGCCATGCAGGGTAAAGGAGCCGTACACGCCGCTCTTAAAGGCGAAGAGGCCCGTCTTGGTAAGCATCCAGTATGCGCCTAAGCCTATGCTGAAGTCCATGCGCGACAGCTCCTGGGCATAGCCGGGGATGGTATTGCTTTCGTCCTTTTCGCTGAAGAAGGTTAAGGAAAGCTCAGGGGTAAGCTCAAGGCCATCCTTCAAGAATATGGGTAAAATGGCCCCGAGGGTTAGGGAACCGCGGCTGGCGCTATTATCGCCGACAGTTCGGCTGGAGCCGTCGTAGGCTATGAGGGGGCCGAGGGCTACGACCTGCGCGCTTGCCGCAACTATGGCAAGGACCAGTATCAGGATAAGGGTAAGGCTTTTCTTCATCATTAATCTCCTTAACTAAAATACCTAAGAAGGCATTGAGCGTACCTTTCCATACAATATACTGGCTAATTGGGCAATTTTCAGCAAAACGTTTAGGGAAGGAATCAGAAGGCGGAATCTAGATTTCCAATCCCCTATCTGACTCCTTCTCCATATTTCCACCCCGTGCCTTCTGCGCTTTCTGTGTGAGCCTTCATTATTTATTAGGGGTCGGAATCTAGAATATAGAATCTAGAATCTGGTTATACGGAGACTGATATGGTGATCAAGATTAGAATTGCTGTACAACTGATGCTTTTTGACCAACAGGTTACGCTCAAAGGCGTCCGCTAGCACCACCCATCGACCGATACCCAGCTTCCGACTCCTGACTTCTGACTCCTTCTCCAAATTTCCATCCTGTGCCCTCTGTGCGAGCCTTTATTATTTATTAGGAGTCAGGAGTCAGGAGTCAGGAGTCAGGAGGAAGAATCTAGAATCCAGTGATCAAAAAATCAAGCGAAGCGACAATGGCATCTCGTTCGCCCTTAAGATTGCCTACAAGGCTTCCCAAGTTCTTCTTGTGTATTGAAGCGAGCTGTGGCGTTACTACTACATACTCTTGATTTTTAATCGTTATGCAGGGCGTAAGGTTCCTGATGGTTTTTTCGCCATAGCGTGACTTCAGCATTACGGGTATGACGAGCCTTGTTTCAAGGGATTCCAATAGGGAGGATTGCACATCAATGATATAGGGAAAGGTATTTTTTGAATTTTGGTTAGGGTTAGCGTACACATCGAATTGAGCCATTAGAATTCCCTAAAATCATCGGAAAATACGCCAACACTGCCAATATGGTTATTATATGATAAAATTGCGTCACTATTTTCTTCCAGCCAGTCCGATCGCAGCTTCTGCCTGACCTTATCAGCCAAGGCAGTCTCCAACACAGAAGATATATTGATATTGAACGACTTCGCCTGATTCAGCAAATCGCTATTGATGGTAAGGTTAGTTGGTTTTTTCGGCGCATCAATATTATAGAAAACAAGCACCATAAGCTCCTTTGCATTTTATATGCATAATATATGCGCACTTACCATATTTATCAAGGCTTGATTATATAGCGTCGATATTCTTTTCCGCATCCGCCATCTCGCTTCACTCATAGTGCGTCCACATCCGTAATATGCGTACGATTGTTTCCCCTTCAAAGACCTGATAAACCAGGCGGTGTTGAATGTTAATTCTTCTGGAGTATGCGCCGGAAAGAGCCCCGATTAATTTTTCATAGGGCGGCGGGTTTTGGAAGGGATCGATTTCCAGAATGGCTATGAGAGTCTGCGCTTTGTTCTTCAAACCCGCTTCAAGGAGCTTTCTAGCGTCTTTCTGGGCATGCTTTGTATAGTAAATTTCCCACATTACCAGTCAATCTTTTTTTGGCTAGTTTCGAGGGGCTCGGCCATACCCGATAAGATTGATTCTTTCATGCCGGGAATGGATATCAAAAACAAGGTCTCTTGCAGCGCCTTCCAATCGTCTTCGGCTATCAATACGGCATTATTCCTTTTGCCGGATATAATTATGGGCTCATGCGATTCATTGGCCTGGTCTATGAGGCGGTAGAGATTGGAACGCGCATCGCTGGCTGTTAATACGGACATCGTGATACTCCTGCTATTAGCGTACGAATATACGTACGTAATGTCAAGAATATTTAGTTCCTCGAAGCTTGTTGCTGAGCAGGCAACTACACCGTATATAGTTTAGTGCTAAGTGCACCCCATACCACCTAAAGAGGTTTTGTCATAGAGACACAAGCTTCGTGGAACTAATAAA
>DHVU01000018.1 GCA_002412825.1 Spirochaetaceae bacterium UBA5200
GATGGGCACGAGCTTGGTCTTGGCTCCGTCCACCAGGTACTTGGGCAGGTCCATGGGCAGTCCCGCGCCGGCGAATACGATGTCCACGCGCTCTTCGATGGCGGTCTTTACCAGGTCGGCCACGTTGGAGAGCGCCATCATGACATTGACGCCTAAGAGGCCGTCCTTGATTTTTTCCTTAGCCGCGCGTATCTCGCGGCGTAAGGCGCGTATATTCGCCTCGATGGGATTCGTGGCTATGTCCGGTTCGGCGGCCCCTATCATGGCCGCGGATATCACGCCTATGCCGCCTTCGTTGGCTACGGCCGAGGCGAGCCTGGACAGGGATATGCCCACGCCCATGCCGCCCTGCACGATGGGTAGGCTCGCTATCAGCTCGCCTATCCTCAAGGCGGGTAAACCGCCCGTTAACGCTATGCTCGTCATAGAGCCCCCTTGCGGCCTTCAGTCTAGCGCGTTAGTGGGTTCTTGTATCGGGCAAAAAGGCGAATTTTGTCAAAATGTATAGGTATTCATCTATTTTCTTTATAAAAAACGTCAGGAACGCTCGTCAGGTTTTTTTACCTCAGGCATATCCTTGATGTGTATATCGCGCTGCGGGTAGGGTATGCGTATGCCCTCGCGCTTAAACGCCTCGAAAATTTCATAGTACAGCCTGCTGCGGAGCACGTTGGGTTTATCGATAAAGCTGCGCGACCATACCCGCAGGTTAAAATTGAGCGCGCTCTCGCCGTAACCGTCAAAGAGCAGGTCGGGCGGCGGCTCCTTGAGCACGCCGTCGTTTGCCTGGGCTACCGCAATTAAGACGCGCTTCACGACGGCCGGATCCTCCTGATACGACACGCCCACGGGTATGTTGAAGCGCACGTTCCTGTCGGTGTGGCTCCAGTTGATCACCGTTGAGGACACGAATTCGGAATTGGGCACGATAACCGATATGTTGTCGTTGGTGCGTATGGTGGTGGAGCGCATGGATATCTTTATGACGTCGCCGCGCACTTTGCCCAATTCTATGCGGTCGCCGAGCTTTATGGGCCGCTCGAAGAGTATTACGAGGCCGCTTACGAAATTGTTGGTTATGTTCTGTAGGCCAAAGCCCACGCCCACGCCGAGCGCGCCGAACAGTATGGTTAGGCTGCTTAAGTCCACGCCCATGGTCTGCAGTATGACGATAAAGCCTATGGTCATAATGAGGTAGCGCAGTATAGACGCGGCCGCGTCGCGTATGCCCAGGTCTATGGGGCTCTTAGCCAAGAGTTTGTATACCGCCCATTTCTGTATTTTCTTGGTAATAAAAGTGAGCAGGAAGGACAGTATGGACACCGTGAGCACGGTCCAGAGCGTTATGGTCGAGCTGCCCAGGGTGAAGAGCGCCGTATTCAGGAAGGACCAAATGCTTTCCAGAACGATCACGCGCGGCCCCTTTCTCTAGCGGGACGCCTGGTCAAGACGATCTGGTTGAAGAGGGAGCGGCCGCGGGCAAGCACGGATTCCTGGACCAGGTTTGCGTTCCGCACGGCGAAGCCCAGGAATATGCCCGTGAAGAGGACAAGAATGATGCCGGTGAGCGATATAAAGAAGCTGGCATATGCCTGGCGCTCCACCGTGGCTATGCGGCCGTCCTTCAACATGGGTGTCTCATAGCCTTAAGTATGGTTCATGGGGATAGCGCTCTGCAAATAGGATAAAAATAGGGCACGCCCGCGCGTTCAGCTTACCCTACGCCAGCGGCAAAGCAGGGCTTCGACGGCGTCGATGAGGGCGAAGCCGGCCAGGCCGAAGAGCGACAGGGCAAGTATGGCGGCGTACATATCGGGGTAATCCACGCGGGCCCAGGCGTCCATGATGTACCAGCCGAGGCCTTCGTTGGTAGCGAAGGTCTCGGCGAAGAAGAGCACCGCCGTGGCCGTGCCCAAACTTACCCTCAGGGCGGACAGCAGCGCAGGCAGGCTGGCGGGCAGCAGCACGTGGGCGACGCGCGCCAGGGCTCCCGCGCCCATGGCCTTGGCCGAGTCGAAGTAGCCCTCGGCCACCGAGCGCCCCGCGTCCCGGGCGTTTACCAGTACCTGGCTGGCCACGATGAGCACGATAACGGCTATCTTGGACGCGTCGCCTAAGCCCAAGAGGAGCATGATCACCGGCAGAAAGGCAATTTTCGGTAAGGGGTAGAAAAGGTAGATGACCGGCGCCAAGAGCGCGTCGAGGCGCTTCAGGCGGCCCGACGCAAGGCCCAATGCCGCCGAGGGCGGCGCGACTATAAGCATGGCCAGGGCAATGCGCCGCGCGGAAGCCGCTATATGGCTAGCCATGCTTCCGTCCGCCAGGCGAGCGCCCAGCTTGGCGAAGGCTTTAAGCGGGTCGGGCAGGAAGGGTTTCCGCAGCGCGATGGCCGCCACGTACCAGAGGGCCATGAAGATGGCCACGGCGGCCAGGCCGTATAGGAGCTTAGCGGGCCAGCCGGGCAAGAAACGCGGCCATAGGCTATCCCCGCTTCGCGGAGCCGTCGCGGCGAGCGGGCGGGCTGCCTCGGGGCCGTCGGCCAGCTGTGAAGCCGCCGCGCGCGCGCTGCCCATAGCCTGCCGCACGCGGTCGGTAAGTTCATGGAAGCGCGGGTCGCTCCTGTAACCTGGCGTTGAGGCAGGAGGGGATGCCTTCGCCGCTTGAGCGGGCGTGATGGTATCAGTTGTCGCACGATTCGGCCCGTCGCCAGCCTTAAGTGCCGCCTCGATGCCGCCGGGCAATTGGCCCGCCATTACGTACACGCGCTCGGCCAGGAAGGCGGCCTCTTCTATGGAATGGGTGACGATGAGCGCGCTCACGCCGTGGCTTTCCACGATAGTGGCAAGGCTATCCTGCAGGGTCTCGCGGGTAAGGGCGTCCAAGCTGGAAAAGGGCTCGTCCATAAGGAGCAGGTCGGGTTCGGTAACCAAGGCGCGCGCTATGGCCAGGCGCTGTTTCATGCCTCCCGACAGCTGCGCGGGGTAATAGCGGCAGAAGCCGCTCAAGCCCAATTCTTCAAGGAGGGCTGAGGCGCGCGCCTTGCGCTGGGCCCGCGGCACGCCGCGCAATAGCAGGGGCAGCTCGGCGTTGTCGTTCACGGTCTTCCAGGGCAAAAGCCCGTAATCTTGGAATATGACCGATGTACGGAGGCGTTGGCCGGCTAATTCTTCGCCGTCTATTAGTATAGTGCCCGCGCTCGGAGTCACGAGCCCCGCGAGCGCGCGCACTATGCTCGTCTTGCCGCAGCCCGAAGGCCCCACGATAGCGCTTATGCGGCCGCGGCGCAGCTCGAGGTCTACGCCGCGTACGGCCTCGACTATAGTCCCGCCGGCATCGTACGCTATCGAGAGGCCTTCGACCCTTACCATCCCCGTAGGGCCCTGTCGTCGAGCAGGCTCTTAGCCTCCAGGTCCGCGGTCAGTAGGCCGTTGCCCCGCATCCATGCCAGCGCAGCCTCTACGTTTTGTAGAGCGGGCAGGACAGGCTTGCGGTAGCTGACGAAGACAAAAGCGTCGCGGGTTTCCGCGGGAAACTTGGCCTCATGCACCAGGAAATCCCTATAGGCGTCCGGATTGGCGTTAATCTTCTGCGCCGCCTGCCAGTAGGCTTTATAGAGTTTCGTTATAGCGCCGGCCTTGGCGTCCAGCGCCTTCTTGTCAAAGAGGACGATGGCAGCGTCGAGCTTATACTCCTCGCAGGAGGCTATCAGGGCAGCGCCGCGCTGTTGGGCCACGGTAAGGAAGGGCTCGGGCAGGCCCGCCGCCGCCACCTGGCCGCCTACGAGCAGCTCCATGCGCACCGGTATCTTGGGCACGGCCATGCGCTCAATATCGCCTCGGGCCATGCCAGCGCGCTCTATGGCCGTGTCCACCAGGTATTGGATGATGGTATTGCTGGACAGCCCTACGGCCTTGCCCTTGAGCGAATTAAGCTCGGCAGAGCCCCCGGGAGCGGAAACGATACCGTAGCGGCCGTCGGTCACGCTGGTAACTCGCACGTCGAAACCGCCTTGCGTGGCAAGCGCCGCCGCTATCAGGTCGGAGATGACTCCGTCCACCGCGCCGGCCTGGAAGGCCGCGTCGCGCTCCACCGGGCTCGTAAACTGCACGAGCTCGACGGAAAGGCCCTGGGCCTCGAAAAGCCCCTCGGCCTTGGCCACCATGAAGGGCAGAGAGTCGCTGTCGGGCAGGAGCCCGAAGCGCAACGGCAGCGGCGCTTCCTTGGCGCAGCCGGAAAGCGCGGCCATGAGGAGGCTCAGCGTGAGCGTGTTAGTATTTTTGCGAAACATGATGTTATCCTTCCCAGCGTTTGAATAAACTATGCTG
This sequence comes from Spirochaetaceae bacterium UBA5200, assembly GCA_002412825.1. Lineage (GTDB taxonomy): Bacteria > Spirochaetota > Spirochaetia > Treponematales > UBA12059 > UBA5200. The sequence goes on from DHVU01000018.1 coordinate 4,326, forward strand.
AACGCCCAGGCGGTCCAGAACCTTGCCTACGATATGGTCTACCAGCTCGTCTATGGATGCCGGCTTGTGATAGAAGCCCGGGGCTGCGGGCAGTATGGCCGCGCCGGCCTCCGCCAGGGCCAGGAGGTTCTTAAGGTCGGGTATGGATAGCGGCGCCTCGCGGGGCAGCACGACCAGGGGCCAGCGCTCTTTTAGGGCCACGGCCCCGGCGCGCTGCGCGAGGGTGCGAGCGTTGCCCGTGGCCAGGGCGGCAGCGGTGGCCATGGAGCAGGGCGCTATGACGGTGCCCGCCAGCCTAAAGGAGCCTGAGGATAGGGGCGCTGCCATGTCGGAAGGCTCATAGAGCCTGGCCACGCCGTATTCGGCGCACCAGTGGCCAAAGGGCCGGCCGCTTTCCTCCTGGACCACGCGGGCGCCCCACTCGGATGCCAGGGCGTGCACCTCGGCCCCTGAGGCCGCCAAGGCGCGTATGATGCGTAAACCGTAAATAGCGCCCGAAGCGCCGGTAATGCAGACGAGGTAGGGAGCCATGGCTCCATTATGCCGTCATGTTTCCATCAGAGTAAATAGAGCTCGAGCGCTACGCCCGCCAGGAGCACCAGGGGCACTATCTCGTTTATGCCGTAGGCCGCTATGCGCAGGTGCCGCTCGGTAGCGCCCAGCGATATCACATGCTCGGCGGCCAGCAGCGCAACGGCAAGGCCCGCCGCTATAAGGTAGGCGGGGCCAAGGGGCCAGAAGAGGGGAACGGATAAGAAACCCGCGGCCGCCAAGGCGTGGCAGAGCAGGGCGATGGCGCGGGCTCCCTTGGCGCCAAAGCGCGCGGGCACTGACTTAAGGCCTTCCTTCCGGTCGAAGTCTATGTCCTGCGTGGCGTAGATTATATCGAAGCCTGCCACCCAGAGCGCCACCGCCACCGACAGCGCGAAGTAGCGCAATTCGAAGCGGCCCGCTATGCCCAGGAAAGCGCCCATAGTGGCTATGGCGCAGGTGGCGCCCAGCCAGAAATGGCAGAGCCAGGTATAGCGTTTGGTATAGGAATAGCCGAATACCATGACCCCCGCCACGGGCAGGAGCAGCGCGCAGAGCGGGTTGAGCATGAAGGCCGATACCGCCAGCAGGAGCAGCATGGCGGCGCTGAAGGCCCAGAGCTCGGCTAGGCGCACCCTGCCCTGCGACAGGGGCCTGCCCGCCGTGCGGGGGTTCCTCTTGTCTATGTCCTTGTCGATGATGCGGTTGAGCGCGTTGGCCGCGTTCCGTCCGCCCGTGGCTGCCAGGACTATCCAGAGCATTTTCATAAACGGCGGCCTGCCCCCGGTCTCCAGCAGCGCGGCCGCCACGGCAAAGGGCAGGCTAAAGAGGGTGTGGCGTATCATCACCGCCTCGCCCACTACGCGGGCCCGGCCCATGATGCCCTTCGCTTGATCGCCAGGCGCGTAGTCCGGGGCCTGGGACTCAGTCGATGCCATACTCGGCCCAGCGCGCGCTTACTTTGGACGCCACTTCCGCGTCCATCTTGAGGGGCTCGGGCCATTCCCGCGTATGGCCCTCGTCGGGGCCCTTGCGCGTGGCGTCCACGCCCAGGCGGGTGCCGTAGCGCGGCATAGGCGACGAGTGGTCCAGGGCGTCCAGCGGGCCGTCCATAAACACGAGGTCCCGCTTGGCGTCGATATTGTTAAAGGCGCGCCATGCCACCTCGGACACGTTATGCGGGTTCACGTCCTCGTCCACCACCACGATGAGCTTGGTGTAGCACATCTGCCCCATGCCCCAGAGAAAGTTCATGATCTTGCGCGCCTGGCCGGGAAAGCGTTTCTTTATCGACACGATCACGCAATTGTGGAACACGCCTTCTAGCGGCATGCTCAAGTCGACGATTTCCGGGGCCATCTGCTTGAGCAGGGGCAGGAAGAGCCGCTCGGTGGCCTTGGCCATCCAGCAATCCTCCATGGGGGGTATGCCGACTATGGTGGCCGGATACACCGGATTTTTGCGCCGCGTTATGCGCTCCAGGTGGAACACCGGGTAGAGGTCGGGCAGGGAATAGAAGCCCGTATGGTCGCCGAAGGGCCCTTCCATGCGCAAGGGCTCGGCGGGGTCCACGTAGCCCTCCAGCACGAACTCCGCGTTGGCCGGCACTTCCACGTCGGAGAGCGTGGCTTTGACCACCTCAACCGGCGCGCCGCGGAGGAAGCCCGCGAACATCATTTCCCAAATGCCTTCGGGCAGGGGCGCGGTGGACGCGTAGGTAACCGCCGGATCAGCGCCTAAGGCCACCGCCACGGGCATGCGCTCGCCGCGCGCCTTGTATTTCTCGAAGAAGTGCGCGCCGTCCTTGTGCAGATGCCAGTGCATGCCCGCGCTTTTATCGTCGTACACCTGCATGCGGTACATGCCCACGTTCTGCGCCCCCGTGTCGGGGTCGCGCGTGCATACCAGGGGCAGGGTAAGGAAGCGCCCGCCGTCCTTGGGCCAGCACTTGAGCACGGGCAGGCTGTCAAAGCCCTCGTCGCCGCTTATCACTTCCTGGCATATGCCCTTGCGTACTTTTTTTGGCAGGAGCGATAAGGCGATGGGCAGCTTGGGCAGGGCGCTGGGTATGGCCGAGAATATATTGAAGCCGCGCAGCTGCTTCCAGGCCCAGGTTATAAGCCCTTCAATCTCGGCGGCCTTGGCGTCCAGGCTCTCGGCCCCGAAGCCTAAGGCCATGCGCCGGTCAGAGCCCATGGCGTTTATGAGGAGGGGATAGGCGGAGCCCTTTACCTTCTCGAAGAGCAGGGCGGGCCCGTTCGCCTTCATAACCCGATCGGCTATCTCGGTAATCTCAAGCTCGGCGTCCACTTCCACGGCTATGCGCTTCAGCTCGCCGCGCTTCTCGAGCTCGTCTATAAAGGCCTGTAAATCGTTGTGTGCCATGAGGTATTGTAGCATTTGGAGGCATTGGATTCCAAGAGGCCGCCTGCTTTCTCAGAGGAGCTATTTTTTTATAGGGACAGGCGTAATTTACGTTAAAAAAAACTTGTGGATGCCGGAGGATGCGCTATTATTCTACTATACATAATCAACGAGCCTATGCAAAACGTTACACAGTTGGAGGCGAACCATGAGGTTCCCGCGTTTGTTATTGTTGTTCGCCGCGTGCGTCTTCTTCCTGCCCGCCGGGTACGCGCAATCCAGCGACGTGACCATGAGCTTCCTTCCTACGGTTACCGTTCCCATAGGGCCTACCCTGGGCGACGGCCTACCGTTTTTCGACATAGGCGGCGGCGGCAGCATCCGCGGCGAGCTGGCCCCCGGCTTTGCCCGCTGGCTCTTCGGCAGGGCCTTTATCGACTATGAGTTATTGCCTATAAACGGCTCAAGCGAATCGCTCTCGGTGGTGTACGGCGGCGGCGCGCTTGGGGCGAGCTTTTCCCCCGCGCCGCGCTTCGCCCTGCGCGCCAGCGCAGGCGGCGGCATATACATGGCCGTGGCCGACGTGGGCACGGTGCGCAACCCCTTCGTAGAAGGCGGCGCTGAGCTTCTCCTGCGCCTTTCGCCTACTTTTGCCGCGGGCTTAGGCGCCCGCTATAAGTACCTTACCGTGCCCGGCGACTCGCTCTACCAGGGCCTGTCGGTGCAGCTCGGCGTGGTGTACGACCTGGCCGGCTCCCGCAAGGGCACCGACATACGGCTCACTCCTGATTTAGGCGCGGTATTCCCCCTCTTCTTCAGCTTCTACGACAAGAATCCCTTAGGCACCGCCCTCATCGTCAACGACGAAAGCCTGCCCATAGAAAAGGTAAAGGTGCTGTTCTACGCCAAGCAGTACATGGACGCCCCGCGCCTAAGCGCGGAATTCGACAAACTGGCCCCTGGAGCCAGCAAAGAGATTCCGGTGTACGCGCTCTTCAACGACGCCATATTCAGGGTAACCGAAGGCACCAAGGCAGCCGGCGAGCTTACCCTCGAGTACTACTACCTGGGCCGAAAGACCACCAAGACCGTACCCATCACGCTTAACGTGCAGAACCGCAACGCCATGACCTGGGACGACGACCGCAAGGCGGCCGCCTTCGTCACGGCCAAGGATCCCCTGGTGCTCGGCTTCGCCAAGGGCCTGGCATCCATGGTGCGCAACGAGGCGGGTACGGCCGCCGTATCATCGGAGTTCCGTACCGCGCTGGCCATATACCAGGCCCTGCGCGCCTACGGCCTAGGCTACGCGGTTGACCCTAAGACGCCCTACATAGCGTTGTCCGAGCAGGAAGACGCCATAGACTTCCTGCAGTTCCCCAGCCAGACCCTGGCCTACCGCGCTGGCGACTGCGACGACCTGTCCGTGCTCTACGCCGCCCTCCTTGAGGCCGTGGGCATAGAGACCGCCCTCGTAACCACCCCCGGCCACATCTTCGTGGCCTTCGATTCGGGCCTGACGCCCGAGAACGCGGCGCGCGCCTTTAGCGACTCGGCCGACACCATCGTACGCAACGGCAAGGTATGGATACCCATAGAAGTGACCCTGGTAAAAGACGGCTTCCTTAAGTCCTGGTCCGTAGGCGCTATGGAGTGGCGCGACGGCCTGTCGCGCGAGCAGGCCGGCTTCTACCCCATACGGGAAGCCTGGAAAACCTACGAGCCCATAGGCTTCGCCGAGGGCGGCGCCCTCGTGTCCCTGCCCGCCCAGGAACGGCTCATAGAAGCCTACAAGAGCGAGCTGGATAAATTCTCCCGCGGCCAGATCATGTCCCGCGTAGCCGAGCTGCAGGCCCAGATCAAGAGCGGCAAAGAAGCCGACAAGGCAGCCAATCGCTTGGGTATACTCTACGCCCAGTTCGGCCTCATTGCCGAAGCCCGCGCCCAATTTCAGTTCGCCATAAACAAGAGCAACCTCCAGCAGGCCCTGGTAAACATGGGCAACGTGGAATTCCTTGACGGCCAGATGGCTAAGGCCAAGACCTACTACGAACGCGCCTTAAAGGCCAACCCGGCCGATACCGCCGCCCTGGTAGGCCTTACCCGCAGCCTGCAGGCCCTGGGCGACTTGAGCGGCTTCCGCGACTCCCTGGCCAAGCTCCAGGACTCCAGCCCCAACGCCGTCGACCGCTACTTCCCCTCCGGCGCCGCCACCGCCCGCGCCTCCGAGGCCGAAGAAAGGAAAGTTGAACTATGGACCGAATAAAGAAGCTCCTCGCCGCCGTCCTCTTCATAGCCGTTCTGTTTACATTAAGCACCTGCGACAACCCGGTGGATATGCTGGGCGAGCTTGAAGTGAAGGTGATGAAGGCTAATGATAGGTATTTGGAAATAGTGACCTTTTTGCCGATTCAAAATGATACAAACGTTGATCCAGGAAAAGACCTTCGACTCCAACTTGATAGAGCTTTAGATGTAGATTCCGTTACTTCGGATACAGTTAAAATAATTAGGAACGACCAGCCAGGCGTAGAGTTGGCATTCTTAGTAAACTATGATTCTTCAACCAGGCTTCTGAAGATTAGGCCTGACCCGTATTTAGCTGATAGCAAAGAGTATACGATTACTATCAGCGGGATACGTGGCGTCGATGGAAGTCGGTTGTTTCAACCACTCGTGTGGGGTTTCATGACTGGGATAGCACCTAAAGGTATGTTTGTTTTAGATGATGAGGATAGTACCAGTCTGGCAGGATATACGAGAATAACGACAATTAAGGCAATCAGAACAAGCGCAACTAATGCTGATAAATGGTTTGCATCGACGGATCTAAGTGACTTTGATGTTCCAACTGATATTACTGGCTGGAAAGATCTGACAGAAAAAATTGATATTACATTAACTTCAACTCAAGGTGTTAAAACTGTTTACGCAATGTTCGCGCAACTATCTGGTGTAGCAAAATATGGGACCATGATTGACATAAACATTACCTATGATTCGATAGCACCAAATTCACCTTCAGTTGCAGGGACTTCTCCCACAACAATTCTGAAGCCAACCTGGACATGGTCTTCTGGTGGTAATGGGGGCAACGGTAATTTTAGATACAGTTTAGATGGCGGATCCTGGTCCGCAGAAAGTACAGTAAAGAGCTATATTCCCACGGAAAACTTGAACTTAGGAAATCATACACTTAATGTCCAGGAACGTGACAATGCTGGAAACTGGTCCGCGAATGGTTCCCGGATTATCGGTATCGCGCCTCTTGCGCCAACCAGTATTGCCGCTTCGGATAGCACTAGCACGACCCAGGTAGCGGTATCTTGGACCGCTCCATCGGGGACTATCCTCAATTACTATATTGACCGGTCAACAAGTGCTACCGGCACCTATACGCAGATCGGAACCACTACAGCTGCGGTCACAAGCTACAACGATACGAGCGCCGTCGCGGGTACGATCTATTACTACAAGGTCCGCGCGGAGGGAACGAACAACTATATAAGCGCAGCGTCCTCCTACAACGATGGTTCCCGTAAATTAACCGCGCCGCTAGATTTGATTGCGACTGTTAATACTAGTACCGCCCAGGTTACCATCAGCTGGACGGCTCTAAACGGGTCAACTCGATATTATGTTAGCCGAGCAACCACAAGCGGTGGTCCGTATACCGATCTATCATCCTATGCCACTGGTACCACTTACAATGACACCACTGCTACTCCAGGTGTTATATACTATTATAAAGTACGTTCCTGGGCTACATATAATGGGGAAACAACAAGTGGATATACGCTAGGCATGCGGCAAATTTCAGCTCCAACGGGTTTAAGCGCATCAGACGGTACAATTTCTACAGGGGTCTACCTTTCTTGGACGGCTCCGCCTCAAGGAACTGGCTATCGCATTTACCGTTCTACGAGCCCGTCAAGTGGTTATTCTTTGGTTGCCACAACGGCCTCCAACACCTACACTGATACAGGCATTACTTCTACAAATACTAAGTATTACTATAAAGTTGAGGCCTATGGCACAGCAGGCACCAGCTATTTAAGTGATCTGTCTGTTTATGATGTCGGCCATCGGGGTTTGACATATGTAACAGATATGACTGCGCGTACCTATATGACAGGAAACTATATACAGGTTTCTTGGTCAGCACTTGCTGGTGCAACGGGATATATGGTTTACCAGTATAATTCTACTACCTATAACTGGGACTTTTATTCAGCAACGACTTCTACAACAGTATACCTCGCTCCTCCCAATTATAGTATGGATATGCATTACAGGATTTGTGCATATGACACTAGTACAAGCTTTCCGGGTGTTATGACGCCAAGTTATGTAACTGCTCGTCGTTTGGGATTAAACGGCTACTGGGCTTTTAATAATTTATGGACTGATACAGGGTACGCTGACAACTCATATGATAATTTCTTAGTTACTTCAGGAAGCCCCACGTTTAGTACAACAACGAAGAGATTAGGCACTCATTCGGCTTATTTTTATGGGAACAGTCAGAAGATCACTAACAGCAAGAGTTCCTTCATGTCCGCTGACCGGAAAAAGGTATCGGTCTCCTATTGGGTCTACCCGACGAAACTTTCCGCCGGTCTCCTATGGGCTATGGCATGCGCGGATTTTAACGTGGGGTTCAGCGGGACCCAGGTTACAATGACCATCAGCACCCCCAGCACGAACAGCGCATACGCTACTCTGACGCTTAACGCTTGGAACCATATCGTGGGTACCTACGACGGGTCGAACATAAGGATCTATAAGAATGGTTCTCTCGTGCAGATGACGGCTCATGCAGGCTCGTCCTCTAGCGGATCCACGGCCCTCTACATCAACAGCGGAACGTCTTCTGATTATTGGACTGGTTACATAGATGATCTACGAATTTATGATGTAACGCTTTCTGGGTCTCAGATCTTAGATTTGTATAATTTTGACTAGATTATAGCGACGGTTCACGGTATAGAGCGACTCGGGTTTTCCGAGTCGCTCTATCGTTCTTAGCTGGTGCAAAGTGTGGATATGAGTGCCTCATTGTTTGAGCAGTAGTCAGTTTCCAACTAAGATTGAACCGCTAATAATGATGTTGCCTTTAGTGATGATTTCGTATCAAGGTTCATAGAGATGGATATTTATTGTGTTTTCATTCCGATCCTAGCGCGACCAAGGAAATTTGGTTTTATGCTTATCCCCTCCCGGAGGCCCTCATGCACCCCCGACCCAAGCTGTTCGTTTCGCGCTGCTTAGGCTTCGACCATTGCCGCTATAACGGCGCCATGATAAACGACCATACGGTGGAGCTGCTTGCCGGGCTCTGCGACGTAGTGACCGCCTGCCCCGAGGCTGACACCGGCCTTGGCGTGCCGCGGGACCCTGTGCGCCTGGTGATGGCCGGGGGACAGCTACTCATGGTACAGCCGGCCACGGGACTGGACCACAGCGAGGCCATGCGGGCTTACTGCGCGGCTAAGGCGGCCGAGCTAAAAGGAGCCGTCGATACGGTAAACCCGGCGGGCTTGCCGGCGGTGGACGGGGCGCTCCTTAAGTCGCGCTCGCCGTCCTGCGGCATAAAGGACGTAAAGATATACCGCAAGGCCGAGCCGGGCGCCATGTTCGATTCGGGCGCGGGGCTCTTCGGGCAGGCGGTGATGGAGGCGCTTGGCGGCACGCCGGTGGAGGACGAGGGCAGGCTCAAGAACTACGCCATACGGGAGCATTTCTTCTCCTGCCTCTACGCCTTAGCGCGCTTTAGGCAGGTAGCGCTGGCAGGCAAACCTGGCGGGCTCGTCGAGTACCAAGCGCGGCACAAGCTTATGTTCCTGGCCATGAACCAGGCGTCCATGCGGCGCTTAGGCAGGATAGTGGCTAACCCCGAGAAGCGGCCCTTCGGCGAGCTCCTTGCCGCGTACAGGGTCGAACTGGGGACCATGTTCTCAACGCAGGCCAAGCCCGGCGGCTTCATCAATACGGCGCTGCACGCCTTCGGCGGCTTTTCGGACCAGCTGAGCGTCCGGGAGCGATCGCTCTTCATCAACTCTATAGAAGAGTATCGCGACGAGCGCATACCCGCCTCCGCCCTGCTGGCCCTGCTTAAGAGCTGGGCGCTGCGCTTCGAGGTGGATTACCTGCTCGACCAGGTATTCCTTGAGCCCTTTCCTAAAGAGCTCGTGGAGATAACGGACTCGGGCAAGGGGCGGGACCGCTAGAAGGCGCGAGGCAGGGCTGGCAGGGTTTAGCCAAGAACGATGGCCAAAAGGTAACCCAAAGCCTGGGCCGCGCTTAAGAAGAGGAAAATCTTTGATATGCCGCCCATGTTGAGGCCCTTGGTATCGTGGCTATAGCCGCGCGCGCGCATAAGGGCAAGTTCGCGTATGGCTAACGCTAGGGCAAGCGCGAGGGGCACGAGCATGGCGCGGGGCAGCAAAGCCGCCGCGGACAGCGCCGCCAGGGACAAGGCGCCTAAAAGCAGCTGGGCGTATACAGGCAAGGCGGCGCGGCTCTGCCCCAGCGCTATGGCCAGGGTGCGGCGGCCGGCGGCCTTGTCTCCCACGAAGTCGCAGGCGTTGTTCACCGACAGTATGGCGCCTATGAAGAGGCTCTGCGGAATGCTTGCCAGCAGGGTGGGGCCGTCGAGCCTTCCGGTCAATATGAACACGCTAACCGCGAAGAAGGCCGCGCCCAGGAAGCCTCCGGCGAATAGCTCCCCTAGTGGCGTGGACGAAAGCGGGCGCGGGCCGCCGCTATATAAAAAGCCCGCGAGCAGCGACGCCCCTCCTATGGCCAAGACGGCGGGGCCGGCTATAAACGCTAAGGCAAGTCCTATAATGGCTGCCGCCGCGTAGCAGAGCATGCTTACGAGCAGGGCCGAGCCCGGGCTCACGCCCTCGTGCACCAGGACCTTGGCTTCCTCGCGGTTGAAGCGCGCGTCGTCCACGTTGCGGTACCAATCGAAGTAGCTGTTAAAGCCCGTCGTGCCCATGTCCACGGCCAGCGCGGCCGCCAGCACAAGGAGGGCCCTGGCGGGAGAAACGCCGCCGGCGAGCCACAGGGCATAGAGGAGGCTTAAGCCGAAGGTGGAGAGGCTTACTATCTTGGTGCGCAGCTCCACGACGCCGGCGAATTGCTTGAAGGTCATGGCCCTATCCTAGCGTGTGAAGAGCATGGCTGGCAATTGACAGCTAAACCGGTTTATTATAGCGTGCACGCGAAGCTATGCCATGGATTGCGCTCGAAGCCCAGGTAGCTTATCGTTATGTCTTAGGATGCGCTTAATAGGCGCGGGCCATAGTCGTCCCCTTGGAGGGGCGGTATCCTGTACTCATGGGGTAAAACCATGAAAATTCTCACGCACACCGTAAAACCGAAGATACCCAAGGAACTGGCTCCTCTTGAGGAGATGGCGCATAATCTCTGGATATCCTGGAATTTCGACGCCATCATGCTCTTTATACGCCTCGATTACGACGTATGGAGCGAATCCCGCCAGAATCCGGCCAAGATGCTGGGCATGGTGTCCCAGGAGCGTTATGAGTCCGTGGCGGCCGACGATTCCTACCTGGCGGCGCTCAAAGAGGTATACGAAAAATTCCAGGCCTATAAAAAGGGCCAAACCTGGTACAAGGGAACGTACGAGGATTACGTGGCCTATTTCTCCATGGAATACGGCATGGACGCCTCGCTGCCCATCTATTCAGGCGGCTTGGGCATACTCTCAGGCGATCACATGAAGACGAGCTCGGACCTCGGCCTGCCGCTCGTGGGCGTGGGCCTCTTGTACCGGCAGGGCTACTTCCGGCAGTACCTGAACGCTGACGGCTACCAGCAGGAAGAATACCCAGAGAACGACTGGTACAATATGCCGGTGCATCGCTGCGATACCGCCAAGGGCGAGCCGGTAAAGATAGCCGTGGACATAGGCGGCGAGCAGGTGGTGGCCCAGGTATGGGAAGTACAGGTAGGCCGATCGTCGCTCTTCCTCCTCGACACCAATATCGACGAGAACACGCCGGCCAACCGGCTTATCACCGCCACGCTGTACGGCGGCGACAAGGAAGTGCGCATACGGCAGGAAGTGCTCCTGGGCATAGGCGGCATGCGGGCCCTGCGCGCGGTGGGCATCAATCCCGTCGTCACCCACATGAACGAGGGCCACGCCGCCTTCCTCTGCTTCGAGCGCATACGCGAGCTCATGGCCGAGAAGGGCTTCAACTTTAACCAGGCCCTGCAGGCTCTCTGGCCCACCAATATCTTTACCACCCATACGCCGGTGCCCGCGGGCAACGAGCGGTTCGGCATCGACCTCATAGAGAAGTACTTCAAGGGCTGGGCCCATGATCTAGGCCTGGACTGGAAGACCTTCCTAGGCCTCGGCCGCGAGCGGCCCTCCGACGAGGCCGAGCCCTTCTGCATGACGGTGTTGGCTCTTAAGATGTCCGCTTACGCCAATGGCGTGGCCGACCTGCATGGCGTGGTGTCCAGGCAAATGTGGAAGGGGCTCTGGCCCGGGCTTGAGGAGTCCGAGGTTCCCATAGGCCACGTTACCAACGGCGTGCACCCCCGCACCTGGATATCCTCGCCCATGCTCGAGCTTTTAGACCGCTACTTCGGCCCGCGCTTCGAGGAAGACCCCACCAACCTTGAGCTCTGGGACCGCATAGACCGCATAAGCGACGAGGAATTCTGGCGCACCCACGAGCGTAGGCGCGAACGCCTGGTAGCCTTTGCGCGGGACCGCCTGCGCAAGCAGATGCGCCGCATGGGCGTGTCGGAGAAGGGCCTCGTGCGCGCCAATGACGCGCTGTCGCCCTCCATCCTTACCATAAGCTTCGCCCGGCGCTTTGCCACCTATAAGCGCGGCAACCTGCTCTTAAGCGACCCCGACCGCCTGATACGCCTCTTGTCCGACAAGGATCGGCCCATACAGATCATATTCGCGGGCAAGGCGCATCCGCACGACATACCGGGCAAGGAAATCATACGCGAGCTGGTGCACTTCTCCCGCAAGGACGAGGTGTTCGGCCGCCTCATCTTCCTTGAGGACTATGACATGACCATGGCCCGTTACATGACGAGCGGCTCGGACATATGGCTCAATACCCCGCGCCGGCCTATGGAAGCCTCGGGCACTTCGGGCATGAAGGCGGGCATGAACGGCGTGCTTAACTGCTCTATACTGGACGGCTGGTGGGACGAAGGCTATGACCCCGAGCTGGGCTGGGCCATAGGCAAGGGCGAGGAATACGCGGACACCGAGCTGCAGGACGAGATTGAGTCCAAGGCCCTCTACGACCTCCTTGAGCGGGAGATAGTGCCCACCTTCTACGAGCGCGGCCGCGACGGCCTGCCCCGCGACTGGATCAAGCTCATGAAGAACTCGGTGCGCGACACGGGCAAGCATTTCTGCACCCACCGCATGCTCATGGAGTACACGGACAAGTATTACCTGCCCGCGCTTGAGAACGCCAAGCGCCTCAAAGCCGGCAACTTCGAGTCGGCCAAAGACCTAGCCAAATACCTGGAATTGGTTAGGCACGAATGGTACGCCGTCACGGTGGAGGATCTGCGCAGCAGCGCCAAGCCGGTCATGGAGCGCGGCGACTCGGTAAGCGTGGATGCTCGCGTGCGCATAGGCGCCTTAGGCCCTGAGCAGCTGATGGTCGAACTCTACTACGGCCCGGTGTCCAGCACCGGCCAGATATACAATCCCAGCCGCATGGAAATGAAGGCGGGAGAGTTCCAGGGCGGCGCCTACGACTATGCGGTAAAGATTAAGTGCCAGCAGACCGGCCAGCTCGGCTACGCCGTGCGCGTTTTGCCCAAGCACCCCGACCTGGTGCACTCCTTCCTGCCGGGCTTGGTAAAATGGGCCTAAGGCTACAAGCATAATGCTCGGCGGCGGCCGGCCCCCAGGGGTCGGCCGTTTTTTTTGCTTCGAGCTTGAGGAAGCAGCCTGCGCTCTAGGCGCGCGGCGCTATACGATGTCGCTAAGCAGGGCGCCAAGCAAGGCGCAGAGCAGAAGGGGTGAGGCCTTGACCAGCGCGAGAGCCGATGCCGCGATCATGGCTAGGCCCTGGCCTCGTTGAGGGCTAGCCAGGTAGAGGACGCGGCGCAGGCTTGGCGTATCGCTTGCCAGAAAAGCGAGCGCGCGCAGGGCCTCACGCAGGATAAGCGCGAGCGCAAGGATGAGCGTCACGGCGGGCGGCGCTTTTTGCGTCCATGCGATTAGGGCGGCCGAGGCTATCAGGGCTAGCTGCCATCCTAATTCGCCACGCGGGCTAAAGATGGGCATGAGCGCGAGATGTCCGCCGAGCATGCCCCGTTCTGGCGCCGTTCGGTTCGCCTTGGCGCTCGCCTTCGCGCGGGAAGCGAGGGCGCCGGCTCGGCTTAAGGATAAGGCGGCAAGGCTTAAGGCCGCGATGAGCGCGACGAGAGCGACGAGAGCGACGAGCGGGGCATCCATGCCCAGGATGCCGCTCAGCCCGAGCGCTTCAAGGCTGAACGACGCGCCGGTCGTCAGGAGCACTCGAGCCTCATCGTCGTAGAGCGAAAGTCGCGGGCTTAAGAGGGCGAGAGCGAGAAAAGCCAGGCTAAGGGCAATGTTCCTAGCCTGGCTTAAGCCACGGGGCCGCCGGAGGCTTAGGGCCGTGCCAAGGAGGCCTGCGCACGCGCGTACAAATGCGGCCGCGGCTACGAGAGCTAGGGGTAGGAGCAGGGCCGAGCGGAGGAAGGCTCCCGCGGATACCGCCAGCAGCGGAATGGCGTTTGCAAGCGGCAGGGCAAGGCCGCAAAGCAGGGGCCCCAGCGCGCCTATCCCCGCGGCCAGGGCAAGAACGGCATCTTTGTGGGTGCGCTTAAGCGGCAGGAGCCTGAGCCGGGCTTCAAGGCTGGCATCGCGCGTAGTGACGAGCATGCCAAAAGCCAGGGGCAGGCTGTTTAAAAAGGCGAGCGAGGATAAAGCCTCACGCATAACCGCGGGCGTCAGGGAGGAGCCAAGGTAGGTATAGTAAAAATACAGCTCAGCCCCCAGCCGTAAGCCTATAGCGCCCAAGGACCACCCTATGATAAAGCGGCTTGCTCCCGATAGCTTACCGCGGGAACGCCGCTCCGACGAAGAGCGCCGGAGCCCTGCCGCTATGGATACTAGCCTATCCATGGCAGTATGTCCTTTGCCGTCAAGCCGGAGGCCGCGTGCGGGCTAAGGCTCTCTAGGGGGACACAGCGCAGGAAGCCGTTTTCTACGATAGCCGCGTGGCTGGCAGCCTTGCGCGCCAGTTCCACGCCATGGCAGGAAAAAATGATAATTAGGCCACGGCCCGCCAGCGCTTTCATGATGGCGCATAAATCCTCGGCGCGTTCCGCGTCGAGGCCGGAGAAGGGCTCGTCCATGAGGAGTATGGATGGATTCCCCAGCAAGGCCAGCGCTATGGCCAGGCGCTTACGGTTGCCTCGCGATGCGTCCTCCGCGGCTTTGGCTTCCGCAGCTTCGCCAAGCCCGAAGAGCTCGATGAGCTGCTCTTCCCTCGCGCGCGCCTCCGCGGCGCTCATGCCCATAAGGGCGGCGCTGAGCCTTAAGTGGCCGCGCACGGAAAGGCCCTCGATCAGGGCGTCGTCGTCCGGTACCGGCCCTATGAGCCCTTTCCAGCGCGGGCTTACCGTGTCGACGGTTTCATCGCCATACCGGAGCGAACCCGCGCTAGGCATCAGCTCGCCCCAGAGCATGCGCAGGAAGGTGGATTTTCCCGAGCCATTAGGCCCAAGCAAAGCGTATACCCGGCCGCTTTCGAACTCGATATCGCTTCCGAGCAGCACGGCCTTAGCGCCGAAGCTCTTGGCCAAGCCTATTATTTTTAGCATGTGCCGATTTTAGACCATAGCCAGGCGGCGGGCAAGCCGCGGCAATGAAGACCCGGTTTTTCATGGTGCCAAGCTAAAAAGCCTCGAGTAGCTCAAGAAAGCGCGGCAGGTTTAATTCCGTGAATCCGCGGCTGAGCTCGCGGCCCCTGCCTTCGGGGCACACGAGGTAGCGCCGCGCTATACCGAGCCTTTCGGCGGCGTTGGCCGCTCCCCGCGGGGCCGCCGCGCCCGGGTAGCGCCTGATAGAGGCGGCGAGCGGCGCCTGGCCCTCCCGGCTTATCACCGCTTCCAGCGCGGCGCCGTCAGCGCTGGCATAGTGGCATAGCCGCGCATCGGGGGGCAGGGCGGCGGCGGCTTGCTCGATAACGTAAGCCTGCCAGCTGGCGGCCGCCGTCGCCCCGTGCAGGCCTGGGTCCGCGCCGTCCTGCATGCCCAGTACGGCGTGCGCTAGGCCCTGGTCGCGCAGGTAGTAGAGTGGGCTCGAGCTCTTGCGCCGGTGCGCGCCGTCCTCAGCGTACGCTTCGAGGCGGCGCAGCATGCCCAGTGCCCGTAGGCCTTCTAGTGCGTGGACTACGCTCGTCCTCGATACGCCCGAGTCTAGGGATAGCGCGTTCTCGTTGCAGGCGCGGCCTTGGCCGCTTGCCAACGCTCTGACTAGCTTGTGCGCGCCTTGGAGCGATAGGCCGTCGCGGCGGCGGGAAGCAAGGCTTAAGGCTAGCGTAGCCTCATAATCGCGTAACGTGGCCATGGCCAGCGCGTCGCCGCCGGCGAAGTAGGCTTCGGGAAGGCCTCCGCGGAACCAGTGTTTGCGCCATGAACCGGCGCCCAGCTCAAAGAGCGACAGGGGCTGCAGCTCGAAGTCCGCGTCGCCTGAAAAAGCGCCGCCTAGGAGCACGGCCCTGGTAGGATTGGCGCTGAGCCCCGCCGCGGCTTGGCTGGCTTGTTGCCGGGCTTGGAAAGCGGCTAGCAGCTCGGCAAAGGCGGGGTCGGCATCGTCGCAAATCAGGTAGGTCAATGGGCGCTCCGCGAACGCTCGTGCGAGCAGCTCAAGGGCGTCGGCCCGCCTGGCATTGAGCACAGGGCAATCGGGATCAAGGCGGGCCTGCAGCTGGGCGGCCAGAACGGTCTTACCGCAGCGCGGCGCGCCGTTTACGCGGAGCAGTTTCGTAACCCTGAGGGCGGAGAGCAGGCTTGGCACGAGTTTACGTTGAATCAACACCGCTATAGTATACATAAAAAATCATAAAGCGGTATTAAAATGTAAATAGTGTATATAACATTCTGTATGATTGCGCAGCCATGCCATACAATACGAACAGAGCTAAAAGGAGGCCGAGCGGTGAAGACAGGATCGGGCCGATACGACGTATGCATAGTAGGCGCGGGCGTATGCGGCGCCAATATAGCCAGGCGGCTGTCCGCCTACGACTTGGACGTGGTGCTCGTGGACAAAGAGTCGGACGTGTCCTTCGGCGTGTCCAAGGCTAATTCCGGCATCGTGCATGGCGGCTTCCACCATAATAAGAAACACTTAAAGGCTCGGCTCGAGCTGCAAGGCGCCATGATGTTCGACCGGCTTAAGCAGGAGCTCGATTTTCCCTTCAGGCGCTGCGGTATCGTGGTAGCTGCCATGCACGAGGACGAGATGCGGGCCATAGAGCAGCTCTACATGCAGGGCGTTGATAACGGCGTCATAGGCATAGAGATGTGCTCGCGCGAGCGCATGCTGGAGCTGGAGCCTAAGATTAACCCCGATACCTTAGGCGGCCTCTGGGTGCCCGGCGGCGGCATCGTCGAGCCCTACCGCTTCGTCTTCTCACTCGTAGAAAGCGCCAAGAAAAACGGCGTTGAAATACTCACCGATTTTGAACTCTGCGCCGCGCTGCGCGCGGGCGACGAATGGACGCTGCGCGCCAAGGACGGCCGCACGGTAAAGGCTCGCTACGCGGTGAACGCCGCGGGGCTCTTTGCCGACGAGGTGTCCGCCATATTCGGCGCCGAGGAATTCACGATAAAGCCCCGTAAGGGCGAGTACTACCTTCTAGACCGTATGACCAAGGCCAGGCCCGACCGGGTGGTGTTTCCCGTGCCTACGAACATATCCAAGGGCATGCTCGTCATACCCACGGTTGAGGGCACGGTGCTCATTGGCCCCACCGCCGAGGCCCTAGACGATAAGACCGACTTGGCCACCACGCGCGAGCAGCTCGAGAAGATACTCTCGTCGGCGCGCACCATGATACCGTCAATATCGGAATACGACGTGATAACGAGCTTCGCCGGGCTGCGCCCCACGCTGGACGAAGATTTCTACATAGCCATGAGCCAGAAGGCGCCTGACCTGGTGCAGGTCGCGGGCATACAGTCGCCCGGTCTTACCGCGAGCCCCGCCATAGGCGAATACGTAAAGGACCTCTTGAAAAAGGCCGGCTTAAGGCTGCGCGAGAAGGTGGACTACGACCCCTTCGTGGGCAAGCGTCCGCACGTAAAGGATCTGTCTCCCTACGAGGTGGACGAACTGGCGGCCGCCGACCCGGCCTACGCCAATATGGTATGCCGCTGCGAAAAGGTGTCCGAGGCGGAGATTGTGGCGGCCGTGCGCGCCGGCCACACCACCCTGGACGGGGTTAAGTACTTTACCCGCGCGCAGATGGGGCGCTGCCAGGGCGGTTTCTGCACGTATAAGATCATCAAGATCATCATGCGGGAGACCGGCCTGTCTTGGCAGGACATAAGCAAGAACGGCGGCGAAAGCCGCATGCTCAAGGACGCGCTATGAAAGAGCTTAATTTCGACGCCGTGGTCATAGGCGGCGGCGCGGCGGGCATGGCCGCCGCCATAGAACTTGATACCGCGGGCTTTTCCTGCGCCATCGTGGAGCGCGAGGAAGGCTTGGGCGGCATACTGGGGCAGTGCATCCATAACGGCTTCGGCCTCATTGAGTTTAACGAGGAGCTTACCGGCCCCGAGTTCGCCGAGCGTATGGAAGAACGGCTCACGGGCAGCAAGATAGCCAGCTTTACCGGCACCACGGTCATGGAGATGGACGCCCGCGCGGAGATTAAGACCCTGTACTGCTACACGGCCAAGTACGGCGTGCTGCGCCTGAACGCCCGGGCCATAGTCCTGGCCATGGGCTGCCGCGAGCGCAACCGCGGCAATATACGCATACCCGGAGACAGGCCAGCGGGCGTATACACCGCCGGCCTCGCCCAGCGCCTGGTCAATATAGAAGGCCTGGTGCCCGGCAAGAACGCGGTCATCATAGGCTCGGGCGACATAGGCCTTATCATGGCCAGGCGCATGAGCTGGGTGGGTTGCAAGGTGCATGCGGTGGTGGAGATACTGCCCTACCCATCGGGCCTTACCCGCAATATCGTGCAATGCCTCCATGATTTCGGCATACCGCTCTACCTGTCCCACCTGACCACGCGCATCATCGGCAAAGACAGGGTAGAGGGCGTGGAGGTGACGCCCATAGAGAACGGCGCCATGATGCACGAGAAGGCCTTCGTCATACCCTGCGACACGGTGCTTTTGTCGGTAGGCCTCGTGCCAGAGAATGAGCTGTCCAAGACCGCCGGCGTGGAGCTGAACCCTATGACCAACGGGCCGGTGGTCGATTCCATGCTTATGACCAACGTGCCCGGCGTGTTCGCCTGCGGCAACGTGCTGCATGTGCACGACCTGGTCGACTACGTGGCGGAGGAAGCCAGGCGCGCCGGCCAGAACGTGGCTCGCTGGCTGAAAGGCGACAAGCCCTCCCGGGAGGCTAGGCTCAAGGCCGGTTCCAATGTGCGCTACCTGGCTCCCTCGCGCGTCGACCTGGATAGGGATAACAAACTGTACCTGCGTACCCTCATCGTTAAGAACGGCGCAATGCTTGAGGTAAAGGTAAACAACCGCGTGGTAAAGACGCAAAAGAAGTCTCACATACAGCCCTCGGAGATGATTACCGTGGAGCTTGGGCCTAAGGATCTAGAGTCGGCCGCGGGCTCTCCCGATCCCGTGGTAGAAGTATCCATCAATTAAGGAAGGCTAGAGCCATGAGTCAAGAACTGGTATGTATAACCTGCCCTATGGGCTGTAGGCTTACGGTGGATACGCTAACCGACGGCAGCCTTGAAGTGAGCGGCAACCGCTGCGCCCGCGGCATAAAATACGCCAATGAGGAGTTATTGGCCCCCAAGCGCATGGTAAGCGCCACCGCGAGGATAGCCGGCGCAGGCCATGAAGCCCTGGACGCCATAGCCCGACTTCCCGTGCGCACCACCGTCGCCTATCCCAAGGAAGGCGTGCTTGAGCTCTTGGCCGCTATATACGCGTTGAACGTAGCGCTACCGGTGAAGCGCGGCGATGTGCTTATAAAGGACTATAAGGGCAGCGGGGTGGACGTTATAGCCGCCAGGACGCTAAGCTAAAGGCCTACGGGTTTTTGCAACCCTTTCCGGCCCCGCCTGTCTAGTAATGCGGCCGGGAACGGTTCGAATCAAGCTATGCCAGGGTGGAGTCGCTATGCCCCAGACGAGTAACGCATCCCAGATCCTCATCGCCATTATACCGATAGTCGGCATCGTGATGGGCAGCGTCGTGGTGTTCTTCTATGTCCTGTGGGGGCATAGGGAGCGCATGCTGATGATAGACCGCGGGCTCTACGCGCCGAATCCGGTGGATATTGGCACCTTTAGCCTGCTCGCGGGCATACTCCTCACGGCGGTAGGCCTTACCCTCAGCGTGGTATTCATAGCCATAAGCGGCTTTGCGTACAGCCTCCTGGGCGGGCTCATCCCTCTATCTGTAGGCATAGGATTCCTCGCGTTCCATGGCGCGTACGCCCGTAGCTCTGGCGCATGAGCCCTCTCGGTCCGGAGGCGACCGATACCGAGATTATCGAGCGGGTGCTCGACGGGGACCGCGATGCCTTCGCGCAGCTTGTGCGGCGCTATCAGCGGCGCGTACTGCGGCTCGGCTACGGCTTCTGCAAGGATAGCGACGCGGCCGAGGATTTCGCGCAGGACGTGTTCGTTAAAGCCTATGTAGGCCTTGCCGGCTTCAAGGGGCGCTCGAGCTTTTCCACCTGGCTTACCCGTATAGCATACAACACGGGCATAAACGCCAAGCGCAAGGCTGGGCGCTACGAGCCTTTGGAGTCAGAGCCCCAGGATGTTAAGAACTTTAGCCCTGAGGAAGAGCATATACGAATGGAGACCGTGGCCAGCCTTAAGCGGGCAATGGCTGCCTTGCCGGAAAAGTATGCGGTATGCCTAGACCTGTATTTCAGGGAAGGCATGAAGTATGGCGATATAAGCGACGCGACGGGTTTCCCGGTGAATACGATCAAATCCCACGTATTCCGGGCAAAGCATGAACTGAGGCTCGCATTAGGAGCGGAAGGAGACGGACTATGACCTGCACGCAATTTGATATGCTCATGGATACCCAGGATATTCCTTCTCTTTCCGGGGATATGGCCGCGCACGCGGATTCCTGCCCCTCCTGCGCCGCTCAGGCCGCCGCCTATTTCGCCGCGCTGGCCCTCTATAGGCTGCCTGAGCTGGCGAGCTCTCGCGACTTGACGCCGCGCATAAGCGCGCTCTTACCATTTTTGCCCGCGCCGCGCCGCTTGGTGGCCATGCGCGACTGGCTCGCCGCCGGCGTCCTGCTCCTCATAAGCATGGTGCTCGTGCCCCTGCTTGCCGAGTTCAGGCTCCTAAACGCCAGTTATGGCAACGGCTACACGGTGCCCATGGCTCTCGTGCTTGGCATATCGGTAACGATCTATGCCGGCATTTTCATAGTCAGTCACCAGGAGCAATTGGCTAGGCTCCTGCGGAATACGCTCTCGGCGCGCTGAGTAGCCCTCATGGGGCGGGGCATAAAAAAAGGCATCCCGACGGGGATGCCTTTTTTCGTTCGGCGCGGAAGACCTAGTCGCCTTCTTTAATAATCTCGATTTTAACCCCTTCAGGAGCGCCTTGGTCTTCCTTCGGAGGCACGCTCACGCGCAGTATGCCGTTACGGAACAGCGCCTTTACCGCGCCCTGGTCGAATTTATCGGCGGGCACGTAGTACTTTTGCTTTTCGATGTCCTTGAGCTTCAAGCGGCGCTTAAAGTAGCGTACGCCGTCTTCCGGCGCGGTTTCAAGGCCAATGCGCGCCGCGAACACCATATAGTCGCCCTGGAAGGTAAGGCTTATGTCTTTCTCATCGAAGCCCGACAGGGCGAATTCGAATACAATGGACCTATCGCTGTTCATGAATATATTCATGGGCGGATAGGAATAGGTAGGATACCAGTCGGCGTTTTCATCCTGGTCCATGTGGAACCAGGGATTGGGGCCGGGAGCCGGGCCCTTGCCTGGCCCGAAATTATCCCGAACCTGATCGCCGATGGTTTTAGCGGCGTCGAAGATCTCGTCCAGCATCGAGCCGATGTCTACGTACATACGATTGCCCTTCATGGTTGTCCCCTTAGAAGGCGTGGATTTTAGGCCCCTCCGTACGGAGCGAAGCCCGGTGAACCTCCGTGGCGTTCACCACTTACATATAAAAATAAGCATAAAACGCCAAAATTACAAGAGCGCTCCCGGCCCGGCCCTTACCTGACCCGTGGCCGTAGAAAAAAAACGGCCGCCCGAAGAGGGCGGCCGCGCTAAACAAAGGCCTTTTTGTTTACTTAGCGGGTCCGTATATCATGGGATAGTCCTTGACTCGGCCTGCGGCGGCCCAGTCTTCGGGTATGACCTTCCAGTTATCGTCGCGTACCGGCTTGATAATACCGGCCTGCTTTTCGAACCATTTGAGCATGTAGTAGCGCAGGTCTTTCGTAGTGCTCGAGGTGACGAGCTCCAGGCGCTGCAGTTGCTTAAGGTCAAGGCCTACGCCGCGGGTAAGGTGATTGCCGCCGCCTGAACCGCGGTAGGAGTTGATGGCCACGGTGTAGGTCTTGGCCAGGTCAAAGGCGGAGCCGTTGGCCATGGACTGTATCGTAACCCGTGATCCGGCGGGCTTGGACACGTCCACGACGTACTTGATGCCCGCTACGCTATCGTAGTTGTAGGGGCGCACCGAGGTGTCGTAGCTGTTGTAACGCGCGTTGAATACGGGCTTGCCATCCTTATCCTTGAGGAAGGATAATAGATTGTCGCTAGGCCCGGTCATCTGGTTGAACTGATTGGCGTAGTTGAACTCCATGAACTTTCGTATCTGCTCGCCAGTAAGCTCCATGGTATAGAGGAAATTCTCATACTTGTAGAGGGTGAACATGTCGCGCACCTTGATGGTGCCGTCGGCGGTGGAGGGCAGGTAAGCGTTCTGGTCCAGCGGGGCCGCGAAGGATATCTGAGCGGGTTTTAAGCCCATGGCCGGGTCGTTGGTCACTTCAAGCTGTATGCGATGGATGAGGTCCACGAAGGCGCTGTCGCCGAAGAGGGCGTCATCGCTGTGCATCTTGCCTTCCATCTTGCCTATGGGGCGCTCTACCCAGGCTAAAAGTTCCGCCTTGTAGGGGTCGAATTTGGCCATGAAGGCGGGATCGGCGGCTACGCCCTTGAGGGGCTTGAGTATGCCGCTTATGTCCTTCTTCCAGGCCTTGTTGGATTTATCCCAGAGCAGCTGCACCTGCACGATGGGCACGGACTGGGCGCCGGCCAAGCCGCCGAATATGGGGACGATTTTGCCGTTGGGATCCTTAACGTCCACGGTCTTGGTCTTGGCGACGGCGTCCCAGCCCTTGCCGTCCCAGCCCGCGTGGTCATGGCCCACGAATATGAGGTCAAAGCCGGCTACCCGCTCGGCTACCAGCTGGCTGCCGCTCTCGTTCTTAGGGGTATCGGCGGTAGCGCCGCCATAAGTCCAGTCAACGCCCGCGTGGAAGAGGCCTATGATAAGGTCGGGCTTCTCTTTCTCCTGAATGATGGGCACCCATTTTTTAGCCGTATCCACCATATCGAGCACGTCCATGCCTTCCCAGAAAGCCTTGGGAAGCTGATGGGTTATGCCGGGCTCGGTAAGGCCGAGTATGGCAATCTTAATGCCCTGGCGCTTTATGATGGCATAGGGCTCGAAATAGGGCTCGCCGCTGCCTTCTTTAACCACGTTGGCGCAGATGAAGGGCATCTTGAGCTCGTCGACGAGCTTGTCGTATACGGGGTGACCGGCCTCTATATCGTGATTGCCCACGGTAACCGCGTCGTACTCAAGGAAGTTGAGCACCTCGGACCATATATGGGGTACGTTGGTCTTCTCAAAGTTATAGTAATAGACGGTAGGCTGGCCCTGCAGGCTGTCGCCGTTGTCGAGCAGCACGACTTCGCCGCGGGCGCGCCGCTCGGCTACGATGGCGGCGACCTGCGCCATGGACGTGTCCAGCGGCTTGCCGGTGATGAAGTCATAGGGGAATATGGCGCCGTGTATGTCCGTCGTCTGGATAAAAGTGATAGTGAGCGGGGTTTCTGCGAACTTCTCGTACGGGTGCGCGCACGAGCCGAGCGCTAGAACCAGAGCCAGCGCCAGAATGAGCGCGAGGCCTAGGCCGAGCTTTTTCTTCATGAGGATCCTCCTTGTATGTGTTTCCCGCGAGGCGGGAAGTCTTCCTTTAACGGAAGGGGAAATTAGTATATACCCCCGCGTCGCGCTTGAGAAGAGAATTATTAGTTTAGTGTTAAAGTCGGGACTGGGTTGGGATAGATCTCTATGAGCTGAGCCGGGCGAGCATGGCCGTGGCCTTATCCCGCTCGGCCGCCAGAAAGGCCATATCGGGGCCGCCGGGCTTGGCATCCGCCCTGGCGGCAAGGAGCTCTGCGCAGCAGTCGCGCAGGTTGAACCAGGCGTCGGCATAGTCGGGCCGCTCCTGCGTAGCGCGGTTAAAAAAGGAGCGCGCCTCGCCATAGCGGGCTTCCTGAAAGCGCAGCACGCCGAGGTTGTTGTTCGCCTCCGGATGCCCCGGCTCAAGCTCAAGCGCCTGGCTGTAGCAGCGCTCCGCCCGCTCGGCCTTGCCAAGCTCAAAGTATGCAAGGCCCAGGTTGGAAAGGAGGTCGGCGGCGGCGGGGCCTAGGCTAAGCGCACGCTCAAAGGCCAGCTTTGCGTCATGGGCGCGGCCGCTTTTTAGGTATGCAAGGCCTAGGTTGAAGCTGAGGTCCTGCGAGCCTGGCTCCAAGGCACAGGCTTGGGCTAAGGGGACGGCCGCCTCCTCGAAGCGGCCGCTGTCGAGCAATCGCTCGCCTTCCGATGCAAGACGCTCCAGGCCGGTCACGCCGTGCCGCCCCTGCCCGCGTACTAAAAGCCCAGGAGGCCGGGCAGGAAGATGCCGGCGCATACGAGCCCGGCGGCGGGCAGTATGCCCAGCACGATGAGGTCTACCGGCCACTTCGCCTTTTTAGCGCCTGAAAGCGCGTTGGACAGGAAGATGACGACTATGCCTGTTATAAAGCTCATGTAGGGATAGGCAAGGAAGCTGACCTGTGCGCTTAAATCTCTGAGCCATTGCATGAAGCCTATATCGAGCGAGTTGGAAAAATAGAGGAAGCTAATGGCATAGCCCATGAGCACCGGCGTATAGCGCTGGTCTGAGCCGAAGAATACCCGCAGGAAGAGCAAGGCGTAGAAATAAATGACCAGCGCTATGGGCGAGCCCCAGTTGGCGATTTTGGCGGACAGGAATTCCTGCAAGGCGGGCAGGCCGAGCATGTGCAGGGCGGGAGGGGCCAGGAGCAGAAAGGCTATCCATCCCACGATGTTGAAGATTTTCTGCCTGAGCGAACCCCTTTGAACCGTTTTCTGAGGCGAAACTTGAGTCTGATCGCTCATGCTGAGCTCCTTAGCGCACCAGGTGCGGCTTATTTGAGATTATGCCCTCACAGCCCAGGCCGCGTACGCGCGCCGCTTCTATGGGCTCGTCTATGGTCCAGGGCAGCACGGGCCTGCCCGCGAAGCCGCGCTTAAGCGCCATGCCTAGGGGCTTAACCATATCATACTTGGGCTTAAGGAAATCCGCCGCTCCGAGCCACCTGCCCTGGCCTTGCCGCAGATACGCGGGCAGCTCTTTGGAATCGCAATAGATTATACCCGTGGGTATAGTTGGTGCGTAGGCTTTGAAGCGCTTTATGGCCACCGGGTTGAACGAGGATACCGCTATGCAGTCGGCGCTTAGGCTCATGCTTGACAGCAGGGCGGCAAGCGCGGCTTCGAGGCCGCGGTCCGCAGCCTTAGCGGCCTTTATTTCCACGTCGAAGTACATACCGGGCGTGAATTCCTCGAGTACGTCGGAAAGCAGGGCCACGCGCTCGGCGCTATAACGGGCGTCCTTCCATGATCCTATGTCCAGGCCGCTGAAGGCGGCGTAGGGCTCGTTTTCAACATCCACGTCGCTGCCCGGAGCCGTGCGCTTGGTGTTGCCGTCGTGGATAACGACGATCTTGCCGTCCTTGGTCAGGTGTATGTCGAGCTCTATGCCCGGTATGCCGTAGTCCCGCGCCAGGCGGAAGGCGGCCATGGTGTTTTCCGGGGCCTCGGAGGACAGGCCCCGGTGGGCGAAGAGCAGCGGCCGCTCGCGGCCGGGCAGGAGGGCTAGGCGGGTGGTCATGGCTTAATCCTTGCCTGTATTGTCGAGCGATAGCTTTCTTTTCAGCTCGGCAAGCGCGTCGTTCGCGCCAAGGGCATCGATACTAGCCGCGGTGCTTGAGGCTGGTGGCGCTCCTGCGTCAGCAAGCGGATCGAGAGCCTCGCCGGTGGCCATCTGCAGCTGCGCCAGGAGCAGGTCTGCGTCCACCGAGCGCTCGCTGGCGCTTATGAGCGGCAGCTTTTCCTTCATACGGGAGATTTTGTAGGCAAGCTCGGCTTTTTCGGCGTTGAGCGTCGTCTGCTTAGCCTCGAGCTCGGCCAGCCTGGCGCGCGCCGCCGTTTCAAGCTCGGCCGCGCCATTGGCGGCCGCTAAGGCTACGCGTTTAGTCCAGGAGCTTATTTCCTCCCCAAGGCCCGCAAGCTCGCGCTCGGTGGCCTTAAGGGTGGTAAGGAACTCGAAGATATAGGCGCGCGCATCCGCGGCGCCTAATCCCCGTAAATCGCTATCGTCAATCATCGTCTTGTCCGTTACAGCTTGAAGCTGACGCCGGCGCCCAGCTGGTAGCCGCCGTAGCTTGGGAATATACCGGTCCAGCCGAAGAGGTAGTCGGCTTGCGCTTCCACGAAGGCCTTGATGTCCCTGGTAACCAGGAAGGACAGGAAGCCGCCGGCTGAGGCGCCTATATGAGTGAACCAGGGGTCGTCGCTAGTATTAAATGCGTCGTCCAGTATGGCCACAAGGGCGTTGGAGCCGAAGGCAAGGCCTCCGCGCAGGCCGAACTCGAGGCGGCGCATATATATGGACTTCTGCGCGCCTAGTACCGCGCTTATAGGCAGGAATTGATTCATGTCGGCGAGCACCTGGAGAGCCACATAGGGTTTCACGTCGAAGAAGCCCCGGGTAAGCTCGGCGCGGGCGCCTAAGAGGAATTTGGTAGCGTCATCGCCTGCGCCACCATCGAAATAGCCGTAGGTATGGGCATACAGGGCCAGGTCCATGCCCAGGCGGGGTATTTCCCTAAGCTGGGTATCTTTAACCACTGGAGAGCTGCTGTATATGATTATGGCGGTGGATACTTCGGGGCCTACATCTTTAATTAAAAGGAGGCCTACCTCGCGCTCGTCGCGGTAGCCTTCAAATTCTCCGCCTATGATAACGCTGTATTCGTCGCCCTTCTGTATGCCCATGTTCGTGCCGAGTTCAAGCTTGATGTCGCCGTTCTGGGTACCGAGCACGCGGGTGTTGAGGGTAAACGCGGGGATCTTCCTTATCTCGAACTGGAGCTGCATGGGTATGCCGTCTATGGCGCTCTGTATGGACTTGTACTGGGTTTCGCGGCTCGTGCCGCTCGTTTCCACGTTGGCTATGCCCAAGAGGGTGCCGTCGGCAACGTCTATAAAGCTTACGTTAGTCTTGATATCGGTCTTCCATTCCCTGCCGTTCACGTATTCGCTGTTGAAGGAGGTGACCACGGGCACGGCTATGATGAAAGCGCCAATAAGCTTGTTGAATTCAGCCTCGGTAAGGAAGGCCTCGCCGAATTGGAAGCGCTCGGGAAGCACGAAATTCTGCTCTTTTGACTGCTTGAGGGCATTAATGAACTGATCCACGCCCTGCGAGGAGAAGCGCTGTTGCATGCCGATGATGGTAAAGCGGCCAAGATCTATGAATACCCGCTGTATATCGATGTCTATGGTGCCCAGCGTTTCCAGCGGTATGTTCCAGCCGTAGTAGCCGAGCGAGAAAATGGCTACTTCCTTTTTCTGGCTTACCTGGGGCTGGGCGGCGGCGCTGAAGAGTCCGGCGATTAAGAGCAGCGCGCAGAGCGCGGCGGTTTTTTTCACGTTCATATATCCTCCACGAGTAGGGCTAGGGTCAGCTAAATCTTCTATTAAAGCAAGCGCGCTGTCAATGCGTACTTGGCCTTGCGCGGGTACCCGACACCGTCCCCTGCGGGTATTGAAGCTGCCTGCCTTAGCGCGCTATCGTTCGATGCATGGCCAGAACTTACCTAAGCACGCATGACGATGTAGCCGCGCTTGCCACCCCGCCCGGCGCGGGGGCCTTAGCCGTGCTCAGACTCGCCGGGCCTTCGTCGATCGCTCGCTTAGCCGCGGTATTTTCCAAGCCCGACCTGCTCAAGGCATCCGCAGGCTCAAGCGCCGTGTATGGCAAGCTGGTGGACGCGGAAGGGCGGAGCGTCGACGAGGTGGTAGCTGTGGTATTTCGCGCGCCGAAAAGCTACACGGGTCAGGACGGCGTCGACCTCATGTGCCACGGCGGGCCGGCCACCGTTGAGGCGGCGCTCGCCGCGCTCTTCTCCACCGGTTTCAAGCAGGCTCTGCCCGGCGAGTTTACCTTCAGGGCGTTTTCCGCGGGTAAGATGGACCTTGTGCGCGCCCAAGCGGTGGACGAGTTGGTAAAGGCTCGCACGCGGGGCGCGCAATCAGATGCCCTGGCCCGCCTGGGCGGGTCCCTGTCACGCGAGCTTGATGCCCTGCGGCGCGAGCTGTTGCGGCTCAGCGCCGCCTGTGCGCTGCGCCTAGACTATGGCGAGGATGAGAATCCCGAGGATTTAAGCGTCGAACTGCCCGCCCTTGCCGCCGCCCGCGGCCGCTGCCAGGCTCTGGCCGACAGTTACGCCCTGGGGCGCTTGTTTGCCGAAGGCGCGCTCGTGGCGCTTGCCGGCAGGACCAACGCGGGTAAGTCCTCGCTGTTTAACCGTCTGCTTAAAGAAGAGCGCGCCATCGTGTCGCAGCAGCACGGCACCACGCGCGACTACCTGGAAGCCGAGCTGGATCTAGGCGGCATACCGGTGCGCATACTCGATACGGCAGGCCTGCGCGAAAGCCACGATCCCGTTGAGCGGGAAGGGGTGCGGCGCTCGCGGCTGCTTGCCGAAGGCGCCGACCTTATCGTGTACCTTGCCGACGCCACGGTGGGCCTGGCAGCTGAGGACGAGGGCTTCTTAACGGAGCGCCCCGAAGCGCTCCGGGTATGGAACAAGGTGGACGATGACCGGGCTCTGCCCGCGCCGCCGGGATGGCTGCCCCTGTCTGCCTTGGACGGCAGCGGCGAAGGAGCCCTGGCCGCCGCCCTTATCGGGCGCTTGGCTGGAAACCTCGAGCGAGCGGAACCCGGCCTGCGCATTAGCAGCGCTCGGCAGCGCGACGCGCTGCTCCGCTGCGCCCGGGCCCTGGGCGACGCTGAGGAAGCGCTGCGCGCGGGAGAGCCTGCGGATATAGTAGCCCTTGACCTTGCCACGGCCTTAGCGGCCCTTGGCGAGCTGAGCGGGGAAACGACCAGCGAGGATATTTTGGATAGCATGTTCAGCAATTTCTGCGTAGGAAAATAGAGCTATGGATTACGCATGCATAGTCGTAGGGGCGGGTCACGCCGGCATAGAGGCGGCGCTCGCCAGCGCGAGGCTCGGCCATCGCACTCTCCTCATTACCCAAAACCCTGACGCCATAGGCCGCATGTCCTGCAATCCCGCCATAGGCGGCCTGTCCAAGGGCAACCTGGTGCGGGAAGTGGACGCGTTGGGCGGGCAAATGGCCCTGATTATCGACAAGAGCGCCATACAGTGGCGGCTCCTTAACCGCTCGCGCGGGCCGGCCGTGCAGGCGCCGCGGGCGCAGGCGGATAAGGACGTCTATGCCCGGGAAGCTCGGCGCGTTATAGAAACGCAGCCGGGCCTGAGCGTCATGATGGATACCGTCGTCGACATAATCCTATCGTCCGATGGGCTGCGCATAGAAGGCGTTGTCACCGAACGGGGCAATCGCATAGGCGCGCCATCCCTGATCATAGCCGCCGGCACCTTTTTGGAAGGCACGGTGTTCATAGGCGAGTGGCGCGCGCGCGCGGGGCGCTTAGGAGAGGCGGCGGCCTTGGGTTTGGGTACGGCCCTGCGGGCCAAGGGCTTTCCGCTCGGCCGCATGAAGACCGGCACGCCGGCGCGCATAAAGGCGGGCTCGGTGGATCTAAGCGCGCTCGATACGCAGTTCGGGGATAGCGAGCCCTTTGCCTTCAGCTTCATGTCGGAAGGCTTTGCCCCGCTCGACCTTCCCTGCCACATGGCCTACACCAACGAGCGCACCCACGCGGTGATCCAGAAGAATATCCACCGTTCGCCTTTGTATTCAGGCGATATCGTAGGCAAAGGCCCGCGCTACTGCCCCAGCATAGAAGATAAGGTGGTGAAATTCCCCGAACGTATACGGCACCAGATATTCGTGGAGCCTGAAGGGCTCTATACCGACGAACTCTACCTTAACGGCTTGTCCTCCTCTTTGCCTGAGGACGTGCAGGCTGAATTCATTCGAACCATGAAAGGGTTCAGCCGCGCTGAGCTGGTGCGCCCCGGCTATGCGGTGGAATATGATTACGTGGACGCCCGCGATCTCTTTCCTACCCTGGAATCCAAGCGCGTTTCTGGCCTTTACTTTGCCGGCCAGACCAACGGCACCTCAGGCTATGAGGAGGCGGCCGCCCAGGGACTCGTAGCGGGCATGAACGCGGCGCTGAAGCTGTCGGGCAGAGAGCAGCTGGTCTTCTCGCGGGCAGAGTCGTACATAGGCGTCATGATAGACGATCTGGTAACCCTTGGCGCCAAGGAGCCCTACCGCATGTTCACGAGCCGGGCGGAGCGCCGCCTGTCGCTGCGGCATGATAGCGCCGATCGCAGGCTTACGCCCCTGGGTAAGGCGGCCGGGCTAGCTTCGCCTGAGAGGCTTGAGCGTTTTGAAGCCAAGTGCCGGGGCATGGAGGCCATAGGCGAGCTTTTAGCCGCGCGACGCATTACCAAGGCCGACGCGGCCATAGTAGAGCTTGCGGGGCATGTGGGCGGAAGCCTTGCCGAGGCGCTGCGCGATCATAAGGTTGCGGATTTGGATATCCGCGCGCTTGAGCCTGGCTTACAGGCCTGGCCGGGGGAGTGGCTCGACGGGGTAGTGCTCGACTTGCGCTATCGTGGATATATAGAAAAAGAAGACCGGCTGTCGGCCAGGCTGGGCAAGATGGAGGGCCTAAAGATAGCGCCGGACTTTGATTTTAAGGCGGTGCCTGGCCTCTCAAGCGAGGCTCGGGAAAAACTGTCCGAGGCCAAGCCCCTTACTTTGGGCCAGGCCTCGCGCGTGCCTGGCGTACGCCAATCGGACGCTGCCCTGTTGGCTATACGCTTAGCCGCTAGGCTTTCTCCTTGACGCCGCAGAACGATGAGAGGTCTTCCTTGGCCTGATCGAGGGCCGCCTGGTATTGCGCCTTCATCTGGCCGACGTTCTGCTTGTAGAAGGCGGCAAATTCAGGGTCCGACATGGGGTCTATGCGTACCGCGCGGCCCATCCTGGCCGCCATTTCCTGCTCTTTGGCCTTAAGCCGCGGCGCGTACTGCTTACGTATAGCCTCGTCAACTTTTTTCGCGTCCTCGAGGTATTGCTTGAGAAAGCCCCCCAGCTGCTTAAAGATTTCGCCTATATGCTTCTCTCCGGAGCCGGCCGCGGCAAGGCTCTTAAGGCCGCGTTCTATAGTGGCGAATTCCTGCTCAGGATTTACGTCTGCCATGGTGGGCAGTTGTATGCGCGCGGTGAAAACCTCAAAGGCGCCTTCCTTGGCCGCCTCGCGTTTTTCTTTGGCTAAGGCATTAAACTTTGCCGGAAAATCGAAGTCTTCGGGCTTTGAAAGAAATTCCCCGGCGATGCGTTTGCCTTCCTGTTTGGCCTCGGCCGCAGCGAGGGCCTTGGGGTCGACCTTGAGGTCCTTCGTTCGTTCTAGCGCTATTTCCAGCGCGCTTTTAATGGGCATGGGGTACTCCGTTCTCTGATACGTTAAGTCTGCCAGGACCGCCGTCCGGGGCGGCTGGAGCGCGTAAATCCTGCAGCATAATCACTATTTTGTCGAAGATCGACAAGAAGATGATTGCGCCTACGATCAGCTCCATGACCGTAAATGCGAGCGCGGGTATGCTCGTTACGAAGCGCAGAAGCTCCACCGCGTACAACACCATGGTGCTCGCTATGGTAAGCTTGCCCATAAAGCTGGTGCGCGGGGTAATGCGTTTCTTCACGGCAAGTACCGCAAGCATCATAAAGGTCTGGCCTGCCAGCCTGCCGGCAAACAGCAAGAGGAACCAGGCAGGTATAATATGAAAATAGTAATAAACGATCGATATGACAAACAGCACGGTATAGTCGCTGGCGGAATCCATCATCTTGCCGACGCGTGTAACCTCTTTAGCTTTTCGCGACACATAGCCGTCAAGGAAATCGGTTATAAACACGATGGCCACTAGTGCTATAAGGGGATAGCGTATCGGGTAATCCTTACTGGCCAGAATTACAAAGAGAAGGGTGGGCAGGGTGCTTACCCGGAACAGGGTAATCTTGTTCGCTAGGTTTACCTTGGTCAGGCGTTCGCCGCCGGGCACTTTTACGAAATCGTTCCTGAATATGAAGAGCATGGTGAGCAAGAGGCCATGGAAGGCGATAGAACTCAGCGCGAAGGGCGTCATATAGCGGCTGGAAAAGCCGAAAGGCAGCGCATAGGCCAAGAAAAGCGCGAATTGCGATAGCTGAAAAGCGGCAACCGTTGCGAGTATGCTGTTCACGAGGGCGTCTTTAATCGGGCGCATGGCATTCCTTAAATAGGCTCTAAGTGCGTCAAAGAGCGCGTTGCATCATACAACTTGACAGTTTTGCTGTCAAATAGCCATACTTGTGTCCCATGAACCTACCGAACCTGCTTACCGCCAGCCGCATTTTTTTGGCTCCCGTATTCTTTGTGTTATTTATGTACGGAAGCGCCATGGGCCTGCCGGCGAAGCTGGTTGTTCCGGCTCTCTGGGTGCTGCTCATTATTATAGAGCTAACTGACCTGTTTGACGGCATGGCCGCCCGCAAGCTCAAGATAGTAAGCGGTTTTGGCAAGCTTTTCGATCCCTTTACGGATGTACTCGCGCGCATAACGTATTTCGTTTGCTTCGCCTGGGTGGGTATCATGCCCTTGTGGATACTGGTAATTATCCTGTATAGGGAGTTTGGTATCAACTTCTTGCGCATGCTGCTCGTCGAGCGAGGCATAGCCATGGGCGCGAGGTCGGGCGGCAAACTCAAAGCCGTAGTCTATGTGGTCGCTGGGCTCGTATCGCTCCTGGTATGGAGCCTCATGCAATTCTCCATGGAAGTGCCTCGGGCGCTCAGCATATTCGTTACCCTGAGCTACGTGCTGGCGGCTATCCTGTCGGTAAGCTCCTTTCTTGATTACGTGAACCAGTTCAGAAAGTATCGCGCAAAGGCATAAGCCATGCTTCCCATAGGCGGCCTTAAGGCAGAGCAGGCGCGCGGCATACGCTTCGTCCTCTTCGATATCGACGACACTATCACCGAGGATGGCTATCTCTTGGCGGAATCCTACCAAGCGCTCTGGCGCCTGCGCCGCGCTGGCCTTGCCGTGGTACCGGTAACGGGCAGGCCCGCGGGCTGGTGCGACCTTATAGCCAGGCAGTGGCCGGTAAGCGGTGTCGTGGGCGAGAACGGCGCCTTCGCGTTTTATCAGCAGGATGGCGTGCTCCATCGGCTGTTTCACCCCGCGGCGCCCGAGCCCAGCGCTACCAGGGCTCGGCTCGATGAGCTTGGTAGACGAGCTTTACAGGCCTTTCCCGGGCTGCGCCTGGCAAAGGATCAAGCCTACCGCCTTTTCGATATAGCGCTTGATTTCGCTGAGGAAGAGCCGCGTTTAGGCCTTGAGCTTGCGCGCTCGGTACAGGAATTCTGCGAGGCTCGCGGCGCGATTGCCAAGATCAGTTCTATTCATGTGAACGCCTGGTTCGGCTCGTATGATAAGCTATCCATGGCCGAGCATTTCCTCTCAAGCTTGAGCGGATATGACCCGATACAGGATGAGGCGAGCATACTCTACTTCGGAGACTCTCCGAACGATGAACCCATGTTCAAGCGTTTTAGCCTCTCGTGCGGTGTGGCAAATGTGCGTGACTATGCCCATCTGCTCACGTTTCTACCGAAATACGTGACATCTAAGCCTTATGGTTACGGTTTTGCGGAAGCTGTCGACGTATTGCTGGCTTTATGAGAAGAATGTTGAATTTGCAT
>DHVU01000006.1:0-25620 GCA_002412825.1 Spirochaetaceae bacterium UBA5200
TCGCCGCGCGTGTAGCCCTGCACATAGGGCTCGACGACCGCCCCATAGGTAGCGGCGTGCCAAGGCTAAGGTTTCCCCCTACGGTGATGACGCCCGTCCCGCCCAGGTCTAGAGTTCCGGAAACCAGCGCTGAACCCGTCACCGCTATGTTAAAAGCGCCTTTCGCAAAAGTACTGCCCGTGGCTATAGAGAGGGTGCCGCTCACGGTCAGCGTGGAGCCCGCGAGGGCCAAGGTCGCCCCCCCGGTCTTTTGAAGATTGTTGAATGTATAGGCGTTGGTAGTCTGCACGGCCGCGCCGTTAAAAAGAAAGGTACCTCCGTTGGCGGCGAAATTCGTTACGGTCAAGCTGCCGCCAATCGTCGTAATGCCCGAAGAAGCGGTTAGCGTGCCTGCGCCGGATACGCTGCCGCCAAAAGATAGCGCCCCTGCCCCGCCGGTCATGGTGCCATCGATGACGACAGACCCGCTCGCGGATAGCCCGGGAGTCCCAGTCAACACGGTTTTTCCCGCCCCTATGGTGATACTTCCAAAGGTGGGCAGGGCGGTATTGACGATTGGGTCTTGCGGCGTGGCCGCCGGAATATCTATGTTCGCGCCAGAGGGCGGAACTATGTCTCCCACCCAGTTCAACGCGTTCGTCCAGTTAGCGTTGCCACCGCCGCCGTCCCAGGTAAAGGTACTAGCGGTGCTGACGGTGATGGTCTGGGTATCGATTACAGTCCAGCTTAAGCCCCCGTCAAAGGACAACTCAAGCCTGCCGGAGGAAGATGCGTTAGTAGGGACGACGAGCTGCAAGCCCGTCAGCGTCAAAGTCTCCGCGCCGGCAAGCGAGGCATTAAGGTTTATATAGAGGGTCGAAGGGTTGGTATAGCTTGTGCCCGTGACCTTAGCCGGAGTCCCCCCGATAGCCGGCGCGGCCGCCGAGAAATTGAGGCCTATAGACGACGGAACCCGCAGATACAGGTCATTAGCCGCATTCGTAAGCGCGCTGCCGCCGTTAGATATCGTAATGACGGGCAAAGCTTGCGTTCCCGCGGCGACAAAATTCGAGGCGGAGGCCGAGCTCAGGCTAGGCCCGAGAGAGAAGCTAAGCGCCGCCGTGCCATTGGCTACTATATTTGGAAGATCGTCAGAGCCGCTGCTACCGTCGGTGGTTGCGCTGACCGTTACCGCTTGAGCCACTGCGTCGGTAACGCGCACCCAGCCAAGGCCGTTCGCGTCGAGCGTAACCAGGGCGCCAGCCGCAGGCAGGCCCGTCGAAGTGGCGCTGGCCGCCGTGATCTGGGCAGCGCCATTGACCGTTACCCATACCTTATGGCTGATCATCTGCGGATTCCCCAGCTGATCAACCGCCTGGATAAGCACCTGCCCCGTACCGCCTGTGGGGATAGCTCCGCCTGTATAGCTAAGCGCTATATGATCTGCCGCTTGTGGCAGCACCAAGGAAGAATAAGTGCGAAGCACGGTGCCGTTATTGGAGGCCCAGAATTCATTAAGGTCGTTTGGCGTTCCACCTTGTTGCCCAACAATATTGACATGCCAGGAACCATTAGTCTCAGAACCAATTGCGTAGCTAGAAGTTCTAAGCGCGGACCCCGCAGTGGGAACGGCATAGGCTAAGGGATTAAGCGAGATGTCTTCAAGAAAAGAAGACAGAACCGCGTTATCCACATCCCAGGTATTGAGTTCAAGATTACCGCCGGAGCCGCTTGGTACAAAGGGATAAAAGTCCCAAGTAAGGCCAGAAGCTACAGTATTTGAACTGAAAAAAGGGCTCCAGGCAAAGGCAAAAGATTTAGCGCCAGGAATAGCCACGGGGGCACCAGCATTGGATGAAGATACATCCGCTTGAAAACTGTTCTTCCCGACTCCAGAATCGACTTGTAGCACCACTTTAAAATA
The DNA here is from genome assembly GCA_002412825.1 of Spirochaetaceae bacterium UBA5200. Taxonomy (GTDB): domain Bacteria; phylum Spirochaetota; class Spirochaetia; order Treponematales; family UBA12059; genus UBA5200. The sequence continues at coordinate 1,904 of DHVU01000006.1, forward strand.
GTATTTATTGCCAATATGCTCACCTTGGCTTGGCGATATAGCATTAGGGAAGTATATCCAATTCTCATCCTCTGTAGTCTTTGAAAAAGAGCTGAGCAGGGTACCGGCTAGAGGCTGAGACGAGGGGTATGGCGCATAAGTGACCAATCCAGAACTTGGATCGCTTAAAGCGCCGACTCCACCAAGTAAGTTCCAATATGAGTTGCCTCCGCTTGTCTGGTCGTATTTTGCCGCGATGCCAGAATTGCCGGGGTCGTTTATGCCAAAATATATTGGTCCCGGCGTAGTATCGGGAATTTCAAAAAAAAGCACTACCGTCTGATCGCGATCGCCATTGTTAGGATCGCCTGATGTACCTACCCAGGAAGCTCCATTAGGGAACTGGCTCTGCGCCCATAGGCCTGCTGAGACTAAGCATAGAACTATGAAAAGCATGGATAAGCGCGATAGTCTTCTCATCAAGTTCCTCATTGCTGTTATTCTAGCACAAAGTATACAGTCTCGACTGGAATAATCCATATCCGGTAGATAGTAGATACTATTTCTATTACAACATTTTTTGTCTTTTTTAGAAATTGCGCTATTATTAGTAACCGTTAGGTATAAAATGCAACACCGTAGTGCCTCAAGGCCGGGGAAGGCTGGCTGAGGTGAGCTATGACGTTTCAAAACACGTTTTTTGCCTCTTTCTGCTTTTTTTTTATTGCGGCGTGCTCAAATCCCACGGATCCATTACAAGGTCCTCCACCGCCCCCTCAGCCCCCTCCACTAGAACACCATATTTCTTTTTCCCTAGATGAAGCAGCCACGATAACATTTACTGCGGGGCCTACGGATCTACCAGTAGAATCACCTTTTATAACGATTTTTCAACCGAGTTCTGGCGATAATGTCCTATACCTCTACGCCTCCGCTGAGCCTAATGTATTCGCCGATGCGATTAATTTAGATTTTGATTACTGTAGGATTTGGATAACTAGGGACGCGGATAGCTATTCAGGCCTATTTTCCACAACTGAAGTAGCTATCGAACTGGTCCTAAGTGGAATTTCTTACCTTACCACCACTGCTTCGAATACGCTTGAGTTAAAGAATACGGTGGATTTGCCTCCTGAGGGAGAGCTCATCGAAGGTAGCTTTGAAGGAAACCTGCAGGGCTTCTCGATATCAGGCACATTCAGCCTATCGCACCAAGCAGTAGATCTTACGGCATTTTATGGTAGCTAAAGTTAGGTGATCCACGCTGTATTGCCCATTACTAATGATATGAGTTGACTACTTGATAGCGCTACTCCACCCTTTTCCCCCTTGACAAGCGCAACTTTTCTGTCATGTTAGTGTCTAACTATAATCGTACCTGAATAGTCGTTCGGCAATTCTGTGCCGATATCCGTGTTGAGGGCGCGTGGAGCGCTTGGAAGGACCGTCTGTGTATACATTATCGTCGTTTGACCTGCGCGAAGTGATCGTGAACAGCGCGAAGCACTACGGGGACAAAGATGCGGTAGGCTTCGTGGGCGGCAAGGCCGCGAGTTATCGCGAGTTCGGGGCGGCGGCGGGCCGCTTTGCCCTGAGCCTCAAGGCAGCCGGCTATAAGGCGGGCGATAAGATAGCGCTTTTATCGGAAAACAGGCCCGAGTGGGGCGTGGCCTACTTCGCTATAACGGCAGCCGGCTATGTGTGCGTGCCCATACTGACAGACTTCGGGCCTGAGCAGATAGGCAATATACTGGCCCACGCCGAGGCAAAGGCCATCGTGGTGTCCGAGAAACTGCGTGCCAAACTCGGCGCTAAGGCGCCTAAGGCCTACGCCATAGAGGAGCTCTTAAAGCCGCAGGGCGGCCCCGAGCCGGTGCTTGAAAACGTGTTTGCGCCCTTGGACGAGAACGGCCTGGCCGCCGTCCTCTATACCTCAGGCACCACGGGCAACTCCAAGGGCGTCATGATGACGCACAAGAACCTGGTATGGGACGCCTGGGCCACCCGTACCATAATCAAGCAGGGCAGGAATGACCGGCTCTTGTCCGTATTGCCCCTGGCTCATACCTACGAGTGCACGCTGGGCCTCATAGCCACCATCATGCAGGGACCGGCGGTGTGGTACCTCGATAGGCCGCCGGTGGCCTCGGTGCTGCTGCCGGCCATGGAAGTGGTGCGGCCTACCATCATGCTCACGGTGCCCATCATCATAGAGAAGACCTACCGCGCCAGCGTAAAGCCATCGCTTGAGAAGATATCGCTCTATAAAAAGCCGCTCTTCCGCAATCTGCTTATCAAAGTTGCCGGCAAGAAGCTTATGAAGAAGTTCGGCGGGCGGTTGCGCTTCTTCGGCATAGGCGGCGCGGCGCTCTCTGCCGACGTTGAGGAATTCCTCCGCATTGCCAAGTTCCCCTACGCCATAGGCTACGGGCTTACGGAAACCGCTCCCCTCCTCGCTGGCTGCCACCCTAGCAAGACGGTGTACCGCTCCACGGGCCCGGCCATGAAGGGCGTGGATTTGCGCATAGCCGAGCCCAACGCCCAGACCGGCGAGGGCGAGATTCAGGCGCGCGGGCCCAACGTGATGCCCGGCTACTATAAGGACCCCGAAAAGACGGCTGAGGTGTTCACCGCCGACGGCTGGTTCCGCACCGGGGACTTAGGCTATTTCGACCCCAAAGGCAACCTGTACATACGCGGCCGCTCCAAAGCCATGATACTGTCGGCCACGGGCGAGAATATCTATCCTGAGGAGATAGAGTCGCTCTTAAACGCGCACGAGTACGTGGCGGAGTCCCTGGTATACGGCGACGAGAAGGGCCTAGCCGCCCTAGTGCACCTGAAGCCCGAGATCATCGAGCGCCTTGAGGCCGCAGTGGCCGACAAGGTGGAGGACGCGGGTCTGCTCATGGAGAACATACGCAAGGAAGTGAACGCCCGCCTGGCGTCCTTCAATCGCATAGGCAAGGTGCATATACAGAAGGAACCCTTCGAGAAGACGCCGAGCCAGAAGATAAAACGCTTCCTCTACCCTAATAAGGGCGACGATAAGAAATAATTAGTTCCTCGAACCTTATTGCTTACGCAAGCAAGGAGTAACTAGCGCGCGTATTGGCTCCATGGAGGTACCCACCATGGAGCCACTGTTTTGTCCCAATCCTCGTTGCAGCCACCACAACGATCGCCTACAAGAATATAAGGGCTATTGGCGCAAGATAGGCTTCCACGACACCCTGGTCGTGGGACCCGTCCAGCGCTTCCGCTGCAACGCCTGCGGCAAGACCTACTCGGAGCGAACCTTTTCTATCCAGTACTACACCAAACGAACCATCGACCTTAAAGAAATCCACCGCGGGCTCACGCAGGGCGAATGCATAAGCGCTATCGCCCGCCACCTTGGCTGCAGCTTGGAGAGCGTCCAGAACCGGATCGATAGGCTCGGCCGCGCGTCGATCGCGGCTCAAGCCCGCATCCTTGAAGGTTTCACCGCCGGCGAGCATATGGTAGCTGATGGCTTTGAGAGCTTCGACCGGTCGCAATATCATCCCTGCCATCACAACATCATCGTCGGTAAAAGCTCGCAATTCCTTTATGGATCGACACATGCGACCCTGCGGAGGAAGGGCCGCATGACCGCCTCTCAGCGCAGCATGCGCTCGCACCTTGAACAGCGATGGAAGCCCCCACGCGGAGGATTGTCGGCGGCTTTCCGCGAACTCATGAAGGGCTTCCTTAGGTACTGGGACCAGGAGGCCATGGAAGGCCTGCAACTCTGGACCGATGAGCATCCCGTCTACCCGCAGGCCATTGCGTCGCTACCGAGCCTGCGCCTGGCGATGGCGGAGGGACGATTCGAGCATAGAACCCACCCGTCGCAGGCGCCGCGGGGCCTCTTGAATCCGCTTTTTTCGGTGAACTACTACGATCGCGAACTTCGGAAGGACCTTGCCGCCTTCCATCGCGAGAGCACTTGCTTCACGCGGAATGTAGCCAATGGGCTTATGCGTATACGGCTCTATCAGATTTACCATAATTACCAGAAACGCTATCGCATGAGACCGTTATGGCTACCTTTCACGCATGCACAGGCTGCGGGCGTGCCCGTGTTCAAGATCCGCGATGGGATAAAAGGCTACTACACGGACAGGCCCTTCCTATCAAAGCTGAGCTTAAATGATGAAGAGATAAAGGTTTGGTTGAAAGCCCACCATACGCCTTTGAAACATGAGAAAGATTATGTACCTAAGTATGCCCTCGCTTCGTAGCTACCGATGAAGGCATAAGGTTCGGGGAACTAACTAAAGTTCCACGATCATGCCGCAGGACAGCCAGCGCACGCGCTCGCCCATTGCTGCCCAGAGGGCGGCGAAGCCACGTGGGCCGGTGCAGTGGCAGCAGTAGAGCAGTTCTGGCTTCATGGCGGCCAGCTTTTCAGCCACGGCTTTAAGTTCGCCTAGGCTCGCGTCTCCCAGGTGAAAGCCGCCTATGACGGCCTTAAGGGCCCGGCCCGGAAAGGCGCTCAGCGCGTCCCCGACTATGTTTACTATGCCGCGGTGGGCGCAGCCGCTTATGACGACGAGGCCATCCTTTTCCTCGATAATCAGCGACAGTTCCTCGTCGAACTGGTCCTGGCCTTCTACCCCGTCTTTGATTACGCGCAGGCGCGGCGATAGGGAGGCGTGCGGGCCCAAGGGAGCCCCCGGCAGCATATGAAGGCCTGGGCCTAAGCGTCGCCGCTCGCCCACGCTTTCTATGCGCACGCCGCGCGATGCAAGGGGACCCTGGTCAACGCCTATGTCTTCGCGCAGGGCGGGAGTCTGCGAGTATTTGGCGCGCTCGAAGCCTACGCCCGCGTATACGGGCGGAAGGGCTTGGCCGAGGCGATCGGCGAGGGCTTCAAGGCCGCCGCCGTGGTCGTAGTGGCCGTGGCTCAGCACGAGTGCGTCCAGGTCATCGAGCTTAAGTCCTAGGAGCGCGGCGTTGTGCAGAAAGGCGCCGCTCTGGCTGGTATCGAAGAGTATGCGCTTGCCTTGCGCCTCTATATAGAAACAGAGGCCGTGTTCCGAGCGGAAGCCCCGCCGGGGGCAGTAATCGTCCATAAGCGACTTTATGAGCATAGGGACTCCTTCCGCCCGCTAACGGGCGCTTCGAGCGCGGTAATCGGCCAGGGCCGCCTGTAGGGCCTGCACGCCGAGGAGCGAGCAGTGCTTTTTATTCTCGGGTATGCCGCCGAGGGCGTTTATAACGTCGTCGTCGCTTATGGCCGCGGCCTCTTCGATAGCCTTGCCCTTGGCCAGTTCGGTGAGCATGCTGCTCGTGGCTATGGCCCCGGGGCAGCCGTAGGACTTGAAGGCTATTTTTCCTATGATCCCATCGCGCACGCCTATCCAGAGCTTCATTTCGTCGCCGCAGCCGGGGTCGCCTATGCAGGCGTAGCCGTCAGTATCTTCCCGCGGCAGTTCGCCTACGTTGCGCGGCTGGCTGAAATGGTCGATCACTTCGTCGGTATAGTACAGTACGGGGCCGCTGGCGTTCTGCATTATGCGCTCCTGTGCGTCTTTATTAATAGCATATGCCCATTTATATGCGCAAGCGGCAGGGCGGTCCGACCCGCTTCGATGGCTTCAGCCGCGGGCGCTAACCCCTGGCTATACGGCCGTACACCGACAGGCTCACGCAGCGCTCGCGGGCAGCGTCGTCGGGCAGCGACTCAAGCTCCGCATCCAGGAGGCGGCGAGCCTCGGCCAGGTACTCGTCGCGATCATCCCAGCGCAGGAGCTCGCCTAAAGAGTCTCCTTCCTCCGCGGACTCGAGGAGTATCCAGGCGAAGTACCAGAAGCGAGCCATGGCGGCCCGTTCGCGATAAAGGGGCGCGTGTATCAGCATGGATGCGTCGCGCAGGAAGAAGGCGAATTCGTCGCGCCTGCCCTCAAGCAGGGCCAGCTCGGCCAATATAAGCTCGCAGGAGAATACGGCCGCGTAGTGCCTGCAGCGGTTGGCGGCCGCCAGGGCGGCCAGGGCGGCCTCGCCCGCGCTACGCCGGTCGCCAGCTAAGAGCCTGGCCCAGGACAGGTTGGCGCCGCAGCTAGCCCGCTCCGCGTCGCTGCGCGCCTGGGCCAGGTGGTATTCGGCCGTGCCGAAGGCCTTGGCGGAGGCATCGCCCTCCCCTTCCAGGCGGTAGGCCACGGCCAGCGCGGCGTAGTAGCCCACGGCCAGCTCGGCGTCGAAGCCGCAGTAAAGACGGTCCGGGTTCTCTATGGCCGCAGCCTCCTGGAAGCGGAAATCCTTAAGGGCGTCCGCCACCGCTATGGCCCGCCGCTTACAGAGCTCGTCCTCGTCATGTTCCTCTTCCGCCTTGGCTATGAGGCGGCCGTTCCAGAGCACGGCTTCGGCATGGTCGCCCTTCATACGGCGGTAGGCGGCCATGGCGTTGGCGTAGAGTCCGGCCGCGAAGGGCTGGCTCCTGTCCATGCCTTCCAAGGCGTCGTGGGCAGAATCGAAGTCGTTGAGTCCCGCATAACAGAACGAGAGGAAGTAGCGGGCGTTGGCGCTGCCGCGGGCGTTTACTTCGCTGCGCTCGCCATGGAAACCCTCGTAGGCATCCAGGGCTTTGCGCCCGTATATGACGGCGGAGCGGTAATCGAGGCCCATGTAGTAGCTGGTCATAAACAGGTGGTAACAGCGCGCCAGGTAGAAGCGCTTGCGCACGCCCAGGGCTAGGGTGTACATGTCCTGGATTATGTCTTTCAGTCCCTCGTATACGCGATTATTGAAGAGGGTGGCGTAGTGCATGAAGTGAAGCTCTATAAGGTCGCCGGGCCGGTCGGCTGGGCAATGGGCTATGAGGGACACGATGAGGGGGGCGCTTTCCAGGGGCAGTCTCGGCCGCTCGCGCACGAGGTAAGAACGCGCCTGCGCCCAGTCCTCGGCTGCGGCTAAGTGGTAGAATATGTCGGCGGGGCGACCTTCGGGCATAAGGAGTTCGGCCGCTATGCCATGGAGCACGCGGCGGTTATGCAGGAGCAAGGACGAGTACACCGCTTCCCGCACGATGGCGTGCTTGAAGGCCCAGCTACCCTCCGCCGCGGGCGCCACGATGCGCTCGGCGGCCAGGCGCTCAAGGCGCTCGGCCACGAGCCCGGGGTCGCCGTCCGCCCTGGCGTGAAGGGAGCGGGCCGCCTCGAGGCCGAAGGGAAAGCGAAACACGGAGAGCTGTTGGGCAAGGGCCCGGTCTTCGGGCCTGAGCCTGTCCAGGGCAGCCAGTATAGTGGTCTGTATGCTCTCAGGCAGGCTACCCGTGTCCTTGCTCGAGCGCAATAGCTTTACGTACTCTTCTATGAACAGGGGGTAGCCCTGCGAACGGTCCACGATGAGGCTCAAGCTATCATCGTCTAAGCCTTCGGGCTCGAGGGCGCGGGCAAGGGCGGCGGCGTCCTCGTCGCAGAGCGGCTCGAGCGCCAGGCTCAGCGTGCTGCCGAATACGAGGGCGGCCCGCTCGTCGGCTATGCGGTCGCAGAGCACGAAGAAGGGCCGCGCGCGAGCCGAGGCGAAGTAGGAGCGGAAAAACTCCAGGCTTTTCTCGTCAGTGAGCCTGGCGTTGTCCAGCACCACGACGTCTGGGTAGGTGTCGCCGTCGGAAGCCAGTATGGCGTCGAAGAGCGCGCCGAGCGCGGCTACGAAGCGGCTCTCGCCGCTGGGCCGTTCGCCCGGTTTCCACAGGCCGTAGGCGTCCTTGAGGTACGCCTCGTCAAGCTCTATATGGGAGCGCGCCGCCTCCTCGAATTCCTCGTAGCTCGCGTCTGAGCGCAGATCTAAAAAGTCCGCGACGGCGTGAAGCAAGGCGGCGTAGTCGGCGTTGCCGAAGGACGAGGGGTTGACGGCCAGGAAGGTGGCGCGGAAGTCGGGGAAGCCCTTAAGCCGCGCCCAGAACTCCGCCACGAGGCGGGTCTTGCCTATGCCGCCGTCGCCGCTTATGTATACGCAGCGGGACGCGCCGCGCATATGGCGCACGTACTCGCCGGTAAGGGTCTCGAGGGGCTCCTTGCGGTCCACGAAGGGCGTGGCGTAGTCGAACATGGCCTTGCGCCGCGCCAGGGCCTGGTAGGCAAGCACCCGCTCTTCCTTGCCCTTCAGCGTAAGCTCCTGAGCCTCGGAGAATATGAAAAGCTTGTCGCAAAGCTCACGCACGGACTGCGATACGAGTATGCCGTTCGGCGGGGCGGCAGCCTGCAGGCGCGCGGCCACGGCCAGGGTGTGGCCGGTAACCACGTCGAAGCTGCCTCGCCTGCCCGTGGTGACGAGGCCGGCGTGCACGCCTATGCGGAACTGTACGCCCGAGGGGAAATCCGGCCCGGCGCGCCTGGTAAGGCCATTGAACTCAAGGCCTGAGTCTATGGCGCGCGCCGCGTCATCCTCATGCAGCTCGGGCACGCCGAACACGGCCACCATGGCGTCGCCTATGTATTTTTCCACATAGCCGCCGTGCTTGCGCACTATGGCCTCGAAGCGGGAGAACACCCTGGTCATCAGGGCGTCCATCTCTTCAGGATCGCTCCTCTCGGAGAGGGCGGTAAAGCCTTTCATGTCGGCGAAGAGAACGGTGACGCTGCGGCGTTCGCCTTCCTTAAGGAACCTCGCTCCCGAGAGGGGCTCATCCGCGGCCTCGCCTAGTTCGCGTTCTTCTTCCATGCGGATATGGTACGCTGAGAATGTCCCTTTATCAATAAGTAGTTCCTCGAAGCTTGTGTTTCCTTATGGAGGCCGCAGTATCTTGTGTAGTCAATGAGGGTATGCCTACGGCATCTTGCGTCGCGAAGCGGGCAGACACAAGCTTCGGGGAACTATATAAGCCTTGCTTGTTACCGGACAGCGCTTATACTTCTCGTATGTACCTTGCTTCGGTCATATCCTTCTTCTGCGTGCTTATCTATCTCTTCTTCGGGCTCAATGTATATCGAGCCAACCCCAAAGCCCAAGCCAACCGAGTTTTCCTCGCGCTCTGCCTAAATTACATGCTGGCGGCCCTCTTCTCCATGTTCCAATATTCGGCACTGAGCCTCGAGGCCTGCCTGTTCTGGAATACACTGCACCTGCCCTTCTCCTTCTTAAGCGTGGGCCTGCTCATGCATTTTCATATCGTGCTCTGCACAACGAAGAAGCAGCCGCTTTGGGTATACGTCCTGGCTTACCTGCCTTCGCTCTATTTCATAGCCTACGCCGTTTCTGGCCGAGCCTATCTGGGTGACTTCGCTTTGGGGCCCTATGGCTGGTATCCGCGCCTCATGGCGCCTCCATTGATTAGCGCCTTAAACGTGGGCATATTCTTTCTTTTCTTAGCCATAGAGCTAGCGCTGCTCGTGCTCTATCGCAGGCGCTCTCGCCTGCGCCGTGTAAAACGGCAGGCGCGCGCGCTTATGCATGCCATGCTCCTATCCTTTGCGGTAAGCGGCGCATATAACGCTCTTGTCTTGGGTCGTGGGCTACCCATGCCGCTGTTGCCCTTCGCGTTGCAGTTGATATGGATAGCGGGTATATGGTTCGCGCTTAAGCGCTACGACTTCCTGGGCTTAAGCATATCCTTCGCCTCGAGGCAGATCATATCGCACATAAACGAGACGCTACTGCTCTGCGACGACGGGCTTACTATCGTGGAGACCAATGAGCGCTTCAGAAAGCTTAGCGGTTATGCGGATGACGAGGCCTTGGGTCTTAGCGTAAGCCAACTATTCGTGGGCGAGGATCTTAATGCTCTGGTGCTGCGACTGCAAAGCGGCGTGGAGCAGCAGGGCACCGTAGAAGCCTGCTTGCGCTCGAGCGCCGGCAAGGCTATACCGGTCATGGCTTACGCATCTACACTGCGCGATAAGGCGGGCGAGCTTGAAGGCCTCATTTTCGTGGCTGAGGACCTGCGGCCGCTTAAGCAGCTCGAAGCGCTCAACGCTAAAAATGAAACCCTCTTGAACGAGAAGAAGCTGCTGCTGGCCGAAGTGCACCACCGCATCAAGAATAACATGGCCACCATACGTGCCATACTCAATCTACAGGCAAGCGCCAGCGATAACGCCGAGGCCGCCGCCGCCATAGGCGACGCCGAGAACCGGGTATTAAGCATGGCCGTACTTTACGACAAGCTCTACCGAGCCGATAGCTACCGCAAGCTATCCTGCGACAGCTACCTATCGCCCCTGGTGGATGAGATACTGGAAAACATGCCTACCGTGGCCGCCATTCGCGTCGAGAAGAACTTAGGCGACTTTGACCTGCCCGCGGACGCGCTGCTGCCCTTGGGCATCATCATAAACGAGCTCATAACGAACGCGCTCAAATACGCCTTCAAAGGCAGGGCCTCGGGCGCCATATACCTGAGCGCGGAATCCGCCGGGGGCATTATACGCATACAGATAGCCGACGACGGCGTGGGCTTGCCCGACCAGGTGGATGTAGGCAAGTCGCCTGGCTTCGGGCTTAGCATGATTGAGAGCATGGCCAAGCAGCTCGGCGGCAGCGTACGCCTAAATCGGGGCGAGCGCACGGCCTTCATAATAGAATTGAACGCCGCCGCCTGTCCGGCCTAAGGGCTACCTACTTGCCTTGGCCGTAATGGTTGCGGGCGAAATCCTGCATGGCTAGTATATCGGCGTCGCTTATGAGCTTAGGCGCTCCTATGCTCCGCGCCAGCACGTATATCTGGGCGGCTTTTTCCACCACGAAGCATACCTTCATGACCATGTCCCAGTCCGAGCCGCAGCATACCGTGCCATGGTTGGGTATCATGACGGCGTTGCGCGATCCTAGAGCCTCCACGATGTTATGGGCGAGCTCGGGGGTGCCGGGCAGGGCGTAGGCGCAATTGATTATCTTTGCGCCCACAAGCTGCACAAAGTCCTCGCTTATTGCAGGCAGGTCCATGCCCAGAGCGCCGAGCACCGCCGAATAGACGGGGTGGGTATGGATGACGCAATTCACGTCGGGCCTGGCGTTCATGATGCCAATGTGGAACTGGTACTCTATGCTGGGCTTTCGGTGGCCGTCGACCTTCACTAAGTCCTTATTAAAGACGACGATATCGTCCTTCGTTATGTCAGCGTATTTCATGCCTGAGGGCTTCACATAGATGAGGCCGGTTTCCGGGTCCCGTATGCTCACGTTGCCCCAGGTGCCCACGGTGAGCTTTTCGGCCACCATCTGCATGCCGCCGTCCACTATCCGTTGTTTATAGTCGTCTTTTACCATGGCCGCGTTCATAGCATCGTTCTCCTTAAGGGTCTAGCTCGGCCAGGCGTTTAAGCAGGCCGCGTATGAGGGCGGAAAAATCATGGCGCACCCTCCGCGTAACCTCGAATACCTCGGCCTCGCTCAGGGCCTGGTCCAGTATGCCGGCCGCCATATTGCTTATGCAGGATACCCCGGCCACGCGAAGGCCGCAATGGCGGGCGGCTATGGCCTCGGGCACCGTGGACATGCCCACCGCGTCAGCGCCGAAGGCGCGCAGCATGCGTATTTCCGCGGGCGTCTCGAAGGAGGGGCCGGCCATCCAGGCGTACACGCCGCGCCGTAGCGTAAGGCCTAACTCGTCGCCTGCTTCCCCTAGTAAGCCCGATAGCCAGGGATCGTAGAGTCGGCTTAAGTCGGGAAAGCGCGGACCCAAGCTTTCGTCATGGGGACCGCGCAGTGTGCTCTGCCCTGTCATATTGATGTGGTCGCTTATGAGCATGAGGTCGCCGGGCTTGTAGGACTCGTTCACGCCCCCGGCGGCATTGGTGAGTATCAGGTTCTTTATGCCCAGGGCGCGCATTACCCGCGGCGGAAAGGCAATACGCTCCTGGCTATAGCCCTCGTAGCGGTGAAAGCGGCCGCCCATGACCAGTACCCGCGCGCCTTGGAGCCTGCCTAGGGTCATGACACCGGCGTGGCCGGGAGCCGTGGACAGGGGGAAGTGGGGTATATCGGCGTAGGCTATGGCCACGGGATTCTCAAGCTCGTCGGCCAGGAGTCCCAAGCCCGAGCCCAGCATGAGGGCCGTGTCGGGCTGGCCCTTCATGCGCGCGCGGATGTACGCGGCCGCCTCCGCTACCGCAGCCGATGTGCCGCGCTCGCTTTCCATAGCGCTACCCCTATCGCTAAGCATATCCCTATCCGCGCCTGCCGCTTTCATATGGCCGCTTAAGGAAGGAAATGGGCGTTGCCGGTCATGGCCGCAGCGCTTTCCTGGGCTCGGGCGCATATGCGCTCCTCGTCAAGGTTCACGAGCCGCCTGTCCGCCATAAGGAGTTCACCGTCGCATAGTACCGTTTTCACGTCTGAGGCCTGGGCGGCGTACACCAGGGCGGCGCTTACGCTGTTGCGCGGATAGAAGTGCGGCGACTCTGCGTCCACGAGGATGATGTCGGCTTTTTTGCCCGCCTTGAGGCTGCCGGTAACGGCGTCCAGGCCCAGGGCCCGCGCGCCGCCTATGGTGGCCATCCGAAGCGCCGTATAGGCGGATACGGCGGTGGGGTCCTCTGCTATTCCCTTGTTGACGAGGGCGGCCAGGTTGATTTCCTCGAACATGTTGAGGTTATTGTTGGAAGCAGAGCCGTCGGTGCCTAGGCCCAGGCATACGCCGGCAGCCAGGAGCTTAGCCACGGGAGCGAAGCCGTTGCCGAGCTTCAAGTTGCTCGCGGGGTTATTGATCACCGCCACATCGTGCTCTTTAAGTATGCCTATGTCCTCGTCGTCCAGGTGCACGCAGTGGGCGGCGTAGGTCTTGATGGAAAAGAGCCCAAGGTCGCGTACCAAGGCTATGGGGCTCTTGCCGTGCTCCTTCAGGCAGTCAGCCACTTCCTTCCTGCTCTCGGACAGGTGCATGTGTATGCGCGCGTCGAGCTCGCCGGCCAGGTCCACGGCCTTCTTAAGGAAGTCGGGCGGGCAGGTATAGATGGCGTGGGGCCCCACGTCCACCCTAATGCGGCCCCCTCCCCTGCCCTGCCACTCGGCGTGAAAGGCGCGGGTATCGTCCAGCTTGCCCAAGGAGCCCGGGCCCTCATAGGACAGGCCGCGGCTTAAATTGGCGCGCAGGCCGGACTCCATGGTAGCCTGGGCCACGGCGTTCATATTGAAGTACATATCGGCGAAGCAGGTGATGCCGCCGCGTATCATCTCCACGATGCTCAGCATGGAGCCGTCGTACACGTAGCGCTCGCTAAGCTTGCCTTCCAGGGGGATGATGCGCTCGAAGAGCCAGTTCCAGAAGGGCAGGTCGTCGGCGTAGTGCCGCATGAGGCTCATGGCTATATGCGTATGGGCGTCGATGAGGCCGGGCATGACTATGGAGCCGGAGGCGTCAAGCGCGCGGTCGGGTATAAAGGAAGGGGGCTTTTCCCCCACGAAGGCTATGGTAGAGCCGTCTATGCCCAGGTCCCCGAATATAAGCTCAGGCTCCGGGCCTTCCATCGTCAGTATGGCGCCGCCAGTCAGCAGGGTTTTCATAGCTAAGCCTCCGCTCGTTTAGGGTTTAGGCTTTCGCCAGTATGTAATCGAGCTCTTCGAGTATATCCTCTACATCCTCTAAGCCCAGGGATATTCGTATCATGCTTTCGGTAAGGCCGAAGTCCCTAAGCCGCTCATGGTCGTAGCCGCGGTGGGTCATGGCGGCGGGCAGCTGCACGAGGGTTTCGCAGTCGCCTAAGCTTACCGCGAGCTTAAAGAGCCGCATGCCGTTCACCACCCGCTTGGCCGCCTCGAGCCCGCCCTTCACCTCAAAGCTCACTATGGCCCCGAAACCGCTCATCTGGCTGGCGGCCAACGCGTGCCCCGGGAAATCATTGAGGCCCGGATAGTACACGGCGCTCAGCTTAGGATGCCCTTGGAGATGACGGGCCGTGGCCATGGCGTTGGCCTCATGGGCCCGCATGCGGAGGCCTAAGGTCTTCATGCCCCGCAGGAGGAGCCATGCGTTGAAGGGCGAAAGGGCGCCGCCGAACTCGCACATGTAGTCGAACTTGAGGCTGTTTACGTAGTCGGGGTCCTTAGCCACGGCCACGCCCGCCACCACGTCGCCGTGGCCGCAGAGGTATTTGGTGGCGCTGTGCACGACCACGTCAGCGCCGAGCTCCAGCGGCCGCTGGAAATAAGGCGTTGCGAAGGTGTTGTCTATGATCACCTTGATGCCGCGGCTCTTGGCGAAGGCGCACACGCACCGTATGTCGATAATGCTCAGGTTGGGATTGCTCGGGCTCTCAAAATAAATGACCCTGGTGCGCTCGTCTGTTAGCGACGCGAGCTCGTCAAGCTTCTCAAGATCGGCTATGCGGCCCTGTATGCCGTAGTCGGGCAGGAGCTTGGTAAGCACGCCATGGGTGGAGCCGTAGAGCGTCCTGTGCGCTATCACGTTATCGCCGGGGCGCAACAGCGAGAAGAGCACTGAGCTAATGGCGGCCATGCCCGATGCGAAGGCCACGGCTCCCGCGCCGCCCTCGAGGCTGGCCATGCGCTCCTCGAAGAGGCGCAGCGTGGGGTTGTTGCCCCGGGTGTACACGTAATCGTCGCTTTCAAAGCTCATGACCGCGTCGACCTTGTCGGTGTTATCGAAGCTAAAGGTGGAGGTCATGAATATGGGCGGGTTCAGGGCGTGCTCGGGATGAGCGCCCTTGCCCCCGGCGTGTATGGCCCGCGTATCGAATCTCATGCGCCCGCTATCCATAATTCTGCTCCTCATCGTTCTCTGCATTGAGCGCGGCTATGGCCCGGCCGAAAGGCGGATAGAGCAGGCCGCGCTCGGTGACTATGGCGCTTATGTGCTCGGCCGGCGTAAGGTCAAAGGCCGGGTTATAGACGGCCATTCCCGCTGGCGCAACCCGCAGGCCCTCGATCTCCGTAAGCTCCTCGGCGCCGCGCTCTTCTATGACGATGCCCTCGCCGCCGGGGCAGGAAAAATCTATGGTCGATACCGGCGCGGCCACGTAAAAGGGAACCTGGTAGCGCTTGGCGAGTACTGAGAGCATGAAGGTGCCTATCTTATTGGCGCTGTCGCCGTTGGCGGCTATGCGGTCCGCGCCTACGACAACCAGGCTTATTTTTCCATCGCGCATAAGGGTGGCGGCCACGCTGTCCGCTATGAGGGTAACGGGTATGCCCTCCTGCATGAGTTCCCAGGCGGTGAGCCTGGCGCCCTGCAGGCGCGGGCGCGTCTCGTCGGCGTACACGGACAGCTTCTTGCCCGAGCGCCAGGCCGCCTTTACCATGCCCAGCGCCGTGCCCAGCCCGGGCACAGCCAGGGAGCCGGTGTTGCAGTGCGTCAGTATGGTAGCCCCGTCGGGAATGAGCGCCACGCCGAGTTCCGACAGGCGCTCGCTCTTGCGTTCGTCCTCGTACAGTATGGCGTCAGCTTCGGCCTTTAGGACCGGGTAGATTCCCGCGGGATCGGCCGCGCCCTGGGCGTCGAGCAAGGCGCGCATGCGCTCTATGGCCCAGCGGAGGTTCACGGCGGTGGGCCGCGAGCGTAGGAGGCTTTCCATGGCCGCGTCCATGCCCTGCCTGAATTCCGAGCCGGAGAGGCCCCGGTACTGTAAGGCGGCCAGAGCCACGCCGTAGGCGGCAGCCGCCCCTATGGCCGGCGCGCCACGGACGACCATATCCTTGATGGCAAACTCGCAGTCCTCGTGGGTGCGGCACTCGAAAAACAGGTATTCGCGCGGCAGCATGCGCTGATCGATGAGGCGCAGGCGATCCGACTTGAACTCCATGGCGATTAGGGTGGGCATGTATACCTCGCGCAATACGGCTAAAAGGCAGTTTTACCGCCTAGCTCATTCGGTTGTCAGGCGTCGAGCCATGAGGCTACAGTATAAACGTTTTGCTTAAAGGTAAAAGGGTAAAAATGAAAAATGGCCGATAGGCAATTTACCCTATCAGCCGCAACTGTTATGAGATTCGTCTGTTTAGTCCGTGCGGTACGCCACCGTCATAGCTCTGAAGAGCGACAAAGCCGTATCGATGCCGTCCAGGCTCGGCCGCATGAGGCCATCGGAACCGTCCACCGAACCGGTGCCTATGGGCTTGAAGCTGGCCTCGGTGCTTCCGGCGCCCACGAACAGCCGCGCCTCGTAGATAAGGGAGGGCTGGCCGTTCACGCCGGCGTTCTTCTTGGTATAGGCTGCGTTCCAATCGTATGAGCGGTTGGTTTCCAGCTTGACGACATACTCGCCTGCGGGAAGGCGGGCGGCCAGGCCATTACCATAGGACACGGCGCTGCCTACTGTGGTAGGAGAGGATACGGCGTCCGCGCTGCCCTTTTTGGTAGCCGACCACACAGGCAGGGCTTCCGGCCTACCTTTCTTGGGGGCCGCGGTATAGTTTCCGCTTACGGCGAGCTCGGTCACGTATAAAGTGTCGATAAAGGCGCCGTCAGCGCTTTCTAGCCACACGGCCAGCTGGGGCCATACCGTATAGCTGAACCAGGCTATCTTCATGGCCTTGCTGTACTCCGAGCCCGGTTCGAGCCTGAGTTCGAAGCGCGCGCCGCTCTCTACGCCGGGTAGCGGGGCTTGCCGCGGCGCGGCTTCGCCCGCGCAGGAACTAAAGCCAAGCGCAAGGGCCAGTACTGCGCTCCCTATGCCTGCCATTCGTCTTGATGATACGTTCATCGTGGTTTCTCCTCAGAGCTAGGAAATAAAGCGCCCCGTACTATACCGGCGGCAGCCTTGCGTGTTTACGCTAGTCAGAGTATACTCAACTTAGTTGGCAGTGTCAACATTGTTGGCACCGCCATCTTTGCTTATTGAACTTTGATTAGTTCCCCGAAGCTTGTGTCTGGGCAGTCATCTACGCCATCTATGGTATGGCCGACAAAGTACCCCATACCAGCGCATGATGATCTAACACGGAGACACAAGCTTCGGGGAACTAATTGCCCTTTGACCGGCCCGGCATTGGAGCGCTAGAATTGGCGGAAGCCGATGATACCGTTCATGGAACCTAGGAGGTATACCCTGAAAGCCCCGGACAGCTACCACCATGGACAGCTACGCACTGAGCTTATAAAGCTCGGCCTTGAGGCTCTTGAAACCGAAGGAGCGGAGCTCATTAGCCTACGCTCCCTAGCCGAGCGCGCCGGCGTATCCAAGACTGCCCCGTATCGCCACTTTAAGGACAAGGAGGCCTTCCTTGGCGCCGTTGCCGACGAGGGCTTCCGCCTGCTCTGCGAAGAACTCGAGCGCGCATGGACAGCAGCTGATTCGCCGCCGGATGAGGCCGCTGTAAACCCGTTGGTAGCGCTCCTTGGCAGGGCGTATATGGACTTTGCCGTGGGGCACCCAGCCCTATACCGCTTAATGAACTCTCCCCTGGTTTGCAGTATGCCTGAAGGCAGTATGCAATGGGCCCGGCGCTCGCTCCTCATCCTGGCTAGGGCGCTGGCAACCAGGCCTCAGTGGGGTGCTACGCAAACTGCTGGAGCCGAGAATCCTGCGAATGCCCCGGCGAGGAATGCATCAGCACTGGATATAGACGCCGTGGCCGCGAACTGGGGCTACATACACGGCATAGTCCTGTTGCGCATAGACGGGCTCTTCCCCAGGGATCTGCCTGAGCCTGACTGGAATCGTCTTGCCGCGACCCTGCCCTCGCCGCCCTGAGTTCTCTCGTATTTTTATTCAGGACAATGAATAGCAGCCCTCTCTTGACCGCGCATGCCCCTCGGTGCTATACCCAGAACCGCCCCCAGTGGCGCGTTCTACACAATAAGGAGGATACCCCATGCCCGTAAATTTAAAGGGTCGCAGCTTTCTTACCCTCAAGGACTTTAGTACCGAGGAGATCCGCTATTTCCTCGACCTCTCCCATGACCTCAAGGCCAAGAAACGCGCCGGCATACGCGGCGACCTCCTTGAGCGCAGGAATATCGTGCTCATTTTCGACAAGGCCTCCACGCGTACCCGCTGCGCCTTTGAGACCGCCTGTTGGGACGAGGGCGGCAACGTAACCTTCCTTACCAACAGCCAGATGGGCAAGAAGGAATCGGTAGAGGACACCGCCAAGGTGCTCGGCCGCATGTACGACGGCATACAATACCGCGGCTTCTCCCAGAAGCTCGTGGAAGACCTGGCCAAGCACGCCGGCATACCGGTATGGAACGGCCTTACCGACGACGATCACCCCACCCAGATACTCGCCGACCTTATGACCATCGAAGAGCACGTAAAAAAGCCCCTGTCCAAGGTAAAGATGGTGTACTGCGGCGACGCGCGCAACAACATGGGCAACGCCCTCATGATAGGCTCGGCAAAGATGGGCCTGCACTTCGTCGCCCTCGCTCCTAAGGAGCTGTGGCCCAACGAAGCCCTCACCGCGGAGATGAAGAAGGTAGCCGCGGGCACCGGCGGCAAGATCGAGTTCTTCGACATAAGCAAGGCCGACGAGGCGCTCAAGGGCGCCGACGCGCTCTATACCGACGTATGGGTATCCATGGGCGAGGAAGCCAAGTTCGCCGAGCGCATCAAGCAGCTTAAGGACTACCGCGTAACTATGGACTTCATACGCAAGACCGGCAACCCCGACTGCATATTCCTCCATTGCCTTCCCGCCTTCCACGACCAGGACACCGAAGTGGGCCGCCAGGTGGGCAAAGAGCACGGCATCATGGAGCAGGAAGTAAGCGATGAGGTATTCCGCAGCCGCCACTCCGTCGTGTTCGACGAGGCCGAGAACCGCCTCCACACGATCAAGGCGGTCATGGTAGCCACGATAGGCCGCCAGTAAGGACTGAATAGATCCGTCTGATCATCTAGTTAGGCTTAGGCTACGGCCACACAGGCGCCGCGCTCCAACGCGCGGCGCTGTTTTTTTTTGCTAGAGCTAACGGAGTAATTTGGAAATGCAGAGTCGGCAGCGCTATAGTAGCGCTAAGGAGGATCCATGAAACGATTCTTAATGGTTATCATCATGACCGCCGCGGCCAGTTCGGTCTTCTCCCAGAGCCAGGACGAGCTTCGCACGCTGATGGGCAAGGGCGAGCTTATAGGCGAAATAGCCGTGAGCTTCGTGGCCGACTTTGATATCCTCGCCGTAGGCCTCAAAGAAGGCCGTTTTACCAAGCTCGTATTCCAGGCCGACGGGAACGACATAGAGATAGAGCGCATACTCGTCACCTACGCCGATGGGAAAAAAGACGAAATACCGGTGCGCCACCGTTTCGCGGAAGGAACGCGCTCTCGGGCGGTCGATCTGCAGGGTAACCGGCGCTTCATCCGCTCCATAGCGTTCTACTATAAAACGGCCGGCCGCCTCAAAGACGGCCGGGCTACGCTGAAAGTCTACGGCATAAAGTAAGCGGCGGCGGCTCGCCGACAGGGACTAGAAGCCTATGCATCCTCCTCCGGCAGCACAGAAGCCACGGGCGGCCTGCCCTTGCCGTACCAATCCACGTTGCGGGTAACGAACATGACCAGGGCCAGCACGGCGAACATGCCAAGGGAGCCAATGAGCAGAGCCCAATCCTCCGACTGAAGCGTAATGAAGAGGTAGAGGTACGAGAGCCCCATGACTGGGACCATGTACCATGCTTTGGCCAGCTCCTTAAAGAGTGACCATGAATAGAGGAAAACCATGACGCTTACGGCTATAGCGGACAGGGCATAGGCCGCGTTAAAGTGTATGTGTTCTGAGAGCGATAAGAGGAGCAGGTAGAATACCATATTGGCTATGCCCGCCAGCAGGTATTGAACGGGATGTACGCGCCGCTTGCCGAAAAGCTCAAGCATGAACAAGGCTAGGAAAGGCACGACGATGAAGAGTATGGCATACTTGGCTGCCCGTTCGTTAAGGGCGTAGTGGTCGAGCACCTTAAGGAAATCCACGCCGAAGAATGACTGGCTCAGCTTTCCTTCTATCGCCTTTCCTCCTGTCCAGAACAGCGGTATACCGTGGCTTAGATAACTGATGTCCCAGCGGGCGTCAAAGCCCGCTTCATCAAGGCCATGGCTCGCGGGCAGGTAATTGCCCTGATACGAAGGGGCCGGCCAATCCGCGGATAGGCCCGCCCTGCTCTGCTCGCCCAGTGGCAGGAGCCATACGCTGCCTCCGCCCTGGATTGAAAGCTCCATATTGAAAGCCGAGGAAATGCCAGGCGTATGCGCTATGGCCGCATGCACGCCGCCAGACAAGAGGCCGAAGCCCGAATCGCCTGGCTTGAAGGCCATTGCCCTGCCGTCCCATTGCGCGGGCTCAAGGCTCCGTATGCCCTTCTGGTTGGCTATGGACAGCACGAGTTCGGCCTGCTCCATGAGCGGCTTTTCGTTGGGCTTGAGCGAAGCGATCGCCTCTGCGGCATCGAAGCTGCCCGAAAGCCTTAGGCTACCGGAGAACACTGGAACCGAGTATATGCCCCGGCTCTTGCGCTCGGTGGCAAGCGCTCCCTCCGTTTCCAAGAGCGTAGGGCTTACCCACAGGTCAAAGGCGTAGCTTCGCAGCTCCTTAGTCTCCCTGCCCTTGTCGTCCTTAATGCTCAGCTCTTCAAGCCCCACGCAGGGTATGCGCAATACCGGCCCGGCCAGTCTCAGCTGCCCGCCCCAGGATTCCAGTATCTCCCACTCGACCTGATCGGCCCGGTATGAGCGCTCGCGTATCACCTCGCGCACCAGGGCCGCCGGTATGAGCATGATGAGTATGAGCAAGCCCATTAAGAGAACCTTAAAGCCCATGCCGCCCGAGTAGCGATAGACTGCCTTCATAAAATGCTCCTTGTCTTCTCCATGATGATGCTAAGCCTAGCCCCCGATTAAGGCGAAAGAACGGCGGCATTGTGGCAAAATTCGGGCATTACGCCGCAGCGGCCTCCCGGATGCCGTATCCGGGGCTGCGTCAAGGGCGCCGCCGTGCTATGCTCATTCCATCATGCATAGGATAGCCGTGGTGGACGACGAGAAGAATATCAGGGCGATGGTACGGGTAGCCCTCGAGCGGGAAGGCTACGCGGTTGACGAATACGCCAACGGCGCGGACGCCTGGCTGGCGTTTGAAGCGGCACTGCCCAGCCTTGCCATACTGGACGTCATGATGCCGCGCATGGACGGCCTTGAGCTCTGCAGGCGGCTACGCGGCCTCTCCCTGTCGCTGCCGCTTATATTCCTGTCCTCGCGCGACGAAGAGATAGACCGCGTGCTGGGCCTAGAATCCGGCGGCGACGACTATGTGTGCAAGCCCTTCGGCATGCGCGAGCTCATAGCGCGCATCCATGCCGCCCTGCGCCGCAGCTCGGCCGGGACGGAGCCGCAGGCGGACGCGTTCAAGCTCAGCTCCGGATCCCTGGAATTGGACGACGAGCGCTACCTGGCGCGGGTGGACGGCCGCCAGCTGCCGCTTACCGTTACCGAGTTCCGCATACTGCGCAGCCTTGCCGCCGCCCCCGGCGCGGTAAAGACCCGCGAACAGCTCATGCTGGCCGCTTTTCCCGAGGACGCCTATCCCAACGACCGCGCCGCCGATAGCCACATCAAGCGCATACGGGCCAAGCTGGGCGATGGGGGCAAGCCCTTCGAGCGCATAGAGGCCGTGTACGGCCTTGGCTATCGGCTGCGTTCGGGACAGTGAGCGCGGAATGAGCGGCTTATGAAGCGCATATCGATGCGGCTCCTTGCCTTTAACCTCCTCTTGCTCTTCCTGCCCATGGCAAGCCTCCTCTACCTGGACAGCTACGAAAAGCAGCTCCTGGAAACCCAGGAAGGCTCCATGATACAGCAAGGACGGCTCTTAGCCTCTGCCCTGGAGGGAGATGACATGGCTTCCCAAGCGGCGCTCATACTGCGGCGCCTGGCCGGCCGCGTTGACTCGCGCCTGCGCGTCATTGACGCGGAGGGCAGGCTCCTAGCCGATTCGGCAAGCATTACGCGCCCTGCCGCGCCGCCTGGCAAAGATTCGCAAGAGGAGAGCTTGCCGGAGCAGGGCCTGCCCGCCCCAGCCTTGTATGATACGGAGCGCACAGGCAGCCTTAGCGAGGCGGCCAAGGCAGTGGACGCCATAACGGCTAACCCTCGCGCCAACGAGCATCCGCTCTACCGCATCGTCGTCTATCCCTTGAACCTGCTGCGGCGGCTCTTCTTGCCTCCGCAGGCCGAATATAACAACGCCGATTTCTATTCGGGCGCCGCGCGCTTCCTCGGCCCCGAGGTACAGGCGGCGCTGGCCGGGCGTTACGGCGCCATAACGAGGCTGTCCACGGGCGGCCAGGTGTCGGTAAATCTCTACTCCGCCATACCCATATTTGGGGAAACGCCAAGCCAGGTACGCGGCGTGGTGCTGGTATCGCGCTCTACCTACGGCATATTGGTGCGGCTCTACGTGCTCAGGCTGGATATCATACGCATCTTCGTGATATCGCTCCTCGCCTCGCTGGTGCTTTCCATACTGCTCGCGCTTACTATTACCGTGCCCATAGGCAGGCTTAAGACCGAGGCGGAGACGGCGCTCGACGGCTCGGGTCGCCTGCGTGGCCGCTTTACCGGTCTCAAGCGCAAAGACGAGATAGGCGACCTTTCGCGCGCCTTGGCTGCGCTTGCCGATAAGCTTAAGAAGCGCATAGCCTACATAGACGGCTTTACCGCCGACCTCATGCACGAGCTTAAAAACCCCTTAGCGGCCATACGCGGGGCGGCGGAGCTGGCAATCGGATCCGCTGTCAAAGAAGAGAGCCTCCTTGAGGGCATACGCGACGAGGAATTGCGCATGGAGCGCCTCCTGGCCGGGCTCCGCGAGATAAGCGGCATAGACAACCGCCTAGAAGGCGAGCGCGCGGACGAGATTGACCTTGCCGCCTTTATACCCGGCATACTGGGCCGCTACCCGCACAAAGACTATCCCTTGGTAAGCCTGTCCTTTGCGTCGGCCGTTGATGGACCCGCGCTTACGCGCATAAACGCCGACCGCCTGGTGCAGCTCATCGTCAACCCGGTGGACAACGCGCTGTCTTTCGCGCCCCCCGGATCCGCGGTGTCGGTTAGCCTTGAAGAGGCAGGCCCGTATTACCGCGTATCCATACGCGACCAGGGTCCGGGCTTTCCTCCGGACATGGCAGGAATGCTGTTCGAGCGCTTCTATACGGATCGCCCCGAGGGCAAGGCCGATAGCCATTCGGGCCTGGGCCTGGCCATAGTAAAGGCCATAGCCGAGGGCTACGGAGGCTCCTGCTCCATAGCCAACGAGCTCGGCGGCGGCTGCCGCCTGTGCATTGAGCTGCCCCGTATAGCGTAAAGGCCTGCCATCGAGCCCAGCTGAGCCTATGTTAGTTCCCCGAAGCTTGTGTCTCCTCGAAAAACCAACATGCGATGGTATGCGGTATGTGAAGAGTCACACCATATATGGCGTACCTGACTGCTCAGACACAAGCTTCGGGGAACTAACTGAGCCTATACGCCCGGAACTTTTTCCTATATAGTGCTTGCATCCCCCGCTAAAGTGGCTTCAATACCCGCCGTACGCGAACGAAATCAGGTACACGCTATGCCCCATAAGAACGCATCGAATCAGGCCATCCGCAATATCGCCATAATCGCCCACGTAGACCACGGCAAGACCACGCTCGTGGACGCCATGTTCCGCCAATCGGGCGTATTCCGCGCCGGGCAGGAAGCCCCTGAGCGCCTCATGGACAGCATGGACCTTGAGCGGGAGCGCGGCATAACCATAGCGGCCAAAAACTGCTCGGTGCTATGGCAGGGCACGAAGATCAATATACTGGACACCCCGGGCCACGCCGACTTCGGCGGCGA
>DHVU01000006.1:25634-121084 GCA_002412825.1 Spirochaetaceae bacterium UBA5200
TGCCCCAGACCCGCTTCGTGCTCAACAAGGCGCTCGCGGGCGGCCTGTCCATAGTCGTGGTCATTAATAAGATAGACCGCCCCGACGCGAGGCCCGCCGAGGTGTTAAGCGAGATATACGACCTCTTCATAGACCTCGGCGCCAGCGAGGAACAGACCGAGTTTCCCCTGCTCTACGCCATAGGCAAGCTCGGCATAGCCCAGGAGAGCCTGGACGCCCAGGGCACAGACCTCACGCCCCTCTTCGAGGCCATAGTCCGCGAAATACCCGCGCCTGCCTACACTAAGGACGAGCCCTTTCAGATGCTGGTATCAGACCTGTCCTACTCGGACTACTTCGGCAGGCAGGCCATAGGCAAGGTGGTAAACGGCAGGGCTAGGGCCGACGACAAGCTCGTGCGCATAGGCGAGGGCGACGCTCGCGAAAACCTCAACATATCCAAACTCCATACCTATTCGGGCGTTAAGCTCGTAGAGACCCAGGCTGTGGAGCCAGGCGACATCATCGTGCTGTCGGGCATAGAGAACGTGCACATAGGCGACACGATATGCACCCGCGACGCGCCTAAGGCCCTAAAGCGCCTCTTCATAGACGAGCCCACGGTATCCATGAAGTTCTTCGTCAACAGTTCCCCCCTATCGGGACGCGACGGAAAGAAGGTACAGTCGCTGAAGCTCCTCGAGCGCCTGCAGAAGGAAACCCTTAAGAACGTGTCCATACAGGTGGAGGAATCCAAGGAAGGCGGCGGCTTCATCGTGCGCGGCCGCGGCGAGTTCCAGCTCGTCATCCTTATCGAGACCCTGCGGCGCGAGGATTTCGAGATATGCGTGAGCCGGCCCGAGGTAATCTTCAAGTATCGCGATGGAAAGAAGCTCGAGCCGGTGGAAATGCTGTCCGTGGACTGCATGGAGAGCTACGCGGGCATCGTTACCGAGAAGATGTCCATGCGCAAGGGCCGCATGCTCTCCTATACCTGCCACGACGGCGCCCGGGTGCGCCTGGAATTTTCCGTGCCCTCCCGCGCCCTCATAGGCTACCGGGACAGCTTCCTTACGGACACCAAGGGCACGGGCATCATGAACTCCTATTTTTCAGGCTACGAGGAATACCGGGGCGATTTCAACGACCGCTTCACCGGCTTCTTGGTATCGGACCGCTCGGGCGTGAGCGTCACCTATGGCCTCTATCACCTTGAGCCGCGCGGCAGGCTCTTCATAACGCCGGGCGAAGAGATATACGAAGGCATGATCATAGGCGAGCACAATCTGGACTCCGACCTGAACGTGAACCCCGCCAAGGAAAAGAAACTGTCCAATATGCGCTCGGTGCTCAAGGACGAAGCCCTTACCCTTACGCCCATACAGCCTATGACCCTGGAGCGCGCCATACTCTACCTGCAGGAAGACGAAATGGTGGAAGTCACCCCCAAGTCCATACGCCTGCGGAAGACCATACTCTTAGCCCAGGAGCGCAAAACCTATAAGCGCGACCAGCGCGCTTAAAAGCTGGCGACGAGCCTGGAGGCCAGCTGAGCGCCGAGCGTGGAGCAGAGCGCAGGCAGCAGCTCCTGCGGCCCCCGTATGTCCCGTTCCTTAGCCTGCACGAGGCTCAGGTAGGCCGGCGGCAACGCCTCCTTATCGCCTAAGTACAGGGCCCATACATGCTCGTCCGCGGCCGAGAGGCTGCGGGTGTCGGCGTCGACGATCACCGAATTCTCGGCGTTAACGGCCCGATAGGCTATCGTTACCGTCAGCGAAGAGCTCTTGGTAAAGCGGTTGACAAGTACGCGCTTAAGCGCTTTTTGGGTAGGCACGACGCCGTTTACCGGCAGGGCACCGGGTATAGGCTCGTCTACGATAGCTTCAAAGAATTCAGCCACGCTCGTTACCGTGGGGTAGGCGTAGCTTATAGAGAGCAGCTGCCCGAACACGATGATATTGGCGCCGTAGAAACCAAAGGCCGTGGGCTTGAGCCTGCCGTCCATCAGCTCGCTTATGGAGAACTCGCGCTCGCTTAGCAGGGCCTCTATACGGCCGCGTTCCACCACCTGCAGGAAGGTCTTGCGCGCCGCTCCCGTCACGAGTTGCGACAGGAAGGCGTCGTAGAGCAAACCCGAGCTATTGAGCGGGTCGCTTAAGCCGGGCGCCGTAACGAAGGGTATGACGGCTATGCGGTCCGACCCTAGCGCGCGGACTTCTTCAGCCCGCTTAGCCGCGTCTTTGTAGCCGGCCTGGTAATCCATGGATACAAGGAAATTCTCGTAGGCCTCGCGATACGAACGCCGGTCGCCCGCGCGGGCCAGGACGAGGCCTTCCTGATAGCGGTTTTCTGCCGCCTCCGCCCTAGCCTGAGCCAGCAAGCTCTGATTATAGACGAGCTTGAAGCTTACCGGCGACTTGGACCCCTTGCGGTAAAGCGCAGGCAGGCGCTGTATGGCGTCATTCATCGCGTGCATAGCCTCCCAAGCCGCGGCCACGCGTTCCCAAAGCCGCGCCTGGCCGCTGGCCAAGGCGTTGGACGACTCGGCCTCCATAGACTCCTGCGCCAGCGGGAAAGACTTCTGCAAAAGGTCTAGGGCCTTATAGTTTTTCGCGTCATGGGACAGCGACCTGGCCGCGTTGAGCGCGGCGCTTACGTAGTCTCCGCGCTCAAGGCTATCGGCGGCGTAGCGGTACGCCGATTGAGAGGCGCAGGAGGCTAGGAGGAGGGCCGTGAGCGCCAATACGATGCTATACTTCTTCATGGTAAAACTCCGATGCGCGATTATCGCACTAATGTAGCGCATTATCCTAGGCATTCAATACCTTTAACGCTTTCGCTTGCAGGCTGGGCACTCTTCGTACTACTATTAGCCATCCTATTAATTCTGGAGAACAAACGATATGGCAAGCACAAAAGCTACCGCAAAAAAAACCCCCGCAAAGAAAGCGGCGCCTAAGGCCGAAGCCGCCAAAGCCCCGCCTAAGAAGGTGAGCCTGCCTGAAAAGTACACCCTTACCACGATGTCGGCTTATCTGGCCGAGAGCAAGGGCATAAGCCGTAAGGAAGCCCGCGAAATACTGGATTTAGTATTCGGCCTCCTGGAATCAGGCGTAATGCAGGGCAGCCGCGTACCGGTAGGCAACCTCGGCAAGGTGCATGCCAAGGAAAAGCCCGCCACCGCCGCCCGCGTAGGCAGGAATCCCCTTACCGGCGAATCCATAAAGATACCCGCCAAGAAAGCCACCAAGGTGCCACGCTTTACCTTCAGCAAGGCTTTTAAAGAAGCCGTACTCAAGGCGAAGATTTAAGCTATCTTCATATAGATTAAGCTTATCTTTCCTCGCGTCGCCTCGGGCGGAGTAGCCATGCCCCGCCAAGGCGCGTGTGCTGGCCTCTTTCGCCCGAGCCCTTCCATCCACTACCCACCATTTCAAAGCCCTTGCATTTATCGCCGCTATTCGTTAAATTCCTGATAGTTTAATTATGAACTTTTCAGGAGGACTATCCTGCCTACGGACACAGCCGTATCCGAACGCCCAGAACAGCGGCTTCTTGAGCTGCTCTTGGAGTTCATGCCCCTTTTTCACAAACACGTCATGCCCACCTTCCATGTCGATATTAGGTCGAGCATAGGGCTGTCGCGCAGCCAGGCAAAGGCTCTCATGATACTGAGGGATAAAGGACCGTCCACCGCCACTGAACTGGGCGCCTGCCTTGCCCTTACCAAGGCGAGCCTTACCGGCCTCGTGGACGAGTTGGAAGGAGCGGGCCTCCTCCGTCGCGAGCAGGACCCGGCCGACAGGCGCAAGGCTATGCTCATTATCAGCGAACAGGGACTGTCCAAGGCGCGTGAGGCAATGGACGAGTTGCGACGCGCTCTTGCCGAAAAAACCGAAAAACTGGGCCCGGTCGAGCGCGAAGGCCTCGAGGCGGGCTTTTCAACCCTCATTGAAATCTTACGCACACTCTAGGAGCATTTATGGATAGAACAGAAGAACTGGGCAAAGCGCCCATAGGGAGCCTTTTACTGCGCTTTTCGCTGCCGGCCATTGTGGGCATGATGGTAAACGCCATTTACAACGTCGTGGACCGCATCTTTATAGGGCAAGGCGTAGGCCCGCTCGGCCTTGCCGGCGCTACCGTGGCCTTTCCCCTCATGCTCATACTCATGGCCTTCGGCATGCTGGTGGGCATGGGCGGTTCGGCTTTGGTGTCGATACGCCTTGGCGAAAAAAAGGAGGCGGAGGCGGAACACATACTGGGCAACGCCGCCTTCCTGCTCGGCGCCATAGCGCTTACGCTGACCGTCCTGGGCTTGAGCTTTCTCACCCCCCTCTTGCGCCTCTTTGGCGCCAGCGATGCCATCCTGCCCTATGCCAAGGACTATAGCTCCATCATATTGATGGGTAGCATATTCCAGGCTATGGGCTTCGGCATGAACAACTTTATACGCGGCGAAGGCAACCCTAAGGTGGCCATGGCCACCATGCTCATAGGCGCGCTGCTCAATATTATATTGGACGCGCTGTTCATACTGGTGCTTGGCATGGGCGTACGCGGCGCGGCATTGGCCACCGTCATATCCCAAGGCGTATCCGCGCTGTGGGTAATGGCCTACTATTTAGGCGGGCGCAGCCACCTTAAGCTGCGGCTGCGCAACCTAGCCCCAAAAAGCGGCATAGTGTTGCCTATGTTGGCCATAGGCATGGCTCCCTTCGCCATGCAGCTGGCATCCTCCGCGCTCAACGGCCTTTTGAACAACCAGCTGCAGCGCTATGGCGGCGACCTGGCCGTATCCACCATGGGCATCATCTTTTCGGTGGTCACCTTTTTCCTCATGCCCATCTTCGGCCTAAATCAAGGCGTACAGCCCATCGTGGGCTACAACTACGGGGCCAGGAATTTTGGTAGGGTTCGCACGGCTATGCTTTTGGCGATAGGCGCGGCAAGCAGCCTCGTCACAGGCGGCTGGCTACTCATACAGCTCTTCCCCCGCGCCTTTGCGGGGCTCTTCGCCGGTTCTTCCCTGGAACTGCTTGAGCTGGGCAGCAGAGCTCTACGCATATACCTTCTTATGATGCCGCTCATAGGCTTCCAGATCGTGGCCGCCGGCTATTTCCAAGCATCAGGCAAGCCCAAACAGGCTATGCTCCTATCGCTCTCACGGCAGGTGCTGCTCCTAATCCCCTTAATCATCACACTGCCCTTGCGCTTCGGCTTAACAGGATTGTGGATGGCCCCGCCTATAGCGGACCTGCTATCCGCTCTGCTCACCGGCCTCTTTTTCTTTAGGGAACTGCGGGGCCTCGCCCATGCGCAGCGCAAGACGGACGAGCTGGCCCCCGCATAGCAGGCTGGGCGTAGAGCCAGGGCCGGCGGCTACGGTTTGGCCCTAGGGCTTGCTCCCTCATGCCCGTTCGGGGTACAACAGCCTGTCGGAGGATACTGAATGAAAGAAGCCTGTCCCTGCGGTTCCGGCCGCGCATTTGAGTCCTGCTGCGGCCCCATAATAAGCGGCGCGGCCAAGGCCTCCACGGCTGAAGCCCTTATGCGCAGCCGTTACAGCGCCTACGTTAAGCACGAGATAGGCCATATCATGGCAAGCTGCGTGAAGGACGAGAATATAGACGAAGGCGCTACCAAGGATTGGAGCGAAAGCGCCCAGTGGAAGGGCTTGAGCATAGTACGCACGGAAAAGGGCGGCGCCGCCGATAAGGATGGCCTCGTCGAATTCAAGGCTTCCTATATCATGAACGGACGCAACGAAGAGCACCATGAACTGGCTACCTTCATTAAGAAGGACGATACCTGGCTCTACGAATCAGGGGAACTTAAGACCGCTACCATTACCCGCGCGGCGCCTAAAGTAGGCAGGAACGATCCCTGCCCCTGCGGTTCGGGCAAAAAATACAAGCAGTGCTGCGGCAAGTAAGGCCATAGATCGATGGCGACCCAAGCATAGACCTCTCATTAATGAACCGTGAGTTTCACGGGGTTTACCATTATTATGGAGTCGTGCGTGAATATCCGAATACGGCCTAAGCCGCCAGCGGAACTCGCCTCAACGCGCCTACTGCAACAAACAGCGCTTTGGGGCCGCATAAAGCGAAAGCTTGGCTGGAAGCCTCTCTCATTCGACCTTGAGTTTGAAGGTAAGCCAGCGGGCGATATCCTGGTGCTGTTGCGTGAGTTAGGCGATGGCGCAAGCATAGCCTATGTACCCTTCGGGCCGGAGGAACTGCCAGACCATAATAGACGGGGGCCATATCTGGCCTTATTATCCGCGGACTTGCATGCGTTACTGGGCCAAGGGTGCATCTTTGTACGCTGGGACTTGCCTTGGCTATCCCCTTATGCCGAGGAAGACGATTACTTTGACGAAAAAGGTTACTGGCTGGGCCCTCCAGAGCCGCGCTTGCGCGAGCTCCGCATGAACTGGGGGGTAGCTGAAGTTGGCCTACGAAAAGCCCCCAGCGACATACTGCCGCCCGATACCATGATCGTCGATTTACAAGGCGACGACGACGAGCTGCTTAAGCGCATGAAACCCAAAACGCGGTACAATATACGCTTAGCCGAGCGGAGATCAGTGAAGGTGCGGGAGGGCCGTGCCGAGGACCTGCCAGCATGGAACGCGCTCTACGCGGCTAGCGCGCGGCGCAATCGCATACAAGCGCATAAGCCGGACTATTTCGATTCGCTGCCAGGACAACGGGCCAAGGACGCGAACATACGCCTGCTTTTAGCGGAAAAAGAGGGTAAGCCGCTCGCAGCGCTCTTCCTCTCTACAGCGGCCGATGGAGCAAGCTACCTCTATGGCGCTTCAGCCGACGAAGACCGTAATCATATGGCAAGTTACGCACTGCAATGGGCCGCCATGAAAAGCGCTCGCGATTCCGGCTGTGCCGCCTATGATATGTTCGGCGTGGCCCCGCGGCCCGACCCCTCGCATCCCATGTATGGCCTCTATCTATTTAAAGCCGGCTTTGGAGGCCGGCTTATACACAGGCAAGGAGCATGGGACTATCCCTATGACGAGGGCGCTTACCAGAACTGGCTAGCGGGCGAGGCCAACGCTCCCGGCTACAGCCTATAGTACAAGCGCTCAGCCGTAGCTGTGCATGCCCGGCAAGAGGTAGTTGACGCCGAAGAAGGTAAATACCGTGCAGAGGAAGCCTGCCACCGCTATGATGGACGGCCAGGAATCCTTGCGCTTCATGATGATGCGCAGGTGCAGGTAGGCCGTATACACGAGCCAGGTTACCAAAGCCCAGGTTTCCTTGGGATCCCAGCCCCACCAGCGGCCCCAGGCCTGCTCGGCCCATATAGCGCCGAACGCTAGCGCGCCTGAAGTAAAGAACACATAGCCTATGGCTATGGACGTATACGTAATCTTGTCGAGCGCCAGCTTCTTAGCCTCATCCTTAGTAGCAAGGAATATTAAAGAAGCCACGAAGCTCACCACGAAGAAGGCCTCGCCTATGAACGAGAAGCTCACGTGCAACAGCAGCCAGCCCGAGCGTAGGGCGGGTATGGGCGGCAAAGCGCCTTTGGGTATAAGGGGCGAGCTGGCCACCGCCATTAAAACGATAGTAAACATGGTAGCGCCGAATACCGCGCCCTGGCTGTAGGGCAGCTTTTTCTGGAAACGGTAGGCCACGGCCAAGAGGGCTATGGCCGCAGCGTAGAAAAGCAGGGACTCATAGGTGCTCGTAAGCGCCACGAAGCCTATCTCTATGCTCCGTAGCGTTAATTCTGCTATGAGGAGGACTGCGCTCAAGGCCAAGGCCCAGGAGGACACGGGGTCGGGGCGCTCTTTTTTGCCAAAGAGCCATACTATCTGCACGACGGCGGCCGCGGCTATAAGGGCGAAAGCGCCGCTTGCGAGTAGCTGGGTAAGGGTCATGAAAGCTCCTTGAGTTTCTGAATAAAGGTAAGGGCCGTGCCAAGGCTGATCAGGATAAAGGCGAAAAACACCAGGGGATAGCCGGGATCGACCACGGCCTGTATGCCGGTGGAAAGCTCGGTGCGGAAGCCCAGCACGCTTATGGCGCCCAGGGTATCGCC
Source organism: Spirochaetaceae bacterium UBA5200 (assembly GCA_002412825.1). Lineage (GTDB taxonomy): Bacteria > Spirochaetota > Spirochaetia > Treponematales > UBA12059 > UBA5200. The sequence goes on from DHVU01000006.1 coordinate 33,684, forward strand.
CTGGCCCACGCGCACGACGCGCTCGCCGCTTGCGTCGCCTACGCGGAGCACCGCCCGGGCGCCGCTTGCCAGGGCGGCAGGGGGCGGCATGGCCTGCATGGCCTGTTCAGGATTAGATCCTTCAGGGGCCATAAAGAAGAGCTTTAAGCCTTCAAGGCTCAATTCCTCGCCCTGCGCTATACGGAATTCCCTGCCCGCGGAATCCTTAAGCACGAGGGCGCTCCGCTCGGAGTAGCTGGCCTGGTAGAGGGTAAGCCCGGCATAGCGCAGCGGCGTGTTCACCCGCAGCTCAAAGTCCTCTTTTACGAGCGTGCCGTCCTTGCTTAAGTCTACGACGGACACCCAATCGCGCGGCCTGCCGTCCTCGTAGCGCTCAAAGCGGAAATCCTTGAGCTCCATCACCGAGCCATCGGGGAGGTTAACGCCCTCGCCGGGAGCCAGGGTAACCGAGCCCTCCTGGTGGTTGGAGTATGACCATATTGCGCCTATTACCAAAAAGATTAGGCCAAGGTGCAGAATATCAGGGCCGAAACGTTTTGGCCCTTTCTTCTTAAGCTCGCGAAGGAAACGCTTTACCGTGCAGGCCGATAGATTAGCGAAGAATAAGAGCGCGGGCACTATGAACAGTATAGAGCTAAAAAAGGAGCCGAAGCCCGTCTGCACGATGAGCTCGGCCAAAAGTCGCGGATACTGGGCACGGTAGACTTCCGGGGCAAGGCCCTGGGGTATAAGCGTAGCCATGATGCCGGTCAGGGCCAAATAGGCTATCAGGCCTATGGCCAATTTGAGCGACGACAGCTTGTCGAGGAATTTTTTCACGGGCTATCCTTGTTATAGGCACGGTTGCTGGCTCAGCCTACTAATCCTTGGGAAAATTGTCAACTTAAGTATTTTAGTCATATATATATTTTTTTATTTATCTATTTACGCGCATATTAGTTCCGGTTTATACTTGAGCCAGAGTAGCGTTGCTTTTTTATTAAGCGCGCCGGCTCAAGGCCGTTGGCCTTCAACATCCCACAAAGGAGGTTCCTATGAATAAAGCTGCCACTACCCGGGCTATGCTCTTGGTGGCGTTCTTCGGCATATGCGCCCTGTCGACCTACGCGGCCAGCTCGAGCTGCATAGAGTGCCACACGAACGCCGCGACTATGCAAAAGCTCGTTAAACCGCCCCAGGTCGGATCAGCCGAAGGAGAAGGGTGAGCAGGCCCCCCTCCCCCGGTTCGGGCGGATTTTTATATGGGCTATGTCGTCACTGAAGACGCTATGGCCAGCGACGCTCATTTTTACCTCAGTTGCCAGGATTGCCACGCGGGAAATCCCGAAGGCAAGGATATGGCAAGCGCCCATAAGGGCATGCTCAGCCGTCCTTCCGACGATCCCGTAACGTCCTGCGGCATGTGCCACGAAGAAATAGCGAAGACCTACACCCTCTCCCTGCACTATACGGCCGCGGGCATGAAGAACGGCGTAGCGCCGCGCTTCAACGCAGCCGAGAAGAAAGTCTTCGACGCCAAGGTGTTCGAGCAATCCTGCAGGTCCTGCCATGCGTCCTGCGGAGACTGCCACGTGAAGAGCCCCGTCATATCGGGAATAAACACGGGCCTCCTCGACGGGCATAAATTCGTAAAGACCGACGAGACGAAAACCTGCGCCCTCTGCCACGGCGGCCGCGTATGGCCTGAGTTTACCGGCGATTACGGCGGCACTCCCGACATACATTACCGCAAGGGCATGACTTGTACGGATTGCCATACCGGAGCGCAATTCCACGGTACCGGCATGGAAGTAAGCGGCCGTAAGGACGTTGCCAACAAGCCCTCATGCACCGACTGCCACGACCTGTCCAAACTGGGCAAGACGGAAACTAAGGACACCCATGCCATGCATGATGGGCTGGTATCCTGCTCTGCCTGCCATACCGCGTCGGCCTATCGCCAGTGTTCGTCCTGCCATGAAGGCAAGGGCGCCACGTCGAGCCCGGCCATAGTGCTAGGCAAGAACCCGCGCAATCCCGCCGAGCTGACCACGCTGCGCCTTATACCCACGGTACGCGACACCTTTACGGAGCACGCGCGGCTTTCGATGTCTAATTTCGACGCCCTGCCCAACTATTGGGACACGGTGCCGCATAACATCGCCAAGCGCACCGACAGGACGAGGGACTGCGGAACCTGCCACGCCGACCAGACCTACTATCTGCAGGCGAACAGGATTCCGGCCGGCTTATCTAAAAAGAATCTAGAACTGGTTCCTTAATTCGCGCATTATCCCCGCCCCTTAGCGGGCGGGGACTTTTACACAGGAGTACAATACGATGAAGAAGTTTATGCTCATGCTCGTAGCGCTCGCCATGATAGCGCCGGTATTCGCCCGCGACGTTGACGCCTTCGTAAACGCCGCATGGCTCGAAGCCAACCTCAACAATGCCCGCGTCGTTATCGTTGACGTGCGCAAGGTAGACGATTATAAAGCCGGCCACGTTCCCGGTGCCGTAAGCCTACTCGGCCTCTATATGGCTAAAGGCGGCCTCAACAATGAGGTGCCCGAGGCAGATGAGCTTTCCGAACTCATAGCCGAAGCCGGTATCGACGCCAACTCTATAGTCGTGGTAGTTGAGGCAGATGGCGGCGCGCGCTTCGCCTGGGCTACCCGCGTCGCTTGGACCCTGGTATACGCGGGCGTTCCGAATGTGGCAGTGCTCGATGGCGGCTACGCCGAGTGGACCAAGGCCGGCAAGGCCACGGCTACCGGCTTCGAGACCAAACCCGAAACCGCCTTCAAGGCAAAGCTTAACCCCGCTTTCATAGCCGACAAGGCTTTCGTACTCGCGAATATAAAGAAAGCCCAGATCGTCGACGCCCGTACCTACGACACCTATTTCGGCCTTTCCAAGCAGGCCTTCGTGGATCAGTATGGCCACATTCCCGGAGCCTTCGCCCTGCCAGCAGCCTGGATCACCGTCAATGGCCTCGTACGCCCCAAGGCCGAGCTTGAGACTATGGCTAAGGCCCTTAAACTGGACGCCAAGAAGGACATGGTCATCCACTGCGATTCCGGCGTGCTCTGCACCGCGTGGTGGTGGGTACTCAGCCAGCAGCTCGGCTGGACCAAGGTACGCTCCTATGACGGCTCCGCCCAGGAAATAGCCAAGGAAGCCAGCGTTAAGTTCGTTACCCACGTTTGGCAGTAAGCTAGCCCGCCGCTTGCCTAGGCAGGCGGCAGACTGCTAAAGCCAAGCTCAAGCCGTCCGCGTCACCGCGCGGGCGGCTTTTTTAGTCCCTCACGCTTGCCCTTTACGCCAAGCCAGGCTAGTCTTGGCCTATGTCGAGCTCCAGCCCTGCTTACGCTCCCGCGCGGCTAGCCCATCCATCGCGCCTTATCGTTGAGACCACCACCCGTTGCAACCTGGCCTGCGAGCACTGCCCCAAGCAGAGCGCGGGAGCCGAGGCCGATGACGCGGATATGGATGATGCCGTATTCGGCGCGCTTGCCGAATCATTTCCCACGCTGCAGTCTCTTGTTTTAAACGGCATAGGCGAGCCGCTCATGCACAGCGGGCTTGAGGGTTTTATACGAAGCGCGCGCACGGCTATGCCGCAGGGCGCGCCCATAGGCTTTCAGACGAACGGCCAGCTGCTCGACCGCGGCCGCGCCCGCGCCTTATTGGAAGCCGGCCTCAATCGCGTATGCATATCAGTAGATGCTTTAGATGCCGCCTTGTTCTCTGAGCTTCGCGCGGGAGGCAGTCGAAGCGCAGCCGAGCGGGCTATAGCCGTACTCAACGCGGAACGCGGGAACGGGCGCGATCAACGCGCCGCTAACGGCGGCGCACAGTATGCCGGTCAGCTGGAACTAGGCATAGAGTTCGTGGCTAGAAAGCAGAACCTGGCTGAATTGCCTAAAATCGTGCGCTGGGCGGCGGCGCGCGGCGTTGATTTCATGCTGGTAAGCCAGCTCTTTCCCTATGAGCCCTCCGCCATGGAGGACGCGGCCTGGGACGCGAACCTTGATGTAGCCTTACTATTGCGGAAGAAATACGAGGAACGCGCGCGCGTTCTAGGCCTTGAGCTTGGCCGTTACCCTGAAATCTACATGCGCTATAAAAAAAGCCCCGAAGAAGAGCTGCTGGTGCGCCTCGTCGATGACTTGCAGAGCGAAGCGATAGCGCAGGGCATAACGGTGAACGTGCAGCGCTTATTGTCCGCTGATCTGGATACATACGAGCGAAGCGCTAGCGCATTCGCGGAGGCTGAGCGCATAGCAAAAGAAGAAGGCCTGCGCCTGGAACTGCCCGAGCTTAAGCCGCGGAGCGCCCGCTCCTGCGAATTCGTGGAGGGCGGCAGCGCCTTTGTTTCGCGCGCGGGCGGCGTGCATCCCTGCTATTTCCTCTGGCACCGCTATGCCTGTTACGCCGGCGGCTGGGAAAAGCGCGTGGCGCCAATGAGCTTCGGCTCGCTGAGCGAACGGGGTATACTCGATATATGGAATAGCCTGGGATTCGCTTCCTTCCGGACGAACGTGCTCCGGTACGAGTACCCCTTTTGCCTCAACTGCAACCTCGCGCTCTGCGACTACCTTCAGCTTGAGGATTTCGAGCAGGATTGCCATATCAACGCCGAGCCCTGCGCCGCCTGCATGTGGTGCATGGGGCTCTTCAAGTGCCTAACATAAAAAACCGCCCGGGGCAGAACTCCCGGGCGACCTAGGATAAGCGCGTTACTTTTAATGCGTGCGGTAGCCCCTTAGAATCGCCCCTTTACCACGTGCGCCTCATCGAGTATACCCGCCGCGACGAGGGCCCGTTGGTATGACGAGCTTTCCCGGGATACCCGAACCGTTGCCCCGGATATAGTCGAATAGGAATCTTGAACGGTAGTAGTAGCGCCTGCTACCGCGCTTAAACCAAAGAAATTTTCGCCATTAATGGCTCCTGAGTACCGCGCGTTGCTCCAATCGATAAGGCTTGAAAGGTCCCTGGCGTTTTTTCCTACAAGAAATTCCTCTATTGCCGCATAATTGCCTGCCCAGCCGCCCTGACCCGTGTAGCCAAAAACAGGAGCCATAGCCTTTGCCCTAGGGCCATCGAACAAAACGCCCATAGCCACAAGAAGCTCAGCTATAGAGGATCCCGAACTTAAGCCACTAAAGTCTCCGCGTAAATTCAGCACATGAGAATAGGGGCTATAGTCGAATATTGACTGGCCTGCCAGCGCGGTCCAGGACTTAGGCTTCATGAGCCCTCCCGATGAGCTGCGCGCTGTGGGTACAAACAAGCCTGATTCTATGGTCAGGATCGATACGGGCCGATTAAAATCAAAGCCCGGAAGGAATTTGAATTCAAACTGAAAGCGAGTCATAGGGTCCACGATAAAGCCGGCGACAGTGCCGTCAGCGGCCACCCCTACGGCGTAAAGCGACATAACATCATTGGCCTGTACCTTAAACATGGAAACGCCGGCTTTATAAGGATCAGCCACCGCCGCCATGGGAGATACTGAGTAATCTATACTGACGCTTTCGGCCTCTGCTAAGCGGCTAGTCCATTCGCCGTTTTTAAGTACGAGGAAATCCAGTGACGCTTCCTTGATAAAGCCCTTACGGTCCAATACAAGCGTCGTTTGAACTTTCTCGGTAGCGTTTTCTAGGCTGACGCCTTTTGCCTCATCCTTCCATGCATATCCTATAAAAGTTCCTGAATAGTCCCGTGCGCCTGCGCCTCCAGAAGCGCATGAACTCAGTACCAGACCAAAGGCAAGCGATACGGCGGCAATAATTGAACGCGATGGCTTAAGCTTCATCCTATGCTCCTCAAAGAATTGTATATGAGTATAATACTCATATTATACAAGCATACTAGTACCTTTTTGCTTTTTATGCAAGCGGCAAAAACACGGCTCACCTAAAAAACAACGGTCGCCGAGGGCAATTCCTTTATTAAGCGGAAAAAATAAAACGCTCCAAAAGCTCGGCTACCGCCCCCTCTTCGTGGGGCCGCTCTGATATGTTAGGCGTAAGCGCGCGCACGTCTGCCCTGGCGTCGGCAGGGCAACAGGCTATACCGGCCCAGGAGAGCATGCCTATGTCGTTGCCCGAATCTCCTATAGCCATGACCCGCTGTCGCGCTATGCCGTAGCGCTCGGCCACCCAGGCCAGGGCATGGCCCTTGTCAGCGCCCGGGGGCAATATTTCCATAAAGCAGGGTTTCGAAATGAGCACGGTCGCTATGCCGGCGAGCCGCTTTTGCATGTCGGCCAGAAGAGCGCTTATGCGTTCAGGTTCTGCTGCAGCAAGGAGCTTAGACCGGGGCTGGGCGGCCAGTTCCTCGTGGCCAGTGGCTAGGCGCTGGCCTAGGCCGGTAAGCCTGCTGTCCTCGTCGGTCCAGGCATTGCGCTCGCTTACGAGTATTATGCCCTCCTCATAGGTCTGGGCCGGCAGGCCCAGGTCCTTAAGCGCGGACAGGGCCATGCGGCAGGCGTGGGGCGTAAGCGCTATGCGGCGCAGTATGGCCTCGCTATCCACGTCGCGCACTTCCGCGCCATTGGCGCAGATAATTGGCAGGCCCCTGCCCCGCATGCCCAGCTCTTGCGCATAGCCGCGCATGGAATCTATGGTGCGGCCGGAAGCTAAGACCACCTTTACGCCCGCTGCTAAGGCGCGGCGTACCGCGTCGGCGTTGATCGCTGCTATGCTGAGGTCAGGCGAGAGAAGGGTATCGTCCAAATCGAGGGCTACAAGCTGTGGTTTCATGCCTATAGCCTACCATAAAGAGAGCGTCCTTGACCAAGGGAGGCAGGGCGTATATACCAGAGGCCGACACCATGCGTTTCTTAAAATCGAGCAATCAGGCCATCGCCTACTATTCCCTGGGACACGCCCTGCACACCGTGCTCATAAGCGCGTTTGAGATGGCCTTCCTGCTCAGGCTCTTCCAATCGCTGCCCGTAGTGCTCGAACTGTATATGCTGTATTACATCTCGCTCTTCGCGTTTTTTACCCTGGGCATGCGTCTCTTAAAGACGGGTATGGCGCACAGGGGTTTCAGGCTGGACATCCTATGCCAGATCATTACGGCGCTCTGGGCCTTCTGCTTTTTCTCCAAGCTGGGCAGCCTAGCCTACCTGATGCCCTATTTCGCGTTCCGAGGCGCGAGCGAAGGCTTTTACTGGTCTTCCCGGCACTGCTCGGTGCTCGATAGCGTGCGAGACGCCGACCGAGACTCCTTCTTCATGCGCATACAGAGCCTGCAGATAGCCCTGGCCGTGGTCTTGCCCCTAGGCGGTGCCTTCCTTATATCCCTGCCCGCCGCCCTGCCAGGCATACAGAAGCCGGGTAGCCCGCTGCCGCCGGGCTACGCCTATCTCTTTTTAAGCTCAGGGCTTTTTAGCATGGCGGTGCTGGCGCTCTCGCCCAAGCTGACTATACTGCCGCAAAGCCTGCGTCTAGGGCGCATAGCCGCGGCCGCCCGCTCGCCGAAGACCCGGCTCTGGATACGCTATCAGACGTTCACGGCGACCCATATGCTGGCGGCCGCCCTCTGCGGCGCGCTCTTGAACGTGGGCATACTGCGCACCGAGGCCAATATAGGGCTCTTCGCCTCAAGCGTTGCCCTGGTATCCGCCTTGGTGTTCTGGACCGTGGGCAAGGCACTGCGTGGACAGAAGACTCAGCGCATGATATGGACCCTAGCGGGCTGCGCGGGCGACGCGCTGTCGCGCTTTCTCTATGCGGTATTCTATTCCTACCCGGTACTCATCGTTAAGGTGATCATGGATTCCTTCCTCTCGCCGCTTAAGGCCATCTTCGGCGAAAACGTGGTGAGGAGGAAGATAGAGGAAGTACGGAACGAACTTTCTATGAGCAGCGCGGAAGGCTTTTTCTTCCAGGAAGCGGTCATATTCCTCGGCCGCATGGCACTCCTCGGCGCGGGGCTGGCTTGGTCGAGTTCTCTCGGTCCGGACGGCTTAGCGCGCAGCCCTGTAGAGCTTGCCCGCGCCGCCCTGCCCTTCTTTGCCATCGCTGTACTCGGCGACTATTTCTTCCTGCGCGCTATTAACCGCTCGATGGAGCAGGGGAGGTACCGCAAACGCTTCCCTTAACGCTGAGCGCAGGGCTCGCCGCCGCCGCCAATTAAGCGGCAGCTAGCGTTTAGGCTGCAAGGATCAAGGCCGCTCGTGGGGCAGGAGCCTGCGCCGGGGCCTGAAATAGTTTTTCGGCGAATAGTGGTAGAGGTCGGCCACCTTAGTCATGTATATGCAGGCATAATCGTCTATCTGGCCGGCGTAGCGGCTCTCTTCCTGTCCGGCGCGCAGCACTTCGCCCCAATAGGGGTTGAAGTGCTTGCGGTGTTCAACCAGGCGGTCGGATATGTCCTGGTTGATACGGTCAGATTCCTCGAAAAGCTTATCCAGGCTGGCACGGTCTCCCGGCTTGCCCTCGTAGCGCTCCATATCCATGCGGTTTATCTGCGCCTCTATCTGTTCCTTGCGCTCCATAAGCCGGTCGATATCCGCCTGCAGCTCCTTGGCTTCCTCAAGGCTCGCTATCTCGCGCTCAAGGTCGTCCAGCACCAGGGCCGTGCGCCAATCGCAGCGCTTCTTTATGGACACGACATCGCCGTATATATGGTCGCCTAAGTAGAGTATTTCCCGCCCTTCTAGGCCCAGGTCGCGCTGGAGAGGCTTGAACCAGCCGCCTTGGTAGAGGCCGCTCGCCACCGAGCCCTCGTGATTGCTCATAAGCCCGGTTTCGGGGTCTATGCGGAGGAAACGGCTGGGGCGTTCGAAGAAGCGCGGCTTGTCGGCAAAGGTGATTACCAGATCGAATACCTCACGCCAACTCTTATGGCTCTTCCAAAAGGGATCCATAGCGTATTCCATCAGTGCCTTAGTATAGTCGTAATCCGAATTGGTAATGATCATGAGCTTCTTGCCGTAGTCCTTGTAGCGCTCAAGGAGCCGCGGCACCAGGGGATCCTGGATGACGTAGCGGGGAAAGTCCGCCTTTATAGCATCTTTAAGGCTGCCGTCGCGGTGCACCTGGTCCACAGCTTCGGCTACGCCATTGGCCAAATCCGCGTAGTCGGGCAGTTCGACGCCCTGGGCCTTAAGCTGCACGATCTGCGAATAAAGCACGCCCGTAGAAATGGCGAAGAGGGTGTCGAGCGGCACAAAGCTTGGGTCGGAGAGCTCTATAGCCACGTTCTGGTAGATGCGCTGCATGAGCCTGAAATCCAGGGGCGTAAGGCCGTGAAAAGCCGTCTTCACCTTGCCGTAGCGGCTGAGCTTAAGCAGGTTGCCGTTGCGCGTGTCTATGACGAGACCAACCATGGCCCGCTGCGGGTCAAAGGCCAGCTCTCCTACGGCGGCCGGGTAGCCGTAGTCCTTGACCAGGAGCTTGGCCGCATAGGCGTGGGCCAGGGCCTCAAAGGCGTTCGTGTCATAACGCACCAGGGTGTAGTCCATGTCAAAGCCTATGAGGCTGATCTTCTTGAGGTTGAGCGAACGGTTTACATATACGGCCATACCTACTCCTTCGCGCGGGCACGCAAGGCCTGTGCCCCGCTTGCGCCTATGCCGAGCTTACGGCATGGCAGGAATAGCGTCAACCGAAAGCAAGCCTGCTATCAATGCTCGGCTATAAAGGCCTTGACCGCGGACTCTATCTGGTCGCGAACGCGGCGCACGCCCGCCATGATAGCCTCATCGTCGCCCTTCATGGATGAAGGGTCGTCGAAAGGCCAATGGTGGCGCTCCGCTTTGCCGGGGAATATGGGGCAGCGCTCGGCGGCCTCCTTGGAGCATACCGTGACGATAGCGTCGAAGCTCCGCCCGGCCTTATGGAAGTCAAGCACGCTCTTGGTGGGGTTTTTGGAAATATCGATACCCCGCTCGGCCATAGCGCGCACGACATGGGGATTGAGCGTACCGGGCTCTAAGCCCGCGCTCTCAGCGGCAAAGCGGTCGCCCGCGTAGAACTTTAAAAAAGCCTCGGCCATTTGGCTGCGGGCGGAATTATGCACGCAGAGGAAAAGCAAGCTCGTCATAGGGATCCTCCGATGGATTACTACGCGTTTATCAGGTAGGGGATTGTCCCCTGCCCTCGTCTATCCTTACTGGCAGCGCTACATCCCGCTTAGCTAAGCGCTCATCGCCGTCTCGGAGGGGAAACCTTTCCTCGTCGCCCTGGCTATCTTAACGAGGCTCAGCATGACGGGCACCTCGACGAGCACGCCCACCACGGTGGCCAAGGCGGCCCCGGACGAAAGGCCGAAGAGGCTTATAGCCACCGCTACGGCCAGCTCGAAGAAGTTTGAGGCGCCTATCATGCCCGCGGGCGCCGCCACCGCGTAGGGCACCTTCCAGGTCCGCGCCCAGCCGTAGCCTATGAAGAATATCAGGTAGGTCTGAATGATAAGGGGCACGGCGATGAGCGCGATAGCCAGAGGATTAGCCAGGATAACGTCGCCCTGGAAGGCGAAGAGTATGACCAGGGTAAGAAGCAATCCACCTTCGGTTATGCCGTCGAACTTCTTGACGAATACGCCGTCGAACCACTCCTTGCCCCGCTTCTTTATAAGGCTCGAGCGCGTAAGGGCGCCTAGGCCCAGGGGTATGACCACGAAGAGCACGACGGACAATATGAGGGTATCGAGGGGCACGCGCACGTCGCTGACGCCCAAGAGGAAGGCCACGATGGGCGTAAAGGCGAAGAGTATGATGAGGTCGTTCACCGCCACCTGCACCACGGTATAGCCGGGGTCGCCGTCGGAGAGGTAACTCCATACGAATACCATGGCCGTGCAGGGCGCCGCGCCGAGCAATACCGCGCCGGCTAGGTATTCCGTGGACAAGTCACCGGGTATGAGGGCCTTAAATACCACCTTGAGGAAGAACCAGGCTATCAGGTACATAGTAAAGGGCTTTATGAGCCAATTGACGACCAGGGTAACGATGAGGCCCTTAGGCTTCTTGCCCGCGTTCTTTATGCTCGTAAAATCCACTTTGAGCATCATGGGGTAGATCATGAGCCATATGAGTATGGCTACGGGTATGGATACCTTAGCGTACTCGAATTGCCCGAGAAAGGCCGGTACGCCAGGCAGATAATGGCCTATGGCCACGCCAAGGGCTATACAGAGGGCTACCCATAGAGAAAGATACTTGGCAAAGACGCCGAGGCCAGCCTTTGGTTTATCGCTCATATGCCATCCTTTTTCCGCTTTGAGGCGGCGCTTAGATTATTTGGCGTTATAGCCAAACCTGTCAAGCTATCGTCCCAAAGAGCATGCCGGCCACGGTCGACAACACGACGACGAGCCCGACGTAGGTCGCGGTCTTCTTCCAGCCCAGCTCGCCGCCTATGACCAGCATAGAGGGGAGCGACAGGCTCGGCCCCGCGAGCAACAGAGCCAGCGCGGGCCCCTGGCCCATGCCCGCCCCGAGCAATCCCTGAATAATCGGTATCTCAGTCAGCGTGGCAAAGTACATAAGAGCGCCAGCGGCGGACGCGAAGAAATTGGCGAACAGCGAATTGCCGCCCAGCAAACTTCCTATCCATGCGCTAGGAATAAGCGCGTCCTGGCCGGGCCTGCCAAGGAGGAAGCCCGCCACGAGGACGCCGCCAAAGAGGAGCGGCAGTATCTGTAAGGAGAAGTCCCGCGTAGCGACTACCCATTCCACCCGCTCGTCCCTATTGAACCATTTTACGACAGCATAGATAAGGACAAGGCCAAAGGCGCCGCTTATCCACCATTTGAACGTATAAACAGCATCCCAGATGGCGCTGCCGCCCTTGGAACTGGCCCAGTTCACGAACACGAGTATGCCTATCATGCTGGCCATGTAGATTATCATCTTGCCCAGGCTTCGGGCGGGTTTCTCGTTGGGAGCCGCGAACATGCGGGCATCCGCCGCGCGCTTCGCGTCATCCTTGCGGAAGATGAAGGCCATGCAAAGCCCTATTACGATAGAGAAGATGACCGCGCCTACGGCGCGCGCCAAGCCAAGCTGCCAACCAAATACCTTGGCCGATAGCACTATGGCCAGGATGTTAATGGCCGGGCCAGAATACAAGAACGCTACCGCCGGCCCGAGTCCCGCGCCTTTCTTGTATATGCCTTTGAATATCGGCAGGACCGTGCAGGAGCATACGGCAAGGATAGCGCCGGAAACGGATGCCACGCCGTAAGCAGTAAGCCGCTTGGCGTCGGGACCGAGGTAGCGCATAACCGCCTGCTGGTTCAGGAACACCGTAATCGCGCCGGCTATGAACATGGCCGGCACCAGACACAGGAGCACATGCTGTTGCGCGTACTCGCTCAGCATCAGGAAAGCTTCATTGGTAGCGCCAAGGACGCGAGAACTGCCCCAGGGTATGAAGTAGGCCGCGAGGAATACGCCGAAGACTATCAGAAGCTTCTTATTCGGGGACCATTCTTGAGCGCTCATGCCAGTATCCGATTCGCTACCCGTTCGGCCACAGCCTCGATAAGCTCGCCGGTAATAGCGTTGCCGGTATTGGCGGCGCCTGAGCAGGCATAGATGAGATTTATCGGAGCGTCGCTTCCACAGCTACAAGGCATGGAATTTTCCTCCGTCCAGATAGGACTTAACCTGGTCTTTCGTTAGAACCTTGCCGACGCTTTTTACGACGCCGTCTATGGCCAGGGCCGGCGTCATCATGACGCCCATTTCCATGATATCGTCCGTATCGCTTACCTTGACGATTTCGGCGTCTATGCCGAGTTCCGCTACCGCCTCGCGGGCGTGCTGTTCAAGCAGCTTGCATTTAGGACAACCTGAGCCTAGTATCTGTACTTTCATAGAAACCTCCTATAGCCACGATGTTCTATGTCGCTCAATCGATGAGCGCGGCCTCTGCATAGAGGCGTTCAATTTCTTTTTTTGGCAGCAGCGCTTTTATGGCGAACGCTATGATGATGATGCCCACGATATCTATGGCGAGCCGAGATAAGGCGAATCTGGGCCCGAGCGCCGCTATCTCAAAGAGGAGCATCGGTATCTTGGTGGTTGACCAGGCTCCAATGAATACCAGGATATTCATGAAGCTCGCGCCTTTCTTCATCAGTATGGCCGCGAAGGGAAAGGCCCCATAGAGCGGCCCCGCGGCGAAGGAGCCTAAGAGAAAGGCGAGCACCGGCCCCTTAGCCCCCGCGCCTGCGCCCATATACTTGATCATCTGCTGACGCGGCACCCATACATCGAGTAGCCCTAAGAGTATAAAGATAGGCGGTATGACGAGGAGCATAGTCGTTGTCTGGAAGGCTATCGACGCGAGGGCTTTGTCGCGCCATAAAGGGAAGATCAGCAAGAAGGCGATGAAGGCGATGGCCGCTATGATGACGCCGGAATAACGTTTCAGCGTTTTATTCATAAGGATACCGCCCAGCCTACGAATAGCGCGGCGACGAGAGAAAACAAGAAAGCCAGCGCATTGCGCGCCAGTGCTGCCTGTTTTCCGAAGTACTTTATTTCCATGGGTAAGGTAACGACGCCTACCATCATGAGGCTCGATACGAAGGCGGCTATCTGCGTAACCCCGGCTCCGCCGTCCATTAAGGCCGCGGCCGCGGGAAAGGCGACGAAGCCAGGTATCAGCGTTATAGCGCCGACGATGGCCGCGCCAAGCACGCCCCATACGCCCGAACCAGAGCCTATGAACCTGGACACCGTATCGGTATCTAGTACTGCCAGCGTTACCGCGACGATAGCGAGCACGATGAGAAACTGCGGCAGTATGCCTTCCAGCGCCTTCAGGGCTTTTTTTAGGGCCGTAGCCGTTTTTGCCTTATCCTTGACAAGGGAAAGCGCTAATGCGACGCCGGCTATCAGATACAGGAGGATGGTATCCATTGAAACCTCTTGTTTCAAATTATGGAAACAATGCACAAACTTGTCAAGTATCAACTTGACAAATGTTTCAAAACATTGCAACATTAACACCATGGATGAACAGTTGCGGCGGCGCTATGGTTTAAAAGCGGATATGTTTAAGGCCCTGGCTCACCCCATGCGTATCTATATGCTGGATAAGCTTAGGGAGCGGCATTGGTGCGTGTGCGAGCTTGCGGCCGAGCTGGGCATAGACAAATCAGTAGCCTCTAAGCACCTCTCGCAGCTCAAGGCAGCCGGACTCATCGATGACGAAAAACGCGGCACCCTAGTGGAGTACCGCCTCCTAGCGCCCTGCATACTCGATATGGCCGCTTGCGCGGAAAGCACCGTGTTGGCCAATCAGCGCCGCAAATACGGCCTTAGTCCATCCTGACCCCGCCTCTACGTTGCGGGATAGTCCTTTAGCGCCAAGCCTTAGTTATAGGACTTACGCAACGCCTCGTCGGCGAGCGTAGGCGCTATGATGCTCTTCCACGCGCCATCCTTCCAGGTGCCCAGCTGTCCGTGCAGCTGATAATACTTTTCCGGAATGGGATGGGTGCCTATGACTACCGGTATGGAATAGCGCGCTTCCAGGAAGCGCTTGAAATACTCGATGTGCGGGCAGGGCGGATAGCCTACCACCAGGCCGGTAGCTAGATGGATAGCTTGGGCGCCGTTCTTAAGCATTTCTTCGCCCGCGTACTCTATGTTGCCGCCGGGGCAGCCGCCGCAACTCGTATAGCCCACGACTTCAAGCGCGTCCGAACCATAGATGGAAAAGGCGCCTTCATGATTCTTGAGCGAACGGAAGCACTTGCCGCCCGCGCAGCCCTTATACCGATCGCATATGATGATACCGATTTTATTCGTGCCTGCCATAGCCGCCCCCTGCCTACAGAGGATACTAAACCCAGCCCGGGTTATTGTCAAATGCCCATTAACGCGAAGCTACGACGAACGGTGGGCCTTAACGGCCGCGCCTCAGTGCGAGGATCACGGCCGTTAGCCTGCCGGGCGGTTTCCTTTGGCCACATACATGGCCTTTCCGCCTAGATCGTCTACTACGTCTCCCACCAAAGCCGCGTCTATGCCGGCCTCTCGCATATCGAGCAGGCAGGCCTGGGCCTCTTCCGCAGGTATGGCGGCGAGCAGCCCCCCCGAAGTCTCGGGCACGAAGAATAGGGCCTTGAAGCTATCGTCCAAGCCATCCTCAAAGCCCAGCTTAGGCTCGTAGAACGCGCGGTTGCGCGAGGCGCCTCCGGGCAGCTGCCCCTTGGCCGCTATTGCATACGCGCCGTCGAAATAAGGCAGGCTGCCCGCGTATATACGCAGGGCTACCTTTCCCTTTTCCGCCAGCTCAAGGGCGTGGCCGGCGAAGGCAAAGCCCGTCACGTCGGTGCAGGCCCGGGCGCCGTGCCTGCGCAGGGCGTGCAGGGCGTCCCGGTTCAGGCGCTTCATCGACACTATGGCCGGCTCGAGCAAGCCAGGAGGGCAGGCGTCGTTCTTAGCCGCGGTCGTAAGGGCGCCCGTACCTAAGGGCTTGGTCAGCACGAGCGCGTCTCCAGGCCTTGCCCCCGATTTAAGGAGCAGGTCCTCGGGCCTGGCCAGCCCAATGACGGCCATGCCGTACTTAGGCTCTATATCCGTGATCGTGTGGCCGCCCGCCACCGCGCAGTTAGCCTCGTAAGCCTTCTGTGCCCCGCCTTTAAATATAGCTTCCATGACGGCCGGGCTTAAGTCCGGCGGGAAAGCCGCCATATTGAGCGCCAGGATGGGCTCGCCGCCGGTTGCGTACACGTCCGACATCGCGTTGGCTGCCGCTATGGCACCAAAGTCGGAGGGGTCGTCAACCACGGGCGTAAAGAAATCGACGGTAAAGATGAGGCATTGCCCGTCGTTGAGCCTGTACACCGCGGCGTCGTCGCCTTCGGCCATACCCGCAAGGAGGGAGGAGGCGCGATCGGCCGGCAGGAAATTCGCTAAGGGGCGCAAAACTTGCGCCAGGGCCTCGGGGCCCATTTTAGCGGCTCAACCGGCTGCTGAGCAGAGCGAAGTAAGACGTAGCTTTTCGTTATCCATAGTCCCTCCTTTCCGCGCGAGGCGCGCCAGGCTCAGCTCTAGGCTACAAAAAAAAGTAGTCGCCCTATCCGGCCAGAGCTGGAAGAAGCGGCACCATCATGTACCAAATTAAGGGCTAGGTCAAATCAAAAAACCGCCTCAAGGACGCTTAGGCAAGCCTTCAGCGTTTAGCGTGAGCTCGGTTATTCGGTCAAGCTCCACATACACATAGGGCTGTCCGTCATAATCGTGTATGCCCGCGCCTTGCATCGGTATACGCAGGCCCGCCTGCTCGCCGTACTGTCCAAAAGGCGTGGACCAGCGATCTTTGAGGCTCGCGCCTTTTACGTCCGCATAGCGGTCTTCCGTGGACCAATCGATAAGACGGCCCTCGTCGTCCGCGGTAAGGAGCGCGCGCACGCTCATGCCCGCGTGGCTGAAAGCCAGCTCCACGCGCCCATCGTCCATGTGCCGCCAACGCAAGGGCAAAGAAAAATACGCCGATGGGCAGAGTACGAGGTCGTTCAAGAAGGTAACCAGCGCTGACGCGTCCATTTCCGGCCCCTTAGAATCGGCCACGCGTATCAGGTTCATCACCTTTATTTGCATCCTGCCTGATCCGTCCACAAAGGAATCCACGCCCGCCATAGGCGGCTTAGTCGACTCCAGGTACACGACGCGGGCGGGCGCGTCCACGCGGTTGTATTGGCGCATGGTGAGCGGCATCCACGCCGCCTCGGGGCCATTGCGTATGCGGCCGCTCAAGATTACCGAATAAGATGCTACGCGCCTTGTACCCTCTACGCCCGCGTAGTCGAAATAGCGCTTGGCCGCCGGCGGCAGGGCCTCGATATCCTCCCTGCTTATGACGCTGCCAGGCAGGCCGGCCGGGCTCGCCACCCACTCCCCGCCGCCTTGAGGCGCGGGCATGACGGCATCGCTTAGGAATGGCGCAGGCAGGGCTTGCGCGGCGGCTACGTAACGCAAGGCCTGCCTCTCCATGCTCGCGCAAGAAGCTAAGGCAAAAGCCGCGGCGATAAGCGCAAGCAGGCCCGCCAGCGGCAACAGTTTCTGTACCATATCAATCATGTATTACTCCTTACTATAGTGTGATTCCGCGAGCGCGCAGCTCGCGCAGGGCGCCCATGCCGAAGCTGAGCGCCGATTCTACTAGGGCGGCGCGCTCACTCCTGCCAAGGCTCCCATCGCCGGCAAGCGACAGGGCTAAGCCGTACAGGCTCGCCGCTAGCCAGCGTCCCGCCCGCTCCGCTTCTAAAGCGGCTATGCCCTTACCGAGCATGGCCACGACCAGCTCAGGCAGGTCGCCGAACGAGCCTTCCGCTATGCTCGCGCCTGATAATCCGCCGTCCCGCCAGGCGTGTTCGGCCAGAAACTCAAGGGCAAGGGGGTCGTCGAGCCAAAAACACAGGTAATAGCGCAATGAGCGCTCAAGGAGGCTTTCCGGGCTATCCGCGCCTTGCCTGGCCGCCTGAAGGCCGAGCAGGAAACGTTCCTGCCCTCTTCCTATCATCGCCTTAACGAGGGCTTCCTTACTAGTAAAGTGCCGGTAAGCCGCGGGGGCGCTTAAGCCCACCCGCAGGGCTATTGAGCGCATGGATAGGGATGCGAGTCCGCCTTCCCTGGCAAGAGCCTCCGCGGCAGCGAGTATGCGTATGCCGGTATCGTCCCTTATTTCTTCCACGCGCTACTCCTTTTAACAAGCTATTAGTTCCTCGAAGCTTGTGTCTCGGCGCTATTCAACGCGATAGGCAGCCCCCGCAAGTCCGCCGAGCCACAAGATCAAGCGTCTCGGCGGGCTTAGCAACAAGCTTCGTGGAACTACTACTGTTAACACTGTTAACTGCATTTTGTCAAGCGCTATCCACGGTCGAGCCGATAACAATAAGGTGAACGAACGAGGAAAAACCTACTACACCGAGCCCAAGCCCGGCGAACGCCTTGAAGCGGCGCGTTGCCCCGTATGCGGCACGTCCCTGGTAAAACCGCTGTGGCAACTGAACGGCTTCGCCTTCGCGCGCTGTCGCGGCTGCGGCCATGTGTATCAGAACCCGCGGCCCCAAGCAAAAGACCTGGCAGAGCGTTATGACGAGGACTACAAGGCCTATGAGATAGAAAGCGCAGCCGCATTCTTTAAGCTCATGCGCCTAGGCCTCGATGACCTTGGCTTTGATGAACTGGAAGCATCGCTGCCGGCGGAAAAAGCCTTCCTTGACCTGGGCTGCGCCACGGGCGCCTTAGTCGAGCATGCGCAAAAGCGGGGATGGAAAGCCGTTGGCGTGGAGCTCTGCCGCGGCTCGGCCGAGTACGGCATAAAGACGCGCGGCGTGGACATACGCATAGGCACGCTACGCGACGCCCGTTTCGCAGCTGATAGCTTTGACCTGGTCCACTCGAGCCACCTTATTGAGCACATACCGGAACCGGGCGAGCTCGTGGACGAGATAGCACGCGTGCTCAAACCGGCCGGCTACTGCATAACGGTCACGCCAACCGTATCGGGCCTGCAGGCGCGGCTCTTTGGCGGCCGCTGGCGAAGCGCCATAGCCGACCACGCGCACCTGTTCAGCCAGAAGGGCCTATGCCGGCTCTTAAACGAACGAGGCTTTAGCGTGATCACGATAAAGACCTGGGGGGGCATGGCGCAGGGCCTGGCTCCCGCGCCTATCAAGCGCGTCCTCGATAAGGCCGCCAAGCGCTGGGGCTTTGGGGACGTCATGGCCCTGTTGGCGCGCAAAGAAGGCTAGGCATCGCCTTGACGCGGCTACACGGCGCCCGTACTATAATGATAACTAAGGGGAAGCTGATGGGGTCTGGTGGCTCCCGCGGTCTTCAAAACCGTGGGCCGCGCGACGCGCGGCGGCAGGTTCGATTCCTGCCTCTTCCGTAATGAAAATAGAAACCAACGATCGATTATCCAGGATACCGCAGGCCGAGCGGCTGCTTGCCGAGCCCGCGGTGGCCGCCTACGAACAGCTCATATCGCGGCCGTTAGTGGCGCGCACGGTGAGCCATGCGCTTGCCGCGGTACGCAAACGGGCCCTTGCCGACGAGGCTTTCATACCCGAGGCCGAGGCCTGCAAGCTGCTCGCACTCCGCGGCCTTGAAAAACTCGAGCGCAGGCGCTTTAAAAAGGTGCTGAACGGGACGGGCATAATCCTCCATACCAACTTGGGGCGCGCACCCCTGGCAGCCTCGTTCTGGGACGAGGCGCGCGATGCGAACCTGTCCTACGCGCCGGTGGAACTGAGCCTTGAGGACGGTAAACGGGGCGGCCGCGGCGGCCTCGTGCCGGATATGGCGGCGGCGCTCTGCGGCGCCGAGGACGCCCTGGTTACCAACAACAACGCCGCCGCCGTGCTCCTGGCCCTGAGCGCCCTGGCCAAGGGCCGCGAGGTAATCGTGGCGCGAGGCGAGCAGGTGCAGATAGGCGGGGGCTTCCGCGTACCGCAGATACTCGAGCTGGCAGGCGCGCGCTTCGTGGAAGTAGGCACGACGAACATCGTGGACGCCGAAGACTACGCTAAGGCCATCGGCCCCGACACAGCCTGCGTACTCATAGTCCATAGCTCCAATTTTGCCCTGCGCGGCTTTACCCGCCGGCCCTCTCCCGCTGAGCTTGTTCGCGCCCTGCCGCCGGGCATACCGGTCATCGTTGACCAGGGCTCGGGCTGCATAGACGAAGATATCCCCGGAGAGACCCCCGCGAAAGCCTACATAAAGGCCGGCTGCGCCCTCGTGTGCTTCTCAGGCGACAAGCTCTTAGGCGGCCCCCAGGCCGGCATCGCGGCGGGCAAGGCCGCGTTGGTAGCCCAACTGCGCGCGCATCCGCTCTACCGCGCCTTCAGGCCAGGCAAGACTATATACGCCCTCCTTGAGCGCGCCATCGCGCATAGGCTCAATGGCCACAGCGGGCCGGCCGGCGCCGCCCGCGAGCGCCCCCTTGAAGAGCTTAAGAAGCTGGCGCGCAAGATACGCGACAAGCTACCCAAAGGCGTTGCGCGCGTCGTGGACTGCCAGGCGGCGTCTGGCGGCGGCACGGGCCCCGACGAGTACTTCCCCTCCGTTGCCCTCGCGCTTAGCTCGCCCGCACCGGAGGAGCTGCTTATGGCCAGCCTGCGCCGGGCGCCGGTGCCGCTCCTAGCCATAGTGCGCGAGGGCGAGGTGCTCGTGGATATGGCGGCCCTGGCTCTTGAGGATCCGGCTCTCGTAGCGGAAACCATACGATGGGGCCTTGAAAAGTCTGAGAGCCTTCTGGCAGCCTCCAAACGGCTCATGGAGCGCAAACAGGCAAGGGCCGGCGGCGCTAAGCCGGCATGAGGGTAATAGGCACGGCCGGACACGTCGACCACGGCAAGACGGCCCTTATACAGGCGCTTACCGGCATGGACGCCGACCGTCTGCCCGAGGAGAAGGCGCGCGGCATGACCACGGACCTAGGCTTTGCCTGGTACGAAGACGAGGACGGTCAAGCCCTAGGCGTCGTTGACGTGCCCGGCCATGAGCGCTACCTGCGCAATATGGTGGCGGGAGCCTGGGGCCTCGACCTGGCGCTCCTGTTAGTAGCGGCCGACGACGGCTGGATGCCCCAGACCGAGCTCCACGCTTCCATACTCGCCTCCTTGGGCATAGCCGGCCTCATAGCCGTCATAAGCAAAGCGGACCTTGCCGACGAGGAGAGGCTCGATGAGCTGGAACAGGCGATTATTGGCCACCTACAGAGGCTTTTTGGCCGCAACGCCCCAGTAATCCGCGTATCCGCGACAAACGGTTCAGGCATAGCCGAGCTTAAGGCGGCCATAAGCGCCGAACTGCGATCGCTGCCGGAACCGGCGCTAAAAAAACCCTTTGTTTACCTGGACCGCAGCTTCAAGTTACGGAGCGGCGGCACCGTCGTTACCGGTACCCTCCGAGGCGGCCCCATAGCGTCGGGAGACCGGCTTACGCTCTGGCCCCGCGCTGAGGCTATAAAGATAAAAGGCGTACAGAGCTACCGCATAGGCCGCGAGCAAGCTGAGGCCGGTAGCCGCGCCGCGCTTGCCGTGACCGCGCTCAAAGACGAGTACGCGCGCGGTCAACTCCTTGCCGACCCGAGCATGGCTATACTCTCGGGCCGCGACTTCCTCTGTAAGCTCCTAGCCCTGCCCGGAGGCGACGCGCTCTGCCCCCGTGACACAAAAGGCAGGCCCCTCATACGGCCCGGCGTGGAGGCCGAATTAGCCCTTGGCAGCGCCAAGACCGACGCTACGCTCTGGCCCATAAAAGACAGCCCCTTCCTGCGTATACGCGCCGGCGACAGCGTTGCCTGCCCGCCGGGCTTTCCCTTCGTGCTCTTGCGCAAGGGAGGGGCTGAGCTCATTGGCCGCGGCCTCATGCTGTCGGCCGCTGCCGTTGCCGGCGTTAAGTCCGCCCCGAGGGCGACTGGCGTTAGCGGCGACAAAGAAGGAGAGCCCCGCCATAGCCTTGCAGCTACCCTAGGCCAGGCCGACGAGGCAGCATGCACGCTTCGCGCCGCCGGCCTCACAGGTGAATACGGAGCGATTTTAGCGGCGAGCGTGGAACTTTTCGTGCGGGACTACGGCGAACGTGCTTATTATCCGGGCTTGGAGAGCATAGCCGACGTTGCGCTTGCTTCGGCGGGCCTCGTGCGCGCTGGCGAAGCCCTTATTACCAGTAAGCGCTATGCATCCGCCGGTGACATTTTGCAG
The DNA here is from genome assembly GCA_002412825.1 of Spirochaetaceae bacterium UBA5200. Lineage (GTDB taxonomy): Bacteria > Spirochaetota > Spirochaetia > Treponematales > UBA12059 > UBA5200. The sequence goes on from DHVU01000006.1 coordinate 55,368, forward strand.
AAACTTGCTGCCAAGCCCGGGGGCATGAGCAGGGCGGAGGCTGATTCGGCGGCGGGTCTTCCCTCCGCCATCGTGGGCGCCGCGCTTGAGGGCCTTGAGCGCGATGGGACGCTCGTAAAGGAAGGCTCCTCGTGGAAACGCCCCGGCGTGGAGCCCCGGTTAAGTGCCGCGCAGGAGCAGCTCTTAAAGCGCCTTTCAGCAGCTGGCAAGGAAGGCCTTGAGCCGGGCAAGAGCGCCCCGAGTTCGGAAGCGGCCGCGCTCAAGGAGCTCTGCTCCCTGCGCAAGGCTCAGGTGCTCGATGGAGGGATATTCCTTGAACGGAAGCTCTATGAAGGGCTTGTAGCCGCCATCCTGCGCGGCAGGCAGCCTGGAGCTCGTTTCAGCGTAAGCGAGGCAAAGGAACGAACGGGCTTGTCCCGCAAGTACATACTGCCCCTGCTTAATCGAATGGAAAGCGAAGGCTACGTAAAACGTTGGAATGACGAGCGTGTGGTAAGTAAGCTACCCTGAGCCTGAAAGATTCTTACACGGCTATAGAAGCGCTCAGAGCCTAGGCCTCCAGGGTGGAGAGCTGCGCTGACGCGCAGCCCATGCGGCTGCTCTTGTACTCGATAAGTTCGTCGACGCAGCGCATGAACTGCGGTATGCATGTGCAGTAGAGACTATAATAGACGCTGCGGCCCCGGCTCTCATCCACGACGACGCCCGCGTTCTTGAGTACGGTAAGGTGCTTTGATACGGTGGATATATCCGAGCCGACAAGCTCGGTAAGCTCGCCTACGTTCTTAGCCTCGCTCGCCAATGCTTCGAGTATCAACATCCTGCTTGGGTGCCCCATAGCCTTGAATACCCTGGCCCGCTCGGCCGCCTTATGGCGCATCGTTTCTTCCATCGATCTATACTGCCCCTCTTTTGACCCGAGGTCAAGGCATTTATCATATCAAATATATATATATAACAACACAAATTTTAAAGCCTACCGGGCCCTCCCCTCCCCTAAACCCGCGCTTTATCATATAATCATTGCCATGGCAACGTACGACGACAAGAAGATTATTTACAGCATGTACAGGGTATCCAAGAAGCACGGCGTTAAGCAGGTGCTTAAGGATATATCCCTCAGTTATTACTATGGCGCAAAAATAGGCGTCATAGGCCTCAACGGCTCGGGTAAATCGAGTCTCCTCCGCATACTTTCAGGCGCGGACAGCGAGTTCAACGGCGAGACGAATTGCGCTCCCGGCTACGCCATAGGCTTCCTTGAGCAGGAGCCCCAGCTGGCCGAAGGCAAGACCGTGCGCGAGATAGTGTCAGAAGGCGTGCAGGAAGTCGTCGATCTCCTTAAGGAGTTCGAAGCGGTAAGCGAAGCCTTCGGCGACCCCGACGCGGACTTCGACAAGCTCGCCGACAGGCAGGCTAAGCTGCAGGAGAAGATCGAGGAAGCCGATGGCTGGAACCTCGACACCCGGCTCGACGTGGCTATGGAAGCCCTTCGCTGCCCGCCGGCCGACCAGGTCGTCGACGTGCTATCGGGCGGAGAGCGGCGCCGCGTGGCGCTCTGCCGATTGCTGCTCAAAAAACCCGACATACTGCTCCTCGACGAGCCTACGAACCATTTGGACGCCGAAACCGTCGCCTGGCTCGAACGGCACCTTCAACAATACGAGGGCACGGTCATAGCCGTTACGCACGACCGCTACTTCCTCGATAACGTGGCCGGCTGGATACTGGAGCTGGACCGCGGCGAGGGGATACCCTGGAAGGGCAACTACTCCAGCTGGCTCGAGCAGAAGAAAGACCGCCTGGCCATGGAGGAAAAGGGCGACTCCGCCCGCGCCAAGACCCTGGAGCGCGAACTTGAATGGGTACGCATGAGCCCCAAGGGCAGGCATGCCAAGAGCAAGGCGCGCATAAGCCAGTACGAAAAGCTCCTAGCCGACGGCGAGCGCGAGAAGGTACGGGAAACCAAACTGGTGATTCCGGCCGGGCCGCGCTTAGGCTCCGTGGTAATAGAGGCGCAGAAGCTTACCAAGGCCTATGGCGATAAGCTCCTGTTCAAGGATATGGATTTTACCATTCCGCCTGGCGCGGTCGTGGGCATCGTAGGCCCCAACGGCGCGGGCAAGACCACCCTCTTTAAGCTCATTACCGCCATGGAACAGCCGGACTCTGGCGCCGTGCGCCTAGGCGACACGGTTAAGCTTGCCTACGCCGACCAGATGCGCGCGGGCCTGGACCCCGACAAGACGGTATGGGAGCAGCTGTCCGACGGCCTGGACATCATCAAGCTAGGCGGCAGTAAGGAAGTGAACAGCCGCGCCTACTGCTCCTGGTTCAACTTCTCAGGGGGCGACCAGCAGAAGAAGGTGGGCGTGCTGTCTGGCGGCGAGCGAAACCGGCTCAACCTGGCCGTCATGCTTAAGGAAGGCGCCAACGTGCTGCTCCTGGACGAGCCCACCAACGACCTGGACGTGAACACCCTGCGCGCCTTGGAGGAAGCCCTGGACGAGTTCGCCGGCTGCGCCCTCGTGGTAAGCCACGACCGCTGGTTCCTCGACCGCGTATGCACCCACCTTTTAGCCTTTGAGGACGGCGAGGTGCTCTGGTACGACGGCAACTGGTCCGAGTACGCCGAGTACCGCCGCGAGAAGCTCGGCCACGACGCCGACAGGCCACACCGGTATATATACAGGAAACTGGAACACTAAATCAGGCGGCCGCGCGCGCTAGAGGCGCGGCCTGTCGGCGTCCACGGCCTCTATGGCGATAAGGAGACCGGGCCCGTATTCCGCGTCGCGCGCTATAGTGGATAGTTCCACCTCAGGCGCCGCCCCTCTGAGCAAGGGGCTGGATTGGGCCTGAACAAGGCACTGAGCGGCCAGGTCTTCAGCCACTTCAAAAGGAAAGCGTATAGATGCGCGGGCATGGCGGGCGTCAGCCTCAATCGCAATGCTTATGCCTTTTGAGCGCTCGTACATATCGGCAAGCAGGTCTGCGCCTATGATAGCGGCAAGTCCCGCGTTTTGGGGGTCTAGCTCGGCGCTCGATACTACGCGTACCTGTACCGCCGGCGGGGCCGGATAGCTACTCTCCGCTATGCGTGGGGCGAGCGACCTGAAAAGCTCGCCGGCATCCACCGATGCGGCGTCATGACGCGAAAGGGCAAGCTCGTTGACGAGCGCCAAAGCGCGTACCCTGCGCTTAACCGTTGCGCAAGCGGTCGGGTCATTCATGTCGGCCATGCTCATGATGCTCAGGACTACCTGCAGATTGTTTTTTACGCGATGGTGCAACTCGCGCAACACGGCGTCTTTTTCATGGACGCTGGCGTCGAGCTGCTTGGCCATGCGCTTGCTTTCTTCCAGTTCGCTGGCGAGCCGCTGACCCACGAGGTCGCGCTGGCCGAGCCGATATGAAAGCTTGTCCATGAGGCTCCGTATGACTATAGACAAGCCCGCGCTTATGAGCAGAAGGTTGCTCGCGATAATCGCTACCGTAAAGGGCTGCGCTCCCCTGTTATCCACCCAGCCAAGGTAAATACCGAGTCCCCATATCAGCATAAAGAGCATAGATATGCCGTTGACGAGCACTACGATCTTAGTTTTTCCGAATAAAGCAGAAAGCACCGCCGCGCTGAGCATCCATATATAGCCTGCGCCGAAAGGCCCGGTCTGGTACAGGACCACCATGCCTACAATGAGCGATAGACTGACAAGCAGTATAAGCCTAAGCGAAAAGCTAGCCTTGTTACTAAAGGCCGCGAATATTACCAAAGCATAGGCAAGCGCATCGACGGCCACTATGGCCCACAGCCCTTCCCGTATCGCAGCATACACGCTGGGCACGAAGGCAACGAAGCCCGCAACGGCCAGGAACCGTATCATTGCGCCGAGTATGGTCGATTTATCCTCGATAAATGCGGTCATAGTTTGTACATGGTACGTCTTTGGCCGCGCGCCGTCAATGATGGCCCTTCATAATACGCAGGGCTTTGGCCTTCCAGAGCAGGCCTTGATCGAAGAGCATCGAGCGGTTCCTGCCGCCGGCCTTGGCTAGGTACAGCGCCTTATCGGCCTCGTCTAGGAGTCGCTTGGCATCCCCCTGCAGCGGCGAGCAAATAGCGCGTGCTCCAATACTCACGGTTATATGCAGGGAGCCTTCGGCGGAGGGTATGACGAGGGCCTCGATGGCTAGCCGTATACGCTCAGCTATTTCCATGAGCCTCACCGCGTCGCACTGCATGACGAGCAGCGAGAATTCCTCGCCGCCGAAGCGCGAAACCGTGTCTTCCGAGCGGGTCATATGCTTGAGCAGAGTAGCCAGTTCGTAGAGCGCGTCATCGCCCGCTAAATGGCCATAGCGATCGTTGAAGAGCTTGAAGTGATCCACGTCGAGCATGAGTATGCCCGCGCTGCCACCGTGCCTTCGTATCCTGGCAAGCTCGTCCTCAAGGCGGCGCGTAAAGTACTCGTGGTTATACAGCCCCGTCTTTGCGTCGGTTATGGAACTCTCGTGGTGAAGCCCGTTCTGTATGCCTACGGCAAGGAAACGCGTCATGCGGTCTATGTATAGGCGTTCATGGTCGCTGTAGGGTTCCCCGAGCACTTTGACGCCGAGCATGGCTATGCCGTAGAGGCCTCCTATGCCGCGCAGGGGGTAGAAGAGCTCGGGAGTGAACTCGCTAAAAGCAGGGCTAAAGGCGCTCACCCTTTCCGCCGCGGCTTCGGCAGGGCGCTCGGTATCGGCCTTAGCGCCTGCTATGGCGGCGTTCAAGGAGGAGAAACTGGCCGTATACGGGCTTTTCTCAAAATACGCCTTGAGCAGCTTATAATCATCTTCGGATATGCGTTCTTCGCTGGCCTTGAGGTTCCTAAAGCAATACTGCCGCAGCTCTTCGCCTCGAGGCGGCTCTATCAGGAAGGCCATGAATTGCGGTATGCAGTAGTCGAGCAGGCGCGATATAACAAAGGAAATCATCGAGCTTACCTGGGTCTGCGACATCAATATGGACGCATCGTTGATAAGCTGATCGAGTTCCTTGTTTTCTTTACGGAGGAGGGCAAGGTCGGCCAGCGCGCCGGTTTTTTCCAGCAGCTTAAAACGGTCGAGTATTTCCGTGTTGCTTCGCTGATCGCCTATGCTGCCCATGCCTTGCTCTCGTCCATGCGCAAGTGTAGCGTATAGTAGTCATTTAGTCAGCATCAAAATCTAGGCCGGCGTTGACATTATGGGCATTTGCCAGTATCATACTTATGAGCATAGGCCCATAAGGAGGTAAATATGCCAGGACTAGACAAGACGGGGCCGGCAGGATCCGGAGCGATGAGCGGCATGCGCTGCGGCGCGCCTTTTGGCGCGGGCCGCGGCGGCGGTGGACGGGGTTCCGGCTTTATGCCTCGACCCTGGTTCGACGCTACGGAGCTAGGCGCTACGGAACGGGAACGATTCACCGATGAGGCTTTAAGCGAACGCAGGGCCGCCCTCGCGGCGGAACTGGCACGCATGGATGCCTTGATAGCAAAGACGCATATAGAAAAACCAAGCGATCAATGATAATCGCTATAGCGAGCGGCAAAGGAGGAACCGGCAAAACCACCCTTGCCGTACACCTGGCCGCGCGGCTCGCGAAATTTTCAGATACGACGCTCGTTGATCTAGACGTTGAAGCGCCCGATAGCGACGCGTATTTTCCCGAGGCACAGCGGCCGTATACGAGCGCCGCGGTGTCGATCAGGATCGCCGAAGCCGTCGATGGCGAGTTTGCGGACACATCGGCCTGCGCTTCACTGTGCCGCTTCGGCGCTATCGTCTCTATTAAAGGCATACTGCGTATCAACGCGGGGCTGTGCAAAGGCTGCGGCCGCTGCCTGCGCGCCTGCCCTAAAGGCAGCATACGCGAGAGACCAATGGTTATAGGGCAGATCGGCGAAACGCGCTGGGAACGCCTGACTCTCGTGCGCGGCAGCCTGGCGATAGGCGACATACGGGCTACCGCGGTTATAGACGAGGCAAAAAAACGAGCCGCTTCACGGCCCTTTGATTTTCAAATACGCGACTGCCCGCCTGGGGCTACCTGCCCTACCGTGCGCGCCGCGCACGGCGCGGATATATGCCTGCTCGTAGCCGAGCCTACGGACTTCAGCGTGCATGACCTAGCAGGAGCCCTCCGCATGCTGCAGGGCATGGGCATAGCGCGCGCCATAGTCCTCAATAAGGCAGGTACGGGACAGGCTGATTACCAGAGCCTGGCAATGCGCTACGACGCGCCGGTCATTGCGGAAATACCCTGGACCGAGAGCCTGGCCAAGGCCGGCGCGGCCGGCCGCAGGGCGGATGGCGATGCCGACCTGGCCCAGGCTATAGATTCTATAGTGAGCTACCTGGGGGCCTTATCATGAAGACGATAGCGCTAGCAAGCGGCAAGGGCGGCGCGGGTAAAACCTCGGTAGCGGCGGCCCTTGGGGCGGCCTTCGGCCTCCAGGGCATAAACGCCGACTGCGATGTGGACGCCGCCAATGGCGCCATCGCCCTTGGCGCGCGAATAATGAGCTCCGAAGACTATTGGGCCGGAGAAGGCTATGCCATAAACGCGAGCGCCTGCTCGTCATGCGGCGCGTGCGCCCTAGCCTGCCGCTTCGACGCTATCGCGCGCACAGCTTCGGCGTACGCTATAGATGAAGCGCTCTGCGAACGCTGCGGCGCCTGCGTGGATCTGTGCCCGAGCGGGGCCGTGCTTGCCCACGACAAGCTTGGCGGCGCGCTCTATGTATCAAAGACCCGCTGGGATTCTACCCTGGTACACGCCGAGCTCGTGCCCGGCGAGGACACGAGCGGCAAGCTCGTTCGCGCGGTGCGGCAGCGCGCCGAGGCTATAGCCGCAGCGGCGAATCCGCCTATAGAGGCGATAATCATCGACGCGCCGCCGGGCATAGGCTGCCCGGTCATAGCATCGCTTTCGGGCGTCGATCTGACCGTGGTGGTAATCGAAGCCGGATCCTCCGGCGTACGGGACGCGGCGCGGCTCTTTGAGCTGCTATCGGGCATGAAACGCGCCGCTATAGCCGTCATAAACAAGGCGGGCATAGACGCCTATTGGGACGCGCAGGCGCGCGGCCTTGCAGAGGCATGGAACGCGCCGCTCATAGCCGTGCTTCCCTGGGACAAGCGTTTTCGACTATCCACTGAGCGGGGTGAGGCATGGTTCCATTCGCCTGATGTCTTCGTGGCCGGGCAGGCCCGCTCGCTGTATAGCGCCGTGCGTAGCGCGGCGGCACTTTAATCAAGAAGAGGTATAGAATATGATACGAGCCATAGCTACCGACGATAAACTAACGGTATCAAAAGTATTCGGGCGGGCGCGCTACTTTGCCATCTTTAAGGGCGACGACTCAGAACCGACCTTCCTGGAAGGAACGTACGCTGCCGAGCATGGCGCGGGCACGGGCGCAGCCGCGCTCTTGGCCGGGCAGGGTGTACAGGAAGCCATTGGCCCTGAATTCGGCCCTAAGGCCCAAGAGGCATTGATACAAGTGGGCATCGCGCTTACCATTGCGAAAGCCGGCACGTCCTTCGCCGAACTCGTACAACGCTAATCCGAGGATACCGGCTACGAGGCCGGGCCTCTTAATTAAGGATATACGCATGAAACAAGCGGAACATCAGGGGCCCGGCACGGGTCCCTCGGGCGGCGCAGGGGTTAAGCGCGTCATAGGCGTGGCAAGCGGCAAGGGCGGGGTAGGCAAATCTACGGTAGCCGTGTTGCTGGCCCAGGCCCTGGCGGCGCGCGGCAGGAAGGTAGGCGTACTGGACGCCGACATTACCGGTCCGAGCGTGCCGCGCCTTTTAGGCATCAGCTCCTTCAGGGGAGACTTCGACGGCAAGCGGCTTGTGCCTGTGGTCAATGACGAGGGTATAAAGGTCGTATCCATTAACTTCTACGTGAACGACGAGTCCACGCCGGTGGTATGGCGGGGCCCGCTCATGTCAAAAGCCATCGAGCAGTTCTGGGACGACACGGACTGGGGCGAGCTCGATTACCTCATCGTGGACTTCCCTCCGGGAACGGGGGACGTGCAGATAACCGCGTTCAACGCCCTACCCGTAAGCGGCGTCGTGGTAACGGCCACGCCCCAGGCCCTCGTATCGATGATCGTGTCCAAGGCCGTGCGCATGGCCGGCATGGTAAACGCGCCCGTGCTGGGCGTGGTGGAAACCATGGGCTCCATGAGCTGCCCCCATTGCGGCGAGACTATCGATCTCTTTGAATCGCTCGACGGAACGACCATACAGGAAGCCCTGGGCATACCACTCCTAGCGTCCTTGCCATGGCGCAAAGAGATAGCCCAGGCAAGGGAACTCCGCTGGAGTAAGCTGCCTGCGGACATACAGGCTCTCGCTGACGGCCTGGCCGCGGAGACGGAACTGGCGCTGGCCAGCGTCAAGAAGCCAGAAGCGCACGAGGCTAAGGTATAGACTATGCCAAGGCCCATCAGCGAGCGCCGCATAGGCCGCGCCTTAAGCCATGGCTACTTTAAGCCCGCCGGCATACCAGCGCGCGAGCTTGAGGAAGTCATTCTGGGTTTCGACGAAGCCGAAGCCCTCCGTCTCGCGGACCTGGAGGGCCTCTACCATGAGGCGGCCGCGCGCAAGATGGGCGTATCGCGGCAGACCTTCGGCCGCATTATAGAGGAAGCGCGCCGCAAGGTAGCGGACGTAATCATTCACGGCAAAGCCCTCCGCCTAGAGGGCGGCGAAATAATCATGCGCGAGGAGAACGGTATGCATACAATCATCGCTGTACCCACTAGGGACGGCAAAGTCGACGAGCACTTCGGCCATTGCGAGTACTTTACGGTATTCGAGCTTGAGGGCGGCGTCATAGCCAAAGAACGCCGCGTGGACAGCCCCGACGGCTGCGGCTGCAAATCCGACATAGCCGCAGTATTGGCTAAGGATGGCGTGAGCCTTATGATAGCCGGCAACATGGGCGAAGGCGCGGTACGCGTGCTTAAGGCTAACGGCATCGACGTCATACGCGGCGCGGCGGGCCCGGTTAAGGCCGTGGTAGAAGCCTACCTCGCCGGGGCGGTTAAGGATTCGGGCGTAGGCTGCGCCGAACACTCAGGCCACGATTGCCAGCACTAAGTATTTTGTCGTAGCAGTCGGACTTAATGGCGCGACGCGCTTGCGCGACTTGTCATGGCCGGAGTAGTATCCGGCCATGAGTAGTACAACTAAAGGCATGGGCTTAGGCGCTCTTGCCCTGGCGGCCACGGCCTTTTGCTGGAGCCTCGCCGGCCTTTTTATAAAAATGGTGGATTGGCAGCCCTTCGCCATAGCCGGATCCCGCAGTATAGTGGCCGCCGTTTTTCTGCTCATCTACATACGAAAACCCCGCTTTACCTTTTCGCCGGCCCAAGTAGGCGCGGCTATTGCCTACGCCGCCACCATGCTCATGTTCGTCTACGCGAACAAAAACACCAGTTCCGCCAACGCCATATTGCTGCAGTATGGCGCTCCCATATACACGGGCATACTCGGCCCCCTGCTCATAAAAGAACGTCCCAGGCTTGAGCACATCATAGGCTTCATGGTTGTAGCCCTGGGCATGGGGCTCTTCTTTCTTGGCGACTTGGGCGGGGGTTCGCTCGTAGGCGACCTTGTGGCGGTAGGCTCAGGCATAAGCTTTGCCTGTTACTTCATCTTGATGCGCATGCAGAAAGACGGCTCGCCCCTAGAGTCCAGTATACTGGCGCACCTGCTCACCGCCCTTATCGCGGCGGTCGTTTCTCTCTTTATGCCCGCCCCCGTGCTAAGCGGCGTCGCCATAGCGACGATAATCGGCTTAGGCGTGGTTCAGACCGGCATAGCCTCCGTACTCTTTGCGTGGGGCATACGACGCGTGCCGGCCATGGAAGGCATACTGATCGTCGGCCTTGAGCCCGTGTTCAACCCTTTGTGGGTATTTCTGGCCATAGGAGAACAGCCTTCTCCCAACGCCTTGGCCGGCGGGGGTCTTATCCTCGCGGCGGTCATCGTATCGTCGGTGGTAAGCGCCCGCAGAGAACAAGCCCAACTCATGCGCGCTCGCTAACAGGGCTCCTCCCGCTCCGTTTGACCGTAATTAGTTCCTCGAAGCTTGATTAGTTCCTCGAAGCTTGTGTCTGGCCTTTCCGCTATACAATGGAGAGTGGTAAGGCTCTCTAGACGCTACAACTGCACGTAGTGAGAGCCTGGAGCAACAAGCTTCGGGGAACTAGTCGAATTTTCCTTGACAAGCCTAGCTCAAGTGGTACAATCGCACAGGTGTTACGTAACACCTGTGCGATTGGGCTAATAAAACAGTCGCATCGAATCAGTCGAAGGAGGATAGGCTATGAAAAAACTAGCTCTGAGGATTGTGACAATCGCTGCTCTGGCAGTCGTTCTGGCTGTAGGCGCTTCGTGCGCGAAGAAGGAAGCCGATAAGCCGAAGGACATAACGATCAACATGTTCCAGCTTAAGGTTGAGATCAAGGACGCTCTCGACGCGTACGCCGCCAAGTATTCGGCAGCGAGTCCCGGCACGACCGTAAAAGTAGAGACGCTCGGCGGAGGCGGCGATTACGGCGGAGCCCTTAAGGCAAAAGTCCAAGCCGGCCAGATGCCCGATATCTTTATGATAGAGGGCCGCGGCGGCTACGATATTTGGAAGGACTACATCGCCACCCTAGACGGTGAGCCCTGGATAAAGGACACCGACCTGGCGTTCAAGGTTGACGGCAAGGTCGTCGGCTTTCCTGTCGCTATAGAGGGTTACGGTCTTGCGTATAATGCGGACATCTTAGCCAAGGCCGGTATCGACCCGAATACGCTGACTACGCGGGCCGCGTACGAGCAGGCTTTTAAGACCCTCGAGGCTAAGAAACGTGAACTGGGTATTGATGCTCCCGTAGCTATGGCCGCGTCGGTGGCCGGCGGCATGTGGTGGGTAGCCGGACAGCACAATCTGGCCTGCTATTGGGGCGGCGGTTTGGCGTTCGACGATACCAGCGTGATACAGAACGCGCTCAAAGGCCAGCTGGATGAAGCCCGTTTTGCCCAGTACGCAAAATATGTACAGCTCCTCTTCAATTATGCGGACAAAAAAATCCTGCTCAACGGCAGCTACGATGACCAGGTGGGATCGTTCGCGCAGGGCCGTACCGCGTTCCTGCACCAGGGCAACTGGGTAGACCCGAACATGAAGCAGCTTGGCGTGACCTTCAAAATGGGCTACGCCCCGCACGCCTTCCTAGATACGGTGCAGACAGGCCTCTACCTGTTCGCTCCCAGCTGGTACGTCGTCAACAGCCAGAGCCCGAATGCCGCGGCAGCGAAAGCCTTCCTAAACTCTATAGCCTCGTCGGCCGATGGCCACGACTACATGGTAAACGGCGCCGGCATGATACCAGCGTTCAAGTCGGTAACGCTCAAGCCCAGCGGCCAGCTGAGCCAGGCGCTTATGGCCGCGAATGCCAAAGGCGGCAACTACGGCGTATTCTTCGGCATGTTGCCCGATGGCGCGGGACAAAACGTATTTGGTCCTATCTTTGACCTGTTCGCCCAGTCCCCGAGTAAAATCGATCAGTTCACCGCCGACATGAAGAAGGCGATAGCTGGCCTGCCAAACAAGTAGTCTCGTCTTTTGCCAAAGGCCGCCCGGGATTGCTCCCGCGGCGAGCCTTTAGCAGTTTATCAACCCACACAGGAGCGGCCCGGCATGAAACAGAATCGATTAGTGAACGTGCTTTTCCTAGCACCCTCAGTATTCGCGTTCGTTATGATCATTATCGTTCCGTTCCTCTTTGGTTTATTTTATTCCATGACCGACTGGAACGGCGTGAGCAGCGAAGTACGGTTCGTGGGGTTTAATAATTTTCGCAGCCTATTCACCGCACCGGATTTCCTGTATTCATTCCTCATTACCGTGGGCTATACGATAATCAATATCGTTCTCGTGAACGTGGTCAGCTTCATTCTGTCGCTCATCGTAACGAGCAAGATACGGATGCGCAATTTTTACCGTGCCGGTTTCTTCGTTCCCTACCTAATCGGCGGCATAGTACTAGGCTATATCTGGCAGTTCATCCTCAATAGCATAGTCGTCCAATTGGGTGTGGTAACGGCCGTGGAAGTCCTCCAAACCTCGTTCCTAAGCCGGCCGAATACCGTTATATGGGCTATGTCGGCCGTTAACACTTGGCAGTACGCAGGCTACATAATGCTCATTTATGTAGCGTCTATTCAGAGCATTCCTTCTTCCTTGATGGAGGCGGCTAGCGTCGACGGCGCCAACTACGTCTCGAGGGTATTCCATATCTTGATACCGATGATGGCCAATGCCTTTACCATATCCCTGTTTCTTACCCTGACTACATCGTTCAAGCAGTTTGATATGAACCTTACCTTGACCAACGGCGGGCCGGCGACGCGCTTCCTGGAGGCGCCTGTCAAGGCCAGCCAATTGCTTGCCATGAACATATTCAATACCGCTACGGCGAACAGGATGGCCGAGGCCCAAGCTAAAGCGGTCGTGTTGTTTATCGCTCTCGTGTTTGTTTCATTGATCCAAGTGTCAGTGAACAAGAAGAAAGAGGTGGAGATGTGACAGCCAAGACTAGACGGCCTAGCGCATCGCGCATCAATCCCTCTCTGGTTATACTTGAGTTAGGCACCATCCTGCTGTTTATTCTGTTCATGTTCCCCTTCGGCATGGTGATGCTTAACTCCGCCAAAACATCGCGAGAAATCATCTTTAACCCCATCGCCTTGCCTGCGGATTGGGGGCAATTCTTTACCAATGTGTCGCTTATTTTCAACAACCCGACGGTAGACTACTTCGGCGCTTTTCTCGACAGCGCGATCATTACCGTCGCGTCACTGGTCATCATCGTAGTATTCTCTTCCATGGCCGCATGGGTGCTGGTGCGAAATGCAAAAATCTGGTCCGCCGTTCTGTTCATGGCCTTCGTGGCCGCTATGGTCATACCCTTTCAGGTGCTCATGTATCCGCTCGTACGCTGGATGAGGGTAGTCGGCGACTTTGCGCACATACGCATGCTCGGCACCTATCATGGCATTATTTTCGCCTACCTAGGATTCGGTTCGCCCTTGTCTATTTTTGTCTTCCACGGCTTTATAAAGAATATTCCCCTCGAACTGGAGGAAGCGGCAACCATAGACGGCTGCTCAAGACAGGCCATTTTCTTTAGGATAATCTTCCCGCTCTTAAAGCCTATAATCGTCACCGTGCTAATCCTGAACGGCATTTGGATATGGAACGATTACCTCTTGCCCTTGCTCGTGCTCGGATCTAACGGCATAGTCCAAACGCTTCCTATCGCGGTTACGGCATTCGCAGGCGCTTATCTGAAGCAGTGGGACTTAATCCTTACTTCCGCCCTCATTGCCATTATTCCAATAATACTATTATATCTTTTTGCGCAACGCTACATTATCAAGGGAATGGTAGAGGGCTCGATTAAATAGACTGAACGCGGCAGCGTCATACAGCATTGGTGTTTCACAAAAGGAGTCATTCATCATGAAGATCGTATTGGTCGGGGCGGGTAGCGCCCAGTTTGGCCATGGCACGCTTGGCGATATTTTTTGCAGTTCGGTTCTGACAGGAAGCGAAATCACCTTGCTCGATATCAACGCGCAAGCCCTCGATGCCGTCCTTAAGACCGCGAAGGCCTTTGTAGAGCAGCACGGGCTCAAATTCTCTTTGACTGCGACGACCGACCGTCGGGCGGCATTCATAGGCGCGAACTATATCATCTCGTCGATTGAGGTAGGCAACCGTTTCCAACTCTGGGATGAGGATTGGAAAATCCCGCAACAATATGGGATACACCAAGTGTACGGGGAAAACGGCGGCCCTGGAGGCGTCTTTCATGCGCTGCGCATAGTACCGGTCATCCTGGAGATCGTTAAAGACGCGATGGAATTGTGCCCGGACGCATGGATATTCAATTATTCCAATCCGATGACGGCCATTGTCACGACGGTCAAACGCGCCTACCCGCAAGCTAAATTCGTAGGTATGTGCCACGAGATAGGCTGGCTTGACCGCTGGCTGCCGCCTATGCTCGGCATGAAGAAAGAAGACCTGCAGTTTACCGCCGCTGGGCTTAACCACTTCAGCTGCCTGCTTGAGCTCAAGGATAAAAATACCGGCAAGGATCTGTATCCTGACGTCCTTAAAAAGGCTCACGACTTTTTCCTGCGCGAACCTGGTTATAGCGATGTGTACGATACGTACCTGAAAACAGGCGAACTGCAGGGCTCGGAGAAGTTCGACAAAGAACGCGTCGGCATAAAAAGCCGTTTCGAGTGGGCGGATAGGCGGCTGGTTAAATTTATGCTTGAGAATTACCGCCTCCTCCCTATAACTACCGATAGCCATTTCGGCGAGTACCTGAGTTGGGCGTGGGACGTAGTGGACCATCGCGGCATAATCGACTTCTACGACTGGTATAAGGCGAGCCTTACCACGAAGGTCAAACACGAAATCAAGCTGGAAGTAGCCGAACGCGTGATACCCATTATCGACGGCATACTGGGCGACGAGGGCTTCATTGAATCGGCGGTCAATATCCTTAACGATGGGCTCGTTAAGGATTTGCCCTCCTGGATTGCCCTTGAAGTGCCTGCCCTGGTTAACGCAAAGGGCATAAGCGGCGTAAAGATCGACAACATGCCCAAAGGATACCTTGCTCTCCTGCGGAATTATTGCGGCGTGTATGACCTTACCGCAGAAGCGGTTATACATCGGAAGAGGGATTACGTTATACAAGCGCTGCTAGCTAATCCCGTAGTGCACCAGGCGAGGAACCTGGCTGAAATGGTGGACAGGATGATAGATCAGCAAGCTACCTGGCTCGGTTACCTTCGCTAGGCGTGCTCGTATGATAAGGATGGCCTCAGCGTGAGTATATCGCCGCCCGTTTTGCCTGGATGGTTATGAAGCTATGGGTACGATAAAGGAAATCGCGCGCAGGGCCGGCGTAAGCCCCACTACCGTATCGAATGTGCTGCACGGCAATACGGGCAAGGTGTCGCCCGATACCCTTGCGCGCGTGCAAGCCATTATTCAAGCGGTGAACTATGCCCCCAACATGGGGGCTATCATCCTTGCGCGCAAGAAATCGCGTATCATAGGCGTGATTATGTTCATGGAACCCCGCCGGAACGAAACCGTGCTGGAAGACCCCTTCTCATCGACTATCATGGGAGCCATGGAGGCCGAGATACGCAAGCGCGGCTACTTCATGATGATTCATACGACGAGCGACGAGGATGAGGTTGTACGGCTGGCAAAGACCTGGAAACTGGCCGGCCTCGTCCTCGTGTGGGTACCGAGCGCGACCGCGAGCATCATCCGCAGGACTATCGATACGCCGGTCGTCTTTGTAGACAGCTATTTTGACCGGGATGGACAAGAATACCACAGCGTAGGGCTTAATGACGCTGAGGGCGGCTACCTCATGGCTCGCTACCTCTTGTCCCAAGGGCACCATGAAATAGCCTTCATAGCCAATGATGCCATGCGCGATGGGGCCGATCGCGCGCGCTTTGAAGGTTGCAGGAAAGCATTTATCGAAAGCGGTAAGTTCCTGGATGAGCAGCGATACTTCGTGGCTTCAAAAGACCCCGCCGAGCGCCGCGACTTCTACCGTAGGCTGGGTAGCTATCCGCTGCCTTACTCTGCCCTGGTATTCTCGGCTGACTATTATGCCGCAGAGGCTCTTTCATGCCTGCAAGACTATGGCGTAGCAATACCCGGGGATATTTCCATCACGGGTTTCGATGACAATATTTTTGCGCGGATAGTCCGGCCACGTCTGACGACCATCCGTCAGGATGTATACGGAAAGGGTCAAGCCGCGGTATCGATGCTTATGAGCCTTATGCATAGAGAGCCGGTCGTCGAGCACGATCTTCGCTTAGCGGTAGAGCTGGTTATCGGGGACTCCGTCCGGCCTTTAGGCTCCTTAAGCGTTCTTAGGCAAGCGGATACGCCCTAGCCCGAAATTCCAGAGTTATTTGCCTTGGACGCGCTTCAACCGTATAGTTGAGTGATGAGCCAAGAACACGCCGAGCCGGGTATAAACGCGGGCGTATGCCTAGACGATGATGCGCACAACCGCCTCTTCTCGCTTGCCGTCGAAACGGCCGGGCATGCCATCTATATTACCGACCCGCAGGGCGTAATCAGCTATGTGAACCCAGAATTTGAGCGCGCAACCGGTTTCGCGGCCGCCGAAGCCATAGGCAAGACGCCCCGCATACTCAAATCCGGCATAATGGGAGCGGAGTACTACGAAAAGCTCTGGAAGGGTATCTTAAGCGGCCAGAGCTGGGCCGAAGAGGTTATAAACCGTCGTAAGGACGGCAGCATCTATTACGCGCTACAAACTATCAACTCGATCAAGGCTGAGGATGCAAGCATACAGGGCTTCGTCGCCATACAATCGGACATAACGAGGAGCAAAGAACTCGAGCGCGAGCTATCCTTCTCAGAGAACCGCTACCGCAGCGTACTGGCATCTATGCGGGAGGGCGTAATCTTTCAGGATGCCCAGGGCGGGGTGGCAACGATAAACAGCGCGGCCCAGCGCATGCTGGGTCTTCCTTCAGACGGCGACGGCAGGACAGGTCTCAACCCAAGCTCATGGAAGGCTATACGCGAAGATGGTAGGCCCTATCCAGCGGCAGAACATCCCTCACTGCTCGCGCTCAAGGCGGGCGTGCAGGTGGACGAAGCCGTGATGGGCATACTCCAGCCTGACGGAAGCGTACTATGGCTGGCCGTGAGCGCTCGCCCGGTACCCGGCGCGGATGGGAGCATACAGGGGGCGGTAACCAGCTTCGCCGATATCAGCGAGCGAAAACAGAAGTCGGATGCCATACGCAGGGCCGCCGAGAGCGACTTCCTTACCGGGCTGATGAACCGCTACGCCATGAACAAGAAACTCCGTGAGGAGCTTGCGCGAGCAGAGCGCTATGGCGAGCCTCTCTCGGTACTGTTCCTCGATATCGATTTCTTTAAAAAGGTAAACGACCGCTACGGCCATGATACGGGGGACGAGGTACTGCGCGGCGTCGCCTCGGTTATCGCTTCGACCCTGCGCGGCAGCGACCTAGCGTCGCGCTGGGGGGGCGAAGAATTCCTCATCGTAGCGCCCCATAGCGCGGCGCAGGAGGCGGGGGCATTATCCGAGCGCATACGGAGAGCCATAGAGGCCACGCCTATGGGACAGTCCATACGCGTAACGGTAAGCATAGGCCACAGTAGCCACCGCACGGGCGATGACATCGATGCTCTGGTAAACCGCGCCGACCAGGCCCTCTACAATGCCAAGGCAGGCGGCCGCAACCGGGTAGAGACGCTCTCCTAAACAAGAAAGATTTTTACTGTTGACAAATAGTAGGTATTGTCATAGATTTAGTACATACCGCCGGTCGGTATGTACTATTGGTCGGTTTGTTAGGACGGTACCATGCACATTGTAAAAGACTATGAAGAGAGGCGCGACGAATTCCTTGATACGGCGCAGCGGCTCTTTACCGAGCGTTCCTATGAAGAAACCACGATAGCCGCGATCATCGAGGCGGTGGGAGTATCTAAAGGCGCCTTTTACCACTACTTCGCCACTAAAGAGGATCTCCTGGACGGCATAGCGGATCGCAACGCGGCGCGGGCGATTAAGCTCATGGAGCCTCTTTCGGAGCGGAACGACCTTGGCGCCCTCGATAAGCTCAACGAGCTCTTCGCCCTGTCTACGGGTTTCAAGGTACGCAACCGCGAGCTCATCCTTACCCTGCTCAAGGTGCTCTACGACGACCGGAACCTGCGTCTGCGCAAGCGCATGGAGCGGAAGAGCCTTGCGGCAAGCGCTCCTCTTATTAGCGCCATCGTTGAACAAGGCCGCGCGGAAGGCGTGTTTGACGTGGACGACGCCCGTGAAGCGGCCCTCCTTATACTGCAACTCGGCAGCTCTCTCATGGAGAGGGTAGCCGAAGAAGCTCTGGCGGCCGCGGCGCAGGGCTCAAGGCGCTCCGATAGCCTTAGCCTCGTGCTTGGAGCCATGAAGAGCTATACACGGGCCATAGAGCGCGTGCTCGGCGCGCCTACGGGCTCGATTAGGGTACTCGGCGACGACATCATCCACATACTTATTGGCAAGGAGGGTTCATGATACGGGTACGAGACTTAAAGCATGATTACGAAGGAAAGGGCAGCTACGCCGTAGACGGCGTGTCATTCGATATAGAGGATGGTGCAATATTCGGCTTTCTGGGGCCTAGCGGCGCGGGCAAGAGCACGGTGCAGGGGCTGATGACCGGCCTCCTTGGCTTACAAAAGGGGAGCATTGACTACGATGGGCTATCGATAGCCCGGCTCGGCCGCTCTTTCTTTGAAAACGTGGGCGTGTCCTTTGAGCACCCGAACCTGTACGCTAAGCTCAGCGGCCTTGAGAACCTGCGTTATTTCGCCGGCCTTTTCTCAGGGCCCACCGAAGACCCCATGGCCCTGCTTGAGCAGGTGGGCCTCCGCGACGCGGCGAAACGCCGCGCAGGCGCCTATTCCAAGGGCATGAAGCAGCGCCTGGTATTCGCCCGCGCCCTCATTAACAAGCCCAAAATACTCTTCCTCGATGAGCCTACGAGCGGCCTTGACCCATCGACCGCCGAGCTCATTAAGGGCCTCATACTTCAAAAGAAGGCCGAGGGATGCACGATTTTCCTCACGACCCACAATATGCGCGACGCGGATAGGCTGAGCGATACGGTGGCCTTCCTGAACGCCGGCAAGATAGTGGCCATGGGCTCACCTCGCGAGCTTAAGCTCCAGTACGGGGCTAAAAGCGTCAAGCTGGAGCGCCGCGTGAACGGCTCGGTAAAAGAGGAGACGCTCTTTCCTGAGCGGCCCGAGGACGCGGCGCGCATCAAAGCCTACCTCGACGAAGGCTGCATAGAGACCCTGCATAGCCAGGAGGCGACCCTGGAGGAAATTTTCATACGCCTTACGGGAAGGACGCTCGCATGATAGGCCGGGTAGCGTTCAGCGCAAAGCTCAGCTTCAGGCGTTTCTCCTCGATGTTCGCCCGCGACGCCCTGCTCGCCTGGCGGAACGGCCAATTGGCCGTGACCCTGGCCATCATGGGCATCATGATACTCCTTGTCGTCCTCCTGCCGGCGCAGATACGGACTAAGCCCAACGAAATTATCCTAGACCTTATGGAAGGAAAGCCCCTTTACCGCGCCGCCCTAGCTTCAGGGGCGAATATGGAGGCCTTTGCGGCCGATGACCAGGAGCTAGCTAAGCGGCTCGCGGGCTCGGGCACGGCCATAGGCATAGTGGCCAGAGAAAACGATATAGGCGGCGCGGCCTTTGAGCTGCGGGCTGGCGCCGACATGCCCGACAGCGCCTTGGCTCTGCTTGAAGCGAGCCTGGACGAGCTGCTGCGCATCGCCGATGGCAGGCCCAGCGCCGAGCGCTTCCCCGTGGAGAGTCTTGAGCCGGCACCGCGGCCGATTGCCCTCAACCTAAAAGGCATACCCGTGTTCCTCATATTCGAGGCCGGCATCCTGGGTTTCCTGCTCGTGGCCGTCTTCATATTCCAAGAGAAGCAGGAAGGCACTATACGGGCGTACCGGGCGAGCCCAGCCGGCGCGCTGGCCTACGCCGGATCCAAGACCCTGGTCTTCGTACTGCTCTCGGTGCTCTATGGAGCGGGCGTCATAGCCGCCGGCACGGTAATGGGAGCGCGGCCCAACCTGGCGGGCACCCTGCTCACGCTCGCGGGAGCCTCCGCGGCCATCACGCTGGGCGGGCTCGGTTTCGCCTGCTATTTCTCCAACCTTTCGGGCTGGTTCTTCCCAGGGCTTGGCCTGCTCCTACTCAACATCCTGCCGTTCTTCTCCTACGCCAATCCGGCATTCAGTCCCTGGTGGATGAACCTTATCCCGTCTTACCCCTACCTGCGCCTTACGGAGTCATATTTCTTTAATCCGGCAGCCACGCCCTCGCCGACCCTGCTCTGGCCGGCCCTGGCCTGGCTCGCCGCACTAGCGGCCTTCGCCCTCGTATCGGTAAAGGCTAAGCTCCTCAAGGAGGGCGCATGAAACGCATGGCCGCCATCATAAAATTCGACCTGAGTAACGCCTTCAGGGACAGCATGGTCCTCTACATACTCGCCGCGCCGCTTATCCTTGCGCTAGGGCTGTCGCTGCTCTTACCGGCCATAGAGAACGCCGAAATACGCATGGCGGTGGATGCGTCCGAGCCCGCCGGCGTCCTGCTCGCCGAGCGGCTCGAGCGCTATGGCAGCGTGGAGCGCATATACGGCTCGGCCGCTCTTAAGAACCGGGTGCTGCGGCCAGACAACGTGGCCGGCCTAGCGCCGGAGGCGAGCGCCGACGGCGGCATTGGAGCGCGTATCGTGCTGCAGGGCAACGAAGGCGCCGAGGCTGCCGGGCTTATGCAAGCACTGCTCGCGTCCGCGCTCGACGGGCCAGAAGCCGCCTATACCCGTATCGTACGCGAGGACGCCCGCTCCATGCTGCGCGATTACTCGAGGGTGAGCCTGGCCATGCTTTCCCTCTTGATAGGAGGCATAGCGGCGGCCTTTGCCCTGGTGGAGGAAAAAGAATCCAAATTGACCAGAGCCTTCGCCGTAAGCCCGCTATCCGCGCTTGAATACTTCGGCGCGCGGGGTCTCTGGGCCGCCCTTGTAGGCTTTATAGGCCTAGTTGCGGGCCACGTTATCATGGGCGGCGCGGACCTGTCCTGGTGGCGCCTGGCGGCCGCCGGCGCAAGCTCAGTCTTTATGCCCCTCTGTATATGCCTGCTCATAGGAGGCATAGCCAGCAACCAGATACAGGCGGTGGCCTCGCTTAAGCTCGTCATGTTCGCCTACCTGGCCCTGCCCATAGGCAGCCTGTTCGTGCCAGAGCGCTGGACCTTTCCCTTCTGGCCCCTGCCTAACTATTGGATGTTCAAGGCCTTCGAAGGCGTATACGTGCCCGGACTTCCCGGCTTCGGCAGGGCCTTGGCATTGAATTTCATTACGGGGGCGCTCTTTACCCTCGCGCTCTATCTGTTCTTGCGCGGGCGCCTGTCGCCCAGGCACACAGGGCTAAAAGCATCAAGCGCCGGCAACGAAGCCGCGCAATCATAGGAGGTATATATGGCATGGTATCTATGGGTTCTCATCGTCATCGGCGTCGTGGCTATAGGGGCGCTCAAGCTCTCGGTTTTTAAGAAAATGATGGCTAAGCGTAAGGAAAAGGCAGACGCGGCGGAAGAAGAGGATTAAGGAGCCCGACTTGCGCCCCTTTGCCTAAAAAAGCTACACTCAGAGCACTAAAAGCTGCAAAGGGGCGCGCATGGGCATCACGAAGAAGATTTTCGGCGTACTGGGCAACGGCGAAGAAGCTGAACTCTACACGCTTAGCTACGGCGATGTAAGCCTCTCCATAAGCAATTACGGAGGGACCATCATATCTCTGGTTCTACCCTCACGCTCAGGCAGGCGGGACGACGTAGTCTTGGGCTACTCCACGCTCGGCTCTTATATGAATAATTACCCCTATTTCGGGGCTACCATAGGCCGATTCGCCAATCGCATAGCCTTAGGACGCTTCGCCATCGACGGACGGATATACACACTCGATAAGAATAACGGCCCCAATACCCTGCACGGGGGCTTCAAGGGCTTCGATAAATACGTATGGG
Source organism: Spirochaetaceae bacterium UBA5200 (assembly GCA_002412825.1). Classification (GTDB taxonomy): domain Bacteria; phylum Spirochaetota; class Spirochaetia; order Treponematales; family UBA12059; genus UBA5200. The sequence continues at coordinate 77,134 of DHVU01000006.1, forward strand.
AGGCCGAGGCCTATGAGGAAAACGGCAATGGCTACCTCCGGCTAACGCTGGAAAGCCCCGACGGGGACGAAGGCTATCCCGGCAAGTTAAGGGCCGTCGTCACCTACGGCCTTGAAGAAGGATATAGGCTCAGCGCTAACTACTTCGCCACGGTAGACGCTCCCTGCCCCATCAATCTCACCAACCACGCATACTTTAACCTCAAAGGCGAAGGCCGCGGCGACGTGCTTGGCCATGAGCTTGAGCTGTACGCTTCGGCCTATCTGCCCGTTAGCGCCAGCCTCATACCGACGGGCGCGCTGGAAAAGACGGCGGGCGGGCCGTTCGATTTTAGCGAGCGCAAGGCCATGGGCAGGGATATGGACGGCACGGGCGGGGGGTACGACCACTGCTTCGCGGTGGACGGCACGATAGGCACGCTGCGGCCCTGCGCGGCCGTCTATGAGGCGGAGAGCGGCCGCTCGATGCAGCTTTCCACGACCCAGCCTGGCGTGCAGTTCTACTCAGGCAATTTCCTTGACGGCATAGCGGGCAAGCGCGGCTCCATATACGGCAAGCATGCGGGCTTCTGTCTTGAGACCCAGCATTACCCCGACAGCCCGAACCAAGCAGGTTTCCCTTCCTGCGTCTATGGCCCGGGCAGGGACTATAGCGAACGCGCCGAGTATTCTTTCTACTTCTAAGGCGTATAGCCTAGCCTTTTACGGCCCCTGCCGTAAGGCCGGATATGATACGGTTATGAAGAAAGACATAGGCGCCTACACTCGGTATCATCGTAATGATAATGGCGGCGAACATCGAGGTATAATCGGTAATGAACTGGCTGGTAAAAAATTTTATACCCAGTTGTACGGTACGCGCGCTAAGCCCGGAGGTAAGCAGCATGGCCATGATAAAGTCATTCCACGAATAGATGAAACAGAAGGTACCTGCCGTTACCAGGCCGGATTGCGACAGAGGAAATACTATTTTGCTAAAGCGCTGAACAAAGCCGCAGCCGTCTATGATAGCGGCCTCTTCAAGCTCTTTGGGTATGCTCCGCATGAATGAGGTGATGAGAAACATTGATACGGGAATGTTCACCGATGCATAAACGAGTATGAGCGCGCTCAGGCTGTCGTAAATGCCGAGCTTCGTTATCAAGGAAAAGTACGGCACCATAAAGGCGATTATCGGAATAAGCACGCCGGCCGTCACTATGGTGTAAATGGTATCCCTGCCCTTAAAAACCTCTCTTGACAGCACGAAGCCCGCGAGCGATGAAATGAGCACGTTTATGATCACGGCTGAAAAGGATGCCACGATCGAGTTGAAAAATAGCCGCGGAAGCGAGGCTACCTGCAAGGCCCGCTCATAATTGCCAATCAGCCATCGCTCGGGCAACGCAAAGGAAGTTATTTGCAGTTCCAGATTAGACCTGAACGAATTTATTAAGAGCCATACAAGCGGGAAAAGCGCTGCAGACAAAAAGAACAGCAGCACGGTCCATTTAAGAATCTGCGCGCTTATATGACTCAAAGAAAATGCATGCTTCATAACTTCCTCTCTATTGAGCCATATCGGACATCGGGTCTGATTTGCCGAAAATCTTGCGTATCGCCACGATAAGAACCGTGCCAAAGAGGATGAGTAAAACGCCTACCGTGCTGGCCTCGCTATAACGCAGGGCATCCATTTTCTGAAAAAGATCTATGCCCATAGTGGTCGTGGCATAGGCGGGTCCGCCGCCAGTCATCAGGTAGGTAGACTCGAAATGGCGCACGCCATAGGCCATAGCCAGGGTAATGCTGGTTAACAGGGTGCCGCGCAGCATAGGTAAGGTTATAAAGCGCTCTTGCTGCACCACGGACGCTCCATCGATCTGGGCGGCCTCATAAAGCTCTTTGGGTATATTCATACCCGCCGAAAGCAATATGATCATAAAATAACCTATATATATAACGGTCTGAAATATAACCGCGGACAGGGCAATATCGGGGTTGCCTAAGAAATGCACTGTTTGTTTACCGAGAATTTTTACTAAAAACTCATTGATTAGGCCAAATTGGACATTGTAGAGAGAACTCCACACCATGGTTAGCGCGACCGTACTGATCACGTTAGGAAGAAAGTATACGGTGCGAAGGAAACGCCAGCCCTTAGGCTCCCGTAAGAGTATCATGGCAACGAGGGCGGCAAACGGGATCTGTACAAAACCGTGGGACAAGGCCCAGATAAAATTATTACGCAAGGCCAAATGAAAGGTGCCATCGGCAAATATCTTTACATAGTTGCCTATGCCTATGAATTGCATAGCCCCTATGCCGCGCCATCGGGTGAAGCTTGCGTAGAGGGTAAAGAAAAAAGGATAGACGAAAAAACCGGCAAAGAGAATAAGAACCGGGCTTAAAAACAGCAGGCGAAGCAACCAAGAGGACTTCTTACCGGATTTTGCTGTACTGCTCATGGGCTTCTCGCTTTTAAACGCGTCACCGGAAGTTTCCTTCCGGTGACGCGTGGATTTTAGAGCAACGAAATAGAGTATTAGCGGTCTATTTTTGCTTCGACGAGCTTCGTAAACTCAGCGGCGCTGATCCTGCCTAAGGCAAAGGCGCTCAACTGCTGGCCAAACTCAAGCGTGGCGGTAGCGCCAAGGGCAGCCTCTAGATCCTGGGCCGATACCTTGGTGTTCTTTGCCAGCGTAGCGAATTGAGCCTGCAGATGATTGGCGGGAGTAGCATCGGAAGCTACCGCGAACATGGCGCCGGAGGCCTCCGCTATGCGCTTCACATTGGCGGGAAGGCTCAGATACTTAAGGAATTCAATGATCGCCGCTTCGCGGGCCTTATCCTTGGTAGCTACGGCGCAGATATTCGCCTGTATGCGGCTGACCGTATAGTTGGAAGTAGGACCAAAAGCAGGAAGCCCCGCTATGGTAATATTCTTAAAGAAGGGCGTAGCTGCCAAGTCTGCGCGGCCCGCGTACCAGGGGCCGTTGGAGAACAGCGCGGTCCTGCCCGCCAGGAAGTGTCCGCCGGAACCGCCTGCGCCAAGGCCTATCGCGTCAGCGGTGGAATAGTCCACGATCATGCGCTTGGTATACTCGGCTGCCTTCACGAAAACGGGGTCGGTAAAGGGCTTGCTCCATACTTTCGGTCCGCCCATGGAAATAGCGAAGTGGCTGAACCATATCATAGAAGTCCAGGCATTGGTATCGCCGGTCATCTGGCTGCTGGCGCTAATGCCGGCCGCCTTAAGCTTATCCATGAGGCTCCAGAACTCGGCCTCGGTCTTAGGAACCGCGTTGACGCCGACTTTGGCAAGCAGATCCATGTTGAACCATATGGGCAGTACGGCTACCTCGAAGGGCAGCGACTTAAGCATGCCGTTTATGGTGGAAGTGGTGACGCTGGCCGCGTCAAAACTAGCTTTCCAGTCACCCTTGAAGCTCTTGGTGAAATCCATAAGGAGCGGCGAGTTATAGAATTCCGCCGTCGTCGGGTTGAGCTTCATGGTCCAGATATCGGCAGGCGCTATGCCCGCGGCTATCGCCGTGCGAATCTTCTGCTCGTGCGCGTTATAGTCCGGCTGAGGATCTACGACGACCTTAATTTTACCCGCGTTCGCGGCATTGAATTCCGCGATAATGGCGTTAACGGGAGCCGCTTTGCTATCTTGGCCCACCCAGATGCTCGCCCAGCGCAGCTCAATTTCCTTGCCAGGCACGGCTTCTGACGTACCTGCGGCATAGAGAGCAAGGGGCGCGACGAGGAACACAAAAACCAGCGTTGCAAGCAATAATACCCTACGAGTCATAATAGCCTCCTCAATTACTTTCACTGTGAAATTAAAGTATGGAATTGTATTACTGTCAAGTTAAAAATTGCTTTGATGATAAAAGCCGGTCTATCAAGATGACCATACAGCGCAGAGTGGAGCAAGCCTAGCGTGGCCCGGTTTTTCACGCTGCCCCTGCTTGCAAGCCGGATTTATACGGTTTGCCTTAGATTATTTAAATAGTTACCTTTGCATCATGCGCTTGATGCCCACGGTACTTCTTTCGCCCTATACCGATCCTCCCTGGAATATAGCCCTGGAGGAAGCTCTGCGCAACTATGCCAGGCAGGGTTCGGGCTTCTTTGTGCTCTATATTAATAAGCAATCGATAATCGTGGGCAGGAATCAAGATTGTTTGATGGAACTGAGCGAAGCCGCGCTATCCGATCAGGTGCCCGTTTACCGCCGCACTACGGGCGGCGGGGCCGTGTACCACGACGAAGGCAATCTCAACTGGAGCTTCATCGTGCCTGGAGACCTAAGCTTGCGAACTCGCCTGCTCTCTATCGTCATTGACGCGCTTAGCAGCCTCGGCGTGGCAGCCGCGGAAGGGGCGCGCGGGGGGCTCTACGCGGGCGGCAAAAAGTTGGGCGGCACGGCGAGCGCCGCGGGCGGCGGTGCCTTGGTCTTTCACGGCACTCTACTCGTAAACAGCGACCTTAACGCGCTGGCTCGCTACCTAAGTGCTCATTCCATAACAGCTTACGGTAACACAGACCATGCTACGGGAAATACTAAGGCTAAGGTACTTTCCGTAGGCTCAGAAGTGGGCACGCTGAGCGAGCTTGAGCCAAGCCTATGCATGGCCCAGGTAAAAGACGCCCTTCTCCGCGCGCTAAGCGAAGCGGCTGAGCTAGGCCCATGCTCCGCGGAAGCCCTGGATTCAGAACTCGTGCTCTGCCCGGCCGACCTGTCCAGCGCGGCGGCCCATTTTTCCCATTTTGATTGGATATACGGACGGCAATCGTCCCCGTTAATACAAAGGCAAAACGAGGCTCCCCCAGCTGATAGGCTTACGGCAGCCGGAAAAGGAAAACCATGAAAGACAACGATCCTATGCGCGCGTTCGCGGCGCTGCTCGAGACGGTAGGGGTAGGCATACTCACCACGATAGGAGAGGACGGCTATCCCCGCTCACGATGGATGACCGCGGCTACCATAGCCCGCGAGCACGGTTACCTGTACTGCGTATCGGTAGCCGGCACGCGCAAGGTACGCGACCTGGAAAAAAACGACAAGGTCGAGTGGAGCATCCAAAGTCCCTCCCTCGACCAGGTGGTGCAGCTCCAGGGGCGGGCGGTATGCATGGACAACCCCCAGCTCAAAGCCGAGGTGCTCGAGGCTCTCGGCTCCAATCTGGAGAATTTTTGGCGGGTAAACCCTGATCCACGCAAACTCATCGTCATAGAAACGGCTATTGAGAAGATAAAGCTCTATAAACCAATGGAAAACCTTATCACGGAGAAGGAGCTAGCCGAATGAGCGCCCCCGACGCGAAACTCTATTGGAAACTGCGGGCCGACATGGTATTCATGCGGCTCTTTGAGGAAAAAGCCGGCCAGATGTACGGCCTGCGCAAGATAGGCGGCTTCTGCCATCTGTATAACGGCCAGGAGGCCGTGGCGGCGGGCTTTTCCTCCGCTATGGACATGGCCAAGGACTACGTGCTTACCGGCTACCGCGACCACGGCCACGCGCTGGCCGCGGGCATGGACCCCAAGGCCATCATGGCCGAGCTCTTCGGCAAAATAAGCGGCTGCTCGCGGGGCAAGGGCGGCTCCATGCACATGTTCGACGCCCAGAAGCATTTCCTTGGCGGCAACGGCATAGTTGGCGCGCAGATACCGGTAGCCACCGGCGTTGCCTTCGCCCAGAAATACGAGAAGACCGGCGGCGCCACCGTGGTGTATTTCGGCGATGGAGCCATACACCAGGGTGCCTTTCACGAAGCGCTGAACCTGGCCAAGATATGGGCCCTGCCCGTGGTATTCGTGTGCGAGAACAACCAGTGGGGCATGGGCACCAGCTGGAAGCGCGTATCGGCCGTGGACGACTTCTCGCTCATGGCCTCCGCCTACGGCATACGCGGCGAACTGGTGGACGGCATGAACGTGCTCACCGTGCGCGACGCGGCCCAGCGGGCGCTCGCGGACGCCAGGCAGGGCAAGCCGGTGCTCATAGAGGCGCGCACCTACCGCTACAAGGGCCACTCCATGAGCGACCCGCAGAAGTACCGTACGCGCGAGGAAGTTGAAGAGTACAAGAAGCAGGATCCTATACTCATACTCGAGGACGCTATGAAGCAGGCTAAGCTCTGGGACGATGCCAAGGCGGCTAGTCAGGACGCAGAGGCCGAGAAGCTCGTGGCCGAGTCGGTAGCCTTCGCGGAGGCCTCGCCTGAGCCCGCCCTGCATACCCTCTACGAGGACATATACGCGGGCGAGGCCTTCTTCATGGCGCCGTCAAGCGGCCCAGCCGCCCAGGCGGGAAAGTAGGAGTATGACATGGCTCAATTAACATACCGGGACGCCCTCAATAGGGCTATGGACGAGGAGATGGCGCGTGACCCCAAGGTCGTGCTCATGGGCGAGGAAGTGGCCGAGTACGACGGCGCCTACAAAGTGTCGCGCGGCCTCTTGGCCAAGTACGGCCCCGAGCGCGTACTGGACACGCCCATTACCGAGCTGGGCTTTACCGGCCTAGGCGTAGGCGCGGCCATGGTGGGCTTGCGGCCCATCGTGGAATGGATGACCCACAATTTCGCCCTCTTGGCCATAGACCAAGTGGTCAACGAGGCGGCCAAAACGAGGCACATGTCCGGCGGCCAACTGTCCGCGCCCATCGTGTTCCGCGGCCCCAACGGCCCGGCCGAATACCTGTCCAGCCAGCACTCGCAGGCCCTGGCCAGCTACTGGGCCCATATACCGGGCATACGGGTAGTGGCTCCCGCCTTTCCCGCGGACGCCTACGGACTCTTAAAGAGCGCCATACGCGACCCGGACCCCGTGGTCGTGCTCGAGGCGGAGATGCTCTACGGCTTTAAAGGCGAGGTGCCCGACGAGGAATTCCTTACGCCTATAGGCAAGGCCGCCGTGCTGCGCGAAGGCTCTGACATAACGCTCGTATCCTTCGGAAAACCCGTGCATATGCTGCTCTTGGCGGCAACAGAACTTGAGAAGCTCGGCGTACAGGCGGAAGTCATAGACCTGCGGAGCCTTAGGCCCCTGGACGAAGGCACCATCATGGCCAGCGTGGCCAAGACCAAGCGCGCTGTGGTGGTCGACGAGTCCTGGCCCGCCGCCAGCATGGGCTCCTACGTGGCTCAGCGCATTTCCTTTGAGCGTTTCGACCTATTGGACGCGCCGGTGGAATTCGTGTCCAGCGAGGACGTGCCCATGCCCTACAACCACGCGCTTGAGCTTGCCGTTCAGCCCAGCGTTGAGAAGATAGTCGCCGCAGCAAAGCGCGCCCTGTACCTGGAGGAAAGCCATGGCTGAGCCCATTTTCATGATAGCCCTTTCTCCCACCATGAACGAAGGCGTCATAGCCGAATGGGTGGCTAAGGAAGGCCAGGTTCTTAAGAGCGGCGACGCCTTGTGCGAGGTGGAGACCGATAAGGCCACCATGGCCTACGAGTCGCCGGTATCGGGCAGCCTGCTTAAGATACTTCAGCCCGCGGGCAGCACCGCGGCCGTAGGCCAGCTTATAGCCGTCATGGGCAAAGCCGGCGAGGATTGGCAGGCGACGGCCGCCGCCCATACGGGGCAAGCCGCCCCAGGCGCGGCCGCGAGCGCTGCTCCGTCGCAGGCGGCGTCAGCGCAGGTAGCGCCGCAGGCGCCCGCGACGGCCTCCACGCCATCGCCTGTCCCCTCAGGCTCTCAGCCGCCTTCTACCCAGCCCGCCTTCCCCGCGCTCGGCCCGGTAGCTATGGGCGCCCCGGAAGCGCCTGCTTACGCCGAATCGCGGATAGGCGGCGGTAACGCCCTTCCAGCCGGCTTGCCGCCCTCTTCTCCCCTAGCCCGCAAGCTGGCCAAAGAAAAGGGCGTAGACCTGCGGAGCGTGCGCGGCAGCGGCCCCCGCGGCCGCGTCATAGCCCGCGACATAGAAGCGCACGCGGCGGCCCCGGGCGGTTATGCGGGCGCGCTGTCGGCCGCGCAGGCGGCGGCCAAGCCAGGATCGCAGGCCGCGTCGCCTGTCCCGGCGAGCTCCCCGGCCTCGCGGCTTAGCGCTAAAGGCCTGCGCTCCGAGCGCGTGCCCCTGTCCAAGATGCGCTCCATAATCGCGAGCCGCTTGAGCCAGAGCTACTCAGGCTCTCCGCACTACTTCGTGCGCGTGGCCATCGATATGGAGAGGCTCCTTGAGCTGCGCGCGGCCATCAACGCCGGCAGGGACAAGGCCCTGTCGCTCAACGCCTTCGTCATGAAGCTCGTGGCGGCCGCATTGGAGCGCCACCCCGTCATAAACGCCAGCTGGGAAGGTGACGCCATACGCTACCTCCCAAGCGCCGACTTGGGCCTCGCCGTGGCGCTTGAAGGCGGCCTTATCACTCCCGTGGTCCGCTCCTGCGAGCTTCGCGGCATAGAGGACATAGACGGCGAACTGGGAACCCTCGTGGCCAAGGCGCGCGCCGGGGCGCTCAAGCCCGAAGAGTACGGCGGCGCGAGCTTTACCATAAGCAATTTGGGCTCCTTCGGCGTGGAGGAATTCACGGCCATCATAAACCCGCCGGGCTCGGCCATTCTTGCCTTGGGCGCGGTATCAAAGGAAGCCGTCGTCGTAGGCGACGATATCGTGGCGCGCCGAATCATGCATGCCACCCTGTCCTCCGATCACCGCGTTATAGACGGGGCGCAGGCGGCGGCCTTTATGGCCGAGCTTAAGGCCCTCTTCGAGGAGCCCGCACGGGCCCTCATGTAAGAAAGGAAGCCCAGCATGGACTACGATTTCGACCTTGCCGTTATAGGCGCCGGTCCCGGCGGCTACGTGGCCGCCATACGGGCGGCCCAGCTCGGCCTCAAGGCCTGCGTCATAGAGAAGGATAAGCCAGGCGGCGTATGCCTCAACCTCGGCTGCATACCCAGTAAAGCCCTCATCCACCAGGCTGACGCCTTGCACGGCGTCTCTACGCTGCAAGCCTTAGGCGCGGCCGTGGACCTAAGCGGCGTGGATTACGGCAAGGCTTTCAAAAAAAGCAGGCTCGCCGCCGACCGGCTGTCCAAGGGCGTGCAGTTCCTCTTAAAGAAGAACGGTATAGAGTACAAAAAGGGTACGGCAAAGCTTAAGGCGGCCTCGGAAATCATCCTGGACGACGGCACGGCTCTACGAGCCCGCGCGGTAATCCTGGCCACCGGCTCGCGTCCGCGCGAGCTGCCTGGCCTGGCCTTCGACGAAGAGCGCATACTCTCAAGCTCAGGCGCCCTTATGCTGGAAAAGCTTCCCAAGCGCATAGCCATACTGGGCGCAGGCGCCATAGGCATGGAGCTTGGCTATGTATGGAACGCCTTCGGCGCAGAAGTAACGGTGGTTGAGGCTCTTGAGCGCATACTCCCCCTTGAGGACGCGGAGGCGGCCGCCCTGGCGCGTAAAATCTTCGAGTCGCGCGGCATGCGCTTTCATACGGGAGCCTTTGCCACAGGCGTAGAAAAATCGGATGAAGACCTACGCCTACTCTTAAAGCCCGCATCGCCTTCCGGCGAGGACAAGGCTACCAGCCCAGGCCTGCCTCCCTTCGTGGAAGCGGACGCCGTGCTCGTAGCCGTAGGCCGGGTGCCCAACAGCGCCGGCCTTGGCCTCGAAGCGCTCGGCATACGCACGGACAAGGGCTTCGTCGAGGTGGGCGATTATTACGAAACCTCGGCCTCAGGCGTATACGCCATAGGCGACCTCGTGGCCACGCCGCTCCTGGCCCATGTCGCCAGCAAGGAGGGCGAGATAGCGGCCGAGCGCATAGCCCAGCTCATCAAGGGCACGCCGGCGCCGACAGAGCGCAGGGTGGACTTAAGCACCGTACCCTCGGCCGTATACTGCGACCCCGAGTTGGCTAGCTTCGGCCTGCAGGAAGAGAAGGCTATGGCTGCGGGGCGAGCCTACTCGTCGTTCAGCTTTCCTTACCGCGGCATAGGCAAGGCGGTAGCCACCGAAAAGCCGGAAGGCTTCGTCAAGCTGCTCGCCGATCCCGAAAGCGGGGAAATACTAGGCGCCACGGTCATAGGCGAACGCGCCACCGACATCATTCACGAGCTTATACTGGCGCGCCAAGCGGAGCTTGGCGTCGAAGAACTGGCCGATATGATGCACGCCCACCCCACCATAGCCGAAGGCGTCATGGAGGCGGCGCGGGGCGTCCTTGGCAGGGCCATTCACGTATAGCGCAGGCTGATAAGCAGGGCTCTAGCCTGCGGGCGTAAGCACCCAGAGCAGTTCGCAGGCCTCGAGCCTGAGCGCCTCGTCGGGCAGCACTAGGCGGCCGCTTATGAGCTCGAGGCCTTGGCGCCCAGCCAGGAGCGAGGAACAGCGTTCTTTGTCCAGGGCGAGCGGGCCTTCGGAAAAGTTTGCAAGCACGGTTAAGAGCTGGCCGGAGCCCTGCTTATGGAAGGCCAGTATGGACTTGTGCCCGCTGTCCAGCACCGTAAGCGCATGCACGCCGAAGATATCATGCTCGCGCCGCAGGCGCGCCATGGCGCGAAGGCCGGCGTATATACGTCCCGCGACGGTGGCGCTATCGTTCCGGGCCGCAAAGAGCTTATCGTCCCAGAGCGGTCTGTGCACCCAGCGGCTATCGGCGGCTTGAGCGGGATCACCCTCGTATTCATAGCGGTTAAGCGCGCCTAACTCGTCCCCCAAGTAAATAAGCGGTATACCCCCAACGCAAAAGCTCAAGCCGTATAAAAGGAGCACGCGCCGCAGGGCCGTATCCAAATCCGCGCCCAGGCCTTCATCAAGGGCGCGCTCCACGCCGGCAAGCGAGGCCGTGGTGCCGCATATGCGGCGATCGCCAGTCGCTGGATTATACTGAAAGCTAACGCCCCTGCTGAAGCTTCCGGGAAAACGCCCCAGGAAGAATTCATTTAAGAAGGAGCGGTGATCGCCGCCCTTGATGCCGAGCTCGGCCGCGTCCTCGTCCGCGAAGGTCCAGCCTATGTCGTCGTGGCAGCGCACGTAATTGACCCAGGCGCAGCCGGGCGGCAGGCTGTGCCTCTTCCGCAGCGACAGAGCCAGGAGGCTCGCGTCCTTGGTGGCGGAAGCCTCCCAGAGCTCGGCCATGAGAAGGGGATTATAGGATAGCTGGCATTCGCGCAGGTCTATATATTTGTATATGTCGTCGGGGTGGACTATGGCCTCGGACTTGAACAGCAAGGAGGGGCAGGCCAGGCGCGCCACCGACTGGAAGGCCCTGATAAGGGTATGCGCCTGGCTCAGGTTTTCGCAGCCGGTGCCCAGCTCTTTCCAGATAAAGGCTACCGCGTCCAGCCGCAGCAGCGCTATGCCACGGTTCGCCAGGCTGAGCATCTCGCCTGCCATGGCGCGGAACACCGCGGGGTTGCGGTAGTTCAAGTCCCACTGGAAGGAATTGAAGGTGGTCCATACCCACTTATTCATGTCAGCGCTGTAACTGAACGAACCCTGCCTATGCTCGGGGAAGATATCGCGCAAATGCGCCTGGTACGCTGCCGTGTCGGCTCGCTCGCTGAAGGTCCAGTAGTAATCCTGATATTCGGGATGCCCAGCGCGCGCCTTCATGGCCCATTCGTGTTCGTCCGATGTATGGTTGAAGACGAAATCGGCTACCAGCGCTATGCTTTCCTTGGCAAGTCGGGAGGCGAGGGCTTCAAGATCTTGCATGGAACCCAAAGCCGGGTTGGTGTCCCGGTAGCTCGATACGGCGTAGCCCCCGTCGCTCTCCTTTTCCGGGGACAGGAAGAAGGGCATAAGGTGCAGGTAGCTGACGCCCAGTTCCTTAAGGCCCGCTATGCGCGCCTCCAAGCCTTTGAAGCTGCCCGCGTAACGATCCACGTAAGCCACGGCGCCCAGCTGCGCCGACGAGCGGAACCAGCCCGACTCAGGCGGCAGTTCGCGGTCCCGCTTTTTCAGGTAAGCCGGCCGCTGCCTATAGCCGTCGAAAATCTCGGTTATGAGGCTCTGGAACTGGAGGGCAAAGTCGGGCCTGTCCTTGTACAGCTCCCAGAGGAGCTCCGCCAAGCGCCTAAACTCCGCGTCGAAGCGCGCGCCGAACTCAGGCCAATCCGGCGAGGATAGCAGCCCAAGCTCGCCTAGGCGCGCGTCGCAATACGATTTCAGCGATGCCCAGAGCCTATCCATCACTTAATCGATCCGGCCACCATACCCTTGACGATGTATTTCTGCGCAAGGAGGAAGCAGATGATGACGGGCACCATGGCAAGGAGGATGGCGGTAAGGATGAGGTCCCATTGCTTGACGAAGGCGCCGGCGAAATTGGATACGGCCAGCGGTATGGTCTGTATGGCGTTGCCCTTGCCCAGCACGAGCAGGGGCAAGAGGTAGTCGTTCCATATCCATATACCGTTAAGCACCAGGACAGTGGCGTGTATGGGCGTGAGTATGGGAAAGATTATCCTGTAAAAGATCTCGGCTCTGCTGCAGCCGTCTATAGTCGCCGCTTCCTCAAGCTCCACGGGTATGCTCTTTATAAAACCGTGGTACATGAACAGCGACAGCGACACGCCAAAGCCCACATAGCAGAGTATCATGCCCGCATAGCTGCGCAGGAGCCGTATGCCGGTAAGGTCCGTTATGGCCCTGAGCCAGGACAGGAGCGGGAACATGACTATTTGAAAGGGAATGACCATGGCGGCCACGAAGACGAAGAAGATGATATTCGAGGTCTTGCTCTTCGTGCGCACGAGGGCCCAGGCCGCCTGCGACGATAAAAGGCTTATAGCCGCCAGGGACACTACGGTGATTATAAAAGACGAATAGAGCGAAGCAGGATAGCGTATATTGTCGCTCGTCCAAATAGTCGCCACGTTCTTGGCTATGTTGCTCCAGTCGCTGGGCATGACCAGCGGGAACTGCGTAACCTCGAAGGCGGTCTTGGCCGAGTTTATAAGCACGAGGAAGAAGGGAAAGAGGAAGGCGACGAAGAGTACCAGCGTGACGACTTCGGCCGCGAGCCTGGCTAGTTTTGCGCTGCTCATAGCTCCAGCTCCTTCTTCTTGTTTATGGATACCTGTATGAGCGATATGATCGCCAATACCAGGAAGAACACCACCGCCCTCGCCTGCCCCTCGGCAAGCTTATTAGACAGGAATGCGGTATTGTATATATTCAGGGCGAGCAACTCCGTGCCAAGTATGGGTTTTCCTTGGAACATGGTGGACGGGCCGCCGCTCGTTAGTGACACGTTTACGTCGAACTGCTTGAAGGACTGCACCAGGGTAAGGAACATGGTTACCGTGAAGGCCTGGGCCGCCATGGGCAGGGTAATAGCCTTGAGCCGCTGCAGGGGGCTAGCGCCGTCTATCATGGCGGCCTCGTGCAGCTCTACGGGCACGTTCTCTATGGCCGCTATGTAAATCATCATGATGTAACCCGCGTACTGCCAGGTACCCACGATGACCAGGGCCATGATGGCGCTCGTATTCTTGGCCAGTATGAGGTTCTCGGCCTGGGTAAGGAACGAGAAGAGCGGCACGAGCCTGCCAAGCGCGGGCACCGCGTTATTGAACAGGAACTGCCATATATAGCCTAAGATGAGCCCGCCTATGAGGTTAGGCACGAAAAAGCCAACGCGATAAATCTTTCTGAGCCTCACCTTGCTCGTGACGAGCAGCGCGAGGCTAAAGGCTACCAGATTGATAAACACCATGTTGAGCACGGTATAAAAAATGGTTATGCCGAAGGAATGGGCAAAGGCTGGATCCTTGAAGCTGCTCAGGTAGTTCTGCAGCCCTACGAATTGCAGGGCGTTGTCTGCCTTGGCCGACGAGGTCCAGTTCGTAAAGGAATAGGCGACGCCGAGGAAGAAGGGTATCACGATTACCACGGTAAAGGCCACTAGGACCGGCGCTAGAAACAGCCAGAAAACCAGTGAATTCTCTCTCTTCATACTCATGCTATCCCCCCTTCTTAAAAATGGCGGCCGCGCTAGGCGCGGCCGCCACGCAGCGATCTTACTTCTTGTTTGCTATGAAAGCCTTGGTCATCAGGTCTACGAACTGGGCCTTGCTAATCTGGCCGTTGGCGAACTGATTGTATATCGGGTTCAGGGTCTTGTCGCGGAAATCGCCGGTGAAGTAGTACTGGCTCCACGAATACACCTTGCCGGCCGCCGACCAGGCCTGTACGGACTGGGAAAGCTGGCCGTCGGGCTGCAGGGCTATGCCGGAGTACGCGGGTATCATGCCTGCGTCCTTTACCATGTAGCTATGGCCTTCAGGGGTGCTGATAAGGTCGTTTAAGAACTTCTTGGCGGTATCAAGGTTCTTGGAGTCCTTGTTAATAGCGTAGAAGGACGGCGCGGCTACGAATATGCCGTCGGTTGCCTGCTTCATCGAGCCATGGGGAGCGAAGGCCATCTTGAAGCTAGCGTTGGCGCCCTTGATGTTGGGGTCGGTCCAGTTGCCCTGGTGCAGGAATACGGCCTTGCCGGTGGCGAAGGCGCCCACCTGGGAATCATAGTTGCCGGTGGTCAGCACGCCCTTGTCGGCGTACTTGAAGAGAAGCTCCACCCAGTCGGCGTACTCGGACAGGCGCTTGGCGTCTACCGTGCCGGCCAGGAGGTCGTTCACCACGGACAGATCGCCGTAGGGAAGGCCATTGGCAAGCAGCGAATTGAAGTTGTGGTGAGCGGTTACCCAACCCATTTCCACGCTGGCGGCCATGGACACTACGGAGTTTATGCCTAGTTCCTTCTTCATGCCGTTAAGCTTCTCGAAGGCGGCCTTATAGGCGTCGTAATTAGTGAGCGTAGCGGGGTCGATGCCGGCCTTGGCCAGCATATCGGCGTTGTAGGCCATGCCCCAGCCTTCTACCGCTACGGGAGCGCCGAAAGTCTTGCCGTTGTACTTGAAGGCCACCGCGGTCTTGGAAGTCCAGGGCTCGCCCGATACGTCGAGCACGACGCCTTCCCATTCCTTATAGCTTTCAAGGCCGTCAAAGGTGAAAATGTCGGGCATGTCGCCGGCGGCATAATCAGCCTTGAGCTGCGGGCCCATAGCGCCGGCGGTGCCGCCTATGGACTTAATGGTGACATTTACGTTGTTCTTGGCGCCCCATGCGGCGGCGTATGCCTTAAGCACGCCGTCGATCTCGGGCTTATTCTGCATAAGCGTGAGCGTGCCTGGCTTGGCGGCTTCAGGCGTCTTTGCGCAGCCCATAGCGAAGAACGCGGTAACCATCAAGGCTACCATGAGTACTACGAGAAATCTCTTCATAACAGTTTCCTCCCTAGGAAAAAATTAGTGCATATCAACGATGCTAAAATGCTTGTAAAAAACCCTAGCCTGGGTAGCGGCCGCGACCATCCCCTCATATCATGCCGACTCAGGCGCTCCAGCGCTCGACGACCGATACCCTAAGCTGTATGCTCCGCAGAGGCCGCTCAGGTTCGCGTATCCTCCCCAGGAGCAGTTCAGCCGCCAGCCGTCCCGACTCTTTCAATGACTGACTGATCGTAGTCAATTCCATGTAATCAGCGGCCTCTATATCGTCGAAGCCGATTATCGCCAGGTCCTCGGGTATGCGCAGCGCAAGCTTCCTTGCGGCTTTTATGGCGCCGAAGGCTTGCAGATCAGACATGGCGAACAGCGAACGGGGGCGGTCTTTACGCTGCAGCATATCCATGGCCATAGCGTAGCCGCCTTCCACCGACACGTCGCCGAGCCTCACATAGGAGGGATTCAGGCCCTGGCCGGCGGCGGCGAGGGTTTCCGCGTAACCCTGTATCCTGAGCGCGCTTGGCTGTAGAGAGTACGGCAGGGCCGTCTCCTGTCCCATATAGCCGCAAGGAGCGTAGCCCTTATTGAGCAAGTATTCGGCCGCTAGCGCCCCGCCCCGTATATTGTCGCATTCTATGCAGCAGAAGAGCGGATTGTGCTGCTCGATAAGCACTACCTGCAATCCGGATTTATGAAGCTGGGCGGCATTCGCCTCGTCGAGGGTCATGGCCATGATGATAATGCCGTCAAGACGCCTGGCAAAGAAGCCTGTACGCACGTGGTTATGCAGTTGCTCCGGCGAATCTATGCTGTATACGAGCATCTCGCAGTTGGCCTCATGGAGTATGGGAGTCATCCCCTGCATACGCTCAACGAAGGACGTGGCGGGAAAAAACGGCGCGAGCACACCTATGCGGCCGGTCTGCCTGCTCTCGCGCGAGCCCGTATTGCCCTGACGTATATAGGATAATGCGTCAATGGCAGCGCTTATGCGCTCCCCGGTTTCCCTTGCCACCTTGGATTGATCATTCAAGTAGCGGGATACCGTGGATATGCTTACTTCTGCGCTATGCGCCACATCGTATATCGTGGCCGCAGGTTTTCCCGTCATGACCGCCCTTTGACTAAATCGGTTAACGCGAATAAAACTTTGTTCATGAAAGTTCTTTCATAGTATTGCGCCGTTTTCCCCTGCTGTCAAGCGCCAAGATAGCGGCTAAGCGTCGTTTAGTTCGCCGTTCAGCAGTTTCAGGAAATCGCTCCCATATCGCCGCAGCTTCGTAGAGCCAATCCCGTATAGAGCGGAGAGCGCTTCCTCGTCGCGAGGCCGTATGCTGGCCATTTCCATGAGCGTGCGGTCGGGGAATACCACATAGGGCGGCACGCCGAGCCCGTCTGATAAGACTTTGCGCAGGGCCCGCAGCCGCAGGTAGAGCTCGGCGCCCGCCTCGTCGCCATCTGCTATACCTACGTTCATGCTTCCCTCCGGGGCCTTCGCGCGGGCCTTGCGCGCGCCCTTGGCAAATCCTGTCCGCGCGGCGGCTGCCTTTGCGCCCGAAGCGGCGCCTCCGGCCGCCCCTTCTATCGTGGAAGCGGGAGCCGTATACGGCCCCTTGCTCTTGAAGAGCTCGTAGGCTGAGGCGGCCAGGGAGAGGGTTAAGCGCTCAGGATCGCGTATGAGTTGGCCGGTAGTTACGAGGCGGCGGGCAAGCGACAGCCAGGCGGCGCGGGGCAGCTCCCCTCCTATGCCAAAGGTCGATAGCGTGTCATGCCCAAAACGCTCAACCTTTTCGCTACGCTCCCCAAGCAATATGTCCACCACGTGAACCGCGCCGAAACGTTCACCGCTGCGCTTTACGCAGGAGAGCAGCTTAAGGGCCGGTACCGTATAATCGGCCTGTATCCGCGCTTCGCCGCGGCAATTATCGCAGTGGCCGCAGTCCTGCCCGGGCGGGCTCTCGCCGAAGTGGCTTAAGATAAGCCTGCGCCGGCAAAGGTCGCTTTCCGCGTATGAGCGCATGGCCTCGAGGCGCGCCATAGCTTGGCGCTTCTGCTCAGGCTCAAGCTCCTCAAAGAGCCGCGCCTGGCTGATGGCGTCGCCAGCGCTATAGAGCAGTATGCAATCGGCATCCAGGCCGTCCCGCCCCGCCCTGCCTATTTCCTGATAGTAGTTCTCCACGCTCTTGGGCAGGTCGGCGTGTATGACGAAGCGTACGTCAGGCTTATCTATGCCCATGCCGAAGGCTATCGTAGCCACGATCAGGTCTATATCGTCGCGCACGAAGGCTTCCTGGGTGCGGGAACGGTGATCGGCAGCCATGCCTGCGTGGTAAGGCGCGGCCCGTATGCCCGCGGCCACAAGGGCGGCGGCAAGCGACTCAACCCGCTTGCGGGAGGCGCAGTACACGATGCCCGAACTGCCTTTTCGAGCCCGGGCAAGGCTGAGTATACGCGCCTTGGACTCGGCCTTGGCCTCAACGCTTATGTGCAGATTAGGACGCTCAAAGCCCCCGAGCCACAAAACAGGCGCGTTAAGAGCTAGGGACTCGGCTATATCCTTGCGTACCCGCGCAGTGGCGGTGGCGCTTACCGCGAGCCACACGGATCGGGGGAAGCGCCGCCTGAGCAGGCTGAGGTTACGGTAATCGGGCCTAAAGTCATGGCCCCATTCCGATACGCAGTGCGCCTCGTCCACCACGATAAGCGCGGGCGGGAATTCGGCCAGTAAGCCCGTTACCCGCTCGCCTGAAAGAGACTCAGGGGCGGCGTACAAGAGCTTAACGGAGCCCGCCCGCACCCGCGCCTCTATGGAGCGCCGCTCCTCAAGGCCCAGGCTGCTGTTGATAAACTCGGCCTCTATGCCCGCCGCCGTAAGCGCGGATACTTGGTCGTGCATGAGCGCTATGAGCGGCGATACGACGAGCGTGGGGCCGTTCAGGAGCAAGGCCGGTATCTGGTAGCAGAGGGACTTGCCCGCGCCCGTAGGCAGTATGGCCACGCAATCCTTGCCCGCCAGAATATCCCCGATTATCTCGCGCTGCAGCGGTTTAAAAGTGCTAAAGCCGAATACCCGCTTAAGCACGTCTTCCGGCGTGTTTAGTTTCATGGGCTCGCTCGGTTGCCCTGCATCCTGTGTCCTGTCCGGCACTATACGTGGCCCGCCGGAGGAATATCAGGCGCCGCCGCGGCCGCGCTCGCTGTGCGGCTCCGCGTAGCCGCGTCTAGAGCCCTGGCGAGTTCGCTTATCGTAAATGGCTTGTCTATGAGGGCTTGAGCGGCGCTCGGGTCGAAATGGCGCGGCGTATCCTCGTCGTGAAAGCCGCTGGCCAGCACCAGGGGCAGGTCAGGCCGTACGGCGCGCATACGCATACCGGCCTCGTCCCCGCTGAGTTCTCCCATGCGCATATCAAGCACCGCGGCATGCCAATCCTCAGGGCGCGCGTTGAAGATGCGCAGCGCCTCCGCTCCGGACAGGGCCGACACGACCTCGTAACCGAGCGCTTCAAGCAGCGCAACCGCGGTTTCCCGCGCTATGGCGTCATCGTCGGCGAGCAGCACGAGGCCGCTGCGCGCGCCGCTTAAGGCGCTGAGCTGCTGGTGCTCGGCTTCGCCCATGTACGCGGGGAAATATAGGGAAAATTCCGTGCCTTTGCCCAGTTCGCTCCGCACTTCTATGAAGCCGTCGTGCTGGCGGACTATGGCCTGCACCATGGCCAGGCCTAAGCCGCTCGACGACTCGCCGGGCTTCGTCGTATAGAATGGATCAAAAATCCGGCTCATGGCCTGCCGCGCGATGCCAACGCCCTGGTCGCCCACGGTAAGCCGCCAATAGGGCCGGTCCAAGGAGCCCGGATACGAGGCAAGGAAGGAGCGGTCCGGCATGAAGCGGGATAGGGAAAGGCGCAGTTCGCCGCCCCGATTCTGCCCTCGTGGCCGCATGATCGTCATGGCGTGCTCGGCGTTTATCATGAGGTTGAGTATGAGCTGCTCGACCTGTCCCTGGTCGCCCTTTACCACGGCCTCAGGCAGCTCGCCCGCCTGGCGTATGTCAACGCTCTGATCCAATGAGGACTTGGCGAATTCTATCATGCGCCTAAGGGCTTCATCGAGGCTAAAGGGAACGGATTCGGGCGAGCGCTTACGGGTAAGGGTAAGCAGGCGCTTTACCGAAGAAGTGGCGCGCTGGGCGGAACGGTCGATAATGTCGATCTCGCGCGTCAATTCGCGCGGGTCGGTGCAGCTGCCGCTCTCAATCTCCTGCCGCATAAGAGACAAGGCGCCTACGATGCCGGCAAGCGTATTGTTAAAGTCGTGGGCTATGCCGCCGCTGAGCGTGCCTATGGCTTCAAGCTTCTGCGCATGGTCCAGGCTGCGTATGCGCTCGATATTTTCCGCGGCCTTGCGTTTCTCGTCGCTTATATCCCTGGCTATCGTGGCGAGTATGATGCCGTCGGCCAGCGGTATGGGAAAGGAGTCGCTCTGTATGATGCGCCTGGCGCCATCGCGCCGCTCTATCTCGGTTTCGACGATGCGCCGCGTCCAGTTTGCCTGTTCCCCGCGCAACACGCCCTGCACCGCTTCCTGTATCCGCTGGGTTTTCCTGCTCTCAGGCGGTTCTACCGAGCTCCGTATATCCCAATAGTAGGCGCCAAGCGCTTCGCGCGCGCTTATGCCGGTGATCTGGGCCATGGGCTCGTTCCAGCGCATAATGTGCCCCTGCGTATCGCTTAACACTATGCCGTCTAGGGAGCGCGCCAAGAACTCGTCCAAGAGGAGGCCCGCGTCGGCGAGCCTGCGCTCGGTGCGGGCCCGCGCGTGCTCAGGACGCAGGTCCACGGCCGTTATGACCGTGCCCTCGGTGCTGCCGCCAAGGCCATGAGCGCGCAGGCTCACCGGTATAGCCTTGGGGCCGAACGATAGTCGCTGGCCGCGCGCTTCGGTATCGCCGGACATGGTGGAGCGCACGCGCTCAAGGCTTTCCGCGGCAATGAAATCTCCGAGCGATAGCGCGCGAGCCTCGCTCAGCGTGGGCACGCCCATGGCCTCGAGCGCGCTCGGATTAGCCCAAATAACGCTATCCGCGTCATCGAGGTAAATAACGAAGCCTGCCATGCTTTCCAGCACGCGCAAAGCCTCTTTGGCCGGCAGTATGGACAGGAAGCCATAGCGTTCCATGGATACGAGCATGCCCAAAGACAGAAGCATGATCCAATGTATAGCCATATTCGGAAAATCTATGCCTAGAATAAGGAACACCGTATCGGTGATAAAGCCCAGTATGCCCGCGATCAAATAGGACCAGCCCAGGAGCCGTAAGCGGCGGCGCGAACGCTTGGTGCCGGCTCTAGAGGAGGCGGAGAACATGACGATGACCGACGCGAGCACAAGGAAAAAATAATGCGCTATAAAGAAATAATAGAGGGCGTTGGGGCGCACGGCGAGCATCCAGTAGCCCCCGCGGAACACCGGATCGCTAAGGAGGCCGTTTGGTATGGCAAGCGACAGAACGAGCGAGGGCAGGTACAAAGCGGCAAAAAACATATCGCGGCGTTTTGAATCGAGTATGCGCGCGCCTGCGACGCGCAGGGAGAAATGGAGTATGAGCGGAGGAAACACGCACCAGGTCCAGGAAAAGGCCTTGTAAAGCTTAAGCGCGCCTGCCTGGCTGGGTTCGGTATACCAGAAGGACGAGCCGAGCGCCCAGAGCGCGAATACCACGTTAAAGACAAAGGCTATGCGATTGGCCTTAGCCTTCGGGTCAAGAGCATATACCTTCCATGCGCTGAGTATGAACAACACGGCCACGACAAGCGAGAGGCGAGCAAGTACGAGCGTAGCGAAATTGGGGGTCATGGCATTCCTTAAGGCAATAAGGCGAAGACTCTGTTCGATTGTCTAACCAAGCGGCGTATAGTGTCAATGGCGGCATGGCCAGCAATAAAACGGAGGGGCCCTAAAGCCCCTCCGCGTTCAGAATAATCGAAAACTAGCCGCGGTAACAGAGTATGGGGCAACGCGCCGCCGCCACTTCGTCCAGCCTTCCCACGGGGGTATGGTGGGGGGCTTCATGAAGCAACGCGGGGTTGGCCTTAGCCTCCTCCGCTATGGCTATCATAGCCGTGGCGAAGGCGTCCAGGGTTTCCTTGCTCTCGGTCTCGGTGGGCTCTATCATCAGGGCCTCAGGCACGATGAGCGGGAAGTATATCGTAGGCGGATGATAGCCATAGTCTATGAGTCTCTTGGCTATGTCCAAGGTGCGTACGCCCTCTGCCACGTCCCCCATGGCCACGAACTCGTGCATACAGCGGCGGGGGTACTTTACCTTGTAGGTTTTCTCCAGCAAGACCTTGAGGTAGTTCGCGTTTATGACCGCGTTCTCCGCCATGCGCCGCAAGCCGTTGCCGCCGAGCATGCGTAGGTAGGTATAGGCGCGCACGAGCACAGCGAAGTTTCCGTAGAAGCTCTTGAGCCTGCCTATGCTCTTCTTGGGCATGGCCATGGCGTACTTGGCGCCCTGAATGACCGCTATGGGGCCGGGCAGGTAATCGAGGAGCAGGGCGTTCGCGCCTACCATGCCCACGCCCGGCCCGCCGCCGCCGTGGGGCGTCGAGAAGGTCTTGTGCAGGTTGTAGTGCATGACGTCTATGCCCAGGTCAACGGGGCGCACGATGCCGGCTATGGCGTTCATGTTGGCGCCGTCGCCGTATACCAGGCCCCCGGCCTCATGGACTATCTTGGCTATAAGCTCGATGTTGCGCTCAAAGAGGCCTAGGGTGCTGGGATTCGTTATCATGATGCCCGCCACGCTATCGTCGCAGGCCGCCTTCAGCGCGTCCAGGTCTACGCCGCCCTCGGCGTTGCTCGGAATAGTCAGCACCTCGAAGCCCACCATGGTGCAGGTAGCGGGGTTCGTGCCATGCGCCGAGTCGGGTATGAGCATCTTCTTGCGCTGGCCCTGGCCTATGTCGCGCAGGTAGTCGCGTATCATGAGCACGCCGGCAAGCTCGCCCTGCGCGCCGGCCGCGGGCTGCAGGCTCACGCCGGCGAAGCCGCCGGTGGCTGACAAGCCTTCCTGCAGGCGGTGCATTAGCTCTATGGATCCCTGGCTGTACTCGTCGCCCACGAGGGGGTGGCTGTTCTTCCAGCCAGGCTGGCTGGCCGCCTGGTCGTTGGCCTTGGGGTTATACTTCATGGTGCAGGAGCCCAGGGGATAGTACTGGGTATCTATGGAGAAATTCTTCTGGGACAGCCGCGTGAAATGGCGCACCACGGTAAGCTCGTCCAGCTCGGGCAGGTCCAGCTCGGCGCGCAGCATGGCAGCGGGCAGGGCCGCGGCGGGTACGTCGCAGAGGGGCAAGGCCACTCCCACCCTGCCGGGGCTCGATATTTCGTACGCGAGGGCTTCGGGCGTCAGGTTCATTTGGTCACCTCCGCCAGCGAGGACGCCAGCAGCTCGATCTGGGCCTTGGTATTCATCTCCGTTACGCACACGAGGAGCTCGTGCGTGCGGTCAGGATAATAGCGCGACAGGGGCAGTCCCGCCACGACGCAGCGCCTGGCCAGCTTGTCCGCTATCTCGGCGGCTGGCCGCGGCGTCTTCACCACGAATTCCTTGAAGAATACGCCAGGCGCCACGGAGAAGCCGGGCAGCTTGGCTATGGCGGCGGCGGCGTAGTGCGCCTTGTTCCAGCAGAGCTCGGCTACGGCCTTAAGGCCCTGTTTGCCCAAAGCCTCGAGGTATATGGTGGCCATGAGCATGACCAGGCCCTGGTTCGAGCATATATTGGACACGGCCTTCTCGCGGCGTATGTGCTGCTCGCGCGCTGAGAGCGTGAGCACGAAGCCCCTGCGCCCCTCGTGGTCGGCGGCCTGGCCTACGATGCGGCCGGGCATCTTGCGCACGAATTTCTGCGTGGCGCCCATCATGCCCAGGAAAGGCCCGCCATAGTTCATGGCGTTGCCTAAGGCCTGCCCCTCGGCGGTAACGATATCGGCGCCCAGCTCGCCGGGGCTCTTGAAGAGGCCCAGCATGATGGGGTCGGTATGGACGATGAAGAGGGCGCCGGCGGCGTGCACCGCGTCGGCTACGCCGGTCAAATCGTGGACGCGCCCCTCGAAATCGGGGTAGGAGGCGACGAAGCAGCAGCTGGCCGCGTCCGTTTTAGCCGCGGCGGCCTTGGGATCGCCCTCGTATTCGGCTATATCCACCTCGAAGGCGGTCAGGTAGGTCTTGAGCACCTCTTTGTATTCGGGGTGGAGGGCCGCCGGTATCAGTATGCGCTTGCGCTCGGCCCCGTGATTGTAGGCCATGAGCACGGCCTCGGCCAGGGCGGTGGCGCCGTCGTAGTGCGAAGCGTTTACCGTATCCACGCCGAAGAGCTTGGCTGCCATGGACTGGTACTCGAATATGGCCTGGAGCGTGCCCTGTGACACCTCGGGCTGATAGGGGGTATAGGCGGACAGGAATTCGCCGCGCATGGCCAGGGCGGGCACCACCGACGGGATGAAGTGGTTGTAGGCGCCAGCGCCGAGGAACCACGCGCAGGTATTGGCGGCCACGTTCCTGCTGGCAAGGCTTTCAATTTCCCGCAATACCTCAAGCTCGGATATGCCGTCAGGCAGGCCCAGCTCGGGGTAGCGCTTAGCGGCGGGTATGTCCAGGAAAAGCTCGTCTGAGGACTTTACGCCTATGGCGGCCAGCATGGCCGCGCGATCGGCGTCGCTATTGGCTATAAAGGGCACGGCTTACTCCTTGGCGGCTTCCGCCTCGTAGGCCTCGGGGCTTAAGAGACTCTCCCATTCNNNACGATGGCAGGGTCGGCGCCCAGGGCATCGTTTACCGCTACTATGGTGCCGCCCATGGGCATGTACAGGTCGCTGGCGGCCTTTACGGACTCTACGACGCCGAAGGTATCGCCCTTCTTAAAGCTCTTGCCCACGGCGGGAAGCTCTACGTACACGATATCGCCAAGGGCGTGCTGGGCATGGTCGGATATGCCGGTAACGATGTCGGCTCCGTCTTTGCGGGCCCATTCATGGCTGATGTTGTAGCGGGCGTTCTTATCGATATTCATCTCTTCCTCCTGAATTTGGTACGGGCTCTTAACGGCGGTACGCCGGTATATACAAGGGTCGCTTCACGGTCATCGCGTCCAGGCTCTTGCCCCGTACGACGATCTTCACGGCAAGGCCGCTTTTGCCGAAGGCCGGCTCAACAAGGGCGTTGGCGGCGAATTTTTTTACCGTGGGGCAATACATGCCGGCCACGATAAGGCCTATCTTCCTGCCGTCGGGGCCCTGCACTTCATAGCCTTCGCGGGGCACGCCGCCCGAAGGCAATTCTATGCCCACGAGCTTGCGCGTTATTCCCTCGGCCTGCAGCTTCTCAAGCGCGGCCTTGCCTATGAAGTCCTTTTCGAAATCGCAGGCCCACTTAAAACCGGTTTCCAGGGGATAGATGTCCTGGCTCAGCTCGTGGCCGTGGAGGGGCATGCCGGCTTCGAAGCGCAGACTGTCGCGGGCCGCCAGGCCAATGGCTTGCGTTTCTATGCCGCGCTTGGCCCCTTCGGCCAGGAGGCCGGTCCAGAGTTTCTCGGCATCGGCGGCAGGGAAGAAGAGCTCTACGCCGTCCTCGCCGGTATAGCCGGTGCGGCCAACGAGGCAGGGCACGCCCAAGACCTTAGCCCTGCCAGAGCTAAAGCGGGGGTAGGCGGCTATAGAGGAATCGGACACCAAGTCCAAGAGCTCTATGGCCCGCGGGCCCTGCACGGCTATCATATAGGTTTCGTCGGAATGGTCCACAAGCTGCACGCCGGCCGGCTTATGCGCGTTGAACCAGTCCAGGTCTTCAAAGCGGTTAGAGGCGTTCACGACTATCCACCAGGATCCCGGTATCTTATAGATGAATAGGTCGTCGATAACGGTTCCGCGCTCGTTTAAGAGCAACGAATAGCGCGCGTCGCCGTCTTTCATATCGTCGACCTTAGCGCTTACCAGCTTTGACACAAAGGCGTCGGCTCCGGTTCCCTTGACCTCGAATTGCCCCATATGGTCAATGTCGAAGAGCCCTACCGAGCGGCGGGTAACCAGGTGCTCCTCGACGGCTCCGAGGGGATAGGTTATGGGCATATCATAGCCGGCGAACGGCGCCATCTTAGCGCCGGCGGCGAGGTGCCAGTCATACAAATGGGTACGATTCAAGGCGGAATCCTCCTTTTATCGGAATTGTAGCCTGTATTACTACGCTGGGCAAGAGTTAACATTCAAAACGTCATTTTATTATTCGAACCAAAAAGCACGTATTTCACTATTCAATCGACAGAGGGGCGTCCCCTGTCCTGCTTGATGCTTGAGCGCTGTTTTTTGCCGCTTAAGCGACGTTCCCTGGCTGCCCTGCTGGGCTTAGTGGCTATGCGCTTCTTGGGAAAGCGGGCCGCCTTCACGATGAGCTCAAGCATACGGGCCAGGGCTATGGCTTCGTTGGCAGCCCGGCTGCGCTCGCCGTCGGCCGCCACATAAAGCTTGGCATCGGCGTCAAGGCGCCCGGCAAGCAATCCCTGGGCGCGCGCGCGTTCGGCCTCGGACAGGCCTTCGAGCTGGCCCAGGTCCACTCGCACGCGCACCTTGGTCTCCACCTTATTGACGTTCTGGCCGCCGGGGCCGGAGGACCGTGCGTATTCGCGCTCGGCCTTGGCCTGTATGGATGCGCGCAGGCATTCTATGCGCATTAGAACGAAGCCCGCGACAGCGGTTTGCCTATATACACGCCCTCGCCGCCAAGATACTCGCGCTTCTCCCCTTCTATAAGGAACTGCACGTCCTTGACCGTAGCGTAGCCCGTGGCGGTGTACACGATTTGCTTGAGCTGGCCGGCATAGCCTTCTATGCCGTAGCGATTGATCATGAAGGCTTCGTTAAAGTTCAGGTAGGCCGTGGAGCCGCGCACCTGGGCGGAGAGCAGCTTCGTGCCCGCAGGTATGAGGCTAATAAGGTTGCGGCCAAGCTCGTCGGTACTGGGACCCAGCAGGAGCGCATTCAGGGCGTCGGTCATGGGGCTGTCGCTGGCATCCACCGTGCGCTTAACCTCCTGCCGCGTTATGGCGCCGTCGCCGTCGACGCGCACGAAATAGAGCGTAGCCACGCGGGTCTTGCTGACAAGCTCAACCGTGGCGGCGGCGGGCGCGCTGCCGCCTGGAACCGGCTGCGTGGCCTGGGGCTGGGTGGCTTGCGGCTGCGTAGCCTGCGGCTGGCTGGGCTGGGTTTGCGGCTGAGCAGGCGTGGCTTGCGGAGAAACCGGCTGTATAGTCGTGGCGGGGGCAGGCGTGCTCTCGCCGCCCGCCGGCTCGCTAGAGCCCCGGCTGTCCACCGCCTCCACGAAACGGGTGGCGGCTAGGGTCTGCTGAATACGCTCCCAGTTCACGACGAAGAGCAGCAGGGTAACGAGTAAAAGGACGAGCCAGAGCAGGCAACCGGGGCCGGCCTTGGGTTTTGATGTCGATGAGGCCGGGCGGGAGCCGGATTTGCGTTGCGCCATAATAGAATTATAGTAGCCGCAGACCCTCTTCCGGTCAATTACTCAAGCGCGCCTAACTCGTCAAGCTGAGCCTGGGCCAGGCTATCGCTCGGCTCAAGGTCCAAGGCCGTGCGGAAAAAGCCGGCGGCGTCTCCCAGCCTGCCCTGCTTCTTGGCCACGACGCCTAAATTGGAAATAATCTTGATATTGTCGGGCTCAAGGCGCAAGGCTTTTTCCAGATGGACGCGGCTTTCCTGCAGGAGGCCCAGCTCCATTTCGCATATCGAAAGCTCGTTTAAAAGGTCAACTTCCTCGGCGCCGAGCTCTATGGCCTTCAGAAAGGCTTCGCGTCCTTCTTCCCAACGGGACAGCCGCCTATAGCCCCAGCCAGCAAGGAACCAGCCGTTCCATACAGCGGGATTCCGCTCGGAAAAGGCCTGGGCTTTGGCTATACCCTCTTCTTCCTTGCCCATCCGGATAAAGTCATAGGCTTCCTTGAACAGCGCATCGGCCTCGCTGCGCGTGCCCAGCTTAGAGGCTATCTCGATGGCGCGCTGCGTTTTCTGCTCGTCCTGGCCCAGGGTGGCATAAAACTCGAACAGATCGCGAGCGCGGTCGAAATTCCGGGTCTTTAAGTAGAAGTAGCCCGCGTTGAAGTAGGCATCCGGGAAGGGAGGGTCCATGGCCAGCAGCTTCTTGTAAGCTTGAAAGGCTTTCTCCCGCACGGCGTCGGCCAGCTCTTCCTTGCCCAGCTTGTCCAGGATGTCGGCGCGGTCTTCATGTACGATGGCCAGGTTCAAAATCGGCTCGGGGGCCTCGGGCATGAGTCCCGCCAAGGCCAGGAAAATTTCCTCCGCCAGGTCCAATTCGCCGTTTTTCGCCTTAATTATGCCCGTTTCCGACAGCTCGTTAAAAATATCCTGCTTTACCGCGAGCACGAAGCGGCGGTAGTAGCGGCTATTGCTGTTGTCCGGGTCGTGGGCCAGCAAGCGTAACATGCCGGCCACTATCATCTCCCAGCTCAAACCGGAAAGATCGCCGGTATCGTTGCCGAGTTCCACCGGTATGGGAATGGCCGGATCCACCGTAAAGGAGCCGAAACTACGGGCCATCGACGGGGGAATTTGTATAAAGGCAATGGAACCCGGCAGGCGGGCTTCGTTATCGTCGTGCATTCGTTCTCCTAGGCTTTAGGCGCGGAAGGCGGGGATTTCTCGTCCTCGGGGCCCTTACGGAGCACCTGGCTCAAATAATCGTTGATGTGCATTTTATAGATCATGGGCACGGACGCCTCGGTAAAATGCACGGCGATGGCGGTAAGGTCCTTACGGCCCTCTACATCCTCGAAGCGTACGACCGTACCGGGTATTTCTATCGTTTCGCGGGGTTCTTCCAAGTCTATGCGAAGCTTACAGTCCTTATTCATAAGGAATTTAGCCAGGCCTACTATGATGATCTTAGCGCCGGAGAAGGATAGGTCGCGCAATATGCACTTACGCGGAACGCCCTGGATAATTATCAGGGTTTCCTTACGGGCCAGGCCTATGCGCCGCACTGCGTCGGGCGTAAGCATTATGCGCTCCTCGCGCCGCCTTGAAGAGTTGACGTTGGCCTCGAGCAAACGGCCCATGATTTCCACGAAATCGTCGGGCGGCCTCTGGGTAAACTGCAGGTTCATGAACTGCAGCGCGCCGTTGGACTGGGCATAAGGCGCAAAGCCTGCCGCCCTACCCGACACGAAAAAGAGTATAGGGTCTTCCTTTTCGGACTGTTTAAAAGACAGGCGCATGCTTATGAGCCCATTAGCCTTCTTAATTCGCTCCAGCAGCGACTGTTTTGTGGTAACGAGCAGTTTTGCGCCTTCAAAAGAACTCGAGTACACGACGCAGGGCCATTGTTCGCCTATGCACTTCACGAATACATTCTGCGGCTGAAGACCTGTAGCCTTGACGACTTCTTTGGTGAAGGTAACGTCTATTGCTTTGAAAGCCTCGTAGTATTTCGTTATTTGTTGGCTGGTTGCGATGGACATAAGGGTAACGAGATAATATGCTATTAGAGATATTTGGTCAATGAAACTACGCCCTCGCGGGCAATATAGCCAATCGGAGCAAGCATGCACTCTGCCTACTTAATGGAAAATCCCCTCATGGACTACATCATGCATGAGGATAAGAGCTTCCTACACGCCTTTGGTGCCCGGCCCGGAACCATGCAATTGGTGGAGCATGAAGTCTTCCTCGCGATACTGCAGGCGGCTAAGGCCTATACCGTTTACCCCGGCGGTTCGGGCGCGAATACCGCCCGCGCCTTAGCCATGCTCTGCGCGCAGGATAAGGATCTGGGCAAACCCTGCTACTCAGGCGGCATAGGGGGCGACGACGCGGGCAGGCAATTCATGTGCATCATGAACGAGCTCGGCATAGATACGGCCATGGCCGTAAAGAAAGAGGCTACCGGCGTATCCGCCATCGTCGTCACGCCCGATCACGAGCGCACTATGTTCACCAGCCTAGGCGCCTGCAGGAACTTTAATAAGGACGACGTGTCGGATATCTTTCTTGCGGACAGCAGGTACTTCTATTCTACCGGCTACCTCTGGGATACCGAACCGCAGAAGAAAGCCCTCTTCCATGCGGTGGACAAGGCCAATGAGCTCGGCGTGCCGGTACTCTTCGACCTTGCCGATCCCTTTGTCGTAGACCGCTACTATAAAGAACTGCGAGATTGGGTAAAGGGCAGGATTCATGTGCTTCTAGCCAATAGGCAGGAACTCTCGCGCATGACCGACTGCGACGGTACCGACATAGAGATCATGCGGGAGGCTTCCCGGCTTGCCCCCACCGTAGTGATGAAGATAGGCAGAGGCGGCTGCCTTGCCCAGACGGGCTCAAAGCTCGTCCATGTATCAGGAGAATCAGTCATAGCCGTGGATACCACCGGCGCCGGCGATTCGTTCGCGGCAGGCTTCCTTTACGGGCTCCTTACGGAGCGTTCCCTCAAAGATTGCGCCAAGCTCGGCAATCGCATAGCGGCCCGGGTGGTAGCGGTAGACGGCTGCCGCTACGAGTGCATCGATCGCGACGATATTTTAGCGGTAGTAAAGCATTCCTAGGCAAGCATTTAAGCCCTCATGACAGCCACGGCGCCCCTAAGCCGCCCGCGGAGTAATTGACAAAAGCCACCTACGCACCTATTGTTGCGAAAACCGCGTACTATATGCGGTTATCTAAGCCTTCCAGAGGTAGGTGCAATGAAGGAAGAGTACCAGTTTCCGCTCGAAGATTACATGAGCCGCGAGCGCTTCGAACGGATTAAGGACTTCGCTAAGGACAAGGAAACCCCTTGCCTCATCCTCGATCTCGATATCGTGCGGCAAAAATACGAGGAACTGCGCAAAAACATACCTTTTGGCAAGGTATACTATGCGGTTAAAGCGAATCCCCACGACGAAGTCGTGTCCCTCTTAAGGGACTTAGGGTCGAATTTCGACGTGGCCACCCGGTACGAGCTCGATCAGCTTCTGCGCCTAGGCGTAAGCCCCGACCGCATGAGCTTCGGGAACACGATTAAAAAAGAGAAAGACATAGCCTATTTCTATGAAAAAGGCGTCAGGCTGTACGCTACCGACAGCTTTGAGGACGTGGACAAGCTGGCCAGGGCCGCGCCTAAGTCCAAAGTATTCTTCCGTATCCTCACCGAGGGCCTCGGCGCGGATTGGCCGCTTTCCCGCAAATTCGGCAGCCATCCCGAAATGACCCGTAACCTGATACTGCACGCGCGCGACTTGGGCCTTGAGCCCTACGGCATATCCTTCCATGTGGGCAGCCAGCAGCGCGACATCGGCCAATGGTCCACCGCGCTCTCCAACGTAGGCTCCATCTTCGCCTGGGCGGAGGATCACGGCATAAAGCTCAGCATGGTAAACATGGGCGGCGGCTTCCCGGCCAACTATACCGATCCCACCAACCCCATAGAGCACTATGCCGGCGATATAACGAGCTTCCTTAAGATGAACTTCGGCGAGGAACTGCCCGAGATCATCATAGAGCCCGGCCGCTCCATGACCGGCGATTGCGGCGTTATCGTCACCGAGATCGTCAACGTGGCCAAGAAGAGCACCCACGACCTGTACCATTGGGTATTCTTCGACATCGGCAAGTTCGGCGGCCTCATCGAGACCCTGGACGAAGCCATAAAGTACCCGATCTACTTCGAGAAGCACGGCCCCACGCTGGACATCATCATAGCCGGCCCCACCTGCGACAGCATGGACATCCTGTATGAAAAGCACTCCTACGACATGCCCGCGGGCACCAAGATAGGCGAGCGCGCGTTCATTCTGACCACCGGCGCCTATACCCAGAGCTACAGCAGCATATACTTTAACGGCTTTCCCCCGCTAACGGCCTATATATTGAAATAGCCGTTCGGGGCGAGCCTGAGGGGAAGCGATTATCGTCGCCGCTTCAGCGGCTGGCGTAACCGCCATTCACGGAGTTTTTTTTTGCAGGGCCGTTCGCTTAGGCGGGCGGCCTTGCGTTATTGGGCGGCAGGTAGTACGATAAACGCCTGGAGCACTAATGCTTAAGAAAGACTATGGAGCAAGTTCCGATTCATGCAGGGTCACCTTCACGCTGAAGCAGGAAGAGGCCGCCGGCGCCCACGAGGTATTTCTCGTGGGAGACTTCAACAATTGGAACCCAGCGGCATCGCCCATGCACGCTAACGTAGCGGGAAACTTTGAGCTCACCATAGCGCTGCTCTCCGGTCATGAATACCAGTACCGATTCTTCCTCGACGGACTACGCTGGGAAAACGACTGGAACGCCGACAAATATGTGGGCAGTCCCTATGGCACTACAGAAAATAGCGTGGTCATCGTATAAAATCACTCGATACAATTGTAACTATTGACATTTTTGAAGATTACTTGTTTAGTATATAGATGAATATATACGCGCCTATGCGGCGCTTTGATTCTAAGAAACCACTATGGAGGTTACCCATGAAGAGACTTGTTGTGGCGCTCACCCTGATCGCCCTTGTTTTCGCTACCGTTTCCGTTAGCGCCCAGATAAAGGCCAAAGACGGCTTTTATTTCGCCGAACAGACTGAATTTTCCAACAGCGGCTGGAAGTATCAGGCCGTTATCGAGGTAAAGGGCGGCAAGATCGTATCCGCAAACTGGAACGCCGTTAACCGTCTTGGAGCTCCCGACAAGAAGACCCATGCCGCCGCCGGCAATTACGGCATGGCAAAAGTCGCCAAGCAGGGCGAATGGGACGTTCAGGCCAAGCGCGTAGAGGCCGAGCTCATTAAAATTCAGGATCCTGCCAAGATAGCGCTTAAAGCGGACGGCAAGACCGACGCCATATCCGGCGTATCGGTAACCGTCAAAGAGTTCATAGACCTTGCCGTACAGGCGCTCGCATCCGATCCCATAGCAAAGGGCAGCTATAAGAAAGACGGCTGGTTCTTCCATCAGTCCCCCACCTTCGCGGGCGGCTACGCTCCCACCGCTCTCATCACCGTCGTGAACGGCCGCATTGTAAGCGCCGTATGGGACGAGGTAGCTCAGAAGGCAGGAACCAAGACCAAGCTCGGCCAGGGCAAGGATTATGGCATGGCCAAGGTAGCCAAGCAGGGCGAATGGTTCGTCCAGGCTGAGCGCGTGCAGGCTGAGCTTATCAAGCAGCAGGATCCCGCTAAGATTAAGGTTAAGGCCGACGGCAAGACTGACGCCATAAGCGGCGTGTCGGTTACCATCAACAGCTTTATAGGCGCCGCCACCGAAGCGCTCAAAGCAGCCAAGTAAACGCAGGTTGATCGATGAAAAAGCGCCCGGCAGCGGGCGCTTTTTTTATTGGGCTCAGTATAGACGGCTTACAAGGCTAGTAGGCGGATAAAAAAAGAACGGTATGCCTGGACGTCGGTGCGCATACCGTTCGGGTGAGTCATACTCACGCTTATAGTATCGGCATGCGGCTCAACGCGCTTTAGCGGAAGAAACCGCCAATCCCGCGCGATAATTAGTCCGCGGGATAGAGAACCGTACGGCTAGAGCGGCGAGCTTTTGTCAGCGGGTTCGCCGGAGGATAGCAACTGGCTATGCCAGTTGGCGCTCTGCGCTATTTCCCGGTAGAGCCGCGAGGATTTATCCAGGCTGTCGTTAAAGTCCCTGACGCGGCCCCCCAGCAGCTCGTCGAGCGACGAGAAAAGAAAACCGACGATGTCCTTGGCTGCGCTGTGCAGCAGATACGCATCAAGCGCGCCTAGCTCATCCAAGAGCGCGCTCAGCGCGGCTCCGGAGGCCAGCCTTGCTCGCTCAACCAGGGCAAGGCCACGCTCCGCGCTCTCTTCGATGCGCCTCAGTTCAAGGCATAGCTCAGCCTTAAGCGCTTCCATCGTAGCCGGAGGCTGGCCAGCCCCGAGCTTTTGAAGGGCGCAGGCCTCCAGCTCTCTCCGTATGCGTTCGTTAAGATCGTCGCGTATAGGCGCCAGCGCCATTATCTCGTCTATGCCTCGTAAGGCTATGCCCGGTATGGCTAAGCCGCCTCTGGCTAGGGTATAGCTGGGCGCTTCAGGATAGTGGGCAGCCTTAGCGCTGAACCACCACGCATAGAGCGATAGGCGCCTGTCGCTCACGAGCGGCGAGCTGTC
Source organism: Spirochaetaceae bacterium UBA5200 (assembly GCA_002412825.1). Lineage (GTDB taxonomy): Bacteria > Spirochaetota > Spirochaetia > Treponematales > UBA12059 > UBA5200. The sequence goes on from DHVU01000006.1 coordinate 110,542, forward strand.
GTTAGCCACGCTCAGGTAGGGCTGGCCGCCGCGCATGGCGCTGAATGAGGCGAGCGAGCTCGGCGACAGCCTCGTTCCATCGGCGAGCGAACGCTGCTCAAAGAGGCTCGCGTTCGCGTGGGTCTTGCCGCCCGGAAAGCCCAGATCAAGGCCGGCAAGGTAGAGCGGCGCGCAGCAAAGCAGGCGGGCAAAGTCCCAAGCGCTCGTCGATACCGACCCGCCCGCCCCCAGGCTGCCCTTAGCTGCGCCAGCTCGCTCCTCTATATAGCGTCCGAGCGGATAGAGCGACGAGCACAGATAATGTGCCCGGAAGGGAAGCCGGAACACGCTCGGCCATACGGCCGCTTCGCTTATCAAGATCGAGGATGGCGATACGCAGCGATCCAAATGCCGGGCGTTCCAATACTGCGGATCGACCACCACGACGAAATCGGGCTGCACTCCGGCCCGCAGCGCCGAACGCAACGCGGTATCCACGCATACGATGAGCGAACGCTCGCGTATATCCTTAAGCGCCGGCAATACCTCATCGAGAGAAGGCCCCGCCGCCAGAATGGTAGCCGGCATTCCTCGGGCTAGGCCACGCAAACGCGTTATGCCCGGATAGCGCAGCACGCAATCGGCGTTACGCGCGAGGTTTTTTACCCAGCGGCGGCCAAAGCGCTTAAGGGTAGCCTCATTGATGCGATCCTTCTCCTGGAAGCGGTCTACGACCTGCCGCAAAGCGCGTAATTCCTCGCTATAGGGTTCCTTATACGCAGGCGTTACCATATAGGCAAGAGAGCGCGGATCAAGCCGCTCTATCCAGCTTGCCGCGGCCCCGCTATCCATGCCCGTAATCAGGAAAAAGCGCTCGTGGGAAAACAAGGAGCACAGGTCGCGCTCCTCCATGCAGGCCAGAAGGCAGGCCGGATTAGGTTCCATGGCCAGCACCACGGCGCCGGATGCCAAAAGGGCTTCCGCCCCGTACGCGTAGCCAAGGCCCGCGAGCAGCGACAATTCCGCGCCAAGGGCGAGCGCCTCTTCGGCGGCAAGCCTTGCTTCGTTTTCCGGGTCGTAGCGCGAATGGAGCCATGAGCCGCCCATGCGGCCGGTTGGCAGGCCAGAACGGGCTAGGGATCGCTCTACGGCAGGCTGCGCGCGCTCTGCCACAGGCTCGTCTCCCTTCGCCGCTGAACTAAGGAAGCCCTCTATTTGAGGAAAGCGCTTAACGGCGAGGCGGAAGTTTTCTGCGAACAGGCTCATCGCAGTATGAGCCTTACCGTGGAACCGGGCGCTACCGGCTCTCCGGGCAGGGGATACTGCTCCGCCACCCACCCGTCGCCCTCGATTTCGACGATAATATCCCTGCGTTCAAGGAGGGGGCTTAACAGGCGCTTAGGCAGGCCTCGCAGGTCCGGCATACGCTCGCCTATGGCGGCGGCGCCGAGAGCCGGCAAAACGATACGGCCGTCGTGGATTGCGCTCGGGGCATTGCTGCGCGCGGTGCCATAGAGGTCGGCTATAATATTGGCGGCGTCGCGTACCAGAGGCGCCGCTATACGCCCGCCGTAAATAGATTCGCCCATGGGCTTGATTATGGCCGCATAGACGATATATTCAGGGGCCTCGCTCGGAAAGAGCGCGAGCGTACTGGCTATGAAATCCTTGTCCGAATAACGCCGCGTAAGGGGGTCTATCATCTGCGCGGTTCCGGTCTTGACGGACATGCGAAGGTCTTCTATGCGCGCCCGTTTTCCCGTTCCGGAATCGAGCACCGAGGCCTCCATGGCATCGAGCACGGCCTTCGCGCTCCGTTCGTCGAGAACGCGCCGCACCGGTATGGGCTCGGCGTTCAACACCGGCGCGCCGCCTGAATCCACGATGCGCGCCAGGGTACGCGGGCGCAAGAGTATGCCGCCGTTGGCCAGCGGCGTTGCGGCGGCGGCCATTTGTATAGCCGTTACGAGCACTTCCTGACCCATGGCTATGGTGGGCTTGCTGCGGGCCGACCAGAGGGCCGGAGCGCGCAGCAGACCCGGGCTCTCGCCAGACAGGTCGGCTCCCGAGCGCTCGCCAAAGCCGAATTCCCTTAATTTTGCGTAAAAATCGAGCGCGCTCACCGTATCCGATGCCTGACCGGCGCCGGAATTACAGGAATATTCGAGTATCTTGCTCAGGTTCACGACGCCGTGGTTGCCAAGGCATTTGATGAGGATCTGTTCTCCGGAATTTGTAACGCGCTCATAGGCGCCGTTGCACACAAATGACGATTTCTCATCTATGCCGCCTAAGGTCATAACGGCGCCCATCGTAAATACCTTGAATACCGAGCCTGGCTCATACGCGTAAATAGCGACCCTGTCGAGCCAGGTGCTGCGGTCCGCGGCCAGGAATTCATTGGGATTAAAGTCGGGCAGCGACACATAGGCCATCACCTCGCCGCTTCGCGCGTTCATGGCCACCATGACTACGGCCTCGGCCTTATGGGCGCTTTGCGCCTCGCCACAGAGCTCTTCAAGCCTGAACTGCAGGTCCGCGTCTATGGTCAAGAACACGGAATTGCCGTAGGCGTAGCCGCCGCGCGCGCTTTGCGGGTCCGCGGCCAACTCTTTCTCATACGCGGCTTCCGCGCCCGCGAGCCCCTTATTCTCCGTGCCCACAAAGCCCACCAGATGCGCGGCCAAGTCTTTTTCTGGATACACCCTGCCCGCTACCCGGTCGAAGCGCAGCCCAGGCAGCGAGCGCTCCGCCAGGGCCGTGCCGAGCGTGCGCGCCGCTTCGCCCGATATCCTGCGGGCAAGGAAGAAAAAATCGCTGTCTTCCTCCATGAGCCGTTCGAGGTACAGCGAAGGCTCGCCGCCCAGGGCATCGGCCATGAGCTCGCTGTAGAGACCAATGCGCCGCATATCAAGGCTCGGGCGCCAGCCGGAGAGGTCGTAGAGATCGGTATCGACGGCGAGGAGGCGGCCTTCACGGTCGTATATAGAACCGCGCACCGCCACCACCGGATTGGCTCCGATAGCCATTGATGGAGCACTCAGCGCGAGTGAACCGTAGTTCCAGAGCGCTACGGCGGCCAGGAGGCCGAGGAGGGTTATGACTACGTAGTACCGAACGAATCGCTTTTCCAAGTCTTGCCTATACCTCGACTAGCGTTGCCAAAGACCCATGGCCTGCAATGGGTTAGGAATAAAGAGTAACACCTTTCCCTGTATATTCTCAATCGGTATTGCGCCATAATTCCTTGAATCATAGGAAAATCCGGCATTATCGCCGACGAGGAAGGCCGTGCCCGGCTCCAGGTAGTACGGTAAGCGCAAGCGTCCAAGCGCTTCCCCGCTCAGAGTGAGCGTTCCTCCGCGCGCATAGAGCATACCCAGCTCGACCCTGAGATAGGCCGGCCCCACATCGAACACGCGCTTAAGCGCGCGCAGTCCATTACCGGCGTTCGTATATGCGATGACGAGCTCTCCGGGCAGAGGTTCTTTCCACTGCACGAGGTAGCCTCCGCCGAGAGGCTGCGGCAATCCGTACGCACAGCGAAGGATAAGGGCAATGTTACCGTTTTGCGCGCTTGGGGCCATAGAGTCACCGCGTACTATATAGAGATCCAGAATAAAGGATCGCAGGATCCAGGCTAAAGCTAGAGCGGCTACTATGATAGTTAATGGCGAAAGCAGTCTTTTTGTGCTCATCGAACGGTTAAGCTCCTCGATTCAATTGGAGTGCTCCTAAACAGAAGCCCCTATCCATCCGATATTGTAGCGTATGGATATGGAAAGCGTAATCGGAGAACAGAGCATCAATCATCGCCGCAAACCAATAGTCATAGCGCAGGATCCCGGGGCTAAGGCATTTTTTGCCTTCAGCGGCTTCAATCGGCCTAGCCAGAGCCAAAATGAAGGTCTTCGCAAGCGCAATAGCTTCATAGCGCCCCGTATCCACAGCCCCCGCCTACGCGCAAGCGGCGAGAGCGCAGCCGAAGGCATGCGTCTCTTTTTCGATACGCCAAGGGCCAACACGCTGGCTCAGGCCAGCATCGGTGGCTCAGAAGCCCCTGCCGGCGAAATCTCCCTGTTCGTGGAATCCCTCAGCTCCTCCCATGATACAGAAACGCGGAGGCTCAATCCGCGCATTAAAAAAGCAATCGCATACGCGCTAAGCGCGCTCGCCCTAGCCTCAGTTGCCGCTACGCTCATCCTGTCATGGGAAGCTACGCTCGATCTCAGCGGCTTTTCCTTTCCAGAAGACCAAAACTCCATAGAGCTCATTCTGGACAGCCTCTCCGGCCGCCAGGATGTAGCCGAAGAAAACGCCGCTCTGCCTGCCTTGCCGCTGACCCTGTCCTTCAGCACTTATACAGTAGCCAGAAACGATACCCTGGACCAGATAGCGCGCCGTTATAGCGTGCGCCTGGATACCCTCATAAGCCTGAACAGCATCAGTAACGTGCGGCGTATACAGGCAGGGGCGGTATTGAAGATTCCAAACATCGACGGCGTTATCCACACGGTTAAGAAAGGCGAAAGCCTTTCCGGTATAGCCTCAAGCGCTAAGCTGTCCATCATCGATATCATAGACGCCAACGATCTTGCTTCGCAAACCATATCCCCGGGGCAAAACCTGTTCCTGCCGGGTGCCCGCCTAGCCAGCAATGACTTAAAGAAGGCTCTTGGTACCCTTATAGCCTGGCCGGTGCAAGGCCGCTTAAGCTCGTACTTCGGATATCGCGCCAATCCCTTTACCGGCGTTCGTCAATTCCATAACGGGCTCGATATAGTAGCACAGGCAAACACGCCGGCAAAAGCCGCTATGGACGGCCGGGTAGCGGAAACGGGCTACAGCGCAGTGTTCGGGAACTTCGTCATTTTGAGCCATGCCGACTCGTATCAGACCCTGTACGCCCATCTGAATGCGATAAGCGTGCGCACCGGCCAAAACATAAACCAAGGCACTACCGTCGGGCTCATAGGATCCACCGGATATAGTACAGGCACGCATCTACATTTTGGTTTATTCAAAAACGGCGTGGGCATAGATCCGCTCAAAATGCTCGGTAAATAAGGTAAAATATACCTGTAGGAGCGTACATATTCTTGCCAAAACTGCGTGCGCCTTGTATCATGCAAGGACTTTGGAGGTTCAATGAGAAAGCTTGTCGTGGCCATTATTACGCTTTTGGCCATCTTTACCTTCATTCGTGAGTACCGGCCCGCGCAGAACACGCCGAGTGCCCAGAAAGCGCAGATAGAAAGTCCGCTGGCGAACTAAACCGGCAATAGCATCGACGAGCGCCCCAAACGGGGCGCTTTTTTTATTATTTTTCATACAGCAAAAACATGCATATGTAGGAAAAAAGATACTATCCACATGATCTGGATTATGCCAACACTTTGTCAAAGCATTATTTCTTTTCTGTACTTACAATTAGCTAATCATTGTAGCAATATGCTTAATTTGGCACGGATATTGCTTAATAATAGCTGTAGAGGTAATAGCTATGCAAGCACGAAGCCAGAACATCATGAGTGACGACAGCCTCAAGTCTTACTATGAAAACGTGAAACGCATCCGACTGCTGAGCGCGGAAGAAGAGCGCGAACTCTCCATGCGCATTCAGGCAGGCGACGATAGCGCCCGGTCACGGCTCATAGAAGCCAATCTGCGCCTTGTTATTAAGATAGCACGCGCATTCGCCAATTTCGACGTCGCCCTCATCGATTTGATACAAGAGGGCAATATGGGCCTTATCAAGGCTGCCGAACGCTTCGATTACCGTAAGAACGTGCGCTTCTCTACCTACGCTTCCTGGTGGATAAAGCAGGCGGTTACCCGTTCGCTGGTCAATTCACGCCGAGCCATACGCCTGCCCCATCGCAAGGAAGAGCTTATACGCCGCATCCACCGGGCGCACGGAGTACTGTCGCAACTGCTATCCCGGGAACCCAGTTACGATGAGCTGGCAAAAGAACTGGGCATAAAAGAACGCGCCGTTCGGGAAGCTCTTGAGATGTCCGGCGCCATCATGCCGCTAGAGACTGAAAAGGATGAGGAAGACGGCGGTAGCGTCATCGATATATTCGAGGACAGGACCTACAGCCCCGATGCCCAGTTTCAGCGTCAGTGCGACCAGGAGCATACGATCAGCATGCTTGAAGAGCTCATGGAACGCGAGCGTACCGTGCTTATGTACCGCTTCGAGTTCTTCGGCGCGCGCAAGAGCACGCTCAAGGTTATTGGCCAGAACATGGGCATATCGGCTGAAACCGTGCGACAGATCGAGAAACGAGCCCTTCGTAAACTCCGCGAACGCAGCATAGAATTCCAGAGCTACGTAGGCAGCGCCTAGAGCCTGGTTTTAGGGCCCTTGCTTGCTTTTGAGGGCCCCTCCATCGTATAGTACAAGCTCATGGCAACGCGGCGCAGGCATAGGGTCAAGCGATCCAAGAATAACCCTACTGCACTCTTTATTAGCGCCTTTATGGTCTTTGGCGCTTTAGCGCTCGCCTTGCTCAGCACGGGGGCTTTTACGCGGGCCGGCAGGCCTAATACCCCGCAGGCTATCGATGCCAGAGCAGCTGGGGAAAAGCCACCGGAGGCCGGCCAAGCCGGCCCGGGGGGGAGCGCGCCTCCGGCTGCGACGACCTATGAGCAGCCTATCGCTGTCATACGGCCGTCCGACAGGCCTCAGCATGAACAGGCTAAGACTAAGGGCGTGCTCATCTTCGTCATTGACGACGCGGGTCATAATACGCATCAACTGCAGGCGTTCCTGGCGTTTCCCGGCCCGCTCACCATAGCGGTCCTGCCAGGCCTTCCGCATAGCGCTCAAGCGGGAATCATGACCAGGGCCGCGGGCAAGGAACTGATACTCCACCAACCCATGGAAGCGATTAACGGGCTTGATCCGGGGCCCGGAGCCATAGGCCCGGATATGAGCGAAGATCAAATCCGTGCTATACTGCGCGCCAACCTGGCTGAACTGCCGGGTGCCGTCGGCATGAATAACCATATGGGTTCCAAAGCGACGAGCGACGTGCGCAGTATGTCGATAGTACTTGATGAGGCTCGGCGAGCCGGCCTTTATTTCTTAGATTCGTTAACCATAAGCGATTCCGTGGTTCACTCAGTATCCACGCTTATGAAACTACCCACGTGGGAGCGTACCGTGTTTTTAGACAATAGCCCCGATAGGGATTCTATCATTACGTATGTGAACGAGGGCCTCAAGGTAGCCGAGAAACGCGGGTACGCGGTCATGATCGGCCATGTGTGGTCGTCCGAGCTCGCGCAAACGCTGACCGACCTCTACCCGGGGCTCATTGAGCGGGGCTTCTCACTCTCTACCATATCGCGCTTCATGATGGACATGGACGATGACGATACTGGGGATTGAGTCGTCCTGCGACGAATGCGCCGCCGCCGTCGTAAAGGACGGCAAACGCATACTATCCAACGTAATCGCCACGCAGATAGCAAGGCATGAGGCCTACGACGGCGTCGTTCCGGAGATAGCATCGAGGCTGCACGTTGAATGGATACAGGATGTCGTGGCGCAGGCCTTATCCGAGGCGGGCTTAGGCCTCGACGAGCTGGACGGCATAGCCGTTACGGTTAAGCCGGGCCTTGCGGGGTCTTTGCTCGCGGGGCTATCCTTTGCGAAGGCTCTAGCCTGGTCCCGCGGCTTGCCCTTCGTGGGCGTGAACCACATCCTTGCCCATCTGTACGCGCCGCTCCTCTATGAGGACATTCCTTATCCCTTTATCGGTCTCATCGTGTCGGGAGGCCATACCCTAATATGCAGGGCCGATGGCTTCGACGACATAGGCGTCATGGGCACGACCATAGACGATGCCGTAGGCGAAGCCTTTGACAAGGTGGCCAAGCACTATGGCTTTGGCTATCCGGGCGGCCTGGCCATAGACAGGCTGGCCAGGAGGGGCGACTCTCGTGCCTGCAAGCTGCCTGCCCCGAAGCTGGATAAGGGCGATCATGGCTATGACGTTTCGTACTCCGGCCTGAAAACGGCGGCCATACGCCAATTGGATCAGTTTTGGAAAGCAGAGTACGCCAAGAGCGACGAGAACATAGCCGCATCATTCGAGAAAGCTGCCATAGACCTGCTCTTAACCCGGCTCTTCAAGGCAAGCGACGATAGCGGCATACGCCGTATAGTCGCCGGCGGCGGCGTAGCGGCAAACACGTATCTACGGGAAACCTTAGCGCAGAAGCAAGGGTTGCTGGTACACTTTCCTCCCCTTGCCCTCTGCGGCGATAATGGCGCCATGATAGCGGGTATAGCCTACCACATGCTTTCCCGCGGCGACAGGAGCGACCTGACGCTCAACGTGTCTCCCCGCGTGCCCTCCTTTAGGAAGCTTCGATAAAAAAAGGCCTCCGCGGCTCATGAGCCGGGGAAGCCATGGCTATGCCGCGATGCAATGCTATTCTTTAAGGCGAGTGCCTTTCTGTACCAGGCGTATGGCGCTGATATAGGTTTTAAGCCCCTTAGTCTCATACGCTATGTCGGCGAGATAAATCAGCTCGGCGCCGTCGGCCTTGGTTACCACAAGGGCGAAACGCTGCAGTTCTTTGTCAGAAAACTCTGAAAAAGAGTACAGCCGGTAGGCTTTAGGCGATAATCCGTCTATAGGCAGATCGGAAGTGAAATTGGCCGTTGTAAGGTCGTCTATCAACTCCGCGTTCTGAGCGGAGAGAGCGCGAAAATATTGCGTAAGGATATTAGACCTCGTGCTCCTCGCGTTTCCTACCGTAAGGGCTACGAAGCCCAGGGCTGCAAGCACGATAAACGCTCCAACAATGCCTACTATAAGCAGGGAATTCTTGCTCTTCACAGTGCGATGCTCCTTCTTCGCGCGTGCTATCGTATGGAGCCAAGCTCACGGCCAACCTTTTCAAAGGCCGCTATTGCCCGGTCTATCTGCTCATCGCTGTGAGCGGCCGATATCTGAACGCGTATCCTCGCCTTGCCGCGCGGCACGACGGGGAAACTAAAGCCTATCACATAAATGCCTTCATCCAACAGCCTATCGGCCATAGCATGGGCTAATTTTTCGTCATACAGCATAACGGGCGTAATAGGATGCACGCCGGGCCGAATATCAAGGCCGGCTTTAATCATGCCCGCCCTGAAGCGCATCGTGTTGGCTTCAAGCTTATCCCTCAGCGCGGTTGAGCCGGAAAGAAGCTCAAGGGTACGCAGGGTGCCGGCAACGATGGAAGGCGCTACGGTGTTGGAGAAGAGGTAGGGCCGGGCTTTCTGCCGCAGATACTCCACGACTTCCGCTTTAGCGGATACGCAGCCGCCAGAGGCGCCGCCTAAGGCTTTGCCGAAGGTCGTGGTGATTATGTCCACGCGCCCCATGACGCCGCAATGCTCATGCGTGCCCCGACCAGTCTTGCCGATAAAGCCGGTGGCATGGCTGTCATCCACGAGCACGAGCGCGTCGTAACGCTCGGCTAAGTCGCAAATAGCGTTCAAGTCGGCTATGTCTCCATCCATGGAGAATACGCCATCGGTGGCAACGAGGCGCACTTTCTTGCCAGCGGCCGCCTTAAGTTTCTCCTCTAGGTCGGCAAAATTATTATGCTCGTATATAAAGCGCTCTGCCTTGCAGAGGCGTATGCCGTCGATTATTGAGGCATGGTTAAGGCTGTCGGTGATTACCGCGCTGTCTGCGTCCAGCAAAGCCTCGAAAACGCCTCCATTGGCGTCAAAGCACGACGAGAAGAGTATCGTATCTTCCATGCCCAGGAAACGGCTTACGGCATCCTCAAGCTGCTTATGGGGCGATTGCGTACCGCATATGAAGCGCACGCTTGAAAGGCCGTAGCCCCACTGATCAAGGGCGGCCTTAGCCGCCTCACGGATAGAAGCTTCGTTAGCCAGGCCCAAATAGTTATTGGCGCAGAAGTTAACAACCTCGTTGCCGCTTTTTACCGAAATAAGGGCGCCCTGTGGGCTGGTGATGACGCGTTCGTGCTTATAAAGACCCTCCGCCCGTATCTGCTGAAGGCGTGCCTGCAATTCTTTCTGTAGCGCTCCGTACATGGGTATATGCTCCTTTTCGCTCATTGTACACAGGCTTGCCCAAGCGTGAAAAGACGCATACGCAGAGCGTTTTAGGCTTTGCTGTGGAGTATCTCGTCCATATCGACTTCGAGGGCGGACAGCTCTTTGATTAAGCGCCGTATCCTGCGGTCTCGCTGATCGCCCATGCCTTCCTCAAGGGAAGAGAACGAGCTATCCAAGGCCTCTTCTATGTCGGGACCGGCGTGGAGCGCCATGCCGCAGTACGGGCAAAAGCTGAAACCGCGTAAGACTATTCTGCCGCAGGCCTTGCAAAAATCGAGCTTCATAGGGTTCTCACAGGAGACTCGCCGCCAATTCGGCGAGCGGGCTGCGTTCCGTCTTCTGCAGCGTGACATGGCCGTAAATTTTCTGGCCTTTAAATCGGTCCACCAGATATGAAAGGCCGTTCGAGTTAGCGTCTAGGTACATATTGTCAATCTGGTCGGGATCGCCGGTAAGCACGACCTT
>DHVU01000007.1 GCA_002412825.1 Spirochaetaceae bacterium UBA5200
GCGCCGCCGCGGCCGCGCAGTCCCGCTATCTTAAGTTCGTTGATCACGTCCTCGGCTTTCATGGAGCCAAGGACCTTTTCAAGCGCGGCATAGCCTTCACGCGCTATGTACTCGTCGATATTTTCCGGATCGATGATGCCGCAGTTGCGAAGGACGATGCGATACTGCTTCTGGTAAAAACCGATGTCCTCTACCTTGATACGATCCTTCTGATGGTCGTCTTTGTAGAGCAGGCGCTTCACCTCGCGGCCTTTCACGATCTGCTCGGCTATGATTTCCTTGGCGTCCTCGGGTTTTACTTCCACATAGAACGATTCAGAGGGCAGTACCTTTACGATGGGTCCCTTCTCGCAAAAACCGAAGCAACCGGTCTTAACGATCTGTACGTCATCCTTGACGCCGAGCGCCTCAGCATTCGCAATGAGTTCCTTATATATGTCGTCGGCCCTGCTGGATTCGCATCCGGTGCCTCCGCATACCAGAATAAAGTGCTTATACGCCATGACTGGAGCCTCCGGCTTAATTCTTTACGATGTCGACCGCGGGTCGATCGTATATGTGCTTATCGACGAGGGACTTGCCCACGACGTGCTTTGTCACTATTTCGGCAGCGACGGCCGCATCCACCCTGCCGTAGATCGTGGCGGGCATGCCGGGCATGATCACCTCGACGGTGGGTTCCACATGGCACAGGCCCATGCAGCCGGTCTGGCGTATGATCACGCTATCGTGGAGCTTGTATTCGTCGACCGCCTTGACCACCGCGTCGAAGGCGGTTTTGGCTCCGGCGGCAATGCCGCAGGTGCCCATGCCCACGATGATCTGTATATCCTTGCCTTCAACCTCGCGGCGGACCATATCGCCCTTTTTTTCCTCGCGGAGTTTACGGAGCTGATCGAGGGTCATTTTTGCCATGGTTGGCTCTCCTTTCAGAATCATAAGGCTACATGGCGTCAGGCTCTTCCTGAGAACGCAGGAAGCTTTCCGCCAATACCAGGGCGCCGGCGTCGGTAAAGTCGCCCACCGCGTCCCGCAGTTCGGACCTGCGCAACTCATACGAATCGCCCGGCCCCGGTCCTCTGCGCTGTATGACGAGTTCGTAGTCCCCGTCGAAGCAGAGCGCCATCAGGAAAAAGCCCGGCAGATCGCCCAGAGGCGGCGTGTCGACGCCAGCGGCGGGGAAACGGAAGCTGAAATCCGTTCCTATCCCTTTGCGCGAACGGAGCTCATAGTCTCCACCCGCCTGCTCCACCGCCTGAACGAGGAAGGGTATGCCTAAGCCCACCTTCCGCCTGCTGTGCTTCTTACCGTCGGTATAAAACGGATCCAAAGCCCGCTTGAGCTCGGCTTCGTCCATACCCTTCCCGTCGTCGATGACCGCAGCCTTAAGCCACGCGCCGTCTTCGTCGACCCGCACCGTGATGGTATCCGATCCCGCCTCTACAGAGTTCTGTACGAGGTCGAGCAGGAAATCGCACACGGCGAAATGCATCGTTTAACCCAGTTCGCGATACTTAGCTATGATCTCAGGCACCTGCTCCTTGGTAAGCTTGCCGTATACGTCATTGCCTACCATGAGCACGGGAGCAAGGCCGCAACAGCCAACGCAGCGTACCGCGTCTATGGAGAAGAGACCGTCATCGGTAACTTCCGCTCCCTTAACGCCCAGTATGCTCTCGCATTCCTCAAGCAGGGTCTGGCCTCCCTTGAGGTAGCAGGCGGTGCCCATGCATACGGCAATGCGGTTCTTGCCCGGTTTAGTCGTCTTAAAGTAGTGGTAGAAGGTGATAACGCCGTAAATCTTAGCGAGGGGAAGCGACAGCTCCCTGGCAAGACGCTCGGCGGCTTCCCGCGGCACGAAGCTGAATTCCTGTTGAACCCGGTGAAGGATCATAATCAGATTACCGGGTTTGTCCTTCCATTCCTGCACGAAGCTCTGGAGTTCTTTTGAGAACTCGATTTGAGCGACCGCCATAGTTCCCCCTTCAAAGATAAGAAAATATCGATATTTAGTTTACGACATCATATAGAAGCCGTAAAAAAAAGGCAACCGCTTCACGGCCGGGTACGGCATAAATAGGTGCATATTTCATATGTTGACGGAATATTTTATTTTAAGAAATGATTTGCCTGACTATTGATGCTTAAGCCAAGTATAGGACATAGTTGCTTTTCGTAGAAGCAAAAAATGAGAATTCGCAAAAATACGCTATTTGTAGTACAATCACCCCATGAATTTCGAAAAGTTTATGGCCTCCTCGCTTGAAGCGATACGTTCGATGTCTTGGGGGATAGCAAGCGGCGGCGAAGGCGCGCCTTCGTATATAGAACTAAGCACATGGCTCACCGCCTTTGCCTTTCTGGGCCTGGTCGCCTTGTACCGTAAGCGAAAGCGCCCCTATGCGTCAGTCTTAGGCTTTTTAGGACTCGTGTCCTTATCCGCCCTTCCCCTGAGCCCCTGGTTCATAGCCTTAGGGCTCTGCCCCCAGCCCTGGGCCCTGAGCGTCGCGTTGCAGATACTGGCTTGGGACGCCCTGCTCTGGATGGCCTGTTCGCTATCGGAGTACGCCATGTCCGCGCCGCGCCGCTGGATTTTCCACGGCTTAAGCGTGGTTGCGGCAGGCGCCCTTATCGCCACGGCCTTCATGACTTCGGGCCGCCTGGAAACGATAGCGGCCCTTGGCTCGGTGGCCGCCAGGCTGGCCTTGGGCGTAGGCTCCATCTACATACTCGCCCGACATGCCTTCAGCCGTATACTCGCGCGCAGGGCCATACCCTCGCTAGCCCTCTGGACGGCCGCTACCCTCGCCCTCATTCTGCCCATAGCAGGCTTAGCTCCTTACGCCGCCGCGGCCTACGCGGCCGCCCAATCCATCGTCGGCATCATAGCCGTCGCCTTAAGCCTCTTCGAGCTTGCCCTGCCTTCTCTGGAGGACACGGCCATAGACGAGTACTCCAAGCGCCTGACCATATCGATCAACAAATTCATACCCGCCGAATTCCTTGCCTACCTGAAAAAGACCGACGTTGCCGACCTGGTGCTTGGCGATCACGTAAAGAAGGATATGACCATATTCTTCTCCGATATACGCGCCTTTACCGAGCTGTCGGAAGCTCTTACCCCCGAGGAAAGCTTCGCTTTCATAAACTCCTACCTGTCGCGGGTGGTGCCGGTCATTACCGAACACAAGGGCTTCGTGGACAAGTACATGGGCGACGGCATCATGGCTCTGTTCTCGGAAAACGGCGGTTCAGACGATTCCATAGAATGCGCCATAGCAATACAGCATAAGATACAGGAATATAATGGCCACCGGGCCAAGATGGGTTACCGGCCCATAGCCATGGGCATAGGCATACACACCGGCCCCCTCATGATGGGCGTCGTAGGCGTGCAGGACCGCATGGAAGGCACGGTAATATCGGACTCCGTCAATCTAGCTTCTCGGCTTCAGAGCATAGCCAAGGCCTTCAATATACCGCTGGTCATAAGCGAGCGCACCTTCATGAGCCTTTCGGACCCGGGTAAATATAAATACCGCTTCATAGGCAAGGTACGCGTAAAGGGCAAGGATGCGCCGGTGTCGGTATTCGAGATCTTCGACGGCCTGTCCGAAGAGCTCTTCGAGCGAAAGATGCGCGCAAATACCTTCTTCGAACAGGGCATGATGGCCTACTATCAGAAGAACTTTAACGACGGCGTATTCTACTTCAAACGCGGCTTAGAGCAGATGCCCGAGGATGGCGCCTCTCGCTTCTACCTCGAAATGTGCCTGCGCAAGAGCATGGCGCCCCGCTCCGTCTGAGCGCGGCAACGAAAGCAGGAAGGACTCTTATGACCTCGGCACTTGAATTCGGCGTGGACTGGTATCCGGAACAGTGGGACGAAACGCTCTGGGACGACGACGCGCGGCGTATGGCTGGCTACGGCTTTAGCGCCGCGCGGATCATGGAATTCGCCTGGAGCATAGTCGAGCCGGCGCCAGGATGCTTTGACTTTACGCTCTTTGATCGGGCCATAGCCTGCCTGGCCAAGGCCGGCCTTAAGGCTATACTGGGCACGCCGAGCGCCACGGCGCCTATATGGCTGGCCGACGCGCATCCGGACATACTGCGCCTGTCCCCGCTTGGCCGCAGGCACGATTTCGGCGCGCGGCGAAACATCTGCTACAACGCGCCTGAGTACCGCGCCGCCGCCCGCCGCCTGACGGCGGCCATAGCCGAGCGCTACGGGGCCGACCCGCGCGTGGCAGGCTTCCAAGTAGACAATGAAATAGGCCACGAAGGCTCGGACCGTTGCGTGTGCGAGCATTGCCAAGCTGCCTGGGCCCGCTGGCTTGAGCGGAGGCACGGCACGGTAGCCGCCATGAACGAGCGCTGGGGCGCCGTCTTCTGGAACACCAGCTACGAGCGCTTCGACCAGGTACCGGTACCGCGCGCTCAGCCGGCTACTGGCCATAATCCCGGGCTGCTCTTAGACTACGACCATTTCTGCTCCGACTCAGCCGTCAGCTTCGCCCGGGAGCAGAGCGATACGCTGCGAGCGAAGGCGGCCCCAAGCCAATACATAACGACCAACCTCTTCCCGCCGCCCTTCTCCAACGCCATCGATATGGAGGAGCTCACCCAGGGCATGGATTTCGCCTCCTGGGACAACTACCCGATATGGGGAGCCCAGGACGAGCCCCTGCCCTGGGCCTTTAACGCGGCGGCGGAAAGCTTCGTGCGCGGCCTGCGCAACAACGCTCCCTACACCGTCATGGAAGCCATGTCGGGAATACAGGGCCACGTATGCTTAGGCGCCCTGCCGCCTGAAGAACAAGTAGCGCTGTGGTCATTGCAGGCCATTGCGCGCGGGGCAAATCGCATCGTATTCTTCCGCTGGCGCACCGCCCCCTACGGCCAGGAGCAGCTCTGCTACGGGCTCCTCGACGCGGATAACCAGGAAACGGAGCGCCTGCGCGCGCTTGCCGTGATGATGAAACGAGCCCAGGCCGAGTTAGGCAGCCTGGCCGGCCTGCCCGTGGCCAGCCCGGTATGCCTTGCCTATTCCAAGGACGACGGGCGCGTGCTCCGGGAACAGTACCTGTCCAAGGGCCTCTACCTTGAAGCCGCACCTTACGCGCAGGCCGGCTATGACATGGAAGCCGCCAAATGGTTCGCCCCCTACGCCATATTCGGCGTAAACGCGGACGCCCGCTCCGTGCGGACTATGGCGGCCGAGCTCGAGTCCTATAAGCTCGTCGCGCTGCCCCTCTACCAGATGGCCGACCCTGCAATCGCGGACAGGCTTGCCGACTGGGTAGGCCGGGGCGGCAGCCTGGTGCTCGGCTACCGTGCGGGCGCGCGCGACCTGCGCAACCACAGCGTTACCCAGAAGCTGCCCGGCGTCTTTACCGAGCTGGCGGGCCTTACCGTGCCGCGCTTCGAGTCGCTCAACCATACCAGCGCCGCCCTGCGGGTGGGGCTCCTGCCCGCCAAGGGCACGGTGTGGGCAGACCTTATTGAGCCGGAGAGCGCCGTACCGGTGGCCCTATGGAGCGACCGGGCCAAATTTTATCGCGGCTGCCCGGCGGTGACCGTGAACCGCGTGGGCAAGGGCTCCGTATGGTATATGGGTACCAGCCTCGACCCGGCGGGCATATTCTTCGTGTACAGGCGCATACTCAAGGAAGCGGGGCTCAAGCCGCGCTTCTACGGCCAAGACATAGAGCGGGTGCGCCGGGAAGACGATGAAGGCCGCGCCTGGGAACTGTACTTAAACCATTCGCCCAAGGCCAAACGCGTAGCCGGCCTCTTGCTGCCGCCCTGGGGCTGGGCCAAAAAGGCCGCCGACTAGGCTCGCGGGAGCGGCTAAAAAGAGGCTCGGCTTGACGATGCGCGCGCAACGGTGTAGCCTAGGCATATACACTCCTACAAGGCACGCACGATGAACTATTCGGACCCTACCCGTCTTGGTCTCTTGGCCTGTCCCGGCGGCGAGCGTTTCGCCGAGCTGGTGGTCCGTCGCCTGTCCACCATATACCGGCGCCGTTTCGAGAGGAAAACGCAGGTATTGGCCGAACGCTACCATATATCCAAAGAGCTGGCCACGCGCAAGATCAACTTTGACAACGACATACAATCGTCGCTGCTCTACATACCGGGCAACGTGAACGAATACCGCGCGCCGCGCTTCAAGGTAAACGCGCGCTTTACCTGGTTCCCTAACGGCGAGATAAAGAGCGAGATCACCGACTCGGTGCGCGGCAAGGATCTCTACATTTTCCAGGACGTGGAAAATCGCCTGCCTTGCAGCTTCAACGAGGGCAGGGACCAGCGCTGCCTGTCGGTGAATGACCATATCTTTAACCTGATGACCACGATAGACGCGGCCATACAGGCGGGAGCGGGCCGCATTACCCTGGTGCTGCCCGCCTACCCCTATTCCCGGCAGCATAAGAAAAAAGGCCGCGAAGGCCTGACCGCGGCCCGCTTCGGACAGATCATGGAATACTACGGCGTATCGCGCATCATAACCCTGGACATACATTCCCGCGAGATAGAGAACTGCTTCAACAAGCTGCGGCTGGAAAACCTCCACGGCTCCTACCAGGTAATCGAGAAGCTGGCGGGCATCATCGACGTGGGCGACGAGAATCTCGTGGTGCTATCGCCGGACACCGGCGCGGTGGACCGCAATAAATTCTACGCAAGCGCCATGCAGAAACCCCTGGCCCTCATCTACAAAGAGCGCGATTACTCCAAGGTGACCAAGGACGCCAACGACACGAATATAACCGAGATGAAGCTCTTAGGAGACATTAGCGGCAAGACGGTGTTCATGGCCGACGATATGCTGGGCACCGGCGGCACCCTGCTCAAGGCCATGCGCTATCTTAAGGAGCAAGGCGCCCTCAAAGTGATATGCGCCGTTTCGCTGCCCCTCTTCTCGGCCAACGCCGTGGAGGACTTCGACAAGGCTTACCGCGAGGGGCACTTCTTCCGTATCATAGGCACCAACGCGGTGCACCACGACGAGCTGCTCAAGAAGGAATGGTACATAGAGGCCGACGTAACCACGCTCTTCGCGCAGATCATATCGCTGCTCCACCACAACCGCAGCCTCTCGCCCATGCTGGATAACCGCGACCTCATAGCCAAGAAGATTAAGCGTACCATGGCCGCCCATGCAGCTCAGCAGCCTGCCCAGCCCAACCTGCCCCTAGACTAAAGCCCGGCGGCCCCCGTGCGCATATACAGCCTAACGCGGCCCGTTGCCGCCGTGCTTTTCGATATAGACGGCACGCTCTACACCAACCCCGACTATGTGAGCTTCCAGGTAGACGTGCTCATCGAAGAGCTGGCGCGCCTCTCCGGCCGCGGCGTTGAGGCTATGCGCGAGGACATAGAGCATACGCGGCGTTGCCTGGCCGAGGCGGAAGGCAGGACCACCACGAGCCTGGGCAACGCCATGGCCGCCTGGGGCATAGACATAGAGACGAGCGTGGCCTGGCGCAAGCGCCTTATCGATCCGTCACGATTCCTGGAGCCGGACCCTAAACTTGCCGCCGCCCTTGGCGCGCTGGCCGACGGCGGTATTAGGCTCGCGGCCGTCACCAACAACCCGCACGCCCTCGGCCGCGCCACCCTGCGGGCGCTCGGCGTGGAAAGCTGCTTTAGCGCGGTAGTCGGCCTTGACCATACCATGAAGTCGAAGCCGGCGCGCGAGCCCTACGAGCTGGCCGCCCGCCTCGTCGGCCAGCCGCCTGAGCGCTGCCTTTCGATAGGAGACCGCTACGACGTGGACCTGGCGCTACCCCTCGAGCTGGGCATGGGCGCTATACTGGTGGACGGCGTCGAAGATCTGTACGGGCTGCCCGGGCTGCTGCTGGCCTAGCTTGCCGCTCCCGGTTTCAAGCCAAGGCCACGAGCCTAGCCTTCTGCCCGCCCTTACTTCATCTCCCTGAGCGCCCGAGCCAGGTCAAAGGCGCCGTCGCCTATCTTCTCTATATGCCGCACTACGTCCATGTAGAGCAGCTCCGTCTTGACATCGGCGCCGGCTTGCATACGCTTGCGCGCCTTCTTCTTAAGCGCTGAACGGAAATCGTCGATCTGGTCTTCCAAGCGCTGCGCCATATCGAGCTGCTCCTGGCTTATACTCGTATTGATGTTTTCCTGCACGAAGCGCAGGAAATCCTCTACGAGCAGGGTATAGGGGCCAAGGCTCTCCACCTCGTCAGGGTCAAGGTCGAGCTTGCGCGACTGGGCCTTTTCAAACAGCATGATGAGGCTGAAGCAATCGTCGGTAATGTCCTCAAGGTCTATGACCATGCGCAGCATAACGCCTATGTTCGCCTGGCTCAGGGCGTTCATATCATGGCTGGCGCACTCCATGAGGAAGCGCGACAGTTCCTCGCGCATTTGATCGGCGTAGTTTTCCATATTCTTGAACGACTCAACGTCGTCAGTTAAGTCTGCGGGTTTTTCCTTAAGGACGGCCCGGAAGCGCGTAAACATGCGGCCGCAGAGCCCGGCCATATCCGATATTTCCTTTTGGGCGCGCATAAGGTTGAGCTCGGGGCTGTTCATAAGCGGAGCGGCCACGTACTCCAGCTTTTGGAGCATGGATTCCTCGCCGGGGCGCGCCTTCACCATTCTCGTTACCAGCGCGGTCAATTGCTTGGCGAAGGGCGCGAAGAGTAGAGCGTTAATCAGGTTGAACAGGGTATGCATGAGCGCAATATGCTGCGCAACGGTGGAATCGCCTGCGACGATGTTGACCAGATTGATAAAGGGCCTGAAGAGTATGATGGCCCATACCGAGCCCAGCACGTTGAAGAGTATGTGGATCATGGCAGCGCGCTTAGCGGCGGTACGCGCGCCTATAGAAGCCAGGTAGGCGTCTATAGTCGTGCCTATATTGGCGCCGAGCACGAGGCCTGCGGCCATCTCGAAGCCTATGACCCCTTCTACCGCCAGGGTGATGATAACGGCCGTGGACGCGCTCGACGAATGCATGAGCACGGTGAGCACGACGCCAGCGGCGGCGGCTATCAGCACCGACAGGGCTCCCATATCGGAGAGCTCGGCAAGGAAAAACAGCACTTCAGGCGATGGCTTGGGCAGTACGTGCGAAAGGTATTCCAAGCCAAGGAAGAGTATGCCGAAGCCTACCGCCGCCTCGCCGTAATCGCGCAGGCGAGAGCGGCGCTTAGCGCTCATCATAAAAATAAAGCCCAGGCCTACCATGGGCAGGGCCAGCATGGCCATGCTGAATTTAAAGCCTACGAGCGAAACGATCCATGCCGTCACGGTAGTACCAATGTTGGCGCCGAAAATAACGCCCGCGGCCTGAGCCACCGTGAGCAGGCCCGCGTTAACGAAGGATACGACCATGACCGTGGTGGCTGACGATGACTGCACAAGAGCCGTTATGCCAACGCCGGTAAGCAGGGACTTGAAGGTATTGCCGGTCATGGAGTTGAGCGTATGCTTGAGCTTATCGCCGGCGGCCCGCTGTATGCCCTCGGATAGCACCTTCATGCCGAAGAGGAAGAGGCCGAGCGCCCCCACAAGCTCAATTATGGTAACTATGATCGTTATCATGCATATACCTTTCATCGCATAGCGTGCGACATACGCTCAGTTTCCAATCAAGACAGGCAAATTCTGAAGAAAGCAGGGCTATCAATGTGAGCTTTATATTAAATATCCGTTAATAAGGGAAGGGGTAGGCCCCCTTTGGCAGAAAGAGCCTAAATGCGTATACTAGCGGCATGGCTGGAATCACCCTTAAAGAACGGGCAAAACGGGCAAAACGCGATGCCATAGCCCTGTATTACGTCCTTTCGGACAAGCGGACGCCCTGGTACGCCAAGGCGGTGGCGGCCTTTACCGTGGGCTATGCCCTGAGCCCCATAGACATCATACCCGACTTCATACCGATACTCGGTTACCTGGACGACCTCTTGATTGTTCCCGCGGGTATAGCCTTAGCGCTGCGCCTTACGCCGCCTGCGGTACTATCCGACGCGCGCGCGCGCGCGGAACGTGAAGGATCGGCTCCCGCCCAAGGGCTAGGCCGCGCAGCCGCCTTCTTCGTGGCCGCCTTTTGGCTGGCCCTTATTATTTTTCTTGTGACGGTGGTTGTTCGATGAGTACGATGAGCCGCGGAGCGACGCTCCGCATCCTGCTTTTTCCGGTCTTTGCCTGTATCAGCCCGCTGCTATACGCCGCGCCGGCTTCGGCATACCTTAGCCCCGCCGCCCTACGCTCGCTGGAAGCCGGAGAAGAATTGCGGGCGGCCAGCGTAGGCAAAGGCGCCAGCCTGTCTATAGCTCCCGACCATCCGGCGGCTACGCGACTGCGAGCCGAGCTTGCAGGAGAGCTGCCGGATGTGGTCGTTGAGGCGCTCTTCCTGTGGAAAAAACCGAAGAAGGCGGGCATAGAAGACGAAAAGCTTGCGGCCTATAATATTCTGCGTTCGGTGGGCAGCCTGACGGGCATAGAGTACTACTCGGCCAGCCGCAAGACTATGCGGCTCTTCTACGAGTACTCGAGCCTCGTAAGCGGCCCCGACGGCAAGCTCGCCCTGCCTGACAGCGCGCTCGGCGCCGTGCCCCTCGCCGAAACCCTGTACGCCAGGCAAAAAGACCTGTCCTTCGGCGATAATATCTACCGCTATGAGTTCAGCTCAGGCGAAGACTATGTGCGCTCCCTATCGGTAAACCTGAACACCATGCGTTACGGCATAGTGCCCGTAGCGCAGGCGGAGGGTTTGCGCGTACGCTCGCTGGCGCTCTTCACCGACGACGCCATACTCTTTTACGCGGTATCAAGCGCCAAGGCCACGGTTGTGCCCGGCGTGCGGGGCAAGCTGGAAGATTCATTCGGCAACCGCGCAGAGGCCATTTACGCGTGGTTCGCCGCCAAGGCCGCGCTTGCCTGGCAGAAGCTCTAAGCTACTCGATAAAGAAGGATTTACCGATGTCGTTGCGATGCCAGGCGCCTTCGAAAACGACCGCCTTAGCGCCTTCAAGCGCCCTGGCATGCGCTTCGAAGTAATCCGAGCCCAAGCCCACGACCGTAAAGCAACGGCCTCCTCCGGTAAGCAGGCTGCCGTCCTTGGCGCGCGCGGTAGCCGCGTGGAACACGAGCCTATTGCCGTCGCATGCAGGCAGAGCCTTAACGGAAAGCCCCGTGGGATAAGCTTCAGGATAGCCGGGAGCGGCTACGGTAAGCCCTACGGCCGACACGCCGCGGAACTGCGGCTTAAGACCCGCTACGCTGCCGCTCGTTACCGCTTCGAACAGGTCGCCTATATCCACAGCCAATAGCGGCACGAGGGACTGCGTCTCGGGGTCGCCGAGGCGCACATTATATTCAAGCAGTTTTGGGCCGTCTTCGCATACCATGATGCCGAAGAAGAGCACGCCGCGATAGCCAAGCCCCTCTTTTTGCATCTGCTTAAAGCTAGGCGCTACTATTTCCCGGTCTATGCGTTCCATCAGGGCTTTATCGGCGGGCGGCACCGGGCATACCGCGCCCATGCCGCCGGTATTGGCGCCTCTGTTGCCGTCAAAGGCCTTCTTATGGTCCGCGCAGGCGGGTAAAAGGCAATAGTGCTCGCCATCCGTCAGCGCGAATACCGACAGCTCGTAGCCTACGAGGTACTCCTCTACGAGCAATTCATCGGAGGCCAAGACTGCCTGGGCAAAGGCCCGTAGCTCATTTACGTCATCGGACTCAAGCACGCCTTTGCCGGCCGCCAGGCCGCTCTTCTTAAGAACGATTTTCCCGGTAAACGGGGCTGAAGGCGCGAGGCTTCCCCTCGTGGCCGTAAGCCAGGCGTCGAAATCTTTGTATGTGGAGAAACGCGCGCTCATCGCCGTGGGTATGCCCGCGCGCTCGGTAAATGACCGGGCGAAGGCCTTACTGGACTCAAGCCGCGCCGGACCCGCGCCGGGGCCGAACACCTTGGCCCCTTCCGCCCGCAGCGCGTCAGCCACGCCGGCGGCAAGGGGTCCTTCTGGCCCGATAACGACGATATCGGCCTTGCAGGCCTTGTATGCTGCGAGTACCGTGGCTGGATCGCAGGGGTCGCCTTCTATATTATGGGCTATATCCTCGGTGCCGGCATTGCCGGGCAGGCAGAACAAGCCTGCATTGCGCTTGCTGCGCTCGAAGGCCCAGGCGAGCGCGTGCTCGCGGGCTCCGTTACCTAATAATAATACCTTCATCGACCGTGCCGCCTTAGGAAGCCCCGAAGATTTTGGAATCGGGGCTGGTTGTGGTGTTGGCCCGATAATAGCGCGGACGAGCCATACGATGCTAGCGCCCGGATACCGGCGCGCCGCCGAGCAGCCCGAGCACCGCGCGTACGTACAGTTCGTGCTCGGCGCGATGCACGGCTTCTTCAGTGGCGGCAAGGCTTTCAAGCCGGGGCACGCTATGCTGCGCTATGAGCGCCCCGGTATCCATGCCCTCGTCCACGAAATGCACGCTTACGCCCAGGGTCCGCTCGCCCGCATCGTACGCGCGGCGAATGGCGTCCATACCGGGCCAGGCTGGAAGCAAGGAGGGGTGCACATTGACAAGGCGGCCCGCATAGCGCCGTACGAAGGCAGGCCCTAACAGCCGCATATAGCCCGCCAAAGCCACAAGATCCGCGCCTCGCTCCTCTAGAGCGGCAGCTATGTCCGCCTCGGCCTCGGCGCGGGAGCGCCCGGCGTAGCTAACAAGCAGCGATGGCACGCCCAGGCGCGCGGCGCGCTGCAGAACGGGCGCGTTCGGTTTATCGCATATAAGCAGCGTCGTTTCGTGGCCGGCGCCGCGCGCCGCAAGCGTCAGGGCCTCGAAATTGCCGCCGTTTCCGCTGGCAAGCACCGCGAGCCTAGCCACGAACCAAGCGCCCCATCCTGAAGGCTTCTATGCCCTTAGTTTTTGCGTGGGATAGGAGTTCGTCGGCGTCACGCGCCTTGCACACCAAGGCTATGCCCACGCCCAGGTTAAAGACCCGGCGCATCTCCTCTTCGGCCACGCCGCCGCCCTTTTGTATGCGGCCGAATATTGCGGGGCGCGCCCAGTCCCAGCTGAACTGTCCTTTAAGGCCTTTGGGCACTACCCGCTCAAAATTGCCCTCAAGGCCGGAGCCCGTTATGTGGGCAGCGCCGAGCACGGTTCCGGTGGCCAATAAGGCCGAGAGCTCGCGTACGTATATGCGCGTAGGCGTAAGCAGCTCTTCCCAGGCCTCGTCGTCATCGTCGCGCACGCATTTCCTGGCAAGCGAGTAGCCGTTGGAGTGCACGCCGCTCGAGGGCAAGCCTATGACGGCGTCGCCTTCGGCCATGGCCCCGAGGCGCGGAAGGATATCGGCTCGGTCGACCACGCCGGCGCAGAAACCGGCCAAGTCTATATCGTCGGGAGCGTAGAGGTCGGGCATCTCGGCGGTTTCGCCGCCGGTAAGCAGGCAGTCCGCCTGCTCGCAGCCCTCGACTATCCCCTTAATGACGGCCTTAAGCTTATCTTCGTCTATGCCTCCGCAGGCTATATAATCGAGGAAATTGACGGGTTTGCAGCCGCACACGATAAGGTCGTTCACGTTCATGGCGACGAGGTCTATGCCTATGGTATCCCAGCGGCCCAGCTTCTTGGCCACGAGCAGCTTAGTACCCACCCCATCGGTGGTGGTCATGAGCACGGGATCCTTCATGCCCAGCATGGCCTTGAGGCTTACGCCGCCTGCGAAGCCGCCTATGCCCCTATCTACGGCGCGGGAAGGAAGGCCACGAATAAAGTCGGCGAATTCGTCGCCCTTTTCCATGTCGACGCCCGAGGATCGGTAGTCTATAGCCATGTCATGCTCCTTGAGGCTTCACGAGCCTTGGTATACCGGGCAGGGATAGTGTCCGTCAAAGCAGGCGCAGCAATACTCGCTCTCAGGCGCGTCGAGCGCTGCCCGGAGGCGCGCCACGCCCAGGAAGCGCACGCTGTCCGCCCCCGTATACGCGGCTATGCCCGCAGGGTCCAGGCGATTGGATATGAGTTCCTCACGCGTGGGTATGTCGATGCCATAGTAGCAGGGCCACTTGAGCTCGGGGCTGGACAGGCGCAGATGGACTTCGCTGGCTCCCGCCTCGCGGAGGAGCCGCACGATAATGCCGCTCGTCGTGCCGCGCACCAGCGAATCGTCGACTATGACCACTTTCTTGCCGCTTACCACCTCGCGCACCGCGTGCAGCTTCATGCGCACCGCAAGGTCGCGCTCGCCCTTGGAAGGGAGGATGAATGAGCGCCCGACATAATGGTTGCGGGTAAGGCCGAAGGCAAAAGGCGCGCCGGAAGCCTGGGCGTAGCCAAGGGCGGCCAGGGTGCCCGAATCGGGCACGGGCACGACCACGTCCGGGCGCAGTTCGTCGTCTAGCGCCATGGCAGCGCCCAAAGCCATACGGGCGCCGTGCACCGAGCGGCCAAAAACGTAGGAGTCGGGCCGCGCGAAGTATATAGATTCGAAAATGCAGCGGGACCTGCGCGGCGCGGGCTCCAAAAAAAAGGAGCGCACGCCGTCGTCGTCGACGACTATGCACTCACCGGGCTCCGCCTCGCGCCAGTCCATGGGGCCTAAGGCGTGCAAGGCGCAGGTTTCGCTGGCCACGAGCCATGCGTCGCCATGCCTGGCAAGGTGCAGAGGCCTAAAGCCCATAGGGTCGCGTACGGCGACCAGAGCCCCGTTCCAAATCAGGCAGAGGCTGTAAGCCCCTTCCACGCCGGAGAGCGCGTCCCTGAGTATGGCTTCTATGCCTACAGCGGTGGATCGGCTTATGCGGTGGAGTATGAGTTCGGAATCGCTGGTGGTCTGGAATATTGATCCGCCATCGAAGAGCTCGGCGCGCAAGGCGACGCCGTTAGACAGATTGCCGTTATGCGCCAAGGCTATGCGGCCTTTATTGCAGTCAACCGCAAGGGGCTGCGCGTTCGCCAGGCCGCCGCCCCCGTGGGTGGCATAGCGTACATGGCCTATGCCCACGCGGGAGCGCGTAGCGTCCGCCTGCCAATCAGAGGCGGCATTGGCCACCATGCCGAGGCGCCGGTCCGAACGCAAAAGCCCGCCTTCTTCCCATGCTATGCCGCAGGATTCCTGCCCGCGGTGCTGCTGGGCAAAGAGCATATAAAAAAGGGTACGGGCTATATCCAGGCCATCGGGCGCGAATGCGGCGGCTAAGCCGCAGTAATGTCCGAGGCCATCATGAGTAGCGGAGCCAGCGCTGCTTTGGGGTTTCACGCTTGTTTGTAACACGAGCCCGCCTGAGCGTCAAGCCAAGGGCAGCTCGTCGTCCAAGGACTCAGAGGCTCCCACAGGAAGACCTAAGCCCGCTTCGCTCTCAGGAAGAGCATCCGAAGCCTCCGCGACGAGGCTCGATCCCGTACCGCCCGCCGGAGCGGAGCGAACGGGAGCCGGCGGCGACAGGGGCGTCTTTACGAAGGCGAAGTTGCGCATGATACGCACGAAGGTGTCCGCCCGCTTTTTCCCGTCAGCAAGGCCGGCTATGAGGTCCTTATTCCGCACGCCGCCTAGGTTTCGAATATTCGTAACAAGATCGGGGCTTGAGCGCCTATAGTCGGCAAGCAGCTCGCCTAACGCGTCGCCGAGCATCTGGAAAAGCCCGGACTCGTCCTCGCATATCTCTCTGGCCTTATAGTTGATTTCATCCACGATCTTCGTCAGAAAGGACATGATGTCCTTGCCATGGCGCATTTCCTCTACATAACGGCGCACCGAGGCTATGCTCACCCGCCCATTGCCGAGGAGCCCTTCCTCGAAGGCCGCAATACGCCCGCCGGTTCTGTCGCATTGATAGACTATATTGGCCAGGTTGTTCTGGTAGGACTTATTCTCAAAGTAGCCCTCTACCAGCACTTTCTTTACCGTATCCTTTATCTGCTGGTCAAAAATGCCAAGGGCGAAGGTTTTCAGTATGCTCAACGCCTTTATATGCGAAAACCCGTTAGGGCTTTCGCGGCGCAGATAGCTGTCGTTCTCTTCGTTGTACGCCTCAAGCGTCAGGACTTCTATCCCGCCGAACAGGTCTTTTATGTCCTTGGCAACCGCGCTTTCATGCCGCTCGCGAAGCAGGCGATCGCGATCGCGCTCATATTGTACCGTCAGGCGCTGACGGTACTGGGCAAGATAATCAACGCGCTCGCGCCGCAGATCCGGCTGGTAGATAGGGTCGCTCTTGCAGAGCCGCATAAGCGCCATCAAGTTCTCGTCCGAGAGGCGGTAGCGGAGTATTTTATTCAAGGTATTAAAGATCTTCTCAAGCCGGTGGCGCTGGTCGCGGGCCGCCGCGGGAGAATAGCGGTCAAAAATACGCGACACCTTGGAAAGCAGCCGCTCCGAGAACGTAAAGCCCTGGAGCAGATAATAGGCGTCGATAATCTCAGGCACCAGCTGTTCGCCGTCGCTGGGCTGGAAATCCGGTTTATAGCGATTATCCTCTAGCGTCAGGCCCGGGTCGAAGAATCCGAGTATACGCTCCCAGTCATGGCGGCACAGCTCAATGAAGCGTTCCACCTCGGCAAGCTCGAGATTGAGAGCCCCGACGGACAGATCATCCACCGCGCCTAGGAAACGCTGAAAATCGCGGCCTATGCCTTCCAGTTCCTCGTCCGCCTTAACGGCGTTATCGGCCCTGGCCTTCATACCGTCATAGACGAAGGTATCCTTCTTCTCAAGCTCGTTAGGAGGCAGCTCACAATCCACCAGGAAATCGAAGTAGCGCCGCGCCACGCGAAGGTCGGGATGCGCCAGGGTACGGTCCGCCAGATCCATAAGCGGCTTTAGCGCCTGGCAGAAGAGAAAGAGATCCTGGGCAAAGCCCTGCATGACCAAATTATTCTTAAAACGGTAGTAGGGAGGCTTTAGATCGGCTATTACGCTGTATACACGCTTGAGCTCGCCGCGGGCAGTGCCGTCGTCCAAACCGAACAGCCTGCGAAAAAACTCGGCGATTACACTAAGGATTCCCATAATCCTCTTATTGTACGCCAGGCGGGCGGCAAGGGCAAGCTGGGCTTACAGGGCTCTGCTTTCCTGGCACCAATAAGCCGTGCTTTCTTCTCCGCTTAAGTTCATCTCAAGATTGTCCTCGGCCCCCTGGCAGACGAGAGAGCTATGCGCAAAGAGCGGCGCCTTAAGGGCAAGCGCCAATGCTATGGCATCGGAAGGCCGCACGTCGCGGGTCCAGCGCTTCAGGCCCTTGCCGTAGACTATGCGGGCTAGGAAACTGTCTTCCTCATAGCCGTATACCCCATAGAGCTCCGCCCTCTTAAGCGAGAAACCCTGCTCTTCAATGAACGCGGCAAGCAACTGGTGCGTAAGCGGCCTGGCGGGAGAAAGGCCCTCGAGCTGCATGATAATGGCTCCAGCCTCGTACGCTCCTACGCTTACCGCTATGGTACCCGACACGCTGCCCAATACCACGACAGGAAGACTCTCATCGGAAGGCATAGCGACGCCCTTAACGCGTACAGGCAGCATTTCTTCATTCATGTATTCAAATATAACCCAAGTTAGATTGTTTTCAATTGACTACGGGAATTCGAACTACTAGACTTCTATTCTCGGGCTGGAGGCGCAATTGCGCCGCAATCATACGCCCGACCCGCGGAGAGAGGCAGGAGCATGGCGGATTTCTTAAGCGAAACTGACTTTGAGCTCTACCGCAAGCTTATCTATGATGAAAGCGGCATACATTTCTCAGCCACCAATCGCTCCATACTCGAGAGCAGGCTCAGAGAGCGCCTGCGCGATAAAAAGCTGCAAACGCCCGCGGAATACTACGCCATACTTATCAAGGATAAGGAAGAGCTGAAGATACTGCTCGATTCGGTAACGACGAATCTTACGCGCTTCTTCCGAAATCAGGCGCATTTCGACGCGATAGAGCACTTCGTTATACCAGAACTGCTTAAACTGCGCGCAGCCGAACGCAAGCTGCGCTTTTGGAGCGCCGGCTGCTCGACAGGCGAAGAGCCCTACACCATATCCATGCTCTTAAAGCAACTCCTGCCCACCGGCTGGAATTACGAGGTAACCGCCAGCGACATAAGCCTTAAATCGCTCATGGTCGGCAAGGAAGGGTTTTACCCCGACATGCGCATCCAAGGCATACCTGACACGTACCTAGCCAAGTATTTCGAGAAACGCCCGAACGGCTACCAGATAAAAGAGGATATCAAGAAGGCGATACGCTTTGACTATCACAACCTAAAAAACGATTCAGGACAACGGGGCCTCGACGTGGTATTCTGCCGCAACGTCCTGATCTATTTTGACGAGGCGGCCCAGAAGGCTACCATCGAACGCTTTTGGGAAGCCATGGCGCCCAAATCCTTTCTTTTTATCGGCCATTCTGAATCGCTATTCGGCATGAATACCAAGTTCGAGTTCGTTAAGACCGATTGGGCCTGTTTCTACAAAAAATCGATATAGCGAGGCATGCCGTGACCGAGCCTATTTCCGTACTCGTCGTGGACGACTCCGCCCTCATGAGGAACCTCATTTCGCACATCGTGGATGCCACGCCCGGACTCGCGGTAGCCGATAAGGCTATGAACGGCGTGTTCGCGTTGCAGAAGATACCCCGCTGCAATCCCGACGTTATCGTTCTGGATATCGAGATGCCGCAGATGAACGGCATCGAGTTCCTTAAGGAGCGCAAGCGCCTCGGCATAGAAATACCGGTGGTAATCTTGTCCAGCGTGGCCAAAAAAGGCGCGCAGATAACCATGGAAGCCCTCTCGCTCGGCGCCTCGGACTTTATAACCAAACCCTCCGGCTCCGTTTCCTCGGACATACATACCGTGGCCGGAGACCTTGCGCGGCTACTCGTGGCCTATGGCTCCAAGTATAAAAAAGTAAAGGGCAAGGAAGCGCCGCGCTATCAGTTCGAAAGCCCCGAGCGCATGTTCGAGTCCTTTGCCGCCCCCGCGCCGGCCAGGCCTGCCGCCCCTGCCACGATAGTGCCCCTTCGCTCTCCTGCGAGCACCGAGATCATAGCCATAGGCATATCCACAGGCGGTCCGAACGCCCTGCGGGAGGTTTTCGCGGCTATAGACCCCAACCTTAGCCAACCCGTGGTCGTGGTACAGCACATGCCCGCCGGCTTCACCGAGGAGTTCGCCTCCAGCCTTAACCGCATATGCCCCCTCGACGTAAAGGAAGCAGCCGAAGGCGACATACTCAAGCCGGGCCGAATACTCATAGCGCCCGGCGATTACCATATAACGGTGGAGAAGCGCTCTCTGGCCGGCATCGTGCATGTTTCGCAGGAGGAAACCGAAAACGGCCACCGGCCCAGCGCGGATGTGCTCTTCCGCAGCGTAGCAAAGGAATATGGCAACAAGGCGCTTGCCGTCATTATGACCGGTATGGGCAAGGACGGCGCGAAAGAGCTAGGCTCGGTGTACCGAGAGGGCGGCATAACCCTGGGACAGGACGAGGCAAGCAGCATAGTCTATGGCATGCCCAAGGTAGCCAAAGAGTTGGGCTATGTCATGGAGCAGGTATCGCTAGCCAAGATGGCCGAGCGTATAAGCGCGCTGGCGGCGGAGAAGCGCTAGAACTTGCCCTTACGCCGCATATTGATTAGTTTTACGCTAGAGTATAAAGGAGGATCATATGGCTAAGAAAACGTACCGATGCGAAGAATGCGGTCATGAAATTACCCAAGATGAAGGCCTGCCGGCCCCCGACTGTTGCGGAGAATCCATGAGCAACCTTCCGCCCTGCAATAAACCCCATACAGCCGAAGCTTCAAGGCAAGAAGATAGCGACGAAGCCTGCGACGACGGCGTTCATTAATGAAAAAGCCGCCCGGCTGCCGGGCGGCTTTTTTGTAGAGAGCTCAGGGCCTTCAGCCCTGGACTACTTCGGTAACCCCGGGCACGACTTTCTTAAGATAGGCTTCGACGCCCTGCTTAAGGGTCATAACGGCCATAGGGCAGGAACCGCAGGCGCCGGTGAGGCGCACGGTTACCAAGCCTGATTCAGCAACAGAAATAAGCTCTATATCCCCGCCGTCGGCCTGCAGGGAAGGTCGTACATCCTGTATGGCCTGGCTAACGCTTTCATGGTCTATCATGGCAACTCCTTCCTGGTTAATGTAGCCATCCGGGGGGTACGCGGTCAAGCAGGCGGGAGCGAGTAGCCCTGCACGGCCTTTATATGCTATAATTTTAACCAATTTCAAAACTCGTCTGAGTTTTGAAAGAGCATCATTTGTCTGCACTATTCTCAAGAAACCGAGGA
Organism: Spirochaetaceae bacterium UBA5200; assembly: GCA_002412825.1. Lineage (GTDB taxonomy): Bacteria > Spirochaetota > Spirochaetia > Treponematales > UBA12059 > UBA5200. Next base: position 20,294 of record DHVU01000007.1, read on the forward strand.
CCGCGCATGTCCAGAACGATCGTATTCGTCAATCAAAAAGGCGGCGTCGGCAAGACTACGTCAGCTATAAACCTCGGCGCTTATTTGGCGCTGCTCGGTAACCGCGTACTGCTCATAGACTTCGACCCGCAGGCTAATCTCACGAGCGGCGTGGGGGGCAAATCGGGCTCACGCGGCGTATACGAGGTGATTTCGGGTGACGCCTCGATGAAGGACGTGATAGTCCCCACCACCGTAGCGGGCATGTTTCTAGCGCCTTCATCTATAAACCTTTCGGGAGCCACCGTGGAGCTCGTCAACCGCGAGGATCGCAACGACTACCTTAAGCACGCCATAGCACAGGTAAAGGATCAATATGATTACGTGCTCATCGATTGCCCCCCTTCGCTTGGCGTGCTCACGCTGAACGGCCTCGCGGCCGCCGACGAAGTGCTCATTCCGCTGCAATGCGAGTATTTCGCGCTCGAAGGACTATCCCTCATCCTCCAAACCATACAGCTCGTGCAGAAGAGCATGAACGCCCAATTGCGCATTTCGGGCATACTCTTCACCATGTACGACTCGCGCACGAAGCTCGCCCAAGACGTGGTGCAGCAGGTAAGCTCATATTTCAAGGACCGGGTATTCAACACCATCATTCCGCGTAACGTGCGCCTGTCTGAAGCGCCAAGCCATGGCCAGCCCATATGCCTCTATGACGCGGCTTGCGTAGGCGCCAAGAGTTATGAGCGCCTTGCCGGCGAGGTGGTCGCCCGTGGCTAAGTCGGGCCTGGGCAGGGGCCTTGGAGCCCTTATACCCGAAAGCGCCTATAATGACGAGGAAAAGCGCGAGCGGGAACCCGGTTCGGAGGGCATACGCTCCATACCCCTAGGCCGCGTAAAACCCAGCCCGGACCAGCCCCGCAAGCGCTTCGACGACGCTTCGCTGGGCGAGCTCGCGGAATCCATTAAACGCCACGGCGTTATCCAGCCGCTTATCGTCGAGCCCGACCTCGAGGACGGCTTCCGTATCGTAGCCGGCGAGCGCCGCTGGAGAGCCGCCGCCATGGCGGGGCTGCGCGAGATACCCGTCATCATACGGGAGTTTGGCCTTGAGAAGCGCCTCGAGGTCGCCTTGGTGGAGAACGTGCAGCGCGAGGACCTCAACCCCGTGGACGAGGCGGAGGCCTACCGCCAGCTTATGGAAATAACCGCGCTTACCCAGGACCAGGTGGCCGAGCGCGTTGGCAAGAGCCGCTCGGCGGTCGCCAATTCCCTGCGTTTGCTCAATCTGCCCCAAGACGCCATGGAGGCCCTCCGCTCCGGCTTGGCCAGCGCCGGACACGCCCGCGCCATACTCGCCGTGCTCAACCCGGCCCATCGCGCCGCCCTCCTCAAGCGTATCGTAGACGACGGCATATCAGTGCGCGAGGCGGAGGCGGCCGCCCAGGCGCTCAATAGCGGGGTGAAGCGCAACGGCGAGTCGGCTAAAGCGCCGAAAACAGCGCCCAAGCCCCTGGATGCCGATCTGGCGGTCCTTGAGCAGAATTTAATAGGGCACCTCGGCACCAAGGTCAGCATAAAGGGCGACGCGCGCAAGGGTTCCATAGCCATCGAATATTTCTCCATGGACGACCTTGAGCGGGTATATGCGCTTATAACCGGAGAGCGTGCATAATGAGGCGTGCTCTCTTTACGGTATCGCTGATTTTTGCCCTTGGTTCGTTTATCGCCTATGCGAACGAGCCAGGCCCCTTGCCCATACCGCCGCAAGGCTTTGACTACAGGCAGGGTATACATCCTCAGGCGGTGCCTGAGGATCTCGTGGATAAGCCCACGATACTGGAAATCGAAAATTACCTTTTTACCGACCGCAACAGCGGCGAACGCCGCATGGCCGGCTACGTGGACATTCACGCGGTATACGATATCGGCATCGACTATCTAATCAGCGCTGTGGTGGATTTCGCCGGCTACCCTGACTACGCCCCGCGGATATTGTCTGCCCGTATAGCCGAGGCCATGGGCGACCGTTACCTTTTGCACTACACCGTGGGCATAAGCTTCTTAGGGTTCAGGGTAGCCTATGAAACCGTCGAGGAAACCATAGTAACGCGCTATGCCGACGGCAGCCTGCTCACGCGCAGCCGGCTCATAGACAGCCCTGACGGCAATCTCTTTGAGCACTTTATGTCCATGTACCTCTGCGAACTGCGGGTGAACGGCAAAACCATGACCTACATACGCTATTTTAACCGCCCCGGACTGCGCAAACCCTTCCCCGGCATGCTCGCCGTAGCCAAGGCCTTTACCCCCGGAGAGAGCCGCCACCAGTTGAACGCCCTGGCAAAGGAAGCGGCCAAACGAGAAAAGGCCGCGCGTTAACGGACTATCCCCATCTACCGCTTGGACCGTTACTGTTTTCTACCATTCTAATTCAATCAGGGACGCTCCTGACGAGCGGGTACCCTCGATACCGGAAGCCGAGCCCGCCAACCCGGTGCCAGCCGTGCCCGATACCGTACTAGGCGCCTGCACCAGGCGCGTGCCCAGGCGCTGGGCAAGCCTGCCTATGCTGGCTGAGCCGGGGAAATCCCGCTCGGCAAGCGCCAGGGCCTCGGCCGCCCCCTTATCGTCGCCCGCAAGGCTCAGCGCCGTTATGAGGTTCACGCGGGGCGGCGAGCTTAGCGGATCGAGCCGCGCGGCCTCCCTAAACGCGGTGGCCGCCTCGGAATAGTCGCCCAGCTGCACGAGGCGCACGCCGAGGTTATTAAAGAGCTCCGCGCCTGCCTTGCCGGCGCGGGCGTTCGTAGCGGCCAGCTGCTGCGGCAGCACAAAGCTATCCTTAAGGGCCGCAAGCGAGCTCCGAGCCAAGGCGCTATAGGCTGCAGGCGCGGCAAGCGGAGCTTCGCCAGGCGTTCCGGCAAGGGGCAAGGCCGGATAGGCGGAACGCGCTACAGCCAGCGGCACGAGCTCAAGCGCGGCCAGGCGCGCGCTCGCTTCCGCATAGCCCTGCCGCCATGCCTCGGCAAAGCCCTTTGACAGCACCGTAGTCTCGAGGGGTATCCACCAGCTGCCGTCGCGTTCTATAGCGCCATAGCGCTTAGGATCAATGCCATAACGCCCCGGGCCATCAGGGGGGCCGTCGGCCGCAAAGGCAAGCAGCACGTGCCCTGGAGTCGTGAGTATGGCCGTACGTACGCCCGCGGCCTCCAGGCAGGAAGCTAAGAGCGCAGTGGTATCGTCGCAGTCGCCCGCGCCCGAGCCCAGCGTAGAACGGGGAAAGCGCACCGTATCGATAAGCGGCGAGGAGCCTCGGGATCCGCCCGCGGCCACAAGGGTAAAGGGGGTAAGCGGGTCCTCCACGTACACCAGTCCCCGCGCGCCTAGGGCGTTTACGATGGCAAAGGCCCGGGAGAAGGCGCGCCCGAACAGCGGAGGCGGATCGAAAAACAGCGCGGCGTGAACGAACGATACGATGGCGTCGTCGTTAGGGGTAATAAAGGCCGCAAGCGCGGCGGTATCCTCCCAGGTAAGCGCCGTCCGTGAGCGGAACACTATGGACAGCGCGGCGCTACCCTCGGCCTTATCCGAGTCCGCCCGTACAAGGGCCGCTACCGTAAGCTCCTCGCGCAACTCCAGCACCGAACGGTTGAGCACAAGGGCTATAGGCAGCTCAAGAGCCGCGCCGGCGGCCAAAGGACCAGGAAGCTTAAGCTCGAGAGGGTAATCCATGAAATCCTTGATGGAGAGGCTCAAGCTTATGCCCTGCACGCTCTCGGAACCGGCATTGCGTATGCGCACATAGCCTGCCGGCACCGTCCTGTAACGCTCCATAAAGGCGGGAAAGAGCGGCCCTATCTTTGCCTCTATGATAAGGGGAGTTTTCTTAAAAGGGGCTACGCCGGACTCCCTCGCCCTGAACGCGTCGCCAAGGGCTGCCATGGCCTGGGCAAGCTTAGTGTCGTCAGGGTGGTCTCCCAGGTAACGTTCAAGGAGACGCATGGCCTTCTGATAGTCCGCGCGGGCCGTCTCCGCGCCGTAGCGCGCAAGCGGATCATAGACGGCATCGGCGGCGCTCAGCGCGGCCGCCCGTAGGAGCCCGGCCTTCAAGTCGCCGAGCCGCTTGGCGTTTTCCCTATTGCCCGGAAAGGCCGCGGCAAACGCATCCCTAAGCGTAAGCTCGCTCATAGACAGCCCCGATTCCTGAAAGAATTTGGCGCGCGCGGCATAGGCAGCCTCGCTATCGGTATCCGCGCGAACGGCGGCGTTAAGCGCGATAGCCCGTTCAAGCGTGGAAGCAAAGGCATCGTCGCCGAGTCGCCGTTGAGCATCGAGGGAGCGCGCGTCGTCATAGCGGGTAAGGGTAAGGCCGCCCCCTGAAAGCAGGAGATACAGCGATCCGTCCGTGCCTATGGCTGAACCATAGATCATGGATTCCATAAGCGGATCAGACTGCGGGCTCGGCTTGTCCATGCGCCAGAGCGGCAGCCCAAAGCGGTCGAAGGCGGCAAGGCTCGTCGTGCTTACGAGCAGGAATTCAGAACCGCGCAAATGCAGGCGCTGCGGCACCACCGCTTCGCCATCAGCCTGCACGAGCCTAAGCGCCTGAATGAGCTCGCCCGCGGGAGAATAGGCGCGCACTAGGCCAGACATGATATCGTAAGACCAGAAATTGCCGTCCTCGTCGTAATCGAAGGCGGCCATCGTTATCGGCTTCGGGCCCTTAAGCTCAAGGGCGGCCCTCCTGCGCCCCACAAGCTTGACAAAGCCCATAGTCGTATAATCTTGGAAAACCGGCGCTCCCTCCGGAGCGAGCTTGAAACCGGAGGGAAGGGGTTGGACCGCTGCGACTTTTTGGAAGGCGGCGTCACCCCGTTTCAGCGTCCATACGTCGCCCGTACTCGTCATGCCGGCGACCGTTCCCGCATGGCTCGTCGCCATTGAATAGAGGTACAGGTAAGGATTAGCCGGATCGAGGCGGTAACTGGTCCTCAGCCCAAGATCGGGCCCGAGTTCAGCAAGAAAGCCTATGCCCGCGAGGAACAGGCCGCCCCCAGGCGCCGCGCTGACCGCGCCATAACTCTGGGGCATGGAAGGATCGGCCGCCAGCATAGCTCCGGAGGCTACCACGCTCAGTTCCAGGCTTGGCTGGGGGGCGCTGCCGCGCCAGCGGTCGGCCAATCCGGCCATGCGCGCCCAAAGCGAGAAAATGAGCGGCGGGAGTTGGGATTCCAGCTCTTTCTTTTCATTCCAATAGAGGTTTATGCTTTCTTCCATACCCGCCTTTGAGCGTCCGGTAAGGACGAGCAACTGCGGATCGGAGGCAAACACAAAGCTCAGGGCAAGCCCGCGCGCGCGCTCCGCCTCATTGGGGAAAAAGGGCAGGTAACGGTATGCAAAGGCTTCCATGGCCTGGGCGGCAACGGCCTTGGCGGCTTTTTCATCGATGCCCGCGCCTGGGGATACGTAGAGCTTATCCAGCTGAACGACGGCCTGCGGGGCTTGCCGCGTTTGGCTTTGAGCCTGGGCTTGCGCTGGGCTATGCAGGAACGCTGCCAGTATGATACCCATCAAAGCTATGCGGACTTTCATGCAAGCCTCCGTGTCTACATTGGTCTACCTTCGATAGTATAGCAATATCCTGAGTGTAATGCTTAAAAAGCGCCGCCCACAAGCTTCGTAACACAGGTAGTACTGCCCCTTCATGATGCAAGACTCGCAAGCAGCTCTCCGGCGCGCTATAGTTAGGCCATGACAAGCAACCAGACGCGCTGCGCGCGCATCACCGCACTTGCTGTATCTGCCGTATTTGTCCTTACGGCGCTTGCGTCCTTCTCCTGCGTCAGCTCCTCCGGCTCCGGCTACGAACGCTCGGTCGACGACGACCAAAGCGCGGCCGCACGCGCCGCCGCGGCTAAAAAGGACAAGACGCCCCCTCCGCAAAACGATACGGATGGCAGCACAAATCCCCCCAATTCTAGTTGGTCGGGCAGCGGCAGCTGGTCTTCGTCCGGATCTTCTAGCATAAGCATACAGATTCAGGCGGCAACGCCCCGGGGAACCATAGAGCTGCGCGGAGCGCCGACCGGCGCTACGCTGCTCATAGACGGCGTGCCCCGTTCAAGCGCCGTACGGGCCTTAGATGCCAGCGGCACGGTGGCGCGCACGGAGACGGAAGCTGGCTACCGCCGCGTACGCATGGAGCTCTTCGGCTACGAAGCCTGGGAAAGCGTCATAGAACTGCCTGCCCGCGGCTATGTGCTGCTCTACGCGTCGATGCCGCGGCTGCCCTTTACCCTTGTTCCCGCCTCGGAAGCGCTCGTGCGCAGTGACCCGCGGCGGCCGGGCAGCCTAGGCACGGCTCGCATAGCCTTCAAGGCACAAGCCCCGGGCAGCGCACGGGTATGGATAGAGAACCAGAGCGGCAGGCTGCTTAGGGATATCGGTCGGCTCGCCATCACGGGAGAGGCCGTCCTCGTCGACTGGGATGGGAAGGACGAGCAGGGGCTTGTCCTTCCTAACGGGCTCTACCGGATTCGAATACAGGGTGAGGGAGGTGAAGCGTCGGGCTCTGCCGGCGCAAGCCGCCTTGTGGAGCTTGCCCGCCTCGAGCCTTTACGGGCAGCCTCTCTTCACGGCGCTTATTCCGGCGCGCTGCTCGCGCCAGACAGCATCGTACTGCCCCGCGGCGTGAATCAGGTATCCGGCGGCGCTTACGCCTATATAGACGCGCGCGATTCTGACGGAGCCGCGCCCGGTGGCACTATGAGCGCTCGAATTCCTTCATGGTTCGGACTGCGGCTCGGAGGCCTCCCGTTTGAAGGCAGCGAGCTCGTCGTGTCGATTATGGCCACGCCCTATCTGGGCTATGACTTTGTCTATGACCCCAGCGGCTTCTCGCTACTGGCCTCGCTTAAGGGCGAACTGCTCCGCGCCGGCGACTTTAGCGCCGCCTTCCTTGCGCGAGCTGGCATAGGCTCTTTTCTTGACGACGAACTGGAGGATTGGCCTGCGTCCTGGGATGGCGCCGCCCGCTTCCCCGGCGCGGGCGGCGGCTTCGTGCTTGAATACGCCCCGGGCCCCGGCCGCATATTCCTGTCCGCGGAAGCCATAGCAGCGCGCTTCTATCCTGAATGGGGAGACCAGAGCGGCGTATGGTGGGAAGTGCCGGGCTTCTTCGCCTGGGCCTACCTGCGCGGTGGCGTCGAGACGCTAATCGAACTCGGCGCTGCCGGGCAGCTGTCCGCCATGGCCTCTATAGCCGCGCGCAGCTGGCCCTTCGGAGGCCCAGCGGGCTTTCAGCCTCCTCTGTCCGTAGCCGGAGAGTTAGCCTGGTACGCGCCCTCGTCGCCCTTCGTGCTCCACGCCTACGCCGCGGGCCAATGGGAGCGCTTCTATTCCTGGTACTTCGGCGGCGGCCTGGGCCTTTCGCTGCTTTTCTAACGCGGCCCAGCCTTACCAGCCTTACCAGCCTTACCAGCCTTACCAGCCTTGCCCGGCGGGAGCCAGGAAGAAGCGCAGAAAAAGCCTATCGCCCTCCGGATCCGTTCCCGCCTCGAAAAGAAGGCGCGCGGACTTGAGCCCTATGAGGGACAGGTCGCAGCCCAGGCGAAGCCCTAAGGCCGAAGAGGCGGGATAGTCCGCGCCTGCTATCCAGGCCGCGTCCGCGAAAAGGGCGAAGGACAGGCGCCTTACTATGACTAACTCCGCGAAGGACAGCGCCGCGCGCTCAGGCTCCCAGCCCAGTGACAGAGAAGCGCCTAGCCAGGCCCTGCTCGCGCTATCCACAGCCGCCGCATCGGCTATGCTCAAAGGGTCGGAAAAGAAAAACGGCGCGCGGCCTCCATCGGCCAAAGCCGCGCGCGCCATGGCCTTTGAGCGCAGCACAAGGGATTCTAGGGGCGCGATAGCCAAGCCGAGCTCGGCGAAGGCCAGGTTCTCATCCCACGCGCCGGCCAGCTGATGCCCCGCCGCCAGGGCGATCCCGCGCAGGGGCCCCGGCGAGTCGATCGCTACGCGGGCGCCGCTTGATAGCAGCATACGCTGTTCCGCGCCGAAAGAGCTTGCGCCTGCGCCTGCGCCCATTAAGTCGGCGAAGCTCAGCTCAAGCATAGAGAACAGCTCCAGCCTGCCTGAGTCCTTGGGAAAGGACGCGCTCAGGGCGGTTCTTTGGTACAGGGCTACCCTTCCCGTCCCCGTTTCGGCAGGCAATGAAACGCCATCCGGCCACGATGCTAGGGCCATGCCATCAACTTTGAGCCAGGGCAGGGGGTAGAGCTCTACGCCGCCGTAGAGGCCGGGAACAGGCGCGGCGCCGCCATAAGCATCCCAGGAAAATCCGCCGGCAAGCTCCAGCTCCAGGGCGGCATGGCGCAGGCCAAAGCCAAGCCCCAAGAACAGCTCGTCGTTCAAGAGCCAGGTATCGCCAGGATAGGCGTGCGAACGCAGCGCGGGCGCGAGCGACAGGGCGGGCTTGGCAGACGGCGCCCGCTCAAAGGGCGCCCAGGCCTTGCCCGCAGCCTCCAACGAACGCTCAAGGCCCGCGCGCAGGGGAGCCAGGCGCTCAACGGCAGCGCTTTGGCTAAGCGCGGCCGCGCCGGCCAGCGAGCCTAAGGCCCAGGCCATGGCGTCCGCCGAGCGGTATCCTTCCGCGTCCAGCTCGGCCAGGCGGTCGAAGGCCATGAAGCTGAAGGATTCCACCGCGCAGCGTATCCAGAGCGCGTCGGGATAGCGCAACAGGTCTTCCACGCCCGCGCGGCGCTTGCCAATATCGATGGAGCTATTGAGGATAACCAGAGGGTTTCGGAGGCTCAGGTTTTTCGCGTCGTAAAAGGTGCTCGACACGATAGCGCTGTTTGAAAACTCGCGCGCCGTGCCCAGGGGCACCAGATTGCTGATACCGCCGTCTATGAGCAGATGTTTCTCATAAGCCACGGGGGGGAAATACACGGGCAAGGCGTAGGCCGCCTCCATGACCGTGGTAAAATCCCCTTCCGCCATACGTATCTCCCGCTTGGTGACCAGGTCTTCGCATACGACGAGTATGGGTATGGGCAAATCCTCAAGCCGCAGCTCGCCGAGATAGAGCCGTATAAGGTCGGAAAAGCGGCGCGGGTCGAGTATGCCCCCGCGCGTGGGCAGTACCGGCTCGAACAGAGCGCCAAGCTCGGTGCCGGATACCAGGCGGTATATCTGATCCGGCGACAAGCCCGCCGCGTACAGAAGCCCGATAATGGAGCCCATGGAATTAGCCACGATAAAATCCGGCACTATGCCCGCTTCTTCCAGGCGGCGCAGCACCCCTATATGCGCGAACGCTCGCGCCGATCCGCCTGACAGCACCAGCCCCAAAGCCTCTCGCTCGCCGCCCGTGCGGGCGGCAATACGGGCCTTAAAAGCCTCCTCGCCATAGAATATGGGCGTCGATGCCAAGAGTAGCTCATCGCCAGGCGCGCCTACTAGGCCCTGCGGATTCACACGATCTTGCGCTTCTATGGACATAGCGCTTATATAGCATACAGCCAGGACTATCGCCGCAAAGCTCTTTTTCGTGTTCATAGCGTTCTTTATACTCGTCAAGGGTCCAGCGCATCTAGGCATGGCCGCGTTTCCTGCCCATCCTTGACGCTTCGGTTCAAAACAGCTAAGGTTTCTCCATAGCATAGCGAATAAACATCGGCAGCGGCCGCCTTCCGCGGCATGGCAGTCAATCGCATCAGTAACAAGGAGACCACTCATGAGCATTATCGAATACGTAGAGGCGCGCGAGATCCTGGATTCACGGGGCAACCCCACCATAGAAGTAGATGTCGTGCTTGAAGACGGCACCGTTGGCCGCGCGGCCGTGCCCTCGGGCGCCAGCACCGGCGAGCATGAAGCGGTTGAGCTTCGCGACGGCGACAAAAAGCGCTTCCTGGGCAAGGGCGTGCTCAAGGCTATCGAGAACGTAAACAACGTCATAGCCGGCGAGCTCTGCGGCTTAGACGTCACCGAGCAGGTCGATATAGACCGCACCATGATAGACCTCGACGGCACCGAAAACAAAGGCAAACTGGGCGCAAACGCCATACTCGGCGTGTCCATGGCCTGCTCGCGCGCGGCCGCCGAATACCTGGACATGCCCCTTTATAAGTACTTAGGCGGCGCCCACACCACCCTGCTTCCCGTGCCCATGGCCAATATCATAAACGGCGGCAAGCACGCGGACAACAAAGTCGACTTCCAGGAATTCATGATTATGCCCCTCGGCGCCGAGACTTTCCGCGAAGCCGTGCGCATGACCGCGGAAGTCTTCCACAACCTCAAGAGCATACTCAAGAGCGACGGCCACAACACCTCCGTAGGCGACGAAGGCGGCTTCGCCCCCAACATCGGCAACGAAGAAGCCTTAGACTACATCATGAAGGCCATAGAGAAGGCCGGTTACAAGCCCGGCGAGCAGATAAGCATAGCCATAGACTGCGCCAGCTCCGAACTCTTCGACGAAGGCGACAAGAAGGGCTACAAGTTCTGGAAGTCCAACCCCGGCAAGCTCTTCAGCGCCGACGAGCTCATAGAGATGTACACCAAATGGGTGGGCAAGTATCCCATCGTGTCCATAGAAGACGGCCTAGACCAGAACGACTGGGAAGGCTACGTCAAGCTTACCAAGGCCCTGGGCAACAAAATACAGATCATGGGCGACGACTTCTTCGTAACCAATACCCAGTATCTGCGCAAGGGCATAGACATGGGCGCCTGCAACTCCATACTCATCAAGCTCAACCAGATAGGCACCGTTACCGAGACCATCGAGTGCATAAACCTGGCCAAGCGCCACAACTACACGGCGGTCGTGTCCCATCGCTCCGGCGAGACCGAGGACACCTTCTTAGCCGACCTGTCGGTAGCCCTCGAAACCGGCCAGATCAAGACCGGCTCCATGAGCCGCACCGACCGTATCTGCAAGTACAACCAGCTCATGCGCATAGAAGACGCCATGGAAGGCATAGCTGAATACGCGGGCCGCAACGCGTTCTACAATATCAAGAAGTAGGCTTTCCCCCAGCGAATGAAACCGCCTCCTCAGGGGGGCGGTTTTTTATTTGGGCGCATTCCCGCGCCGCTTTGTAGAGGCTCAAGCCGACTCCGCTACTCTCCGGCGGCGGAGCCGCGCGGGCGCGGCGCGGGAACCGGGCTATACGCTGCAAGCCGCGCCTGGCCAGGCGCGGGCTTTCCGCTCCTATCCCTTGCGCATATGCAAATCCAGGCCGACCCTTTAGTAGGGTTTAACCCGGTAGTCGTCCAAAGCGCTTAAGCCAGCGCAGAGCTTCAAGCGTGAGGACGCCCGTCCACTCGATTCGAGCCTGCCGCCATGCATCTTCATAGGCGCCCCAGCTCCAGTTGGGTTCAAGAACGCCTGCAGCTTCCAGACGCTCGACCAGCCAATCCAGATGGGCGCTTATAGCCTCGTCCCTTATGCCGAAGCGCTCGTCCGAATCCAAAGGCAGGAACTTGAGCGGGGCCGGAACATAGTCGCCCCAATGCGCCGGATCCGCGTCCACGTGCTGGGCGACCCCGCGATACAGGCTTGCTTTAAAGGCAAAAGCAAGACCTTGGGGAAGAGCCGCGTAGAGACGGATATAGCAGTACAGCTCGTGCGGCGAACCGTAGCTATCCCTGCCATTAAGTTCGGCCGTGGCGGCGGCTACGAGCCTTTCAGCGTCCAGGCGCTTAAGCATATAGCGGCAGGCATAGAGCTGCCCGATGAGCTCAGCTGATGGGTTGCCCCAGTAGGCGTCTATGGGCGTATGGCCTGATGATTCATCGCTATGCCACCAAGGGGCATGCGGATAGTCGTTCACGCTTGGAGGCACCGCATACCAAGCGCCGCGCTCTTGATCATACCCTGATTCAAGATAGCCAACCGCGGCTTCAATCATGGCCCTTCTGCTTGGGCTGTCCGGCAGAGCGAGCAGATGCCGCAAGCCCACCGAACTAGCCATAGGGGATGAGGCGGGCAGGCGAAAATCTGACTCAAGGGCCTTCCCAAAACCGCCATCGGCATTCTGGAAAATACGGAGACGGCTAAGAACATCTCCGGCCGGCGCGCCTTCAAAATCAAAAGCAAAAAGCGCAGCCTCCAACGGCCGCGCCTCGTTCAATAAGAAAGCCCGCGCCTTGGAAAAGGCCGCGCTACACAAGCGGGGCTCAACTCCTACCGTGTAGCGCATGGAATCTTTTCTACTCACGCGCGCCTGGCCTCCGTACGAGCTCTAGGTGCTCTATGCCGAACTCCTCGAATTCCTCGCCATATTTCTCTTCTTCCTTGGATATCTGCAGTATGCGCTCGTAGCGGGCGTCATGGTCTTCGTCCTCGGCCGGCGCGTCGCCATGCTTGCGTGCCCAGTCACGGTCTGCCAGCCTTGCTACCAACTCTTCCCAGAAGATATCCTCATCATAGTCGTCGATCAGGCTCTGCAGGTCTTCTTCAAGCTCGCCGTTCAGGAAATGCCCGTCGAGTTCCTTATCATAATGTATAAGGTCTTTCTTACCGCCCTTGAAGACGGTTGCCAGTATGTGTTGCTTGAAGTCGTTCATGCTCTCGTCTTGTTCTTCGGGCGACTTGGTGGCGTTTACCACCCAATTGGCTAGTTGCACGCTCCGTACCAGTTGCACGATCTGCTCATTATCAAACTCGATACTTAGCTTCATACCGGTGCTCCTTTCCTTCGTCCTAGGCGACGCACACGTAATCATAGGCCAATTGCTCAGGCGATTCAACCGCCGCAGCAGGCGCTCGATGGAGCCCTTGCATCGTCTGGCCCCTCCGTATAGTATTTTCGCGTATAGATCAGCGCGCTGCGGAACAGCGTCGCGAAAGCGAGGCTCCATGAATAAGCGCAATGTTGCCGGGATTGGATGCATAGCCCTCGGCGTCCTGAGCATACTCAATTTCTGGGCGCCGGTACCGATGCCAACCGTGGGGCCGTCGGCCTTTATAAGCGGCGGCCTCCTGATACTCTTGGGCCTGTTTCTGCGCATGCCCCGAGGCCCTAGCGGCCGCGTGGAATGGAGCAGGTTCGCCGCTTTGTTGCGCTCAGGCGATGACGCGCCAAAGCCTAAGGCCGCTCTGAGCCGCCCAGCCGACCCCCTGCTCACCGTTAAGGTACTGCGCCTGGCAGCCGATTCCAAAGGCAGACTTACGGTTAGTCATACGGCTATGGGCCTGGACGTGCCCCTCGACCTAGCCCAAGCCGCCTTGGACGAATGCGCGCTCAAAGCTGTGGCCTACATAGACATTAACGACGATACGGGCATTAGCTCCTACTGCTTCCCGGAATTCCTGCCCAACGATTAAACGCGCGCCGGCCGACCCCTGCGCCTGGCGCTAAGCACGATGAGCAGGCACATGCCGCCCAAGGCCATCACGGGTATGAGCAGCATCTGCTCCACGCCTACTATGCCCTTGACGACGCTGCCCACGGGCATGGCCAGGAAGCTGCCGGTGGCGGCGGACAGCATCATAAAGGTTGGGAAGCTGCGCTTAAGGGACTCCGACATATCGGTGCCCAGCGTAAAAATAGCGGGAAAAAGGCCTGACAAGAACAACCCGGAAAGAAAGCAGGCCAATAACATGGAAGTATCCCCGCGGAGTATCCATAACGAAAGCAACGATGCTATGCCCAGAAGGCCTGACGCAAGTACATATAAACGCGGCCGTATGTGCTGCAGGGCAAACCCCGCTAAAAAACGCCCAATAAGCACTGCTATCCAGAACGCGGAAACCGCGGCCCCTGCAAACAAAGGATCCTTGCCCAGCGCTTCGCGCATATACACGGGAGTCCAATACGTAAAGGAAAATTCCGCCATAATGTACAGCACGATAGAAGCGCATATAAACCGTAGAGGCGCGTTCATCGTGCCCGTATCACGGGCTTCGTGCGGCCTCTCGCTATACAAGTCCCTAAAGTTGGCGCGGATCGTTAGGATCAATGCCGTGATCAACAGAGCCGCGAACAACGCATAGGCGTATTTCCAGGAGTAGCCGTTCTTGAGCATAAGCCCGGCTATGAAGGGGCTGCTCACGCCGCCTACGCTGTACAGGAAGTTAATCATCGTTATATGAAAAGCCTTTCGCTTACCCTCGTAGAGGTCCACGAGTATCATATTCGATGTGGAGTAAATGCCCCCTATGCCTATGCCGGCGAGCAAAAGGAAAAAGGCCAAAACGGCTGCGCTGCGGCTCAGCCAGAGCCCGCCGATCGCGAGCACTATAAGAACCGGCGCTATGCGCACATAGTACTTCTTATCTACTAACGGCCGCTTCATAAAGATGCCATTGGCAATAATGCCAATAAACCGGCCTATCATAAAGAGAGAGAAACAGTAGCCTATCGTAGCCGTGGTAGCAGCCAGGTCTTGGGCCAGGGCGCTGGTTACCGCGCCGCCTATATTGATAAAGTAGCCCACGAGGAAAAAGAGCAGGTAGGAGCTGAGGGTGAGGAGCGCTTTGTTTTTCACCCGGCGAGTATAGTGGAGCATAGAGCTCTGGACAAGTATGGCGCTCCATTACGCTTGACCGGGCGGCTGATTCGTATACAGTTAAGGCTATGAATACTGTATCGTTCCCCTGCGCCCGAGGCTTTCAACGCGGCGCGCTCATAGCCGCTATACTCGCGCTAGTAGCGCTTGCTCCCCTGTGCGCGCAGGAACAGCCCATAGCTAGAAACCTTGCGCTCAGCGACCAATTCGGCAATGAAATGAAACTCGGCGAGCTTGCGGGTAACGCGACGCTTATCATCGTCTATTCAGCCGAGCGTGACGCGGCGGATTATCTGTCCGCCTGGCATGAGGCCATCAAGGCTATACTGCCCGCGGGTACCAGGCTCGTCGCCGCGGCTGATTTAAGCGCCGTACCCTTCTTCGTGCCTAAGGGAGCAATTATCAAGCAGCTTGCCGCAGACTATCCTGCCTTGCCCATACTCCTCGACTGGAAGGGCTCCCTGTCCAAAGCCCTTGCCCCGGGCAAGGATAAGGCCGTGGTAGCGCTGTATAGAGGCGGTTCGCAAATTATAAAGGTCCGCGGCATAGCCAGCGCGGCCGAAGCCGCGCGCCTTATAGCGGCCGTACGCTAATGCGCCATGGGTAAAACCGTAGTCGCGGTTTTTTCAGGCACCGGCAATGCATTCCGGGCATCCACGCTCGTCACGCAGGAACTAAAAGTAGCCGCCCATAGCGTAGAGACGCTGGATTTATCAGCCGGAGCCGCACTCCCCGCGCTCGGAGCGGGCGACACCCTCATACTCTGCACATCTACGCTCGGCTTCTCGCCGCCCTCGACGGTCATGAGCCGCCTCAAAGCGGCGCCTCGCTCGCCCGGCGCGCGCGCCGCGGTGCTGTTCGTCTGTGGCGGCATAATGAGCAAGGGCACGATATCCGGCGGCTGGAGCGGCGCCGCGCCGCTTGTTAGCCTTGCCCTGCTTAAGAGCAAGGGCTACGATGCCCTCGGTTCGGCCGACGCCTCCTATCCTGAGAACTGGACGCAAGTCACCGAAGCCGCCATGGGAGCGGATCAGGAGGCCATAATCGCGCGCGGCGACGCGGAGGCACGCGCCTTCGGTAAAGCCGTTGCCGAGGGGCGGCCCGGCTTTATTAAGCGCAATATGCTCACGAGGAGCCTTGGGCGCTTTATAGGCTTTATCTTTAGGAATATAGCGCGCCGAGTCCTTGCCAAGCTTTACATAGCGGACGACCGTTGTACGTCCTGCGGGCTCTGCGCCCGCAGCTGCCCGGCCTCCGCTATCGTCATGAAAGGCGGCCTTCCATCCTGGGCGGATCCCTGCTGCGCCTGCAACCGCTGCATCAACATCTGTCCCGCCGCGGCCATACAAAGCTCCACGGCGCGTCTCGTCCTTTTCGTGGCGCTCAATCTCGTAGCCGTCTTTGCCTCGTCGCCTGCCGCCCGCGCCCTGCTCGCCTGGATAGCGCCTTCGCTCTCGGCTCCGGCTCATGGGCTGCTGTCTATTACCCTTAGCCTAGCCTTATACGGCGTTTTTTGCGCCCTGCAGCTCGGGCCGCTCGATCGCCTGCTATGCACTTTGGAACGCAAACCTGCGCTGCGCCGGTTCTTTACCGCGAGCTTTACGCGGGGCTTCCGGCGTTACTTAGCCCCCGGCTTCAATAAAGAGTGAAGCGCCATGGCAAGGCGCTCAAGCGTATAGGGCTTTGACAGCAGGGAGCGCCTATCCTCTACCACGGGAAGCAAGTCCGCGGAATAGCCTGATACGAAGAGCGAACGCATGGCCGGAAAGCGCTTCTTTAGCCGCTCCTCGAGTTCAACGCCCGATAAGCCGGGCATAACCAAGTCGCTGACCAAAACGGCCGGCTCGCGCGCCGATCCTTCCAGGGTAGCGCACGCTTCCTTGGAATCGGTGAACACCCAGGGCTCGTAACCCAGCGTGCGTAATTGACGTTCGCCTATGGAGGCAAGTTGCGCGTCGTCATCCACCAGGACTACCAATTCGCCCGTGCCTCGCATAGCCTCTTTTGCTTCGCTCTCCGCCAGCGGCGCTATAGCCGTGCTCAAGGGAAAATACGCCTTGAAGCTGCTCCCGCGGCCCGGTTCGCTGTATACCTGTATGAAGCCCTTGCTCTGCTGCATTATGCCGAATACCGTAGAAAGGCCCAGGCCTGTTCCCTTACCCGAAGGCTTGGTGGTAAAGAATGGCTCAAAGATACGTTCCCTCAGCGCGTCGTCCATGCCGCAACCGGTATCGCTTACCGTAAGCAGGGCATAGTCGCCGGGCACGAAGGAAGCATGTATGTCCGCATCCTCCTGGCTAAAGCGTATGCTCTCCGTTTCTATGATGATGGATCCTGAACCCGCGATGGCGTCGCGGGCGTTGACGACCAGGTTCGTCAAGAGCTGATCAAGCTGCGAATCATCCACGAATACCCGAAGCGGCGCCGCGCAAGGCTTTAGCACAAGGCTGATCGTTTCCGGCACGAGCCTGCGCAGCAGCTTGTGCATGGAGCTCAGCGCGGCGTTCAATTCCAGCGGTTTAGGATCGCTCATCCCCTTACGAGCAAAGGTAAGGAGCTGCTTAGTAAGCATAGCAGAGCGCATTACCCCTTCTTTTATAGCCTGGAAACTATGCGCCGCCTCTCCACCGCCAGTGCCGCCGGCTTCGGCATCCATCATGCCAAGCTCGCACTCGGCCAAAATGGATTGCAGGGTATTGTTAAAATCATGCGCAATGCCGCCGGCCAGGCGACCTATGGAATCGAGCTTTTGAAGATGGAAGGCCTCGCTTTCGGCCCGCTTCCGTGCGTCTATATCGCGTATGGAGCTTATCACCTGCAGCTCGCCGCCTATCATCACCGCGGTAAGCGACACCTCGGACCAAAACACGCGGTTGCGGCTATCGCGCATGCGCCATTCGAACAGCTGCGGCCCTTCCTCCGCGCTGCGCTCCAGCATCTTCAAGGCGCGGTCCTCGTCATAGGGAGGATCGAACGCCATATAGGCGGCAAAGCCTCCGGGCTTGAACAGCTCAGCCTCGCTGGTCTTGAATAGCCCGAGCGCGGCCTTATTCGCCTCGAGCAGCTGGGTAGTCTTGCCGCGATGGAGGAGGATGGCGTCGCCGGCCGAGTCGAACACCTCACGGTAGCGCTCTTCGCTGCGCAAGAGTTCCTGCTGGAGCCTATCCCGCTCGCCGAGCGACGCATGGAGATTCCTCCGCATGGCCTCAAGCGTATGAGCAAGTCCGTCCAATTCCCGCGTCTTGCCCGCCTTAGCCGCTTGACCTGACCATTCCAGGGGCTTATCGAGCGTATCCAGGGTAAGGTGGCGCGTAAGCTCGCTCAGGCTCGTAAGCGGTTCGGTAAGCCACAGGCGGAATAAACGATACTGCAGCAGGAAAGCCGCGCCAAGCGCGCCGATAAGCACGAGGGCTAGCAGAGCGGACGTTCGTAGCGCATCGCGCAGTAGTTCGCTCCGGGAAAAGTATACGCTGAGCACGCCCAGCGGGGGGAATCGCTCGTAGATCAATTTAAAGTCCCTCCGCTCCACGCTTTCGTTAGCGCCGGGATCGGAGAGGCTATACGTGGTATCGTCGGTTCGCATCTCGAGTTTGTGCACATAGGGCAGATAGAGCATGGTGCGAAGGTATTCCTCAGTCTGGGGGCTGAGCTCCCAAAGCAGCGCTGACAGGCGGGGTACGTTTACCCGCTCAATGACCGACGCGCTGCTCTCCAGATTACGAAAACCGGCTATAAGCGTAAAAACGACTGCGAGCGCAGACAGGCTCAAGCCCACGGCGAGCGATACCCCGAGCAGGGTGCGGCCTAAGAGCCTGGCTACGCTGGGTTTACTCGCGATGGTATTCGCCGTCACATGCACGCTTCAGGCTCCTTACCGTATACGGTACTACTATAAAGGCTGCATAATACAAAGGCCAGAGCGCCTGCTGTTTTTTCCGCGCGGGATAAGGTAAAGCCATACGCTTCCGCTTCACTTTTTGAGGAACAGGCCGCATAATTGAGCACGGAGGCTCTTATGTACGAAGAACGCGCACGGTCGGCTCTTGAATACACCGCTAAGCTTATAGAGCGCTTCGGCTCCCGCCTTGCGGGCAGCGAAGCGTGCCTAAACTGCGCGGACGCGCTGCTGGAAACAGCCAGGATGCACGCGGATGACGCTCGCTCGGAAGACTTCCGTATGCATCCCGGGGCCTTCCTCGGCTTTATACGCATACTCGTCGTCCTCTTCCTCATTTCCGCGCTTACGCTGCCCCTCGCTCCCATACTCTCCGCCGCTCTTATGAGCGTGGGCATGGCCATACTCGTCCTGGAGTTCATGCTCTATAAGGAGCTTATCGATCCGCTCTACCCCGTACGTACCGGCAGGAACGTAAGCGCCGTCCTTGAGCCCACGGGCCCGGTAACGCGCCAAATCCTTATAAGCGGCCATCATGACTCGGCACATATATTCAATTTCTATGTGAACCAACCGGAAAAATACGCGCTTCGCGTATACGGCGGCATAGGCTCCTTCGCCCTGCTATGGCTTGCCAGCCTCGCCTTAAGCCTTGCGAACGCCGCGCCACTCGTGCTTGCCATCGCGGCTCTCGCCTTTCTTGCCGACTTCGTGCTGGTGCTTCCGCTCTGGCGCTTCGCCGCCTCGGAAGGTACGCCAGGAGCGGGAGACAATCTTGCCGCATCCGCCGCTACCATGGAAATGCTCAAAGAGCTCAAGGCTCGGCGCGACGAGGGACGCGGACTGCAAAACACTCGCGTTATATTCATAAGCTTTGACGCCGAGGAGGCGGGCTTGCGCGGAGCCCGCGCCTGGGCGCGCGATAATGCAGGACGTATAGCCGAGAAGCCAAGCTGGCACTACAACATGGATTGCCTCTATAGCGCGCGGGACGCCCGTTTTCTGACGAGCGATATCAACGGTTCCGTGCGTCTGTCCGCGCCGCTCGCCCAAGCCTGCGCAGAGGCAGCCCGAGAGGCTGGCGTTGAGGCGGCCGTGGAACCTATAGCCTTCCTTACCGGAGGCACCGACGCCGCGGAGACCGCCAAGGCCGGGGTACGCGCCACCACGCTTATTGCCATGCAATGGTCAAACGAAGAGCGATCCTCGGTGTACCATACCCCGGCCGACGATGTAAGCGCCGTGGAACCGGCCGCGGTGGAATTAGCCATACGCGTAGGCCTCCGCCTGGCCGAGCGCTTGGACGCGGGTGAGCTCGACTAGGCACCGCGCCGGCATCCGCCCGTTCCGCCTTTACTATTTAAAACCGCATGCTATACTATTGCCCATGAAACAAGTACGCATCATTCTAGCCATGCTCATGCTCGTTTTACTGGCGGCCCAGCCCGTGTTCGCCCAGGCGGATGCCCCGCTCACCGAGATAGAGCTAAGCAAATTCATAAGCGATTGGCCCGCTACGGTTCAGTGGCTCGAAGCAAGGGGTAAAAGCCTCGAATCCGCAGGCGCTGGCCCGGCGCTTTACGCCATGTTTGCAGGTGCTGATTTTAGCGCCTTCCTCAAAGGCAAGGGCTGGACCGTAGAGCGCTTCGGCTATGTGGCCGGCACCACCTTCATGCTTGTGGCGTACATCGCCTTCGAACTGCAGAATCCCGACATGCTCAAGGAATTTGATCGGGCCATAGCAGAAATACGAGCAGATACATCTATATCAGCGGCGGACAAGGCAAGCGCCATAAACAGCCTGGAGGAAGTAAAGAAAAGCCTCTTAGCCTTGCCAACGGAAGCCAAGCTCAACGAGGCGGAAATCAAGCTGGTGCGCGCCAAATACGATACGCTCAAGAAAATACTCGCCACGGACTAGGAGCTCGGCACAGCCTTTTCGTATACGCGGTAGGTTTTTATTGCCCTAAGGCCAAGCTTCTCAAGCGCGTTACGGATACGCAGGTTATCTTCGAGTATATAATTGGCCTCAAGACGCACCTTCTTGGCCGCTAAGCGCTCGAACAGGCGCATATAGAGCAACACATCGAGTCCCAGGTTCTGGTATTTCGGTAATACTGCCAATCCCCACAGACGGTAGTCGCGTATTCTTTTTACGCCCAGGAGGAGCCGCATAAAACCCGTGGGGAACAGCCTGCCGTGAATCTTCTTGATTATCGTATTTATATCGGGAAAACCAAGGCAACAGCCCACCGGAATCCCGCCGTCCTCCACGAACCATATGGCGGCTGGATCGAGTATGGGCTTAAGGTCGCCCACGATGGCAGCCATCTCGTCGGCCTCGACCGGCACGAAGCCCCAATTGCCGTCTACGCTCGCGTTAAGTATACGCCTGATATGCTCGGCGTCCCGCCCGAGCTGCCTCGTATCGATCATGCGCGTGGTTATGCCCGGCCTACGCGCAGCGACCATTGCCTCGAAGCGCTTGAAGCGCTCTGGTATGGCGTAGCCCGCGCCCGCGTCAGCCTCGTAGGCTAGCAGGTCCTTAACGCCCCGAAACCCGGATTGGCTTATAAGCCTGTCGTAATAGGGCGGATTATACGGCGACATATACACCGGCGGCAGGTCGAAGCCGTCGACGAGGGCACCCCAGCATTCCGCCACCGGATTGATGGGGCCCCGCAGACTATTCATACCCCGTTCCGCTAACCAGGCTTCGGCCGCTTCAAAGAGCGCGGCGGCCGCATAGCGGTCCTCCTCACATTCGAAGGAACCGAAAAAGCCAGTGGCACTCTGGAAATGCGCATTGAACTGAGGATCAATATAGACGGCGAGCCGTCCTATTATTCGCCTATCCTTATATGCGGCTAATAGGGCATGGTCCGAGCGGTCAAGCACCGAATTATTGCCTGTTTTATAGGCCGAACGCTCTGCGGCCCAAAGCGGCGGCACCCAATTCCGATCGTTTTTATAGAGGCGGAGCGGCAAACGTATGAAGCCGTCGAGTTCTTTGGGCTTACGTACCGTCCGTATCGCCGTGCGCATTAAGTCGCTCATGCCGCAATTTTCGTACGCTTCGCGGACGATGGCAAGCACTTTTTCTAGTAGCCCTGAGAGCCGCCAATCCCCGCCTATACCTTAAACTCGATCGCGTATTTCGTTCCTTTTTCCCGCTCAATTTGTATGGTGCCATTTATCTGTTCAACGAGCATCTTCACCAGCTGCAAGCCGAAACCCGTCGAGTTCTCGAACGTCAATGACTCCGGCAATCCAATGCCGCTATCTTGATAATCCAAGTAAACCCGGCCCCCATTTTTTATCACATTCACTGCTATCACTCCATCATCACCCATACAGGCATATTTCATAGAGTTGGTGATCAATTCATTAAGTATTATACCGAGTGGAGAAAGGAATTTGGTATCGAGCGAAAAATCGTCTATTTTCAGCGATAATTTTATGGATTCGCTATTCGGGAAAACGTCGACTATCTCTCTTAGTAGGGAAGGAACATAATCCTTCATAGATAGCTCGTCGTGCGTCCCCGATTGATACAGCTTATCGTACAGTACCATCATACTCTTCAATCGCCCTTCGGCGTCGAGCAAGATGCTTTTGGTCTCCTGACTCACGTAGTTATCAGACTGCAGCTTTAGCAAGCTCCCCATTATATTCATATTATTTTTTATTCTATGATTTACTTCCTTGAGGATAATTTCTTTTTCGTTTAGGAGACGTACAATCCTTTGCTCCGATTTTTTCCTTTCGGTAATATCATTAAAGCTAACGAGGCCAGCTCTTACTCTTCCACCCCTATCAATGACAGGGCTCCCGAATACTTCGAGCAGAGATCGTGTCCCGTCAGCCTTCTTAACATCCATATCTTCAATATGGGATTTCTCTCCTCGAAGCGCGCGAATGATCGGCATTTCATCCAACGGGTACATGGTATCGCTGTTTCTCAAAAACGCTTGATATACCTCGCCTAAGTTATTCGCATCAACATCGGGTAGTATCCCCCTGCCCAGAAGCTGTTTTGCAATTTCATTGGCCACAATCGGCTTCCCGCTTGGCGCTTCGACCATAAAGACACCAATAGGCAAACTATCCAAAAGAGCATTCAGTATACTATTTCGCTCCTCAAGGGCCTCCTCAGTCTTCTTGCGTTCTGTGATATCAACAAGCGTCTGGATCAAGTAAGCGTGCTTATTAATTACTATAATCCTTCCTGTTGCCATGCCAAATTGCACCTTACCCGATTTCGTCCTGATAGAAACCTCAAAGTCAGAATACTGCCCATACGCCGAAAGCAGCCTTTTAGTTTGGAGCTCCGTTTCCGGCAGAATTATTCCAAGCTGAGCTGCAGATTTTCCTATCAATTCCTCTCTTGAAAATTCTACGCTCCTCTGCATTTCCATATTAACGTCAAAAAAACATCCATTGTCTGTATCGATAAGCATCGCCGGATAAGGGCTCTCCTTAAAGATCGTAGAAAACTTCTCTTCGCTCTCTCGCAATGCTTCCTCTGCGCGTTTACGTTCGGTGACATCTTCGCCCGAACTAAATATGCCAATGGGTTTTCCATCTTTATCCCTAATCAATGCATTGTGCCAGTAAATTATTCTTCGCTCCCCGTTTCTTGTGACCACTTCATTCTCGTGCGTAACAATCGCCTTCGCATCTACATGCGCGAGGCTTTTAAAATATTCATGAAGCTCTGCCTTGAGTTCTTCTGGCAAACAGAGATCTAAGAAATTCTTACCGACAAGCTCTGGATATCTATAGCCGAGCATGGTATGTCCGGATTGGTTTAATAATAGAATATTCCCCTGAAAATCTTCGGAAATAATAATTTCTGCGGCTACATTCAACAACATATCGGAAGTCTCTTTGCTTATCCGCAAAGCTTCCTCTTTAGCTTTTTGCTCGGTTATATCGAGCGATACGCCAAGAAGTCCATTAACATTTCGCTCTGTATCGAACAAAGGGATCTTGCTGGTATCAAGCCATATTGTCGAGCCTTCAGCCGTGCGTTGCGTTTCAAGGATATGGAGACGAGGAATCCCTTCATCCAATACTATCCGATCCGCTTTTCTATAGTTATCAGCTTCATGATCTTTCCAAGGAAGATCATAATCGGTTTTGCCAACTATCTCCGTGGTCAATTCAAGTCCAGCTGATCGTGCAAACGCTATACTGCATCCTTTATATATTGAATTGCTATCCTTCCAAAATACCATGCCAGGAATATTATCCATAATATTTTGAAGCAGCTGGGCGCTCTCATGATCTTTCTGTGAATTTAATTTCATTGCTTGATTTACATCAAACAACTTAAAGGCCATCTTGATAGAAGCATCAAGAACAGTAATCGATGATCCTTTTACCACATAGCCATAGGAGGTAATCTTTTCCGTCTTCTCTACAACTTCACGTTCACTATGAGAGGATACAAAGACGATGGGAATATCTTCTTCTTTGAGGATAATCTCGGCGGCTTCTGTACCATCAATACCAGGACCTAAATTGATGTCCATAAGCACAAGGTCGATCTCAGGAAGCGTCTTGACCGCTGCTACGGCCTGTTCACCTGTTGTCACCGTTTTTACCGCATAACCATAGTTCTCAAGCTGCGCTTTCGCAGACATGGCGAGGATTGGCTCGTCTTCTACGAGGAGAAGGGTCTTTTTTGAACCTTTAGACATATAGTCCCCTTCTGTCACCAAATATGTTTGATTGTGTACTTGTTTATGAACGAAGTATAGAGCTAATCAGGTATTCAGCAATATCATTTGGCAAAATTGTCAGCTAATGAAGAAGCCGTACCACCTAAGTGATACGGCTTTTCTCTATAGCAGGGGTAGGATCTCTCCCGCAGGCCCTCGCATTCGCTCGGCGCTCCTCTGCCGCTCGCCGGCTCGCGGCGAATGGTTCGAGTCCTACCCCTGCTTCATCAAAACAAAAAGGCCACGCTTTCGCGTGACCTTTTGTTTTTTAGCAGGGGTAGGCTCTCTCCCTCCGGCCCTCGACATCCTGTCTCAGGCCTCCGGGCGCCTACGCTCGCTTCCGCGCGCATCCATGCGCGCTCTTCCTCGCATTCGCTCGGCGCTCGCTGCGGTTCGAGTCCTACCCCTGCTTCATCAAAACAAAAAGGCCACGCTTTCGCGTGACCTTTTGTTTTTTAGCAGGGGTAGGACTCGAACCTACGACCTCCGGGTTATGAGCCCGACGAGCTGCCAACTGCTCTACCCTGCGTCGTTGTTAGGCTTAGAATACAGAAAACGGAAAACAATGTCAAGGGATGCGGAGCTTTTCGCCCTAATTCAGTATAGCCTTCAGCTCGGAAAGGCCATAAGGTTTTTGCAGGAAGCGGCTAAACACGGACCGGTCGTCGCCGGAAAGGCCATCTGCGCCGCTCACGGCGATGAATACCGGCGTATGAGCCGGGCTGCCCGTGGCACGCTCTTCCTGCGCATACACCGCTAGAATGGCCTTGGCGCAGGCGTAGCCGTCGGTACCTGGCATACAGATATCGAGGAGCACATAATCATAACGCGCGCGTCTGCAGGCATCGCAGGCTTCAGCGCAGCACGAAGCGCTGTCGGACAGCCATCCGAGCCGCGAAAGCATACGGCCCAAGAGGTCCCGATTAGGAGCGTCGTCGTCTACTATCAGGGCTATCACAGTATGCCTTCTCGCTCTGCACCCGCGAGCGCGCGCAGCGCCATGCCCTCAATCCGCTCTACTATGCTTAAAAGCAGCTCAGGCTCCTCAATGGCGTAATACTCTAGAAAGAGCTTGATGAGCTCAAGCGCGGCTGGGTGGCCGAAACGCTGGAATAAGGCGCTGATTTTTCCCGCTTCGCTACGCACATCGATGCGGGAGGCATCCTCGCTCAGGGCTAGGCGTATACGCGATACGGCCTCCATGGCGCTATCGCGCAACAGGGTTATGGCGGCTATGCGCTCGTTCTTCCGGCCTGCGAAATTGGCGTTGAAGTAAAGAGTCGATACGCTTTCACGCTCGGCTAAAGCCTCGCGCACGGCGGCCAGCAGGGCCCTGATATCAGCGGGCTTGGTGAATACTTCGCGGAACACGCGATTCGGCTCCACAAGCTCGCCGGGGTCATGGGCGGTCATGGCGAAAAGCGGCATGCTTGGGGCATAGCGGCTACCCGCATAGGCCCGTATGGCCTTACCCAGTTCAAAGCCGTTATACCCGGGCATTTGTATGTCCAGTATCGCGGCATCCACGTAGTGAGCCTCCAGCACTTTGAAGGCCTCGGCAGCGCTCGCCGCGGTTTGTACCTTATATCCTGAGTTCTCTATCAGCGTGCGCATATATTCGAGATTCACCTCATTGTCGTCCACGAGCAACAGCACATAGGGCGAAGCGCCATCGCCGTGCTCTACGCTCGATGGCACGCCGGAGGGGACGATAAGGCTGAAGGAACTGCCGGAGCCCGGGCGGCTATCCATGCGTATCTCGCCGCCTAACACCCGCACAAGGTTACGCGCGAGCGCCAATCCTATGCCCGCTCCCCGCGACTCCACGCCGCGTATCTCGCCCACCCGGGTAAAGGGCTGGAATATGCGATCCCGGTCATGGGACTCTATGCCAAGCCCCGTATCGCTTACGAGCACCCGCAAATGGGGGACATTGCCCTCCATACGCTCTATTTGCGCGCTTACCATGACCGTTCCCATGCTGGTAAATTTGACAGCGTTATCTATCAGTATGCCTATTGCCCGGCCAAGCCTGTCCGGGTCGCTGTCTATGGTATCGTCGCCTTGAAGCTGCAGCTTAAAGTCGAGGCCTTTAGCCAGCGCGTTCTTTCGATATGGGGCGCAGGTGGTCTCTATAAAGGCCGATAGAGGGAACGTGAGCCGGTGTATTATACTGTCGCCGCCTTCAGAGCGCACGTAGTCCAATATGCCCCCGAGTATGTCCTGCAGCGACTGCGCGAATTCGATGATGCTCGAGGCGCGCTTTGGCCCTTCCTCGGGAACCATCTGTATAAGCTTGGCAGCGGTCATGATGCCGTTAATCGGATTCTTAAGCTCATGGGTCATGCTTGCCAGGAAGCGCGTCTTTGCCTGGTTGGCATTGTCAGCATCGAGCCTCGCCGCCTTAAGCATTTCCTCCATGCCCTTGCGCGCGCTCACATCGTCCACGATGGCTATGGCATGCGTGACGATGCCGTTGGGCGAACGCACCGGAGAGAGGGCGAAGTCTACCCAGAATTGGCCTCCACGCGCCTTGGGTACGATGACCTCCTCGCGTATATCGAAGCCGTCCTGCACATGCTTGCGCATGCCCTCGGCTTTCTCCGGCGGAAAGGCGAAGAAGCGGAAAATGGAGCGGCCTATCACTTCAGCGGGGGAGAAGCCGGTAAGCAGGAAAAAGGCCGGATTTACGTATTCGGTCTCGAACGCGTGATTGACGACGAATACGCAGGATGCCAGCTGATCCACCGCCTGGTATAATTTCCTGAGCATCTCCTCGGATTTCCGCCGCAGGGTTACGTCTCGTATAATGCCCACCGAACCCTTAAAATCTCGAACGCCGCTCACGTCGTATTCGCCGGCGGCGGACACCTCGCCGTAGGATATCACCTCGCCTATCAGGTCGCTGCTGGCAAAGCCCGTATGGTGCTTCTTCTTAAGCCGCACCTCAAGCTCGGAAGTACGCCGGTCTATGTTCCTGCGCTCATTGAAGAGTTTCGGGCTTAAGGCAAGCCCCGTATGCTGTCCAAGGTAATCTACCAGAACCTTGTCTCTGTCTACGGCTTTAGCATCCTCTTCATGGAGCAGTATCGAAAAATGCTTGCCGATAAGCTCGGCCGGTTTGTAACCGAGTAGCTCTATGGAACTATTGAGAAAGGTGATGATGCCCTGCGGATCCAGCTCGTACACGATATCGGGCAGGGCATGCACCAGGTTCTCATAGCGGTGCTCGTAATCGGCTCCCTTGCCGTCGCGCTCCAGAAGCGCGGCGAAGCCGGCGAGGTAGGCGCCTAAGAGGCGCCTACGGGCGGACGGCTCGGGCACGACGAGGAGCCGCCCGCCCAGGCCGCGCGCCAGGCGCGCGGCCTCTTCGCCGCCGTCTTCGTCGCTCAGCAGCAGCACAAGCGAATGAGGCGACAGTTCCTTGCCGCCGGGCAGCGAGGAGCCCATAGCCCGAGCCAGGCTTGCATCGCTTACGACAAGCGTATACACGCCATCGCGCAGCGCGCGCGCCAGCACCGCGGGGTCCGCGCTTATGGTGAGTTCGGCGCCGGCGAGTTCCTGTTTGCATACCAGTGCTAATTCGTTAAGCTCGTCGGCGTCTGATGAGGCTACTAATACATGAAGGGCCGCTATTGTTTCGTGCACTCTTTTATTGTCGCGCAAAGTCTATGGAATACAAGCTCTTAGTAACCATTTTATCCCTATATGCCGCGCGCTTTTACGAGCCCGCGCAGCTTGTCTAGCCAGGGGCCGTTCGCGGACAATGCTTCTATGGTGGGGCCCATACGCCAGGTCCAGTTAAATTCGGCAACGGCCCCGGGCACGTTCACCCTGTCCAGGCTAGGATCGGCGGAACGGTAGCGTTCATCCATATCCAAAAGATCCTGCGCTTGCAGTACAAAAAGCCGGGATGCCGCGCCTGCCAGGGCCTTGAGCAGCGTATACTGGTTTTCAGCGGATAAATGAGGCCCGGTCGCGCTCAATGCCGGGCAATAGGCGGCGGCGAGGCCCTCCCTGCCGTCCTCGAGCTCCCACCAGCCGCGCAAGGTAGACGTATCATGGACGCTCGGCGTGCACACGGATAGCTCAGGATAGCTCTCAAGCGCTACATAGGGTTGCCCCTCATGGTCCCAGTGTCTCGTCCAGCGCGGCAGGCGAAGGCCGAGCATGCCCAGTTCGACTAAGGCTTCCGGTACGCCGGGCGGAATGGAGCCGAGGTCTTCCGCGCAGGGCAGCATGGTGCTTTCCGCCTTGAGCATGCCCAGGAGCAATCGGCCCTGCTCCAGCCAGCTGCGCTCGTCTAGAGCCCGCATACGGCTGAAACGTTCGCCAAGAACTCCCTTTTCATGGTCGGACAGGCTAGCCCAGGCGCGGGTGGAGCTGTAGCGCCAGGCGGGGGCAAAGCCTCCCTCGGGCAGCGGCACGAGCGCGCGGTCCCGCCATCGTTCTTTGAGCTTGTCCGCCAAAGCCGGCTCCAGGCCCGCCGCGCTTATATCGCGCTCGCCGCGAATAGCGCGCTTAAACAGATAGAGCTCTTCGTCGCCTATGCGGTCCAGCACGCGTTCCCAGCCGAAATAGCCCCTCAGTTCATCGCCGCTTATATGCGGTTCTGAGAGCCATCGTATACGCTCATCGGGAAAGCCTAGGCCGCTTAGCTCGCCTCTGCCTATGCTCAATCCGGGCATGAAACGGCCCAAACAGCCGGTCTCCTCGCGTTCGGGCAGGGTCCAGAGGCGGAAGAAGCCCAATACATGGTCGATACGGTAGGAACTGTAATACGCATCTGCTTCACGCAGGCGCGTCTTCCAAAAGGCGTAGCCGTTCTTGGCCATATGTTCCCACTCATAGACGGGGAAGCCCCAGTTTTGCCCCAGCGGCGATCCTCCGTCGGGCGGGGAGCCGGCTCGAAGGTCCAGCCTGAACGAAAGCCGGTCGGCCCAAACATCGGCGGAGTCCTCATTCATCAATATGGGCAGGTCGCCCAGGAGCTCTATGCCTTTTGCAGCCACGGCGCGCGCGGCTGCGGAGAATTGCTCGGCGCAGCGCAGCTGTATCCATACCTGGAAGCGGTGATCAAGGAGAAGGCCGGGGTCGCCCCAAAGCGTATCAATGTCTTCGGCCGACGGGTTCCTGTACTCGCTCCATTCCTGCCACGAGCGCTCCTGGTTGGCTGCCTTCAAGCGCTTGTATACGGCATAGCCGCGTACCCAGGGATGCGTCGCGATAAAGGCATCGAGGGAGGGATCGTTTTTTAGGCTCGCGGCCGCCGCGTCGTATACGGCCCTGAGCGCGGCAAGCTTGGCGTCAAGGGCCGCTTGGTAGGGGAAGCGCTCGCCTGGCTTGGCCTCGGAGGAAAAACGCTCTAGGTCTTTTTGCGCATCGGGGGCAAGGGAAGCCTCAGGCAGTTGGCTTACGCGCAGGTACAGGGGATGCAGGGCAAAGGCGGATAGGGCAAAGTAAGGCGAACTCTGGCCTCCGGTATCGTTAAGGGGCAAAAGCTGGATTAGGCCTATGCCGGCGGCGGCGCAAAGAGAGCCGAAATCGACGAGGTCCGGGTATTCGCCCACGCGCCAGCCGCCCTCGCTTCGCAGCGCCGAAAGGGGCAATGCGACGCCGCAGAGCCGCTTATCGCCGTGTAGGTAGTTCATGGTCGCCTCCGTGGGAGGCAAGCGCGGCCTCCTTAAGAGGCAGTATAGCCGGAGCCTCTGTACCTAGGCAATGAAGGCTAGGAAAAGAGCGCTTTGACCGCCTCCGCCACGCTGGCTACGTTATGCCAGGCTTCCGCCGGATCCACGGCGCCCTTGCCGCCTTCCGCGGGGCCCAGCACGCGCCCGAAACCTAAGGCTCGGGCGGCCCGCGCGCGGCCGCGCATTCGTTTAGCGGGACGCACCTCGCCCGCCAGAGAGAGTTCGCCGGCAAGCGCCAGGCCGGAAGGCAGAGCCAAGCCGGTGCGCGCGGAATACAGGGCCGCTGCCAGAGCCAAGTCTATGCCGGGTTCGCTGAGCCGCATGCCGCCCGCGACGTTCACATAGAGGTCCTGGTCGGAAAAGCGCAGGCCTACATGCTTTTCCAGCACTGCCGCTATCCTGGATACACGAGAGGCGTCTATCCGGTCGGAAAATACCCGCGAGAGGCTGGACTTTCCCGGCACGGTAAGCGCCTGTATCTCCACCAGTATGCAGCGCGTACCTTCCCAGCTGGCGGCTATGGCGGCGCCTACGGGAGCGGCGCCATCCCTGCGCACGAGGAATATGCTCGAGGGGTCTTCAAGCTCCAGGAGGCCTTTCTCCGTCATCGTAAAGAGCCCCACCTCGTCGGTGGAGCCGAAGCGGTTCTTAGCCGAGCGCAGGAAGCGCACGTCGCTATCGCTCTGCTCGAACATGAGCACGACGTCGACGATATGCTCGGCGGCCTTAGGCCCGGCTATGATGCCGTCCTTGGTGACATGGGCCACGAGGAAGCAGGAAGAGCCGTGCTCGCGCGCCCAGTCGGAAAGCTCGAGCGAGCAGTACTTTACCTGGTTGGCTGTGCCCGGCACCGCGCCGGCCTCGGAGGACATGAGGGTCTGCATGGAATCGATTATGAAGAGCGCGGGCTTTACTCGGTCGAGCGCGGCGATAGCCTCGGATAGTTCTCCCGTGCACAGAAGCTCGAGCCCTTCGCGGGCAAGCCCGAGGCGGTCGGCGCGCAGCCGTATTTGAGCGGCGCTCTCTTCTCCGCTTATGTACAGCACCCTGCCCTTTACCGCGGCCCTGGCGGCAAGCTGCAGAAGCAGGGTGCTCTTGCCTATGCCGGGCTCGCCGCCAACCAGCACGCTCGAGCCGCGCATGATGCCGCCGCCAAGGACGCGGTCAAGCTCAGCGCTGCCCGAGGCGTTGCGCGCGCCTTCGTCCGGATTCACCGCGGCTAAGGGTATGGAGAATTTCCCGTTTTTGGCTGCCCGTCCCTCTGCCGCGGGAGCGGCCGTTTCTTTTAAGGTATTCCACTCCCCGCAGGCGGGGCAGCGCCCGAGCCATTTAGGCTCACGGTGGCCGCAAGATCCGCACTCGTAGCTTATCTTCGTCGCTTTTACTGCCATACTATCCTTAGGTCCGGCTGAGCCGTCCCGCTTGCTATAAGCCTAGGTCAACGTCAATTTTTGCCCGGGTTACGGACAAAAGCTCGGCGGTCGATACCCGCATAAGCTTAAGGAAAAGCTCAAAGCCCTCCGCGCGCTTGTACAGGCTGCCTGACACTACCACATCGGCGCCTAAAAAGCCCCCGAGCTTGGCTATACCAGACTCATCGACGAGGCCGGATAGCTGCAGTTCCAGCTCTTCGAGCAGCTTCTGTATATCCTTGCGTTCCACCATGGTAAAGCGCTTTGGCTGCATCGCCGCGGCCGCCAGGATGAGCCGCTCTCCGAAATATTCGGCATTGAGCGCTACGGAACCGTCAGCGCCGACTATGGGCAGCAAGGCCATGGGCGTGGAAGCACGTATCGTATAGCCTGAGTAGTCGAGCAGGTTCCCCAGAGCTTCCGAAAAGAGCTTGCCCAGGGTCTCGTCGCGGCTTTCGCTGTCTATTTTGTCTGCGCTAAAATAGTTCTGGTCGACCTCAAGCGGCGTATCGGACAGGTAAGCCACCTCTTCCTTGATGAAGCGTATGATAATGGCCTCGAGCTTGTCGGTGGTATAGTTGGAACCGGTATGGTGGCTTACCGAGCCGGGCGCGCCGCCTTCCGACTCGCCCTGCTCGCCATAGTTAAGGAATATGTAGCGGGCGTCGCTGAGCTGGGCTATTTGGCGCAAAACATATTCGCCCTCAAGCGGCAGGCCCCCCGTTCCTATGGTGTAGATCTTTATGCCTTTCTCCCTGGCATCGTTGGCGGCATGGATATAGTTGTAGCTCTGATCGGGATAGAGCTGCGCGTCGGCATCGGTAATAGCGAAGGCGAGCCGTATGCCGTTCTTGTTCCAATCCAGGGAGTTGAGCGAGTCATACAAGGCTGCCTGAAGGTCCTCGGGCCTATCGCCGCCGCCGGATGCGTATACCGCATCGAGTTCATCCTGAAAGCCGATCAAATCCTCGGTAAACGGCACAACCCTGGTCACGTACTCGTCGCCCCTATCCTTATAGAGAACCAGGCCAAAGCGCACGAGGGGCCGCGGCTTAAGCGCGTTCGCGTTCGCGTAGATGATTTCTATAGTAGCGCGCAGGCGCTCTATCTCTTCGCCCATGGAACCTGTGGTATCGAGTATGAAGAGTATATCGAGCGGTATGGGTTGGGCTATGGAGCGGTTCACGCCAAGTCGGTGCTCAACGGTACGCGGTCCGTCGCGCTTGACTTGTATGCGGTCACGCCGGCCCGCTGCCTGAATGATAAGGTCAAAAGACGCGAAGGGTTCGATCTTCAGCCCGTCCTGCTTGGCCAGGGCCGCTGGATAGAAGCGGAAGAGCCCGTCGGCATGGCTTAAGCCCCGCGCGAGCTCCCGCGCGCCTAGTGATACGGAGATCAGGGCATTGGGCACCGGCTTACCCTTGGCGTCTAGCACCCGTACGCTCAGGCGTTCTTGTATATCGTAGGGAATATGGGGCACTGCGGCATATTGTTCCAGAAAGGCGGTAAAGTAGTTAAACTGCGCATTGTCGTCTGAATAGCCGGCGCGTAAGCCTGAGGCCGAAGGCGCGGGGCGGGCGACGCCCGTGGCCCCGGACGCGCTCAGCGATGGAGCCGGAGGAGGAGCGCCGGTCATGGCCTCGCCGCGCAGCGCAGGCGCGCTGCGCTCGCTCTCAAGGGTATCCTCAGCCAGGTCGCGGGCCTCGGATTTACTAACGGCGGGAGCGCTTACGGCAGGGTCGGCCGTGGCTGTCGTATCGGGAACCAAGGCGCTCAGCGCTTCATCGGGCGCTCCAGCGCAGGAAAAGAGCAGAGAAAGCGCCAGTATGCATACAGATACCCGGGCCAGCGCGCTCTTAGCGTTTTTATGCATGACTTTACCTCCATGGATGAGCCTAAGGCCCATCCATGGCAGTAGTATAGCGCGGGCCCTGCGCCTAATCTAACCCTTTATGATGCGGCCGAAGCCGGAAATCTTCTGTTTTATGGCGGGCTGGCCGTAATAGGTAATAGAGCCGAGGCCGCTTATCGACGCATCGAGGCTTTTGGTCACCGAGAGCTCCGCGCTGCCCGTTCCGGATATGCTTACGCGAGCGGATAGGGCGTTAAGCTGCCGCGCGGATACCGAACCGACGCCGCTGACGGTAACGCCAAGGTCATCGGCCCTGCCCATGAGGCTAATGGAACCGGTGCCGCTTAAGCTTAATTTGGCCTTGTCCACATTGAGTCGAGCGGATACGGAGCCCGAACCGCTAATCTCGGCCTCGAAGGAACGGCCTTTAAAGCCCTCTCCTATACGTATTGAGCCTGCGCCAGACATGCTCACGTAGTTTAAGGCCGGCATCACGATATGGATTTTCAGTTTGGTATGCCCCTGTACGGAACTGCCCTGCTTAAAGCCCAGATACAGGACATCGCCGCGCACCGTAGTTTCAAAGAGATCCTGCAGATTGGAATCGAGGGTAACGATAAGCTCGAAGCTACGGCCGAATTCGATACTTATATCTTCCACCGAGCTTGCAGACACGCCGGTGAAACCCTGCACATCGCGCACGCTGTCCACGAGTACGCCATTGCCCCGTACGCTCAAGGCGCTAACGCTGGCTACCGCAAACGATGCTACGGCCACTATCGCCAAGGTATTTCTCATAAGGCTCCTTCCCGCGCTTTCGCCGCGGATCGCTTCGTCCGCCCGCATACGCGCGGCGGCTCGAACGATTGAATATATTATGATTGAATATATATCCCCTGCTAAAACCAGGCAAGGTTTTATTTTACCGAAGCGCATGATTTCAAGATCTTTGCGGCCGCTATAGAATTTCAACTATTTTACTAGTATGATTCTTTACTGTGGCTACAGCGTAGCTAGCCTCGCCCTGGCGTTTCCTAGAGGAGGCATCGCGCCATGAATACAGCCCGACGACATACGCTCGCTTTATGCCTCTGCCTTCTAGCGCTGAGTTCATGTTCGGCGCCTCTGCGCAGCAAGATAATCCACGTAAACTCATTGCGGGGCCAGATATGGCCTAGCAAATCAGGCGATTCGTTACTCGGCGGTTTTTCATTGCTTTCATCGGCCATTAAGGACGAGAAAAACAATGATCCGGGAGCCCGCCATTACGTAGTCGCGGTATACAACGCTCTGCATGGCACGGCCGAAGCGCATTTTACCGAGGGGCGCGCAGTCGTGGACCTGATGAACGCCACAGGCTTCGACGCGCTCGTGCTTGGCCCCCGCGATTTTTATTTCGGCCTCGAGGCGCTTGAACGCCTTGCCGTGGCGGCGGCATTTCCCTTCCTAGCGGCTAACATAGGCTATGAGACGGGGGCCAAGCCCGCTTTCATCAAACCCTTCCTGTATGACCCGAAAACCAAACTGGGGCTCATAGCGTTAGCGCCGCGCCAGGTAATCACCCAGAACCTGGCTCAAAACGTCCGCGGCCTGACCATGAAAGACGAGATCCTCGTAGTACAGGAAGCCCTGCGCGAACTCAAGGCTCTCGGAGCAAAAAGCATAGGGCTCTTCGCGGGCGGCATCGTGTGGGGCGGACCGCAAGGCTCCGATGACAGCGCGCTTGCCGCAGCCTTGCTGGAGCTGGACGGTATCGACCAATACTGGTTCGGATCTCCCTCGCCCAATACGCCTGACGGGCTGACTATACTAGAAGGGCCTAATGGCCCGCGTATAGTAGCGGTGCAATCCGGCGCCCGCTTCACGAACGGCCATATGATCGCTCAAACCAGTTTCGCCGCGTCGCCTGAAGGGGCTGAATTCCGCTCCATACCCGTAAGCGCCGAACGCTACCAAGCGGACGAGGCTCTTTCATCGCTGCTCTACACCATAGAGCAGACTATTGCCGGCGCCATGAACAGCCCCGTGGCCTCGTCCCTTATGGGTTTTAGCCTTGATTTTGAGCAGGAATGCTCGATGGGCAATCTTGTGTGCGACATTTTCCGCGATTATACCGGCAGCGACATATTCTTCCTCAACTCAGGCAAGATACGGGCCGCCCTTTCGCAAGGCTCTATAAGCCGTAAAGACGTATACGATATCTTGCCCTTCGGCGGTAATCTTGTAAGCGCGACCATGAGCGGAGAGCAGATAATGGCGCTGCTCAACAAGAGCCTGAGCTACGTGGGCAATCCCAAGGCGGGCAGGGGCTTCCTGCAGGTGTCAGGCATAAGCTTCGCCTGGGATCCCAGCTTACCAGCCGGCGACCAGGTGCTTAAGGCCAGTATCCGTATAGGAGACGAAGCCTTAAATCCGGCGCGCAGGTATCGAGTGGCTACCGAGGCGTATATATTCGGAGGAGGCGACGGCTACAGCCTTTTTGCCGAACAGGGCATAGGCATGGAACGCTTTTACGAGAGCTCCATCCTTACCATACTCGAGGATGCGCTTAGAACTGCCAAAGAGCTGACGGCCCCCGATTTGGGCAGGATAACAAGGCGCTGAGCCCATGCCTAGCTCGCGCGTAAGCTATAAAATATTCTTAACCTTCATTATCATTATAGCCTTGCCCGTCCTTGGGCTCTCTATCGTGCTCTCCCGCATAGCCAGCGGCGTCGATCAGGCGCGGCAGGAAGACCGTTTCGCCTACGCGGAAAGCTATCTGCAGGGGTCTATACTCGATTCGATGCGTTTCGCGGAGAGCAGGCTCAGGCAGGCCACGCAGGATGCCCGCTTCTCAAGGATCATGCCCTCCTTCCTATCCGGCCAGGATGTTACGCAACAAGTTCTCAGCCTCATGGGCGAATACGGCCTTGAAGGCTTCGCGCTTTCCCCTGGCGACGGTACGCTCATCTCTTTCGGCTATCGCCGCGAATCCTTCAGCGGCGCCGGTTATGACCGACAACACAAAGCGCCTCGTCAGGCGGGCAGGATAGAAAAAGACGGCATCCTGCTATTCGCCGCTCTTCCGCTCAGCCCTGCGTTGTCTGCTATCGGGATGCGGTCCATCGAGCGCTCGGTGCTCGAGGTACTGAAGACCTCGCTCGGGGCGGATTTTGATATCGCGCATCGTAGCGCCCCCGATATTCTGGTGCTGACGACGAAGCGCGATCCTTTCGGCATGAATCTTTCCGGGTCATCGATATCCGAACTTAAGTCGAAGCAGCTTAACGCCGAGCCCAGGGTTCAACGCGCGATTACGTTGCCCGAACCATTCAGCGCGGACTATCAGGCATGGATATCGTTACCGGCTCTCTCGCTGGCGGTATCGGAGACTGGCGCCTATATTGCTGCTTTCGCCTTAGCTACCCTGGCCCTGGCCGCTGCGGCCAGCGTCATACTGTCACGTCAGATAGTGCGCCCGCTTGGTTCCCTGCTCCTAGGCGTACAAGCGCTCTCAGCCTCGCTCGTAACCGGCGAGGGCTTTGAACGATTGCCGATCAATACCCAGGATGAGCTTGGCGAACTTACCGAGGGATTCAACCGCATGGGCAGCGAACTCGTAGCGGCACACCGGGAACTGCTACGTCAGAATGACGAACTCAAAGAGGTAGATCAGCTCAAGAACGATTTCCTTTCAACCACCTCTGCCGAATTGCGCTCTCCGCTTAACACGATTATCAGTCTTGCGGATTCCATGCTCGGCTCCGAAAGCTTGTCTGAAGACGACCGCAATACCGTGCGCTACATAAGCACGAGCGGCAAAAAACTCTATGGCATGATAGGCGACGTGCTTGACTATACCAGGCTTGAGCATGGGGACGTGGCCCTTCAGCCGCGGGTATTCGAGCTTAAGCCCTTGGCCGACCTTGTCCTGCGCTTTTGTTCAGGACTCAAGAAAAAGAACGTTGAGCTCTTTAACCTCATAGAACCGGAACTGCTCGTACGCGCTGATGAAGGGCGCATAGAACAGGTACTCTATAACCTTATAGGCTACGCGGTACGCAGAACCGGGCAAGGTTCCGTCATCGTGCGTAGCCAGCGCGAGGCGGAGTTCGTGGTTATTAGCGTTAGCGACTGGGGCGGCAACGAAGCCGGCGATCAAGCCGAGCCCGGCCCGGAGGGCCTTGACCTGCCTATAGCAAAACGCCTCCTTGAGCTACACGGCACAGCGCTGTTAATCGAGTCGAATCCCGGAAAAGGCGGTCTCTTCTCCTTCAGCCTACCATCAGTATCCTATGCGGAAAACGCCGCGGCCAAGGACTTAGGGGGCTTTATCCCCGAGGACGAAATCGACGAGCTCGTGCCGCTCGATGATCCAGCCTATGCCCCAAACGCCGCGGATCGTCGCTATCGCATACTCGTAGTGGATGAGGATCCGGTCATACTGCGCATACTCATGAATGGGCTGCGCGATCGCTACGACCTCAGCTGCGCAAGCGATGGCGCGGAAGCGTTGCGCAGAATAGGCGCAAACCCGCAGGCTCTGGATGTCATACTCATAGCCGCAAAATTGCCTAAAATTTCCGGATACGAACTGTGCGGCATGATACGTCAGGAACACAGCTCTATGCAGTTGCCCATAATCATGATGACCGAACAGGGCAGGCCAGCCGATATAGAGGAGGCATTCGCCTGCGGCGCCAACGATGTGGTAACGAAACCAGCCTCAATTTTCGAGCTCAGGGCTAGGCTCAAGACGCATATAGAGCTGTCCAAGCTTAACGACGCTTACGCCCGCTTTGTACCGCGGGATTTCCTGGGCTTCTTGGGTAAATCAAGCATAATCGATACCAGGCTCGGCGAGTATATAGAGAGCGACATGACCATACTGGTATCAGATATACGCGGCTTTACCCTTATGTCAGAGCGCCTTGGACCCCAGGCTGTATTCGTGCGCCTCAATGACTATCTTTCGCGCATGGGGCCGATAATCCGAGCGCATAATGGTTTTATAGATAAGTATATAGGCGATACCATTATGGCTATCTTTCCCCAAAAACCCTTAGACGCCATCAGGGCCGCGCAGGCCATGTGCACGGAAATGGATGCCTTCAACGCAGAAGCCTCTCAGAAGGATGAGGAAGCCATAGTCGCGGGCATAGGCGTGCACACCGGCAGGCTCATGCTGGGCACCATAGGGGAAGCGGAGCGTATGGACGGCACCGTGCTCTCGAATGTGGTAAATCTCGCCTTCAAGCTGGAAAGCCTTACCAAGCCCTTCGGCGCTCAGATCATCGTGTCCGGCGCGGTGATGGAAGCGATCAGCTCGTCGATGGAAGGGATGACGCAGCGCTACTTAGGCTTATCCAAAATCAAGGGTAAGGACACGAGCATACCGATCTATGAGCTCATGCTTCCAGGCAGCGAAGGCGCCACGCAAAAGAAAAGGGAGCTACGGCATCGCTTTGAAAAAGCGGTATTTCTCTATGATTCTGGCGCCATGGATGAAGCGTACCGGGCTTTCCTCGACTTGAGCGCTGAACTTCCAGAGGATCCTGCCTGGCGCGTCTATGTGAACCGCATACTCGGCGCCCGCGGCTATGACGACGCGGAACTCTTTGAGGAGTAAGCTCTTAAAGGATGAGGACCTTTTTTATCTCTTCGCGCTTTATGCCGAATAAGCGGGAGAAATCGTCTGCGGTGCTTAATTTCGTGCCCGCTTTCTGATTGTAGAGCTCGGCAAAAGCCGTAAGCTCCGCCGGGTCGCCGCCATAGAGCGCGGACGCGAACGCCGCCCTAAGCAGGCCTTCCCGTGCCAAGGCCATGGTATCGAAGCTGCCGTATTTGGCCTTCGCCTTGCCGTCCACAATGGCCTGCTCTCCCTCATAGCCTATCGTAAAAATAAAATCTTCTCTCGATATCACCGTTTGCCTCCATCAAATAAAAGCCGAACCCCGCGCAAACAGGATCCGGCTTTATTCTACTCTCTTGCCTAGGCTCTAGGCAACGGCTCGCGCTTAGTCGGCGAGGCTGAAGCTGTCCTTGCCTGCGCCGCACATGGGGCATACCCAATCGTCGGGCAGGGCCTCGAACGAGGTTCCAGCCGCTATCTTGGAGTCGGGGTCGCCTACCGCCGGATCATAAATGTAGCCACATACGTCACATACATACTTCTGCATAGTCATCTCCTCTTGCGTTGCTTAGCGATCAGGCCTCAGCCTTCCAAAGTCCATGTAAATTACAGTATTCCCGGGCATAAGCCTTGGCGGCTTTTACCTTAAATTCAGCTTCCGGCTTGTCGCCTGGCTTCAGATGCGCCCTATACACGATGCCGTCGGCTACGAGTTCTATCCATTCTATGTAGTGCTTTTCTTCCATAGGATGGGCTACCGCGCCCACTACCACGCGCCACCCGTCGGCGGTTTTCTCAAGCATAGGTACGTGTTTTTCCTTAGCGCCGTCCGTGGTGTTTTCCTTGAAGAGCTTCATGGGCTCGCCACAGCATACCAGCTCGCCAGCGCCTGCGTGAAGCATTTCAACGATGTTGCCGCACACCTCGCACTTATATATCTGCATTAGTTCAGTCATAGTAGCCTCCTACCAATTCTCGCCGAGCAACTCAAAATAGGATTGGGGGTGGGCGCAGGCGGGGCAGGCCTTGGGGGCCTCTACGCCTTCATAGAGGTAACCGCAGTTCAGGCAGCGCCAGGTAGCGGGCTTCTCGCGCTTGAACACCTTACCCTGCTGAATATTGGCCCTCAGTTCCTCGTAACGCTTAGCGTGCTGCTTTTCGGCTACCGCTATTGCCTCAAACACGGTGGCGATGGCGTCAAAGCCCTCTTGGCGGGCTATCTTGGCGAAGCCGGGATACATTTCCTTCCATTCGTAGTTCTCGCCGTTGGCCGCCTCAAGGAGGTTTTCCACCGTCGTGCCCACGGGGCCGGCGGGGAAGGTACCGGTAACGGTAATCTCGCCGCCCTCCATAAGCTTAAAGAGGCGCTTCGCATGCTCTTTTTCCTGGTTGGCCGTCTCGTCGAAGATCTGGGCTATCTGTATGTAACCTTCATCCTTTGCCTTACTGGTGAAGTAGCTGTATCGGTTACGGGCCTGGGATTCGCCGGCGAACGCCGCCATCAGGTTTTTTTCCGTCTGGGTTCCTTTTACGCTTTTCATGTCCGCTCCTTAAACGTGTAGTTCCAGCGCCTACAAAGACGCCGTGCCGATACTACTCCAAACCGTCGGACGCAACAAACCTAGGGCTTATGGGGAGATAGAATCAGGGGAACGTGTCCATTATAGCCGGAGGAGGCTGTCAATGCAAACCGAATCGATAATTTGACCTTGCCTATATATAAAAAACCGGAAAAACCACAAGCAAGCCTCCACTTCCGCGCGTTGAACGCTTAGAAGGGAGAATCAATATGAAAAACTGCCTTTATGAGCAGGCTTCCGCCAGCTATGGGGACAAACCGGATATACGGGAGCGTATCAAGGCGTCCGGCCTTGGGGTTATGGCCGATTATGAACTTGTAGCCGCGCTGCTCGGCTCAGGCATGAAGGGCAAGGATGTGCGTACCCTGTCAAAAGAGCTCCTCCAAGCCTTGGACTTGAGCGCCGGGGTACCCGAGCCTGAGTATTTCGCCGGGCTGCGCGGCATAGGGCAGGCGAGGGCCTGCCGCTTAAGCGCGGCGTTGGAGCTGGGCAGGCGCTTTTATGGCCACCGGGGGCAGCGTATATCCTGCCCGCAGGACGCCTGGCAGCTCGTCCGGCATTTCGACGACCGCAAACAGGAGCGCTTCCTCTGCTGTATGCTTAACGGCGCCAACGACGTACTCGACGTGCGTCTTATCACCCTCGGCTTGGTGAATAGGACCATTATCCATCCGCGCGAGATTTTCGCTGAGGCGGTGGCCGCGCGCGCCTGCGCCGTCATCGTAGCCCATAATCACCCCTCGGGTCGCCTTGATCCCTCGCCCGAGGACAGGGACATAACCGAACGCCTGCGCGCCGCCGGAGAGCTACTAGGCATCAGCCTGCTCGACCACTTGATATTCTCTCAGGACGGCTTTGTAAGCCTGGTAGAGACCGGCGACCTACAATCCAGGGCGCACTAGGCCCGTGCGCATAGCCAGCTTCGCCTTAAAGGCTCAAGCCTTAAAGCGCAGGGTGTAACGCACCCCCTGCGTGCCGTCTAGCTCCATGCTCGCGTCGAGCTGTTGCGCCATCATCTCTATCAGTTGCATGCCGAAGCCGCCCGAACCCTGCCTGGCGGCGTCACTGGCCAAACCAGTACCGTTATCCGCATATATAAAGCAAACGATACCATCAGACTTGCTCGCCGATATGCGTATCATAGCGTCCGCCGAGCCGCCAAAAGCATACTTAATGGAGTTGGTAATAAGCTCGTTCACGATTATGCCCAGCGTAGACAGTACCTTGGAGTTCAGAATAAAGTCATCGACATCCACCTGGGTACATACCGGCCGCACGCCTGCCGCCATGCCCACAATTTCCTTTACGAGCGCGGGGAGGAAGGCCTGAATGCTAAGCTCATAGAAATTCTCCGACCTATACAGCCTATCGTACAGCATGAGCATGCTCTGGACGCGGCCAGCCGCATCGTTAAGTATGGCCTTGTTCCTTTCGTCAATCTGGGCGTTCGCCTGCAGGCTCAAGAGGCTATATATAAGGCCCATATTGTTTTTGATCCTATGATGGCTCTCCTTGAGCAGAAGCTCCTTGTCCTTAAGCAGCCCCCCTATCTCATGCTCGGCCCGCTTACGCTCGCTTACGTCGCGGCAGAAGCATACGAAAGAACCCTCGCCCTCCTCGAGGAAGGACACGGACATTTCCACGTCGACTAGGCTGCCGTCCTTGCGGCGATGCCGGGTGCTAAAAGTCTCTGAGCCCACGGCCTTTATTCTTTCGATCCTGCCTGCCGTATCCTCAGGCTTTTCATCGGCATCGACGCCATTGATATCCATGGCAAGCAGTTCGCCGCGGGTATAGCCTGACATGGCGCAAAAAGAATCGTTCACGTCCAAGAAAAGACCGCGTGAAGATAAAACAAAGAATCCATCCTGGGTCGTCTGCAATATGGATTGGAGGTAGTGGATGGTGCCGCGCAACTGGTCTTCACGCTCTTTGTCACCGCTTATGTCGCGGAATTCCACGGTTCGCGTCATCCTGCCCTTGTAGGGTATGTTCCGCGCCTCGAGGCGCAGGGGATATTCCTCGCCGTTTTTCCTGATGCCCGTCGCCTCATAGGGTAATTCATAGCCGGATGCTATGCGGCTTAACACTTGGTCCCGCGAACCCTCGGCTATCAGCAAGAGGCCGTTCATGCCGATGAGTTCCTCTACGGTATAGC
Organism: Spirochaetaceae bacterium UBA5200; assembly: GCA_002412825.1. Taxonomy (GTDB): domain Bacteria; phylum Spirochaetota; class Spirochaetia; order Treponematales; family UBA12059; genus UBA5200. The sequence continues at coordinate 62,726 of DHVU01000007.1, forward strand.
CGGTCATTTCCGAAAGCCCCAGATTGCATTCCAGTATTATGCCCTTATCATGGATCGCTATGCCGCCGAAGGAGGCATTGTGAAGGGCTTTGAATCGCGCTTCGCTCTCATACAGCGCCTGAGCCGTCTCGTACTCACCGCTTACGTCACGGAATACCAGCACCACCCCGATTATCGTTCCCTCAGCGTCTCGTATAGGAGCGGCTGAATCAGCTATCTGGTATTCGCCGCCATCTGCAGACAGGAGAAGGGTGTGATTGGCTAAACCGACGACCTTTCCATCCTGAAGCACCCGTGCTACGGGATTATCGCACGACTCGCGGCTCAAGGCGTTGACTATGGAGAAAACCTCGGCGAGGGGCCTGCCCTTCGCGCGCTCCTGAGTCCAGCCCGTAAGGCGCTCAGCCACGCCATTAAGCACTTCCACCCTGCCTGCCGTATCCGTGGCGATCACCGCGTCTCCTATGCTCTGCAGGGTTATAGCTAAGCGCTCCTTCTCGGCGTGCAGAGCGAGCTCCGCCTTTTTCTGCTCGCTGACCTCAAGGAAGGCGACGACGAAGTGGTCGGGCTTATACTGGTACGCTGCGCAGTCATACCAGCGATTATTAGCCGCAAAGTGCTGCTGGAAGCGCAATTCCTTGCCGGTTTTGGCCACCTCGCCATAGGAAGCTATCCAATCGAAAGGATCCTTTTCTATGCCGGGAAAAGCCTCCGTTACGAGCATCCCCGTGGCGTCGATGCCGGTAAGCTCCTTGAAGCGTTCATTCGCGGCTAGTATGCGGTAATCGCTCGGACTACCGTCCCGGTCATAGATCATTTGATGATAGGCTATGCCCATAGGGCTTTTCTCAAAGAGCGCCTTGTAGGTAGCTTCGCTTTCCACCAAGGCCTCAGCCAAGCGCCTCTGCTCGCTTACGTCCCTCGCCACGCCGAACATCATGCCTTCCTCAGGATAAGGGAAGGAATTCCAGGATAGCCACTTTATCTCGCCATTCTTGCACACATAGCGGTTCTCGAACTGATGCACGGGCCTGCCGTCTACCAATACCGTTCGTATATGGCCGGTGCTGTCGCGATCGTCGGGGTGCACGAAGTCCAGCCAGGGCTTTGACTTTAACTCCTCCGCGCTCCAGCCGAGCGTGCGTTCCCAGGAGGGGTTCAAGACCTTAAAATAGCCGTCGAAGCCGGCTATGCAGAGCAAGTCGATAGAATGGATAAAAATCTTATCGCTGACGAGAAGCCGCTCTTCATACGCGCGCAGGGCCGTATCTTGCTTCTTCTCCTTCAGCCGGGCGTTGAAGAGCCTGAAGGCCATTTTTATTGAGGCTATAAGCACGGTCTCGCCGGAATTCTTAACTATATAACCGTACGAGCTAATGCCTTCGGTCTTTTCAACGACATCGCGCTCGGTATGTGACGACAGGAATATGAGGGGAAGCTCGCGATATTCCAGTATCCGCGTAGCCGCCTGCGTTCCGTCCATGCCCTTGCCCAGATTGATATCCATAAGCACGAGTTCTATATCAGGCTGAGCCTGAACGCTCTCTACAGCCTTTTCGCCCGTACTGGTCCAGATAACCCGGTAGCCAAACTTTTCGAGTATCAGTTTCTCCGACAACGCGATAATTGCTTCATCCTCTACTAAAAGGATCAGCTGGGAACTTTCCGTACTCATAACGCTCAACACCCCTCGTCAAAAAGCTTGCCAATCAGATTATCAAGGCTAGAAGCGTATCATTGCGTCTTTTTACTTGAGAAAGCTCATGCGTTGTCGTGCGATTGGAAAATAATACGCGATAAATATTATTTATTATCTCTTATATGTCAACTTTAAAAACTACCGAAGAAAGCAAGGTGATGCGTGTATACCTGTGGCAGGCGCGCAAACCAAGCCTACGTCCGGCGCTTCCGTGCCCGCGTTTCAATCTCCGCACTTAGGGCCCGAATGCTATCCTCGTCACGTACGCGATCGCTTATGTCCATATAGGCAATAGCTACGCCATAGCCCTCCAGCGGCACAGGCGTGGCGGATACGTTAAGCCAAACCACCGTACCGTTTTCCTTTACCAAGCCCATGCGCACATTCTCTACGAGGCGTTGCTCTCGTAACGCCCTAGTACTGGCGAACTCGTCGGGCGGCATGGGGCTGCCATCGGCCTTTATGATAGTCCAATCATGGCTACCGATATTTCTGGTCTTGTGCTGCTCAGCTGTCAAACCTAGTATCTTTTGGGCTACTCGGTTACTCTCCACCACCATACCCTGGGTATCGGTTATCGTTATGCCCAACGGCAAAATCTCATACAGCGTACGGTACTTCGCCTCGCTAACGCGAAGCGCCGCCTCAACCTGCGCGCGCTTGGTAATGTCTATGCCAACGCCGGTAAAATAGGTCTTGCCTGCTACCTGTAGGCGCGCTCCAGTAGAATGGATAAGGAGCTTCCCGCCGCCCTTGATGAGCAAATGCGCGACGACCTCGCCGTATCCAGTCTCAAAAACTCTTTTTACCGCTTCGGCTACCCGTACGGCATCCTCCCCTTCGAACCACTGATCCATGGTCATATGAGAAAGCTCTTCCGCGGTGTAGCCAGTCATAGTTTCATGCTTCTTGTTCCAACGTATGAGGCGGCCTTCAAGGTCGTATACGTATAAATAGCCAGGGATACTCTCAAGAAGCGCTTCGGTAAACTGCTTTTCGTCCGACAATTCGTCCTCAACGCGCTTCTGTTCCGTAATGTCCCTGGCTGTACCCTCGAAGCCTATTACCCGGCCCCGCTCGTCTTGGAGCGGCACCGCGCTGGAATTGTGCCAGCGCCAGCTTCCGTCGCGATGCCGCACGCGATAGACGCTATTTTCCAAGCGGGCGCCGCGGTCAACCACTTTCTTAAGCCAAGCCAAGCAGCTGGATACGTCGTCGGGATGCACGAAAGGAATGAACGATTTGCCTACGACCTCGTCTACGGAATGCCCGAGCATTTTCGTCCAAGTCGGCGATACGAACAAGAATATGCCTTCTATACTTAAGGTATAGATGAGGTCGTGGTTGTTTTCTACGAGGAAGCGGTATTTCTCCTCGCCAAGCGATAGAAGAGCCTTCGATTTTTCGAGTTCGGCATTAGTAGCGTTGAGCTCTTCTACCGTTTGCTGCAGGTCTTCATTGGATACTTGTAAGTCAGCATAGGCATGCTCTATGGCCAGCCCTTGGGCTTTGATGCTGAGCTGCGCATTAAAAAGCTTAAGCGCCATCTTTATAGAGGCCATAAGGATGGTTTCGCCCGAATTTTTGACGATATACCCAAAGGAGGTAATACCCTCGGTCTTATCCACGACTTCCCGTTCTGTATGGGAGGATAAGAAAACCAGGGGCAATTCGTGGTTTTTTAAAATAACGCAGGCCGCCTCAGTGCCATCCATACCGCTGCCAAGGTTTATATCCATAAGGATCAAACCGATATCCTGGCGCTGATTCACCGCCTCAATAGCCTTCTCACCGCTATGGGCGATGATTACGCTATAGCCGTTCCTCTCGAGCATTTGCTTCTCGGCCAAGGCGATAATCGCTTCATCCTCTACAAGGAGCACGGTTATAGGCTTGTTCCGCGGCATGTCATTCACGTTCAAAATATAGGTCAGCACTAACGTTTTTACAAGCTAAGCGGATATAAAAGCGGCCGCCAGCGCTCGTTCGCGCCAGCGGCCGCCCCTATGTTGAGAGTCGTCTAGTTTATTTGATAATGCCGAACTTCTTGCCTACGCTACCGAAGATGTCCAGCGCGCGCTGTAACTGCTCCCTCGTATGGGTGGCCATGTAACTCGTGCGCAGCAGGGCCATGCCTTTGGGCACGGCGGGAGATACCACGGGATTAGTATAGAGCCCCGCTTCAAACAGTTCCTTCCAGAAGCCGAAGCAAGTCATGTCGTCGCCTATCATGACGGGAATAATCGGCGTTTGGGTCGGTCCTATATCAAAGCCCATCTCCCGGTAGCCCTTCATCATGAAATGGGTATTCTCCCACAGGCGCTCCACATGCTCGGGCTCCGTTTCCATGATATCAAGGGCGGCCATGGCGGCCATCAGGTTAGGCGCGGGCAGAGAAGCGGAGAAGATGAAGCTGCGGGCGGTATGGCGAATATAGTTTATTACGTCTTTCTGCCCCGCCACGAATCCGCCAAGCGAGGCGAAGCTCTTAGAGAAGGTGCCCATTGTTAGGTCGACGTCTTTAACCAGGTTAAAGTGGTGAGCCGTGCCCCTGCCGCCGCCGAGTATGCCTAACGAGTGGGCATCGTCGCAGTATATCCTCGCGCCATGCTTCTTGCAGATGGCCACCAGCTTGGGCAGATCGACTATATCGCCGCCCATAGAGAATACGCCGTCGACGACGACGAGCTTGCCCGCTTCCGCAGGTGCCTTCTCTAGCATACGGTCCAGTTGGTCAAGGTCGCCATGCACGAAGCGCTTCATTTCGCCCATGCCTAGGCGACAGGCATCGACTATAGAGGCGTGATCGTCCTTATCCACATAGACTATGTCATTGCGGCCGAGCAAGGACGATATAGCGCCAAGATTGGTCTGCATGCCGGTGGAAAACACGATGGCGTCATCGAGCCCCATGAAGGCGGCAAGCCTCCGCTCCAGCTCCGTATGGATCTTGAGCGTTCCGTTAAGGAAACGGCTGCCGGTACAGGAAGGCCCATACTGCTCTATGGCCTTGATAGCCGCCTGGCGAACCTTGGGGTGCGTGGTAAGGCCCAAGTAGTTGTTTGAGCCTATCATCAGCACGCGCCTGCCGTTCACGGTTACTTCAGTGCCCTCGGTATTATCCAAAGGCTGGAAATACGGATAGATTCCGCGCGCGATAGCCTGCTTGTCGAGATCATACTCGAAGCATTTCTGAAAAATGTCCATACGGACTCCTTTTCCCGCCCTGCAGCTTATCTGAGGACAGGGTTTAGCCTCCCTCACGGGAAGGCCCATCGATACACCGTCGCTGCTCACGCAATGGAACGCAGCGACGAATACGGCTAACAAGCGGAGTAAACCACAAGCAATGTCGTATATTTCCAGGCATATTAAGCCGTAGGATGCCTTGGGGTCAAGACAGCGCGCTTAGGCACAGTCTGAGCTCAGGCCGACCCTTGAGGCTTATCCAGGTTTTTTTCAGCCTTATGCTCTTTAGCTTGCCCAAAGATGCCCTTAAGCATGCCGGTCAGGGTATGCTTACGAGAGGCAATGCGGGAACCGGTAAATTGAGCCATATCGGCCTCTGTACCCGCGCAGAGGAGCACGTCGTCGGCTTCAAGCCTATATTTAGGCTGGAAGTAGAGATACTCGTCGCTTGACTCTTTTCTGATGGCCACGACGTTCATACCCTTGGACTGACGAAAATTCGCCTCAACGAGGCTGAGCCCCACATAGCGCTCGGGCACCTTTAACTCCGCGAGCACGAGGCTCGGGCTTATAGGCATAAAGCTGAAGAGCGTGTGAGAAACCAACATAGGTATAAGCCGCTCAGCCGCTTCACGGGCCGGGTAGATTATTTTTGTAGCGCCGACGATCTTGAGTATTTCCCCTCTCTCGTCAGAATCGACCCGCACGATAATCTGCCGCGCGCCGAGTTTCTTAAGCGCGTTGGTCACGACTATGGCTACCTCAAGATTATCGCCTACGTCCACGATAGCCACATCTATGCCCTCAGGCAGTATGCGTGTGAGGGCGGCGGGGCTCAACGCGTCGGCTATATAAGACTTGCCGGCGAAATCCTTGTTCGCTTCAACCGCGGCCTTATCCTTATCTACGATAATGATCTGGTCCGTAGCCTCGGAGAGCTTTTCAAGCGCGCGTATGCCAAAGCTGCCCAAGCCGATAATGGCAAATTGCTGTGTCATTGCTATCCCCCTCTATCCGAGCATAAGGTCTTCACGAGGATACTCGGCGAAACGCTCTATCCTATCGGAAGGCAATCGAAGCGCCATGGCGAATAAGCCCACCCGGCCTGCAAACATAGTCATGATAAGCGTAATCTTACTGAACGCGCCAAGCCGCGCCGTAACGCCCCTTGAGAGACCCACCGTACCGAAGGCGGATACCGCTTCGAACATTAGGTCGCTGAAACTGTTCTGGCTCCGCGCTCCTTCAAAGGCAAGGAGAGCTATGAAACTGAGCAGTACAATGGCCATGGCCTTGACGAGTATACCAAAGGCTTTAGCCAAGCGCTCGGAAGATACCAGGCCGCCAGCGTAACTGAAAGAGCCGTCCGCCTCGGTACCTTTCATAGCGGCCATAATCGCCATAAACATGGTCGTCGTCTTAACCCCACCCGCCGTCGAGCCGGGTGAGCCGCCTATGAACATGAGCATCATCACGAAAATTAGGGAGGGCAGGCTCAAGGCCCCTTGCGCAACGGTATCGAAGCCAGCAGTGCGCGCGGTTACGGATTGGAACAATGCCGCCATAAGCTTATGAGGCATAGGAAGCTGCGCATACGCGTTATCGTATTCAAGCATATAAAAGGAGGCAAACCCGAAGAGTATAAGGACAGCCGTCATCATGAGAACCACACGGCTATGATAGGCTAGATGCCGCTTTGTGCGCATGAACACGCGGCTTAAGTCGCGTATGACGACGAAGCCTAAGCCCCCTCCTACGATAAGGAGCATGAATATCATAGTAACCAGCCAATCGCCAGAAAAGCGGTTCAGGCTGTCAGAAAACACGGAGAAACCGGCGTTGCAGAATGCCGACACCGCTAGAAACAAAGATGAGAACATAGGTGCGTCTATGCCAAGGAACTTGAAGCGCATAGCGAGGACAAGAAATCCGGCCAGCTCTATGGCAACGGTTACGATGACTATATGAAGAACGATACGCCTGGGGTTAGCGTCGACTTCTTCAATATACATTTCCTGTATCATGCCACGGTTAAGCAGCGACACCCTATTACGCGAGCTCGCTACGAACAGAGTTGCAAACGTTACAATGCCAAGGCCGCCGAATTGTATGAGAAGCAGAATAATAGTCTGCCCGAAGCGCGTAAATTCCGTTGTATCAACGACTATCAAACCGGTAACGCATACCGCGCTGGTCGCGGTAAACAGGGCATTCAATACCCCTAACGGCTCATCGCCGCCCCATGCCGCCGGCAAGGATAGCAGCGCCGCACCGACAAGGATGACCGCGATAAAATAGGAAAAAATTGTAAGCTTATCGCTCGATATACGCGCGCGCATCGTACGTTCAGCCTAACACAGCCTTAGCGCTCCTACAAGGCAAGAAGGCTTAAGCAATGGAATCCCGGCAAGGTATCCTACGGTGCGCTTTTATTTTTGCTCGATTGATGCGAACCTTGACCTGATATCGTTTCTATTGATCCCGTCGAGCTGTTCGCCAGAAAACGGCCCGGAATTCTCGCTCTCAAGAGCTTGACCTTAGCCGGGTTCAATTTTAATATGACTTTATTGCAAAGGCATACAAAGAATAGTGTAAGGCAAAAAAGCGCTGGTTCTGCACGATTGGACGAAACCAACAAGGAGCATCTTATGCCGAGAAAATTTGTCTTTTTCCTTGCCGCGCTCCTTACAGCGCTTCCATCGATGGCAATGAACTCCGGGACAAGCGGCTCAAGGTCCGTCAATCTCACTATAGACAATCATTTTCAAAAGGATGCCATAGAACGTCCTGCGAGAGGGGAAGAGCTCATAGTTGCATATTATGGCCACCCAAACTCACGATACATGGGAATAGTTGGGCGTTACTCCTTACATGAGTTGGTAGAAAAAGTAAAAGCCACGGCCCGGCTTTATCAGCAACTGCTTCCTGAACATACAATAATCCCGGCGATTTACCTGATTTATGGAACCTGCCAACCCCAAGGCCGAATCGGTTATTTGAGCGACGCTATTGTCAATCGATACATTGACTATGCTAAGGATCAGAATGTTAAAATAATACTAGATCATCAAATTGGCAGCTACAGCCTAAAAAGCGCGGTTGATAAGCTCCTCCCGTATCTATCCTTTCCCCATGTCCATATCGCGTTTGATTTTGAATGGAGGACAAGCAATCCTATGAAGGAAATAGGATTCGTAATGGGCGAAGAGCTGAACTGGATGCAGAAATATGTAAGCGACCATTTAATCAATAATAACATACCAGGAAATAAGTATATTATATTCCATCAGTTCACCGCTAGCATGTTAAGAGAGCATCACAAGGCAAGCACCGGCTTCCCTCAAGTAGATTTAGTGCACTGTACCTCAGGCTGGGGCCCTCCTTGGCAAAAAAAAGCCACTCATACCTTTAATGCCACCATTACCCAAATCCCCATCAAGGGCTTTAAGCTTTGGTACTATTATTCCGATAAACCGGGCATTCATTATGACAGCCCTTTAATGGTACCCCAAGAAGTCCTTGCATTGAATCCCAGGCCGCGAATAATCATCTATCAATGAGCGGCTCCGCGGGTGACCGCCTGTCAAAACCTTGCCATCGAAGATTCGCTCTATAGCGAATCTTCGGGTGACGTACACGCGACTACCGTCGCTTCGCTCCGCGCGCCTCAAGGTATTGATTAACGTGCGCGCTGTTTCTGCGGTCGCGTATAGCGACCATAAAAACAATTCCTTACAGAATTGTGCGAAGCACACAAGCGCGCCAGGCGGCACTAGTCCAGGTTTTAACTTCCTGTCAAAACCTGGACATCAAAGATTCGCGCTAGCGCGAATCTTCGGGTACCGGACACCTGCCATCCTTGGCAGGACATGAGTTTAGCTCAAGCCTGGTGCGCACCTTTTTCTTTTTCCCACGAGCAGAGACGTAGTCCAGGTTTTGACGTCTTTGTCAAAACCTAGACATCGAAGATTCGCTCTAGCGCGAATCTTCGGGTGACGTACACGCGACATCCTGTCGCGACCGGGAACTCGGCCTTCACACCCAGGCCTGGTGCACACCTTTTTCTTTTTCCCACGAGCAGAGACGATGTCCAGGTTTTGACGTCCTATCAAAACCTGGACATCGAAGATTCGCTCTAGCGCGAATCTTCGGGTGGCGTACACTTGCCCTCCCTGGCAAGTCATTATTCATACTCAGGCCTAGTGCACACCTTTTTTTTATTCTGGGAGCAGATACGCGAAGCGGCCCCCTTCGACGAGCCGAGCATACTTTTGTATGTAAGGCGAGGCGAAGGGAGCCGCGACAAAGTAGCTGCCCCAGAATAAAAAAAAGCCCGGCGACGACC
>DHVU01000004.1:0-59175 GCA_002412825.1 Spirochaetaceae bacterium UBA5200
GAACCAGGTGTCCAGCACGTCCTCGTCCTGCCGCAGTTCCGTGGACTTGCACTTGGGGCATATGGTGGGCTCTTCGCGCTCCGCCCCGAACCAGCCGCAGTGGTCGCAGTACCACACCGGTATGCGGTGCCCCCACCAGAGCTGGCGGCTTATGCACCAGTCCCTTATATTGGTAAGCCAGTGCTCATAGGTATGCTCCCAGCGCTGGGGATAGAACTTGACGTCGCCGTCGCGCCAGGCCTTGAGCGCCTTCTCGGCGAGGGGCTTCATCTTCACGAACCACTGCTCGGACAGGTAGGGCTCCACCACGCTGTGGCAGCGGTAGCAATGCCCAACCGAGTGCTGTATGGGCTTCTCGGCCACGAAGAGGCCTAAGGCCTTAAGGTCCTCGACCACGAGCTTGCGCGCGTCCTTGGCCTTAAGGCCGCGGTATTTCTCCGGCACGTTCTCGTTGAGCGTGCCGTCGGGGTTCAGTATGTTTATGCGCTCAAGATTGTGCCTATTGCCCACCTCGAAGTCGTTGGGGTCGTGCGCCGGGGTAATCTTCACGAGGCCCGTGCCGAACTCCCGGTCTACGTAGCTGTCGGCTATGAGGGGAATCGCGCGGCCCGCCAGAGGCAGCGTAAGCGTCTTGCCCACGAGCGCCTTGTAGCGTTCGTCTTCGGGATGGCAGGCTACCGCGGTATCGCCTAAGAGCGTTTCCGGCCTCGTGGTGGCTATCTCTATGGAACCCGAGCCGTCGGCGTATTCGTAGCGTATGTGGTACATAGCGCCGGAGGCGTCCTCGTGCTCCACCTCGTCGTCGGCTAAGGCGGTGCCGCAGGAACAGCACCAGTTAACCAGGTACTTGCCCCGGTAAATAAGGCCGCGCTCGAAGAGCGTGACAAATACCTCGCGCACGGCGTTGGAAAGGCCCGAGTCCATCGTGAAGCGCTCGCGGCTCCAGTCGCAGGACGCGCCTATCTTCTCAAGCTGGCTCGTAATGACGGCGTGGTGCTCGTCCTTTACCTTCCAGGTCTCCTCGAGGAATTTCTCGCGGCCCAGCTCGCGGCGCTTTATGCCGCGCTCGCGGAGCTTCTTCTCAACCACGTGCTGCGTGGCTATGCCCGCATGGTCGGTGCCCGGCACCCAGAGCGTGGGGCGCCCGGTCATGCGGTGGTAGCGTACCAGTATGTCCTGTAATGAATTATTAAGCCCGTGGCCCACGTGAAGCACGCCGGTCACGTTAGGCGGAGGAATGACGATAACGAAGGGTTTCTTCGGAGCGCCGTCGCGGACGCCCGCATTGGGTTGAAAGAGGCCTTCCTTCTTCCACGCCTCGTATATGCGGTCTTCGAATTCTTTGGGGTCGTAGGCTTTCGCGAGCTCGACGGCTTTCATGTGCAGAACCTCCGATGGTGGAGATACTGTAGCAAAAAGCACCGGGATGTGCAATCGAGCCCGCCAGGCGCGGCTTTTCGAGCCTAGCCCAGATCGGGAGCGCCTTCTTCTTTTACCAGTCCTCTCCAGCGCGCTATCTCGTTGAGATAGCGGAGCGTAGGCCCGTCGCCGGGCAGTATGAGATCGGCCGACTCAAGGAAGCCCTTGGCCTCGTCGAAGCGGCGGGCGTAGTAGGCGGCCAAGCCGCGCTCGAAATCAGCCTTAGCGCGATCTTTGCGGGTGATAATGGCGGCTGGGTCGCAATCGTAGATCTCAAACACCGATACCGCCATGCTCTTGTTCTTTACCCGTATCTTGCCTATAAAGCGCATGTGGTACTTCGTGGGGTCGGGCAGCGAGGCCAGTATGCGCTCGCTTACAGCCACCGACAGCCCGTATTCCTTGGACACGCCCTCGAGCCGGCTCGCGGTATTGACCACGTCCGAAATAACCGTGCCGTCCATGCGCATGGCCTCGCCTATGGTCCCGAGCATAAGAGGCCCTTCGTGTATGCCCATGCCTATGGATACGGCAGCCAAGCCCTTGCGGCCACGCTCCTCGTTATAGAGCGCCATCTGCCGTTGTATGTCGAGAGCGCAGTCAAGGGCGGCCTCCGCGCCTAGGGGGAACAGGGCCATGAAGCCGTCGCCCATGTACTTGTCTATAAAACCGTTATGGGCGCGCACCGAAGGCCCGGCATGGGCAAGATACTCATTGATAAAAGAGAAGGTGTCCTCTGCGGACAGGCGTTCGGCTATACGGGTAAAGCCGCGCAGATCCGCAAACAGCACCGCCATATCTTGGGCGCTATGGTCGCCTAGGTTGATTTCCTCTATAGAAGTCTTTTCAAGAAAGCCCAGGAATTCCTTGGGAACGAAGCGTTCCAGAGATTGATTCACGCGCTTAAGGTCGCCCGACAGGCGCTCGGCCATGGAGAAGGCTCCGGCAAAGCGGCGCGTCAAGTTAAGCGACAGGGTGAACAGGAAGCCCACGAGGCCAAGCTGCGTGATAAACACGCCCTGAATCAAGCCCGCCGATACGAGCACGTCATGCACCATGGCGCTAAAGATGAGCAGAAAGCCAAGGCCGAAGAGTCCCGCGCCCTTGCGCTTGCGCAGCGCGGCAAGGGCTATGGCCGCCGCTATGCCCAGGCCCGTAAGTACCGCGGCCAGCTGATACCAGCGCAGTATGGTGGACGTGAAGAAACTGGGGGTTATAATCACGATAAGGCCATAGGCTATAGATACGGCGCATGCCACCCATACGGCCCAGGCCGGATACTCGTCGGGAAAAGTGGCCCGCACGAAGGCGGCAAAAAGCATGACGCCGCCGCAGAAAGAGAGGTATCCGAGCGCGAAGAGCAGGCGGAAGCCCATACCGGGGAAAATGGCCAGGATAAAGTACTCGTCATACAAGAGCACGCGCAGGCCAAGCACGATGCACAAGAGCCCAAACCATAAGGCGGCCCTGTCCTTCCGCCTGAAGGCGTACAAACTCAGATAGTAGGCGCCCATGGCCAGTATGGCGCCGACGACGAATAGCTCATAGGCTACGGCCCGCTCGCGCAGGGCCGTTACCTGCCGCGGCTTACCGAACATAATACTGGAACGCAGGCCCCCAGAGCGGTCATTGAAGTTGGACGCATGCAGCACCAGGTCTATGCGTCCCGCCTCGTCGGCATCGCAATAGGCCACGCGGGAATACCAGCCTGGCCGCTCCTCTTCCTCGCTGCGGCCGGGCTGGCCATGGGCGTCCACAAGGGCCCCATTGGCGTACACCAGCCCGGCGCTCAGGAAGGAATTGAGCTTGAGCGCGTAGGCGGCGCCGGGCTCAAGCCCTTCTATGCGAAGCCGCCAACTAGCGTAGCCGCGCTCGTCTATACCGCGCAGTTCGTAGCTTGCCCACTCCGCGGGCAGGGTCACCAGGGCATCGGGGATGGGCTGTCCGCCTCCCTGGAACGAGGAGGGGTCCACGAAGCGCAGCCAATAGAACTCCCATTGCCCATCCAGCGCTATGGGTCGTTCAAGATCTGCCCCGGACAGATCGATCCTGCCGCCCGCGCCAAGCGGGTTGCCGGCCCTTGCCTTAGGAGCGCCAGGAGAGTCTGTGCCCGCCTGGCCCCCAGCGCAGGCCATAAGCACGCATAGAAGGGAGGCGGAAGCCACAAAAGCGAGGCGGCTATACTGTTTACCAACGGACGAAGCCATAGGCGGTCTATGCATAATGCACTCTAGCATAACGTAAAGAGCGTTTTTGTAAAATCCACTTTTCCGTTGCCTCTAGCTGTGCCAAACGTTATACTCAGCGTGGAGCGCGGGAATATCCCCGCCCCTGTTTCGTACCAACAAGAGCCAGGAGGCTATACTATGGGCGAGAAAAGCAAGCAAGCCAAGGAACCGAAAAAGAAGCCGCAGAAAACTTTGCTGGAAAAGCGTAAGGAAAAGCGGGAAAAAGCGGACAGCAAGCACGAAGAATAGCCGTAGCCGTTCTTCGCCCGCCTCGCGCGGGTTCCGGGCGCAGCCTTTAAGGCTTGCGCCTTTTTTATGGCAGGCTGGCACCGGCCCCGGCCGCCGAAACTCCGCATAGGTGAATTGTGCTGCCCTTGCTTGGCGCGAAGCTTGGTACGCGTTGAGCGCTTGCGCTCAGCGGCGAGGGGGAGTATAACGTAAAAACCATGCCTTCTCTTCCCCTTCAAGAACCGGAAGCTCTCTACACCGCCTTTGACCATTTCCTGGGCCGCTGGCATGCCCGTATATCCGGCCGATACCGCGTTTTTATAGTCCTGTCGGTATGGATAGGCTATGCGCTCATCGTGTTGCTATTCGGCCGGCGCCTAGCCGTATCGTCCAATTACTTTGTCGTGGTGCCGGTGCTCGTCAGCGCCATAGCCTATGGCTTTTCCGGCGGCTTCATAGCCGGAGGGCTGGGGCTGCCTGCGAACCTGCTCCTGTTCGCCCTGCTCGAGCGCCCCGAATTCTCCCCCGCGTCCAAGCCGATAGCTGAGCTAACCGGCGTCATACTCGGCTCGGCCTTAGGCTATCTCTCGGATTACTATAAAAAACTCGAGCGGGAGCGTAGCCTCCGTAGAGAGAGCGAGGGCAAGCTGCGCCAGGCCCTACACGACCGGGATATACTCTTTAAGGAACTGCACCATAGGGTTAAGAACAACCTGCACCTGGTGAAGAGCCTGATCAATATGCAGAGCAGGCGAAGCGATGACCCCGGCTTCAAAAAGGCGGCCGCCGAACTGTCCGGGCGCGTCATGGCCCTATCCATGGTGCATGAGCAGCTGTACAAATACTCCGAGCTTTCGGCCGTTGACATAGGAAAGTACCTGGCTACGCTCGTACGGGCCATACAGCAGGGCGCGGCGAATCCGCTCTACCCGCCTGTGCTGGAACTTGATTGCGCCAAGCGCGAACTGCCCATGGACAGCGTCGTACCCCTGGGCCTGATAGTAAACGAGGCGCTTATCAACGCCTTCAAGCATAACGCGCAGCTGGAACGGCCCCTGCACCTACGCCTGGGCTTCCGCATGGAGAACGAACGCTTCATCCTTGAATTGAGCGACGACGGCGACGGGCTGCCCGATAGGCAAGGCGTTGCGCCCTATGCTATGGCCAAGGGCGAGAGCCTGGGGCTTACCCTTATTACGCTTCTAGCCGGCCAGCTCGGCGGATCGGTGGCATACCGGCGCAGCGAGGGCTGGACAAGCTTTACCCTGGACTTTCCCGCCGACCAAAACCTCGCCCTGGCGAATAATCCGGCTTAGCCGCCGCGCTTCGTGCATTTTGGGCAGAGCCCGTACAACTCAAGCCTATGGCCGGCAGAATTGAAGCCATAGCGCCTGTACACGTCTTCCTGAGCCTTTTCTATGGCGGGGTCGACGAACTCCACCACCGCGCCGCATGACACGCAGGTAAGGTGGTCGTGGTGGGCGTGGCGCCACGCGTGCTCATACTGGCGCCCGCCGTCGTCGTGGCAGGCCTCGCGCGCCAAGCCCGCGTCCCTGAACAGTTTCATGGCCCTGAACACCGTGGCCTGGCCTATGCCGGGATCAATCTTCTTAGCCTCATCGTAGACAGCATCCACGGTTACATGCGATTCAAGGGACAAGAAGGCCTCGAGTACCGTCATCCTGGCGCCGGTAAGCTTAAGGCCGCGCTCTCGCAGGTAGCGCTCAAGAACTATACGTTCGTCTCCGTGCATACGCGCTCCTCTTACCCAAGATGGCCTTCTTACCCCGCCTATGATGACTAGGCCGCCTAGAGGCGTCAAGGCCTGTGCCCTTGTCCTTGATGACAACCCCACGACCGGGGCGCTATACTGGCGGGCATGGCAAGCATCCTCTGGTACGACTTAGAAACGTACGGCCTTGAACCCCGTCATGACCGCATAGCGCAGTTCGCCTGCATACGCACCAGCGAGGAGCTTGAGCCTCTGTCGGGCGGCCTTACGCTCTATAACCGCATAACGCCCGACTACCTGCCCAGCCCCTATGCCTGCATGGTCCACGGCATATCGCCTCTCTTAACCCTAGAGGAAGGCTTGCCCGAGTACCAGTTCGCCAAGGCCCTGCGTACGGAGATGATGGCGCCGGGCAGCTGCGTGGCGGGCTACAACTCCATAAAATTCGACGACGAGTTCGTGCGCAACCTCTACTATCGCAATCTCTTTGATCCATACGAACGCGAATGGGCCGACGGCAATTCCCGCTGGGACGTCATAGATCTCTTCCGCGCGGCGCGCGACCTGCGGCCGGAAGGCTTAAGCTGGCCGACGAATGGCGAAGGCAAGCCCGAATTTAAGCTTGGCGCGCTGGCGGAAGCCAACGCCGTCGACCTAAGCGACGCCCACGACGCGCTTGCGGATATACGCGCTACGATAGCGCTTACGCGCCTCGTACGTGAAAAGCAGGGCAGGCTCTATGACTGGTATTGGAAGCACCGCACGAGGGACTCGCTGCGCCCGCTCATCGACCTGGCCGGCCACGAGCCCCTCCTGCACACATCAGCCGCCTACACCAGCGAGCGCGGCTGCAGCGCCATAGTCGCGCCAGTAAGCATGATACCCGGCCGGCGCGACGGCGTGGTGGCCGTGGATCTGCGCTGGTCGCCCGAGCCGCTCCTCGACCTGTCGGTCGAGGAAATACAGAGGCGCGTTTTTTCCAAAGGCGCGGAGCTTGCGGAGGGCGAACGCATACCCCTGGTAAATCTGCGCCTAGGCCGCTGCCCCTACCTCGCCCCGCTCTCCATACTCGACAAGGAAGCGGAGGAGCGCCTCGGCCTTAGCCTGCGCGAGGCAAAGGCCCGCGCCGCCCTCTTGGCCAAGCAGCCTGGTCTCATACAGAAACTGTCCGCCGTATTCGCGCCTAGCGGAGCGGATCGGGTAGAAGCCGATCCTGACTACCGCATATATTCGGGAGGCTTCTTTCGCGACGAGGACAAGGACGCCATGGACAGCGTGCATGAGATGCTGGCCACGCTCGGCCCCGCGCGCGCCAGGCCGCACGCCTATACCCTGCCCTTCGTCGACGAGCGCCTGCCCCAGCTAACCCGCAGACTCTTTGCAAGGAATTGGCCCGATACGCTCTCGGCGGCGGAGAAGGCCCGGTGGCGCTCCTTCTGCGCCGGAAGGCTGCTCTGCCCGCGCATAGAAGGCGCCGTTGACCTTGCGGGCTTCGACAAGACCGTACAAAGCCTGCTGTCCAGCATGGATACCCCGCCCGAGGACAAAGCCATACTGCTTAAGCTCCTCGAATACAGGCGTATACTGGACCGCGAAGTGCTGCGTTACGAGGCGCCGGCTAAAAGCGCCTCAAAGGGCAAAGCATGAATGCCCTCAGGGGAGACCGCCGCTTTTACCTGGACTTGGCGCGCATAGCCATACCCATAGCGCTGCAAAACCTCATAGCCAGCGGCGTGAACATGCTGGACACCATCATGGTGGGCAGGCTGGGCTCGGCAGAACTGGCGGCGGTAGGCCTGGGCAATCAGATATGGTTTCTGCTCATACTGCTCATCTTCGGCATATCCACCGGAGCCGGCGTATTCACGTCGCAATACTGGGGCAAGCACGACCTGGCCGGCGTGCGCCGCACGACGGGGCTCGCCCTCTGTTTAGGCTTGGCTTCCTCCCTGGTCTTTATGGCCGCGGCCATGCTCTTTCCGCGGGCCATACTAGGTTTGTATACGCGCGACACCGCGGTGCTCGAGCTGGGGGCCCGCTATCTGCGCCTCGTCGCGCCAAGCTATCCCCTTGCCGCGGCGGCCTTCGTGTTCTCTATAGCGCTGCGCGGCGTCGAGCGCGTGCGCCTGCCCCTCGTGGCCACGCTTATATCCCTCTCTATAAACGCATTGCTCAACTATATACTCATCTTCGGCGCCTTCGGCTTCCCCCGCATGGGCGTGGCGGGCGCGGCCGTAGCCACCCTTATATCGCGCGCCATAGAGGCGGGCATAACCATCATAGGCGCTTACGCGCTCAGGATGCCGCCGGCCGGCCGCCTGCGGGAACTCGTATCCTGGGGCGGGGGCTTCAGCGCGAAATTCATGCGCATAGCCTCGCCGGTGATCCTCAACGAAGTAGCCTGGTCACTGGGCATAACGAGCTATAACGCCATCTTTGCCCGCATGAGCACCGACGCCATAGCGGCCTTCAACGTGTGCTCAACGATAAGTCAGCTGGCCATGGTTTTCTTCCTAGGCAGCGCCAACGCGGCGGCCGTCATGATAGGCAAGCGCATAGGCGAAGGCGACCGGGACAAGGCCTTTTCCTGGGCTAAGCGCTTCGCGATCTTATCCCCGAGCTTCGGCCTCGTCATGGGCATGGCCCTGGTGCCTTCAGCCCTCCTCTTGCCCCTGCTCTTTTCCCTTGAGCCTGAACCGCTGCGGCAGGCGGGACTCATGGTCGTAGCCCTGGCGGCCATCTTCCCCTTCAAGGTATTCAACCTGCACCTCATCGTAGGCATATGCCGCTCAGGCGGCGATACGCGCTTTGGAGCCTTCTTCGATATCTTTGGCGTATGGGGCCTGGGCGTGCCCCTGGCCCTGCTCGGCGCCTTCGTATTCAAGCTCGAGCCCTACCTGGTATTCGTGCTCTTGAACATGGAGGAAGTGGTAAAGAGCCTCCTGGGCATTTGGCGATTAAAAACCAAGCGCTGGCTCAACGACGTAACGGCGGCATAAGGTGAACAAGGGTTTACTTGCGCACTCGGCCGCCATGGGCTACAGTAAACCCTTAAGCATAGCGCCCAAGGAACCTTCATGAGCTATGAACTAGGTAAAAATGAATTTGCAACCGTACTCTGGGAAAACTCCCCCGATCCCTTCTGGGTATGCGAGCCTATGGAAGACGGCGATTTCCGCCTCCTTGCCATGAACCCCAGCGAGCGCTTCGTGCTTCCGCACGCCAAAGAGGGCGACCTGTTCACGTCCATCTTGGGAGCAGCTTTCGAGCAGGCAACGGCCGGCTATAGGGCTTGCCTGCGCGATAAGTGCGTGCAGATATTCGACCAGCGGAGCGTGGTGGGCGGCAGGCGGCGCGTGTTTCGGGTGGTCATCATGCCCGCCATAGGCCCCGACGGCGCTATTCGCCATATTTGGGGCACGGCCAAGGACTTAAGCGACGACATAGACGCGCGCGAGCAGGCCGAGTCGGCCGCCGCGGAGCTTGAAGAGCTTATCAAGGAGAGAACCAAGGCCCTCGAGGAGGCCAATGCCGAGCTTAGGCAGGCTAATCAGGAGCTGATGCTGGCCAACGAGCGCTACCAGGAATTGGCGCTTAAGGATCCCTTGACTTCGCTTTCCAACCGCCGCGCCTTCAATGAAGCGGGCCTGCGCGAGTTCAACCGCTCCCGCCGCTACGGCCGGAGCCTCTCCCTCGTGGCCTTTGACCTTGATAACCTTAAGCGCATAAACGACGAATACGGCCATCCGCTGGGCGATGAGGCCATACGCAGGGTAGGCGCGATACTGGCCCAGGCGGGGCGAAGCGCGGACCTGGCCGCCCGCTTAGGCGGCGACGAGTTCGCCATCATACTGCCGGAAACTGAACTCTCCGAAGCTAAGGCCCTTGCCACGCGCTGCATAGCGGCCCTTGCCTCCGAGGAATTGCGCTATGACGAAGGCCTGGCCATTAAGCTCGGCATGAGCGCTGGCGCCGCCGGCCTCCTGCCTGAGGATGAATCCTTCGACGCCCTCTACGTAAGGGCTGACCGAGCCCTCTACCACGCCAAAAATTCCGGCAAGGGCAAGGTAGATATCGAGCCCTGATCCTTAGTACATTATAGGCTACTCACCCTACAACCATTTGGAGGAACAATCATGGAATATAGACGACTCGGCTCGGCGGGCATACAGCTCAGCGCCCTCTCCTTGGGCTCTTGGGTTACCTATGGCAAGCAGGTCGATATAGACGCAGCGGCCGACAGCATGAAGGCGGCCTACGACCAGGGCGTCAACTTCTTCGATAACGCGGAGTCCTACGCGGGCGGCCAGTCCGAACAGATCATGGGCGCGGCGCTTAAGAAGCTGGGATGGCGCCGCGGCTCGTACATCGTATCCACCAAATTCTACTGGGGCCTGGCCGACGGCCCGAACGAGAAGAATACCCTCAACCGCAAGCGGCTCATGGACGCCATGGACGGCTCGATAAAGCGCTTCGGCCTCGACTACATCGACCTGGTGTACTGCCACCGGCCCGATCCCAACACGCCTATGGAAGAGGTCGTGCGCGCCATGAGCGATATCGTGGCCTCGGGCAGGGCCATGTACTGGGGCACCAGCGAATGGTCGGCCGACCAGCTCATGGAAGCCTGGAGCATAGCGGACAAGCGCAATCTCTACCTGCCCCAAATGGAGCAGCCCCAGTACAATCTCTTTACGCGCGACAAGGTGGAGAGCGAGTTCACGCGCCTCTATGACGGCATAGGCTTAGGCCTTACCACCTGGAGCCCCCTGGCAAGCGGCGTGCTTACCGGCAAGTACTCTGGCGGCGTGCCTAAGGATTCGCGCATGGCCCTTCCCGGCTACGAATGGCTCAGGGAAAGCGCCGTGACGCCGGAGCGCATATCAGCGGCTGACAGGCTCGCTCCCATAGCCGCCCAGCTCGGCGCAAGCTCCGCGCAGCTCGCCATAGCCTGGTGCGCCAAGAATCCCCGCGTATCCACGGTCATAACCGGCGCTTCCCGCCCCGCCCAGGTCGTTGAGAATATGAAAGCGCTCGACCTCTTGCCCAAGCTTGACCAGGGCGTCATGCAGGCCATAGAGGAGGCCATAGGTGGCGTCAGATAAGCCCTTCGGCGACGCCGCCATAGAATTCCCCGTGGCCTTCGAGCTCCGCATTATCTATACGCTGGCCTCAGGCGCTACCCTTGAAGAAGACGCCATGCGCATATTGCTTGCATCCCACGCCCAGCCCTCGCGGCCGATGGCCCTGCCCGCCCCCGGCGTCAAATACGGCAGGCTATCCATACCGGTCACCTTTAACGATAGCGAAAGCATGCATGCGGCTTACGCCGCGCTTGGAGCCCTCCCCTGCGTAAAGGCGGTCATGTGAGGCCGCCACGCATCACTATCCTCTATGAAGGAGACGACCTTATCGTCATCGACAAACCGGCCGGCCTGCCGTCCATAGCCGCGGAGGGCAGCCGCGCGGCCAACGCGCTGAGCCTCGTCACGCAGGCTATACGCGCGCGCAATCCAAAGGGCAGGGCGGCGGTCGTGCACAGGCTTGACCGCGACACCTCAGGCGTCATGGTGTTCGTCGCCAATGCCCGCGCCAAGGCGGAGCTTATGGCCGACTGGAACGAGCTCGTGCTCTGCAGGCGCTACGTGGCACTTGTGGAAGGCGTCCTGCCCGACGACGAGGGCTTCATGGACGATTGGCTTATCGAGCGCAGCATAGGGCGGGTAAGCGTGGGCAAGCAGGGCGATAAATGCGCCCAGGGGCCAGCCCAGCGCGCCTTGAGCCGTTATCGCGTGCTCAAGCGCGGCCCCCTGTTCAGCCTCGTGGAGCTTGAACTTGATACCGGGCGTAAGCACCAGATACGTGCCCAGCTTGCCTCGCGCGGCTGCCCGGTGGCAGGCGACGAGCGCTACGGCTCCCGGCGCGACCCGGCTGGCAGGCTTTGCCTGCACGCCAGCCTCCTCGAGCTTAAGCGGCGCCCCGAAGCCGAAGCCCGGCGCTTCGAAAGCCCCGTGCCCCAAGCCTTCTACGACGCGCTTAGGAGCGCCGAGCCCAATGCTCCGCGCGGCGTAGCGCGATCGGATAGCGGCGGCTGGCCGGCCGCGGGGCATAAGCCCGGCCGAGGCGCTTCGCGAAGCGCTAGCCAGGGCGGGGGAAAAGGCGCAAGCAGGGCTCAAGCTGAGCGAGGCCCGTCGCGGCGCGACGAAGCTCCCCGCGGCAAGGGCAAGACCCCGCCTAAGAACTCGTTGAGCAGGGCTCCCGGTGCCGCCTCAAGGGGGCCAAGGAAGTCCTCTTCTCGGTAGTCGGCCGATACGAGGCGCAGGCCGAAGGCGCCTAAGGCGCCGGGCGCCGCGCTTCGCTTACCGTCTTCGAGTAGGCTCGCAAAATCCTCGCGGCTCAAGCGGCCAAGCCCCCGTTGCAGCAGGGCGGCGGCCATGAGCCTAACCTGGTTATAAAGAAAGCCGTCAGCGCGGAAAACTAGGTCCAGGAACGGCCCATCGCGTTCTAAACGCGCCTCGCTCAGGCTGCGCACGAAGGCGGAGCCGTCCTTTTTGGCGTTGGTAAAGGCCTTAAAGCTTCTCGTGCCGGGCAGCAGAGCGCAGGCCTCCTCAATACGCTCAAGGCGCGGTTTCTTTTTAAGCTCCAACGAATAGCGGCGCCAGAACGTATCCGGCTTATCCAGCGCAAATCGATACGCGTAGGTCTTGGAAACGGCACGGTAACGGGCATTAAAGTTCGGGAGCGCCTCGCGTAGAGCCAGGCAGCGCATATCCGGGGGCAGCTCCGCATTAATAGCGTCCGCGAGCTCGGCAAGGCTGGCCGTGGACCTCGTCCAGAAATTGGCCGCCTGGCCGCGCGCGTGCACGCCCGCGTCGGTCCTGCCCGCGCCCACGGCATTGCAGGGCTCGCCCAGCGCTATGCCCAGCGCCGTTTCCAGGCTCTCCTGCACGCTGCGCTGCGCGCCAGGCAGGCGTTGCCAGCCCTTAAAATCCGTGCCGTCGTAGGCCAATACCGCCAGTAGGTTTCTCGTCGCGCCAGCCTGCAAGGCCGGCTTTAAACGTTTTGCCGGCATCAGGAGAAGCCTGACAAGGCCCGCGCCTCAAGCTCAAGGAGAAAGCGCTTGCGCTCAAGGCCCCCGGCGTAGCCGGTAAGGGAGCCATCCGACCCTATTACCCGATGGCAGGGTATGACTATGGCTATGCGGTTCTGGCCATTGGCCCTGGCTACGGCCCGCACCGCCTCCGGCCTGCCCAGCGACGAAGCCTGCGCTCCGTACGAGCGCGTGGAGCCGTAGGGTATGGCCAACAGGGCCTCCCATACCGAGCGCTGAAAATCGGAACCCGGATAGAGGAGCGGCAAGTCGAAAGCCGTCCTCGTCCCCTCGAAATAGCCTGAAAGCTGCCGCTGTATTTCGTCGTGCAGAGGCGAGCGCCCCGGCAAGGCCTCTACCCCGAAACGCTTTTGAAGATCCTGTATCTCCGTCTCAAGGGCGCGGCGGTCGGCAAACTCAAGCAGGCAAAGCCCGCCGCCGTATACGCCGGCGACCATGGATCCGATCGGCGTCTCTAAGCGCGATAGCCAGAAAGCCCCGGCCGCTGCCGCTGAAGGGCTCTTGCCCGTTACCGCCTTAGCGGCATCGCCGAAGCCGCTGAGCGAGCCGTAGCCTGCGGAGAAGGCGGCCTCGGTTACGCTAGCTCCGCAGCGTATGGCATCGAAGGCCCGCGAAAGCCTAAGCGAGCGGGCGAAGGCCTGAAAGGTCATGCCGTAGTTTTTCTTAAAGAATCGCCGTACCGTGGAGGGGTCGAGCCCGCGGCCGCGCAGGTCTTGCGCTCGCGGCCGGAAGGATGGGTCCCCAGCCAGTTCATCCATGAGCCTAGCCATTCCGGGCGGCAGGGCTCCCCCGCCTTCCGCCGCGTCCAGCGGCCTGCACAGCTTGCAGGGCCGGAACCCCGAATCCATGGCCGCCTTGGCGCTTGAAAAGAAGCGTACGTTCTGCCGCTTAGGCTTCCTCGCGGCGCATACGGGCCTGCAGAATATGCCGGTACTGCTTATGCCGTAGTACACCGAGCCGTCGTAGCTGCTGTCGCGCTCGAGCAAGGCGCGATAAAGCTCGTCTCCGCGACCCTCAAGTTCACGTTCTCCTGAAGACTCGATTCCAGGCGCGGAACTAGCCGCGCCGGCGGCGCCTAAAGTACTCGTATCGTATCGCATGGGGCAAGCATACGGCCGCAAGGGCCGCGCGGCAACCGGAAAACAGGCAAGTATGTGCCGACCGCTGCCCAAACCATAGCGCCTCGGAGAAATCGCGCCCGAAGAACGCCGATCAGAGCAGCCAGGCCAGGATAGAGGCATAGCCGGCTCCCGCGACGACGAAGAGCGATAAGGGCAGCGCGAAGCGCCGTATGGTGGCGGCCAGGCCCGTGCCGAAGTGCTCGGCGCTTACCACCATACATACGTGCAAGGGCGAGAGCATCATGCCCGCGTAACCGAAGGCCCCGGCCAGCACGATGCCCGCCTCGCGAGGGAAGGCTCCGCCCGCGGGCAAGAGCCCCAATATGATGGGAAAGGCCAAGCCCACGTAACCGAAGCCCACCCCGGTGACGAGGCCAGCCACGAAGGGCAGCAGGGCAACGGCGGCCAGGGCGGGTATGCCCGCCGCGGCAAGCTCAGCCGCAGAATCGGCGGCCACGCCCGCCGCGGAGAGCAGGGTGGAAAATACCCGTATCCCCAGTATTACCATGATGAGCTTAAACGTTGATTGGCCTATGCTGCCTTTGAAGCAGCCCGGCCCGGCCAACGAAAGGCGCAGGTACAGGCTGCCGGCCGTTAAGCCTAGGAAAATAGGCAGATAGCGGCCGAGCAGCGCAGAAAGGGGCGGCGAAAAGCCAAAGCCCGGGCTTACAAGCTTCCAGAGTATATCAAGTACCAGGTAGCCGCCCAGTACGATGGCCAGCGGAGCAACGCCCCGAATAAAGCTGCCAGCGCGCGCGGCTAGGCCGCCATGCGCCCCGGCGGAGCCGCCCTCGTCGCCCTTGCCGACTTTGTCGGAGCCCTCGCCGCGGGAGACGCTAGGCGCGAGGCGTTTCCTCGGCAGGATGAATAGCAGCCCTAACGCGAAGAGCACGGGAGCCGCGTAGGCGTTCAACAGCATGAGCCTGCCCACGGACAGGCCGGTAAGCGAGGCGGTGAGGATAAAGGCGGGATACAGCGGCCAGGCCAACTCAAGGTTATGCCTGAACCAGTAGTTGGCCGCCGACAGCACGTCGTTCGCATGCTCCCTATTCGGGTCCATGGCGTCCACTAACGGCGCGGACAGTATGGCCCCGCCGGGCATGGGCAGGGTACCTATGAGCAAGGGAGCGGCGGCCATGGCTACGCGCGGCGAGGGGGCTATCGCGCTGAGCGCGCGCGAAAAGGCGTCCATGGCGCCTGCCTTCTTCATGGCCGTTGAAAAGGCCATGATGTAGCTCATGAGCGCGAGTAAAAGCAGGGTGTCCGCGCTCAAAAGCTCCCCAAGCGCCACCTGAGCCAGCTCTGGCACCGGCATACCGCGCCAGAGCGCGAATAACACGCCGCCTATGCCGGCGGCAAGACCCAGGTGGACTTTGCGCGCGCTGGCCAGTACGATGAGGCCGAAGATAATGAATATTTGCAGCAGGACAGGCAGTTGATTCATGGAGAAGCTCCTCAGCCATAGCCGTACTGAGTATTGCCGATTATTACCGCATTGTGAAGGCCTGCTATTCTTAAAGCGCAAACAAGGAGGATGAGCCATGGCTCTACAGATATTCGGTAGCAGGAAGTGCCCCGCTACCCGCAAGGCCGAGCGTTTCTTTAAGGAGCGCGATGTGGCCTACCACTTCGTCGACCTGGCGGAGAAGGGCCTCTCAGCCGGCGAGCTCAAAGCCATACGCGCCGGCGCAGGCGGCGATAGCCTCATCGACAGCGGTTCCAAACTCTACAAGGAACGAGGCCTGGCCTTCATGGACTACGACGAGGACGAGGAACTCCTAGCCCATCCCCTCCTCCTCCGTAGCCCCGTGGTACGCGATGGAGCCAAGCTCGCTATAGGCGACGATCCGGATGCTTGGAAGCGCTTCCTGGGCTGAGGGGCGATAGGGCGAAAAAAACGCCCGGCGCGTGGCCGGGCGTTTGTACCTCAGGTACCAGAAAATTACTAGCTACAGTATCAGTTTCACACCAAAAACCCACTTAAAGGGCAGTATCGGCCAACTAAAAATCGGTGTCCCGCCATCTTCCTGAGAATACAGCGGTTCATCACTCTGGACATTCCACATCCCCTTGCCAAATATACCTATCCCGCCAAGGTTTATGCCTAAGCCTAAACCGAAATCAAAATAGCTAGAGGCAAATAAAGGATCATCCGTTAAAGTATAAAAAGCTCTTGCAGCCTCTTTATCCTTGTAGTCAAAAGCCATCATGCCCACGCCAGCTTGAAGGAAGGGATCTAAAAGCGCCCTGCCGCCAAAAAGGTGATAAGAAAGGAAGAAATTGACATCATAATTCCAAGTGTCAAGAGCACGCTCAAATTCATCCTTGAATGTTTGCTGGTTGAACGATAGCCCTAATCCAAGCTTACCAAGGACTATTTCTCCATAACCTCCCCAAAAAACGCCGGTGCCTTCCTTAAAGTCTGCCCATGCCTCTTTAACGGTCGGGAGCTTACCGTTTACTTCCTCATAATACTGAACGCCGGTTATTCCTAATACAATCTGCGCGAATGCGCCCGTAGCCACGAATACAGCCAGGGTCAATACAAGTAGCGCCTTCTTCATACTTAAACCTCCTAGGGGTATTATTCCCATTACTATGCACAATGATAGCAACAGGCAACGAGAAAAACAAAGAAAATCAGGTTAAATAAAAACATCTTATTTGTTACCAAGCTTGCTCAGCGCTATTATTAGGCCGTACACTCAGTGAGAACAACGAGAAAACTAAGGAGATACTACTATGAATAGGAAATCCATCGCGCTCCTGGCCCTTTTAGCAGTCGTGCTCGTGGCAGGCGCATTCGCCCAATCAAGGGGTACGCTCACCGTCACCGTAAGCGAAGGTCCTGCTCAGATTATACTTGGGGGTCGCCTACTTGGCGTGGCCAACCCGCGGTTCTCGGGCCTAGTCAATACAGGAACCTATGAACTTATCGTTCGCAAATCCGGACTGCCAGAGTTTAAGCAGATGATTAGCATAAGCACGGCAGGCCTCACCCTTACCGTTCAGCTTGGCTCTGCCGCCGTCACCCCGCCGCCTACGGTTACCCCGCCCCCGGTAGTAAACCACAACGTTACGATTAACGCGAACGTGGCCAACGCGGAGGTGTACCTCAATAACGTGCTGGCGGGCAGGACGCCCTTTACCGGCCAGCTGCCCAACGGCTCGTATACCCTGGTTATAAAGGCGCCGGGCTTCCTGGACTATACGCAGAACTTAAGCGTGTCCGGCTCCATGACGGTAAACGCCACCCTGCAGGGCATAACGGTGCCGCTCAACTTAGGCAGGCTTTTACCCGGCGCAGAAATATTCCTTAACGGCGTGAGCTACGGCAAGGCCGGCAACAACCCCTTCACCGTGCAGATAGCCCCGGGAACCTACACCCTGACCATACGCCTAGCCGGCTATATGGACTTAAGCATGCAGATAACCGTAGGCGGAGGCGGCACGACCCTTACGCCTACGCTCCAGCCCATCATGGCCAACTACAGCTTCGAGATACCCGAATCCGTGCTCAACCCCGATATGCGCGGCAATCCTTGGAGCCAGATACGTCTCTTCATAGACGGCGTGGCGCAGAAGGATTTCAAGGGTCAGGTACAGGCGGGTAAGCGCGTCATTAAGATGGTAACCGGCGCCTTCCAGATACAGATGGAATTCGTGTTCGAGGCCGGCAAGACCTATACCTTCCAGCCCTTCGCGGGCCTCAACGTGCTGCAATAGACCCTAGAATCTGAGCGTTTCGCCGCCGGGACTCGTTTCCGGCGGCTTTTTTTTGCCTTCGGCAGGCGCGGACGCAGTTCGACGTTGCGCCAAACGCGTTCTATGGTTTAGTATCGGCTTACATGACAAGGAATGATAATCCCTTGCGCAGCGCGGACGTGCGCGAACGCAATGCAAAAATCGTGCTCAAGCTCATACGCAAAGCGCATCCCAAGGGTCTTTCCCAGGCAGAGGCGGTGCAGGCCACCGGTTTACGCGCCCCTACCATGTTCCGGATATTTTCCAGCCTTGAAGCCGAGGGCTTCATTAACGCCCTGCCCGCCTGCTCCGAGCAGCAGGAGGAGACTAAAAAAGGCCGCCCGCGCATTTGTTATGGCGTACGGCCCGATGTACTCTACTGCCTCGGCGCGGAGTTCTGGCTTGACCGGGTAAGCATAGGAATCTTTGACTTTCAAGGCGAGCTGCTTAGCAGCAGCCAGGAACCCCTTACCGCGGCCATAGACGCTCAAGCGGTGGTGGAAGCCCTATGGAAGCAAACCGAGGGCCTGATAAGCGCGTCCAGAATAGACCGTTCCCGCATACTGGGCATGGGCGTAGGCGCTCCCGGCCAGGTAAACGTGCGCTCGGGCAGCGTAGCCTTCTACTCGCGCATAGCGGGCATGCGTGGCTTTCCCCTGGCAAAAGCGCTCGAGGAAAAACTGGGACTGCCCGTACAGCTGCATAATAACTGCTCTATAATAGCGCTGGCAGAATCGCGCTACGGGGAACTGCCGGGGGCGGAAGCCTTGTTCATGTTCCTCCTCCGCTCCGGCGTAAACGGTTCCTTCGTAAGCGAAGGCAGGGCGCATTTGGCTTCGGACGGGAACACCATAGAAACCGGCCACGTGGTAGTGCAGCCCGATGGCGAGGATTGCGTATGCGGTGCCAAGGGCTGCCTTGAAGCGCAGCTGTCCCATTGCGACCAGTCCAATCTCGGCCGCGGCCATTGGCTGTTCAACGGCCCCGCGGCTAAGGATACCGATGAGCGGGGCCGGGTATACGCCGCCGCCGCCCCCTACCTTGCGGCAGCCACGCGTACCATGGCCAGACTGTACAGCCCCAAAGCCTTTCTCTTCGTCGCCGCCACGCGCGAACTGGCAGAAGGCTTAAGCGCGGCCGTACAGCAGGACCTGCAGGCCCACCCATCGGGCTTTGACAGCCACGCTACGGCCTTCTACGCGCGCGCCTACAATGACGCTCTAGCCCTGCGCGGGGCGGCTGACCTCGTCATGGATACCTACTTCAATTAAGTATCGTTACTAATAAGGAGCGTCGGTCATGGTAGAATTGAGGGAAAGCGCCGAAGGGCTGAGCCTCTTTTATAATGGCCGCGAAGTGCTGCGCCATAGCGCCGGGCGGCCTTGCCTCTACGCGGGACGGGCGTCGCTCGACTATAAGCTGTTCAAGGGCAAATTCCATATACGCGACCGCTCGCGCCTGTCTCCCCTGCGACAGTTGGACGCGGAGCGTTCGGAAACGGAGTTAAGCCTGCGCTTCAGCGACGGCGAGCGCTCAATAAGCCTGGTAGCGCGCGAGGCAGACGGCCTCCTCTGCCTGGCGGTGCAAGGCGCCGAAGCCGGCATTGCCCTCAGGCTCGAGCTCTGCGCTGTGCCCGGCGAGCGCATATACGGCTGCGGCGAGCATTTTACCCGCCTCAACCTGCGCGGCCAGAAGGTGCGTATATGGGTAGAGGAGCACATAGGCACCATAGACGCCGTGCTCAAGGTGCTTTCGCTCGCCATAGGCATAAAGCCCCGCACCAAGGCTTTCAGCCGCTACAGCAGCTACCACCCACAGCCGAGCTTCGTATCATCGGCAATGTATTTTTGCCATGCCGAGGCGGACGCCCACGCTATCTTCGACTTTAGCAAGAAAGACCGGCACAGGCTCCTCTTCCACAGCCCGCCCCGCGAGCTAATCATAGGCTCAGGCGAGGGCTACCCCGCGCTTATCGAACGGCTATCGGCGCTTTTAGGCAGACAGCCCCCATTGCCATCATGGATGCATGACGGCATGATACTGGGCATACAAGACGGTAGCGATGTATGCGAAGCCAAGGCCGATACGCTGCGAAAGGCTGGAGCCGCCATCTGCGGCATTTGGGCCCAGGACTGGGAGGGCCAACGCCTCACCTACTTCGGCAAGCAGCTGCGCTGGGACTATCGCTGGGATAAAGGCCTGTACGCGGGGCTCCCCGAACGCATACGGGCCTGGCGCGGGCAAGGCCTGTCCTTCATGGGCTATATTAACCCCTATCTCTGCGAGGACGGCGCCATGTTCGCCGAGGCCGCGGCGCTGGGGCATCTTGCGCTTAAGCCGGACGGCTCGATTTACCTCACCAAGGCCACGAGCTTCCCCTTCGGCATAGTCGACCTTACCAAGAGCGAAGCCTTCGACTGGTATAAAGGCATCATCAAAACCGAGCTTATAGGCATAGGCATGATGGGCTGGATGGCGGATTTCGGCGAGTATCTGCCCGCCGACGCCGTACTGCAGGGGGGATTGGGAGCGGAATGGCACAACCGCTGGCCGGTGCTCTGGGCGCGCCTGAACCGGGAGGCCATAGAGGAAGCCGGGCTCCTCGGGCAAGCCTGCTTCTTTACCCGTTCGGGCTATTCGCGCTCGTCCGCCTATACCACGCTGGCGTGGAACGGCGACCAGCACGTGGACTGGAGCGACGACTACGGCATAGGCTCGGTCGTGCGGGCAAGCCTATCCCTGGCCATGAGCGGCATGGCTCTCTGCCATAGCGACGTGGGCGGCTATACCACCCTGCCGCGCATGGCGCGCAGCAAGGAACTCTTCCTGCGCTGGCTGGAACTCGGCGCTTTTTCGCCGGTCATGCGCAGCCATGAAGGCAACCGGCCGGACGCGAACTGGCAATTCGATTCCGATCAGGACACTATACGGGCCGTAGCGCGCTTTTCGCGTATACACGCCGCGCTCAAGCCCTACCTGGAGGCCATGGGCAAGGAAGCCGCCGAGCGGGGCATGCCGCTCATGCGGCCGCTCTTCTTCCATTACGATGGTGACTTTGGCGCAGATGAGGATAAGGCCTACCTCCTTGGGCGGGACCTGGCCGTGTACCCGGTGCTTAAGAAAGGCGCTACGCGCCGGCGGCTTAGCCTGCCCGACGACCGATGGATAGGCCTTTGGGACGGCAAAGCATACGGGAAGGGCGTACATGAGCTGGCCGCGCCGCTTGGATGCATACCCGCGTTCTACCGCGCCTCGTCGGGCTACGCGAAGCTTTTCGCTAGCCTTGCCGGGCTTTGAAAGCTACGGCCTTAAGCGGACGCTATGGACGATAAGCGCCCTATCTCGGCGCTCAGGGCGCTCGCGAGCTTTCGGGTCTCGTCGACCTGCCCGATTTCGGAACGCAGGTTGGCGTCGATGTCATCCATGCCCAGTGCTATGACCCCGGCTATTTCCCATACGGCCTGACTTATCCGGCTCAGCCTTTCCATAGCCGCGCCGACTTCGGAGCCCGAAAGCGCCATATCATTCCCCGCCCGCTCGACGCTCAGCGCGGCGGCCTTCAATTCTTCGAGCGCCTTGAGAACCAGCCTGCTCCCCTCCCGCTGCTCGCTTACGGCGCCGAATGATTCCGCCTCGAGCCTCGACACCAGGCGTATGCGATCGAGTATGTCATCGAACGACAAGCCCGCCGCGCCCGACAGGGAGCTCGTCTCCCCGATGACTTTGCGAATGTCGGCGATCTTATCGGAGATCAGCTTGGACTGGCCGCGCGCGCCGTCGGCGAGCGACCGTATCTCCTCGGCTACCACGGCGAAGCCCGCGCCCGCGTCGCCCGCGTGCGCCGCCTCGATAGCGGCGTTCATAGCCAAGAGATTAGTCTTGGCCGCTATGTCGCTGATGATCTTATTTGCGCCAAGCAGGTCCTCGCTGCGGCTCGCGAGCCCGGCCACGCCGGCTATGGCGGCCTCTATAGTACGCTTGCCGTTTGCGCTTGAAGATTCAAGCCCTTCGACTTCGCGCTTGACCGCGGACGCGTTCTCGGCCAAAGCCTGAATATTGCCGACCATCTGCTCTATGCTCGCCGACGCGTCGGCTATGCTATTATTCTGCGAAGCAATCACCGCGCCGAGCTCGCTTATTTTATCGAGGATACCCGCCGCCTGAGCGGAACTCTGCTCGACGCAGGCGGATTGCGCCTGGGCCGACTCTTTCGCCTTCCGCACCTCGCCGCGTATCCTTAAGGCATTGCCGCTCGTGCTATTCGCGCTATCGCTCAAGGCGCACGCGTTGTCCTCCAAATTCCGCACCGCATGCTTCAAGGATTCCATGAGGTTTCGCAGGCTGAGCGACAGCACATTGAAGCTCGTAGACAGGTCCCCGATTTCGTCTTTGCTTACCACCGGCACCTTGAAGCCGAGCTCGCCCTCCTCCATGCGACGGAAGGCGTCCCGAAGGCTTCCCAGCGGCTTGGTTATGCCAGCGGATACGATGAAAACCACGAGTAGCGAGAGCGCCATAGCCAGGGCGAACATGAGCAGCGAGGCTACGATGGAACGGTTGCGCTCTGAATAGAGCGACGCCTCAGGTATCGATTCCATAAAAATCCAATAACCCGCCCCTCCGGGCAGCGTTACCGGCTCAAGCACGCGTAAGGCCGGGGTGCCGTTCGCGTCGGGGTACCCCTTGAGCGTACGCCCCGAACCCGACGCCAAGAGCTCGGCCAAAGCCCCCGCAACCTCCGGCGGCTCGTGCTCGCCAACGGGTTCGCCCGCGAGAGCCTCATCGTTGCCGTGCCCCAGATAAGCGCTGTCCTCTGATACCAGCGCCGCGTAGGCGCTGCCTATGCTGTGCGCCCCTACCACATCATTGATGAAGTCCAGGCTCAAATCGATACCGGCTACGCCTAGGGGAACGCCATCGCTGCCGCGTATGGGCAGGGCATAGGTGGTCATCAGGACCTCGACGCCGCCATCATGCAGCTCTACATACGGCTCCAGGAATACGGGGCGCCCCCGCTCGAGGGGCAGGCTATAGAATTCCCCGAAATACAAATCGATATCATCATCGCCTTGCATGCCTGCCTGCAGCGCGATCGTATCGCCATCGCGGTAAGCCCAGGGAAGGAAGGCGCCGGTAGGCGCGTATTCCTCTTCGTCCGCAAAGCGAGCGTCTTTGGCATCCCAAGCGTTTGGAATGAATACTATCCATACCGCGAAAAGCTCGCCGTTAGCCGCAAGCAGCTCTTTGCACATGGCCGGGAGCACGGATCGGCCCTCTACCCCCGATTCCTTTAGGGCGACCGTCGCGGCGGCCAAATCCTCCGCGACCTTAGCCGCTTTCTGCAGGCGGCCCTCCAGCCGTGCAGCCGACGCGGCGGTACGCTCGCGGCTGGCTCCGATTATAGCTTGCTCATGCGTATAGCTTGACTGTACGAGGATATAGACAAGAAGGGCGGAAAAGACGGCGAAGATCAGCCCAGAAAAGGCTAGCATCATTTTCGTTTTTAGCTTCATGCTTTAGTAGTATATGCTCGTCAATAGAAATAAAAAGCCTTAATTAACATTTTCTGCGCCGAAGGAGTACGATCATACGTTCTATGCTGAACTCCGGCTCAAAGTCTGCTTTGCCGCGCTGCCCATAGCGCCTACTGGGCATTATATCATTCGAAGAGCGTCGTCATCCCTTTCGCCCGCGTAAATTTTTCCATGTCCTCATCGCGTATCTTTGAGTTGAAGCTGGAGAACGCCTTGAGTATCAGGGGCAGTAGGCCTATATCCCCGGCGGTATTGATGAAAAGCTGCTCGTTTCCCAGAGCCCAGTGTATGGCTATTTCTATGTCCTCGGCTTCGGCCAATGGTTCATACCAGGTAGCGTGATCGTTTTTTGCCCCCTCCCGCTTAGGCCCCTTCGCTAGAGTTTTGATGGCCTGTAGCGCGATGTTCCTTTCCTTGCATACGGCCGCCAGACGCTCAAAGCCTGACTTGTATTCCGCATTGAGGAGCATGGGATAGTTATAGGGAAGGAGGACCGAATCGAACGGATACCGTTCAAGGCTCTTAAGGTGCATGAAAGGCGTCGTCACGCCATGACCGGTAACCCCCAGAAAGCGCACGAGGCCTTCATCGCGCGCCTCTACGAAGGCCCTCAACGCGCCGTCCTCGGACATAGCTAACTCCCAATCGCGCGGGTCGACTAGAATATGCATCTGCCACAAATCTACCGAGTCCACCTGAAGCCGCTCGAGCGATCTGCCCAGTTCTTCTTTTGCCTCTCGATAGCCGCGTTTCTCGGTCTTCGTGGCCAAAAACACCCGTTTCCTATTATGCTTCAGCCACGGGCCAAGCCTCAGCTCGGAATCCCCGTAGCTCGCCGCGGTATCGATGTGGTTCACGCCATATTCTTCCAGGACGGCCATGGTCCTGTCCGCCTCGTCCTGGCTTACCCTCCAAAACGCGGCCGCCCCGAAAAGCGCGCGCGTGCTCGTGTGCCCGGTACCGCCAAATTCCATTTTTTCAATCATGGCAAGCCTCCATTTAGGCTATAGTGTAGCGCCATCTGTAGGGTAAGAAAACAAAAAAGGAGTCCACATGCCATATCAAACTATAATCTTTGAAGCCGCTGACTATCATGTGGGAACGCTGACGCTCAAGCGCCCCGAACAGCTCAATGCGTTCTCGACCCAGCTGGCCTCGGAGCTCTGCCAATTTCCCAACCGCGGAAGCATCTACGACGCCTTATAGGGCGATGATGCACAACGATGGCAAAATAGCCGGGCACGGCAGCGTATTGCATAAGACCTGGGTTTCCTGGGCTCCTCGCCTTGAACTCTACCTGCGCTCCTTTTCCGGCCTAAGGGCTCACGAGAGGGAAGACGTGCTCCAGGAGGTCATGGTGGCGCTGTGGCGCGATGGCCCCGAGAGCGAGGAAGCTATCAAGCCATGGATATACCGGGTAACCCGCAACCGCGCCATAGACGCGCTGCGACAGGCCAAGCGGTCCAAGGCCCGCGAGCACTCCTTGCCGAACGGCCCCGCAGCCCTACTCGACCAAGCGCCTGCCGCTTACCCCAATCCCGAAGAAGCCGCCCTCGGCGCCGAGGATACGAGCTTCGTTCGAAATTTTCTGGCAGACGTAGAGGATAGGGACCGCGAAATACTGCACCTGGCTTTTGCCGAAGGCATGGCCTACGCGCGCATAGCCGAGCTTTTATGCCTGCCTATAGGCACGGTCAAGTGGCGAGTGGCTACGCTCAAGGCCAGCCTAGCCAAACGCTACCGAAAGGAGTTCACATGAGGCGTAATCCGGATCCTGAGCGCCTCCTGCGCGGCTTCTACGCCGACGAGTTGCGGGCTATCTCCTCAGGAAGACATAAGGCAAGCGGCAGAAGCGACGCCTGGAGACAAGGCCCCGCCCGAACCATACGTGCGGCGGCCGCGGCCTTAGCCATCATCGCCGGCTCTGCCATGGCGGAACGTCCCGCCGCGGTCGAAGCGCCTGGCATAGCGCAATTCGCGGCCGCTTTTTCCGAGCTAGCCGAGGCCCGCGGCTTGCTTGAGCCGTTCAAAGCATGGGCTGAAGAGTTGAAAGAACAGGAGAACCATGATGATACTTAAGCTTATTCTTGGATCTATCGTCGTAGCGGCCGCCGTAATCGGCGCTATAATCGCCAACGGGGCGGAAGTCGGAGTCTTTGCTTACCTGGCCCTCTTGCCGCCTATGCTGCTTATGCCCTTGGGCATGCTCACAGCAGGTCCGGGCTTCAAGGCCATCGGTGAATTATTCTTCCTCATCCGCTTCGGCGGCGGCGAGCGGGACCGGAACCTGGCCAGGGCTACGCTCCGATTTTTCGATAAGAGCTTAGCTATGACAGCCATCCTATGCTTCATAGTCCATTTTACCGCCATGCTCAAGAACCTGGCGGATAAGGACGCTATCTGGCCTAACCTGGCTTGGGCCCTGGCGCCGAGCCTTTTTGCCCTGGTCATCCATGTAGCCGTATCGCTGCCCTTGACCCATGCGGTGGAGGCAAGCGGTACCGTGGAATCGTCGCCTGCCCCTGCTGAAACAAAGCCCTCCTTCACTACCCTTCGGCTGTTCGGCGGCATGGCAGTGGCCTTGGCCGGAATCGTGTCCTTTAGCCCTGCATCCTTTGCCAGCTGGCTCTTCGTAGACCTATCATCCTTCCTTATCATCATTTTCATACCCCTAGGCATGCTGCTCGCCGCTACCGGTTCAGCCAGCTTCAAGCGGGCATGGGCAAGCTTAAACGACCCGGAGGCTAGCCTTGAGTCGCTCAGGAAAGCCCGCCTTGCCTACCGTTACCTAGCGTTGTCTTTCCGCTCCGCAGCCATGGTAGGCGCGGGCATGGGCTTCGTGCTCATGGTTAAGGATTTCCTTGAGAGGACCCGCGTCGGGCCCAGCGTGGCGCTCATAGTCATTAGCGCTCTATGGTCGCTGCTGCTTATGTCGGTCGTGGCCCTGCCCCTTGAAGCGGCGGCCGAGCGGAGGAGCTTAGAAATCGGAGGAGCCGCTTTTCATTCATAAATTATTTATAATCGAATTGACAAGGCCGGCAGGCTACCGAATACTGGTTCCTATCCCGAGCCGGCCTGCCGGCTGAAAATACAGCGAGGATTAGCCGGTGGCATATCTACCCTGGGACCACATCCATGAGCTTCTTCTCTACGCCGGCGCGGCCGAGGACAGGGCGGATCTCTACAGCCGCATCCTAAACCGGCTTGGCCGCATTATCCCCTGGGACGTCGGCGTGGGAGTATTCGACCGGTCCATACGCTGCGAAGCCTGCGGAGGCTGGGATCGCCGCACCTTCGAGCAGTATAACGCCTATTACCACGCTAAAGTGCCCTTCATCGCCTATGACCCGAATGGCGTGGCCCGGCGTGGCCGCGATATAGTGCTCTGGAACCGTATTCCCGATTCGGAGTTCATAAGGGACTTTGCCCGGCCCCTGGGCTTGCATTCGGGATTAAGCCCCTTCCGGCCGGCCTGGCCACGAGTGCTCTCGCTCCAAAGGTCCCGCGAGTCCCCGCCCTTCACGGCGCGGGATTGCGAGATACTCGATATCATAAACGGGCACATGCACAACTACCTCAGCCTGCTTGATCGCTGCGAAACGGACCATGGCGGCCCGAGCGCCGCATACGGGCGCGATAGCGCAGAACGATCCCGCGCGGCCTTACGCAGCGCCTTGAAGGCGGCCTTTCGCCTGAGCGATCGGGAGCTTGAACTGCTGGAAGGCCTGTGCGAAGGGCTATCCAACAAGGCATTGGCTAAAAACCTCTTTATAAGCGAGCGCACGGTAAAGGCGCACCTCAGCTCCATATTCCGCAAAACCGGCTGCCAAAGCCGTCTCGAGCTAGCCGCCTTAGCACGCCGGGCGTACTAAACGGGCTCGGGCAGACTTGAATTAGTACTTTGGTACAATACGCTCCCCATACGCCGGCGGATATGATTCGCGCATAGCCTTCGCTGTCGCGCGGCCCGTTAGCCGCGCGACAGCGACGGGCCAAAATTCGGAAGCTTAAGCCTTCCGTTAAACGCGAGCCTCAAGCCGGGGAGAACACGATGAAGAATTTCAAGATTATCGCGATCGCGGCGGCTTTAGCCGCAGCCAGCTCTTTATTCCCCTCATGCGCTACCGTCTCCAAGCTGCTGGAAGGCAGCATGGACAAGGGCTACGGCGAAGGCGGCACCATAGCGACTGCGGCTCCGCTCATGAGGGCGATCAAGCTGCGGGATTACGTTCGCGCCCTTTCCCTCGTAAACCAGGGCATAGGCAAGGGAGAGAACGTGGCTAGCCCAAAGGACGCCACGCCCCTTGAGCTGGCTATCGCCCACGGCCGGCTTGAACTGGTAAAAGCGATCGGCGACGCCGGATGGTTCGACCAGGAGAGCGGCGAGCGCGCCCTTATTCGGGCCGCCGAGCTTGAAGAGAGAGCCATGATGGACTACCTGATAGCAAAGGGCTGTACGGTCGGCTCAAGCTTTGCGCTCTATGCCCTTGCATTCAAGACGCCGACCCATGCCGTGCTCTCGCTCTTCCTCCGGGCGCCCCACCCGACCTACACTATAAATAAGTTCGGAAACGGATACGGCACGGCCGATCCCGGCCCCTTCCTTGCCCAGGCGGCGCTCAACGGCTACCCCGATCTGCTGGCGGAAGCCATAAAGCGGGGAGCCAAGCTTGATTCGACCATACTGGTATCCGGGTACACAGGCGCGAGCCCGCTATGGCTCGCCTCTGCCATGGGGCATGCCGAATGCGTGCGTATCCTCTTGGCCGCCGGCGCAAAAGCCGAGTTGGCCGTAAAAGAATACAAGTACACGCCGCTTATGATGGCCGCGCGCGGCGGACATGCCGATGTATGCAAACAGCTTATCGCGGCAGGCGCCAACGTGAACGCGAAATCGGCCACTGCCTACGTAAGCGACTGGTTCCAGGGTTCTTCCACGATCACGTATACGAGGAACGACATAAAGCAGCGCTCGCCCCTCCTGTTCGCCGCCGCGAGCGGCGATTTTGCCACGGTCAAGGCGCTTATAGACGCCGGCGTCGACGTAAACCTAGCCAATGACGAGGGCTGGACCGCCATGCTCTCAGCCCGCGCCGAACTGCGGGCAGACCTTGCTGAGGCCCTCCTCAAAGCCGGCGCGCTTGAACACCCCCTTATGAACGCTATATACCGAGGAGACGAGGCGGCGCTGCGCAAGGAGCTTACCGGCCTTAAAGCCTTCCTCTCTGCCCAGAAACTGGCCATCTATCCCTTGACCATGGCCGTCCGCTGGCATGCGATCACCAAATCCCACGCGATCATAGACCTGCTCCTGGCCAAGCGCGCCGAGCTACCCAAGGAGGATATACAAAGGGCGCTCAGGGCGGCAAAGCAGGAAAACCCCGAGCTCTACCGCTACCTCCTGGATAAGGGAGGCCTTAGGGAGGAGTACCCACAATACGCCCCGAGCGCGTACGAACTCTTGGCAGAGCGCGTGGCCGCGGGCGACGCGGACGGATTCAAAGCCCTGTACGCAGCGCCAGGAACCAAGCTAGGCTTGTTCGAGAAAAAACAGATACTGGAAGATTCTATCCTGGCCGGGCGTATCGATATTACGCGCTTTCTCATAGCCCAGGGAGCCGAGTTGAACGCCCTGTGGCCCGTTCATGTCGACTCTATGCTCGGCGACGCCGCGCTCAGCGGCTCAATAGACATGGTTAAGCTTCTTCTTGATTCGGGAGCCGCGATCGAGCCAAAACTATCCAGCGTCGGCCTGGAACTGTATCCGTACAGAACGGCCTTTATGGCGGCATGCAGCGCGGGGGACGTTCCGATCGCCAGGCTCTTGATAGGCCACGGCGCGAATCCCCACCGGGTGGGCTATGAGGGCTATACCGCCTTGGGCTATGCCCTAGCGTCGGGCAAAAAGGAGATGCTTGAGTACCTGCTTTCGCTTGGCGTTGACCCGAACGCTCGGATGGACCTCCTCATGGGCAAGGCAAGCGGCGTCATAGAGCGCAAGCGGGAAACGGCCCTTATGCAGGCCACCCAAAAAGGCGATGCCGCCGCGGTGCGAACGCTCTTAGCCGCCGGAGCCGACCCCCGCCTCACCGACTGGGTGGAGGACGACGCGCTGGTTATGGCCGTCCGCCTTGGGTTCAAGGAATTGGAAGGCATCCTGCGAGCTGCCTTAGGCGACGTGTACAAATGAGGATCGACAAGAATCGGGATGAGGCAAGCGCCCGAGCCGGCCCGGCCGCTAGCCCTTCAGGCAGCGCTTGGCCGCTATACGTCCGGTCATGATGGCGGTAGGCCCGCCGGCCGGGCTATACACCCACTTGCCCGCGGCGTACACGTCAGGCAGCGGAGTGTTCACCGAATCGGCCATGCGGAACATGCTCGTCACCACGGGTATATCGCCCTCGAACGACCAGCCTACGATGGATCCCTCAGAACTCCTCACCCGGTCATAAATAGAAGCGGGCGAGGCCGAGAATCTAAACAGTATCTTGTCCTTAAGCCCGGGGTATATGCTCGATGATAGCGTTTCTATGAATTCTTCTTCAA
This sequence comes from Spirochaetaceae bacterium UBA5200, assembly GCA_002412825.1. GTDB lineage: Bacteria > Spirochaetota > Spirochaetia > Treponematales > UBA12059 > UBA5200. The sequence continues at coordinate 29,664 of DHVU01000004.1, forward strand.
CGCGCCGCTTGAATTCCTCGTACCAACCCGCCGCCTTGACCTTCTGAGTAAGCCCGTAGTCGAACAAGGCGCTGATAATGACGCCAGTCTTGCCGGGAGGCGCGGCGTCCGCATCGCGCAGAACCGGAATCGATATCTCAAAGGTGTTGTGCCGGCAGAAGCCGCGGAGCCACGCGAACACCTCGTCCTTTTGCACCGAATCCCAACGAAGGAGCAGGCTCTTAAGCTCGGCGGTGTGGATCGCCCCGAGCCCTCTTCTGTCCGGCGTGTAGAAAGCGTGGCCGCTCGCTATAGCCCTGAAGGTATCGGGAGGCAGGTCAGCGCCGACGAACACGGAGAACACCGACTCGGCGCCCTTTTGTCGAAGTATAGACTCCTTAGCCCGAAAAAAAAGCGCCTTGTCTTTCTCGGCCAAGCCAGCGTCCTTGGCCGTGGCGTACAAGGCCTTCAGGTCTCCGGCCCATATCATTCTTTTATAGTGATAGGCGTTGCCCGCCGTATCAGTTATAATTTTATTATATGGATCGACTCCCGCTATTTCGGTATCGACGCGCACTTCTCCACCGCGTTGAACGATGGCGTCCACCAGCTTTTGAATCAACGCGCCTACGCCGCCCTTGGGGTATATATAATCGTTGTAGAGAGCAAAATAGCTTAAGGCGAAAAACACGGGCGTCTTCCTGAAGAAATGCTGCCCTATGATATCCTTCAGCGACTGATTTGACGATATCGCGTCAAGGGAATCCTCAAACGGGGTATCCATCTTGGATATGCGGTACATCGTCCTCATGAATTTGAAGATCCACGCGATGACTGAAGGCGCTAGCGTGAGGATGTTCTTCTTCTTCTTTGTGAACAAAGGATTATCAACGCCGTAGAGCACCTTCATGTCCTCGATGATGCTGTGTATAGCCTGGATAATCCTATCGACTTCATCCGTGCTATCTGTATACAAGGCCTTGAGGAGTTCGGCGTAGGCAAACAGGCTCTCTTCGCCGTCTATGCGGAGTATCCTATCTTCGATTCCCAACGATATTGGATTGGGTAGTACCTCGATATCGATGCCGAATTCCTTGATGAGGGGCTTAACGAGGCCGGCGTTCACCAAGGCCCGCGCCCCGCCTTCAAAGCGGAATCCGTCCCGTACGAAGCTATTCATCAGCCCGCCGCAATGATCATTCTTTTCTATGAGGAGTACGTCCTTGCCTTTATGCGCTAAGCTAAGGGCAGCCGTCAGCCCGGCTATGCCTCCTCCGACTACGATAACGTCCTTGTTTACCATAGCGACAACCCTTTATCGCGAAGCAGTTTATCGGTTAGGGCCCAAATAGCCTCCGCCGCCTCCAGGTCACGGCCGGGAGGGCTGAGCTCTTCCTCGGTAGTCAGATGAAAGAAGACATCGCTCGTTCGCGCCAGCTCAGGGGCTACCCCAAGATAGTAGAGCGCTTCGGCCGATATCTCGGGAGAGGCCGAGTTCTTGTCAATAATATTTTTCTTATACCACTGGTAGAAGCGGCCGTTATCCTTGCCCGTGTCGGTACGTACCATGCCCGGGTGCATGGCGTTTACGGTCACGTCAAATGGCGCTAAATCCTTGGCGAACACGTGCATCGATAGTAGCTGCGCCAGTTTTCCCGCCCCATAAGCCTTAAGGCCGGAATAGCGCCTTCGCACCCACTGCAGGTCGTCCAGCTCTAAGCCCCATGCCGCGAAGCGGTATCCCTCAGATCCGACGAAGATGATCCTAGCGCCCTTATCGCGCCTGAGTTTATCTGACAGCATGGAGGTAATCACGAACGGCGCGATATAATGCAGCGCAAAATTGACCTCAAAGCCGTCAGGCGTCTCGCTTCGATTGTCAAGATGAAGCCCCGCGTTATGTATCAGTACGTCTATAGGCTTTTCAAGCTCGGCAAGGTAGCGTCCCGCCCGCTGCATATCGGCCAAAACGGACAGATCGGCGATGACATGGTCGACTGGAACTCCAAACTCCCCGCTGATCTCCCGCCTGACCTTCTCCGACTTTTCCGCATTTCTATTGACCATAACGATATGAGCGCCCATAGCGGCGTACTTCCGCACGGTATGAAAGCCCACGCCCGACGTGGCCCCCGTGATTACGACCAGCTTGCCATGGAACGGTTCCAGACATAGTTTCGGCTCTTTTTTCATGTTTTTTATCATGGCATACACGTTCGACCACTTGTACTGCGGCCAGTACCGACGTATCGCAGGATGTATCATACGCTGCTCCTCGCTTGTTGCTCCGCCATTGTAGCCGCAAACGCCTGCTCGGACAATAAAAAAAACGCCGCGTTTGACCGTACGCTCAGGCACGGCTGCCAAAAAGCCGCGCTCCGGGATTGCATCGAAAAACGCGCGGAGACTATATCCCTTTGGCGTCTATCTTGCGGGCAAAAAACCGATGCGCTATGCTATAGCTCACATGAACACCGCCCTGATTTCCAGCAAGATTCGCGTAAAGCTCAATAAGCGCGCCGGTAAATTCACTATAGATTATTCAAAGGCGGCGAGCGCGGATGCCGTTCGATTCGAACTGCTCAAGCGGATAAACGGATCACACGAGCTCTTCCTCATGGTCAACACAGCGATAGACCTGTGCCAAAAATTCCCTAAAAGCGCCCATCGCCTGAATTTGGCCACGGAGCAAGGCTATAAGGAGGCGGAAGCCTTTCTGCAAGCCTCCGGCTATGCCTATAGGCTTAAAGCGACGAAAAAGGAGTTCAACAGGAGCCTTATGGGCTTGAGCACGGGAAAAACCGCATTATGCGCGGTAGCCCTCATGGCCGTAGCGCTGGGCAAGGGCCAACTGAGGCAGGATTTCTTCGATACCCTGGGCTGCAGTCACGACCTCATGATAGGCATTGACCCTAGAAGGCCATCCGGAACCCTGCTTGAAGAATTTGAAAGCGGGATATTCGATTCCATAGAGCGGAACGAAAACTTTGCCTACACCATGATCGATTCCCCATGGCTAGGCCATTTCTATACCGACTTCGATCTGGCCGGGCTGGAATGAGTATCGGCTCCTAAGGCAACCAAGGCTCGCGGCTCTAGCCCGCCTCGCTCGCTGCCGCTCTCATCTTGAGCGCTTTACGGCGCCTTCGCGCCGCGCTCGCTCGGTTCGAATTCGGTATTCTCCGCCAATTAATAAGGCCCGCCGGTCGGCGGGCCTACATGGATGGAGAACACCGGATTCGGCTTCCGCCGCTTGCCGTCCTGGCTCGCGGCTCCAGCCCGCCTCCGCGGCTCTCGGTTCATCCTGACCCGAGCCCTCGCATTCGCTCGGCGCTCCAACCCTTCGAATCCGGTATTCTCCATTTATTAAAAAGGCCCGCCGGTCGGCGGGCCACTTATGGATGGAGAATACCGGATTCGAACCGGTGACCTATTGATTGCGAACCAATCGCTCTACCAACTGAGCTAATTCCCCAGGATGAGAGCCACTATAGCTCAGGTGGGCTTTGCGAATCAAGCGGGAACAAGGACAAAGCCGCGGTTTTTGGCCATCGGCGCGCTATGGTTAGGGCTCTGGCTATGCTGTAGCGGCAGGCCAAGCCTAAGGAGCGAGTATGCATTACCAACGACCATGGTTTTTAGCCCTACTGCTGGCGGCGGGAGCCTTTGTATATGCGCAGGAAGCGCGTACCGTCTATATAATACGCGGAACGGGCGAGGCTTCAGCTTTGTGGGCGGAGCATATGGCTCTGCCGAGCGAGGCGGTACGGCTCTATACGCCTTCTTCGTTTACGAAGAAACCCTTCTCAATAAATCTTTCCAGCGATGGAGCCTTCTCGTATAGCGCGACCAAACAGCGCGATCTAGAGCGCTCCGCCGCCAACATCCTGACCGCCTATGATGTGTCCATACGCGGCTTAGGCCCGCTGCCTAAGCCCGATAAGCGCGCCGTGCTGCGCTTTACCTTGGCGGAACTCATGAAGGCTGGCGGGCCTGCTCGGGACAGCCCGGGGCTTTTCGCCATTCGCAAGGCCATCGAGACGGGGCCATACCGCTCGGGCAGGGCCTGGCTGGAGGCTATATCCTACGAAGGCGGCGGCGTTTTTAGGGCTACGGTTGCGCTGAGTAAAAAGTAGAATTCGCCCTGCCCGGGTTTTTCCGGTATATTTTTATGCGGAGGACGCCACATGCATGAAATAGAATGCTCATGGAAAGGCGACATGGCCTTTTTAGCCCAGGTAAATGGACACGAGCTCGTATTGGACGCCGACGAGGCGGTAGGCGGCCATGATGAAGGCCCGCGGCCAAAGCCGCTCATTCTAGTGGCGCTTGCGGGCTGCTCGGGCATGGACGTAGTATCGATACTCAAGAAGATGAGGGAGCCGGTAAGCTGGTTTAATATGAAGGTACGGGGAGAGCTCACCGAAGAGCACCCGAAAACGTATTCGTCCATTACCCTTGTGTACGAGTTCAAGGTTGCGGACGGGCTCAAAGATGAAAACGTACGCAAGGCGGTAGAACTCTCACAGGATCGCTACTGTGGCGTTAGCGCTCTTTTAAAGAAGGCCATTCCGGTAAAGCACGAGATCGCGTACCTTTGACCAATAACGGTACTCTGTATCCCAGTAAAAAGCGGGCGAAGCGCCCGCTTTTTTATTTGCCTTGCCGGCCCGCTTACGTTTAGAATGAACGGGGAGGCTTCTATGAATATGCACGCGCGCTACAGGCCATACAACCTCCGCTGGTTCAACAGGGTGTTGCGCTGGTGTTTCGGAAGCTATCTCAGGCTCTTCTTTAGGATAAAGCCTATAGGAACCGAGCTGTTCAACGGCATAAAAGGCCCCTTCGTGCTCATACCCAACCACCAGGGCATCTTAGACCCGTTCATGGTGGGTTCCTATGTTCCTAGGCCGGTATACTGGGTGACGAGCGACGGCAATATGCGCTCGAACCTGCTGAAATTTCTTCTGCGCTTGGTCGGCTCCATACCTAAATCAAAGGTGATACCCGATCTTGAGACGGTAAACTGGATAGTAGAAGTGATACGTAAGCGCGGCGGCGTGGTGGGCATATTCGCCGAAGGCCAGGCCAGCTGGGATGGGCACACCCTGCCCCTCATACCAAGTACGGCAAAGTTGCTCAAGCTTCTCAAGGTGCCCGTCGTGACCGCCCAATTGCGCGGCGCGTATTACAGCCAGCCACGCTGGTCCTGGAACCAGCGCCGGGGCATAATCGAAATAGAATTTTCGCTCCTCATGGACGGCGCCGAGCTTAAGGCCGCAAGCGCCGAAGGCATACTCGAGAGGCTGAAGGCAGCCATGGAATACGACGAGGCGCAGTGGCTGGCCGAGCAAGCGCTGGCCTTTAGGAGCGGCAGGCGGGCGCGGCACCTGGAATTGGCGCTATTCTTGTGCCCGTCCTGCCAGAGCGTAGCCACGATGCGCAGTTTCAGGAATCGTTTCTACTGCCAAAACTGCGGCATGGTGAACCGCCTGGGGCCTGACTACCTCTTTAAGCGGGTAGGCTCCAGCGAAGCGCGGTTCAGCACGATACGGGAATGGAATCTATGGCAGGAAAGCGCCTATCCGGCCCTGGTGCGCGCCGCCGCCCGGAACGCGAGCAAACCTATCATTTCCGATACCGGCGTCATGCTGTTCAAAGGCAGAAAAATGAACCCTCTACGCCTTTTACGCACCGGGGTCATGGCCCTCTATGCCGACCGCATAACCCTGCATACGCTATCAGGAACTGAGCTGTCATTCCCCCTGGCCGATATAGAAGGCGCTGGAGTGCTCAAACAGCAGCTATTCGAGTTCTACTTCGGCAAGGGCCTGTATCAGTTCAGGTTCCCCGCGAGAAACCAATCGGCCCGCAAATGGCTCCTCGCGGTGCAGGCTCTGAAGGCTGCGGACTAGTCCCGGTACCACCACTGGAAGGGTTTGCCCAAGGCGTTCTTCTTAGCGACGAAGGCGAAGGCTAAGACGCAGTAGAGTATATAGCCGCAGGACAAGAGTATCATGCTCCAGAAGGGTACGAGGCTGCCGGTAAGGCCCGCCTGCGCGGGCAGGTTTATGTTCAGTATAAAGGGTATGGCCAGCATAAAGGTGAGGCCGGAAGAGAGCATGTAGTCGCTCGATACCTTGGTCTTGAACTCCGGGTCCAGTATGCGCAGCAAGGCAAGGCCGGTCGACAGCGTGCCCGTGGATACGCCGAAGAGCATGATCATGCGCTCATAGCGGTGATCCTTAAAGATGCGCGAGGCGAACCAGGGAACCGTAAGCGTTACCAAGAGGCCGCCTATGACCGATACCACCAGTATAGGCAGCCAGTACTTGCCCACGAACACGAGCGATATGGCGGCAAGGGAACCGGTTACCATAAAGTCCACCGAGAAACCCGATATGCGCGAAAGGGCGTCGTCGTCGAGCAGGTGGCCTACTTTGATCTTATCGATCACGAAGCGTACCGCCATAGCGGTGATAGCCGAGAAGATGAAGTTAATGCCCCAGAGATTCCGGGCTAAGTCGTTACCGGCCTTGCCTGCGAAGGACAGAAGCCAGCCGAGGCCTAAGAGGAGCAGGTAAGACAAAATGTAGGTAAAGGCAACGGCCGCGCCATGGAAGCTCAAGGGGTCTATTGCTTCAAGGTCGGTGGTATTGCGCAGGCCTACCGGCTTCTCGGCCCCGCGCGGCACTATGCCCGTAAGCATGGTCCGCTCTTTCATGCTATCTGACGATTCTTTGCGCAGATAGCCCTTCTTATAGCCATAGTTGACGAGTATAACGCCGACTATGCACGACCAGAGGAAGCCGAGAGCCGCCATGGTAAGTCCCACGCTGCCTGCGCCTTCAAAGCCCATTGCCTCCCAGCCCTTGCCTATCGCGTAGGCTTGTCCGGGGCCCATGGCAAAGCCCAGCGGCAGGGTAAGGCCGAATGCGGGGTTAAGACCCGGCGTGAGGGTTGAGAACAGCGCCCAGGTTAAAAGCAGGCCTATGGCAGCCTGGAAGGCGTATTGCGAAAGGGTGACGGTGGACATGGCCCACACCGACCTATGCTTATCGCCTCTGGCGGATTCCGGTCTGGCGCGCAGGGCCATGGCAATGAACGAGAGGTTTAACAGATGGTAGACAAGATCGCCGAGCCTGTTCGTGCCGTACCCTAGGGCAGGCATGAGGTAGTTATATACCGGCAGGAGGAGGAAACCTGCGGTAAGGGCATTGGGCACCATGAAGCGCTGAAGGAAGCGCCATTTGGAACGAAGCAAGGTAGCCAGGAGGAGAGCCATCGATATGACTCCCGCGTCAATGACGATTTTCCAGGAAAATTCCATAATTGAGCCTTTCTGCGACTAGTCCGAAAGCAGCCGCTCTGCGATTACTCGTGCGCCTATTGTACGCCAGCATTATGACAACTGACAATGCTTTTGTCGTAAAATTACGCAATGCGACATCGTAAGCCCGCTTCTCAATCGAGAAGACTCGTAGTACACTGCCCGCATGAAGGATATTAGTCCCTTCGCGGACGGCCTTAGGGCCCTTATCGGCGTCAGCCCCGTATTAGCGGATAAACCGCTTGAAGTAGCGCTCGTCATTAATCCCAGGGCCGGAGGCTTCACCAACGAACGCCGCTTCGGCGACGCGGTGCAGGCCATCCAGAACGCGCTTGGTTCGCTAGCCGGCTTCGCCGCCCGCCAGAAGCACTACGATTGGCGCCTGCGCTATACCGAAGGGCCGCGGCACGCATCCCAGTTGGCGGCTGAGTTCCTTGATGAGGCCGCCATGAAGCATGGGCGCTCCTGGCTCGTCATGATAGCCTCGGGCGACGGCACGAGCCACGAATTCCTTGATGCCCTATCACGCGCCCCGGCGGAGCTCAGAGAACGCTTCACCGTGCTGCGCCTGCCCATGGGCACGGGCAATGACGGCTCCGACGGGCATAGCATGGAAGAGTCCCTACGTCGCCTTGGTCCCGACGGCCGCGTCGCCACCCAACCCGCGCTCCGGGTCATACCCAATCCCCAGGGGCCGGCGGCTTCAGCAGCTCCGGAAGGCGAATGGCGCTCATTCAATATAGCAAGCATAGGCTTAGACGCCTTCGTGACGCAGCAAACCAATAAGCTCAAGGCTAATCTGCCCGGCGACTTCTATAAGCTCTGGCTGGACGTCGCCTCTATACTGTACGACAGGATTTATCCGAGCGCTGACATGCTTATCGTCGCCAAGGACGAGAAGGGAACGGAACTGGCGCGCTACGAGGGGCGCTTCCTCCTTACCGCCATGGGCATAAGCGGGCATAGGCGCTATGGCGCCAACAAGCCCATACTGCCCGACGACGACAATGTGTGCGCTATACGCCAGATGCCGCTGCTCCGCAAGCTCGCCCTCAAAGGGCCTATAGCCAAAGGCGGCCACCGAAAATTCCCCGAAGCATTGCTCTTCTCCGCCAGCGAACTGGATATACAGTACGGAGCGGAAATCCTGGTGCAGATGGACGGCGAGGCCCATCCCTTATGCGCGGCGGATTTTCCGCTGCGCATAGCCCGCACAGAGCCGCTCGTGCGCTATCTGGGCCTGCGCGGCTAAGGCATTACTGGACGAGCTAGCCTCCGGCGCGTTATAGTCTCAGCACTATGAAGCACATGAAGCGCAGCGTACATTGTGGGGCCCTAACCAAGGCCGACGCAGGCAAGACCGCAACTCTCAATGGCTGGGTTCACCGCAAGCGTGACCACGGCGGCATATCCTTCGTGAACCTCCGCGACCGCTATGGCATAACCCAGGTCGTAGTGGACTCCGACGCCTCCGACGCGCTCAAGGCCATCGCGGCGGAGCTCAAGCATGAGTTCTGCATAGCGGTTGAGGGCACGGTGCGCGCCAGGCCGGACAGCATGGTCAACGCCGACATGGCTACCGGCGCCATAGAGCTCGTCGCCTCGCGCATAGAAATACTTACGCGCTGCGAACTTCTGCCCTTCCAGATAGACCAGGAAAGCGACGCTAAGGAAGAGCTTAGGCTCAAGTACCGTTACCTGGACCTGCGCTCGGGCGGCATGCAATACCGCATGAAGCTGCGCAACGACGTAAGCTTCGCCGTGCGCGAGTGGATGATAAGCCAGGGCTTCTACGAAATCGAGACGCCTACCTTCATAAAGAGCACGCCCGAAGGCGCGCGCGACTACCTCGTGCCCAGCCGGCTCTACCCCGGCAAATTCTACGCTCTGCCGCAGAGCCCTCAGCTCTACAAGCAGATACTCATGGTGTCGGGCTTCGACAAGTACTTCCAGATAGCGCGTTGCTACCGCGACGAGGACGCCCGCGGCGACAGGCAGCCTGAGTTTACCCAGATCGATATTGAGATGTCCTTCGTGGAGCGCGACGACGTGCTGGCCATGATAGAAGGGCTCTTTGGCCATGTATTCAAGAAGACCCTTGGCGTAAGCCTGCCCGCGCAATTCAAGCGCCTGTCCTATGACGAGGCCCTGGAGCTTTACGGATCGGATAAGCCGGACCTGCGTTTCGATATGCGCATGCAGGACTTTGCCCCTTACGTGGAGCAGTCCAGCTTCCAGGCCTTTAAGGACGCCCTTGCCAATGGCGAAGCCGAGCGCAGGGAAGCCGCGGCCAAGGGCGTTACTCAGGCGGGCGGCGGCGTGAAAGCCCTCGTCGTGCCAGGCAAGGCAGACTACTCGCGCAAGCAGATAGACGAGCTTGAAGCCGCTGCCAAGATATACAAGGCCAAAGGCATGGCCTGGATGAAGGTGGCCGCCGACCCCGCCGGCAAGCCGGTGCTTGAAGGCGGCGCATCAAAATTCTTCGCCGATAACGCGGCCGATCTTATAAGCGGCCTTGGCGCTAAGCCAGGCGACCTCATACTCCTCGTAGCCGACGCTAAGCGCAGGATAGCGAATATTGCTTTGGGAGCGGTGCGCTCCAAGCTAGGCAAGGACTTGGGCTTCTGCGACCCCAAGGTGTTTAAGTTCGCCTGGATCGTGGACTTTCCCATGTTCGAGTGGAATGAAGACGAAAATAAGTGGGACACCGCCCACCATATGTTCACCTGGCCGCAGGAACAGTACCACGCCACGATGGAGAGCGACCCCGGCTCCGTGAAGGGCGACCTCTACGACCTCGTGCTCAACGGCTTCGAGCTTGCCTCGGGCTCCATACGTATCCATGACCCCGACCTGCAGAAGAAAGTGTTCAAGATAGTCGGCTTCGACCCCGCCGAGGCGGAGAAGAAGTTCGGCTTCCTAACCGAGGCCTTCAAGTACGGCGCCCCTCCCCACGGCGGCATAGCGCCCGGCTTAGACCGCCTGGTCATGCTCATGGCAGGCGAGACGAGCATCAAGGAAGTCATAGCCTTTCCCAAGAACTCCTTCGCCGTCTCCCCAATGGACGAATGCCCGAACGAGGTGGATCAAAAGCAGCTGGACGAGCTCCACCTTTCGATACGATACCCGGAGAAGCCATAATCCCCGAGTGAGGGCATTCAACCTATACCCAATGGTTCGCGCCGCGCGGCCGCCCGGCCGCGCATATAATCCATACCTTACCGACGCGCCTCCGTGAGGAGGCGCACGAATGCCCGAACGAGGTGGATCAAAAGCAGCTGGACGAGCTCCACCTTTCGATACGCTACCCGGACAAATCATAAGTTCCGAGAACAGCCGCCCGAATCCGGGCGGTTTTTTTTTGCGCGTGAAAAATAATACACTGCCGGGGAGTCCATGTTATAATCGGCTCATGCTTCTTTGCAGGGAGTCATCATGGAAAACGTTGACCTGGCTAAGCTTGGGGCCGACATCGTATGCCGGCTATCGTTGCGCGACCAGCTCGCCCTTGCCCGCGCCGTATCGCAAGGCGCGCCCTTGCCGCCAGCCCTCATCGACGCGCTACGGTCAGTACGCGGCGGAACGGAATTTTTACGATCAAGCGGAACGATGATAGGGACGGAGCTGTTCGCTTCCATTGCGGAACGCTTAGACATTTACGCAAAAACGCGGCTCGAAAAAGAACTGGGCGCCGAAGATCCTGCCGCCGCCGCCGCGCTAAAGAGCGGAGCATTCAGCTTTGACGAGCTTGAGCATGTACACATAGACGACATGAAGCTTGTCCTAAGCTCCTGCGATCAGCATGCGCTCTTTCTAGCGCTTAAAGGCGCCAGTCCCATTATACGCGGCAAGGTATTCAGCGCGCTGGGGGCCGAATCGGCAATGAAGCTCAAGGTACACCTCGACACGGCCGGACCGGTGGAATTAGCGGCCGTAGAAGAGGCTCAGCATGCCATAAGCGCTATAGCCACCGATCTTTTTAAGCGTGGCCTCATAGCGAAGGGCTGATCTTAATAGCCGGCAAGCCTGTCCACCCTACCCGAGGGCTGCCTTCCCTCCTCTAAGGCGGCAATACCCGCGGCTATCTGCCTGGCGGCTTTCTCTTCCGGCGTTATGGCCGCGATATGAGGCGTCATGAACACCCGCGGGTGCGTCCAAAACGGATGGCCTGGCGGCACAGGCTCTTCATTGAACACGTCGAGCATAGCCCGCCCTATGCGGCCGGCTTCCAAGGCGGCAAGCAGGTCCTGCTCGTGCACGAGCCTGCCCCGGGCGAGGTTCACGATCCAAGCGCCTTCCGGCAACAGGCTCAGCCTTGCTTCATTAAGCAAGCCTTCGGTAGCCCGACTTAGCGGCAACAGGATTATGAGCAGATCGGCGCGCGACAGGGTATGCTCAAGGCCCTCCAGCCCCGCGTAGCAAGCGATGCCGGGCAGGGATTTGGGTCTTCTGCTCCAGGCGCTCACGCTGAAGCCGAAAGCCACAAGCGCGCGGGCGACCGCGCCGCCAAGGGCGCCCAAGCCCAGCACGGCTACCCTAAGAGCGCTCCGTTCGGCGTATCGGCCCTGGCCCCAGCGTCCTGTTCGCTGATCCTCGCGGTAGCGGTCGAAACCGCGCAGGCGCTCCAGGCAGGCGTACAGGGCGTACTCCACCATTTGGTCGGCCATGCCAGCGTCCTCTATACGGTAGATAGCAAGGTCCGCCGGCAGCCCTTCGGCGGCAAGGAGCGAGTCCACGCCGGCCCCAAGCGCGAAGGCCGCCTTGAGCCTGGGCTGCTCGGCGAAGAAGGCGGCCGGCGGCCGCCAGAGCAGGGCGTAATCGCAGGCGGGAGCGCCCGGCCAGCTATGCAGCGCGGGCGGCGATCCAGCCATAGGCAGAGAGGAGAAAGCCGCCGAGAGAGCCGCGAGCCAGGGCTGTACACCCTCGGGGCTGTAAAGGGCTATATCCACTATGCGCTGTACAGCGCGACGAGGGCCGCGCCTATGGCCTGGGACAGCTCGCCTAAGCGCGCCGCCGAATACTTTATTTTCTTGCGCTGGGCAGGCCAGAGATAGGGTTTGGCCGCCTCTTCCAGGGTCTTTAGGTACCGAGCCCGGAATGCGTCGGTCGTGCTTTCGGGGTCCATAAGGCCACCGCCAATGACCACGAATTCGGGGTCGACGGCCATGGCAAGGTTCGCCACGTGTATGCCCAGGGCCTTGGCCTGGAAGTCGAATATCTCGTTGGCCAGCGCATCGCCCTTTTGTGCCAGGGTGCGCAGGGACAGTACCTTTTCCTTTATAGGCGCGGGCGAGCTTGCCAGGGGATGCTCGGGGTGGCGCTCCAGCATGACGGCCAGGAGCTGGGGAAGGCCCGATATGGTGGTATACGCCTCGACGCAGCCCCAGTCGCGGCCGCAGCCGCACTTGAAGGCTGGCATTCCCACGAGCTGCAGGGGCAGGGGCATGTGCCCGCCTTCCATGCCCACCAGCGAATCGCCGTCAAGGGGCAGGCCGCGGTCGTCAACGAAGGCCACGCCTAAGCCCGAGCCGGGAGCCAGCATGAGCACCGTGCCCCTGCCCTCGCCGCGCACGAGCCTGGCTTCCGCCACGCCGCCGTAGTTGCCGTCATTGCCCACGTTCACCTTGATGGGCCGGCCAGCGGCTTTGCTCAGGCGCGCCGCGTAGTCGGCGGCCACGTTCCAGCCGTCCATGTCCTTAGGCAGGTTAGCGGCCTCTCCCAGCACGCCGGGCGCGAGGAAGGGCCCGGGTATGGACAGGCCTACGCCGCCCACGTCAGCCCAGCCATAGCCGTTCTCCGCTATGAATTCCTCTATCGCGGCCATCCAGCCGTCGAGCACCGCGTCGCGGCCCTTGTGGGCGTCCGTGGGCTTCTGAGACAGCTTGGTGCTCACCGGCGTGCCGTCAAGCTTTACCGCGCCTACCTTGCTCGTGGTGGCGCCGCTATCGGTGCCTATATAAATCTTGGCTTCGCTCATCTAGTTCCTCCGTGAGGCCGGGGGCGGCCTTAAATTATGAGCGACATACTAGTATGACTTTTCAATTAATGAAAGGGGTTCCTCCAGCAGATGCGCCCTGCTCTCGCCAGGCTAGCCCTTGGTCGAACGGCGCCGCCTCGTGTAGACTGGGCCTATGGCTCGAGAGAAATGCTATCTATGTAACCGTCCCGCCTCTTCCTGCCTCTGCCCGGAGGCAGCGCCGCTGCCTTTGCGCACGAAGATCGTGCTCCTTATGCACGAAAAGGAATGGCGGCGGCAGAAATGCAACACCGGCAGGCTCGCCTGCCTGAATCTGGAGGGCAGCGAAATCATCCCCGGGCTGGCCTTCGACGGCAATGCCCGCGTGCGCGAACTCTTGGCCGACCCGGACTCGCTCTGTATGCTCCTCTACCCCGGGGCATCGGCCGTTAATCTGAGCAGCGAGGCCTTTCCCGCCGGGCTCCTAGCGGGCCGGCGGCTCGTCGTATTCATCATAGACGCCACCTGGTCCTGCTCCCGCAGCGTGCTCCGCGCGAGCCCGGGGCTGTTAGCCCTGCCGCGGCTCATGTTCAGCCCTAAGGAAAAGAGCCGCTGGATAATCAAGAAACAGCCCGCGGACTGGTGCCTATCCACCATAGAATCGATTCACGAGCTCTTGCTGGCGCTGGAAGCGGCCGGGCTCGAGCGTTACGATGACAAGGAGCGCCTGCTTGCGGTGTTCGCGGCTATGCAGGACTATCAGCTAAAGCGGGTAAGGGAAACCCCGAATCCGCGGCACTTAGGCTAGGCTCCTGCGCCTGCAGCGGGCGCGGCGTCGTCGCGGTTTTAGCGTAACGACAAGCTGAGCATGGTGACGTCGTCCTGTTGCGGCGTCTTGCCCCTATAGCGGTCGAAGGCAAGGGCCAGCGCTTCTTCCAGTCTTTCCCCCGACGCGAGCGCTTTCGCGGCTATAAGCGCGAGGCGCTTCTCCCCCAATTCCTTGCCCGCGCTGTTTTCCTGCTCGGTAAAGCCGTCGCTGTAGATGAGGAGCCGGTCGCCCGCCTTCATGCGCCAGCGCACGAGCCCCGGCTCGAGCGTGGGCTCTATGCCCACGGGAAGGTTGGCTTGCCCCAGTATGGGCTTCCGCGCCTTGGCTCCCCTGAATACCAGCGCGTGGGAATGCCCCATGTCGGCAAGCTCAAGCACCCTGCTTATGGGGTCATAGATGGCGAAGAAGCCGGTTAAGTACTTCTCCAAATGAAAGCTGGCTATAAGCGCTTCATTCAAGCCTTTAATAAGCGGCACGAGGCCCAGCGACAGGTCGTAGGTCTTGAGCATGCCCCAGGCCATAGCCACGACGAGCGAGGCGGCTACTCCTTTGCCCGATACGTCGCACAGGGCCAAAAAAACGCGCCCGTCGTCCATGCTCTTCGTGAACCAGAAATCGCCGCCTACCCCGCGGGCGGCTCGCGACCAGGCGCCTATGGACCAATCGTCGCCCCGAGCCAACTCATTGCTGCTAAGGAGGCGCTCTTGCAGCGAGCCCGCCAGGTCGATATCCTCGCGGGTCATAGTAGCCAGATACGCGGATAGATCGCGCGCAGACAGCACGCCTTGGAAGTAGCTATCCTCATCGACGAGGAGGCTAAACTCAGGCGCATGGTCGGGGTCGTCCCCAAGGAGTGCGTTGGCTACGGTAAAGAGCCCTTCATGGGCGTCAAAGGACGGGAAGTCTTCCATGAGCTCGCTCGCCGGCATCTTGCCCAGGATCTCCCTACCGAACGGCTTACTGAGCATGCCGAAGAGCTGCTCGCGCCGCACTATGCCCAAGGCGCGGCCTTCCGCGTCCACGAGCCCGATGGCCGATATATCGGGAGAAGCCCGGAGCTCATCCGCCAGCGCGGTGGAGGATATATCCGCGGAGGCGGTCCAGAAGAGCCGCGCGGCCTTCAATATCGACGAGCTGTAGAGCCTGCCTGGCTTGCGCTCGCTGAGCGCTCGATTCATGGTGCTTCGCATAGCTAGGATTGTACGGCGCGATGGTTAGTTTTTCGTTAAAGCCATATCAATAATAGGCGAAGCCCATCTTTAACCTAATATGAACGCTCCGCTCATAGCCACCTTACCCATATGAGACACTGTGCTGATCATCCAGCGATTTGGAGTTCTACATGGAACACGGTTTGGAATGGAAGGTGCTCGGTACCGCGCCTGACGGCTTTCTCGAGTTCGCCCTTATAGGCGACTGCGACCTGTACAATGCGCCGAGTTTTTTGCGCGATATGGTGGCGCGGCTTGGCGCCGGGCCGACGCGGCTCCGCTTCGACTGCGCCGGGCTTCGCTATCTCGATAGCACCGGCGTAGGGGCCATCATTAAGCTGCTGCAAGCGGCTAAGGCCCATGGAGGCGAACTGCGCTTTACCGGCCTCATGGGAACCCCGCGTAAGGTCCTGACCCTGTGCAACGTGATAAGCATCATCAAAGAGGACCGAAGGGACGCGGCGCGCTCATGAGCCAATTCATCGTACGGAAGCTAATAGTAGACGAGCGTAATGAGCTCTTCGACGCGCAGGGTATGCGCTACATCGAGTTCCCCAGCGACTTTAAGCGCATACGCGACTACGCCGCCCAGGTGCTCCAAGATTGCCCGGAGGCATTCTTGGAAGACGGGCTGCTCGAGCAGCAGCTCTCGGAAATAATTAAGAACGGCATAAAACACGGCAACCGCAGCGACCCCAGCAAGCTACTGCGCGTATGGTATGACCTGCGCAAGCGCGTGCGCTTCATAGTCGAGGACGAGGGCGAGGGCTTCGTCGACCTGGACGATTGGAACGATTTCTACCGCAGGCGGCAAACGGCGCTCCATAACCAGGACTTCGACGCCTTCCTTGAGCTGGCCAGCTATCGGGGGCCTAAGAGCGGGCCTGACGACGGAGGGAACAGCCTCTTCGCCGCGCTGGACTACTGGAACGGCGGCATGATCTACAGCGAGGCACGCAACAAGGTGGGCGTGGTACGCTGGTACAGCGTTACGCGCTAGGCCGAGCCGCCCACCAGGAGGCTTTCCACCTGGGCGTTGTAGAGCTGCCAGTATATGCCGCGCTTATCCACGAGTTCGTCATGGCCGCCCTCCTCCACGATGCCATCTTCCGTAAGCACGAGTATGCGCGCGGCGTGGCGTATCGTGGCCAGGCGATGGGCTATGATGAAGGTGGTCCTGCCCTTGGACAGATCCTCGAGCGACTGGCGTATGGCCAGCTCGCTCATGGTATCGAGCGAGCTCGTGGCTTCGTCCAGTATCAATATGGGCGGATCCTTTAGGAACATCCTGGCTATGGCTATGCGCTGCTTCTGGCCGCCTGAGAGCTTGACGCCGCGCTCGCCCACGAGGGTATCAAAGCCCAGCGGCAGCGAGCGTATAAAGCCAAGGGCGTTAGCCGATGCCGCCGCGCGCTCTATCTTCTCGTCGCTGGCGTCAAGGCTGCCGTAGGCTATGTTGTCGCGCACGCTGCCTGAAAATAGGAACACGTCCTGCTGCACGAGGCCCACCGCCGCCCGCAGCGATGCTATGGTCGCGCGGCGCAGGTCCATGCCGTCTATGGTTATGGAGCCTTCCTCTATTTCGTAGAAGCGGGGTATGAGCGAGCAGAGCGTGGTCTTGCCCGCCCCGGACGGCCCCACGATGGCAACGGTCTGGCCGGGGGCCACGTGCAGGTTCACCTTGTGGAGCACGCGCTCGCGGCC
This sequence comes from Spirochaetaceae bacterium UBA5200, assembly GCA_002412825.1. Taxonomy (GTDB): domain Bacteria; phylum Spirochaetota; class Spirochaetia; order Treponematales; family UBA12059; genus UBA5200. The sequence goes on from DHVU01000004.1 coordinate 46,673, forward strand.
GTCGCCATAGCGGAAGCCTACGTCCGTGAAACGAACGTCCCCGCGCACGCTGGCCAGGGCCTGCGCGCCGGGCTCGTCGACTATCGAGGGCTTGGTGTCCATGATCTCGATGAAGCGCTTGAAGCCGGCTGCCCCTTCCTGGAACATTTCCATCGAGCGCACCAGGGTATCGAGGGGCTGGAAGAAGCGGGTAACGTAGAGCGCGAAGGCGGCGTAAGCGCCCGGGCCTATGCTGCCCTTGAGGGCCGCGTAGCCGCCGCCTGCCAGCACCACCACGAGCCCGATATTGGACAGGAGCCCCACGCCGGAATTGAATACGCCTATATGCTTGACCGATTGCACGCGTGACTGCCTGAAGAGGTCGTTGCCCTCATCGAAGCGCCGAGACTCGAAATCCTCATTGCCGAAGGCCCGCACCACGCGCACGCCGGATATGCTTTCCTCTATGCGCTCATTGATAGCGGCCATGGTTTCCTTGTTGCGCTTGAAGGCCCTGCGGAACTTGCCCCGGAAGCTCGAGGAGAACAGGGCCAGCACCGGCACGATGGCGAACACCACCAGGGCCAGGCGCCATTCAAGGATGAGCATGACGATGAGGGAGCCTACGAGCCGCACCGAGGCGGCCAGGAGGTCTTCAGGCAGATGGTGCGATATCTCGGCAAGGTCGAAGAGGTCGCCCACGATGCGGCTCATGATCTGGCCGGTCTTCGTATCGTCGTAAAAGCGCAGGTCAAGGGTCTGCAGGTGCTTGAATATGTCGCGGCGCAGGTCGCGCTGTATGTTTACGCCCAGCACATGGCCGTAAAAGCCTACCACGTACTCAAGTCCGGCGCGCAGGGCATACATGGCCGCGAGGGCAAGGGCAAAGCGGGCCAGCCTGGCAAAGTCGCCAGACGGCACGATGACGTCGATTACCTGCTTGGTGGCGGCGGGAAACACCAGGTCGGATAAGGCAAGCAAGAGCGCTGAGCCAAGATCGACAGCTAATAAGCCTTTATAGGGGCGGTAGTAGAGCAAGAAGCGTTTGAGCATGATAGCCCATCGTAGCCCTCTAGAGCCCGGGTATCAAGCCCAATTTTTCAAGGCCGTCGTATACGAACTGTATGGAGAGCCCCGACAAGATGAGGCCCATCATGCGCTCGACCACGGACACGCCGGTTTTTCCTAAAACCTTGAGTATAAGGCCGCTTGAGCGCATGGCCAGGAACATGATGGCCAGTACCGGCGCGATGGCCGCGAATAGGAGGCCCGTTATTTCCAGATAGGAGTATTGGCCGGTGGCATAGAGCATGATGGTGGTAACCGTGCCCGGCCCCGCAATCATGGGTATGGCCAGCGGGAAAACCGCGACGGAACTGCTATCCTCTTCCGACTCGTCGCTGGAGGTCTTGGCGCGCTTAGGCTGGCCGAAGAGCATGTCTATAGCTATAAGGAAGAACATAACGCCGCCGGCTATGTAAAAGGCGCCGGGGCTTATGCCGAAAAAGCCCAGGATAAAGCGCCCCCCCAAGATAAATACCGATAGCACGATGCTGGATACGAGTATCGCCTTGCGCATGGCGGCAAGCCTCTCGGATTTCTGCATGTGCGAGGTGGTGGAAATAAACATAGGCACGATGCCTATGGGATCCACGACGATAAGTATGGTAAAGAATATCTGCAAATAGAGGGCTAACATTACTCGATCATATACCCAGGCGCTTACTACTTCAATACTGCCGTATGGGTTTGACAGAGCGCGGCACAAGCGCTATTTTCTATCAAGGCTGCAGTAGCCATGAAGGAGAAACCAAAGAATGAGCGCAGGCTTGGAAATAACCATGGCGAACTTTGACGCCGAAGTAGAACAATCGACCGTACCCGTGCTGCTGGACTTCTGGGCGGAATGGTGCATGCCCTGCCGCATGCTCGGGCCGCACATAGACGATCTTGCCAAGACCTACGCAGGCAAGCTCAAGATAGGCAAGGTAAACGTAGATAATGAGTCCGACTTGGCCACCCGCTTCAACATCATATCCATACCAACGCTTATCGTATTCAAAGACGGTAAGCCCTATAAGCAAAAGGTAGGCGCCCTGCCTAAGCATGAGATCGAGAATATGTTCAAGGAACTGATATAACTCGCCAACCGGGGGACTCCTTCCCCCGGCTTTTCCCACAGCCCTCTATCACGGATTGTATACCGCATCGCTATTCACCCTGCCCAGGCTTATTCCGCTCGTAGGCACTATGTGCCAATCGTCCTTGTGGTCGCTATCCTTAGAATCGGAACCGCGGTTTAGGGTTCTCGTGGACGTTATACCGAGGGAGGACGCGCAATCGCCTGGGCTTACCCGATCAGCCGCCTTAAGCCAAGCACCCGCCTCGACGATGGCCGTAGCCCGCGCCTGGAAAGACGCGGTGCCAAAACCGCCATAATTAGCCGTCGAATCCGCGCCGCGGTCGCTATAGAGCAAGGCGTCCATGATAGAACCTCCCGGCGTATCATATAGGCTCAGGGCTCCATTTTTGTCAGGCAGGCCGCCGCCGCCGGCGCGGTACCAGAAATCCCAGGCGTCGGGAGTAGCGTCGAGCCCGCCTGAAGAGCCCTTATCGGACAGCTCATCCCGTTCGCTTTCTATGCCCTGCGGCCTCAGGTGAAGCACGACAAAGTCTCCTGCCGCCACTTCGCAAGGCGGAAATATATAGCGATGATCGTAGTCCCCGCGCAGCCCCACGTAGAAAGCCAAGCCCGCAAGATTGCCCGCGCTTTTAACGTAGAATTCCAGCGCATCGGGGTGGCTGGCCGAGGCCACCGAGCCAAGCTCATTTATGGCGATACCGGCCGGCCTTGGATTATGTCCCCAAAACGGCAGTATAAAGCTCGTAGCATTGCCATGCAGGTCAAAAGCAAGCCCTGAAAGGCTGAAGGCCTTTCCAGGCTCCTGATCCCGCTCCAACAGTATGACGAGCTCACGGCCATCCGTACCGGCCTGCACGGCCGCTATTCCTACGTCCTCGGCACAGGCAAAGTCGGCAAGCTCAGCCCGCACGGCCTCGTCAAAGGCAATACGCAACTCGCGGGCAGCGCTTGAGCGCCAATCCACCACGGCGGGCGGGCGCAGGTCACCCGGCTCAAAAGGCGGACTTATAAGCTCAGGCACGCAGCACCAACTCAGGAGCATAGCCGTTAACGCGGCCGCCCAAAACCCATAGCGCCATGCAGTATCCATAGTTCCCTCCCTCTGATGGCGCGCCGCGCCACCCGGAGAGCATTACGCCGGCTTTGCGTAGCGCGCTTGCGGCGCCGCCCGCTAAAAGGCTAGAATCGGGAGGGAGGATATGAAATGAAAATCGTGATTGCGAATGACCACGGAGCCGTGGCGTTAAAAGAGGAAATCGTGCGGCACCTAAAGGCCAAAGGCCACGAGGTGGATAATATAGGCGTGGATAGCGAGGAATCGGTGGACTATCCCGATATGGCCGTAAAGGCCGCTAAACGATACCTAAGCGGCTCGTACGATTTCGGCATCGTGTGCTGCGGCTCGGGCATAGGCATAAGCATGTCCGCCAACAAGGTGCCCGGCATACGCTGCGCCCAGGTATTCGACCTCTATACCGCGGACATGTGCAAGCGCCATAACGATGCCAACTTCATAGCCTTCGGGGGGCGCATACAGTACCAGGTACCGGTGAGCGCTATGCTGGACGCCTTCCTGGCAGCCCAATTCGAGGGCGAGCGCCACCAGCGCAGGGTCGGTAAAATCAATTCTATCTGCTAAAGACCGGCATCAAACCGGTCGGGTCTTGAGCGCGTAGAGGAATATGCCGGCGGCTACCGACACGTTGAGCGAATCGACGTGGCCGTACTGCGGTATGGACAGTATGCCGTCGCAGCGCTCTTTAAGGAGCCGCGATACGCCATTGCCTTCGGCCCCGAGCACCAGGGCCATGCGCTTGGGCAGATCCGCCGCTTCAAGGCTCTGTCCGCCCATGTCGGCGGCATAGCTCCAGAAGCCTGCGCCTTTGAGCAACTCAAGGGCGCGGGCCAGGTTGCTCACCTCGGCCACAGGCACGTAGGACAGAGCGCCTGCCGAGCTTCTAGCCACAGCGTCCGTCTGGCCCGCGGCGCGGCGCTCAGGCACAATGACCAGATCGCAGGCAAACACGTCCGCGGAGCGCAGTATGGCGCCGTAATTATGCGGATCCTCGATATGGTCCAGGAGCAGCACCGTCGCCTTATCGGCGCGCAGGGACGAACACCATTCGCCTAGGTCTATGGCAGGCGCGCTGGCCAAGCCCTCTATGGCAAGCGCAGCGCCGCGGTTGTCCGGCGCGAGCCTATCGAGCTCTGCCGCCGCTACCCGCTGTATCTGGATGCCTTTCTTTTGCGCGTCTTCCATAATGCGCTTGATACGGGGCCCAGGCGACGATACGAAGAGCGAAGAGCCCTTCAGCTTGCCTGAGCGTATGGCTTCTTCCATGCCGTGGAAGCCGGTAATGTAGGTCATAGCGCCTATCGTAACGAAAAAAAGGCCGCCGGGGAATACCCGGGCGGCCTATGCTTAGCACAGAGCGATGTTAGGGCATAACCGCGAATTCCTGCACGATCTGAATAGCGTTGTCCACGACATCCACCCCGCTTATGCCCATGGCCGCCGCGCCGGCGGCGTCTATGGCGCTCTGGGTATTAGCCACGCCGTGCAACGCCACCTTAGCGCCACGAACGTCAGCCTCTAGGAAATGAACCGGCACATGCTTGGCGTATACGATCTCGCTTACCACCTTCTGGCCAAGGTTGAGCTCCTTTATGCGCATTTCGCAGGCCTTCTCATGCTCGTCGGTTACCACCAGCGTACGCAGCTTGTCTATAACCCCCGCGATAGTGGCGGGGTGCTCGCGCGCCGTATTGACGGCAAGGTCATAGTTCGAAGGATCGTTCCAGTCCACATTGAAGAAATAATCATGGAAGCCCTTGCGGTCATGGTCGCTCTGCTTGATCATAGCCTCGGCCTGCCGCTCGTCGCACTTGAAGTGCTCGCGTATGCGGGCTATGCGGAGTTCACGGGGCGCTATCAGCTTAATGGATATAACGCCGGGAACGCCGGCGAATACCGCGAAGCCGCCGCGGCCGGCGATGATGCAATCGCCCTTGGCGGCCTCTTCATACAGGGCCGTCTTGAGAAAATGCAGGTAATCGTCCCTATCCTGCGAAAGAGATGCCCAGAAACCCGGTTTCTTCTCGTCGTACTTGGCGCGGGTCTCCGGTTTTATGCCCAGTTCCGACATGCGGTTTTCCAAGGCTTCCTTGTCCACCGCCCTATACCCGGTGATCTTTGCAAGCTCCCGGACGGTTTCATCGCCGAGAGCGGCGAGTTCACGGGCTACGCAGATAACGGCCATATGCCCTCCTTCCGGAAGCGTTTTTCGCTTCCGCTCAATACAAAACATAGGGCTATTCCCGGCAATTGTCAAATCAGCCCGGTGCGGCGAGGGCTCGGTAACGTGGGGGCTTCCCACGCCACCCCCGCGTCGCTATAGTCCATGCATTATGCAGAGAATCGGCGAAATCGCTGCCTTCGGCACGGCCATATGCTGGACCCTTTCGGCAATTTTTTTCGAGCGGGCCACGAAGCGCGTCGGCGTCATAGCCGTAAACTTTTACAAGGTACTCTTCGCCTTTTTCTTCTTGGGACTTTCCGCCACTCTGTTGCGCGGCATGCCCCTGCCGCTGGACGCCTCTCCCAGCGCCTGGCTCTTCCTCTCCCTGTCAGGCATCATAGGCTTCGTCATAACCGACATCTTCCTCTTTACCGCCTATAAGACTATAGGAAGCCGCATGGCCATGCTCTTTTTAGCCGCATCGCCGCCCATTACCGGGCTCTTAGGCTACCTTTTCCTCGGCGAGGCCATGGGAACGAAAAGCATACTGGGCATGACTATAGTCGCCATTGGCATAATGATGGCGGTACTGGGCAGGCGGGACGTTAAAAGCGTAGCCAAGGAAGTGAATAAAGCAGCGCTCATAAGCAAGGAAGACAAGCGCGGCTACCTCTTCGCCGCCCTATCGGCCGTAGGCCAATCCATAGGCATGATCTTTACCAAGCACGGCCTAGGCGACTACGACCCCATATCGGGCACCCAAATTCGGGTAATATCCGCTATAGTCGGCTTTACCATCGTATCCTTCTTCTGGGATAGGGGCAGGAGCATCAAGGCCGCCCCCAAGGATCCCATAGGCATGAAGCTTACCGTAGCGGGCGCCATAGCCGGCCCCTTCCTGGGCGTCGCCCTCTCGCTTTTCGCCATGCAGCGTACTTTCGCCGGCATAGTCAGCACCCTCATAGGCCTTACCCCCGCGCTCATAATCCCGCCGTCCATCATCTTCTTTAAACAGAAAGTACGCGCCCTCGAAATCATAGGCGCCCTGATAGCCGTGGCGGGCTCGGCGGTGTTCTTTCTATAAGAGCTACGTTTAATAAGAATTCTAGCCGCCCGGCAGCGGGCTAGCCCCGTCCACGGCCGGCGGTGCCGCCTAGCGCCTCAGTCGGCCCGCGCGAAACCGGGGGCGTACGAGCCTAGGCCGGCGACAGCTCGAAAACGCAGGCGCTTCCGTCCCAGAGGGTTTCCTTCACCTCGAGCCGCCTAGGCTCGGGAAGGGATTTGGATAGTCCGACGAAGGGATTGATGCAGGAAATCGAGCACGGGGCCGGCGCCCCGAGCTTTTTTGCTATCGCGCACGCAAGGCATGACCCGGCGGTAGCGCGGAAAACGGCCCCATCCGATTCCGTCGTCCAGTCGGCGCAGCCGAAGACGGCCTGGAAGGTGCCGAAAAGCGCTTCGGGACTCGTTATGCCGAGCCTATGCAGTTGCCCCGGCGCGGCGGCCTCCTGCTCGCGCCGCTTGGCCTCGGTGACATCTTCAAGTATGCCGTGGGACTCGTACTGCCTGACGGCGTCCACGAGCGTGCCGGCGTAGAAAAGCTGCAGGGTCTTCAGGGTCTGGGTCTCGGTCATTGCTTTGCCTCCGGTGGAATTGACGCGGCGGGGGCAGACCGTCATGCATGGCGCTCGTACCGTCCCGCTCGCCATCAACTCTACCAGGGAGGCCCATTCCGGGGTATGATGAGTAATCATCATTCTGTCGCCTCGTAGAGTATCGGGAGGTCGCGTGGACGCCGGAGAATGGCTAGGGGAGTACGAAAAGGTGCTGTCGCTCGTAAGGCTCCGGGCGGAGGACTGCGACGAAGCCATACTCGATCATCACCTGCCGTTCCTGGAGCGTCTGGACGCCGTCGAAGGCAGCTCGGTGGCCCTCTACGACCTGCGCGCTCGCCGCTACAGATTCCTTACTTCGTCGTTCAGGTTCCTCGGCGGCTACCCACGGAACGAGGCTCTGGTCGAGGGACCCGACTACTTCTTCAGGCTGATGCACGCGCCCGACCTGAGCTTCGTGCTGGAGACCATAGCCAGGACATTCCGTTTCCTGTTCGCCTTGCCTGCGGGCGAGCGCAAAGACTACAAGCTGTCATTTGAATTCCGCATCAGGGCCGCATCGGGAGGGCTCGTAAGAATTCTTCAGCAGGTAGTGGCTCTCGAACTCGACAAGCGGGGCAATATCTGGCTCGTGCTCATCGCTAACGACCTGGCGCCAAGGGGCTCGCTCGACGCCGAACCAGAGCGAAGGCTGGTCAATGTGAGAACGGGCGCATGGTTTCTCTTCCCGCCGGCGGAGCGGGTCAACGAGCGGGCTGGTGAGCGGCGGAGCCTTTCCAAGCGCGAACTCGAGGTGCTCGGCCTCGTGGCTTCCGGGCTGGCCAGTAAGGAAATAGCCGATAGCCTGTTTATAAGCGTGGCCACGGTCAACAATCACAGGCAAAGGATTCTTGAGAAGCTGGGCACGAGAAGCAGCGCCGAGGCGGTGCGCTACGCGGCGGCGCTAGGGCTGGTGTAGGGACCCGGGCTTATCAGAGGAGCATGCGCAGTCTCGCCGGTCCAAGCCGCTCCCGCGCCGCGAACAGAACCCGTCCCCAGTCGCCCAACACCCCACCCAGCGCGGCCGCAGGCCCGCGCCGCAAACAGAACCAGCCCACAGCCACCCAGCGCGGCCGCAGGCCCGCGCCGCAAACAGAACCCGTCCCCAGTCACGCAGAACCAACCCGCCCCTCCGGCATGCTTCCCTTAATCAGCGACTCCCTCCACCACAGACAAGCCCTAAATAAAAGCGGCGAGCCCATAAAAGCCGGCATCGGCTTTTATAGGCTCGCCAGGGGCGTTTGTACCGCGACGGCGAGAGGCGAGCCGCAAGGCGCCGCCTCCCGCCGGAGTCGGTACGAAGCGCCCCGTTTAGGGACGCGCCGCCTTTGGCGGCGTCGTCCCTAAACGGGTTTCATCGTTGGAAAGAGTATCACATCGCGTATGCTGTACGCGTCGGTGAGGAACATGATGAGCCGGTCCACGCCTATGCCCATGCCGCCGGTGGGAGGCATGCCTACTTCGAGGCTAGATATGAAGTCCTCGTCGAACATGTAGGCCTCGTCGTCGCCAAGCTCGCGTTCGCGGGACTGCTGCTGGAAGCGCTCGAGCTGCACGATTGGGTCGTTGAGCTCGGAATAGGCGTTGGCCAGCTCGCGGCCGTATATAAAGGCCTCGAAGCGCTCGGTCATGGTGGGGTCGCCGGGCTTCTGCTTGGTGAGCGGCGATATGTCGGCCGGGTAGTCCATGATAAAGGTAGGCTGTATCAGGTGCTCCTCGGCGTACTTCTCGAAGGCCGCGTTCAGGATGTCGCCCTTGGTGCAGTCCTTAAGCTTCTTTTTAAGCTCGTGCTCAAGGCCGTGCTTTTTGGCAATATCCTGCGCCTCTGCGTCGGTCTTAACGGCGCCGAAGTCCAGTTTGCCGTATTCCTTGACCGCGTCTACCATGGTAAGGCGGCGCCAGGGCGGGCTTAGGTCGATTTCAGTGCCCTGATACATGACCTTGGCGCTGCCGGTGGCCTTCTCGGCCGCGTAGGCGACCATGTTCTCGCAGAGCTCCATCATGTCCTTGTAGTCGGCATAGGCCTGGTACAGCTCTATCATGGTGAATTCCGGGTTATGGCGTATATCGATGCCTTCGTTGCGGAAGTTCTTGCCCATATCGTACACGCGCTCCATGCCGCCCACGATGCAGCGCTTAAGGTAAAGCTCGGTGGCTATGCGGAGGTAGAGCTGCAGGTTAAGCGCGTTGGACTTGGTGACGAAGGGCCGGGCGGCCGCGCCTGAGGCTATGGTCGACAGGATGGGCGTATCCACCTCTATGTACTCGCGGCTGTCCAGGTACTCACGTATGGCCTTGATGATGAGGGTGCGCTTCTTAAAGGTATCCATGACCTGCGGGTTCATCACCAGGTCCAGGTAGCGGCGCCTGTAGCGGATTTCCGGGTCCTTAAGGCCGTGGAATTTCTCGGGCAGGGGCTCGAGGGCCTTGGTAAGGAGGACCATGCGCTTAGCGTGCACGGATATCTCGCCGCGCCGGGTGCGGAAGACGAAGCCTTCCACGCCCACGATATCGCCCACGTCCCAGGTCTTGATGTGGGCATAGACCTCGTCGCCGAGCGCTTCGGCATTGAGGTATACCTGCACGCGTCCATCCCTATCCTGCAGGTCCACGAAGGCGGCCTTGCCTATGTCGCGGAAGCTCATGACGCGGCCGGCTATCGATACGTCTTTATTCTCGAGGGCTTCAAAGTCGCGCTTTATGTCCGCGGAGTGGTGGCTATGGTTCCAGGTAAGCTGGGCAAAGGGGTCGCGGCCCTCTGCCTGCAGTTTGGCTAGCTTCTGGCGCCGTACGAGCTGCTGCTCGGATAAGGCCCTGCTCGCGCTTTCCTCGTCCACGATATCGTCGCCGCCGGCGACTGCCTTTTCTTGGCTCATTGTGCGTGCGCTCCTTGTCGGCATGACTGCGTTCTCTATAATAAGAAGCGGTATTGTACGCAAAAAGGGGCTTCTTGGGCAAGCGCGGCACAGGGCGGCTATCGTTTCGCCGCCTAAGCTTGCCATTTCTCATAACGACATTTATATATATACATCTTGACTTATTTGCAAGAATAACCAATGATAGAGGGGTCGATGGCCTACGCGCCCATACGGGATTGCAGCCACGGCAGCCGGGTAATCCGGTACCTTTCCAGGAGGAAATACATGAAGAAGTCCATACTTCTCTCGATGGCTCTCTTGCTTATCTGCGTCAGCTTTGCCTCGGCCGCAGGCAGCAAGGAATACGCCCCCGCAACGGCCACCAAGTACTTCGTAGCCCACCAAGGCGGCTATATCGGCGAAGCCACCGTCAGCGTTGACGGCAAGGGCAAGGTAGTAGCGGCCAGCTTCGCCGAGTGGCAGGGTCCGGGCGGCTGGGCTGAGAACAACTCCCCCGACGGCAAGAGCATCGTTGACGGCGCCATCGTGCGCACCCCCGATCCCCTCGCCAACGCCACCCATGCCGACCCCGCCATCAAGGGCTACATGTTCTACATCTACAACGTGCAGAACGGCCTTGGTGTATGGTCCCAGTTCACCCCCGGCGCCGCCGGCTTTACCCGCCCCACCCGCCAGTACGAGCGCGACTTTGAGGGCCTCATGGGCAATCCCATACGCGCCGCCGCCTATGCCAAGGCCGCCCGCGACGACACCCTGGTAAACGTAACCATCGACGGCCTCAAGGTCATCGTTGGCAAGAGCGCCAGCAAGACCGTGCACTATGGCAACATGGACAAGTCTAACCCCTCGTCCGTATACATGCCCCTGAACGCCGCATCCATAGGCTTCCGCTACAACTACAAGGCTACCATCGACTTCTTCAAGGCCAACCCCAACGCGGACTATAGCGCCTTCAAGACCCAGAAGGTAAAGGTCGACCTCGTCGAGAACAAGGCCATAGACGCCAACGCCTCCGTAGCCGCCTACACCGCGGCCACCGACGACGTATTCGTGGTAGCAGACGCCCTTACCGGCGCCACCTACTCCGACTTCCCCCACTATGCCCTTGAGCTCCAGGCCGCCTATAAGATGGCTCTGGCTGACCAGCGCATAGCCGCCGCCAAGAAGTAAGCTTCTTTAGCGCGCGTTTATCGAACGGCCGCCCTCCGGGGCGGCCGTTTTTTCTTGCCCGCCCTTAACGCCCTTAGTATCCTGATATGATGAGTGATATTATCAGAATTGAAGGCCTCAGCAAACGCTATGGCGCGGTGAAGGCCGTAGACGATATAAGCTTCGGTATACCGGAAGGAATATGCTTCGGTCTCCTCGGCCCCAACGGGGCGGGCAAGACGACCACCATTGAAATAATGGAAGGTATTAGCGCGCCAAGCTCCGGGCGCGTGCTGTTTCGCGGCGAGCCTATAACGAGGGACTTCAAGAACCGCATAGGCATACAGTTTCAGACTACCGCCCTGCCTGAGTTCATTACCGTCAAGGAAACCCTTTCGCTCTTCTCGTCGTTCTATGAGAAGCCCCGCCCTATGGCAGAGGTCATTAAGCTCTGCTCCCTTGAGGACATCCTCAGCCGCGACAACCAGAAGCTTTCTGGCGGCCAGCGGCAGCGTCTGCTCTTAGCGCTCGCCATCATAGCCAAGCCCGAGCTGGTATTCCTTGACGAACCTACGACCGGACTGGACCCCCAGGCCCGACGCAATTTCTGGGACCTTATAACGCGCATAAAGGCGGAACGGACGACGGTGGTACTGACGACCCATTATATGGACGAGGCCCAGATACTCTGCGACCAGGTGGCCATTATGGATCAGGGCAAGATCATGGCAATCGATACGCCGGATAGGCTCTTAGCCAAGCATTTCGACGGCGTGCTCATACGCCTGCCCTATGACGGCTGCTGTCAGGACGAGCTTGAGGGCTTTGAAGGACTCGTGACCCTTGAAGACAGCATAGAGCTGCAGACTTCAAACCTGGACAAAAGCCTTAAAAAGCTCCTGGCGGCCAAGGTAAATCTAGAGGGTCTATCCATACACAAGCCCAATTTAGAGGACCTCTTTATCAAACTCACCGGTAGCTCCCTCCGTGCCTAAGCTAAGGATAACGCTATGATCATTCGACAGTTCTTCGCCCTGTTCAGCGCGCGTACCATGGAGTTCGTACGGGACCGCGGCACCTTTATCTGGAATTTAACCTTCCCCGCCCTGCTCGTCCTGGGCATGGCCTTCGCCTTCTCAGGCGGCGACGATACGCTCTATAAGCTCGGCGTCGTGGGCAGAGCCGACGAAAGCGTGCGCTTCGTGGGCATGGAACAGATGCAGGTAATAGCCTATGACGATGCCGCCGTAGCGCGCGAGAAGCTCGAACGCCATCAGATTGACTTCCTCATCGATTTCGAGCGGCGCGAGTTCGCCATCAACGAGGAATCAAACAAGGGCCGCTTCCTGCGCGAGTTTTTCGTGGCGCAAGAGGCCGCGGCGCTGTCGGCCGCCGCTCCCGGCGGGGTGCCCGGCGCCGCCTTCAGCGAGCAGGCGGTGAGCGGCAGGGCAACGCGCTACGT
>DHVU01000004.1:59190-133794 GCA_002412825.1 Spirochaetaceae bacterium UBA5200
GGCTATGTGATCGTGCGCTACCGCAAGAACGGCGTGCTCAAGCGCTTTAAGGCAACGCCCGTGCACGCCCTCAATTTCGTAAGCGCCCAGTCCGCGAGCAGGCTCGTCATAGTCCTGCTTACCTCTATCTTCGTGTTCACGGGCACGAACCTCATCCTGGGCTTCGTTATGCGCGGCAGCTACCTTAACCTGCTCTTGCTCACGGCTATGGGCATATTGTGCATGATTTCTCTAGGCCTCGTTTTCGCCTCGCGTATGAGGAGCGAGGAAATGGCAGGCGGCGTGCTCAATCTCGTGACTATACCCATGCTTGCGCTTTCCGGCGTGTTCTTCTCGCTGGAGGGTAGCCCGCCCATATTGCGCACCGTATCCAGGGCTTTCCCGCTTACCCACTTCATAGAAGCTGCCAGGAAGATCATGCTCGACGGCGCGGGGCTCGTAGATATAGCCCCGAACCTCCTAGTGCTCGGCGGGCTTACCATAGCCTTCTTAGCCCTGAGTTCGGCTCTCTTTAAGTGGGAATAGGGCAAGCCAGCCGCTAGTAGCGGGCCTTGCCGAGCTTGGCCAGGCCCGCAAGGAAATTACGCAGGAACTGGTCCATGCATTCCTTGTAGTTCTTCTGATCTTTACGGCGGAAGAAGGCGGAGAGCTCGTTTTTAGAAAGCTCTACGCCGCCGAGCCTCATGGCCTCAAGCAGGTCTTCTTCCTTAAGCTCGAAGGCTATGCGCAGCTTCTTCAGTATCATGTTGTTATCCAGCGGCGCTGCAGGCGCTCGCTGAGCGGCGGGCGAGCCCTGCGCTTCTTCCCGCGCGCCGCGCTTCTTGGCTATCATGCCGTCGAGAAGAGCCTCAAGCACGCCGTGCGGACAGAGGGCGTAGCCCTCCTCTTCTTCTTTGAGGAAATATGCGTCGAGCTTTTCCCTGCTTAGGGGGCTGCCGCCGAGCGCCAGCGCTTCCATCATAGCAGCGTCGCTTATCTTCACCGCGAAGCGCAGGCGCTTCAACAGGTCGTTAGTGTTCATCGTAGGCTCCTCTGTCCGTTGTATCAGAATCCCAGATAATAAAAAAGCCGCCTTAAGGATGCTATCCCTAGGCGGCTCGCTACAAGGAGGAGTACCTATATAACGCTCCGCGCAGGCTTTAGATACAGGTACGGCGCATTTTTTCTTTTCGTTGTGGTATCATGGCTCTCAAGCTATACTGGGCGGGTGAAAGCACTCGTACGTATCGGCCTCATAAGCTTCGGCCTCTTAGCCCTCATAGCCCTCTCCATGTCGCTCTCGCTCGCGCGCTCGCTCTATAGCCAGGCGAGCGGGGATGCCGGAGGACGGCCGAATTACCACTTCTCGCTCTACCTGCCCGATAATCATAATTCATTTTTCGCCGGCATAATCGCGGGGGCCGAGCAGGCGGCCGCCGAAACCGGCTCGGTACTATCGTTGCATTATATAGATCCCTACCTGAACGAGCTGGAGATGGCTTCGTACACCGGCGTGGACGGCGTCGTCGTGTGCCCCTACCTGGACGACAGGCTGGCCCGCAGGCAGCTTGAGCGGCTGAGCGCCAAAAAAATACCCGTGGTGATCATTAACCATAACGTGCCCGCCGACCAGCCCTGGCCCTACATAGGCACCAATAATTTCGACGTGGGACGGAAGCTCGGCACCATCGCGGGGCGCATTTCCCGCGAGCCTTTGAACCTGGCCGTGGTATACAGCGATAAGTCACCGGGCATATACGGCGAGCGCGAATTAGTGGAGATGGGAATAAGCTCGGCCATAGCCGGCAAGTTGGCCGCTCCCATAATCGGCTTACGTACCAGCATGAACCCGCTGGACGCCGAACAGATGCTCGTACACCTCTTCCGCACGCAGCCGGGCATCAATACCATTATATTCACCGACGCAAGCGACACCCTAGCCGCCGCGCAGCTTCTCATAGACATGAACCTCGTAGGCCAGGTGCAGATTGTGGGTTTCGGGGCGGAAAGCGGCATACTGGAATACATACGTAAGGGCGTCATCGCGGGCACCGTAGCGGTTAACCCTGAACGTATAGGCTATGAGGCGCTCATGTCGCTCTTTAGCCTGCGCTCAACCGGCTATACCTCCACATCCATCGATACCGGCGTGGACATCATAGACAGAAGCAAGCTATGAAGAAAACCATAGGCAACTCCTTCAGGATGCAGATGCTCTTAAGCGTGTTCGGCGCCTTTATTATCCTCGTGCTGTCAACGACCTATATCCTGTACTCGACCATAAAACTTCAAGAACTCTCCGACAACAGCTTTCAGCGCGAGCGCTTCATAAAGTCCATACAGGAAGCTCTCATAGCCTACCAGGAACCGCTGCTTGAGTACCTGTCTACCCGCTCATCAAACGCTTTGGCCCGCCACCTCATAGAGTCGCAGCAGCTGCGCAGTAGCCTTCCTGCAAGCATGGCCGTATCGCGCGATCCCACGGAACTCCGCGAAAAGGAAGTATATTCGCTCATAGAAGCCTTCCTGGACCTAGCCGACGCCGCCGTGGACGAGAAGCGAGGGCGGAATATCAGCGGCTATACCACGCTCTACGACGAAATGACCACGCTGCTCCGGTATATAAACGCCCAGATAGAAATCATAGGCACCGACCGCTTCCGTAATCAGCTTGACCGTTACGGCGCGTTCATTGGCATATCCAGGAACATACAGTCCTGGAACCTCGTCTTTATCGTGGCTATATCGCTCTTCGCCATACTGCTCCTCTTGCGCTCGGTAGAAAAGACCACCCTGCCCATGACCCGGCTTTCGTCAATGGCCACCGGCATATCCGAGGGCAATTTCGGCATGGAAGACATAAAGATGAGTTCTATTTACGAGATAGACCACGTGGTCGAGGCCTTTAACCGCATGAAGAGCGAGATAGGCAGCCAGATTGAGGAGATACGCAGGCAGGAGAACATAAAGCAGGAATACATGCAGGAGAAGATGCGCAACCTGAAGATGGAAGCCCTCGTGCGGCGCATGGAGATATATACCCTGCAGGCGCAGATGAATCCTCACTTCCTGTTCAATACCCTCAACACGGGCATGCAATTGGCCATAGTCGAAGGGGCCGACCGCACCGGCGAGTATATGGAATACCTCTCGCTGCTGTTCAGGCATAACGTGCGGAACGCCGATATCATCGTGCCGCTGCGGCATGAAATCGAAGGATTAAAATACTACTTCTATATACTTAAGGTACGCTTTCCTCGGAATCTCGATTTGTCTCTGGACTACGCCGACGCCCTGCTCGACGATATCCGGGTACCCGTGTCCATCTTACAGCCCCTGGTAGAGAACTGCGTCGTACATGCGTTCAAGAACCGAGAGGAGCGC
This sequence comes from Spirochaetaceae bacterium UBA5200, assembly GCA_002412825.1. Lineage (GTDB taxonomy): Bacteria > Spirochaetota > Spirochaetia > Treponematales > UBA12059 > UBA5200. The sequence continues at coordinate 62,554 of DHVU01000004.1, forward strand.
AGCTCCATACTCGTGCGGGCGGAGAAAAAGGGCAGCCTCCTCGTGCTTACGGTCGCCGATAACGGCAGCGGCATGGACAAGGGGACTATAGAAAGCCTTCTGCACCCCCTGCCCATAGACGCCTCCTCATCGCGGGTCATGGGCCTGGAGAATATTATACAGAGACTCTACTTCTTTTACCCCGACGACCCGGGCGTCATACGCATAGAAAGCTCGCTTGGCCGGGGCAGCTCCATCGTAATCAGCATAGACACGGAGAGGGAACCATGTATGGAGTTCTAATCGTAGACGACGAGGAGCCCGTACTGGATAGCTTCGCCTATATGCTGGAAACGAGGCGCGCGGACTTCGCCCTCGTCGGCAAGGCCCGCTCCGGTTATGAGGCTATACAGCTTATCCACGAGCTGCGGCCCGACCTGGTTTTCATGGACATCAATATACCCGGCATGGACGGCATAGAGGTGATAGCGGACGTACACCTAAAGTTTCCCGGTACGGTATTCATACTTTCCACCGCCTACGAGCGCTTCGACCTTGCGCAGCGCGCCATACCCCTGGGTATTTTCGCCTACTTAGTCAAGCCGGTGTCCAAGAAAACCTTCCTCTCTACCCTGGACGCGGCGCAGGCCGCCCTTGATAAGCGAGACCCCCCCTTAACCGAACGCGCGGGCGACCTTGCCGAGCGGCAATTCCTTAAGGAGACTATTTGGAAGGAAATGGGAGTTGCCGAGTGGGAGCGCTGCCGCGAGCTGTTCTCGCTCCATTCCGACAAGGGTATCGTGTGCCTTATCGAGCTTGAGAGCGGTCAGGCGCGCTGGTGCGCCGAAATCGCCGCCAAGCTGGCCTTCAGGCACCGCTGCCTGTTCACGCTACACTTGAACCGCGGGCTTTACCTGATACCGGAAGACGTGGACCGTGATGCGCTCCTAGCGCTGCTCGGCGAGCTTATCAAGGATACCGTGCCTGAGTCTCTCTTCAGCGCTTACGCGGCGGGCCGCGTACACCAAGGGACGGAGCTCTTCCTATCGGGCTCCGAGGCTTTGGAGGACCTAAAGCGCAAGAAGAATAGCGCTGACCTGCAGGTACGCGAGCGCCTGCGCATTATTCAATTGCGCAGGATGATGCGCATATCCGCGCTTGAAGAGTTGCGCAAACTTTTTATCACGCTATGGGAAGAGATTTTCGCATCCTATGGTTTTATCGTGGCTAAGGCTAAGATGGCTGCCATATTCACCCTGCTCCTCGACGACGCGGCCGGCTGCTATAGCGGCCACTCCGAAATCGAGCTGCCTTTTGCGCCGGCAGAGGAGATCATGCCCATTGCGAATCTGGCCGACTGGGCCGACTGGAGCCTCCAGGCCTTTAATACCGTACACGCCCTGGTCGCCGCACGCCGTTCAGGGCAGTTTCCCCTACCCTTGGTAAAGGCCGTAGAGTTCATCAATGAGCACTACGCCGAACAGCTGCAGCTGTCCAGCGCGGCAGAGGCTGCCTCGGTATCGACCGCGTACTTAAGCCGGCTATTCTCCGAACATCTCTGCACGAGCTTCGTCGAATACCTGACCGAGCTGCGCGTGGAGGAAGCCGAGCGCCTTATACGCGAGTCGCGCATGAGCATTAAGCAAATTGCCTTCAGCGTGGGCTATCAGGATCCTAATTATTTCGGAAAGATATTCAGGAAGGCCACCGGCTTGCCGCCGACCATGTACGCCGCGGCGAACCGGGCTGAGGCTCTGGGCTCATCGGAAAAGGATGGACTATGAAGAAAGCACTGACTCGAAGGGCGGCAGCGCCGTATCTATTCGCGGCGGCGCTAGTCATGGCGGCGCTCACGGCCCTCTCCTGCGGAGGCCAGGGCGCCTCGCCTCAGGGAACGAGCCGCACGGTGCAGAGCGCGCAGAGAATTAAGTCAGACGGAAGCCGGGACATAACGATAGGCTTCTCAATAGCCACGGACACCTTCATCATAGAGCGCTGGAACAAAGACATGAAGATATTCACCGGCGCCGTAAAGGAACTGGGAGCCGAGGTCCTGGTCCAGCTTTCCGCCGGAGGCACGAAGGAGCAGATTGCCCAGATAAACTTCCTTGTGAACCGCCAGATAGATGTGCTGGTGGTGATAGCCCACGACACGGAGATGATAGCCGGGGCGATCAAACAGGTGAGGGATGCGGGCATTCCGGTGGTTGCCTACGATAGGATGATCATGGGGGTGCCTATCGATGCCTACATTTCCTTCGACAATGTTGAGGTAGGCCGACTCTTCGGACGAGCCCTTACCGCCGCGGTGCCCCGGGGCCGCTATCTGGTGGTGAACGGCTCGGTACGGGACATCAACAGCTCGCTGGTAAACGCCGGTCTCCACGAGATCCTCGATCCCCTTGTCGCGTCAGGCCGGATACAAATAGGGGAGGAAATCTGGCTACAGGAGTGGAGCTTCGACGAAGCCCTGGAAAAAATAGGGGCGGTGTTCAACAAGTCAACGGATTTTGACGCCATATCCTGCGGCAACGACCAGATAGCGGCCGCGGCCATCCAGTTGCTCTCCGAACGGCGGCTGGCGGGCAGGGTGGCGGTGGTGGGGCAGGACGCGGATCTGATATCCTGCCAACGGGTGGTAGAAGGGACCCAGCTCATGACCGTGTACAAACCCCTAGCCAAGCTGGCAACCCGGGCGGCCGGGCTGGCCGTGGCCATCGCCACACAGTCAGCCTTTCCGCACGACGCCCTTTTGGAAAACAAGAGCGGCACCCTGATCCCCTCGTACATAGAAGCGCCCCTGGCAGTGGGCAAAGACAATATGGATGATACCATCATCCGGGACGGATTCCACTCCGCCGAAGATGTATACCGGAATATACTCCACAAGGGAGAAAACTGACATTGTTTTTTTACCCGTTCGTCGAGCCGTTGCCGGAAGAAGCGGCGGCTTTTACCGTTTTATGTCAAAAGTTTACGATTTCGGAAGGAACGGTCTAGGGTTGATAATGACGCAAGTTTTCTAACAACGGAGGTACGTAAGTATGAAGAAATTCATCGTCGCCCTGATGATTCTTGCCATGGTAGCGTCGTTCGCCTTTGCGGCGGGGTCCAAGGACAGCAGCACCGCGGCTAAAGGAAAGATCCTTATCGGCATAGCCATGCCAGAGACCCATGTAGAGCGCTGGGTAAAAGACGGCAACCAGCTCAAGGCCGAGGCCGAGAAGCGCGGCTACGCGGCGCAGCTGCAGTTCGCCAACGCCGATCAGGCAACCCAGAACCAGCAGATCCAGAGCTTCCTTACCCAGGGAGCGAAGATCCTCGTCGTCGGGTCCATCAATGACGGCGTAGCGTCGGTCATCGCCGAAGCCGGCAGAGACAAGGTAGCGGTCATCGCTTACGACCGTATCATCCCCAATTCCGACCAGTACGACTACTACATAACCTTCAACAACTTCAAGGTAGGCGTTCTCCAGGGTCAGGGCATTGAGGCAGGACTCGACCTTAAGAATGCCACCGCCGCCGCCCCCAAGAACATTACCCTGTTCGCGGGCTCCCCCACCGACGGCAACGCCTTCTTCTTCTTCGACGGCGCCATGAGCGTGCTCAACCCCTACGTAGAAAAGGGCGTTCTTAAGATCGTAGGCCCCTATCCGAAGACCTCCAAAGACACCGCCAACTTTACCCGCATAGCCACCGAAGGCTGGCAGGCGCCTATCGCCAAGACCCGCATGGAAAACCTCCTGGCCAACGATGCCCGGAACGTGGTCCTCGATGCGGTACTGGCTCCCAATGACACCCTGGCCCGCGCGATCATCGAGGCATGCAAAGCCGATGCCAAGTACCGGACCAAGTTGCCCGTAGTATCCGGCCAGGACGCTGAGATCGACTCCCTCGTATCCATCAGGAACGGCGAGCAGTACATGACGGTATTCAAGGACACCAATAAGCTGGCCGAGGCCGCCATCATACTCGCCGACGCCATAGCCAAGGGCCTTACCCCGAATATCCCCGGCGCGGTACTCGCTTCCGGCGACTTAAGGGAGATAGGCAACACCGGCAAGAAGTACGTAAAAGCCTACCTACTGGATCCCATTTCCATAACCAAGGCCAACTCGAACATTCCTGTCGATGCAGGCTTCTACACCGCGGCGGAAGCGGCCAAGCTGAAGTAATCTTCTTTCAAGCGTAACAGTCAATGGCCACGGACGGGAGGAAGCTACCGATCGTCCGTGGCGTTCCTATATCCAGCAAGAGGTGGTCTTCGTGGACGAATACATTCTTGAGATCAAGAACCTGACCAAAGAATTCCCCGGCGTCAGGGCCTTGGACAATGTGGACCTCAGAGTCAAACGCGGAGAAATCCATTCCATCTGCGGCGAGAACGGCGCGGGAAAATCCACCCTCATGAGCGTCATCAGCGGGGTGTATCCCAAGGGCAGCTATGAAGGCCAGGTTTTTTTTAAAGGCCACGAAACTGCCTACCACAGCGTCAAGGACAGCGAGAAGGAAGGCCTGGCCATCATCCACCAGGAATTGGCCCTGAGCCCTTATCTCTCCATATATGAGAACATCTTCCTAGGACATATGCAGACGAAGTTCGGCATCATCAACTGGGATCGCTATATCAAGGAATCCAACAAATACCTGAAGATCGTAGGGCTCAACGAACCCCCCGAAACCATCGTGAGCAAGCTAGGGGTAGGCAAACAACAGCTGGTGGAGATTGCCCGGGCCCTGTCCAAGAAGGCGGATATACTTATCCTGGACGAGCCTACCTCTTCACTGAACGATGACGAGAGCGAGAAACTGCTGGACCTTATCCTTGAATTCAAAAAACAGGGTATCACCAGCGTTATGATATCCCACAAGCTCAACGAGGTACTCAAAGTCGCCGACACCGTGACGGTGCTGCGCGACGGCAAGTCCGTAGCCTCCTACGACGTCAAGGCGGACAAGCTTACCGAATCCAGGATCATCAAAGACATGGTGGGCCGCGACCTTACCCACCGCTTCCCGGATCGGAAGTCCCAGCCAGGGGACACGGTTATGGAAGTGAAGAACTGGACCGTCTACCATCCCGACTTTCACAAGATCAAGGTGGTGGATGACGTGTCCTTCTTTCTGCGCAAGGGCGAGATACTCGCCTTCTGCGGACCCATGGGAGCGGGGCGCACCGAGCTGATGATGAGCATCTTCGGCAGATCCTACGGCTCACGGAGCGAGGGAGAGGTGCTCATTAACGGCAAGAAACCCGATCTTGGCTCCTGCAGGGCCGCGATGAACGCGGGGCTTGGCTACATATCCGAGGACCGTAAAAGCCTCGGTCTCATCCTGATTCAGGACATCAAGACTAATATCTCCAATGCCAGCCTGGGTAAGATTTCCCGTTTTGGCATCGTAGAGGGCCATCAGGAAATGCTGGTGGCCGAGAAGTACCGTAAAGATCTTAATATACGCAGCCCTTCGGTGCATCAAATGACCCGCAACCTTTCTGGCGGCAATCAGCAGAAAGTGGTAGTAAGCCGAAGCCTTATGGCGGATCCGGACATATTCATAGTCGACGAACCGACGAGGGGCATCGACGTGGGAGCCAAATCCGAGATCTACTCCATACTCAACGATATGGCGGCCCAGGGCAAGAGCATAATCATGGTCAGTTCCGAACTGCCGGAAGCCCTTGGCATGGCGGACCGGATTTACGTAATGAACGAAGGCAAGATAAAGGGAGTGCTGACCCACGAGGAAGCGACCCAAGAAAAAATTATGCATCTGGCACTGGTCAACTGATGGCCATGAACAACATGTCAACGAACGGGGGAAACATGGGCGACAAAAACATACGGACTATTGATTTCAAGACGCTCTTCAGGAACAATATCCGGAATTATTCGATGTTCCTGATATTGGCGCTGATCATGCTCATCTTTGCGCCTATGGTCAGCTGGAGGAACTTCGGCGCCCGCAACCTAACCAATATTTTCTTCCAGTACAGCTACGTGCTTATCCTCGCGGTGGGCATGGTGCAATGCATCATAATCCTTGGAATCGACCTGTCCGTCGGTTCGGTATGCGCCTTCGTAGGCGCCCTGACCGCTATGATATACAACTCGGGGGCCGGCATGCCTATGACCCTCGCTGCCGCCCTGGTCATAGGCGTTTCCATAGGCGCGTTTCAAGGGTTCTGGATAGCCTACATGAAAATCCCGGCCTTTATCGTCACGCTGGCGGGAATGATGCTGTTCCGGGGCCTTACCTACATCGTGACGAATATCAATCCCATTTCCCTGAAGGACAACGGCTATTCCTACCTTGCCACCGGTACGGTTGACGAGGTGCTCAAGCTGGGCCCCATAGTAGATACCGGAAGCTTTAGGCTCTACCCCGCTTCGCTTGTTATGGGCGTGGCGCTGGTGGCGCTGTACATCATCTCCGAGGTGATAGCCAGAAACAAGAAGATAGCCAACGGATTCGAAGTAAGCTCTACCCTCATCTTTATAGGCAAGCTGGCGACCATCAGCGCCTTGGTGCTGGTCCTGGCAGAGCGCTTCGCCGAGTATCGGGGGCTCCCGATTGTCGTCCTCGTGGTGGGCACCACGGTGTTCGTGTTTCATTTCATACTGAACAACACCGTCCTTGGCCGCTATATATACGCCGTGGGCGGCAACTCCCGGTCAGCGAAGCTGTCGGGAATCAACTCCGAGCTTATCACTTTTATCGTGTTCTGCTTCATGGGCATGCTGGCGGGACTGGCTGCGGTGATATCCACCGGCTACATGAATACCGCCCTGCCCCAGGCCGGGCTCAACTTCGAGCTGGACGCCATCGCGGCCTGCTACATAGGCGGCGTTTCGGCAGGCGGCGGTATAGGCACGGTGGTAGGCGTTATCGTTGGAGGGCTCGTGATGAGCGCCATTAACAACGGCATGTCCCTTATGAACCTGGGCCAGCACTACCAGTATGTGGTAAAGGCCATGGTCGTCCTGCTGGCGGTATTCTACGACGTGTACACGCGCCGCAAGGCAGGATTGGGTTGATACCGAGCCATAGCTGACGCAAAATAGTACGCCGGGCCCGCGTTAGCGGCCCGGCGTTTTTATCCGCCTTCCAAGCAGGCCTAGAGAGCGCTTATCTTCCTGTTGTCGCGCCATGCGTACCACAGCAGGGCAAGCACCACGGGAATCGCGGCCATGGCGGCGATGTTGCCCTGAAACAGCCAGTAGAACCAGTAACGCAGCTGATTGCCGCCGTCGGTAAAGGCGGTGATATCGCGGCCGCCCAAGTCCAGGCTCATGCCGGCGGCCGCGGCCTGGCTGGTATACAGAGGGGCCATGTCGGATGCTATGAGCAGGAAGCTGGCTATGACCGGTATGCCCGCCAGCACCGAGCGCAGCACGTTACCGCCCATGACGAGGGTGGTAAGCGACATGATGGATATGAGATTCGGCAAGTCCCCAAGCGGTATGACGCGGTTGCCAGGCAGTATGAAGGCTATGAAGAGCGATACCGGTATCAAGATAAGCCCGGTCGCTATCACCGAGGGGTTGGTCATGAGTATGCCCGTATCCACCGCTATGGAAAGGCCGCGCATAGAGCTGAAGCGTTTTTCAACGAGCAGCTTGAAGGTCATGGATACCGCGCCCATGCCTTCGCCTATGAGTCCGCCGCACTTGGGCAGGAGGAACATGACGGCCGCTATATTGATGGAGGTCTCTAAGCTACCCTTAAGGTCATAGCCGGCTAAGAGCGACAGGCTGGCACCCACTACTATGCCTATGACCATGGGTTCCTGCAGTAACTGCGGCCCCTGAGCCTTTGCGGCGGAACGCGAGGGGTCCCAGTTTAGGCGGCGTAGGCCCGGTATGGCGTCAAAAGCCCGGTTAAGCGCTACGGCGTACGGAAGCAGGGCTGCTACCGACACGGGGCTTATGGCCAGGCCGTCAAGGCCCATCTCGCGCTTTACATACGGCGCGGACCATTCCGCGGTCTTTATGGTGATGAGGGCTATGAGCAGGCTCGAGGCTATGCCCAAAACCAGGCTGCCGCTCACGTTCTGCACCAGCACGCCTATGAGCGCGAAATGCCAATAATTCCACAGGTCAATGTAGAGGGTCTTCGTGCTCCGCGTTATGAGCATAGCCAGGTTGAGCAGCATGATGAGAGGAATGAGGAGCGGAGTGAGCGGGGATGACCAGGTAATGGCCGCAAGGGGCGGCCAGCCCACGTCGGCCACCGGGTAGTTAAGGCCGCGCAGGCTAATGATGGCCTCTATAGCCGGGCTTATCTGCGTGACGAAGAAACTGAACACGATAAAGACGCCGGAAAAGCCCGCGCCTATCTTTATGGCGGCGAGGATGGCCTCTTTCAGCTTCATCCTGGCCGCCAGGGCCAGGATGAGCATGAAAATCGGCAGGATCACGTAGGCCTTAAAGCTGAAGAAGGTGGCAAAGGCCGATTGCAGGCCGCTTATGATTGAGTCCATGCCCCTACTCTAGGTCGCTTGGCGGTCAATAGTCAACAAGCATGTACCGTCCGCTTGGGCTACTATTGCCGCCGTGCAGCGACTAGGCGCGATTTAGCGCCGACGCGCCCCCAGCCATATATTGAGCATGCGCAGGGCTCGATCCGCCGTCCTGAAGGTGGGCACGCCCCGCCTGGCCAACTCCCGCGACAGGGGGTCGAAGAGCTCCCCGGCGTCGACGACGGCTACCCAGGGCTTGCTTCCTTGTGCTATAAGGCGGCCGTAACGAAGGGCAAGCGAATCCTCGCGGGTGACGTCCTCGTGGTGGTGCTTGCCCCTCGCCAGGGTGTTCATGCGCGAGGTGAAGGGCACGAGGCCCACGATACCCAGATCCACGTTATCGTCCTCGATAACCGCCTTGAAGCTCTCGTAGTAGGCGTCGTCGCCGGCCATGGGGGTCAGGTCTATGGGATTATGCAGGTCGACGATATCGCTTATCTTGGCATCGTCGAACACCTTGGCCAGGCGCGGCGCGGCGGCCTCGCTGAACTCCGCTATGCTTAAGCGCCCTAAGTTGTCGGCTACGGCCACGCACTCAAAACCCGCGTTGGATACCGCGCCAAGCCGCATACCCGTGGCATTTTTGTCGCGCAGCAGGGTAAAGAGGGTTAAGAGGTCGTCGAAATCGTCGAGGCTTTCGGCCACCACGACCCCAAGCTGCTCAAGGAGGGCGCGGGTAACCGGGTAGTCGCCGGCTATGCTGGCCGTATGGCTCGCGCTTGCCGCCGCTCCCGCCTCGGTGCGTCCCGCTCGGTAGAAGATTACCTGGCGGCCGCTTTCTACTATGGCTTGGCAGGCGCGCAGGGTCTTCTCCCCGTCGAGCGGCTTGAACCCCTCCACGTACACGGCGAATATGCGCAGTTCCTCGTCCTTGGCAAGATGCTCCAGGTAATCCCCAATGGTAAGGTCCATCTGGTTGCCGCAGGTTATAAGGTACTTGGGGTTTACGTCGGGATGCTTTGATACGCGGCTTATGGCAAAAGCGCCAGACTGGCTAAGCACGGCTACGGGGGCTAGGCTAGCGCTGGGCATGGGCAGCTTGTACTCGGGTATGAACAGCGTATTGTACTTGCCCGGCACCGAGCGCCCGCCTAAGCAGTTGCCGCCGTTAAAGAGCGGCCCGCCTCCTGCCCGTTCGCGGGAAGAGGCTATGGCTACGCGCATGCGCTCTACAAGCTCTTCGGTACCGGATTTTTCTTCCAGGCCCCCGGGTATGACGATGACGCTCTCCGCCTTATCAAGCTCGGCGAGTTCGGCTATGCAAGCGGGAGCCTGAGAAGCCGGAATGACCAGCACGAAGAGATCCACCTTCTCAGGAAGGCTTGCCACGTCGTTTACGCAGCGGCAGCCGTCTAACTCCTTTGCGCCTTCCTTAACCACGTAGAGGCGCTTTTTATCAAAGCCGTTCTCGATCAAATTCCTTAGGATGATACGGCCGTTGTTCATGCCCTTATCCGACACGCCTATGATGGCGGCGCTGGCGGGCTTAAGCAGTTTCTCTATCTTGGATACGGGGCGTATTGCCTGGCTGGCGTTGATTATGCGTCCATCCGCAGCCAGCGCCAGCTCGCCCGCGGCCAGGTCTTCAAGCTTAACGAGGGCATCCAGCGCCACGAGCCGCCCTGAGTCTTTGGCCACCACGAAGGGATTCACTTCGAATTCGGATACGCCTAAGCGGGCAAAGGCCGGCGCGGCTTCGATGAAGGCCATGATGGCGTCCACGAGTACCGACTCATCCAGGGTATTCTTCGTGCCCCGCAGGCCGCCGCAGAGCAGCGCGCGTACGGCATTGGCCTTAAGCGCCCGCTCCACTAAGGCGCGCGTAGCGCTTACCGGGCTGAAAAATACGTTGGCTGCGCCTGGCTTGAACTGCTTGGCTAAGAATTCGGTGTATATGCCGCCGGGGCCGAAGGATACCACGGGACCGAAATCCTTGGCAAAGCGGTAGCCGATGATAATCTCGTGGCCCAGCTTGCCTTCATAGGGCACGAATTCGTTTACGGTATAGCCGTCAACGCGGTAAGGGCCGAAGCGCGCCTCCATATCCGCTATGGCCGCCTGTATGGCAAGCGGGTCGTTCCTGACTATGGCCACGCCGCCCATCTCGGTCTTGTGGAGTATCTGCGGCGATATTACCTTGACGACAGCCCGATCTCCGGGCAGGGCTGCGAGAACCGCGGCTTCCGCGGAGCTCTTAATAAAATGATGGCGCGGCCTATCGACGCCCATGGCGTCGAGTATGGCGTGGCCCTCCACCTCGGTAAGCGCGTCCCTGCCCTCGGCCTTAGCCGCGGCAAGCGCATTAAGGATTCGCTGTTCGTCCATGCTCGAAGGCCCTCAGGTTTGCGTCTACTATGGCTTCTCCCTTGCGGGCGAACTGTTCCCGTATAGCCGCTATAAGGCTTTCGGGTTTTATGGGCAGATGCTTGGCGGCGGCTCCTACCAGCACCATATTGGCGGTCTTTACGTTGCCCGCCTCGCGGGCCATGGCGTCGGCGTCCAGGAGCAACTTGCGGGGCAGAGCCTCAAGTTCCGCCAGCACGGCCGCGGTATCAGGGTAGGAGGCCATGTTCTTAAGCGGGCTCGTGGCGCTTATTACTATGCCCGATTCTGCGGCCAGCCAGGGCAGATAGCGCAGGGCTTCGAGCGGCTCGAATGAGAGGATGAGAGAAGCACAGCCCTTGGCTATAGTGGGGCTGGCCGGCTCTTTGTCCGACAGGCGCAGATGCGCGAGCACCTCGCCGCCTCGCTGGCTCATGCCGTGCACCTCAGACTGCTTGACGCGCAGGCCCTCGGCCATGGCCGCCTTGGCTATGACCACCGATACGGATATGCCGCCCTGGCCGCCCACGCCGCAGAGCACGATATCGTAGTTCATGCCTTCCTCGCTTTCTTAAGCGCCTCTATGCACTCGCGCACCAGCACGATTACCGAGGGCCCTTCGTAGGCCAGTTCCGCCTTAATGGCTTGCACGTTCTGCTCGTGCTCGTTGCGGTGGGCCCTGAGCACGCGTATGTGCTCGGGGGCTATGCCCACGCCCTTAAGCACCGGCTCAAGGCGGCTGGACGGCAGTATGGTGGGCTGAGCGCCCGTCATGCCCGTGGTGTCGTTATCCAGTATGAGCACGGTTATATTCGTGTTGTGGCTTACGGCGTCTATGAGATTGGATAGGCCCGAGTGGTAAAAGGTGGAGTCGCCTATGACCGCCACGACGGGCGTAAGGCCCACTTCGGCCGCGCCGCGGGCCATGCCTATGCTGGCGCCCATGTCTACCGTGGTCTCTATGGCGTTATAAGGCGGCAGCGCGCCTAAGGTATAGCAGCCTATGTCGCTGGTCACCGCGTGCAAGGGATAGTCCTTAAGCGCTTCCTTGAGCGCGCCGTAGCTGTCCGCGTGGGGGCAGCCCTGGCAGAGTTGGGGGGGCCTTCCGGGGGGCGTAAGCGCGCGCGATGCTAAGCCCTTACGTTCAGGCAGGCCTATGGCCTTACGCACGATGTCCGGCGACAATTCACCCTCATAGGGTATATCGCCCGTTTCCTTGCCCATGATCTTCTTGCCCGGCGCTACGATGCCCCGGAGCAGGCGCTCGACGAGGGGATAGCCCTCTTCGATGATGAGGAGCTCGTCGCAGGCTTCGTACAGTTCCCGTATGAGGCTTTCGGGCAGGGGATAAAAACCTAGGTGCAGGTGCATGGGGGCGCCGCCGCGGGCGGCGATAAGGTCGTCCAGGTTTTCCAGGTAATACTGCCTGGCTAAGCCCGAGCTGATTATGCCGAGCTTTTTATCGCCCGCCTTAAGCGTATTGCGCGCCGAGCCCTCGCTCAGGCGCTTGAGTTCAAGCTGCTTGCCTAAGAGCTCATGCCAGCGGCGCCTGGCTACGGCGGGCATCAGTATCCAGTCCATGCCGGGAGCCGGCTTATGGATGGGACCCTGGGCCAGCGGAGGCCGCGTCGCTACCACCGAGCGGCTGTGCGCCAGGCGCGTGGTTATGCGCAGCATGACGGGCAGCTCGTATTTTTCGGACAGCTCGAAAGCCTCTATGGTCATGTCATAGGCTTCCTGCTGATCGGCGGGCTCGAGGCAGGGCACGCGCGCGAAATCGGCCAGCCAGCGGCTGTCCTGCTCGTCCTGGGACGAATGCATGCCCGGGTCGTCGGCTACGACCACCACGAGGCCCCCGTTCACCTTTACCAGGGCGGAGTTTATGAAAGGATCCGCCGCCACGTTGAGCCCCACGTGCTTCATGGAAACCATGGAGCGCTTGCCCGCGAAGCAGGAGCCTAAGGCGCTTTCGTACGCGGTCTTCTCGTTGGCGCACCATTGCGCTACGAAGGGCAGGCTTACGCCCTCGAGCGTGCCGGCTTTCTGCCTGGCGGCTAAGTCCTGCAGGCTCTCCATTATTTCCGTCGAGGGGGTGCCTGGATAGGCGAAGGCGCCGCCTAAGCCCGCGTGCACGGCGCCAAGCGCTATAGCCTCGTCGCCCATGAGTGTCTCGAATCCCATCGGGACCTCCTTATATGCTTAGTCGATATTGTTTAGCTCAGTACGCGCTTTTAAACGCCAAAGCACGCGCGACGATTCCCGCCGCGCGCGACCGGGCATTCTTTTAAAAGTACAGCTCGTATTCCTGGGGCACCGGAGCGTTGTACACGTATTCCGCTTCCTGCTTTTTCATGGCTATCCAGCCGCGTATGAGCTCCGCGGGAAAGGCCGGCGCAAGGTAGGCGTGGTCTTTCTGCAGGCCGGCAAGCACGTGAAAGAGTCCGGTGGGAAAGGTGTTCTTAGGCGTTTCCTTCGTGGCGGCGTAACCGAGCTTTACCGGGTCGAGCCCGCGCTCTATGCCGTCCAGCCCGGCGAGCAACATCGCGGCAAGGAAGTAGTAGGTATTGGCCGTGGCGTCGCCGGTGCGGAACTCTATGCGCGCCTCGCCCTTCTTCAGGTAGCCGGGTATGCGCACCGCCGCGGCGCGGCTTGCCTGGGCAAAGGTGGCGGACACCGGGGCCTCGTAGCCGGGCACCAGGCGACGGTAGCTATTGGTGCTGGGATTGGAGAAGGCTAAGAGCGAACCGGAGAGCGCATGGGTCAAAACGCCCGCGGTATAGGCAAGCCCCGCTTCGGATAGCCCGTAGAGGCCCTCGCCGGGGAATATGCTTTTGCCCTGCTTCTCTATGAACTGATGCACGTGCATGCCGTTGCCGGCAATCTTGTACATGGGCTTGGGCATGAAGGTAACGAAGAGCCCAAGCTCGTTCGCTACGTTCTTGATAATCCACTTGCCTAGCACGACGGCGTCGGCCGCGCCTAAGAGCGATATAAAATTAAGCTCTATCTCGAGCTGTGACGCCCCTACTTCGTGGTGATGGTACTTAACCGGTATGCCGGCGGCTTCCATAAGCTTGACGGCCTCATTGCGCAAGAGGCTGTATTTATCGTCGGGATGCAGGCGGTGGTAGCCCTTGGATAGGCCGAAGCGCGGCGCGTCCGCGTAGTTGTCGCCTATGCCTTCTTCGCTCTCCACGTAATAGTAAGAATGCGCGGTGGTGGTTGAATAGCTCACCTCGTCGAACACGTAGAATTCAAGCTCAACGAGCATCTTTGCGTCGTCGCCTATGCCGCTTTCCCTAAGGCGCTCGGCTGCCTTGCGCGCCACGGTGCGGGGGTACTGGTCGAAGGGTTGACCGTCTGTGGTCCATACGTCGCAGAAGGCATGCAGTATCTTAAAGCCGTCCTTCTCCTCTATGAAGCCCGTGGAGAGGTCGGGAACGGCTACCATGTCGCTCTTGTGCACCTGGGCATAACCGAAGTTGCTGGCGTCGAAGCCTATGCCGTTCTTCAGAACTTTTTCGCTTAAATAAGATTTCGGCAGCGATACTGAACGTATAGCGCCATGTACGTCGACGACGAGCATGGAAAGGTAGTCTATGCTCGACAGCTCACCTGTGTATTTGCTGAGTACCATAACGGCTCCTTGCGGCAAAGTCAGTAATTTAAGGCCTACAGGCGAGGCAAATTCGCCCCGCCAGCCTATAGTACTACTGCCAGGAAGCTTTACGCAAGAGAAAAACCGTCAAATAAGTTCAAATAATGATACGCCGTTTCATATATCAAACCATAAAAAAGCGCTCGGGGTTCTCTGCTACCATGGCGCGCTTGAGTTCCCGGTCAAGGCAGCAATGGGCAAAACCCTGCGCATAATCGAGGTAGGAGCGCACCTTAGTCAGATTGATAAAAAAATCCGTGCCATAGAGCAGCCGCCGCCGTACTATCGCGAGCGCGTTCGGGGACAGGCCGTCGAGGAAGGCGCATAGCCGAGCCCAATACTCGGGGTCGCAGCCGTTGAAAGCCACATCGGCATACACCCCTTCATAGCGCTCCATGAGCCCGACGATGCAGCGTGTCCAGCGCTCCTTGCTGTCCCCCCAGCCTGGAAGCAGATAACGCTCGCCAAAGTGGGCAAAGTTTACGATCAGCCGCGGGAACTCGGCCAGTATAGGCGCCCAGCGCTCCGGGTCGGTGTGCTGCCCCGCCCGCTCTATGGTGATGGTACTGTAGCCCTGATCGTCGCAATGCACCGTGAGGGGTATGCCCCGGGCCTCGCAGTAGCCATAGAGCAGGCGGACCGCATCCCTGCCCATGCTGTCGCCCGGCCAGGGGTCAAAGCCCAGGGGAGGATAGAGCTTCACGCCTGCGAAGGAGTTCCGCGGCGGTTTTTCAGGGTCGCCCTTCCAGGCAGCGGCGCGCCTGAATGCGGCTAACTGCGCGGGCAGGGTCTTTTTAAAGCCGGCGAAGTAGCGATCAAGAAGCTCCTCGGTAGCAGAAGCGCCTCTATACACGGGATCAATGCCCAAGAAAGGCCTAATGAGCAGCTTCCCCCGCGGGCGCTCGCGCCTATAGCCCCGAATTCCCGCAAGCATTTCCCGCGCCGACTCTTCTATGGGTTTGCGCGGCATGCTCGGGTAATAAGCCGCGGGAAGGCCTTCCACGGGCCTGCCAAAGTCGAGAAGCAAAGGGCAGGCGAACCAGCCGTCCCATCGCTCTCCAAGGAAGCGCAAGCCCTCAAATCCTTCTAGGCCCTCGGGAGCGTCATCCAAGCCCGCGGCGAAGCGTCCGGCCAGATCGTCCTCCATGAGCATGAATACCCTGGCGGCATCGCATTCCGCCACCGACAACATACGGCGGGCCGCCTCGCCGCCATGCCGCAAGAACGAGAAAAGCAAATACGATGGCGAGCTGACCTGCGCCAAGAAGGCCTCGCCCTTGCGCGCGTTAAGGGCTTCCAGAAAGGGGCCGAGCGCTGGCCGCGCCAGGCTCAATACGTGGCAATGGGCGTCAAAGAGGAGCTTCATGTTACGCTCTCAAGCTCACGCAGATGCCGCGCCACGGCGTAACGCTTACGCCTGCCAGAGCTGCCCGCCGCCTCAAGAAGGCCCGCGCGCGCCAGGGTATAGAGTAGCTTCCGGGCCCTGTCGGCTCCTATGGCAAGGGCCTCGCCTAAGCTCGCCGAATCGTAGGGCTCAGGCAGGGCGTCCGGTATGAGGCCTATCCAATCCAGGGGGCCGTTGAGCGAGCGGCAGCTTATGACTTCGTCGAGTTCCCTCGACAAGACTCGGTCGCCTTTGCGCCGCCAGGAACCCGAGCCGTCCCGTACCCGCTCCTCGCGCACGCGCACCAGGGCTATATCCATGCTCACATTGGGCGAGGCTACGATGAGCGATGCGCGCACGAGTTCATCGAAGACGCTGTATATATCTTTTTTAGCGCGGTAGCGTCGCAGCGAGAGCTCCTCGCCGCTTACCGGGTCCATCCTATGTATGAGTTTTTCCACTATTACCGGATGTACGATGCGCACGGGCATGATGCAGGCGAGGTGCAGTATCTTTTCCTGTATGGAGCCGAGGCTACGGGTCTGGATTTCCACCAGCTCATGCGGCAGGGCCACGTCCACCACCTTGCCCCCTATACGCGCTTCCAGCCGTGCGCCGGGAACGGACGCGTAGCGCCGCTTAAGCGCGTCGTGAAGCCCTGTTTCCGCATACAAGCCTATGCCTGGCGCTTCCGCCACCAGCTCGGCATACGCAATTCCTTCGTCGTCCATATGCTTAAGTATCGACTGTTTCGGCCCGCGAGGGAATATGTAGTTCCCCGAAGCTTGTGCCTGAGCATACCGCGGCGCTTGCGCGACGAAGCGCGGAAGGGCACAATAGCGCATGGCCGGCCAAAGCTCAGGGATACCCGCCTTCGGGCTTCCCATCGACGCATATATAGAAGAGATAAGCGCCCTGCTCAGGCAGGGCACGCTTGCGCTGTCCGCGGAAACCGGCGCGGGCAAGACCACGGCGCTGCAGGCTGCCCTTGCGCGCCACCCCGCCATTGACGGCAAGATACTGGTGCTTGAGCCGCGGCGCCTAGCCGCCATAGGGGCCGCGCTGCGCTGCGCCGAGCTCTTAGGCGATCCTGTTGGCGCGACGGCGGGCTACCGCGTGCGCGGCGACGCGAAGATAGGCCCGGCAACGCGCCTTGAGTTCATGACCGTGGCCGTGTTCCTCCGTATCGTGCAGGACGACCCCTTCCTAGAAGGGGTACGCCTCGTCGTCTTCGACGAATTTCACGAGCGCTCCGCCGCGGGCGACCTCTGCCTGGCCTTCGCCCGCGAGGCGGCTGAGCTCCGCGAGGGGCTGTCGCTCCTGGTCATGTCCGCCACGCTTGGGGCGGACGGCGTGGCCGCCTACCTGGGCTGCCCCGTATTGAGCGTGCCGGGCAGGGCCTATCCCGTAGACCTGGCCTATCGGCCGCTAACGCCGGGCCAGGAGCCAAGCGCCGTGGCGGCGCGGGCCGCGGCAGAGCTGTACGGTACCCTTGGCGGCTCCATCCTCGTATTCCTCCCCGGCCAGCGCGAACTCAACGAGGCGCAAAGCATCCTCCGAACGCTCGCGCCGCAGGCCGATACGCGGCTTTTGTATGGCGCCCTGCCCCTGGAACGGCAGCGAGCCGTTATTGCGCCAAGCCTGGCCCCGGACGCTTCGTCAGCCGTCGGGCAGGCCAAGAGAATAATTCTGGCTACGAGCATAGCCGAGACCAGCCTTACCGTGCCCGGCATCGTCGCAGTCGTGGACGCGGGCCTGTCCAGGTTTACCCGCTACCATGAGCGCAGCGGCATGAATCGCCTGGTTACCGAACGGGTATCGGCGGCGGAGGCCGAGCAGCGCCGGGGGCGCGCCGGGCGGCTTCAACCGGGGCTCTGCCTGCGCTGCTGGTCGCCCGAAGATAGGCTCAAGAGCCTGCGTGACCCGGAAATACTGCGCACCGAGCTTGCCGGCCTGGCGCTGGAATGCGCGCTGCGCGGCGATAGCGCCAGCGCGAGCGTGCGCTGGCTGGATGATCCGCCGCCTTCGGCCTGGGAGGCCGGCAGGGAACTCTTACGGGAACTGGGCCTCCTAAACGACGATTTCTCCATAAGCGCCAGCGGCAAAAAAGCCGCGGCCCTCGGAACCGATCCGCGCAGCGCCGCCGCATTGCTCGCTGCCGCGCCGGCTGACAGGCAGGCGGCGGCGCTGTGCGCCGCCCTGCTCGGCGAAGGCGCGGCAGCGAGCGGCTCCGGGCTCGAGGCGGATATCGATGCGCGTTTTGAAAACGCGACGGCCGCTTCGGCAGACTCCGCGTATAGGGCGGCGCTAGCCGAGGCGGAACGCCTGTGCAGAAAGGCCTATGGGCTACGCTTCGATCCCGCGCAGGCGCGAGAAGCAAGCCCGCGCTTAGGCAGGCTTTTAGCGCCGGGCTTTCCTGACCGCATAGCGCGGCGCACGGGCGACGGCTGGGAATTCCGCTCGGGCCGAAGGGCTAGGCATAGGCCTGGCCTGCCCGAGCGCGGCTGGATAGTAGCGCTTGACTGCGACGCGGGATCCTCGCAGATAAGCATCTATACGGCCGTTCCTCTGGACGAGGATGACGCTCGCGCGGCCCTGGCCGGTTCCGCCGGGCTTACGCTCTCTATAGAATGGAAAGGGCTTACGCCGCGGGCCTTTGAGCGCGTTATGGCTGGCGTCTTCGTGCTGAGCGAGCGGCAACACAGGGAAATGCCGGCCGGCCAGGCGTTTCAAGCGGCGGCGGAGCGCATTGAGGCTGAAGGCCTTGCCTGGCTACCCTGGCAGGAACACAGCCAAGCGTTTCTTGAGCGCTTGCGCTATGCCGCCAGGCTCGGCCGGCTCCCCGGCCTTGATCCGGAGCTTTGGCAGGAACCGGGCTTCTCGGCGCGCCTCTGCAAGGCTCTTGAGCCTTACCTAGCCTCCAGCGGCCCGATTATCGACGGCGCGGGGCTCGCTTCCTGCCTTGAGGATATGGTACGGGCTGAGCTTGGCCATACGGCGCTCGCTAGCTTGGAGAACGAAGCGCCGGGCTTTATCGTAACGCCAGGCGGGCGCAAACGCAGGCCCCATTATCCCCGGCAGGGCGAGGCCTCGCTGGCGCTGCGCATACAGGAAGCCTTTGGGCTCCGCGCAAGCCCGGCCGTGTGCGGCAGGCCTCTGGTGCTTGAGCTCTTGAGCCCCGCGGACCGCCCCCTGCAGCTTACTAAGGATTTAGCGAGCTTTTGGCGCACGGCCTACCCCGCGCTCAGGCCCGAATTATCCAGGCGTTACCCTAAACACTATTGGCCCGAGGACCCCCTGAACGCCGAGCCGACCCGGGGCTTTAAACCCAAGGGGCTATAGCTTCTTGAGGACTATGGCCGTAAGGTCGTCGCTACGCTTGGTGCCGGAGGTAAAATTACGGTAGTCGATCATGATCGACGCCAGTATAGAGTCCGCGCTCTCAGTGTCAGCATGCCTGAACGCGTCGAGCAGACGCTCCTCGCCGTACTCCCTACCCTTCTTGTCGCGGCCTTCGGTAAGGCAATCGGTGTAAAGCAGTATCGAGTCGCCGGGAGACAGGGCAAAAGCCAGGGCCTTCACGCTTATTTCCATGCCCTCCCTTCCCAAGGGAGGAGCCTTAAAGTCCTGCCCGCCCTTGGGAGCCAGGGTTATAACTTCGCCGGAAGAACCCTTGCGGAACAGCGCGTCGGTATGCGCCGCGTTCACATACTCTACCCGAGCGCCTTTGATGCGCAAAAAGGCGCAGGTAAGGTAGTTATCCACCGACGAGAGTTCGCGTACGAGTTCACGGTTGATATCGCTTAACATGACGCCCAAGGACTCGCCGCTTCGCTCCGATGCGCGGCGGAAGAATACATTGCGGGCCAGCACGGTAATGAGGCCGCTGGCTATGCCATGGCCCGACACATCGCCTACCAGAACGCCGGAGAGCTCGCCTTGTTGCGTATAAAAATCGTAGAAGTCGCCTGAAACGCCGGAAGCGGGCTCAAAGACAAAGGCTATATCCCAGGCGCGCACCGTAGGCGGAGAGGAGGGAAAGAAGCCCTTTTGTACCGATACCGCCACGGCCATGTCGCGCTCGGCCACATCCATCGTGTTCTTAAGCTCCATATTGGCTTCAGCTATGCCCTGGTTCAGCCGCGAACGCTCATCGGCGGCCTTGGCTAAAGAGGCCGTACGCTCCTGTACGCTCTGCTCAAGACCTAGAGTCATGGATTCAAGCTGCGCATAGGTGGAGGTAAACTGACCGGCGAGTACGGCCGCCGCTCCGAAGAGGAAGAAAAAGAAGGCGTACTTGGTGACGTTTAACTCTATGCCCACGCTCGCTAGGTAAAGGTCGACGGCTAGGGCCGCGCCTAGGAAGAGCGCGCCAAAGAGCATCTTTCCCGATTCGGTGGTAGCCAGGAAATCCACGATAGCGCTGATAAAACGCCAGGATGGCCTTTGCGCCGAACGCTCGCGCATGAGCTTAAGGTCGCGCAGCATACCCTTAGCTAATACGTAGAACAGATAGTAGAGCAAAGAGGCCAGGGCCACGGCGTACCAGGCCAAGAGGAAAGGCTCAGGCCTGAATAGTTGGCTACCCACGCTCAAGAGCAGAAAGGCCAATCCGGCGAAAGGTGTTATACGGTGGAGCCGTCCGTTTACCACGCTTTCGAGGAAGGCGAAAAAGAACGGCGCCATAAGGAAGAGAGCCCCATACTCGACACGCTGTAATATAGTGGCGTCGAGCACCAAGGTCGTGACGGCTATGGTGCGGCTTCCCAGGTACAAGGCCAAGAGGAGCGTGGCGACGGCAAAATACAGGTACGCCTTGGTCTGGGGGCGCAGGATAAAGAGTATCAGATGATAGAGGGCGAAGAAGGCATAGATGCCTATGAGCATAAGATCGAAATATTCCCGGTTCCGGGCAGCCAGCTGGCGGTATGAGCCTATAACGTAGGGTCCGGGCTGCTTAAAGCCGGTACGGTCGTCTAAAGGATCGCCGTGTATTCGAAAAGCGAGTATATTCTGGCCGCGCTGCAGATAGCGTTTATCCAGCGGCACGATGACGCCGCGTAGAGAACGGGAAATATAGCCTCCACGGCCATCGTCTATCAGTTCGCTGCGCAGCAGCCAGCCATTCAGGTACAGTTCCCAAGCCTGCCCCACCTGCGCCATATAGAGGGCGGGATCGCCTGAATTGAGCAGAAGCAGATCCGCTTCAAAGGGTATGAGCACGGTAAAGTCCGCGCTTTCCATAGGCAACAGGCTCCAGCCGCTCATGGCCGGAAGGCCGGGCAGATCCAGGTCTCGTATCACGATACTGCGTCCCTTGCCTTCAGAGCTAGGAAGCACGAGCCACGCGCTATCAACGCTACGGGGCAATTGGTCAGTCCACCCGGTGTCGAAGCCGCTACGCAGATACGCCTTTGAGCGCGTAAGGTCGAGTTCCTGGGCGTAGGCGCTGTATGAGGCGATTAGCAACAATAATATATAAAGGCGTTTCATCGTACTGCCAATCCTACGGCCCAAGAGGCATCCGGTCAAGCATAATGCACATCTGGCACTTGCCGAAGCGCCTATAGAGAACTATGGTAGTTCTTTAACGCCGCCCTAGGCGGCGTAACGGCTCGCTTACTGTAGAAGGGGAAGCTATGAAATCTCTTGTCGGTCTCGTGCTTATACTAGCCGTCATAGGCGGAATACTCTTCGTCCTCAATCCAGACATGGACGATTTTAGCCTTTATATGCAGAATAGGGCCAGCGCGCAGGCTAGCCAGAACAACACAGGCGCTCTATCCAAGTTGGCCAGCGGCATAGCCGGCAGCGTTTCCGGGCTGGTCGCCAAGGCCTATACGCGCAAGGATTACCTTGTATTCAGCACCTTTACCATGGGCAAGGCCAGCGCGCCCAGCGACCAGTACCTCGGCATGGCAAAGCTCTTCATTAAAATCAAATAGGCTACCGTGACATTGCATGCCCGCTGCTGATACAATCCCGGCGATAGTTATAGAGGCCGATCGATATGGATCGGCACGCGGGAAGGGCATGCGATGATCAAGGCATTCGACAACGAACTCTATCTGCGCGAGCAGGCATCTTATATACGGGAACGTATGCAGCGTTTCCACGGCAGGCTCTACCTTGAGTTCGGGGGCAAGCTGCTCAACGATTTCCATGCCGCGCGCGTGTTGCCCGGTTACGACCCCAACGTAAAGATACGCCTGTTAAAGGAGCTCGAGCGCGACGCCGAGATACTGCTCTGCATACACGCAGGCGCCATAGAGCAGCGGAAAATTCGGGCGGATTACGGCATAACCTACGACGCCGACGCCATGAAGCTTATCGACGACCTTGGCGAATGGGGCCTAAGCGTATCGGCCGTGGTCATTACCCGCTGGGAAGGTCAGGCGCAGGCCCGCGCCTTCAAGACCAAGCTTGAGAATCGCGGCCTCCGAGTATACCTGCACGCCCCCACCAAGGGCTATCCGAACGATCCTGACCTGATCGTGTCCGAGCAAGGCTATGGCGCCAACCCGCGCATAGAGACGAGCAAGCCCCTCGTCGTGGTGACGGGCCCCGGCCCGGGATCGGGAAAGATGGCCAGCTGCCTTTCGCAGGTTTACCACGACCACAAGCTGGGCATAAACGCCATGTACGCCAAATTTGAGACCTTTCCTATATGGAACCTGGCGCTTGAGCATCCGGTCAACATAGCCTATGAGGCGGCTACGCTGGACCTTAAAGACCGGAACCTTATCGATCCCTTCCACGCGGCGGCCACGGGGCTATCATCGGTAAACTACAACCGCGACGTCGAGTCCTTCCCTATACTGGCGGCTATACTGAAGCGCATTACCGGCGACGCACAGGCATACCGGTCTCCTACCGAGATGGGCGTGAACCGCGCGGGCTTTGCCATCGTGGACGACGAGGCCGTGCGCGAGGCCGCCAGGCAAGAAGTGGTACGCCGCTACCTGCGCTGCGCCTCCGAGTACATCATGGGAGCGGCGGATGGCGAGGCCCTGAAAAAAGCCGAATCGCTCCTTGCCGAGCTGGGCATAACGGCCGAATACCGGCGCGTGGTGCCGGCCGCGCGCTCTGCCGCCGCGCAGGCTCAAGAGGACGCTGCGGAGCATCCTGATGACCCCGGCGCGAAAGGCATAGACGCCGTATACTGCGGCGCGGCCCTTGAACTGCCCGATGGCGGCATAGCAACGGGTAAAAACTCAAAGCTCCTGCACGCCGCTACCGCCGCCATATTGAACGGAGCCAAGGCCATGGCCGCGCTGCCCGAGCCCATACACCTCTTGTCGCCCATAGTCATCGAGTCCATAGCCCGTTTCAAAGGGGACGTGCTGCGCCGCAAGAGCGCCAGCCTGGACGTAGACGAGGCGCTGATAGCGCTGTCCATAAGCGCCGCCTTGAACCCCATGGTACAGGCCTGCATAGACCGCTTGCCTGAGCTGCGCGGCTGCCAGATGCACCTTACCCACATACCCACGCCAGGCGACGAGGCGGGCCTGCGCAAGCTTGGCATAAACCTCACCTCTGATGCCGCCTTCGCGAGCAAACGCCTTTTCGTGGAGTAAGTATGGCAAGCGCTACCCTGCTTCTGGCCGTCGTATACGCCGCCTTCATAAGCCTTGGCCTGCCCGACGGGGCCTTGGGCGTAGCATGGCCCGCCATGCGCGCCGACCTAGGCCTGCCCCTCGAGGCCTTAGGCCTCGTCACCGTGCTCCTTACCTTAGGCTCAGCGCTCTCAGGCTTTGCCTCGGGCCGCGTGCTTGCGCGCCTGGGCACGCCCAAGGTCGTGCTGCTTTCGGGCCTGGCTACCGGTCTTTCACTCCTTGGCTTCGCGCTGGCCCCTTCCTATGCAATCATCGTACTGCTTGCCCTGCCGCTGGGCTTCGGGGCCGGTTCGGTAGACGCGGGCCTCAACCACTACGCCGCGGAGCGCTGGTCGAGCCGCCATATGAACTGGCTGCACGCATCCTGGGGCTTAGGCGCTACCCTGGGGCCGCTGGCGGTGACCATGGCCATAGCCTTAGGCTCAAGCTGGCGCAGCGGCTACTTCATAATATCCGGGGCTCAGCTGGCCCTTGCCCTGGTATTCCTGCTTACCCTCGGGCTCTGGGACAAGGCTCCTGCTCACAGGGTAGCCCATGAGGAAGGCCCGGCGCGCGCCGGTACCGACACGAAAAAGCTCGCCCTGCTCCTTGCGCCGCTGGGCTATGCGCTCTACGCGGGCGTAGAAGTCGGCATAGGCGCTTGGGCTGCCAGCGTGCTGCGCGACGGCCGGGGCTATACGCCCGGCGTGGCCGGCGGCATAGCGGCGGCCTATTACGCCGCCATAAGCATAGGACGGGTCATATCGGGCCTTATAGCGGACAGGGTGGGCAACAGGCGCATGGTGCGGGCAGGAATCTTCGTGGCAGGGTTCGGCCTTGCCCTCTTCGCCTTCGACCTCGGCCCCTTCGGCGCGCTCGCGGGCATAGTACTAATAGGCTTTGGCTACGCGCCTATATACCCCTGCCTTATGCACGAAACGCCGCGCCGCTTCGACCCGGCTACGACGAGAAAGGTCGTAGGCAGACAGGTAGCCAGCGCTTATCTGGGGGGCATGCTCCTGCCGCCGCTCATAGGCCTTGTCGCCGGAAGGCTCGGGCTCTGGGCGGTCGCGCCTATGGCGGGTCTCTACCTAGCCCTGCTCGCGCTGGACCTGTGGCTGCTCGACAGGCTCACGCCCCCGTAACGCGGGGCCTGCCCCTGCCGTCAAAGGCGTGGATACCGAATATCATAAGCGCCGATACGAGCGACAGCACGGCAATGACCGGCCAGAGCGCCGCGCTGCCGTAGCGCCGCACTAGAGGGCCGGCGGCCAGCGGCGACAGGGTGTTGCCCACGATATAGCAGAGCGATATGACCGAATTGATCCTGCTCCGGTACGCGGGAGGGGCTCGTTCGGCTATGAAGGCATTGCCGTTCGTCGCGCCTAGGATCTCTCCAATGGTCCATATAACCGTCATGACTATGACGAGCGGCACCGTAACGGCAAAAAAGTGGCCGCCAAAGCCCGCTGCGTAAAACACCGAGCCTAGAGCCACCGCGGCCAGGGCCGCCAGGCGCTTAGACATGAAGGTCACAATAGCCGTAAGAAATACGACGCTTAGCCCGTTTGCCATCATGGTAAGCCCATAGGCCTTAGGCCCCTCCGTCGAGCCAAGCACGTCCTTGAGAAAGAGCGGCAGGGCGAAGGTATGCTGATTGTAGACAAAGGCCACCAGTACTGAGGACAGGCCGTAGAGTACGAGAACAGGATTGGCCGCAAGCACCGACCAGAGCGTGCTCTTTGCTTCAGTACCGGCGGCTGGTTGCGAAGAGGCTCCTCCTTTGCCCTCAGGCTCGCCATGTACGGGGTCTTTACCGCGAACGAAGGCGCTTACCACGGCCGCCGCTATGAGCAGGGCCGCCGCATTCCCGAAGAACAAGGCGCGCGGCGCCTTGTCGAAGAGAAAGCCCGCTATAAGGGGTCCTATAGAAAAGCCGATGTTATTACCCCAATAGAGCAGCGAGAAGGCTTCCTTGCGTCGATTCTCCGGCGCGCGGTCCGCCACCAGCGCGTTGATGACCGGCCAGCTGCCCGAGAGCGTACCCATAGCCAGCGCTATGATGAAGGGCGTAAGGCTCGTAAAGCCTATGATACCGCAGGCTATAAAAGCCAGCGCGGTAAGGGCCTGCAGGCTACGGAGCACGCCGGCGCGCCCGAAACTGTCGCCCAGCTTGCCGCCTAGGGCTAGGCCGAAGGCCGACACTACGGATACCGCGGCCATAAAGAAACCCGCGCGCGCTTCGTCGAAGTCAAGCTTGATGGTGAGCATCATGGTCAGGAAGGGGCCGACGAAGCTGCCCGCCGACACCACGAGGCGCACCACGAAGAGCGCGATTATCGATGGGGGCAGCCCCCGCTCATGTGTACTCATAGCAATCCCTTTATTCCTATTAGTCCTGGTAATTCATTACAACACTTCACGGGCCTCGGCCTGGCGCCCGGGTCAAAGGCCAGGGCCCGGATACATACCGCCATTATATCCTCGTATCGACCCGGTTGCCCGATTCGTAGCGCTTAAGCCCGGCCTGGAACAAAGCATAGGACAGGGCCGCGTATACCAGCGCTATGGCCCAGAGCAGGGGCACGAAGCGCCAGTCCATGGCCCGGTATATGCGCAGCGGCACAAAGGCTACAAAAGCCGAGGGCACCAGGCTATACATGATCCAGCGGTAACCCTTGCCGAACACCCCTTCCGGATACAGAGAAAAGCTCAGCATGAACTCGGACAGCGCCGACGCTATGGCCTGGGCGTTGCCCATGAAAAAGGCCAGGCTCTCCGCCGCCGCGAAGGTGGCCGCGAAGATAAGCGCGCCAGGCAAGGCCAGGGCGCAAAAGAGGGCAAGGCGCGCCAGGTCCGTGCCCGGCAGCAGGGCCAAGACGATGAAGCCATAGACGAAGTCGCCCCAGGCCGACACCACGGTGCGCGATGCCAGAAGGTTAACCATGACGTCTTTCGGCTGCAAGAGGTACACGTCGAGCCCGCCCTCCATGACTATCTTTCCCAGCATGCGTACGTTACCCGCCAGCACGTGGGCAAGGCCGAACGACGTGGATACGAGGCCCCATACGAACATGACGTCGGTGAAGCCATAGCCGCCCACCGCTCCCGCCCTGCCAATGATCACCGCCCAGAAGGCGGCAAAGGCCGCGTTATTAAGCATCATGCCGAAGAACTGCACAAGGAAATTGACGCGGTACTCCAGCACCGACTTTACGTTTACGGCAAAAGCCAAGCCTAAGAAACGCGCGTAGGCGCGAAGCCTGCCTGGCCGTTGTACGCCTTCCATATCAGCCTCCGTTCAGCGCTACGCGCCTGCTGCCCAGGGCGAATACAAAGCGCGCCAGGAGCATAGCCAGCACTACCCATATCGCCTGCCTGGCTAAGAGCGAGCCGGCCTCCGCCCAGGAGAAAGCCACGAATATGCGAGCGGGCGCGTAGGACAGGTAAGGAAAAGGCGTCCACAGCGCCGCGCGCGCCGCCTGCTCGGGCAGGAATTCTATGGGTATGAGCGTACCGACGATCAAGGCGAACTTCTGGAATATCCAGTAGAGAGCGTCGTTCTCTTCCAGCCAGAACGCGGTAAGCGCCAGCGCGAACTGCAGGTAGAAGTTGAGCGAGCCGGCGAGCACGAGCGAGAGGGCCAACAGGCCCGCCCTGCCGAAGCCAGCCATCAACGAGCCTCCCTCTACGGCCGCGGGCAGGGGCCCGGCCAACAGGAGCCCTATGGCGAGCCCTTCCGCCAGGATAATGGCCGCGTCCACGAAGGATCCGCCCACGCGCTCGGCGTAGTGGTAGCCCACGAAGTCGTAGGGCCGGGCCAGGAGATAGGCCACCTGTCCGCTTTTCACGTCGCGCGCCAAGTTCCAGAAATAGCGTCCGAAGCCGAAGCTCGTTATCTCGGCTATGATGAAATACCACACCACCATGCTTCGGGTGTAGCCGGCTATGGTCGATTGGCTTTCATACGCGCCGGACCATACCCGCGAGAATATGAACACGAAGAGTCCGTAGGTGAGCATGGAAGCGCTAAAGTTGCCCGCGTAGGCGGTACGGTCGCGTATGGCCGTGGAGGCCGCCACTCCGTAGCAGCAGAGCCTAGCGCCAAGCTTAGTCATGGCGGGCCTCCCGCTCGCCAAACAGCGAGGCCTCCGCCCCGCTACGCGACGCGTATATCGTTGCTATGACGTTCTCCAAGGGCTCGTCCTCTATGGTTATGTCCTCAAGCTCCCCGCGGGAGGCCAGAGCCTTAACTACGGCCGCCAGCGAGTGCTCGTTGGTATCCACCTCGTAGCGCGCCGATAGTTCCGTGCGCTTTATGGGCAAGAGCCCGGGCAAATCCATGTCCACGGGCTTGGCGTAGCGCACGCCAAGGTATTTACGAGCCAGGGCCCGGTGCTTGAGGGCCTTCATAGACTCGTCCACCACCACCTCGCCATGATGGATGATGATAGCCCTCTTGCATATCTTCTCTATGTCGCCCATGTCGTGGCTGGTGAGGAACACGGTAACGCCGTCGCTTTTGTTAAGCTCTTCTATGAGAGCGCGTATCTCCTTGCGCGCCACCACGTCCAAGCCTATCGTGGGCTCGTCGAGGAAGAGCAGCTTAGGCGCATGGAGGAGGCTGGCCGCTATCTCGCAGCGTATGCGCTGGCCTAGGGACAGCTTGCGCACGGGCACATCCATAAGTTCGCCGATATTGAAGCGTTCTATTAGGGCGCCTGAGCGCGAGGCGAGCAGGGCGGGTTCCAGCTCATAAATCGCGCCGAGCAGGCGGAAAGAATCCGCGGGGGGCAGGTGGAACCACAGCTGGCTCTTCTGGCCGAACACCGAGCCTATGGACCAGGCTAAGCGCTTGCGATCCCTGCTGGGGTCTAGGCCGAGCACGCTGGCCGTCCCGCCGCTAGGCTGTAATATGCCGGTGAGCATCTTGATGGTGGTGGATTTACCCGCGCCGTTAGGGCCTAGGAAGGCCACGACCTCGCCCTCGTTTACGCTGAAGCTGGCGCCTTTTACCGCTTGCACAATACGCCGCTCGGGACGGAAGAGCCCCCGCAGGGTGGAGAAGCGGCCTTTAGGCCTGATACGAAGAGTAAAGGCTTTGGATAGACGATCAGCTACTATAGCAGCCATGGGGAGCCTCCGATAATGCGAAAAAGCCGCATCGATCGAGACTCCGTCCTCGGGCTTTTATCCCGTGGGTGTCGCGGCCGAACACGCGGCCGCCGGCGCCGCTCGGTCTCTGCCACCGGAAAAGCCGCTTTCGCGGCCTCCGGGCGGAACCCTAGGCGCCCTCTCGAAGGTAAGTTAGCTAGTGATAGCCCAGTTCACAGCCCTTCGTCAATAGTGCAATATGTATCTATATATAGAATTACCGCCGTAGGCGATAGAGAGAGGTCGGTTGGCTTTACGCGTATACGTAGATATTAGTGGACTAGGCTGGCGGCGATAGCGTAGTATTGCAACGGAACCATAATGATGAACACGATGCAGCAAAACAGCGCGACGCTCAAGGCGGCCGCCAGAACCATAGCCCAGGACTCGGTCGACGCCCAATACAGGGCTGAGCCGCGCTGGGAAGCCTATGGAGACGAAGGCAAAAGGAAGGCGCTGCAGGACGCCTTGGACAGCCTTGCCTACCTCATAGCGGCTTATGAGGCCGGAGAACCCTCGCTCCTTGCCGATTACGCCGCTTGGCTCGATGAACTCTTTGCGGGCCTGAAATTTCCTGAGGGAAGCGCGCGGAACTCGCTCATGGCCCTTGCTGACAGCGCCGCCAAGCTCGCCGGGCAGCCCGGGGCGGCGCTACGGGACTTTTCGCTTGAAGCCCTGGCCAAGGAAAGCGAAGCAGGGCTTAGCCTTGGCTGTCAGGAACTGTCCGTTGAAGCCCAATCCTACCTTGACCTCCTCCTTGCCAGCGACCGCAAAGCGGCCATAGGGTACATAAACGGCCTTTCGCAGGGCGGCATGGGCATTAAGAAACTCTACCTTGATGTATTCGCTCCCAGCCAGCGGGAACTGGGCAGGCTGTGGCAGCTCAATAGGATATCGGTGGCCCAGGAACACTACGGCACCGCCGTTACCCAGCTGGCCATGGCCGGGCTCTACCCCCTGCTCTTCTCAGGCCAG
The DNA here is from genome assembly GCA_002412825.1 of Spirochaetaceae bacterium UBA5200. Taxonomy (GTDB): domain Bacteria; phylum Spirochaetota; class Spirochaetia; order Treponematales; family UBA12059; genus UBA5200. The sequence continues at coordinate 92,142 of DHVU01000004.1, forward strand.
CGCAAGAACAGAAAAATGGCCGGCGCCTGCGTAGGCGGCGAATTGCACGAACTGGGCATACGCATGGTATCGGACTTTTTTGAGATGGATGGCTGGGACAGCCGCTACTATGGCGCCAACGCGCCTGGCGTGGACCTTGCCAGGCAACTGTCCGCGGACCCGCCCCAGGTACTCTGCCTCTCGGCAACCCTCTCGGTGAATGTGCAGGGCGTACGCCAGACTATAGAGGCTATACGCGATACAAAAAACCTGGAAAGGCTGCCCATCATCGTGGGCGGCCGGCCCTTCGCCGTGGCCGAACGGCTCTGGGCGGACATAGGAGCGGACGGTACCGCTTCCGACGCGGGCTCGGCCATAGCGCTCGCCGAGGAGCTCGTGGGTAGGGGCCGATGAGCGCCGAATCAGCCGCTGGAGGAGCGGCCGTCCTCTGTTCGCGCGAGGGCATAGTGGAACAGGTCATACGCGATGACCTGGGAGCCTTTCCCGATACCTGTATAGGAAAGCTTTTTCCGCTCAGCCTTGAGCGGGATAGCTTTAAAAAGGGCCTTGACTTCATAGCGGAGGCCAAGCGCAGCGGCGCCGCCTTCGACTATGAGCTTAGCGCTCCGACGGCCAAAGGACCGCTGGCCCTGCACTTCGCCGCGGCCTTAAGCGGCGGGACTATTACCGTCGTGTGCGAGCGCGACCGCTCAAAGCTCTACAGCGCGCTCGAAGACATGGCCGACGCGCTCGCCGAGCGGCTCGTACAAGAGCGCGAGCGGGCCCGCAGCGACGCCCTCCGTGAAAAGAACTCCCTTGATGCTATAAGCGAGCTTAATAACGAGCTCGTCGATATGCAGCGAGAACTGGCGCGCAAGAACGCCCGCCTGCAAGAGCTGTCCGCGTTAAAGGACCGCTTCGTGGGCATGGCCGCCCACGACCTGCGCTCGCCGCTTACCGCCATATCCATGTATACCGATTTTATGCAGAACAGCGTCGAAGAACTGCCCGCCGAGCGCAGGCAGGAGTACCTAGCTGTCATCAAGAATTCCGTAGACTTCATGGTGGGGCTCATAGACAGCCTCCTCGATATAGCGGATATGGAATCGGGCGAATTGCGCATCGAGCGCCAGAAGCTGCATATAGGCCTGCTCGCCCGCAACTATGCCGAGCGCATGCAGCCTTTGGCCGCCGCGCGCGGCATACGCCTGGACTTTGCCAGCGAAGAGCTGGGCTCCTTCTTTGCAGACCCCATACGCATAGAACAACTGCTGGCCAACCTGGTAGGCAACAGCCTTAAATACGTGCCGAGCGGAGGGCGGATAGGCTTAAGCCTGACTAAGGATGGCCAAGGCGCGCTCATCGTCGTAGAGGATAACGGCCCCGGCATAGCGCTTGAGGAACAGGCCAGGCTCTTCGGCTATTTTGCCCGCGGTAGCCTAAAAAGCCCCCATGGAGAAAAGTCCACCGGCTTAGGCCTGGCTATATGCAAGCGCATAGTCGAGGGGCATGGCGGCTCCATAAGCCTGACGAGCGAGCCGGGCGTCGGCACGAGCGTGCGCGTGTGGCTGCCCGCCGAAGGGCGCTGAGGCTAAGGCCCCAAGTCGCTGAATCCCGCTATCTCTTCCAGAAGGCTTTGGTAAAAATCACCAGGACCGTATAAATTTCCAGCCGGCCGAGCAGCATGATAAACGAGAGCCAGGCCTTAATATAATCGGGAAAAAAGGAATAGTTGAGCGCTGGCCCCACGCGGCCGAAGCCAGGGCCGATATTCCCAAGGCTCGCCAGGGTAGACGTAAGGCTGGTCATAATATCATAACCGCCTGACGCCACGACCAAGGTGGAGGCGATAAGCGACACCAGGAAAAGGAAAACCATGGCGGCTATATCGTAGACTATGTTCTTTTTCAGGTAGCGCCCGTCAAGAAACACCCCGTATACGCCGCTGGGATTTAAGAGATAGCGCATCTCGGAGAGGCCCATTTTAAAGAGGGTCACTATCCTGCCCACCTTGAGCCCGCCGCCCGTGGACCCCGCGCAGCCGCCGATGAACATGAGCGCGAAGAGCATAGCCTGAGCGGCGTTCGGCCAGAGCAGGTAATCGGCGGTGGCGAAGCCCGTCGTCGTCAATATGGACGATGCGTTAAAGGCGGCGTAGCGCAGCGCGTCCGCGCCGGAGCCGTAGTGGCCCGAGCGGTAGAGCCCGAAGGCTATATAGCCGGTCGCCACGAGGAAAATGCTTATATAGGTCTTAAGCTCGGTATCGCGGAAGAAGGGCCTAAAATCGCCCCGCAGGAATTTAAAGTGCAGCGCGAAATTCATGCCCGCGAGCAGCATAAAAGCCGTGATTACCCAGTCTATATATGCCGAGTTATAGGCTCCAACGCTCGCGTTGCGCGTGGAGAATCCCCCCGTAGCCATGGTGGCAAAGGCGTGACTGACCGCGTCCACGAGGTTCATGCCGCCGAACATGAGCAAGGCTATTTCCAAAACGGTGAGCCCGAAGTAAATAAGCCACAGTATCTTGGCGGTATCGGACAAGCGCGGCGTGAACTTATCCACTTGGGGACCGGGGGCCTCGGCCTCCATCAATGCGCGGCCGCCTATGCCCAAGAGCGGAAAGACCGCCACCGTGAGCACGACTATGCCCATGCCGCCAAGCCAGTGGGTGGTGGCCCGCCACAAAAGCACAGAGCGCGGCAAAGCCTCTATATCGTTGAGTATGGACGCGCCGGTAGTGGTGAACCCCGACATGGACTCAAAGAAGGCGTCTACGAAAGAGCCCATAGCGCCCGACAAAATAAAGGGAAGCGCGCCTAAGGCGGCGGAACATACCCATGCAAGCACTACGAAAAGGTAACCCGTGCGGGGCGACAGCCGGGGCTTGCCTTTTTTCATGCCGGCCACGACGGCGTAGGCAAGAAGCAAGGCGCCGGCCAGCAGACCGGGGAGGAAGGCGCGCAAGGCTATAGCGCCTTCGCCCAAGGCGAAACCCGCGAGCATGCAGGGCAACATGAAAGCGGACACGATACTAAGCAAAGCCGCAAGAGCCCTGAGCAGAGACCTAAGCTCCACGCGCCCCTCCGAAGATCCGCTCTAAGCCGGCTATGGATCCTTTACGGGCTATAAAACCCACGACATCCCCTCCCTGGAGCACCGTATCGCCGCTAGGCACGACTATGGCCCCGCCCTGGAAGGCAAAGCCCACAAGCACCCCCTTGGGCAGCGATAGCTCCTTGAGCGGTTTCCCCGCCACAAGAGAGTCTTTCCCTAACGAGAGCTCCACGAGTTCCACGTCGTCTTCATAAAAATCGTGAATCGTTCGTATATGCGCGCGGCGCACCAGTTCAAGCACCGTGGCCGCGACGACGCTCTTCATGCTCACAAGCGCGTCCACCTCAAGCACGGAGGACAGAGACTTATAGCGGTCATTGAGCGCTATTGCCACGCTCTTCTTAGCGCCGAGCGTCTTAGCGAGCTGGGCGGTTAAAATATTGAAGGTCTGGGATTCCGTGGCGCATACGACGAGGTCCGCCTTCTCGGCGCCGGCCTTTTCCAGCACGCCTTCTTCAGAACTGTCGCCATGGACTATATCGATGCCTTGGAAGTTTTTAGCCAGGCTCTTAGCGTGCTCTCGGCTGCTTTCAAGCACGGTTATGGAGCGTTGCTTTTTAAGGGCGCGCTTGATGAGCGCCCCGAGTCCGCGCTCCCGATCGGAGCTACGCCGGCCCAGGGCCTCGATGAGGCGGGCGCCTATCTTCGTAGCGCCTATGATAATGACCCGCCTAGCCGATTCGCGCACGCCTGCGACGGCGCCAGCCACGCGGTCGAGACCTTCCGGCGTGCCTAAAAGATACATCAAGTCCTCGGCCTCGATGACATACTCGCCGTCAGGTATAAGAAGGCCATAGGGCTTTACGATAGCCGCCACGAGGAAATCGGCCTCGTGCGAATGCCGTATCTGTCTCAAGCTATGCCCCGCATAGCCCTCTATCGACTTGGCGGGAAGATAGCGCAGCTGAAGCCTGCCCTCATGCAAGGGTATGACATCCTCGGCAAAGCCCTCGTCGACGATGCGCACGACGGCGCTAGCCGTCTCCATGGTAGGATTGACCAGCATATCAAGCCCGAACGCTTTGCGCTGTACGGGCGACAACGATGAATAGAAGCTGCTCTCCACCCGCGCCACCGTGCGTACCGCGCGCGATTCGGCAGCGACCAGGCCGCAAGCCACGATATTGACCTCGTCGGAACCGGTAAGCGCCAAAAACCAATCGGAACGGGCGGCGCCGGCCTTACGCAGCACCTCCGGCTTGCTGCCGTCGTCATTAATAACCAGGCAATCAAGCTCGCTCGAGGCGATGGCGGCCGCGTCGCTGTCCTTCTCGATAAGGACAACCTCGCGCTTTTCCTCTATCAACTCGCGGGCTATGTGGACACCGATCATGCCGGCGCCAAGGACTACTATACGCATGGCAGCAACTATACGCAATTCTTGCGCTTCCTGCTACCGGCAGCCCTCTGTGCCCTGGCGTTTTTTATAAAAAGGCCGCCGACTATTGCCACCTTGTCTCATTATATACATTACACTGATAAAGAGGGCGTAAGGAGGCAGATGATCAAAACGACCAGGGTAGCCGACTATCGCGTGCGCCTCGTCGTTACCGTAAGCCTAGCCTTTGCCCTGGCCTTCTCCGCCGCAGGCTTCGCCAGTTGGCGAGTAGCCGCAAAGGCTCTGGAATCGAGCCTGAACGCGCGGCTCGCCGAAACCGCCTACGCCAAGGCGCAGGCCCTCGACCGGCTCGTAGAAGGCTATAAGACCCTGGCCAAGGCCTACGGACGCATTATCGAACGTACGGTGGGACCAGGGGATGCGGTAACGCCTGCCATGCTCGACGCCTTCCGCGAGGATGCCGACCTCTCGTCGCTCTACTACGGGCACGAGGACGGTAGCCTAGCCGAGGGCAAAGCATGGCCAGCGCCTCCCGGCTATGACGCGCGCACGCGCCCCTGGTACCGCGCGGCGCTTTCCTCGCCCGGCGAAGCGGCCTACAGCGGCGTTTATATGGACCTCATAAGCGGCCAGCTCACCGTATCCTTCGCCGTGACCGTACGCTACCCCGATGGCCGGCCTCGCGGCGTGATAGGCGTGGACCTGCTCCTCTCCACGCTGGCGGAGAAGGCAGCCACCAGCGTACCCAGCGCCGCAAGCTATGTGGCCCTTCTAGATTCCTCCGGCGTCATACTCGTACATCCCGAAGCATCCCTGCTGGGAAGCCAGGCCAGGGACATAGCAGGCGCGGAAGCTATCGTGGACGCCATGATGCGCGCCGATGGCGGACTCATACCCTACGGCGACGAGCGCGGGCGCTTCGCCGTGGCCGCGCGCCTGCCGGGCACGGGCTGGGTACTGGCCCTCGTGCTCGACCGCAAGGAAGCCTACGCCTCCTTGGCGGCCCTGGCCTGGACGCAGGGCGGCATATTGCTTTTGGGCTTATTCGGCGTGCTCTGCGCCTCCTGGCTGCTCGCGCGCAGCCTGGCCTCCTTTGCCACGAAGCTTGAAGGGATATTAGACGAGAAGAACGAGCTCTTGCGCGCTAAAATCGTCGAGATAGAGCAGCTGTCGGCCACGGACGCCCTTACGGGCCTGGCAAACCGCCGCTGCCTGGCGGCCAGGCTCGACGACGAGCTCTTGCGGGCGCGGCGGGCCAGGGCGGAATTCAGCGTCATTATGTTTGACGTGGATCACTTTAAGGCCATCAACGACCTTCATGGGCACGAGGCGGGCGACCGGGCTATCATGCGCCTAGCCTCGCTGGCCAAGGCCGCCATACGGGCTACCGATACCCTGGGCCGCTGGGGAGGAGAAGAATTTCTGGTGCTCTGCCCCGGTACCGGCTGCATGGGCGCGGCTATGCTTGCCCAGAAAATGCGGGCAGCCATAGAGGAAGGTACGCAGGATGGCGAACTTACCCTGACCTGCTCCTTCGGCTGGGCCTTGGCCAGGGGGGACGATAGCCCGGCAAAACTCGTAAGCAGGGCGGACGAGGGCATGTACCTGGCCAAGAACCGGGGGCGCAACCGGGTGGAATCCGTAGAGCCTGCGTAGTTAGGCGCGGCCGCGGCGAGGATACCCGTAGCGATGCGCGGAAGCTAGTAGTGCGGGGGGCGCTCCGATTGGGGCAGGCCGCCATCCTTGCCGTCGTCGAGTTCCCTGAGCTTGCCGGATACATCCTTCAGCGTGCCTTCAAGGCGCTCCACGCGCAGGCGGTACTCGTTCACGAGCGCGCTCATGTCGGCCAGGGCCGCCTCCTGATAGGATAGCTTGGTTTCTAAAGCCTCTATACGTTCATCATGTTCCATACTGTCCACCCTTAAGCCCTCTATAAAGGCCCGGCCGCTAAGAAAGATCGCCCTCGATAAGCGCGGCAAGCTCTTCCCAGCGCGCGCTCCTGCGCTCTATGAGCGGGCCAAGCTCGGCATAGCGCCTGCTGGCCGCCTCCAGCTCCGCGCCCGCGGCCCCCGTACTGAAGAAAGCCTCAAGCTTAGCCTTCTCGGCCTCAAGCCCGTCTATTTCGTCCAAGATGCCTTCGTATTCGCGTTTCTCGGCAAAGCTGGGCTTGCGCGCCCTGCCCTTGCCGCGCTCGCCGCCTTCGGCTCCTGAAAGCGCGCCGGCGGCGGCGTTTGAGCCACGCCTGGCAGCTTCCCGAGCCGCCGCCTCGCGGACAGCCCGCTCGGCGCGCTCGTCCTCAAGGGCCTCACGGTATTCTCCGTAGGGTCCCGGGTACAGCTCGGCCGCGCCTTCTCCGTCAAAGGCTATCGTAGTCAAGGCGACGCCGTCCAAAAAGGCGCGGTCATGCGATACGAGCACCACGCAGCCGTCGAAATCCTGAATATAATCCTCAAGCAGCTCTATGGTATCGATATCCAGGTCGTTCGTGGGCTCGTCCAGGATGAGCAGGTTGGGATGCTCAGCCAGTATGGACACCAGCTGCAGGCGCCTGAGCTCGCCGCCCGAAAGCGTGGACAGGCGCTGGTCGTGCATGGTCCGGTCAAAGAGGAAGCGCTCAAGCAAGCGCTCAGCGTCCAGTACGGTGCCGTCGCCTAGGCGCGTAAGCTCGGCGTGCCTGCGTATGAAGTCCAGCATACGCATATCCATGGGCAGGCCCGCCGCCGTCTGCCCGTAATAGGAGCATAGGGTATTCGCGCCGCGGTCCACGCTGCCTTCGTCGGGCGTAAGGTCGCCGCTTATGATAGACAGAAGGGTGGTCTTGCCGCAGCCGTTAGGGCCCACCACGCCTATGCGGTCGCCCTTGGCGAACTCGTAGCTGAAAGGCGCGAACACCCGGCGGCCGCCGTAGCTCTTGGACACGGATTTAAGCTCCAGGATCTTCTTGCCTAAGCGCCGCGCCTGGGACGAGAAGGCGCCCATCTCCTCGGGCCGCTCTAGCGCGGCGGCCTGCATGTCGCGTATGATGCCCTTGCGCCGCTCGCTCTTCGTGGCGCGGGCCCGGGCGCCGCGCATAAGCCATTTCATCTCTATCTTTAGGATGGCCTCGCGGCGCGCGTCGGCCTTTTCCAGCACGGCCCAGCGCTCGCGCCTGGCCTCAAGGAACTTGTCGTAATCGCCGGGAAACGAAAACACGCGGGAGCGGTCTATCTCCAGTATGCGCAGGCAGGTGGCTTCTAAGAAGGCGCGGTCGTGGGTTACCAGGATAAAGGCGTGGCTGGAAGATAGCAGCTTCTTTTCAAGCAGCTCTATGGCTTCAAGGTCCAGGTGGTTGGTAGGCTCGTCCAATATCAAGAGGTCGGCGTCCGATGCCAGGCAGCGCGCTATGGCCGCCTTCTTCACCATGCCGCCCGAGAAACCATCCATGCAGCTTTCAGGACCCGCCAGCCCGAACTCCGAGCAGAACGAGGCGAAGCGGCGCTCAAGGTGAAAGCCGCCTTCCTCTTCCATGCGCTGGTGCAGCTTCTCCATGCGCGCCGCGGCGCCAGGCGGGGCCTTCCCCTGGGCCTGGGCATGCAGGGCTTCCTCGTACTCGCGCACCAGGCGCAGCGCCGGAGAATCGCCTTCCAGGAGAAAATCGGCCAGGCTCATGCCCGGCGCGGCGGCGGGGCTCTGCGGCAGCACCGACACGCGAAGGCCGCGCTTACGCGCTATCGTGCCCTCGTCGTGCTCCAGGCTGCCCGCCACAATGCGCAGGAAGGTGGACTTGCCCACGCCATTGCGGCCTACCAGCCCTATGCGTTCGCCTTCTTCTATGCCGAGCGATACCTCTTCAAAGAGGGGCGTGCCTATAAGCGTCTTGGATACGCCGTCGAGTGATAGTATATTCATGCGTGACACGACTATAGCCGTAAAGTGCTGCCCTGGGCAATCTCCGGCAACTGTTTCATTTTTCAAAACCGCGTTTCATTCTTGACAACTTATTTCCGGCATGTTTTTATACTAGTACTATCGAGGTACACATGTATCGCATAACCGATCATCCCGTGGCCGACATGCCCCCTGACAGGCCCATCGTACGTTTCAGCTTCGACGGCCAGTCCTATGAGGGCTACCGGGGCGAGGCTATAAGCTCGGCCCTCTTCGCCAACGGCATACGAAAATTCTCCGAGCACGCAAAGGACGGCCAGGCCCAGGGCATATTCTGCGCCAACGGCCAGTGCAGCCAGTGCTCCCTCATCGTGGACGGCATTATGCGCAAGGCCTGCGTAACGCCGCTGGCCGAGGGCATGGACCTGCGCACGGCGCGCGGCCTGCCCGAACTCTTAGCGGACGACGAACCCGCTGGCCCTAACGCCATACGCCGCATAAGCGCGGAGGTCCTCGTCATAGGGGCCGGCCCCTCGGGCCTGGCGGCGGCCGCCGAATTGGCCGAGCTGGGCCTGGACGTCGTGATCTGCGACGACAAGGATACCCTGGGCGGCAAGCTCGTCCTGCAGACCCATAAGTTCTTCGGCTCGGAAGAAGACTGCTACGCCGGCACCCGCGGCTACGACATAGCCAAGATATTGGACAAAAAAGTACGCTCCTATCCCAACGTGCGCATACTCTCCAACTCCCCCGTGCTGGGCATATACAAGGACCGCGCCGCGGGCGTATACGAAAACTATAAAAGCTACCTCCTCATAGACTTCAAGGCCCTGGTCGTGGCCGCCGGCGCGCGTGAAAAGTCCCTCGTGTTCCCCGGCAACGACCTGCCCGGCGTATACGGCGCCGGCGCCTTCCAGACCCTGGTAAACCGCGACCTCGTAAAGGCGGCAGAGAAGGTGTTCGTCATAGGCTCGGGCAACGTGGGCCTCATAGGCTCCTATCACGCCCTGCAGGCGGGCATACAGGTGGCCGGCATATGCGAGATACTGCCCAAGGTAAACGGCTACAAGGTGCACGCCGACAAGATACTGCGCATGGGCGTGCCCATATACCTCAATACCACCGTCCTATCCGTAGAAGGAGAAGGCAAGGTGGAGCGCGTTACCATAGCCGGGGTAGACAAGGACTGGCAGCCGCTCCTGGACACGGCCAGGACCTTCGAAGTGGACACCGTGCTCGTGGCCACCGGCCTGTCCCCCTGCGACGAGTTTTATAGGCAGGCCCAGGCCTTCGGCTTCATAGCCGTCAAGGCGGGCGACGCCGAGGAGATTGCGGAGGCTTCCAGCGCCATATTCGGCGGTAAGATAGCCGCCCTGGCCCTGGCCAAGCTCCTAGGCAGGAACGTGGCCATAGACCAGGCCTGGCTGGACAAGCGCGAAGTGCTCAAGAGCAAGCCCGGCGACATCGTGTGCCGCGAAGAGGAAGAGCTTGGCCCCCAGTGGAAGCCCGTATTCTTCTGCACCGAGGAAATACCCTGCAACCCCTGCACCACCGTGTGCCCCACGCACAGCATACAGCTGTCCGCCCGCAAGGGCTCCCTCCTTGACCTGCCCTACTTCCAGGGAGAGAACTGCAAGGGCTGCTCAGCCTGCGTGGCCGCCTGCCCCGGCCTTGCCGTATCCCTGGCGCGCCTGGCTGACAACGGCCTGGCCGACGTGCAATTGCCCTTCGAGTTCGACGCCTCGTCCTACGAGCCGGGCCTCAAGCTGGCCCTCCTGGACGCCGACGGCGCCTTCGTTGAGGAAGGCACGCTCACCAGGAAAATCTACAATAGGAAGTACCGCAGCTGGGTGCTCAGCTTCCGCCTGTCGGCTGTCAACGCCGCCAAGGTCATAGGCGTGCGCATACAAAGCGAAGAAGCCACGCGCAGCCTCCCCCAGCCCCGCTTTGAGTACCTGCCCGACAACGCCATCGTATGCCGCTGCGAGCGGGTGCGGGTGGACGAAATCGTCGCCTTTATCAAAGAGAACACGGTGCGCGACATAAACCAGCTTAAGAGCATACGCGTGGGCATGGGCGCCTGCGGCTCCAAGACCTGCTCCGTGCTCCTGCCCCAGCTCTTCCGCAAGGCGGGCGTAAACCCCGCCGAGCTTACGGCCGGCACCCTGCGGCCCCTCACGCTCGAGGCGGGCATGGGCGAGCTCCTGAACGAACAAAAGGCGGAGGCGGCCACATGATCAAGTGCGACGTACTTATACTGGGCGCCGGCTCCGTGGGCGTGCCGCTGGCCAAATCCTGCGCCGAGCGCGGCCTAAAAACCATAGTCATAGAAAAAGAAGCATCCTGGGGCCGCGGCCAGAACCGGGCGGCCATAGGCGGCATACGCGCCACCCATTCAGACCCCGCCAAGATCAAAATCTGCCAGGAATCCATACGCATCGTTAAGGCCCTGCAGGAAGAGCGCGGCATAGACTTGGAATGGCGATCGGGAGGCTACCTCTTCGTAGCCTACGACGCAGAGCGGGAAAAATCCTTCAAGGATCTCCTGGTCATACAGAAAGCCGCGGGCCTGGGCATAGACTGGATAAGCCCCGAGCGCGTACGGCAGCTGGCCCCCGGCATAAAACGGGAAGGGCTGCTCGGCGGCACCTACAGCCCCGGCGACGGCTACGCATCGCCCCTCATCGTGAGCACTACCTTCCACCGCCTGGCCATGCAGGCGGGCGCGGACTTCCGCTTCAACGAACGCGTCCTGTCCATGAGCGACGTAGGCGGGCGCATCGTGTCGGTAAAGACCGACAAGGCCGAATACTCTGCCGCCACTGTCGTCAACGCCGCCGGCGCCGACGCCGCGGAGCTGGCCAGCCTCGTCGACCTTGAGATACCCGTGCACCCCGACTGCCACGAAGCGGGCGTAAGCGAGCCCGTGGCCCGCTTCATGGAGCCCATGCTCGTCGACATACGGCCCGACCACGAATCGGGCAACTACTATTTCTACCAGGCAGAAACCGGCCAGATCGTCTTCTGCATAACGCCCAAGCCCACCATATGGGGCAGCGACGCGGACAACACCTCGGGCTTCCTGCCCCTGGCCCTGCGCCGCATGATAGAGCTCTACCCACGCCTGCGCAACCTCAAGGTTCGCCGCACCTGGCGCGGCATGTACCCCATGACCCCCGACGGCCTGCCCATAGTCGCCTACCCCCAGAGCCATGAGAACTTCCTCTTGGCCGTGGGCATGTGCGGCCAGGGCTTCATGCTCGGCCCCGGCCTAGGCGAGATACTCGCCCAGCTCATCGTGGACGGCAAGCCCTCGGAGCACAACGCCCAGATCCTGGACGAGCTTACCCTCTACCGCAAATTCTCCGGCATGGAAATGCTCAAGTAGCTAAGAAGGTGGGGGGCGCCACGGCGCTTCCCCCAGTCGCCCTTGCCAGACGCGCCCCCCGGGCCGATCCTCCTCGCCGCTTGCCTCGCGCCTCGGCGCGCGAGGCGCGGCTGCGGGGTATCGGCCCTCCCCTATGAATTAATATTCATCCAGGCCGCCAAAGCTCAGCAAAGCTTTCTTTACTAGCCAGGTAAGCAATCGATCAAAATCAGACTATTCGTTTGACCGCGGTTTAGCGCGGGCGTATAATGGGCGCGGCGCCCGCGCGGCTGGCCGCGATCCCGCGCCGCATTTCTGAAAAAGCCCGGAGGATCGCCATGGGATTGTTCCAAAAGAAAGACGAGCTGCCCGATTCAGCGCTACGCTTCCTCTCCGCCGCCTTACCAGCCGCGGACGACAAAAAACCAGCCTCACCCAGGCCGGGCCATCTTCCCGTCCTCGACAAGGCCGGAGCCAAAGCCATACTCAAGGACATCGATTGGGACGCACCCGAGGCAAAGGATTTCCTTGCGGCCGCCGCTATAGCGGCTAGCGACCTAGATAGTTTCAAAATTGGGGATAAGCCTGACATCCTCGTCGGCGCCTTCAAAGACCCGCTTCGCCTCGAACTCTTCGAGCGCCTGCTCTTCTGCTCTTGCTGCTGCGGTTCCTGCCGTATTTGTAAGTGGTACCCCTTCTGCCGACGCCGCTGCGGCCGGGTACTCTTTGAGCTTAAAGACGGCAGCAGCTACTGGGCCCATCGCGTACGCGTCATAGGCGCCGACGTGGAAAAAGACGCGGCCCATCCTGGCGGCGTGAAAATAACCATAGCCGCGAGCGGCGGCGGCGTAAGCATAGCGGATTTCAACACGCATAAAACTGGCGGGGATCATGATGCTCGCTATGCGCCGAAGGATCATGACGGGAATCATGATGCTCATAATGATGGACGCTATGCGCTTATAGACCATGACGGGGATCATGACGCGCATAATAACGGACTCTTCGCACTTAAAGACCATGACGAGGATCATGATACTCATAATGATGGGCTTTATGCTCCAAAGTCAGGTCTATTGGTAGGTAACATTAATAGACTTGCAATCAATCCAACAAGCGTTTCAGATGGCGGAAGCCCAGCCGTCTACCAGATTAAGATCCCCATTGACTTTCCTATTGGATTCATCCAAGGCGATCCTATTCCCGGCACTACAATGAACGATTGGGTATGCGCGCACTTCACTCCTACAGCAGGCGGGGTTGGAACCGCTATGATCGTCGAAAACGCCGCTATCGTTGATGGCTCTTCAGAAACGCCCCCGACAGGTTGGTATATTTCATTCAACCTCTATTACATGAATGGCGCGACACGAGTGGATTATAACAGCGCTTATACCGCCTTTTGGAGTAGCAAGTCATTAATAGTTACCGTGACGATACCAATCACAAAGGCTTGAAATAATGGGGCGGTGCGAAGCCGCCCCTAAGGAGATCATGGAGGAGTGAATTTGTATATTGATTTTTCAGGTACCGCCGAGCCAGGTTTGACGCCGCCAAAAAGATAAATTTCATCTCCATACTGATAGGCTGCCGCATACTCTCTCCCGCCATCGGGTACAGGCAGTAAATCTAGATACCAAGATCCGTTCGTGTTCCTAATCTGTACTTGCGTTCCTGTGATTAAAACTATTCGACCATCGGATAGCGAGACAGCAGAACCAGCTGTAGAATCGTATAGTAATCCCTCTGCAGTTATGACTTCCTCAATCGAGCCTGAAGCAACATCAAATATCCGCACCATTTTTTTTGTCGACAAACCTCCAAGGCAGAATATCTTGGATCCAAATGATGCTACTGCCAAACGATAAGGACTAACAGAAAAACCCCCTGTGTCCGCCGAAGCTGAACTACTATCATATTCAAGAATAGAGTTTAATGGTAGTCCGGTTGAAGTCTTTACCCCGAACGGTGCATACAATGTACTACCAATCACAGTTGCTTGAGTTTGTGTCCTGCCTCCAATAGGCATATCTAAAGCCACTGCCCAGACTCCATTTGGTGTATTAAAATCATGGTTAATCACACCCACTGAAGTATGACTAAACGCAAAAACGTTACCATCTATCACCCCTGCTAAAAAATAAGCTCTGGCGGAATTAAGAGGGTTAGCAGGAGATACAGAAGGAATCGTATTAGCCAGGTCAACAAGCTCACATGATGCAGTCATTCCACCGTTTTCGTCTATAAAGCCTCCCATCACATATACAAGCGAACCGCTTCCAGCAATACTATGATCGTATCTGGCTGAATTAAGGTCAGTAACTTTTTCCCACGCCAAGGTAAATTGCTTTGAAACCACTGCCGAATCCCTCAGCCCCGGTCTCTCCACCCAGGCGTCTATCTGTGTATTAGCGGTAAGCGTCAGAGGCAAGGTATAGGTTTGCGCTGCTCCGCCATTTATCTGATACCGTATCGTAGAACCCGAATTAGAGTCTGAAATAGTCACCGTGGCGCTAGCGTGTCCGACCACAAAGCGGCCATCAGCCTGTCCGTTAAATATGGTCGGCGGTTGAAGCCGTTCCGTGTCCACCGATATTTCCTGACAGCCGCTTAAAGCGACTAGGCCGAAGGCTATGAAAAACAACGCCGCCGCTCCAAATAATCCCCGTACGACTTTTTTCTGTTTCATTCTGTTCACTCCATCCCGCAGGGCGGGGCTAGGCTGCGTAGGGCAAGGGGAGCCGCTGCGCTTCGCTCAGGGCGTAAGGCCGGCGACGCCGGCTTAGGCTACTTGCTCTGCATGCCGAATATGAAGCGCACGCGGCGGTTGACGTAGGGTTCCGCGTCAAAGAGGTACAGCGGCATGAATTCATCTTGCACGAAGGCGGCGCCTATAAGGGGGCGCAGCGTGCCTAAGGGAAAGGCAAGGGTGACGGCGCAATCGAGGCTGCGCATCTCATACACGTAGGCATTGCCGGCAAGCGCCACCGCCACGCCTATGTGCCGCGTCCAGTCAAGGTCCACGCCTATGTTCCAGCCTGAGGCGGGCCTCAGCGCCACGCGCCCGCCAAGGCGGGTCTCAAAGCCCGTGTCTGATGCGCTTAAGTCCTGTTGCAGGGTTATCGAATGAAATACGGAACCTGTTGCAGACTCGTTTAGCGTGAACGGCCAGGACGTGCGGTAGTAGGCGTCAATGCCCAGGATGCCCAAGTCCAAGCCTAAGTCGGCGCCGATAAGGGGTTTTATCCAGGTTACCCGCTGAGTCAAATAATAGACATACGCGGCAGGGTCGGTGCCGTGCCCATAGCGGTCCTCGTCCAGTATCACGCCGTTGGCCATGATTACGGGGCTCAGGTATACGCTACCCGAGCCGCCCAGAGGCAGGCTAAGAAGGCTGTAGGGCGTGCGGAGAATTTCCGCGTCCAGGGTTTTCTGCGAGCGGACTACCGTGGTCTCGCCGCCGGCCTCGTCGTAGGTCTCGAGCAGGCTGGACGCGCTAAAATAGAGTCCGCTCTGGGCAAAAGGCGCCCAGCGGAATTCGAGCGATGCCGAGCCCTCTAGGGCGCCCGCGCTGTTGGGCGCTATGTTCACGTCGAAGCTAAAGGGGGCTTGGGCATACAGGGTGACGGGCAGACATATCGTAGCCAGGGCAAGGCTCAGGGCAAGGCTCAGGGCAAGGGTTTTCATCGTCCCTCCATTTTTAAAACTCTGATATCAGCAAAGATTATACGCCCAATACGGAAATAATACACGAAATATTTATTCGCATGCGCGGCATCGGTCCTAGGCTGCCGCTTGCGTATAGTTTTATTAAGCGTATACTTGGCTATGGAGGTAAGCGTGAAGAAGTTCTCCTTCTTAATAGCCATAAAGCCGAGCCCTGCTTTAGCCGGCCAAAGCCTGCTCATCGCGTTACTCTTTGCGCTCGCTTCCGTAGCCGCACCGTGCGACGCTGCCGCGCAGGCTCAGGGCGGCAGCATACTCATAGCCAACGCGCCTTACCCGCCCTTCGTTATGCCCGAGGGCCACGCCCTTGGACCGGGCATCGACATGGAGATAGCCATGGAGGCGCTGCGTCGGATGGGGCTTAGGGCGAGCGTGCAGATGTATCCGTTTAGCCGCGTGCTCGCCGCGCTTAAGAGCGGCGAGGCCCAGCTCACCACCAGCTTAAGCTTTAACGCCGAGCGGGACGCGTACCTTCGCTGGAGCGCCCCATACCGCTTCGGCCCGGGTTATCTTATATTTACACTTCGCTCAACCGGTTTTAAGCCGGCCGCGCTTGAGGATCTCCGCGGCAAGAGCGTGGGCGTAGTGCGCGGCTTCGTCTATCCGCCCGCCTTCAGCGCGCACGCCGGCATAGCCAAGATCGAGGCGCCCGATTCGGAGTCTCTCGTTAAGATGTTCTTCGCCGGGCGCTTCGACGCCATAATAACCAACAGCATCGTAGGCAGCTACGACTTAAAGGCGTCAGGCAGGATGGCCGAAGCCTACCAAGCGCCTTTCGTGCTGCAGAGCCAGGACAACCGGGCCACCGTCATGGGCTTTTCCAAGCAGGCGGTAGGAGCCGACATAGTAGAGCGCTTCAACCGGGAGCTTTCCGCAATGCAAGCCGACGGCAGCATAAGCCGCATAGAGCGCAAGTACCTGGACTAGTTGGCTCTATCCGGCAGCTGGGCCAGCACTATGCCGCCCAGCATAAAGGCGCAGCCTAAGAGCTCACGAAGGCTCAGGAGCTCATTCAGGAAAAGCCAGCCGGCAAGGGCGGCGAACACGGCCTCAAGCGACAAGATAATGGAGGCGCGCGCCGGATGGGCCTTGGTCTGCGCCACGGCCTGCAGGGTGTAGGCTATGCCTATGCTCGCAAGGCCGCCGTAGAGCAGCGGACCCATGCCCCGCACGAAGTCGCCGGCCTTGAAGCTTTCAGCGGGAAAGGCTACCGCCCAGCTGAGTATCGAGCATACGGCGAACTGGGTAGCGGCCAGGGCTATGGGGTCCACGCGGGGCGCCCAGCGGTCCAGGATTAAAAGATGCGCCGTCCAGAAGAAAGCGCTTATCAAGACGATAAGGTCGCCTCGCTCCATGGAAAAGCCGTCTTTTATCGACAGGAAAAACAAGCCGGCAAAGGCGAGCAAAGCGCCAAGCCATATGCGGCTTGAGCTGTGCCTGCCCAGCATTGTGGCGGCTATGGGCACGAGCACTACGTATATGCCGGTTATGAAGCCGGCTTTGCCCGCGCTGGTGTACAGTATACCCGTCTGCTGCAGATTGGCGGCTACGGACAGCACCGCGCCGGCCAGCAGGCCGGGACCTAAGGCCGCGCGCAGGGTTTGCCAGGAAGTCTTACGGAATACTATGAGCGGCACCAGTGATAAGGCGCCTATGGCGAAGCGCGCGCCGCTAAAGGCAAAGGGGGGCAGGCTCAGCATGCCCAGCCTCTGGGCCACGAAGCCCGTGCCCCAAATAGCGGCCGCTATGAACAGCAGAGCCTCATGGCGCATGCTGCCTTCATTCGTCGTCGCCATGGCGCTAATCCTCGTCGCCGGGCGCGAGCGCGGCACAAGCAGGCAAGGCCGACGCTATTACCGCGCGCACGCGCTCGGGCAGGGCCTTGCGCTCCTCGGCGCTCAAGCCCGCGGTGGCTATGGGCGGATGCATGGTTACGCGTATAGGAGCCGGCCGTATGCGTTTATGCTCTTCCCATACGCGCCAGGAGCCGTCCACCGTGACGGGAACGATGGGCACGCCGGCAAGCGTGGCGAGCTTAAACGAACCGGGCTTAAATACGCCTATACGGTCGCCGCGGCTCCGCGTGCCTTCAGGATAGATGATCATGACCGCGCCTTCGCGCAAGCGCTGCGCGCCGCGCTCTATGGCGGCGCGGGCCTTGCGCGCGGAATTGCGGTGTATGAAAACCCCGCCGAGCGCCAATATCCAGAGGTTTAAAAACGGCATGAACAGCGCTTCGTATTTGGTTATAAAACCGGGGGTACGCGGCAGGGTGGCTATGACTATGGGTATTTCCATGGAACCCTGATGGTTGCCCACGAGGCACACACCGCCGCTCTTAGGAACGTTTTCCGCTCCTACAACGGTAACCGCGGCGCCCGTGGCCCATACCACGGCGCGGGCCCAAGCCCTTGCACCCGAGCCGAGAAGCCCGCGGAAGGCCCGGTGAAGGCCGAAGGGCATGAGGGCCACGTACAGAAGGATGAGCGGCGAGCTAAGGATGAGCGTCAGCCAAAAATGCGTATAAAACAGTATGGTGCGCAGCATATCCGTATACTGCCTCATTTTCAAAAATAGCGCCAGTACCGATCGTAGTCCCGACGGAAGCGGAAGCCCGGGGGGCGGTAGCATGGTGCAACCAAAGTGCCATTACGGGGTCTATAGGGTGAAGCTTGGCGGAGGGGTAAGCATACAGCGCCTTTGATTCGCCGCCTCAGGATTAGGAAGGTATATGCATATGAGAGTCGATAGCGCCAGGGAAGCCAGTCTTAGGCAAGAGATAGGCAACTCGATAAGCCACGGCGTTGGAGCGGCGCTCGCTATAGCGGCGCTGGTCATACTGGTTAGCAGCGCGGCCGCCCGCGGCGATGCCTGGCAGATAAGCGCATACGCGATATTCGGCGCCAGCATGGTGTTCCTCTACCTTGCCTCCGCCCTCTACCACGGCATACAGGCGCCTCGAATCAAGAGGGTATTCGAGATCCTCGATCATGCCGCTATATATGTGCTCATAGCGGGCAGTTACTCGGCCTATACCCTTACCATACTGCGCAACCCTACCGGCTGGTGGGTATTCGGCATCGTGTGGGGCTTGGCCGCTTGCGGCATAGTAATGGAAACGCTCTTCCTTAACCGCTGGCCCTGGCTTACCCTGGCCGCCTACCTGGCGATGGGCTGGCTCATCGTCGTTATATGGGGGCAGTTCAGCGCGCTAGCCCCGAGGGATACGCGGGTATTCCTTATACTCGGCGGCCTGTCCTACAGCTTCGGCACGATATTCTACGCCTTGAGCCGCAGGCGCGGCTGGTTTCACATAGCCTGGCATATCTTTGTTATAGGCGGCAGCGCCTTCCACTTCTTCTCGGTCATGGCCGCCCTGCCCCATGCTTAAGAAGCGGGCATAAGCCGGCATCGGCGCTTAAGCGGCCGCTACCGGCTTAGCCAGGTTCACCACCCAGCGCTCCTTTTTAAGCCACTCCTTGGCTATGAACCACTTCATAAAATCCGTTATCTTGAGTATGGCGTACATGCCTACCGGCCCTATGGGCGTGAGCAGGGCAATGGCGAAGGCGCCGGGTATGAAGGCGCCATAGGTTACGCCCACGTCAACGGCCACGCCCATCATCATGTCGCCGCCCGCCCTGGACACGGCGAACTGCGCGTTCAAGAGGCTCCATAGCGGCAGGTACGCCGATATGACGATAATGAGCCCGCGGGTAACCGCCGTAGCCTCAAGGGTAAGGTTCATGAATATGTAGGGCACGGCCAGGAGGCTTGCCGTTTGCAGAAGGCCAAGCGTAGCGCCTGCTATGACCGAGCCGCTCATCATCCAACGCGCCTTATCCTTAGCCTCGCTAAGCCTGTCGCCGCCTAAGGCTCCGCCTACGATAACGCCGGTCGACACATGTATGCCCGTAAACACCAGGAAGAAGATATTGGCTATGGCCCAGCCCGCCGACATGCCCGCTACCACCTCCGCGCCGCCCCTGCCGTTATAGAGGGCGGTGGTAACGGTCTCAGATACCACCCAACTGGCCTCGGATAGAACCATGAGCCCTGATTTGCGCAGTATCTCTATGAATAGTGGCCAGCGCGCCTTGAAGAGCCGTGAGAGCGGCACGTAGAATCCGGGCTTTGCCTGACGGGCGTACGCGAGGAAGGCAAGGAGCTCAAAACCGCGGGCAATATTCGTGGCAAGCGCCGCGCCCATGATTTCCATGCGGGGAGCTCCCAGGTTTCCGTAAATGAACACCCAGTTCAAGAAGGTATTGATCAGGGTGGCGACTACCGATATTACCAGCGGCACCTTTGGGCGGCCTATTTCGCGGAAGGCCGAGCCTATGGCCTGGGAGAGCCCCATGGGCAGGAAAAGCCAGGACACCGATCGTAAATAATTCGCCCCTAAGGGAATAATCTCGTCGCGCGCGGCGTTGCCTATCGTCATCATGCCTATGAGCTGCTCGGGTATCGCCTGGCAGAGCAGCATATAGAGAGTAGAAAGCACCAGGGTCATGATTGCCTTGAAGCGGAAGGCCTGCTGCATGCCTTCCTCGTCGCCCGCTCCGCGATATTGCGAAAGATAGACGCCGCCCGCGCCGGAGAGGGTGAACATAAGCACGAAGTATACGAAGTTTACCTGGTTAGCTACATTGACCGAGGCCATCTTGGCGTCGCCTAGGCCCGCCACCATGAAGTTATCGATGAGGGAAACGAGGCTTTGTATGAGCTGTTGCGCCATTACCGGCAGGGCCACCGCGAGCGCCTCGCGGTAAAAACTGGCCGGGCCGAAAACGGAGTGTTTTCTACTAAGCAGATTCATGGGCTAAAGCTATGCGAGAAACCGGTTTAGGGGCAAGGGGGCGGACATGAGTATAATCAAAGAGTAGCCTTGCGCAGTATAGTTATGCTATGGCGTTCTGCGCGTTCGAGCCCATTTTTTCCAGATCCATGCGCTTGAGCTTCTTCCTAAAATTGCTGGTATCGTCGTCGAGTATGCCCCTCAGATAGTCCATCTGACGCTCCATGGCATCCTCGTACAGGTCGCGATCGACGCCGTAGCGCAGCTTGCAATGGGCGCGCGCATAATGTCGCATACCCAAGAGCGGCCCATCCAGGCGGGCAATGGTCATTTCATAAAAGCTTAGGGTGGAGCGCAGTATATCGAACTCGGTATTATAGCCGGGTATGCCGGCTTCGCGGAATTCATAGTAGAGGAAGAGGAGTTTTTCCAAATATGCGCGATCGCCCATCTGCCCTATGAGGTCTGCGCTCGCAAGCAGCGCGCCTGCCAGGTGCTCCTCGTCGGAAGCCCAGGCCTGGCGGGAAAATTCGTCTTTAAGGCCGGTAGACCACACTAGGCGCGCTATATCGTCGGGGCGTTCAAGTCCAAGCGTCCGGGCGTTTTCCTGTATAAACTGTACGGAGCGCCCCACATGGGCTGCGGTGAATCGGGCTCCGGTATAGCCCTCTTCGCCCAGCCTCCGTATATAGCCGGCGTCGTGGAACAGCGCCGCCACGAGGACATCGTGGGCTACAAGGGGGGGCAGCGCGGCGCCTGAGGCGCAACAGCCGTCCACCAGGCGCACCGCGGCCAGAAACACCGCTACGGTATGCTTAAAATCATGGTAACCCGTATCGCAGGCATGGTAGCCCGGGTATTCGCCGGCGTAAAGCGAGCGCACGGCATCGAAGGCGTGGAGCACGGTGGCAAAGCCGCGGCCGGGGTAGAGCGCGGCCCACAGGGCGGAGGATTCTTCCACTACGGCTACCGGGTCATCGGCGCACACGAAGGCCGATAACTGGATGCTATCCACGTCCGCCATTATTGTCCCCTTTTATCGCTAATACCCTAGTATAGCGCGCCTTCGGGCCTTTTCCGGCCTTAGCACATGCAACCGAAGCGCTCGATGGCGAAAAGGTTATCCCTGTCCGCGCGCAGGGCCACGATACGCGTGAGGTGGCTCTTCTCCTCGCGCAGCATGGCGGCAAGCAGGCGCTTTAAGCCCTTATCCGCGGCCGCGTCGAGCAGGGCCTGATAGAGGAGTATGGACGAACGCTCGGCCCGCAGGGCTATGCGGTAGAAATCACCTATGAGCTCAGGCTCATAATCCGCCCCGGGCAGGGCGGCTGCCGCCTCGAATAAGCCCCCGCGTATGACGGCATCGAGGTAGTCGTCCACCTCCGCGCTGGCGAAATAGTCGCTTGCGCCTGATGTTGCCACGCGAGCCTTCAGCGCCATGAATTGCTCTTCATGCTTCTTTTCCTCGCGCGCAAGGGATAGAAGAAAGCCCCGCAGATTTTCATCCTGCGTCTTCCCGGCCTCAGCCGCGTAGAAAGCTGCCCCGTCCCGCTCCGCCTGCAGGGCAAAGTCGAGCACGCTTATGCCCGCTGTTCCCATGACTAACCTCCCAGGGATCAAGCTTAGGCATTTAAGACTAGCGCCTCGCCAGCCAGGAGGCAAGCTTTTTTGGCAGCCTAGCGGTCGCGCCTGAAGCCGTGTATGTATTTGACTAATAGGTCGTCAAGCGCCTCGCGTAAAAGCACGGCCTCTCCCACGCCCTGATCCTTGGCCAATTCCGCGAGCCGCTCAAGCTGCGTAATCGTGAAATGGGCGGTCTTAGGCGCCATTTTCTCCTCAAAAGCCAGCATAACCTTGTCGCGGCCGCTAATCTTTGCCCGGTACAGGGCGCCGTCCGCTTTGCGCATGAGCTCAGCCTCGTTCGTGCCGTCTATGGGGTAGGCGGCGGCTCCCGCGCTTATGCTTAAGCGGAGCGCATGGCTTTTGCCCTCGACGCTCAGCGCCTCTGTGGCGGCTATGGCCTCGCGTACCTTCTCTAAGCGCAGAAATGCCTGTTCGCGCTCTACGCCTATAAAGAGCGCCACGAACTCATCGCCGCCATAGCGGGCTAAAAGAGCGCCGGTCATAGCGCCTAAGGCCTCCGCCACGGCCTTGAGCACGGCGTCGCCGCCTTCATGGCCATGCGCCTTATTCAGGTTGGCAAAGTTATCCACGTCGATAAGCGCCAGGGTAATTGCCCCAGAATCGGCTTTTGCCAAGGCCTGGGCGAAGGATTTCTCGAATGCATCCCTTCCCGGCAGTTTTGTCAGTACATCGAGGTCATTACTGGTCATATGTCGTCCTCCTTAGTAAATGTACTTTAGTATATAATATGTATACATATTATTGTCAAATGTTTTTATTTATATTTATGACTTTATGAACGGCTCCTTCGCCTTGACGGCCACTAAGCGCGCGCGGATACTAAGGGCAAGAAGAATACGAGCCTGAGGGGTATCCATGCCTGCCATCATCCATATAGATACGGACCATACGAGCTACATTCTTGGCACCCTGGCGACGGGGCAGCTTGAGCAGCTGTACTACGGCAGGCGCCTGCGGGCCCAGGGCGACTACGCAGCGCTGAGGCAAAAGAACGACGTATCCTACGGCACGGCGGTGGCCTATAGCCAGGCGCAGCCGGGCATAGGCCTCGACGACCAGTGTCTGGCCTACTCGAGCCTGGGCAAGGGCGATTTTCGGGAACCCATGCTGGAGCTCGTCTTCCCCGACGGCTCGTCGACGAGCGATTTCGTATACCGCAGCCATAGAGCTTATCCGGGCCGCCCCGGCATACCGGGCCTGCCGAGCGCGCTCGGCGACGAGACAAACGCGCTCACCCACGAAGTGACCCTGCGGGACGAGGCAGGCGCCCTCACGCTTACGCTCTTTATCTGCGCCTACCCCGCCTGCGACGTCATTACCCGCTTCGCCATGCTCAAGAACGACGGTTCAGCCCCCGTACGTATACAGAGGCTCATGAGCGCCCAGCTGGACCTGCCCGGCGGGCCGTGGCGCTTCATTACCTTTGACGGCTGCTGGGCGCACGAGCGCGAACGCAACGAGCGGCCCCTGGTACCCGGCGTCTATGTAAACGATTCCAAGACCGGCCACAGCTCGGCGCGGCACAATCCCTTCGTCATGTTAGCCCGCGAGGGCTGCGACGAGGAACGAGGGGAGTGCTACGCGACCAACCTTATCTACAGCGGCAACCACGCCGAGATATGCGAACGGACTTTCCAGGGCAAGCTGCGCCTGCTCACGGGCATCAACCCCTCGGGCTTCGCGTGGATCCTTAAGCCAGAAGAGAGCTTTCATACGCCCGAAGCGGTACTGAGCTGGTCAGGAGCGGGCTTCAACGGCATAAGCGACAACATGCACCGGTTTATACAAAACCATGTCGTGCGCGGCACTTGGGCGCGCAAGGAGAGGCCGGTGCTGGCCAATAACTGGGAGGCCACCGAATTCGACTTTGACAGCCGCAAGATACTGGCCCTGGCCAAGGAAGCGGCCTCATTGGGCATGGAACTCTTCGTGCTGGACGACGGCTGGTTCGGCGAGCGCGACGGCGATACGCGCGGGCTTGGGGACTGGCAGGCTAATAAGAAGAAGTTGCCGGGAGGCCTTGCCGCCCTGGCCCAGAAGATAATAAAGCTGGGCCTCCTCTTCGGCATATGGGTGGAGCCGGAAATGGTGAACGAGGACAGCGCGCTCTACCGCGAGCACCCCGATTGGGCGGTAAAGCTGCCCGGACGCGAGCCATCCCGCGGGCGCAATCAGCTGGCGCTCGACCTCTGTAGGCCCGAAGTGCGCGCCTACATCATAGAGGCCATGAGCGCCGTGTTCTCCTCCGCGGACATATCCTACGTAAAGTGGGATATGAACCGCAATCTGTCCGACCAGTACTCCCCCTCCCTCCCGCCGGAGCGCCAGGGCGAGTTTGGCCACCGCTACGTATTGGGACTTTACGAAATACTCGGCGAGCTGGTCAGGCGCTTCCCCGACATACTCTTTGAGTCCTGCGCTTCGGGCGGCAACCGCTTCGACTTAGGCATGCTCTGCTACATGCCCCAGATATGGACGAGCGACAATACCGACGCCCACACGCGGCTTTCCATACAGGGCGGATCGTCCTACGGCTACCCCCCCTCGGTCATGGGCGCCCATGTGTCGGCCAGCCCCAACATGCAGAGCCTGCGCGCCGCGGGCATAGAGACACGCTTCAACGTGGCCGCCTTCGGCCTCCTAGGCTACGAGATGGACCTTACCCTGCTGTCGAGCTTCGACAAGAAGGCCATCAAGGAGCAGCTCGCCTTCTACAAGGCCCATAGGAAAGTTCTGCAGTTCGGGCGCTTTACGCGCCTGCGCGAGAGCTTGGACCCGGATAAGACTATATGGATGGTAAGCGATGAAAGCGGGTCACAGGCCATAGCCGGGCTGTTCCAGGGACCGGCCAAGGTGGGCTTTGGCCACGATATACTGCGCGCGGCGGGACTCGACGAGGAAGCCGACTACCGGGTAACGGGTCGCAGGCAATTCATCAATGTGCGGGCCTTTGGGAATCTCGTCAACCGCGTGCTGCCGGTCAAGATACGGGGCGACGGCGTCATACACAGCGTGCTGGCGGACCACTACATGTTTACCATGACCGAAGAAGAGTACCTGGCCGGCGGCGACCTCTTAAACGCGCGGGGCATAAGCCTAAAGCCGCAGTTTTGCGGTCCCGGCTATAACGAAAACGTGCGGCTCCTGTCGGATTACGGCTCGCGGCTCTACCTCATCGAGCGCGTCGAGGCCGGGCGGGCCTAGCCCGCTCAGGCATGGAGTAGCTATGGGCGCGCGCGGCCGGTCGAAGGCAAAGAGCCGAAGCCTCGCGGAGCTGCTGTTCAGGCAGCCGGCGGCGCTTAAAAAAACGCCGCGCTTCAAGGAGCTCGTCGCCCTGCTCAACGCTTCCGCCGCCTTGCAGAGAGCGCGCCTTGAGCCGCGGGCCTATCGCCTGCTCGCCGCGCCGCGCTTAAAGCCCGAGAACCTGGTACATTTCTACCGAACGTATAGCCTGCCTGTCCATGATTTTTTTCCTGTCTTCCTGGAGCTAAAATGGACCGAGCGTAAGGCTACGGAAGCGCGCAGGGCAGAGCGCGCCGACTATATCGCGGCGCGCATGCAGGGCTTGGCTCCCCATGCGCTGTCCATGCTAGAATGGCTTGCCGCCGTGGAGGCACAGGCGAATCCTGGTATGCCGCTGTGGAAGGCGCGCTTCGAGCCGCGGAGCAAGAAAGGCGCAAATGAGCTGGCCGCGCAGGATAGAGAAGCCTGGCGCTCGCTCTTCTCCGCGCAGCTCACCCTGCTCCGCGCCCGCTACCCGAGCCTTGCCCTGCCGCCGGACGGCCTTATACTGGACTGCTGGGAGCTCGGCTGCCTGCCCGACCCGCGCACGCAGAGGCCGCCCGACGCGGAACGCCTGCGCAAGGCTTGGCGAAGCGCGAGCAAGCGCGAGCACCCCGACGGCGGCGGCGACCCCGCGCGCTTCCGCGCTATTGACCAGGCGCGCAAGCGTTTGGGGCTTTGATACCGAAGAATTTAAATGCGCTGCCAGTAAAGCCCGACGCTTAGCGCGGCCATGGCAGACACGCGGAGGAGCGATAGTACGATGATTAAAGCCGAGCCCGACGACGGATTATCCTATCCTCTGCTCATAGTGGACCTTAAGCGAATAGAAGAGAACGCGCGCGCCGTGGCTGAGCTCTGCGCCAGTCATGGCATAGAGCTTACCGGCGTGGTCAAGGGAGCGTCGGGCCTGCCCGAAGTTGCCAAGGCCATGGCCAGGGGAGGCTGCGCGCGCTTAGGCTCGAGCAGGCTCAAGCAATTAAAGGGGCTGCGGGAAGCGGGCATAGGGCTGCCCCTGCTTCTCTTGCGCACGCCGGGGCCGAGCGAGGTCAAAGACGCGCTGGCTTACGCCGATCTGAGCCTCCAATCGGAGCTATCGACCCTCAGGCTCATGGCGGATGCGGCCACGGCTTCCTGGGCCGCGCGGGGCAAACGCCATGGCGTCGTGCTCATGCAGGATCTAGGCGACCTCCGCGAAGGCTGGTTCGACCCGGCGGAACTGGAGGCGGCGGCCATTGAAGTCGAGAGTTCCATGCCGGGCCTCGAACTCTTGGGCGTAGGCGTAAACCTTGGCTGTTACGGAGCCATACGGGCAAGCGCGGAAAACCTTAGCGCCTTGGTGGCCACGGCGCGCCGTATTGAACAGAGGCTGGGAAGGAGCCTGCCCATAGTGTCGGGCGGTGCAACGTCCTCGCTGCCGCTCCTGGCACAGGGCGGCGTGCCCGCGGGTATAAGCGATTTACGCGTGGGCGAGGGCATACTGACGGCCCTGGACCTGCCCAGCTTTTTCTCCTGCTCGCTGACCGGCGTGCGCGAAGGCGCCTTTACGCTGCGGGCCGAACTGCTTGAAATACGGGAGAAACCCTCGTATCCCCTCGGCGTTATCAACGTGGACGCCTTTGGCGAAACGCCGCTCTACGAAGACCGCGGACTGCGACTCCGCGCCATACTAGGCGCGGGCAAGCGGGATTTTGGCAAGCACGACGCTTTAAGCCCCATTGAGGCGGGCATAGAGCCCATAGGCAGCTCCAGCGACCACCTCATATGCGACGTAACGGACTGCGCGCGCGCTCTAGCGCCGGGCGATACCATAGATTTCTTCCTGCGCTACCAGGCCATGCTCTACGCCAGCGACTGCCCGGACATAGGCGTCCGCTACCTGCGCTGATGCCCGGGCCGCAAGCCTTGCTTAGCGCTTTTTCATAAAGCGCTTTTGGGCATCCTCAAGGTCCAGGCCCAGGGTGCCCCCCGGGTTTAAAATACCTTTGGGGTCGAAATGCCGCTTAAGGGCCTTGAACAGATCCATGATCTCCGGGCCTACGTCGCCCTCAAGCCAGGGGGCGAAGGCTTTTCCTATGCCGTGGTGATGGCTCATGCTGGCGCCGTGCTCCTGTATGCTGTCGAGCACGCCGCGCTGGTAAGCCAGGTACTCATCCAGGCTATCCATCTTGGCTATGAAAATGAAGTAGAGATTGCAGCCCTGCGGGTAAAAGTGCGACATGTGGGTCATGCATATGGTATCTGGCCGCGAATGGCAGTAGGCGCGCACGCCCGTATGGACTCTT
The DNA here is from genome assembly GCA_002412825.1 of Spirochaetaceae bacterium UBA5200. Taxonomy (GTDB): domain Bacteria; phylum Spirochaetota; class Spirochaetia; order Treponematales; family UBA12059; genus UBA5200. The sequence goes on from DHVU01000004.1 coordinate 119,543, forward strand.
TCAAGGTTCGACCAGTTCACCGAGCATTCCAGGGTGTCTATCATGATGCCGTAGTCCTGCAGGTCTTCGCGCATATAGGGGTCGCGGAAGCGGCCGTGTTCCCAGGAGCGCTCGACGAGGCCCGTGGTGTACATGGCGCCGTGCTTCCTGGCTATACGCTTGACCATGCGCTTCACGTGGGCGGAAAAGCCCGCCTCGCCGTCGGCCGTGCCGAGCATGAGGCAGCGCTCGCCTTTGGCGTAGCCGCGCAGGCGCATAAAGGTATCGAGCGGCGTGCCGTCCACCCCGTAGAGCTTAAGGGCCACGTCGGATTCTTCGGGGTCGGACAGCCTGAATACGCTGGGAAAGCCGAACTCCCCTTGCATGATGTCGCGGCAGGCGTCCTTAGCGCTTTCCCAGTCCCTGAATATGAAGGAGAAGCGTCGCGTATTGGCGGGCAGGTAGTTCTTTAGCTTGAGGGTGACCGCGTAGAGAACGCCGAAGCAGCCTTCCGAGCCCATCATGATCTGGTCCACGTCGGGGCCGTTCGCCGCCGCGGGAAAGTCCTGGGTGCGTATATCCACGCCGCGCGGGCATACGTAGTCCTGCGACAGCACGATATCCTCGATCTTGCCGTAGTAGGTAGAGTTCTGCCCCGCGCCGCGCGTAACCGTCCAGCCGCCCACCGCCGAATACTCAAAGCTCTGCGGCAGGTGACCCGCGGTGTAAGGCCGCGAAGCCTGCAGGGCGTTGGGAGCGTCGCGGAGCAGGCGCTCGAGCTCCGGGCCGCTCATGCCCGCCTCTACCGTTATGGTATGGTTACGCTCGTCGAAGGCCAGCACGCGCTTTAGGTGCACCCGCATATCCAGGGAAACGCCGCCCCGTACAGCCTCGACGCCGCGCGACACCGAAGAGCCGCCGCCGTAAACGTACAAAGGGATAGCATGGCCGTCACAGTAATCGACGATGGCCCGCAAGTCGTCGCGATTGCGCGGCCAGAGCACCAGGTCAGGAATATTTTCTATGATGCCGAGGCGCAGGCGCATGAGGTCGACCATGGTCTTGCCGTAGCCAACGCGCAGGCGATTATACGTGTCTACGTGGGCATTGCCCGCGCCCACGATAGCGGACAGCGCCGCCAGGTGCTCGGGAGCAAGGCGGCAGGGCGCGCTATCGGGCACGTGGCCGAGGCCCATGTGCCGCTTCTCCTTGAACCAGTCGTCGTCGAGCTTAAAGCGCTCCTTCATAAGCCTATAGAGCTTGCGGTTCGGATGCTTGTACTCGTTCGGATCCCCCCACTTGAGTATGGACCTGAAGCTGCCGGCAGGAGGCTGCTCCTCATGCCAGGCAGGATAAAATTCGTCGCGTTTCGCCATCGTTCTTCCCTTCATTAAGCGCCGCCCTCGGCCGGCTTTTCCGGATAGCCGGTTATGTCCCGCAGTTCTTCATAGAGCGGCGCTAAGGCCCCGTAGATTTTCTTGTACACGCGTTCATAGAGCTCGGCGTAGAGCCGCGCATTAACGGCATCGGGCTCGAAGCGCCTGGGCTGCGAGGACATGGCCAGAGAGGCTTCGCGCACGCCGGGGTACCAGCCGAGCCCCGCAGCGGCGCACATGGCCGCTCCGAGCCCGCTTGTTTCGCAGCTAGCGCCGCGTACCAGGGGCAGGTTAAACAGGTCGGCCGATATCTGGCATATGCGCGCGCTCTGGCTCGCCCCGCCCGAGGCCGCGAGCAGCCGCACCTTGGCGCCCGAGGCTCGCTCTATCTTCTGCAAGCCTTCCTTAAGCCCGAAGGCCAAGCCTTCGATGATGGCCCGGTAGAGATGGGCGCGCTCATGCGCGTCGCCGAAGCCTATGACCGCGCCGCGGGCCGCAGGGGTCTTAAGCCCGGCCGTCCAATAGGGCTGCATCATGAGGCCCTGCCCGCCCGCCGGCGTTGCCGATAGCAGCTCGTCGAGCAGCTCCTCAGGCACCATGCCCGCCGCTTTGGCCCGCTCAACTTCCTCATAGGCGAACTGGTTCTTGAACCAGGTAATCATCCAATAACCGCGAAAGATCTCCACCTCAGGGTTAAAGCAGCCCGGTATGACGGCGGGAAAGGACGGCATGAAGCGCAGGGGCTCGCGGTAGCGCTTACTCATGGTCTGCACGGTGGCCGTGGTGCCGAAGGACAGGCTGGCCATAGTCTCATCCACCACGCCCATGCCCAGGGTCTCGCAGCCCTTATCGGAGCCGGCCGCTATGAGGGGCAGGCCGGCCGGTATGCCGGTGGCCTCGCTGGCGGCCCGGCTTATCCTGCCCAGTTCCCTGCCCGGCTCCACGAGCCTGGGCAGCTTGTCAGGATTGACGGGGAACATCTTGGCGTTGCGGTGAGAGCGGGTTGCCCAGCTCTGGCGCTTGTAATCGAAGGGTATATGGCCTATCTGCGATGCCACGGAATCGGCGAACTCGCCGGTGAGCCTGGCGCAAAGGAAGCCGGATACCTGCATGTACGAGCGGGTGCGCTCCCAGGCTTCCGCGTCGTAGAGCCGCAGCCAGGAACACTTGCCGGACTCCTGCGTGCGCGCCAGAGCTTCGGTCATGCCTATGATCCTAAGGCCGAGGGCCGTAAGGAAGCCGGGACGATAAGGTCGCGGCGCCTTGCGCGAGTCCAGCCAGAGTATGGCGGGCCGCAGGGGGTCGCCTTTGTCGTCCACGCATACCATGGAATCGCGCTGCGTGGTCAGGGCCACGGCGGCCACGCCCTCAAGCGCGCGGTAGTCGTCGGCAAGGAGCCCGCGCACGGCCTGCCCTAAGGCGCGCCACCAGAGCTCAGGATCCTGTTCCGCGTAGCCGGGCTTGGCGCTGAAGTACGGCTCGTACTCCACCTTGCGCCTGGCTACGAGCGTTCCTCGCGCGTCGAAGAGCAAGGCGCGCAGGCTTTGCGTGCCGCAGTCAATCGCCAGTATGCGCTCGCCGCTCATCGCTTGGCTCCGGAATCATGGGCGGCGGAAGCTCCGGCGTAAGGATAGCCGTCCCCGGAGCCTGGCAGGGCCTTAAGCTCGTCGCTGGCGATCAGGTCTACGCCCATGCCTAAGAAATCGGCCCTGATAAGCTGTCCGGCCGCCACGGGGGCGCGGACGACGATGTCGTCCAGGGCATAGACGGCCTCGAGCATGCGGGCCAGGGCTATGTCGCCGCTCGTTCGCACGGCCAGGCGGGCGCGCACGCCGCCCTCGGCCCGCACGGTGCTGGTAAGGGAGCGCATCGGCGCTAGAGCTTCCTGCCTGCCATAGCCTTCGCCCCGCGGGCAGGCGTTGCCGCTCACGCTGACGAGCTCGCCCTCGACGAGCAGCTCCAGCCTGCAGCCGCGCGGGCAGAGTATGCAGCTCAGGCTTTTAGCATCAGCCATGAATCGCCTCCCGTTCTTCCCTCTCGAGCTCCACGAAGATCGACGACTCGCCCGTATAGTCCCTTTCTGGCACAACGAGGCGTTCCATTTCCGGCGGCCGTAACGCGAGATACGCGCGCGAAAGAATAGCGCCGCAGGCCGAGCCGCGTATAGTAACGCGCGCGCCCTCGAGCAGGCTAGAATTGCTGCGAAAATAGGTGACGACCGGCGTAGGGCTCGCCGCGTCGACGAACTGCGGCACGGCGTAGAGCAAGCCCGGCCCCGCTTTTAGCGGCACGAGAACGCGTTCCCGCAGGGGGCCAAGAGCGAACGCGGCCGCGGCACGCCCCGCTATCTCGCCGGACTCCGATACATAGTCGGCAAGGTCGCTTACCTGCACGGCATTGCCGCAGGCGAAAACGCCATCCACCAGGGTATGCATATTCTGGTCAAGCCTTGGCCCTTTGGTGGCCGAGTCTAGGGGTACGCCAAGGCTTAGGGCAAGCTCATTCTCGGGTATGAGCCCCACGGAGAGGATAAGGGTATCGCAGGCTATGGCTTGCTCGCTGCCTGCCACCATACGCTGGCGAGCGTCCGTGCGCGCTATGGTAACGCCCTCCACCCGCCGCCTGCCGCGCACCTCGCTTACCGTGGAGCACAGGCTCAGCGCTATGCCGTAATTCTCAAGGCACTGATGCACGTTGCGCGTCAGGCCGGAAGGCTCGCCCTTGATCTCGTAGACGCCTTCCACCTCGACGCCTTCAAGGACCAGCCTCCTCGCCATGATGAGCCCTATGTCGCCCGAGCCCAGTATGACGGCTCTCTTTCCGGGCAAGAGCCCCTGCACGTTAACGAGGTATTGGGCCAGCCCGGCGGTAAATATGCCCGCGGGGCGGTCGCCATGGATGAAGGCTTGCCTGTCCGTGCGCTCGCGGCAGCCCGTGGCCAGAACCAGAGCCTTAGCTTTCACGCGGCGCACGCCTTCGCGGCTTACGCAATCCAGGCTAAAGCGGCCGTCGGCGCCGCGCTCGGCCCGGGTCACGAAGGCCTCAAGAAGCATCTGTGCGCCGGCCGCCATGGCCCGCGCCGCCTCGCGCAAAGCGTACTCAGGCCCTGACAATCGTTCCTTGAAGCGCAGGAGCCCGAAACCGTCGTGCACGCATTGCTTGAGTATGCCCCCGAGCCTCTCCTCACGCTCTACGACCAGCGTTGACGCGCCGGCGGCTCGCGCCCCGCTGGCCGCCGCCAGGCCCGCCGGCCCGCCCCCCAACACGACGACATCCATAGTTAAGTCTGCCGTCATGATCGGGCCTCGGCAGCCTGCGCTTTATGCTCCTTGGTTTTTCCGGCGCAGAGGTAGGAGCCAGGCCCCTTCTTGCTCACCGCGCAGGGCTCCATGCCCGTCTCGGATGCTATGATTTCCATTACCCGCGGCGTGCAGAAAGCGCCATGGCAGCGGCCCATGCCCGCCCTCGTACGGCGCTTGACGGCGTCGAGGCTGTATACGGGCAAGAGCGTCCGTAGGCTATCCCGTACCTCCCCCTCCGACACTTCCTCGCAGCGGCACACGATGCGGCCATAGGAGCCGTCGCGCGCTATGGCCTGCGCGCGCTCTTCGAGCGGCAGGCGGCGCAGTTCCGGCTTCGTGCCCCGGTGCGGCATCCAGCGCGCGCGCAGGCGTACGGCCTTAAATCCCGCCGCTATATCGACGACCATGGCGGCCAGATCCGCCGCTATGGCCGGAGCCGAGGCAAGGCCAGGCGACTGTATGCCGGCGGCATGGACGAGATTAGCCACGCGCCGGCTCTTCTCAATAATGAAGTCTTCCTCGTAACTGCAGGGACGCACGCCGGCGAAGTAGCTTATGACCTGGGAAAGCGAGAGCTTGGTATTGATCTTTAAGTGCCGCTCCAGCTCGCGCAGTTCGGCCGCCGAGGTCGAATAGTCCTCACGGCCCGGCCGCTCACGGGCGGTGGGCCCGGCGAGCACATTGCCTTCCGGCGTAAGCACGAGGCCGCCGCCCTTGGTCTTGCTCCGTACCTGCAAGAGGCTCGGCATGCTCATGATATGGCGCTGGGTAGCGCCGGTATTGATGTCCAGGATGAGTTCAGTACCGCAGCGCTGATGCAGGCTAAAGAAGCGGTCGCCCGCCATGCCGGCCACAACGTCGGCCCAATTGCCCGCGGCGTTCACCACCACGCCGGCGCGGAATTCGCCGCGATTGGTACGCAGGCTCGCCACGCGGCCGCCCTCTACGCCCATACTGAGCAGGCAGGTATCAAAAGAGAAACGGACGCCATTCGCGGCGGCGTTTTCCGCCAGGGCTATCGTGGCCTTATAGGGCGAGAGCACGCCCGCGCTAGGCAGGAAGAAGGCACCGTGCTGATCGGGATGCACATTGGGCTCTTCGGCGCGCAGGCGCGCGCGGCTCCAGTATTCCCAGCCGTCAACCGCGTTCTCCTTGGCCCTGGCCACCATGAGCGGATAGGCTATGGCGCTCGTCCTGCCGCGAAAAATGACCAGAGAGCCGGGGCGCTTGAACTCTATGCCCAGCTCACGGCAGAGCGGTTCCCAGAGCCTGTTTCCGCGTACGTTATACGCGGCCTTCTTCGTGCCTGGGCTCGCCGCGAAGCCGTCGTGTATCATGCCGTCATTGCGCCCGGAAGTATGGACGGCAAGGTCGTATTCCTTTTCCAGCACCAGGACAGACAGCTCCCAACGCGCGAGCTCACGGGCAAGGGCCGCGCCTATGACGCCCCCGCCCACGATGGCTACGTCGAAATACGCGCCTTCCAGCGCGCCGTCGCGCAGCGGTGGCTGCTCGAGCGCTTCGTCACAGACGCCGGGAACCATAAGGTCATTGACCACGCCATGGTAACCGAAGCGAGCGGCTGCCCAGCCGGCCTCGATCTTAGCGTCCCAGCTCGGCACCGTACCCTCGAGCAGCAAAGAGCCCCGATCGTCCCGCGGTTCGAGGGACGCGCCGAAACGCTCACGGAGTTTCTTCGTCGCCTTCGCTATTGGTATTACCAGCATACCAATTATCTACACCCGTTTTTATGCGCCGTCAAGCGCAATTCTTAGTGGAGCATGATACGCCGCAGGTTTTCCTCGCCATAGCGCAATATAAGCAGCATACAAGCCTGTGAACCGGCCTCGTCGCGGGCCTCTATGGCCGCGGCAAGCTTCTCATGGTAGCCGAACACCGTAGCCACCACGGAAGGATCGGAATAAAATAGGCGGAGTATGTTCTTATAAATGCGTTTAAAGCTGTTTAAGAGAAGCGGATAAATCTCGTTGCCGCTGGCGAGCGCCACGGCGAGGTGAAAGTCATAATCCAGCAGGGTTACCGTTTCCGCGTCGGGCGATTCCAGGGTCCGCTCCTGTGCCAACACTTCATAAATAACCGCAAGCTGCTCAGCGCTGCGGCGCGCCGCGGCCAAGCGCGCCGTCTCGGCCTCGAAGAGCAAGCGCATTTCCAGTACGCCGTTAAAGAGCCCGGGAGACAGCTTGCCCCCGGAGTAATTAAGGATGGAGAGCAGCATCTCTATGGATCCTTCGCGCCGGTAATCGTTAATACGCACGCCCTTACGGCTCTCTATACGCACGAGGCCGCGCGTTTCCAGGGCCCGCAAGCCTTCATGCACCACCGGCCGGGATACGCCGAACAGCTGCCCCAGTTCCCGCTCAGAGGGTACTCGCTCGCCCGGCGCGTACTTGCCCGATAGTATCAGTGCCTCAAAGCGTTCTATGAACTCGTCTTTAAGCGAACGCGCAATAATCGGCGAGTAGATACCGTCCGTTTCCCTCATATTATTATTCCCTTCTGGTAATACCATGCACCACTCTAGCCTTGCTCATCGCAGGGGTCAAGGAACCATCCGGCGCTAAATCGTAAAAAACCGGCGCTCAGCGCAAGCGCGTCGCGCGAGCCTCACGTATATCCCTCAGATTCACCTGGCCGGATATGGATCACGGCGCTGTTTCGCGGCGCCGAGCATGCGCGGGCCCACAGGCCCGATTTTGGAGGTCTTTATGATGAACAACCTGAATTCCATCATTATCGAGGGCAATTTAGTTCGCGATCCCCTGGTAAAATCCACGCCGAACGGGCACCAGCTCTGCTCCTTCGCGCTGGCATCGAACCGTTTCTTCAGGCAAAACGAGCAGACCGAGAAGGAAGTGTCGTTTTTCGATATAGAAACCTGGTCCAAGCTGGCGCAGACCTGCGGCGACGTGCTGAAGAAGGGCCGCGGCGTGCGCGTGGTAGGAAGGCTCAAACAGGATCGCTGGACAGATAACGCAGGCAAGAATCAATCCAAAATAAAAATCGTGGCCGAGCACGTGGAGTTCAAACCCGTTTTCAAGAAAGACGACGAGGCGGCCGGTCAGCGCGACGAGGCGACGCAGGAAGAAGAGGCGCCCGCAGAAGCCTTATTCTAGCGCCAGGCACTTCGCCTAGGCTATAAGCTTCCGGCTATAAAAAGCGAAAGCCGCCCGCTTGCGCCCGGACGGCTTTCGCGGGAAGGCCAGCTATGTAAACAGCCTTCCCGCCCCTTTTTTCTCCCGGATATCTCTATGGTTCCGCGGTACGCAAGCGGCCGCGGCACATCCAGAAAACCTAATTACGCCGCCCGGCAGGCCACGGCTGTTCAGGCCGTCCGCGATTGCTCGCTAGCGATTGCTCGCTAGCGATTGCTCGCTAGCGCTCCTCAAGCGCCATAGCGCCGGTACGGCAGGCGCTTATGCAAGCCCCGCAGCCCAGGCATAGACTGCCATCTACGACGGCGGCATCCTCCGCAAGGGAGAGCGCGCCTACAGCGCATAAGGCCAGACAGCGGCGGCAGAGCACGCAGCGCCGGGCGATTATGCTCAGCGTTAAGCGGCGCGCCGTATCACTCATACACCTCGGAGCCGGGCCTGTGCCAATCGCTGCTCTTAAAGCCGCCCCTGCCGGGGCCGAACAGGGCCGTGGTCTGCTCGTTGTGCAAGCCCCCAAGGGCCTCAAGCAGGGCCTCAACCGCCCAGCGCAACGCGGCGAGTATTTCTTCCTGTGCCTGCTTCATGCGGCCCGAGGGGCCGGACACGCTTACCGCGCCTGAAAAACCGTAACGCGGCAGGTCGAGCGGCATACCGTAGCAAACGAGCCCCGGCTCCAGTTCCTCGTCGTCGATGGCCCAGCCCTGCTTGATTACCAGGTCCAGCTCATCGGTAAGGCGTACGGGGTCGGTTATGGTATTAGGAGCGACGGGAGCCAACTTAGCCTCGGATATATATTGGCCGCGCAGGGCGGCGGGCAGGCGGGAGAGTATGCACTTGCCGGCGGCCGTGCAGTAGAGGGGAAGACGATCACCAGGGCTTGAACGCAGCCGAAGGGCACGGCCGCCGTCTGCCTTAGCCACGTACATGACATCGTTGCCCGCATAGGCGGAAAGGTTAGCGGTTTCGGCGGTTCCCCGCGCCAGTTCATCGAGTATGGGCTTAGCCCTGCTGGCCACGTTTTCGGTAACGGGAACCCTGCTGGCTAGCTCGACCAAGGCAAGGCCCAGGGTCCAGTCTCCCTCGCGGCGCTCCACCACGCCGCGCTTCTCCATGGCCGTAAGGTAGCGGAGAGCGGTAGCCTTATCCCAGCCCGTATCGCGGGAGAGGCGGGCTAGCGAGGAACTGCCGGACCGGGAAAGATGAAAGAGTAGATCGAATGCTTTTAATGCTGACTCGCTCATGCCTGCCTATTTCTAAAAACAAAATATATACGTGAAAATTGAAACGCGTTGTTCAGAATAGCCTTCACGCATCGCTTTGTCAACAAAAAACAGCGCGGCTAAAGCGGATAGCGCTAGCTGAAGAGCTTCAGAAGCTCTCCATAGCCCTCCTCCGCCAGCTTATCCCGGCGTATAAAACGGAGGCTCGCCGAGTTAATGCAGTAGCGAAGGCCCGTAGGCGCCGGGCCGTCATTGAATACATGACCGAGATGGCCGCCCGAAGCCTTGGCGCGCACTTCTATCCGTACCATGCCAAAGGCCCTATCCTCCACGAGCAGGAGCCGCTCAGGGTCTATGGGGTCGAAAAAGCTCGGCCAGCCGGTGCCCGAGTCGAATTTCGTAGTACTGGCGAAGAGGGGAGCGCCGTCTATGGCGTCCACGTATATACCGGGCTCATGGTTGTTCCAGTAGGGATTCCTAAACGGCGGTTCCGTTGCCGCGTTAACCAGCACATCCCATTGTTCAGCGCTCAAACGAGCCTTAAGTTCGGGCGTCGGTTCCACGAAGCAAAACGCCGCCGCTTCCTCGGTATTCACAAGCAGCTCCTTTCCCGATCCATCGACTATGCGTATTCCTTCGCTCCTCTCCCCGGACAGTACCGTTGGAGCCTTGGCCCCAGGAGCGCAGGATGATACGGTAATGATTAACGCAATTATAAGGTATTTCATAAATTAAAAATATAGTAATTTTTCTCACAAGTTTCTATATAAAGAATAAAATTAGTTTGACAAGAGCGCCTACTGAGCTCTACCATTTGAACTTCGCCACAAACAAGGAGGCATTTCCATGAAGAGGATTCTAGGAATCATCGCGATAGCTCTCGCTATCGCTCTACTGTTCGGCTGCGCCAAGCCAGCGGACAAGGCTGCAAGCACGGTTATAAAATTCGGCGTTTTCGAGCCCCTAACCGGCGCGAACGCGGCCGGCGGCGCCGAAGAACTGGACGGCATACGCCTGGCCCAGGGCCTCTACCCCACCGTAACCGTGGGCGGCAAGGTATACACCATAGAGCTTGCCATAGCCGATAACAAGTCCGACAAGGTAGAAGCCGCCAACGCAGGCCAGCGCCTCGTGGACAGCGACAAGGTAACCTTGGTGCTCGGCTCCTGGGGCTCCAGCCTCTCGATGGCCGCCGGCCCGATATTCGAAGCCGCCAAGATTCCAGCAATAGCACTCTCGGCAACCAACGTCCTGGTTACTAAGGACAACCCCTACTATTTCAGGGTGTGCTTCCTCGACCCCTTCCAGGGCACGGTTATGGCCAACTACGCGTTTAAGAACGTACAGGCTAAGAACGCCGTCATCATACGCGAAGTCACCAACGACTATTCGGTAGGCCTGGCCAAGTTCTTCGCAGACAGCTTCAAGGGCCTGACGGGCAATCCCGACGCCATCCTTGCCGAGCTTAACTATCAGACCAACGACCAGGACTTCTCCGCCCAGCTTACCCGGGTAAAGACCCTTAAGCCCGATGTGATCTTCGCACCCGGCAACTATACCGAGAGCGCCCTTATCATCAAGCAGGCCCGCGAGCTCGGCATCACCGCGCCTTTCCTGGGCGGCGACACCTGGGAAATCAACGAGTTCATCCAGGTAGGACGCCAGGCGGTAGAAGGCGCGGTCATGTCCGCGTTCTTTGACAACGACGCCCCTCTTACCCCGCTTTCCGGCGTATTCGTGACAGAATACCAGAAGAAGTACGGCAAACTGCCCTCCGGCACCGCGGTGCTGGGCTTTGACGGCTACCTCTTGGCAATAGACGCCATCAAGCGCGCCGACAGCATCGACCCGATCAAGATCCGCGATGCCATAGCCGCCACGAAGGGCTTTGAAGGCGCCGCCGGCGTCGTCAATCTTGACGTGAACGGCGACCCCATAAAGAGCGCGGTAATCAAGGAAGTAAAAGACGGCAAGTTCGTCTACAAGACCACCGTAGCTCCCTAAGCGCTCTCGAGCTTCATCACCAGCGCCCGCGATCGCAGGCCGCGAAGGCCGGCGCTCGCGGGTTTTTTAATGGATCCTGAGGTATAGGCTCCAGGATCGCTCATCCCGCCGCCTCGCGCGGACAAGCAAGGATCTATACTATGGAGTTGTCAACGTTTTTCCAGCAACTCGCCAACGCGCTCAGCCTGGGAAGCCTCTATGCCCTTATCGCCATAGGCTACACCATGGTGTACGGCATACTGAGGCTTATCAACTTCGCTCATGGCGACGTATTCATGCTCGGCGCGTATTTCGCCTTTTACGCGATTAGCGCCCTGGCCATGCCCTGGTGGATAGCCTTTGTGGTAGCCCTTGGGCTCACGGCCCTCTTCGGCATAGGGCTTGAGCGGGCGGCGTACCGGCCCTTACGGGACTCGCCTAAGATATCCGTCATGATTAGCGCTATAGGCGCTTCCTTCCTTATCCAGAACCTGGGCGTCGTGATCTTCGGCGGCAGGCCCAAGAGCTTTCCGAGCATAGCGCTCTTCGATACCGTCGTGCATTTCGGCCCCGTATCGGTGCTATCGGTAAGCCTCTTCATACCCGTCGTTACCTTCCTAAGCCTTGCGGGCTTGCTCTGGATAGTAAACAAGACAAAAACGGGCCTCGCCATGCGCGCCGTATCCACGGATTTAGACGCGGCTCGGCTCATGGCCATAGACGTAAACAAGATCGTATCGATAACCTTTGGCATAGGCTCGCTCCTTGCCGCCCTTGGCGGCATCATGTGGACCATGCGCTACCCGCAGCTGAATCCGCTCATGGGCGTCATGCCCGGCCTTAAGTGCTTTATAGCGGCCGTCATAGGCGGCATAGGCAACATAGGAGGCGCCGTGCTCGGCGGCTTTCTCCTAGGCATGATGGAGATACTCATCGTAGCCTTCCTGCCCGAACTTACCGGCTACCGCGACGCCTTCGCCTTCGTCATGCTCATCATCGTGCTGCTGGTAAAGCCCGCGGGCCTCCTGGGTAAAGCCCAGGCCGTAAAGGTGTAAGCCATGAACAAGAAGAACACCATACGAGCCGTCGTGGCTCTGACGGTCGGCGTCGCGATTATTGCGATAGGCGATGCCTTCCTGGGTCCTTTCGCCGTGCGCATACTGAACCTGTCGGCCATTTATATCATCCTGGCCCTATCCCTCAATCTGCTCAATGGCTTTACGGGCCTGTTCTCGCTGGGGCATGCAGGCTTTATGGCGGTAGGCGCCTACGTGAGCGCCCTGCTTACCATGACGCCCGCCCAAAAAAGCATGAACTTCTTCCTCACGCCCATCGTGCCCTGGCTTGATACCGTGCAGCTTCCCTTCATCGTGGCTCTCATCATAGCCGGGCTCTGCGCCGCCTTCGTGGGCCTATTGATAGGCGCCCCCGCCCTGCGGCTGCGCGACGATTACCTGGCCATAGCCACGCTGGGCTTCGCGGAGATCATACGCGTGCTCATCACCAACGCCCAATCGCTCACCAACGGCGCGCAGGGACTCAAGGCCATTCCCAAATACTCCACCACCTGGGTGGTATGGGGCGCCGCCGCTATAGCGGCGCTCTTCCTGGTCATGCTCCTGCGCTCAAGCTACGGCCGTACCATAAAAGCCGTGCGCGACGACGAAATAGCGGCCGAGGCCATGGGCGTAAACGTATTTAGGGTAAAGGTGACCAGCTTCGTCATATCGAGCTTCTGGGCAGGCATAGGCGGCGCCCTGCTCGGCCATATGATTACGACGATAGACCCCAAGATGTTCAACCTTATCCTCACCTTCAACATACTCCTCATCGTCGTGCTGGGCGGTAACGGCTCCATAACGGGTTCCGTGCTCGGCGCCATTATCGTAACCGTGCTCATGGAAGCCCTGCGCTTCCTGGATATGCCCATGAACTTAGTATTCATAAAGACCCAGGGCCTGCCGGGGCTCCGGATGGTCATATTCTCCATACTCCTTATGATCGTAGTGCTCTATAGGCAGCGGGGGCTCATGGGTACTAAGGAATTTTCCTGGGACATGCTCTCAGCCAAGGCCTTGCTCGCGGCGCTCAAGCCAAAAAAACGGGGCGAACGCGCCCGGAAAGGAGGCCGCTGATGCTGCGCACCGACAGCGTTTCTATGCGCTTTGGCGGACTCACCGCGGTGGCCGATCTGAACATAGCCATAGAGAAAAACGAAATCATTGGCCTTATAGGCCCTAACGGAGCGGGCAAGACTACCGCCTTCAATATGATTACCGGCGTGTATACGCCCACTGAAGGCAAGGTGTTCTTTAAGTCGCATGACGTTACGGGCATGAAGGCGCACCGCATAACCCACAAGGGCATAGCGCGTACCTTCCAGAACATACGGCTCTTTAAGGACATGAATGTACTTGAGAACGTGCTCGTGGCCTGCCATCTGCGCATGGACGTAGGTGTATTCGCCTCCACACTGCACCTTCCCGGCTATTTGAAGAAAGAGCGCGAATCGAAGGATTTCGCCATGAGCCTCTTGGAATCGGTGGGCTTAGCCGACGAAGCGGCCGAATCGGCTATATCGCTGCCCTACGGCAAGCAGCGGCGCCTGGAAATAGTGCGCGCCCTTGCCACGAAGCCCGAACTCTTGCTCCTTGACGAGCCGGCGGCGGGCATGAATCCGCAGGAATCATTGGAACTCATGGATTTTATCGTGCGCATACGCGACCAGTACGACCTTACCATATTACTCATCGAGCACCACATGCAGGTGGTCATGGGCGTATGCAAGCGGATGTACGTGCTCGACTACGGCGTCACCATAGCCCACGGCACTCCGGATGAGATACAGAAGGATCCTAAGGTTATTGAAGCCTATCTGGGGGTGGAGTGATGTTAACGATCGATAAGCTGTCTGTGCATTATGGCGGCATACACGCGCTCCAGGGTATAAGCCTTGAGGTGCCCGAAGGCAAGATAGTCACCCTCATCGGAGCGAACGGCGCCGGTAAAAGCACGACGCTTAAAGCCATCATAGGCCTCGTGCGCCCCANNGATATCGTGCGGCGCGGCATCGTGCTCTCGCCCGAAGGCCGACGGGTATTTCCCAACCTGAGCGTAGACGAGAACCTATCCCTTGGCGCCTACTCCCGGGACGATAAGCCCGGCGTAGCCTTGGACCGCGAACGCGTATTCACCCTTTTTCCCCGTCTCAAGGAGCGC
>DHVU01000028.1:0-206 GCA_002412825.1 Spirochaetaceae bacterium UBA5200
GGTCGTCGCCGGGCTTTTTTTTATTACGCGCGATCTACTTCGTTGCAAAAGCCCCGGTGACACTCAACGTGCAAACAAGCACGCCTCGTGTCCCCGGGGCTTTTGCGCCTCGTATCTCATCGCGTAATAAAAAAAAGCCGTGTATATGAAGGCCGTGTTCACGGTCGCGACATGATGTCGCGCGCACGGCACCCGCAGATTCGCGC
>DHVU01000028.1:288-16810 GCA_002412825.1 Spirochaetaceae bacterium UBA5200
ATCTTCGATGTCCAGGTTTTGACAGGAGGTCAAAACCTGGACTACGTATCTGCTCCCAGAATAAGAAAAAGGTGTGCACAAAGCCTGAATATGAAGGCCGTGTTCCCGGTCGCGACAGGAGGTCGCGTGTACGTCTCCCGAAGGTTCGCGCTAGAGCGAATCTTCGATGTCCAGGTTTTGACAGGACGTCAAACCTGGACTAAAGGTCCTGCCAAGGACGGCAGGCGCACGTAACCCGAAGATTCGCGCTAGCGAATCTTCGATGTCCAGGTTTTGACAGGACGTCAAAACCTGGACTAAAGGTCTTGCCAGGGAGGGCAAGCGTACGGCGCCCGAAGATTCGCTAAAAAATAATCCATCGATCGCAAGCGCGGCTCTCCTGATTCGAGTATGGCCTCTGTAGTCACCCTAGCGTGACTGCAGTTCCACGGATCAAGGAGGTCGTTATGAAACGCGGGATTCTCATTTTTCTTGCGTTGTCGGCTGCGCTCACCATAGCATGGCCGAACGGCGCTAAGGAAAGCGCTCCTAAAGAGGAGGGGGGAGGGAGGGCTAGCAAGAAAAGCGCTCCGCTCGTGTATAGTTATCAGAAGGATAAACCCATTTACACGGTGAAGGTGCCGCCGCCTGCGCCGATCGCGCCGCCTCCAGTCGCGCCGTATGTAGCCCCGGCGCTTCAGGTGACGGCTAACCTTAATGCACCCGAAACATCAACGCGGGTGAAGCAGACCGATTTCAAGGAATCAGACCCCACCTTTGCCAGTTATGGCTGCGCTACCATGGCGGTATTGGGCACGGTACAGACTATGACCGATACGCAGTTTTCGAAGCTACAGGTTGAGAGTATTATAGAAAAGAATAAGGAAAATGAAGGGTATAAAAATGATGATTATACAGTTATTTGGAAAACTACATTCAATACAGCTTTGGCTGCTGCAGGTAGTAAGTCTGAATGCGTCGGTGTAGTTAAGCTTGATCCGACTGGAAAAACAATTTATTCTGACATGCCAAAGGATATGAATGGTGTAGTTAGTTCTACTTCCGGGCCTGTGAGAGGTATGACCACTGGTCATTTTGTTGAAGCCAGCTTGCCTGGTGGTTCTAACTTGATCTATAATCCAGGTAACACTGAAATAAGTAATGAAAAAAAGGAAGTTATTATTCCGCTTATAAAATTTAATGACATACCAACGTGGGATTGGGCTACTGACAATTGATTGAGCTTTGATATTTTGGCATATAAGTCTGCCGATTGATTGTGCATTGGAAAATTAAAATAAAATCACTATTAGGGGATAGCATTTTACTTGAGCGGAGGGCAGGATGAAATATCTTATATTAGTATTGTTATTTACTTCCTCCTTGTTTTTTAATTGTGCTACTCCGCCATTGGTTCCGGCTGTGAAGTTAAACGGAGTTTGGGAGGATGCTAGCCGTGATTTTAGCGGGGAAGAACGGATAATTAGTACTTTTGTGTGGGGTAATGCAGAGATAATTAGGCTTCATTCGTTCATTTTTTTTATCACAGAAAGAGTAAGTGTTTTTATTACTCAAAATGAGGCATTCTATATTACTAAAATTGAGCATCTGGCTCACAATAAACTAAAGCTATCATGTTACCTAGAAGCAACCGATGGCTCTACAATCTACACCTATGTATTCAAAGTTATCGACGATACGACTATAGAATTTCTGGCAAAAGAGTCTTCGACGCCCTTATTCCCGGCTAAACTGAAAAAAGGCGGCGAGGTTTATCCCTGATTTCAGGGAGTGCGGTACTCACATATGATGGATGGCTGACTCTCGGCGCTCATGCGTATATGGAGTCAGCCTTTTATTATCGGGGCAAGGCGCTAGGGGTGGGCTAGCCGGCGTCGCGGTTCTCCGAGAAGGCTTTTCTGTAACGCGCAATTTCTGTGACGGGCATGCCTAAAGGGGCAAGGGTGGGCAATATCCTGCCTTCTACGATTTGGGCTATACGCACGCTTATGGCGCTAAAGGCAAAGAAGCCGAGATCTGACCACGAATAAGGTATGCATATGCGATACCGCGACCCTTCGTTATTGAGAACTTCGTAGCGGAGGTCTTTCGGTAGCGTCTTGAGTTTGGTAAGCGGACCTTCGAGGACGCGATCTTTGGCATTGGCGGCGATTTTTCCTTTCAGGAAACGGTAGCGTTCCGCTTCGCTGGGCTTGAGTAGGCCGCCTTCGATTATTAGTGCGTCAAAATCATTAAGAAAGTTGTCGCCTTTAAGGGCGACGAGCCTTTGGAAACGGTTACCCGACATCCAGCTGTAGTCTACTTCTATGCCATACGCGCCTATACCCGTTTGTACGAGCTCCTGCAGATAAAGCATAAGTTTGTGAGCGTTTCTTAGGTACAGGTAGTCGGGATCGGCCTTGCCTTTGCCGGACTTGCGGCTGAAGCCAATCTGCTCGAGGGAGTAGCCTGCGTTTCTCATCGAACACAGGTAATCATATACTCGATTAACGAAATACTTCATGGAAAAGTGCCATTCTGGGGGCGATACGAAGAGGCCTTGCGGAAAATGTCTGCGGTGCCAATAGCCAAAAGAACGGGAGCCGAGCACCGTATGTACGGATAGGCGGTCGCATGATCCGTCCAGTCCTATGGTCAGGGGTTCTGCGTCGCTCCGTAGTTTTGCATAGCTCGTTTTGCCCGAGGCAAAACCTAGAAAGTGTTCAAATATGCATGCGTCGGGCAGGAGCCTTACTCTGGAGAATATATGTTCTCGTATGCGCGGCTGGTCATTCAGTATGCGAATGCTACGCTCGTTGGTACGGTAGAAGAGGGCGCTTGCCAACCTGATCCGCTCTTCGGCCTTGGATAGCAGCGATAAGACGTCGCGTTCCCGCCTCACTGTATAGTCGGGATGCAACTCTAGAACTATGCCAAAGCGGGAATGGAATTCATGTTGTACTTGCTTGAGGCTTTTAGCTAAGGCTCCCAGGTCCCCATCGCTTAGCGTATCGTCAACTATCAGATTGAGATCAACATCGGTGCTATGCTGAGCTCCAAGGTCATTATAGTTTGAAAAGAGCCTGCCGAGGCCGAACATAAAAATACGCTCGACCATGTTTCTTTTAAGCCCAGCGAGGAATATGTGCCGTACCCAGGTTTCTACTACGAAACGATTGAGGTCTTTTCGTGGCAATAGGTAGTCGTCGGCTACTGAATCTGGCGCAAGCCGCCTGAAATCAACATTTCGAATGGTGCGGTTTTTTTGCGCGTATATTTTCTGAATTTGGGCCGCCAGTTTCTCTGTACCAGCTCCCGCTGCCCGTAATGCGGCAAGTTCATCTTCGAGCGCTTGATAGCTGGGGTCTGTATATTCTTGAGCGATACGCTCATAATCGATGGCGATATGCGCCTTATGCGTAGGCATAGCACGTAGAATCCTTGACAAGGTTGGATAAACGACCGCTGGGGCAATCCTTAACGAGCCGTAGAGTATGGATACTTTGGACTTATATGGCGTTCTGGTCAAGTATGCTTTTCGCTTCGCCCTTGCTACCGGCATAGAAAGATGCTATTCTTTTTTGCTGACGGCAATTGACGGCAGCGGAGGACGCGATGGCGGAAAGAGATGTACTAATGCAGCTCGTTACTTTTCAATTGAGCGAAGAGCTGTACGGAATAGATATAATGGACGTAAAAGAGATCGTTCCGTCCACCGATATTCGCACCATCCCTAATGCGCCGTCATATGTTGAAGGGCTTTTCAATCTTCGCGGAGAGATCATTCCAATAATCAACCTGCACAAGCGCTTCCACTTAAAAAAGGCGCGTTTAGCCGAGGATGACGTCCTTTTGTCCGGTTTTATCATCATAGACTTAGGCGGCATGAAGCTTGGCGTCATAATCGACAAGGTGGAGCGCGTGGTATCCATCGACTTTTCCGACGTTCAGCCGCCGCCTCAGATGCTCAGCGGCATCGGCGCGGAATATATTCAAGGCGTCGTCAACCAAAGCGACGGCTATCTTATCATCCTCGACATACGCAAGCTTTTCAACGCGAAAGAGCTTCAAAAAATAGTAGAGATTAGGAAGTAGGTTTTTCGTTCATGAGTATCCCCGCTCTATGTTCATATATCCGACGCAAGGATATGGATTCGGTGTTGAATTGCATGGTGAGCGATAATCTTGCGCCAGGAGAGTATGGCGAGCGCTTGCTAAAGGCCATACGGGAAAGGCTCGGCTACGATTATACCCTGGCTTTACGGAGCCCCATGGCTGCCTTGGGCATTGCGCTTGACGCTCTGGGCTTGGTGACAGGAGACGCTGTCGGCTTATCCGCGTTGTCGGATCGATGGGTAGCGCGTCTTCTCGAGCAAAAAGGGCTCAAGCCGGTATGGCTCGATGTTGACCAGTCCAACGCGGGCATAGCGCTAAGCGCGGCGGGAGAGATACTATCAGGCGCGGGAGCCAAGGCTCTCTACCTCGCGGAACCCTGGGGCATTATGCCCGATCCTGCTGGTATGGCTGAGCTCGGCGTTCCCATCATAGAAGACATAAGCACTTCGCTCGGCGCGAGCTTCGGCGAGATTAAAGCCGGCGGCCTGGGCGTATTCGCGCTGCAAAGCCTTGAGCACGCGGCGGCCTTTACCGGCGGCGGCGGGGCTCTGCTATCGGCTTCTTTGCGCAGGGACGCGCAGGTGCTGCGCAATCTGTCCGAAGGGCTTGTGCCTGAAGAATTGCTTCCGGATATGAACGCTGCGCTGGCCTTGTCCCAGCTTAAGGATTTTGAAAAGTTCAAGGAGCGACGTAAGGATATCTTCTCGCTCTATGAGCAGTCGCTGGTACGTGGGCACAAGAAATACCTGGCGCAAGCGGGCGATGGGATGGGCGCGTATTACGCATGCGTGGTCGTGCTCGATACGGGCATAAAGGACGTTCGGGCGTACGCTAAGAAGAAAGACGTGTCGACGCTCATGGCCTTTGAGAATAGCTGCCTTGTGGCGGGCTTCGTTCCTGAAGGGCTCTGTCCGCAGGCCGCGTCGCTGGCCAATAGGGCGCTGGTTTTTCCCTTGCATCCGCGCGTCGGCGCCATGGCTGCCCAGAAGGTGGCTAAAGTATTGGCTACCCTGCCATAGTCGCTGCCGTATAAGCTTGAATGGCCAACAAAAAGAGGCGATCGTGAATCCAGGTTGCGGACGAGCATGTATCATAGCGAACAAGCAAAAGGATGGAGCCGCCCGCCTTGCCCATGACATAGAGGAAGAGCTCTGCGCCGAGGGCTGGCAGGTTACGGCCTTCGCTTTCGAGGGCAAGCCCCTCGAGCATCCCGACCTGACGGGGCATGATATCGTGCTTACGCTGGGGGGCGACGGCACCGTCCTGTACGCCTCGCGGCTCGCAGCTCCCTTCAACATTCCTATACTGCCTATAAATCTGGGCAGCCTCGGCTTCATAGCATGGGTAAAGCGCGCCGAATGGCGACAGCGCTTAGGCGATGCCTTTGGGGGGCGCTTAGCGCTCTCGGAGCGCATTATGCTCGATATTGAGCTTAGGCGTGGCGGCCGGAGCATAGCCCGCTTTAGCGCTATGAATGACGGCGTCATTTCCGGCGCAGGCCCGGCTAAGATCGTGAACCTGAGCATTACCGTAAGCTCTTCGCCTCTGGGCACTTACCGTTCCGACGGCGTTATTATATCTACCCCGACCGGCTCCACCGCATACTCGCTGGCCGCAGGGGGGCCTATACTCGACCCTGATATGGATGCCCTGCTTTTTAATCCCATTTGTCCGTTTACGCTTTCAAATAGACCCCTGGTCATTCCTGGCAAGGAAACGCTTGAGGTGTACGTTGAGCTTAAGCAACGCGAGAAGACTGTCCTAACCGTAGACGGGCAGGATTATTTTCCCCTTGAAGAGGGTGATCGGGTGTTTTTTAGCCGTGCTAAGCACATGGCGCGCTTGTATTGCGCCGAGCGGGGTTCTTTTTATCAGGTGCTGAGGGCCAAGCTTAATTGGTCCGGAGGTCCCGATGCTTGAGGAACTTTTTATCAGGGATTTCGCTATCATAGAACGCCTCTCGCTGCGCTTTGAGCGGGGCCTTAATCTGTTAACCGGAGAGACGGGCGCGGGAAAATCCATACTGATAGGCGCTCTCGGTTTTTTGCTGGGCAATAAGGCAGATACCGGTATCATTCGCTCAGGCGCCGATGAGACGCTCGTAAGCGCTACGCTCGATGTTTCCGCCAACGCAGACGCCAAGGCATGGCTGGCAAGCCACGATATGGACGCTGAGGATGGCACGGTCATACTGCGGCGTGGGCTCAAGAATAACGGGCGGGGTTCCGTCTACATACAAAACGTGCCGGTGCTCAGGCAGGACCTCGTGGACTTCAGCTCGCTCTTGATCGAGGTGCATGGCCAGCGCGATAGCCAGGCGCTCTTAAAGAAGGATAAGCATAGGCAGATATTGGACCGTTACGCGGGCATCGAGTCCGACGTGGCAGCCTATGGCAAGCTCTATACGGAATTCGGTGCCAAGCGCAAGCTTTTAGAGAGCCTGGCCTTATCCGAGGCGGAGCGCGCGCGGGATCTTGAGCTTTTAGGCTATGCCATAGAGGAGATTGACGGGCTTAAGCCCGTAGCCGGCGAGGAAGAGGCGTTGGCTGAAGAGGAACTGCGCTTATCCGGGTACGAGCGGCTTTTCGGTGCGGTTGCGCAAGCGTGCGAGCTCTTATCCGATCAGGATGGCGCGCTGAATAAGCTCAGGAAGGCGCGCGTTCAGCTCGAGGCCGCCCAAGCCATAGACCAGAGGCTCAGCGAAGCTTCGCGGCGCGTGGACGACGCGTACTATGAGCTTGAGGACGTAAGCCAGGCGCTTGGCAGCTACGCCGATCAGCTTCAATACGACCCCAGCAGGCTCGAGGAAATCGAGGGACGGCTATCCGCGCTCCAGAAGCTTAAGCGAAAGTACGGCGCAACGCTCCATGAAGTGCTCCGCTACCGCGCCGACGCGCAGGCTCAGCTGGCTAGGCTTGAGAACTGGGCGGAAGACCGGGCCGCGCTTGAAGCGGAGGCTGCCGCGCTCGAGGCCTTGGTATATGAGCGCGCGGAGGGCCTGTCTGCCTCGAGGTCTGCCGGAGCGATGGAGCTTGAAGCATCCGTGGCCGCCATACTCAAGACCCTTGGCATGCCCAACGCGCGCTTCTCGGTGGCGCTGGAACGAAAGCCACTGGCCGACGGCAAGGTAGTGGTCGGCCCCTACGGCGCGGACGAGCCTGAATTCTTTGTGTCGGCCAATAAAGGCGAGCCCTTGCGGCCGCTCGCGCTGGTGGCGTCCGGCGGCGAGCTGTCTAGGATCATGCTGGCGCTTAAGACCGTGCTGGCCAAAGCCGACGGCGTTCCCACTATGATCTTCGATGAAATCGATACGGGCATAGGCGGAGAGGTGGCGCTCGGGGTAGCTGAGCACCTGGCCGGGCTTTCTGCGGCAAAACAGGTTTTTTGCATAACGCATCTGGCTTCTATAGCAGTTCGCGCCGATAATCACTATAAGGTTGAGAAACATGTCGAGGGCGAGCGCACTGTGACCAGGGTATCACGCCTAGAAGGCGATACGCGTGTTCGCGAGATAGCGCGTATGCTATCGGGGGACGCCGAATCGGCCGCGTCGTTGGCGCACGCAGAACAGTTATTACATAAGCTTGGAAGGACACGAGGGTAGGCATGGCAAAAATAACCCTTGAACAGCGGAACCGCTACGCGGCCAAAGTCAAGGAATACCGATCCATCATCGATGGTATTGCCTTAAAGGAACAATCGTTTCTCGCGCTACTCAAGCAACCGGGCGGACAAGGCGCAGGCTACGTGCGCATGCATCTTGCCGAGGAAGCGTTGAGCCAAACCTCGTATTGCATACTGATACATACCCTGTCGGTAGCGCTTATGGGTATAAAGAACGAGGACTCTTTGGCTGAGGCCCGCAAATCCCTGGTGCGCGGCATAAAGTATCTCGAGGATATAGTAACGGGTTACATCGATTCGCCCTTCTCCGAGTATGAGAAAAACCTGGAAGATATCGCTGAAATTTCTTATGAGGACCGCTACGCGCTCCTGCGCAAGATAGGTTTCTCCATTCGGGAAATCGAAGAAGGTTATGGAGCCAATTCCAAATGGAAATGGTCCTTTGTGGAAACTTGGGGTAAGTTCGCCGTCGTCGCCAAGAATATGCTCGACTTAAAGCGCGCATACCAGGACCTGGAACTGACCTCTCCCAACCGCATTATTGTCATGTCCTACCTCGCCACGGTAAAGCGCCTCTTTCAATCCACCGCCGACAAGTACCGTGAGAAATATGAGGTATTCTCCAGCAAAATGGAGGATTTTAAGCAAGCCATACTATTCCTCTCCGCCTTGCGGCGCCTGCACACTATTTTTGGCGAGCGCGCTGACGCGGACGAGCTTAAGAAAAAGATAGATATATGGTCGGCCAAGCTTGAAGCTGACCAGAAGCGTAGGGAAGAAGAAGCCAAGAAGCGTTAGTCCTAGCCCCTCCCCAGTTCGTGCAGTGCGTCGTGGGGGAACAGCTCTCCCATCGTTGTCTCGACTACCGCGCCGTCGCTTCCCGCAAAGCTCACGGGGAAATCCGGATCTACGAATTCACTGATAAACTGTCTGCACGCCCCGCAGGGGCTAACAGGATAGCTAGCGTCCGGACAAGATACGGCTAAAGCCCTGTATTTTTTCTTGCCTTGCGCTATGGCGCTTACAATAGCGGAGCGTTCAGCGCATATAGCCAAGCCATACGAGCGGTTCTCAACGTTAGCGCCGCATACTACGCTCCCATCTTCGCAGAGCAGAGCCGCCCCGACGCGGAATTTGGAATAGGGAGAATATGAGCGCTCAGCCGCGACGCCGGCTAGCTCAAGCAATTTTTTCGTGTCCATAATACATCCTCTCTCAGCGCTATGGTATACTGCGCATTAGCCGTTTCCATTGACGGAATGGGATGATACTATATACCATTCGCGCTG
Organism: Spirochaetaceae bacterium UBA5200; assembly: GCA_002412825.1. Lineage (GTDB taxonomy): Bacteria > Spirochaetota > Spirochaetia > Treponematales > UBA12059 > UBA5200. The sequence goes on from DHVU01000028.1 coordinate 9,297, forward strand.
GAATTGACAGCACAAGAAGCTACTACGGGAGGGCGCATGGGAGAATCGGGCCGTACTTGGCGTTTAGGCATATCGCTTCTGGTGCTCGCGCTCATAGTCGCGTACTTCTTCCTCTTTCCCGAAACCCTGCCCGCGGAGCTGGGCATACGAGCCCAGTGGCGCATATCATCCGAGGCCACCGGCCAGTTCTCCGCCGTCAATGAGGGTATACCATTCAGTTTCCAGGATCGATTCGGTTATTTTTCTCCTGACGGGCGCGCGAGTGCCATAGGGCTAAGCGCTGGCGGCACCCAAATAAGCGGCGAGCGCTATATACAGGGCGATACCGCGACCAACTCAGCTCTGTTTGACGCGGAAGGCAAGCTCATAGGCAGAATCGAGGGCTATGGGCCTTTCTTCGTAGGAAACAGGCTGTTCTCCGCTACGCCCGATGGCCTTGGCTTGCGTGCCCATGATGCCTTCGCTTCCGCACAATGGCTTTATATGTTTCCCAGCCATCTCTCGGCTTTTAATGCGAGCCCAACCCTCGCCATAGGCGGCACGGTCGACGGTACCATAGAAGGCGTAGGGCTGGATGGCTCACGGGTATTTTCCTTTGCGCCGGGCGGGTCGCGGCTCCAGGTGATACTCGGGCTTGCCATTTCTCCCAACGCGAAACACATAGCCGCTATAAGCGGCGTCGACCCTCAGCGCCTCGTGGTGCTGGGCCAGGGAGCGGGCGATTACCGCGTTATAAGCCATCGCTACCTGGATTCCGATTATCGTGAACCAGTGCGGGTGGCCTTCATGCCGGGTGATCGCTATGTGCTCTATAGAAGGCCCGACGGCATAGGTATTTGGAGCATCGACGGCAAAGTCGACGAGCTCTTGCCCATAACGGCCGAGGATTTCGATGTTTATTATGATGAGGGCCGGGATTTGGCCTATGTAGCGGCTCGTACCAGGGACAGCCTGAGTATCATAGCCTTTCAGCCTCCCACCCGCATACTCGGGCGCATAGAACTGCCCGTACACAGCGAGTTCGTCCATGTGGACTCCTCGGCCCTCTATTTCGGCGGCATGGACGGCCTATATAAGCTCGTCTTTCTGGAGGAATAATGCTTAAGAAACGTTCCGCGCTTTTCGCCATGGCGATGATGGCGCTTACGCTTCTGGGGGCCTTCCAGTGGCCGGTAAAACCTGAAGCGCTCCGCTTGAATTTTGGAAGCTACGCATCCGGCTTTTATAAAGGCATAGAACTTAATCTGCCCGATGCGCCGGTGCTAGCCCCTGCCAAAGGCGAAATGCTCTTTGCGCATGATAGCCCTCGATTACCAGGCGGCTATCCCATGCCCGGCGGCTCATTGGCCGCGCTCGCCCACAGTTCTGGAATAATAAGCATTTATACGGGTATGCAACCCGGTTCCCTTGCCAATTACCGCGGCGTGGTGGAGCAGTCGGAAATTCTTGGTATGAGCCCGGTACAGGGCTCCGGCCGTTACCTGGGGTTTTACCTCTATGACCAGCGGGAACGCCGCTACATTAACCCGCATATCCTGCTCGCAGCTACGCCGGACGCCCGGGTTCCCCTCATCAGGTCCGTAGCTCTGGTATCGGGCGGCCAGGAACAGATTCTTGAGCGCAACAGCGTCATTAGGCAGGGATCCTGGCGCTTCGTTATAGACGCGATAGACTTGACCGCGCTCGGCTTGCCCGGCGCACCTTTCGACGTAGCGGTCGCTTTGGACGGATCCGAACGATTCAGGGTTAAGTACGATTCTGCCCGCATGGCAGCGGGTCAGAGCCTCTTGTTTTCTGACAATGTGCAGTCCGAGCGGGATTATCTTCTGGCTGACGGGAGGATATCCTTCGGTCCTATTACCTTGACGAAAGGCCGCAGCTCGATAACGGTGAGCGCTACTGATCTCACAGGTAATAAGCGCGAAATCAGCTATACTATCACGGTGCAATAAGGGGGCTAAGTCGATGGAGACAGTGCAGAGAGTTTTATTCGTCGATGCAAGTACCGGGTACTACAAGCTGAGGCGCTATCCGCTTAAGGATTACTTTGGCCCCGTCGATCTTGGCCTGCATTTATCCGGGCTGTATAGAAGCCTCAATATCGGCACGGGACTGTTCGCCGGATCCATACTGCCCGGATCAAACCGGCTTGTCGTAAACGGTTTTTCGCCCTGCTGGCGCGGCTTTTACGTATCAAGCATGGGCGGCGCGGGACTCGTCTTTGATAATCTTGGCATAAACATGGTTTCACTCGTAGGCAAGGCCCCAACGCCTTCCATACTGTATTTGAACCGCGATCATGGCGAAGAAGTAGAAGTTGAACTGCTGCCCGTGGACGCCCCGGCCTTGTGGGCTCACGGCCGCGGAGGAGCCTACGCCATGATGGACGAAGCGCTGCGGGTGTTCGGCCCCCGCTATGGGGGCGAGTATCGCGCCTTGGCCGTAGGCCCCGCGGCCTTGGCTACCGATTACGCTGGCATACTCTCCGCTCCGGTTAAGGATGGCAAAGCCAGCGATGTGGATACCTGGGCCGGGAGGGGAGGCCTCGGCTCCAAGCTCCTGGCCGAGCACGGCATAGCGGCCGTCGTATACGGCGGCACGGTCATCGACGAGGATTTCCGGGATCGCAGCGTGGCGGACGCCTGGTTCGAGGAAAAATACAAGCAGAAACTGGCTATGAAGGATTTCGAAGCCACGACCAAATACCGGTTCGACCCGAAGTTTCAGACAGGCGGCACCTTGGGCGTCAATTACGCGACCGTTGGCGGCCGCGTAATAGCCTTCAATTACCGGAGCGTTGGCTGGACGGAAGAAGAGCGCCTTGATCTGCATAAGCGCTTTATCGAGGGGCATTACCTTAAGCAGTTTAATGAGGAGACCATAGCCGCCAAACAGCAGGCTACCTGCGGCGAGCCCTGCTCCGCCGTATGCAAGAAGCTCAACGGCGAATATAAGAAGGATTATGAACCCTACCAAACCATGGGGCCGCTCTGCGGCGTCTTCGATCAGCGCGCCGCCGAGAAGCTCAACCGAGCCTCCGATGCCGCGGGCTTCGATGCCATATCGGGCGGCGGCGTGCTTGCCTGGCTCATGGATTGCCTGGATAGCGGGCAGCTGAGCCCCGATGACCTGGGCGTGCGGATGAAGCCCCGCTGGAAGGTCGAGGGCTTCGATGTGGTGGCCGATTCGCTGCATAACGCGGAGCTAGGCATAGAACTGATAGAGTCTATTCTGCACAAACGTGGCATACTCGATCTGAGCGAGGGCGTGCGTAAGTGGGCGCGCCGCGTACGGCGGGAACGGGGCATTCGGGTGCTCGATACCTTCGTATACTCAGCTAACGGCAGGAAGGGCTGGATGGTGCCTAACCAGTACTGGACCCCGGGCGCCCTGGCGCCTATGGCCATCATGGGCAAGTATTACATGCACTATGGCCCTGAATTCCTGCCTCCGCGGGAGCTTGGCAGGGCCTGCGCTGAACGGCTCAAGAAGGAGCTCGTCATGGATAACGCGGGCGTATGCCGCTTCCATCGCGCGTGGGCGGAGGATTACGTGCCGCAGGCTATGGATACGCTCTATGGAAAGCGTGATGAATATGTACGTTCGGTATCCAATGCCGCGAGCAGGATTAATAGCCGAAACGCCGGCGTATATTGGGAGAGCGAGCGCAATGTGCTCTTCGTTCGAAGCTTTCTCAAGCGCGTGCGAGACGTGGAGAAAAAGGGAAGCCGCGAGCTTGACCGCTGGATTAGCGCTTTTGACGATGACCCAGGCGAGGCGGCTCTGGATTTCTGGTTCGAGACTAAGAAAGGCATAGATGAATCGCTCAGGGATTTCCTGTGAGCCAGGGAGCCCTTGCCCCGCGTCCCGGCCCCATTGGCGCGGTTCCGGGCTCTCCTCCTTATATCGCGGCGGTAGCGGCCAATATAGAGGCTGTGCGTGAGGGCATAGCCCGAGCCTGCGCGCGCGCGGGCAGGCCTAGCGAGCATATACAGGTATTGGCCGTGAGCAAATTTAATCCTAAAGAGGCTATCGAAGCCGCCTATGCGGCGGGGCTGCGCCTTTTTGGCGAGAACCGCGTTCAGGAAGCCGAGGAGAAGCTCGGCAGCTTGGGCGCCGGACTGGACGGTCTTACTGTGCACCTGCTTGGCCATCTGCAGAGTAACAAGGCAAAGAAGGCTGTCTGCTTATTCAGCTGTATACAATCCGTTGACTCTACGCGGCTCGTCGAGGAGCTTGCCAAGCGAGCGAGCGCTGAGGGCAAAATACAAGATATACTCTTTGAACTGCATACCGGCGAGGAGTCGAAGTCGGGCTTCGCCGACGAGGAAGAGCTTGAGCGGGCGTTAGAGCTTGCGTTGGGCTACGCGTCCCTGAGGCCGTGCGGCCTTATGACTATGGCTCCGTATACAGAGGACGAGCGAGCTATCCGCGCCTCCTTCAGGCGTTGCGCCAAGGCCTTTAAAAGCCTTGGCGGCCGCTATGCGCCGCCTTATTGGGCTACCCTGTCTATGGGCATGACGAATGATTACCCTCTTGCCATAGAAGAAGGCGCGACGCTACTACGCATAGGAACCGCCATTTTCGGCGAACGGTCGTACCCCTGATGAAGGCTTCCGTCCTGGCTCTTGCCTGCCTGCTGGCCGTCGCATCGGCGTCCTGGGCTCAGCCGGCCGCGCCGAATCCCCTGCCTGAGCCCTACGGCGCGGAGGAGTTCCCTGATTGGGCGCTGAGCCTGCGCCGCTTTGAGATCGTTAGCCTGGGCGCCTTGCCTGTAGTGCTCTTCTATACCCGCCTTGTGTTCGATTTTGGCCGCTATACGCAGAACGGATTCAATCCAAGCTACGCTCCGTGGCCCTTTAAAAACGAATACTCCTATAGGCCGAGCCCCCAGGAACAACGCGATGTATTCGTAAGCGCGGCGCTCGTATCGCTTGGGCTGGGGCTTATAGACGCCATTATCGTAAACGCTAAACGAGCCCGCTCCGAGGATTAGCGCCATGGTATTCCTGGCAAGCGTTATTCCAGCGCCTCTTCGCGCCAGTTGCCCGGTTCTACGAGCGCTACGGGAATTTGCGCTTAAGCTTGACAGAGCCCTCGTGCGGTACTAGTATTATGGACGCTGTGGAAAAACGAAAAAAGCATGTATTAGTCGTCTATGAAGACGGCCATGAAGACATCAGTAGCTTCGCAAAGGCCGTAAAGGATGGGTTGTCGGTGCGCGTGTCCGTACAGTTGCGGCCGGCCTCGGAGCTTTCCATCCCCGAGATATTGGCGGCCGATGCCTATGTGTTCGGCCTAGCCGATAGCTCCTCGCCCTTCTGGCTGGAAACGAAGCGGGTGTTGCAGGGTATAAACCTAGCGGGCCGCCATGGCGCTTTATTCTTTAAAGCCGCCGGCGATGCGAAGGCGTTTAAGCAACAATGCGCCGCTTCCGAGCTAGGCTTCCCCGTGAAAGACCAGCAACTGTCGGCGTCGGCCGACGCAAGCGCCTGGGTTGAATCCCTGCTCGCATCGTTCTAGCCAATCCTCCTACCCCATGCCATGAGGTGTCTATGCCAGTAGCCTATGATATTGATGCCGCCATACGAAAAGTGCCTGATTTTCCTAAACCCGGCATACTTTTTTATGACATAACAAGCGTCCTCGCCAACCCAGAAGCCTTTAAATACTGCATAGACGCCATGGAACGCATGTATAAGGGCCAAAAGCTTGACGCGATTGCGGCGGTGGAATCGCGCGGCTTTCTCTTTGCCGCTCCCTTCGCCGAACGCATGGGCCTGCCCATTATCCTGGTACGGAAAAAAGGCAAGCTGCCTGGCAAGACCCTAAGCCAGAAATACGCGCTTGAATATGGCGAGGCCGAGATAGAAATGCACGAAGCGGACATACCTCGTGGCGGCAGGGTGCTTATCGTCGATGACCTCGTGGCCACGGGCGGCACCCTGCGCGCCGCGGCCGACCTGCTCATACGGGGCGGCGCGGAACCCATAGGCGTGTTCTCGGTCATAGGCTTGCCCTTCCTCGATTACCAAAGCAGCTTGGGAAATTTGGAAGTTCGCACGCTTATTGAGTACTTTGGAGAATAGACTTTCTAAGCTAAGCCCGTTATTCGGCCCTTGCCGTAGGACATCGAAGACTTTCGTTGAGCCTCCGCCGAGGGCTGCCCTCAAGGAGAGCTCGCATTGAACGCATTAAACAAGAATCCCGCGTGGAAAGGCCGTGAAGGCCCCGTCGTGTTAGTCGTGATGGATGGCGTCGGCTATGGTAAGTACCCCGAGGGTGATGCCGTGGCGGACGCCAAGCTCTATACCTTTAGGGAGCTTGAGGCTTCCTGCCCCAGGACTAAGCTCAAGGCCCATGGCAAGGCGGTGGGCCTGCCATCCGACGACGATATGGGCAATAGCGAAGTAGGCCACAACGCCATAGGCTGCGGACGGGTATTCGCGCAAGGGGCTAAGCTCGTATCGGCATCTATTGAAACCGAAGCCCTGTTCAATGGCGCCGTATGGAAGAAGCTTGTCGCTCAGGCAAAGTCCACGCCCGGAAGCGCTATCCATTTTATCGGTCTCTTTTCAGACGGCAATGTTCATAGCCATATAGACCACTTAAAAGCGATGCTATCCCGCGCCCGCGCCGAGGGCGTGCGCAAAGCGCGCGTGCATACCCTGCTCGACGGCCGCGACGTGGGCGAGCAGAGCGCCTTAGAGTACATCGAGCCCTTTGAGGCCTTCCTCGCTGGTCTTTGCCAAGACGGCTTCGACTACCGCGTAGCGTCCGGCGGCGGCAGGCAATACATAACCATGGACAGGTATAGCGCCGATTGGTCCATGGTAGAACGAGGCTGGAATACCCATGTGCTTGGAAAGGGCAGGCAATTTCCCAGCGCTACCGCCGCTATACAGGCATACAGAGCCGAGTTCCCCGCCCTCATAGATCAGGATATGCACGAATTCGTCGTGGCTGACGCCTCCGGGCCTATAGGCACGGTTAACGATGGCGACGCGGTGGTATATTTCAACTTCCGCGGCGACCGCGCGCTGGAAATGACTTCCGCCTTCGAGGACGATGATTTTGATAAGTTCGACCGCGTGCGTCGGCCCGCCGTCGAATATGCCGGCATGATGGAGTATGACGGCGACCTGCACGTGCCGGCCCAATACCTCGTTAGTCCGCCTGCCATAGATAAGACCATGGGCGAATACCTGGCGGCCAGCGGCGTGCGCATGTTGGCAATATCGGAAACCCAGAAGTACGGCCATGTCACGTACTTCTTTAACGGTAACCGCACCGGCAAATTCAACGAAAGCCTGGAAGATTACATGGAAATAAAAAGCGACGTCCTTCCCTTCGAGCAGCGCCCCTGGATGAAATGCGCCGAGATCACCGACGCGGTACTCGCGGCCATAGCCGGAGCCAAATACCGCTTCATACGCCTAAACTTCCCTAACGGCGATATGGTGGGCCATACCGGAAACTACCAGGCCGTGGTATGCAGCCTCGAGGCAATGGAT
>DHVU01000002.1 GCA_002412825.1 Spirochaetaceae bacterium UBA5200
CATGGCAGGTACCTCCATGGAGCCAGTACGCGATCGAGTTTCTCCTTGCTTGCGAAAGCAACAAGGTTCGGGGAACTAATTAGGACTTAACGTTCGCCGAGAAGGCTCTTAAGCTCCTGTATATCCTTTACAAGCCGCGTGCGGTCTAAGTTCTGGAAGCGTTTGGGTACCATTTCTTTGCTGGTGCACTCAAGTACGGCCACGAGGTTCTGCAGCTCTATTTCATGCGGGTAAGCGGGAGGCACGAAGTCGCCCATCGTTTCCTCCAAGTCTTCTTTGGTGACGAAGGAGCGGTTGTCCATGGTAGCCTTGAATTTTGCCCGTATAAGCACCGACTCTAAGTCGGCGCCTGAAAATTCGTGCTTGAATTTACGCAGGAGCTCGCTTAAGGGGAACTTGCGTATCGATAGGTCGAGCTTACGCACGAGCACATCGAAGAGTTCAATCTTTTCGGCCTCGGTATCGGGATAGAAGAGGGCTAAATGCTCCTCTGCCCGGCCCTGGCGTTTCAAGTCTATGGGCAGGAGGTCGGGACGGCAGGTAATCAGGAACCATATGATCTTTCCGCGGTATTCGGTATTGCCCATGAAGTTGGCCAATTGGGCGAAGATGCGGTTGGAGGTGCCCGAGTCGCCTTCCTGGTTGCGGTCGCCTAAGAAGGCGTCCGCCTCGTCTATCATGACGGCTACGGGCGACATGGCCTTGAGTATGGCCAGCACCCGCTCCAGGTTGGACTCGGTAACGCCCTGCCACTTAGAGCGGAAGTTCTTAAATTTTACCATAGGCACGCCTATCTCGCCGGCGAAGGCGCTTACCATGAAGCTCTTGCCTGTGCCCACGGGGCCGGCAATCAGGTAGCCCATGGGCAGCACGTCGAGGCGGCCTTGTTTGAGGGCGCGGGCGGCGTGCCTGAAGCGCTTGCGCACGAAGTCGTGGCCGGATACGAAGGATAGGTCATGCTCGGTATCCAGGAATTCCAAGAGGCCGCCCGCCTCGTTTTCGATAATCTCGCGCTTCTTGGCTTTGAGATAGTCCATCGATATGGGCTTGTCTTCCTGCCAGCTTTCGGCCGCCAGGCGGTTCAGGTTTACCAGGTTAAGGCCGCTCGTTATGGCTCCTACCGCGCCAGAGTCCAGCCCGCGGTCCAGGAGTAGCGTGCCTTTGCCCTCAAGGAAGCCTAGGAAACTGGAGCGCACCGGCTCGTCGGGCATGGGTATCTCCACCTTGATTGTGGAGGGGCTCGACACGATACGGGGATTAAGGTCGGATAGGTTCTCCGAGAGTAGGATTACCGAAACGTCGCCGCGGGTGAACACCGGATCGTGCGACCAGCGGTTTAAGGTGACAAAGCAATAGCGGTCGGCCTCGTCGAGCTTGGCTACCTCGCCCGCGGGCACTATGGTCTCAGCGTAGTCTATGATGAGCACGATGCGCTTCTTCTGCGGTATGTTCATGAGGAAATAGCGCTCGAGGGTACGGAAGGCCTCGGTAGGGTCGCTTGAGAAGAGCTCGCTCTCATTGATATCGGGATTGCGTTCCCGCATGGCCCGTAAAAAATCGCGCTGCATATCCGGCGTGCAAAACGATACGCCGCTCGAACGGTCCCAGAATACGATGATGTCGCGATTGCCGAAGAGCACTTCCGATACGTAATCCTGTATCTTTACGAAATTGAATTCGCCCTCGTTCATCTTGTGGGGCAGGAAGTCGCGTATATTGCCGTGTATTACATAGAGGTTGGCGGTCTTTGAGCAGTATTTATAGGAGAGCTCCTGAGCCCAGGCCGGCAGTATCTTTATGAAGGGCAAGTTCTTTACGATCAGTTGTTCTTTCATGGACTCTCCCTGAAACTCTAGTATGCCCCGCGAAGTGGCCTACGCGCAAGCGAACGGGCCAGAAAAGCTTTACTAGTTCCACGAACCTTGTTGCTACGCGTTCAGGCTACATCCAGTTGTAGGTGCGTTGCGCATGTTGCTACATTCAGTAGCGTAAAAGTTTCCGTAACCACAAGCTTCGAGGAACTAGCAAAAGCTTGCATGAGCGGCAATCTTGCGTATACTCGCACAGAGGGGGCTTTATGGCGATTCCGTCGCTTATCTACCGATCGTTTCTTAAGCTCTTCCCCCGCGCCAGTATAGAAGTCAAGTCGGGAAATACGCGGGCAAGCCATCCCCTTGAGCCAATCGAGCACGACCGCCACTTAGGCTACAGCAACGAGTACGTATCTCTGCGCATTGAGCGCGCTGATAGGGGCGCCGCTACCCATTACCGCTTAAGGCTTAAGAATCTGCAGACGAAGAGTCTGCGCATAACCCGCCTGCGCTTCCCTGGCTGGCGCGGCCTTGACGACCTGCTCGACAACTACAATCCCGCGCGCATATCCTTCTTCAGGAACGGCCATCAATCCTGGTCCACTTCGCGCAGCTACCGCATGACCGAAAAGCCCTTGCGCCCGCGGCTGAGGCTGGTATCCCTGGTCACGAGCAATCTGGCGAACCTGCCCTCCAACGCCCCCGGCGTGCTGTCCTCCGAGATGTACACGGTGGTAAGCGATCTAGACGACGATCAGGCCATACTGGTAGGCCAGTGCGAGCCCTTTAACCAGTTCGTGTATATTATGCTGCACCTGCATCCGGAGCGGCCGCGCAGCAGCTTTTTCGAGATCGTCTATGATTTCGGCCGTAAGGTGCTCGCGCCTGGCCAGGAGATAGAGCTGGATGGCCTCTTGTTCCTTTCAGGCGATGCAGGCGATATAGTCGACCAGTATTTTTCCCTGCTTGCTCCTTTGCGGAGGCCCGCGTCAAGGGAACGGGTGGGCTGGTGCTCCTGGTATCAGTACTACGACAGGATAAACCCCGAGCTGCTCCTTGAAAACCTGCGGCTCCTGAAGGGTAGCGGCCTGAAGGCCGATTTTTTTCAGATAGACGATGGCTGGCAGGCTGCGGTAGGCGACTGGCTCGTAGAGCGCGCCGCCTTTAAGGGCAGGATGGCCGAGCTTGCCGCCGCCATACGCCAGGCCGGTTATACGCCGGGGCTCTGGCTCGCGCCTTTTGCGCTGTCGGCCAAGTCGCGGCTATTCAGGGAGCATCCCGAGTACATCGTGCGCGATTCAGGCGGCGCGACATTGGTGGCAGGCTATAACCCAATCTGGAAGGGCCTGTACTATGGCCTTGACCTCACGCATCCTCGCTGCCGCGAGTATATCGCCGAGTTTATTCATAGAGTGGTACACGAGTGGGGCTATTCTTACCTCAAATGCGATTTTCTCTTCGCAGCCTGCCTGCGGGGAGCCAATCACCATGACATAGGCCTGTCGCGGGCGGAAATACTTAAGAGCGGCATGTCCCTCATTCGAGAGGCCGCTGGGAACGATGTGGGCATACTTGGCTGCGGCATGCCCTTGTCTGCGGGCATAGGTAGCGTAGAGGCAATGCGCATAGGGCCTGATACGGGCGATTTCTGGATACGGCCGGAATCATTCCTGCTTAGGACCGGAGCCATGGTAGGCCTGCGCAACTCCCTGCGCGCCACGCTCACGCGCGCTCCCATGCATGGCACGCTCTGGGTGAACGACCCGGATTGCGTCATGGCAAGGGCTCGCGGCACGCGCTTGAGCGCCGCGGAGCGCCGCGCGCAATTAGACGTGGTGGCGCTTTCAGGCGGCCTCGTTACCATAAGCGATGACTTGTCGATCCTATACCCTGCCGATTTTGAGGAGCTTGCGCAGCATATTGAGCTATCGGAACGATGTAGCTATGGACGGGCCATAGCCTTGGATGCCATGGACAGGGAATTGCCCGAGCAATTCTATAATTCCGCAGGATTTATTGGCTTCTTTAATTGGGGGCAGGCGCGGAAAGAGGCCAGTTATAGCCTGACGCGCCTTAAAAAGCGCGAGCCTTTGCTTGCGGCTCTTGTGGATATGCGGAGCGGCAAGCGCTATGAAGCCTTGGCGCAGAGCATAGCCTTCGGCTTTATGCCTAAGCGCGGGTCCATACTTCTACGGATAGAACGCGATGAACCGTAAAACAACTAAGCCCAATGCGAGAGTATTTCCTTGTAGCGCTTTTTCACATCGCCAACGATGCTCTCCCAGCTGCGAAAGAGGGTTTCCGACGCGGCTAAGCCTATCGCTTCGAGGCGTTTCTTATCGCTGAGCGCCTCGATAATAGTGGCCGCATAGGCGTCGAGCCTATCTTCGGATATGTAGCCGTTGACGCGGTCCTGAATAACCTCAGCCGTTGTGCTGCCCTCGAGCACGACGGACGGCGTCCTATAAGCCGCCGCCTCGCGCATGACTAAGGGGGCATTGTCATATTTGGAAGGAAAGAGGAAGAGGTCAGCCCGCGCGTAATAGCGCTGAATAATGTCACGGTCGTATACAACGTCGTGAAAGATGATGCGCTTGCGTATGCCTAGGTTCCTGCTTAGCTCTTTAAGCTGGTCCTTCGCGTAGCCTTCGCCTACGAATACCATGCGGAAATCAGGCAGGGCCTTGCATACTTCGGCTAGCGAGCGCACGAGGAATTCAAGGTTCTTTTCCAATATGTGCTGGCCAACGAAGAGCCCCATGGGCGCGCCAGGGGCCAGGCCAAGCTCTTCTTCCGCAAGCCTGGCAAGCTCTGAGCAATCGGCGGGCGGTGTCAGGTCCACCCCGTTTTCCATGACCCGGTAGGGGCCCTTATATCCATACTCCCTAAGGGTTTTCGATACGCCCTCCTGCGGTACCCATACCTCATCAACCTCATGGAAAAAATCCACGATCTGCTTGATCTGATCGTCAACGATGCCTTTTATGGGCATAACGCGCATAAGGTCGTCCCGGAATTTCGAGTGGAAGGTGGCGACTATGGGTATGCGCTTTTCCTTTGCTATTTTGAGTGCCATCCTGCCCGCGCTGAACGGAGAATGGGTGTGCACCAGCTTGAAATCTCGGTTTTTTAAGGCGAGCTGAGCCTTTGGGTCGAGTTCAGGTATGCCGAGCCGGTAGGGCGGGCGGAATATCGTAGGCAAAGAGAAGTAACGAATGACGGGGAAGGGCTCATTATCATGGTGGAGGGGTACCCAGGGCGTAATAACATAGGTAGGCCCCATGATCTTGTCTAGCCAATACGCATAATTCCGTACCGTTATGGTAACGCCATCCATAATGGGCACATAACTGTCGTTGAACTGACCGATGACGATATTCTTCTTCATATCGCCTAAAAATACTGATGGCAGGCATAAAGGTCAATCGATAGTACTTGCACGATTCCTCGATGTCCTTCCGCTTGCACAGCCAGCGCCGCTGTGCTAGTATGGGCTTACCAACCTTAATAAGGAGATCCTGCCATGGCATACAAAGTAACCGACGCGTGCGTTAATTGTGGTGCGTGTGAACCCGAGTGCCCGGTCGAGGCTATAAGCGAGAAGAATGGTCTTCGCTGGATAGATCCCGCTATCTGCACTGACTGCGGTTCCTGCGCGGCCGTTTGCCCTACTGAGGCAATAATACAGGCCTAAGGCTCATTTAAGCGCGGCTATGCCGTGCTGCTATAAAAAGCGTTCATCCGCTTAGGGTGGACGCTTTTTTTATATGCGGGCTGCAAGCTCTGCGATGAGCGCGCTGCTTTTCTCAAGGCCCAGGCAGGCATCCGTAAGCGAGAGCTCTGGAGCAGGCAGTATGCCAGATTCGATGGCCTGTCTGCCCTGGCGCAGATAGGACTCTACCATAAGGCCCCGTATGGCTATGCCTTTGCCGCGCATGCGCAGTGCGCCGAGAGCGACCGCTCTTTGCTTGTCCGGCTCTTTGCCGGAGTTTCCGTGGGAAGCGTCTATAATCATAGCGGGCAGTAGGCCTTGACCGCGCATCAGCCGCTCCAGTTCTGGAGCCTTGCGCCAGTTCGGGCGGGTTTCCGAGCCGCGCAGTATAACGTGGGGCAGGGGATTGCCATGCGCTTCCGTTTCTGCCGGTCGTCCGTCTTCTAGGCCGCAGGCAAGGGCCACGCCGGGCCTTAAAGCTACGGCCGACGCGGTAAGCGCGTTTAAAAGCCCCCCGTCGCGGCCGTTCTTAAAGCCGCAGGGGCAGGGTAGTGCTTGCGCGGTCTCGCGCAGCGCCTGCGACTCCACGCCCCGAGCGCCTATGGATGCCCAGCTTACCGTGTCTATCCAGTACGGCCAGAGGTAGGGGCTTGCAAGCTCGGTAGCCAGGGGCAGTCCCCTGTCGGCTATAGCGCTCATGATACGCCGCGCCTTGCGCAGCCCTTCCCCTGCCGTGCCCGGCGCGCCGCCAAAAGACGGGTCCCTGGCCATGCCTTTCCAGCCTTCGCCGGTACGCGACTTTTCCATATAACAGCGCATGACTATGAAGAGCTTCTCCTCGAAGGCTCGCGCCTGTTCCAGGAGAAAATCGGCGTAGGCATAGGCCCCATTCTCATCGTGAACAGAGCAGGGGCCTATGATGAGCAACAGACGCCTGTCCTTTCCCCGGAGTATGTCCATAATAGACTGCCGCGCTGCCTGAACGGCCTTGTGGCCCGCGTTTGAAAGCGGGTACTCGGCGCGCAGGGCGGAGGGAAGGGGCAGGCTCTGCATTTAGTCTTCCCGCTCCACGGGGCAGGTCATGCAGCGCGCGCCTCCGCCGCCGCGCGCCAGTTCAACGCCGTCGAAGCCCACGACCAGGCGCTTATACGAGAAGGGATCAATCGCGCCCGATAGCAGGTCCGCCGCCTGCTTGAACTCGAAGCCGGCGGCTCCCAGGGCATCCACGGTGCGGTTGTTGCAGGAGTATACGATGATTTTACCCGGCGCGAAGGAAAAGGAATTAGCGCCTGACAGCCACTGTTCGCGTTCCTGCCGTACGGGATCGGCACCGCCGGTGAGTATGGGCTTAAGGTCCAGCCCAGTGGCTTTAAGCCCTTCGAGCAGAGAAGGAACCTCGCGTATGAGGGTATCCTTGCCAGGCGCTACGTCTATGCGGGCCACCTTGCCGCGGAGTTTTCCTAGGATAACGGGTTCGAATACCAGGCAGGCATCCCGGTCTATCACCGTGAATACCATGTCGAGGTGTATGGTCGCCCGCGCTATGGGCAACTCTACGGCGAATACGGTAAAGGGCTCGCCGTATGAGTCGGCAAGTGAGCGAGCGACATGGTCTATGGCCGCCGGGCTGGTACGCTCGGAAACGCCTATCGCTACGATGTTGCTCGCGAGCGCTTGGAAATCTCCTCCCTCTAGGGCAAAGCCTTCTTGTGCCAGAGCGGGTCCGTCAAGAAGCCTGCCCGCGCCTTTGAAGCCCTCATGGCGCTCGAAAATGAAGCGGTGAATAAGGGCTTCAGGACCGCGAACCTTAAAGCGCATAGCGGAGGCTATGGATTTATCGCGATAAACCATGGCTGCGTCCCGCATAAAATACATATTCGGTAGTGGAGGCAAATCGTATTCGCGGCTCTTTAGGAAGTCCTCTACGCGAACATGACGGGCGGGCAAGCCCTGTATGGCGGCGCGGGCCAGTTCCATGGCTGACAGCGAACAGAGCTCCTCCCTGCGGTGCTCGGAATCGTAGCGTTTGCATAACAGTTCCGCGAAGCTGCATCGCTCGTCCGGGGCTTTAAGGCAATCCGCCAATATGTCTTTGAGCTCGTATACCTCGGCTACGCGGGACAGAAAACCTTTGAGCTGCGCGTGTTCGCCCTGGACTATATCCATAGGTATGATGTCGTTATATAAATCTTCTTCAGCCCTGCTCGGCCGCATGGCTTCCACTTCCGGTCCGGGCGTGTGCACGATAACGCGCTTGAGACGGCCGGTCTCCGAGCGAACGTTGAGCCTCCTATTCATAAAGCCTCCCTTTTGCCTTGCAGGATAACAAAGTAGCAAGCACTGCACAAGCGCGCTGAGTACGTAACATAAAGCTGGATATTGTCAAAAAACGTTTCAATTCTTGATGAGCACTGTATAAATATACTTGACGGTACATAAAGGCTGTCGTAGGATGTCCTGGAACTTAAAACCCCACAACTCTTAGAGGAGGATACTCCATGTCTACAATTATTGCGGTGGTGGCGCTAGCGTTATACCTAGTGTTCTACTTCACCTACGGCAAGACCCTTCGGGACAAAGTACTGAAGAGCGGCTCCGCGCCTGCGGCGCCCTCGGAGCGCTTGAAGGATGGCGTAGACTATGTGCCCACGAGCAAGTTCGTGCTCTTCGGCCACCACTTCGCCTCCATCGCCGGCGCCGGCCCCATCGTGGGACCTGCCATGGCGGTAGCCTGGGGCTGGCTCCCCGGTTTGCTTTGGATATGGTTCGGCAACATTTTTATCGGCGCCATCCACGACTATCTGTCGCTGGCCGCCTCGATACGCTATGACGGCCGATCCGTTCAGTTCGTAGCCCAGGATCTTATCGGCAAAAAAGCCGGCAAGGCTTTCGGCTGGTTCATACTCTTCCTCTGCATACTCGTCGTTGCGGCATTCGGCGATATAGTCGCCGGGCAGTTCGCCGCGGACGGTCGCGTATTCAGCGCCTTCTTCTTCTTCTGCGTGGCGGCCGTCATAACCGGCTTCTTCATGTACAAGACCAAGCTGGGCTTGGGCGGCGGCTCCATAATCGGCATCGTGCTCATCGTCGTCGCATTCTATGCCGGCCAGAGCCTTCCCATAGCGGCCAGCAAGGACGTATGGTTCGCCGTACTGTTCGTATACATAGTCATAGCCAGCGCGCTGCCGGTAAATTTCCTCCTGCAGCCGCGCGATTACCTGAATAGCTTCCTCTTATACTTCGGTTTAGCAGCCGGCGGCGTGGCCGCTATTCTCTCCATGAAGGGCTTTGACTCCATTCCCATTTTCACCAGCTTCAGCGCTAAGGTGATAGGCGGACAGCCCAGCCCCTTCTGGCCCACCGTGCCCCTCGTGATAGCCTGCGGCGCGCTCTCCGGTTTCCACGCCCTCGTGGCATCCGGCACCAGTTCCAAGCAACTTGCCAAGGAAGAGGACGCGCTCTTCGTAGGTTACGGCGCCATGCTTACCGAAGGCTTCCTCTCCACCATCGTAGTGGTATCCATAGCCGCCTTCGGCACCGCGGCCCTGGGCGACAAGCTCATGAGCACCGCCGCGCTTGGCCGCTTCGTGAACTCCTACGGCACCATGGTAAGCATGACCCTGCCCTTCCTGTCCAAGAGCTTCATGGCCCTATTCGCGGCAGTATGGGTATCGAGCTTCGCGCTTACCACCCTCGATACGACTAATCGCTTAGGCCGCTACCTCGTGCAGGAAATGGCTATGCCCATAAAGGACAAGCAGCCCGGCCTCTACGGCGTACTGTCCAATAAATGGGTAGCGTCCATCATCATCGCCGCCTTCGGCGTTGGCCTTGCCTGGACCGGCAACTACACCGTACTATGGCCGGCGTTCTCCGGCGCTAACCAGCTTATCGCCTCCATAGTCATGATCACCGTGGCCGTATGGGTAAAGAAGAAGCTTGATCCTAAGTACACCAACATCGTGCTTATACCCGCGGTATTCCTCTGGATTACCGTCACCGCCGCTCTAGTGTGGTACGAGATCGTTATCATACCCACCCACTTCGTGGAAGGCGCGGATGCAAAGAAGATGATTACCGGCGTCGTGGTGGGTCTCATAACCCTCGTCATGCTGGTGCTCAACTTCATCATGGTAGGCGCTGTTGCCAAGAACTTTAAGGCCAAGGAATAAGCGCTCGGGCTCTTGATAGCCCTAAAAAACTGGAGACACGCCGGGTTGCCGGTCCATAAGGCCGGTGTGGCGTGTCTTCTTTTTTTATGCCGCGTGCTGGGCGCTACCGGCAGTTTTTCGTATCTTATTGCGCAGATGGGGTAACAAAGCATGAGCAGGTGGACGAACGCGCTAGAGAAGACTAAGGCCGTACTACGCATACTACGCCAGATAAACCGGGATAAGGCCACCGGCATGCTCGAATTTGAACTCAAGGAATTGGAAAACATTTTTCTCCTGCTTATCTTAGGCGGCTTTGTTGGCCTGCCTTCTCCTCCTTCTCCGGTGGCTGTTGAGCTTCTGCCCTATCTAGAAGGCGAGTTGGCCATACTGCTGTCTAGGAGTGATTTCTCGGCCGATCCCCTGGGTTCGCTCATGGGCATGTTGGAGATGGATTAATGAACGCACAGAATAGCACGAAACGCGCCGCGTTTTTCTTAGGTAAGGGCGGCGTGGGCAAGACGACGCTTTCTAGCGCCTTTGCGCGTGAACTGGCCAAGCGCGGCCGCAAAACCCTTATAGTATCGCTTGATCCGGCCCATAATCTCGGTGACGTGTTTGAGAGGGGACTCGTCGACGAGCCTCAGCATATAGCCCCCAATCTTGACGGCGCGGAAATCGACCTTGCCGCCTGGGTGGCCCGCTACCTGGACGAGACCAAGCGCGAAATCAAGGCGAACTACTCATACCAGTCCGTGCTCAACATGGACGGTTTTCTCAATATCATGAAATATTCGCCGGGCACGGAGGAATACGCCGTGCTCTGGGCTATAGAGCATATATGGTGCGGCGTAGGAGCCCACTATGACAGCGTGGTATTCGATACCCCGCCTACGGCCCTCTCTCTTCGCTTCCTTGCCCTGCCCACCATATCGGAGCTCTGGGTAGCCGAGCTTACCAAGCTGCGCGCCTCTATATTATCCAAGCGTTCCACCCTGCTGAAGCTTAACCCCGAAGCGCCCGTGGCCAATAGCTGCGTGGACAAGAGCGAAGACCGCGTATACGGCAAGCTCGACGCCATACAGAAGCGGCTTGGCCTCCTTAACGAGGTGTTCAAGAAGGAGAGCTTCGTCGCGGTAGTGGTCAATCCCGACATACTGTCCATGAGCGAGGCGGGCAAAATACGCGAAGAGCTCGAGCGCTTGGGCATACCCATAGGAGCCATTTGCAGGAATAAGGTGGGCATACCCGGCGGCCACGCCGAGGGACCGACCAAGGTACTGCGCGACCTGCCCGTATTCGATTACCAGTTGGTAAGCAACGGCATACGGGAGCTTAAGACCTTGGACGAATTGGACATAGAACGCATAGCGGACCATTATTTACACACGGGGAGCCCTGCATGAATCCATTACTCTTAGGCGGCATTATCGCGCTGGCGGTAGCCGCCACCGGCCAGTATTTCTTCGGCAAGCGAAAAAATAAGGCTTTGGCTGGAACCATTTCCGTGGAATGCGAGCGCGTGCTCGCCCCTAAGGATAAGGACTACGTGAACATAGGCGGTGCCATAGGCTACAATTTTACCTACAAGCTGTCCGACCCCTGGACCGAGGCTAAAGGTGCTATGACCTTTGCCCCGCGTATGTCGCTCATGTATTTACCCTTCTCATATATTCTGGGCATGCGCGATCGCTTCTTCCTTAATATCTTCACCAAGCGCAAGCTGGCCGGCGAGGCTCACCTTCTGAACGCTTCCTATTACCGCAAGCACGGCGGCACGATAGAGGGCCGTGACAAGCTTACGCAGGAGAATTACGACCTGAACGGCAAATCCTTCGTGCTGCTCTACGACGATCCTGCCTTGGCTGAGCCCTTGCGCGCCATGCTCAGGGACCTGCCCGAGCCTGGCCGCCTGCGCCATTTCTGCTGCTACGGCGCTAACAAAACCTTCTTTCTTTTCATCGAGCCAAAGCCTGGTTTAGTGGCGGCTTCCCTTGAAGCCCTAAAGCCCAGGCTTGGCGATTTCCTGAGATAAGGAGCGCGTATGAACCAGAGCATACAGGATCGCATAGATACGGCGCTGGCTTCGGTTAAAGAGCCGCAGAGCCTCATGAGCCCCGTGGATTTGGGGCTCATAGAGAAGCTCAGCTACAGCGAAAGCGAAAAGAAGCTTATATGCCTGCTTGCCGTTGGTTCACCGCGCTTCCAGTGCCCCGCTTGTTCCGCTATTAACGGCGTTATCAAGGAGAGTCTCTTAAGGGATATAGACCAGGCGCTCTCCGGGGCCTTTCCCGGCTGGGAGATCAGCGTTCGTTAGGAGCGCTTTTTCCTAGCGATGCGCGTATTCGACGGCCACTGCGACACCTTACTCGCTCTTATCGGCCGCAGCCTGTATCCTGAGGAGCGCGCTCCACGGGATTTTTTCACTAAGAATACGCTCGGGCAGGTGGACCTGCCGCGGCTGGAGGCTGGCGGGCTTGCCTGCCAGGTATTCGCCTGCTTCGCCGGCGATCCTCTTCCCCCCGAAGGAGCCTTCGCCATAACGGAGCGGCTGCTCGATACCCTGAATGGCATAGTGCTACGATCAGGCGGCCGCCTGGTAGCCGTACGCTCGGATGCCGAGCTTGCGTCCGCCCTGGATAGCGGCGCGGTGGGAGCCTTAGCGAGCATTGAAGGCGGCGAATGCCTTGAGGGCGATTTGGGGCGCTTAAGGCATTTTTACGCGCGCGGCATACGCATGCTGGGACTTACCTACAATCGCCGCAATGAGCTTGGACGGGGTGTGCGCGCCGAAGGCACCGACGGGCTTAGCTCCTTCGGCCGCGAGGTTCTGCGCGAATGCGCGCGCTTAGGCATTATCGTCGACGTATCGCACTTGAGCGACGAAGGCCTTCGCGACGCGCTGGCCGCTTCCGATCTGCCGCTCGTCGCCAGCCACTCGAATTGCCGCGCCTACAGTTCGCATATACGCAATCTGCGCGACGATCAAATCGTCGATATAGGCCGCACGGGCGGGCTCGTAGCCGTTAACGCGGTGCCGTATTTCGTCGAGCAGAATCAGGCTGACGCCACCATGGATAGGCTCGCGGACCATATAGAACGGATTGTCCGTCTCGCGGGCATAGCCGCCGTCGGGCTCGGCTCCGATTTTGACGGCTACCTTCCATCCGGCCCTACCGTCAAGGATGCGGCGGATTGGCCAACGCTTGAAGCCTTGTTGAGGCGTAGGGGCTTTTGCGAAGGCGACCTGGATAAGCTGTTTCTTGGGAACTGGCGCCGCGTACTCAAGACGGTGCAGGGCTAGGATAGGCCTCTCGACGAGGGCTTCATTTTTTTATCGTAAAAGTTTTTTTAAGCAGGGCGGCCAGCGATACGAGGAGCGGGTCTGAGGGCCCCCCTACAGGCAGGTCGTGGAAAAAATCGGAGCGCTCCGCCTTGAGCCAGCGATGGAGCCGCGCGGCCAATTCAGGCGCGGGAGCCTGGGCCCGCGCTATGCGTACGAGCGCCATCATCTCCTCGCTGGAGAACAGCTTCCATTTGCCTTCGTATACTAGGTGATAGCTTGAGCCGTCGCTTGCGGCCTTAATTTCAAGCAGGGGCGGCTTCTTGGTTGCGGCGGCATTTCCGCCCGTACCTTTACGCTTCGCGCCAGAGGCAGCTACGCCGGCTCGCGTAGCGCTGCTGCGTTCTATGCTGTCGGCCGCCTCCTCAAGTTCCGAGAGTTTCATGTTATAGAGGTGGACGCGAGCCTGCTCTATAAGGAAGGCAAGGCCTTCCTCGTCCAATTCCGGAAGCAGGGACGACAGTTCCGCGGCGAGCGCCGTATGGCCCGCGCCTTTGCCGGCCTTTTTTTTCTTTTCTACGCTCATACATACTCCCTGTTCATTGCGGGCTGCGACGCTCGCTGCCGGGTTTCTCCCCCGAAAGCAAGAAGGCTATGTCGCGATGCAGCTCCGTTTGGTCCGCGTCCGGCTTGGCGTCCAAGGCTATGCGCAGGAGGGCTGCTCGATTGAGCTCCCCGTTGGCAACGGCGCGCGCCGCCGCGAGCAGGTCCGCGTATCCATGGAAAAACGCCTGCCGGCTCTGAGCCTCCGTGTGGCCTTCTATGAAGTAGTCGACGGGCATATCCCAGAGCGCAGAGAAGAGCTTAAGCACGCGCTCTGCGCGGTAGGCCACCGGTTTTTCATAATAAGCGGCGCCTGTAATATCCCCAAGGAAAGCCGTCCGTGCCTGCGGTACGAGGATGACGATGGAATCGTCGCTATGGTCTGATTCTAGCGGAATGAGCTCGACGCTAGCGCCGCCGAGCTCGACTATCGTTTTCCCCTCAAGTAAGAGCTCAGGCAGAACTATGCGTATGTCCCGCCCGCCTGGCAGGGTAGGGTCGTTAGGGCCGTATTCGGCCGCTATCATGTCTGCGCAAAAGCGTATCTCAGTACCCGCACGCACGCGCTCGTCCAGCGCGCTATCGCTCCAGGATAGGCCGTGCAGGCCTCGTAAGCGCTCCACGCAGCGGGGATGGGCAAAGCAGGGTACTCCAATGGCGGATAGCCCAAAGCTATGGTCCCAATGCCAATGGCTGAGCACGGCGTAGTCGGGACGCCAGGAAGGCGGCAGGCTTTTTTCGTCGCGTAGCGCTTGGAGGAATTCAAGCGCGTGGGCAGGCGAAGCGCCGGCGTCAACCATGAGGCTCTTGTCCTGTCCGAATATGGCGCCTAAGATGGGCCGGTCGCGGCCGTGGTCGGGCTCCGCATAGTATAGAGCAGGCGCTGTTATCCCCAGCGCCACGCGTAAGAGTCTCAGGCCTTTACCTCGACTACCTCGGCGCCCGAAGCGTTTTTCTTAACGCTCTCTATGCCGTTCATGCAGGAATCCTTTGCCTCATAGGCTTCGCTAACCGCGATAACCTGGCCGTTTCCTGCCTTGAGCCGGAAGCGGTACTTGCCTGCCTTGTCCGTATAGACCTCGAATTTTGCCGCCATGTAAAGCTCCTTTCGTGTGTGTCAGGTATGAAGTCCGGTCTTGATAGTAATAGCTATTGTGTCGGCGTGCAAGTAAAAGTAGGTGCTAAGGCCGCGGTAGCGGCTTAGCCAGGACGTAGCGCATCCATAGGTAGCGTATCCTGCCAAGCCTGGCTCGGAGCTGACCTTCAAGGTAGACGATGAAAAGCCAGAGGCGGGCTTCCGAATCAGGCTCTATAGTATGGCCGCCATAACGGGCGTCCTCAAAGAGCGAGCTGAGCAGGGTAAACGGGGCTTCTTCACGATAAAAGCGCGACTTTATACGATCCGCGTACTCGCGCGCCGTTTCTCCCCGCGCTATGGAATGACCGGATATGGCCATGAGCTCGAGCGCGAAGAGATATAAGACGCAATAGCGCCGTTCGATGCTCAACTGCGACAGACGGGCTTCGAGCCGCTTGCGTTTCAAGCGGCTGTGGAGCACGCGGCCGGGCAGGATAATGACGATGGCTATGAGAAGCGCAACGGCCAGCGTAATCGTTAGCGCTCCGGCTGCCTGCGATACATAACGCATAACCCGTCCTGAGTCTTCCTGTCCTCCCTGGGCAGCCGGCTGCGCTAGGCGCGAGGGTATAAAAGAAGCCGAGCCGCTCGGCCAGGGCTGCAGCGGGTCGGCGGGGGGATAGGCGGGCGTAGCCTCGAGCGTAAGCCAGCCGTAGGGTTCAATATAGGCCTCTACCCAGGAATGGGCGTCTTTCTGCCGTACGATTGAGCTTCCATCCTCTTCTTCCCTCTGCGCTATGTAGCCTTCCACATAGCGGCTGGGTATGCCGATGGCGCGGAGCATGACGGCCAAGGCGCTCGCGTAATAGCTGCAGTAGCCCCGCCGCTCATCAAAGAGAAAGAAGTCCACGAAATCCCTGCCTTCGGGGGCCGCGCGGGCATCGAGGCTGTACGCGTAGCTATTCCTCAGGTGGTCTCGTATGGCCAAGGCCATAGCCAATTCCGAAGCATCCGCGGTCTTAGCCACGGCTAGGGCTAAATCGCGCACGCGGCTTGGTAGGCCAAGCGGCAATTCGAGGTAGCGGCGCTCGCTTTCAGGATCGAGCGCCTCGCGATCCTGATCGGCAGGGCCTCCTGCGGCTATCAGCAGTTCATAGTACTCGTTCCTGTATACGCCGTCGGGGAACTGCATATTGCCGTCCTCGTCCTGCGTAAAGCTATCGTAGTAGGGGCTCGCCACGACAAGCGCGCGATAGGGGCTGAATATGGTGCGGTAGCTTGAGTTCAGCGCCCGTACGCGTATAACGAAATTCGTCATGCTCTCCGCGCCATCGAAGAGCGGGGACCCGGAACTCCTGGCTCTCGGCGCAAGCGTAGCCGACCGCCAGGAATTACCTTCATAGCGGGCTTTGATACTGCCCCGTAAATAGAGGGGCAGGGGCCCTTCCACCTGGTATACCGGCGTATTGACGAGCCGTACCGGGCCGCCCAAACGATCCGCGTCGCCTTGAAAGCCCGTATCGATAAAGTTGAAGCCTCTCGCATCCCCGCCGGACCTCGATGCGCCATAGGCTTCGATGAGCATCTCGCTGCCGGGTATGGCATTAAAGAAGCGGCCGAAGCGCTCCTTGAGGCGTTCATGGAGTTCAAGGGCAGGCACGCTCAGCGCTATAAGCACGATGGCAAGCGCTCGTCGTCTGGCGCTACGCCGCCAAAGCCTTTCGCCATGGCCATCGTCATCATTTTTATGCGTGTAGGCGGGCGCGTGCTTAAGCGCATGCGCCGCGCCATACCAGTACCAGAGCGCAAAGCTTAGGATAGCCAGCATGGCCAGGGCGGATGGCGCTCCCGCGAACCAGTAGGCGGTAATGAGAAGAGAATAAGGCAGAGCCAGCGCAGCCAGGCGCGGCTTAATTACCACGAAGGCAAAGGCATAGGCCTGTAGTGCCAAGCTCGCGATAAGCCAATAGGCTATGAGGAAATTCGCGTCGAGGGCTTCCTGGCCTTGCAGATACCGCCAGAGGTTCTTGGCCATGGACAGGGCTTCTTGGCGTAACGCCGAAAGCAGCGGGCGCTGGAAGGCGTATAGATAGACCGAGCTCAGCGCCAAGGCTGACAGCAAGGCGAGTGATGCCCAGCGATAGCGATAGAGCAGCCGGAAAAGGCCGTAGCTAAAGGCGCAGTATATGCCGGCAAGCAGCGGATTGAGGCCCGTGAGGAGGCCTTCGCTTAGGCATATGCTGAGCGCGAAGTTCGCGAAGAAATAGACGGTAAAGGCTCCGCCCGTGCTTAGTCCCAGCGGGATTATTTCCGCCTTAGCGCAGCGTGCTGAGGGCATGGCCCAGCTCCTTGCGCTCATCCACCATGATTATCGTTATGCCCTCTGCTTTGAGCACCCGCATGATGTCTTTCTCCGTTCCGCGCGCTGCGTGAAGGCTATGCCTGCCGAGGCATACGAGAGCTGCCCGGCGCCCCTCAAGCTTGAGCTGGATAAGGCTGAGCGCCGTGGCGCGGCTGAGGGTAGGACTGATGAGCACGGTGCTCGTTCTCCGGTCCGAAGCTGCGCGGCTTGTGGCCAGCGCCGCATTGCTGGAACCCGCCGCATCTCTGGGGGAAAAGTCAGCAAGCGCCTCTAAAAAGGCAGGCAAGGCAGAGGCGTCGCGGCCCTCCGTAGCTATTGTACGCGTACTTGACGAGAGGAAGAGTCTGCATTGCGCGCCTCTCGTAAGGAGGTAGTCTACGAGGGATATAGCGGTTTCGGCGCCTAAATCGGCTAAGCGGCCGTCGCTATCGCTCGCGTAATGCGCAAGCTCGCTGTCCAGTACGATATCCAGGCCTACGTCGCCCCGCCTGGCGAATTGCTTGATGAGCGGCTCACCTCCACGCGCTGACAGACGCCAGTGCATGTAATGGAGCGGGTCGCCGTCCTGGTAAGGGCGTATGGAGGATAGTTCCGACAGATCCCTGGCAAAAGGATCGCCCACGAGCAGTTCGCCGAGCTGGCGGAGCCCCTCGGGCCGTAGCCGTTCCAGCGGCACTATGCGGGGATATACGGTGATAGAAATCGGGGATCGTATACGCTTGCGCAACGCGAAGAGTCCATAGATATCGCGTATGACGAGCTCGGCTTCGCCATAGTGATACTTGCCCCTGCGCTCTATACGCACAAGCGATTCCCAGCGTTGCGTGGATCGCGGCTCCAGGCTTAAAAACCTGCTGTTCTTCGCGCCGCGGGTGAAGCCTCCTCCCTCGATGAATTCAAGAAGGGGAAAGGTAAGTGCTGTCGGGTTCTTTATTTCATAGGAGAGGACTAGCTCATCGCCGGCTGCTATGCCGATAGCAAGCGCCTTTATGGAGCCCTTCAGCGAACCCAGGCCAAATAGACTATGGACCACGGTAACGAGTACGGCGGCCAGCATAGCGTAGGCGAGGAACCAGAGCGCCCTGCCCCCAGCAAGCGATGCCGCCGCGAGCAGCAAGGCGGCAAGCAGGGCAAAGCGCCTCCTAGGAGCTCGCCTGGCCGACTGCCGGTACATAGGCGTGCTGTATAATATCGGCGACTATGGCCGCTACGCCCCTGCCCTCCATACGGGCTTCTGCGGAGCTAAGCAGCCTATGGCAGAGCAGGGCCGGCGCAAGTTCCTTAACGTCGTCGGGCAGTACATAGTCTCTGCCGCGCAGAAAGGCCAGGGCCTTGGACGCCCGCGCAAGGTCCCTGCTCGCGCGCGGGCTGGCCCCTAGTATAAGGCGCTCGTCCTTCCTCGTAGCCGCGCATAGGCTTACCGCGTAGCCCAGCACTTCTTCGCTAAGCGTTACGGCGCCGGCGGCTGTTGCGAGCGCGGCTGCGTCCTTTGCATCGCCTAGAGGCTTAAGATCCTCAGGCAGGGCATGGCGGTCCGCGGCTATTTTGAGTTCGGTTCCGGGCTCGGGATAGCCTAAGGAAAGGCGCAGCATGAAGCGGTCGAGCTGGGCCTCAGGCAGCGGAAAGGTGCCCTGAAATTCCACGGGATTCTGCGTGGCTATGACCATGAAGGGGCGGGGCAGGGCGTAGCTTCGGTCGTCCACCGTTACCTGCCGCTCCTCCATAGCCTCAAGCAGGCTCGACTGGGTCTTAGGCGAGCTGCGATTAATCTCGTCAGCCAGGAGCAGATTCTTGAACACCGGGCCGGGCCTGAACGCGAACTCGCCTGTAGCCCTATCGAGCACCAAATTGCCTGTAACGTCAGAAGGCATAAGGTCGGGCGTGCATTGAATGCGCCCGAAGCCCAGGCCTAATACCCTGGCCATGGCTTTTGCCAGGGTAGTCTTGCCCACGCCAGGCAGATCCTCTATGAGCGCGTGCCCGCCCGCCAGGAAGCAGGCCAAGAGCTTTTCTATGGCAGGCCGTTTGCCTAAGATAACCGAGTCCAAGGCGTCCATGATGGCCGCTGCCTTCAACGTTTCTTTGCTCACCTTAACCCCTGTATCATAGTGTCTGACGATTATAGCACACGATGAAAGAAAATCGCGTTTTTACGCTTCTTTAGACTTGAGTACCTGCGCGAGGTTTTCAGCGTAAAGGGGCACATCGGGAGCGAGGCGTACGGCGGTGCTCAGTATGCGTTCTGCCCCGGCGGCGTCGCCGAGCTTGAGGCGCACGGTGGCTAAGGCGTTCATCACGCGGGGATCGTCGGGGCGGCGACGCCTGAGTTCTTCAAGGGCGGCGGCGGCCTCGCGCACTGAGCCGGCATCGGTCATAAGCTCGGCGCTGTGTATATGATCCACGGCGTCCATGCTGCGCCCCGGGCAATCGCTCACGTAGCGCTCGAAGCCTATGATAAGCATGGCGCGGTCGTCCGATTGCTGAACGCCTGCCGAAAAGACGCTTACGTCATCGAGCACTTCTCCTACGAAGCCCGCGGGGCTGCTTCCGCCATGCTCGGTTAGGAAAGCCATGAGGCGAGAAAGGTCGTAGAAGGAGCCCTGCGCCGAGCGCGCTTCTATGATGCCGTCGGTGTAGAGCACGAGACGGTCCCCGGGCGCCATGATGGACTTGCCCTGGCTAAGCGGAAAGTCGTCGCTAATGCCTAGGAGTTGGCCGTCTTCAAGGGACAGTTCCTCTATGCGGCCATTCGCGCGGCGCAGTAGGGCTGGCGGATGGCCCGCGTTAGCGTAACTGACGCTTCCGTCGCATATGTCCAGTATGGCTATAAACGCGGATACGAAGTAGGTCTCGCCGCCTATAAGCTCGCAGAGTTCGCGGTTTACTTCCGACAATATGGCATCGGGTTCCCATCCTCGCAGGGCATGCGAACGAAAGCTCACCTTAGCCATGGCGGCTATAAGCGCCGCCGGTATGCCATGTCCCGATACGTCGCCTATGACGAAGGCATAGCGTCCGCCACCCAGGTCCACGGCATCGTAGAGGTCTCCTCCCACGTTAGCCATGGCCTGATAGCGCGCGCCGAAACTAAGGGCCGGGCTACAAGGCAATTCCGCCTCGCTGGGCACTATCTTGCGCTGCACCGCAGCCGCCATCTGCACTTCTTCTTCCATCTGATCGTTGCGCAGCCTCAGGAGGGCGTTAGCTTCGTTGAGTTTAAGGGTGCGCTGGGCCACGGTTCGTTCAAGGGTCTGGGAATAGCGCTCAATCTCGGCGCGCTGCTCCTCCATGCGGTCCATGTCGCTTTTTAGGTTAATGGCCACATGGTTAAAGAAGCTCGACAGCTCGCCGAATTCGTCGTCGCTCTCTATGCTGACGCGATAATCTAGATTACCAGCGGCCAGCGCGAGCGCTCCCTGCTTGAGCGCTTCTATGGGCTTAGATATAAAGCGCGACTCGAGTATGGCGAACAGCACGGCCGCCATAAAGGCGAAGAACGAAATGACCGCCAAGCTACGGTAGAATGAAAAAACCGCGCTGGCAACGTCGGCTATGGGGCCTATGCTTACAATGAGCCAATTGGTGCGCGGCACCTTGGATGAGGCGTAGTAAATGCCCTTGCGGTGTAGCAGGCCAGACGTACGCTCTACCGAGTTCATGAGCCCGCGCATGCCCTGTAAGGGGGAATTTTCGGCGAATACGTTAAGGCCGGGCAGGAGCGGCACCTCGCTCATGCGGTCTTCAAGGGTGACGAGGCCGCCTTCTCTGTCCACGAGATAGGTGCGTGAATTATGGGTGAAGCGGCGCATCGATACCACGGTGGTAAGGCGTGCCAACAGCACATCCGCGCTTAACACGCCCACGAGGGCGCCATCGGGATCCTTGCAGGCCAGGGTTATAGATACGACGGTTTCGCCGCTTTCAAGTTTTTTGTAGGGAGCGCCGACGACGGCGTCCGGATATGTAGCTGACTGCCGAAACCAGGGCCGCTGGGTCCAGTCATAGCCGGCATCCGGCGTACGGCCCGTGCCGTCGAGGAAATAGCCCTCGCCGCTTCGGATGAAGCCCGGCGCGACGGCCTGCCAATCATGCTGGTCCCGGGCTACGCTGGCGTAATATATCCTGGCGATGTCGTGGTCTGCTCCGCTCGCGTCCACGAGCAATTGGCGCAGCAACTCAGGCTGGTTTGTGAAACGCAATACGCTGAGCCGGAGCGTTTCCAGGGTGCTGGTCTTGCCCGACAGCCAAATCTCAAAGTCGCGGGCGGCAAGGGCCATATCCCGCGTGATCGTGCCTAAGGCCGACGATTCCACGGAGCCCGCCACGGTAAGGTACATGGACAGGGCAATTAGGCCGACGACTGTCGCGAAGAGCAGCGTTAGGGTAACGAATATGCGGTGGGCTACTGAGCTCTTCCTTCGGTCGGGGCGCTTCATGGCTGGTTGTCCACTATAAATAAAAAAGCTCGCTTGGGGAACCCGTAGCAGGCCCGGCTATCGATTAATCGCGTGAATTCAGGGTAGACTTACTCTAGCATGAGCCATAGCCTACGCTTCTCTACGCGCATAAGCTCGACCCTGACGGAAAATCGCCTGACCGAACTTGCTTCTCGTTTAAAAAACGAGGGCAGGATGGTACTCAACCTGGCGGAGAGTAATCCCACCCGCTGCGGCTTGCAGGCACCTGGCGTGCTTGAAGCCCTAGCGCTACCGGAATCGCTCGTATACACGCCGGATCCGCGCGGCCTTATACGCGCGCGGAAGGCCCTCGGCGAACGCCTTCTCTGCAAGCCAGAAGAGCTTTTCCTGGCCGCCAGTACCTCTGAGGCCTACGGCTGGCTGTTCAAGCTGCTCTGCGACCCCGGCGACGCCGTGCTGGTGCCAAAGCCGGGCTATCCGCTCTTTGATTACCTAGCCGGACTCGAAGGGGTGCGCGCTTTGCCTTATGCGCTGGACTATAGGCATCCACGGGGCTGGGCCATCGATATTGACCGCCTCCTGCTCGATGCCGCGCGCGAGAAGGCCAAGGCCATCGTCCTTATCAACCCGAACAACCCCACCGGCTCGTACATACGGGCCGACGAGCGCGTGCGAATCGTTGAAGCCTGCGCTTGCCTTGGCATGGCCATCATAGCGGATGAAGTATTCCTGCCCTACGCGCTTGAGGACGACGGCGCCCAACGCAGCTTTGGCGGCGAGTCCGCCTGCCTGTGCTTCACGCTCGACGGGCTGTCCAAGCTCCTGTGCCTGCCCCAGCTCAAGCTGGCCTGGCTGCGCCTCTCCGGCCCCGAAGCCCTGCTAGCCGAGGCATCCGCGCGGCTCGAGATCATAGCGGACGCCTACCTTTCGGCGGGCGCGCCGGCTATGAACGCCCTGCCTTCCCTCTTGCCGGCGGCGGACGGCTTCGTGCTATCGCTGCAAAAACGTATGCAGGAAAACATGGCTGCGCTCCGCGGGCTCTTCGAGGAGGAAGGCTCGCCCTACCGGGTGCTCCGTTGCGAGGGCGGCTGGACCGCGGTCCTTGAATGCCCCCGCGTTGACAGCGACGAGGAACTGGCCCTGGGCCTGCTCCTTCATGCCGGCGTGCTGGTCCATCCCGGTTACTTGTTTGAATTCGAGCGAGACGGTTATCTTACCATTAGCCTCATAGTGCCGCCTGAGCAGTTCCGTAGAGGCGCCGCCGCTATGCGGGGCTACCTGGACGGCCTGCTCTCTTTATAGGAGAGCTTGCCGCGCCAATCGCTTTGGGCTACTATCCTAGCTAAACGGAGGCACGCCATGGCAGCAAGCATAATCGACGGCAAAAAACTCGCCGAGGACATTCGCGCGCAACTTGCGCAGAGGGTACGGGCGCTTGCAGGCAAAGGCGTCGTACCCGGCCTGGCGGTCATCCTGGTAGGCGAGGATCCCGCCAGCGTATCCTATGTGACGGCCAAGGAAAAAGCCTGCGAGGAAGCGGGTATGAAGAGCATTGAGCGGCGCTTGCCGGCGAACGCCTCTGAAGAGGAACTCATCGCTCTGGTGCGTTCCTTCAACGATGACCCGGCCGTGCACGGCATACTCGTACAGTTGCCGCTGCCCAAACACATAGCGGAGAAGCGCATCATAGACGCCATCCATCCCGATAAGGACGTCGACGGCTTCACGCCTATAAACGTAGGCAAAATGCTCCTTGGCGACCCCTGCTTCCTGCCCTGCACGCCCCATGGCGTGCTCAAGCTCATTGAGCGCGCCGGGGTAACGACGAAGGGCGCGCATGCCGTGGTCGTGGGCCGATCGAACATCGTCGGTAAGCCCTTGGCTAACCTGCTCATACGCAAGGACATAAACGCTACCCTTACCGTCTGCCATACCGGAACGCCCGATATGGCCTATCACACGCGTCAGGCCGATATACTGATAGCCTGCGCGGGCGTGCCCGAGCTCATAAAAGCCGATATGGTTAAGCCAGGCGCCTGCGTCATAGACGTTGGCGTTAACCGCGTTGACGACCCCAGCAAGGCCAAGGGCTGGCGGCTCGTAGGAGACGTGGATTTTAACGCAGTCAAGGACGTAGCGGGCTCCATAACGCCCGTGCCCGGCGGCGTGGGCCCCATGACCATAACCATGCTTCTCTTTAATACCGTTGAATCCGCCGAGCGCGCAGCCGGGAAGGACGCGAAGGCGGCAGCGCGGTGAGCCAAGGCCATCTAGTAAAGGATGCTGCGGACTGTCCGCTCTGCGACGATAAGCCTGTCGGCATGGCCGACGTGCAGAGCATGAAAGACGAGCGCCGCGTGCCCATAAAAAAGGTGGGCGTCAAGGGACTGCGCTATCCCATAACCGTGCTGGACCGCGCCAATTCGCTGCAGCATACCACCGCTACGGTGAATCTCTACGCCGACCTGCCCCATGACTTCAAGGGAACCCATATGAGCCGCTTTATAGAAGTATTCAACGAGCACCGCAAGGACCTGTCCATGCCCCGCTTCCTGTCTATGCTCGACGAGGTGCGCTTGGCTCTGGATGCACAGACGGCCTACTCGGACCTGCACTTTACCTACTTCATTGAAAAGGCCGCGCCGGTATCGGCTCAGAAAAGCATGATGAGCTATGACTGCTCCTATGAGGGCAGGGTAAGCAAGAGCGAACGGGAATTCTGGGTAACGGTGAACGTGCCGGTGCAGACCGTGTGCCCCTGCTCCAAGGCCATAAGCGAGTACGGCGCGCACAATCAGCGGGGCATAGTCAGCGTATCGGTGCAGTTAGGCCCCTTTTTCTGGATAGAGGAGCTCGTGGCCATCGTGGAGCGTTCGGCGTCCAGCGACGTATACACCCTCTTAAAGCGCGACGACGAGAAATACCTTACGGAAAAGGCCTTTGACAATCCGCGCTTCGTCGAGGACGTGGTGCGTGAGGTGTACGTAGGGCTCCTAGCTATAGGCTCCTTCCCGCGCTTCAAGGTGCAGGCCGAGAACTTCGAGAGCATACACAACCATTCGGCCTACGCCTGCGTTGAGTACGACCGCGCCGAGCAGGAAGCGCGCAATCCCTAATCAAGGACGGACCAAAGCTATGGGCTTCAATAGGGTAAGCAGGCTTGACGACAGGGTGATGATACGCAACGTAATCGTATCGGTGTTCGACAAAACGGGGCTAGAGCCCTTTGTGGCGGAGCTCCTGCGCAGCTGCCCCGGCGTGCGCTTCTATTCGACCGGAGGCAGCTATGCCTTTCTCGCCGATACGCTCGGCGAGCGCTGCGGCGCCCATCTGATCAGAATGAGCGATTACACAGGCCAGCCTGAGATGAAGGGCGGCCTCGTAAAGACCCTGGACTGGAAGATATATCTGGGCTTGCTGGCCGAGCCCTATGACGCCGACCACGCTGAAGACCTGGAAAAACACGGGGCGCTTGCCTTCGATATGGTGATAGGCAATCTCTATCCCTTCGAAGCCGCCGCCGCGCGCGCATCCAGTTTTGAGGAAGCCAGGCAGCATATCGACATAGGCGGACCGTCCATGCTGCGCGCCGCCGCCAAGAATTTCCTGCGCGTGGCGCCGGTATGCTCGCCCGAACTGTACGCCGGCGTGGCCGAGGAGCTGCTTCGCAATCGCGGCTCGCTCGCCCTATCTACCCGGGCGCGCTTGGCTACCGAGGTGTTCAGGAGGCAGTCGGCGTACGATGCGGCCATAGCCCGCTATTTTACCGAATCCGCCGCCGCGCTCTTGCCCGCTTCGTACCGCTAGGCTATGCTCGCGGGCATGGAACAGAAAAAGCTTTCATCCCTGTACCGCGACTTCGCTGAGGACGTGTATCCGCCCTTTATGGAGATCGTTTTCCGCGACGATGCGGGAACGGCCCGTACGCTCTTTTTCCAGAAGGCCGAATGGACCGTCGAAGGGCATAAGCGGGGCCTGCGCTACGGCGAGAATCCTGACCAATGCGCAGCGCTTTATAAGCCGGTAGGCGGCAACCTGTCTATAAGCGGCGCTGAACTGGCTGAGCCGGATGGCCGCCTCGTAAGCGCTGCCGAGCTGCTCCAGTTCGGCAAGCACCCGGGCAAGACTAACTTAACCGACGTGGACAGCGCGCTGTCCATACTCCGCTACCTTATGGACAGCCCGGCCTGCGCGATTATGAAGCACAACAACCCTTCGGGCGTGGCTCTCGGGCGGGACTTGTCGGAAGCCTACCGGGAAGCCTACCTCGCCGACCGGGTTGCCGCCTTCGGGGGGGCGGTGGTGTTCAACCGCGAGCTGGACGCGCATACGGCCGCGGCCGTCGCGGCATCGTATTGTGAGGTCGTGGCGGCGCCCGAATTTGGCCTTGGAGCCTTCGAGGCCCTTAGCGCCAAGAAGAATCTGCGCGTCATGCGCATACCCGGCATAGCGGAGCTTGCCCGCTACGCGCCCGCCCGCGTCCTGGATATAAAGACCCTCCTTGACGGCGCCTGCGTCGTGCAGTCCTCCTTTGCCAGCCGTATACGCAGCGCGGCCGATTTCCTGCCCGCCATAACTGAGGTTAAGGGCGAGCGCTACGCCGTGCATCGGGAACCCAGCCAACGAGAGCTACAGGATATGCTGTTCGGCTGGGCCGTAGAGTGCGGCGTGCTGTCTAACTCGGTCCTGTTCGTCAAGAACGGACGAACGCTCGGCATAGGGGCCGGAGAGCAGGACAGGGTGGGCGTAGCTATACTCGCGCGCGACAAGGCCTATAGAAAACTCGAGGATAGGCTGTGCTGGGAACGCAGGGGCATAGCCTGGAACGAGTGCGACGACGAAGGGCTTAAGGAAGCCATTAGCGAGGAAGTGCGTGCGTCTAGGGGCGGGCTCGAAGGCTCGGTCATGGTGTCTGACGCCTTTTTCCCGTTTCGCGACGGCATAGAAATCGGCCTTGAAGCAGGCGCCAGCGCCGTGCTGCAGCCAGGCGGCGCATTGCGCGACCGGGATGCCATAGAGGCCTGCAACGAGTACGGCGCGGCCATGCTCTTCACCGGGCAGCGCTGCTTCCGCCATTCCTAGCTGGACGGTAGTACAGGCTTTGCGCTATATTCAAACAAACGTGTCGTAGCGTGCAGGGGCACCTGTATCCGCCGTTGGGGGGTACTTTTTTGCGATGGCGTAGCATAAGGAGGATAGAGCTATGGGTGATTATTATCCGGCTGATACGAATGAAGTACGAAAGAACGGCATGCGCGGCGTGTTGTCCACCGGCGCGGGTATAGGCGTGCTGCTCTTCAATTCGCTGCTCGGCATACCGGTACTCGGTTGGATTTTGAGTGGTGGCCTGGTGGCCTTAGGCGTCCTTGGCTTCGTGGGCAAGGGCAAGTCCGATAAAACCACCGGCGCCATCATGATGGGCGCAGGCATACTCGGCTTGGCCTCCTTTATCTTCAAGGGTCTCACCGGCACCTTACTGGGGCTCGGCGGTTTTGTCCTTATAGGCTTCGGCGTTTTTAGCCTGTTCAAGTTCGCCAAGGGCTTAAAGTCCCGTTCCTGATACGTTTCCGCGCCTTCTGCTCGCCGGGGCGGACTGAGCTCCGCTTCGGCGCCGCGTTAGGCCGCTAGCCTTATTTCCTACGAACAGGGAGCCTATGCGCTATTTTCTCGAGACCTACGGCTGCCAGATGAATAAGGCGGAATCCTCTGCTCTTGAAGTGCAGTGCGCGGAGCATGGCTGGCTGAGGGCTGCTAGGCCTGAAGAGGCCGATCTCGTCGTCATCAATACCTGCAGCGTGCGCCTCACCGCGGAAAACCGCGCTTGGGGCCGCATTAACCATTATGTGGCAAAAAAGCGGGAACGCCCCTTCTTCCTCGTCGTTACCGGCTGTATGGCGGAGCGCCTCAAGGAAAGCATGCGCGTCAAGCAGCCAGGCATAGACTATGTGCTGGGCAATTTTCAAAAACAGGCTTTTTCGCTGGTGCTTGACGCAGCAGCGCGAGGCGAGCGCCTTCCCATGGTCGAGGAGAGCCCGGAATTCGCCTTCGCGCCTTCCCATCTTGAACCGGGAGCCTTCAGGGCCTATGTGCCTATCATGCACGGCTGCAATAATTTCTGCTCCTACTGCATAGTGCCCTATGTGCGCGGCCGGGAACTGTCCCGCGACCCCGAAGCCGTGCTCCATGAGATAGACGAGCTGGCCGCTCGCGGCATACGCGAAGTGACGCTCTTAGGCCAGAATGTCAATTCGTACCGCTGGGAAGCCGGGGCAACGGTACTGGATTTTCCCGCGCTCCTGCGCCTGATAGCCGCGCGCGCGCGCGGCGGGGCCATACAGCGCATACGCTTCGTATCGAGCCATCCCAAAGACTTGTCGGACGACACTATACGGGTAATCGCCGAGGATAGCCTCTTCGCGCGCCACATACATCTCTGCGTGCAACACGGTTCGGATAGGGTGCTCGCCGCCATGAACCGAAAGTACACGCGCGCTTTCTACCTGGACCTCGTCGCCAGGATGCGCGCGCGCATACCTGGCCTGACCCTCTCTACCGACCTTCTCATGGGCTTCCCCGGCGAAACCGAAGAGGACGTGCACGATACGCTCTCCCTTATGAGGGAAGTGGGCTTTGCCTACGCGTATATGTATTATTTCAATCCTCGGGAGGGTACGCCGGCCGTTAAGCTTCCCGGCGCTTTGCCCGATGCTATTAAGAAGGAACGCCTCGCGCGGGTGATAGCCTTGCAGAAGGACATTACCCGTGAGCTCATGAAGGGCTACGTAGGCTCCGTTTGCGACATACTCGTAGAGGATGTATCGAAGAAGCAAGAAGGCGAAGTGCTCGGACGTACCGATCAGGACATGATGGTGGTGTTCCCCGCTCCGCAGTCCCGCATAGGCAGCTTCGTTAAGGTACGCTTAGACGCGTTGCGGGGCGTAACGTTCCGCGCACAGGAGGTAGAGTGATGCCGTGGAAACTGCTGGCGTTTATCGCGACCATGACCCTGGTGCTGGTGTTCGTTGGCTTCAATCTTGAGAATGGCTGCGACATATCCATCGTATTCATAACCTTCCGCCAGGTGCCGGTGGTCATAACAATACTTGCCTCCTTCGTGCTCGGCCTCCTCGCCGCGTTTTTTCTGTCGCTCGGTAAGGGCAGAAAAGGCGGCTTGAGCAAAAAAACGCGGCTAAGCGCCACGCGCGATTCCCTTCGCGTTCCGGGCAGGGGCGATGAAGAGGCCGTGTCGTCCGCAGACCACTTTTCCGCGCCTAGCGCGGGAGGGAAAAAGCCCCGCAGTCGCGCCAAGCAAGCCCCCTCGGACAAAGCTGGCGGGTCGGGCTCTCCCGATACGCAGTAAGCCTCTATGTTCCGCGAGCGTTTAATTCCCGTCATGTTAATCCTGACCCTCGGCCTCCGCGGCCTGAGCGCTCAGGGAACTTCAAGCGCGGAACTCGATGACCTTATAGCACAGCTGTCTGGACGCGCGGCTTCTGCCGGGTTCGTGGATCAGCTGCTCAGCGCCGCTAGGGGTCGTCGCAACATCCACGAAGCGCTCAATATACTTACGACGCTCACGCCTAAGGCGCAAGCCGCTCTTCGCAAACCACTGCTCCGCGAACAGGCTATGCTCCTAGA
Source organism: Spirochaetaceae bacterium UBA5200 (assembly GCA_002412825.1). GTDB lineage: Bacteria > Spirochaetota > Spirochaetia > Treponematales > UBA12059 > UBA5200. The sequence goes on from DHVU01000002.1 coordinate 29,057, forward strand.
ATTCCTCGAGCGCTGGCTGGACGCAGCTGCCTTATGGCAGGAAGCGGCCGCTACGCCTCTCGGCGCGGGCGACGCTGATTCCCTTGTAGCGGCGGGGCTTGCCTTCCTGCTCGGCGGGGATAACGCCCGGGCGGAGGCCGTCGCCTCTGCGGCCAAAAGCATAAGCACCGACGCGGCCATTCTGGATAAGGCGCGGCTCGTTATGGGCTGGGCTCGCTTAGCCTCCGGCGACGGGGCCGCAGCCTACGCCGAGGCTTATGCCGTGCTGCAGGCGGGTAGGAAAGATACGAGGCTCGCCGCCTTTGACCTTGCTTTAGCCGCGAGCGGAGCCGAGGACGCCGCTTCTCTCCTGCGGAGCAGGAAGGCTGAGTATCCCCTTATGGGCGATGCGCTTCCTCATCCCCGTTATGCCATACTGTCCTTGGCCGGCAATGCGCAGTTATGGGTAAGCGAAGAAGAGCCAAAGAGCGCGCCAGGCTCTTCGGCCGCAGGCGCTGTTTCTTCAACGCAGCCGAAAGCTTCTGACGAGGCTGCGCGGCCGACGCGCTATCAGGTAGGCGCGTTCAAGGACCCCGCTAATGCCGAAGCCGCCCGTAAGCGGCTGAGCGACAAGGGCTTGGCCGTGAGCATCGTCACGAAAAAACAAGGCGCTGATACCGTTAGCGTGGTGTATGTGGCGGCGGGCGTCGATCCGGCACGGACCCTGATAGGTATAAAGGACGCCGGTTTTGAGGCTTGGCCGCTCTATGATCAGCCCTAGGCGAAGACGAGCAGAAGCCGCTATTCCTCGCGCCTCTCTAGGATAAGCTCTCCCGACTCCAGTATCGCTACTCCGTCCATGCCTATGCGCACGGGCCGTAGGCTGAGCGTCGTTATGGGCGCTCCTCCGTCTTCGCTCCTGCTGCCGAGCCTGTATATCCAGGAACTTCGCTGCGACGAGGGCAAATCTCCCTTGCTAATAGCGCGCAGGTCGAGTATCTGCTTGTCCTGTAGGCTAAATATGCCGAAGCCTCCCCGCTCGATGCCGTCGCTCCTATCCCAAGTATAGGCGGAAGACGATAGCGTCAGCGATGAGCCGTCCGGGCTTATATAGAGTCCATCCAGCGAAAAATCCGAGTTGGTGGCTGAAGAAGGCGCCTTTCTGAAGGCTTTTGCCGTTTCCGCGCTGAGTTTACGATAGCGGCCGTTCCAGCGTCCGCTTACGTCGGCCTTGATGCGCAGATCCTGAAATACCCGTACGTTGATGGTATCGGAGGCGGACAGTTCTATATCAAGAAGGCGGCGCAGGTTGCGCACCGATTGGTTGCGCGCCGCTATATAGAGGCCGAAGCGGGTAGGGTTGGAACTTTCCCACTGGTAGATTTCGACGACGCCTTCTCCAGAGAACAAGAGGTTGCCGTCGCGAGGCTGAAAAGTTATGAACAGGGCTCCGACGGAGAGGGGGTCGATGGATTCCTTGTACCATATGCCGTTGAGCCAGGTCTCAAAGGTGTCCGCCTTGCCGTCGAGTATGCTTTCCGCCATCTGCCTTGCTATGCTCGCGCCGGGTATTCGTACCTGCGCCGTCTTTACGTAACTGCGGTCATGGAAGCTCCATACCCAAGTTTCCTTTACCTGGTCTAAGAAATTATCCGAGCCGGAATCCGAGCGCCATACCGATATGGGCCAGCTTTCGGCATTGCTCTGGCCTAATTTGTAGCTATCGGGACGGTCGCTGGTTTCTACCAGCACCGCATCCGCAGCGGTTTCAAAAACCTTGGTAAAATTAAGGGCCGGGCCGCCGCCTTCAGCGCCGGTTTTCCAGAATACCGTCATAGTTTGCTGGTTGGCGTCATTTATGCCTACGCATACGATGTTGAGATTGTGGTCGCCTACAAGGTCGTATACCGCCAGCTGGAAGGTACGCACTTTGGTGGCTAGGGTGGAACCTTCCCAGGCCCGCGACCAGCGGCGCGTTACAGAGGAATAGTCGGCGACGATGATACGCATGGTCGCCGAGCTATCGCCGGACTTTCGTACCACAAGAATTTGCTCATCGTCGTCGTCATAATCCAAATTCAGCGAATATATATCCAGGAGGGTTTCGTCGGGTCCAAGCTCAATAGCGCTCGAAAGCCGCGGCTCGGTACCGGCGGCGCTTTTTGTTGCGGGTTCCGTGTTAGCGTCAAGACTACGGTACTTAACCGGAGCCTTGGACAGCTCATTCTCGGCCTTGAGGCCTGAGAAATAGAAATAGGCTACAAGGGCGAGCGCTCCGGCTACAGCCACTATAAAGAAGCTCTGCGTATATCGTTTCATGCTTAACGCCGCGTATCCTTAGTCTGGAAGGGTAGGTCTAATAAGTTCTAGCACCTTCTTCCGTATCGTATCAAGTGGATAGGGGCATTTGAAACCCGCGGCGGTTTTGTGCCCTCCTCCGCCGAACGATTGCGCGAGCTGAGCGACGTTCACGAAACCCTTGGAGCGCAGGCTGCAGCGGAGCACGCCCTCGCTATTGCTTTTAAAGAACACCGATACTTCAACGGTCTTGCTTTGGAGCGGCACATTGATCAGGTCTTCCGCGTCCTCGTAGCTGGCGCCGCTTTCAATGAGCATATCCTTGCTCATAATCTGCATGGCCACCCGTTCGCGCTCGTGCAGTTCAAGGGTGGAAAGCACCGCTTTGCGCAAACGAAGCACGCAGGTGCTCGACGATTCGTACAGTTTGTTATGGATGAGGGCGGGAACGGCGCCGTGGCGCACTAAATCCAAGGCGGCCTCAAAGGTCGCCTCGCCCGTTTTTGCGTAGCCGAAGGAACCGGTGTCATACACGATACCCGCGAACAACGCGCTCGCCACGTCCGGCGTTATGGGCTGCCCGAGTTCTTTGATGACATAGTACGCCATTTCACAGGTGCTTGAAGCATCGGATACCGAACAGCTTTCATCCTTACTGACGCCTTTAGCCTCATGGTGGTCGAAGACCAATATGCGGCCGGCGCGGCTCAACGCAAGGTCGGCCATGGCGCCGGTGTACTGTATGTCATTGGTGTCCGCGAGCACGATAGTGCTTGAGGATAGGTCTTTTTCCTCCAAATCGCTGGCATCGAGCAATTCAAGCACCTGATGTTCGTCTATAAAACGGTACTTTAGCGGCGTTTTATCCGCGTTAACCGCCCTGGCTTTCTTGCCCATTGCGCGCAACACGACAGTAAGCGCGTATTCGGCGCCTATGCCGTCCGCGTCAGGAGCTTCATGCGAGGTGAAGATGAAGTCGTTACCCTCCTTAAATAAGGCGGCGGCTTCGGTGAGCGTCATTGGGGGGCGGCTCCCTTGTTCTTCTCGCCGTCCTTTTTTCGCGATCGCAGCCATATGACAAGGAATACAATAAGGAGGACGAGGGCAAGGCCGGCGAATACCAGCATAAGGAAGGCTGGATTGATGCGGCCTTCCGCAGTTAAGACGCTTATGCCAAACACGCGCTTCGAGTCCGCTCCGGTACCGGATTGGGTAGAACCCGAGGCAGTACCCTCCGCGCCTTTCCCGCCCATGGCCTCAGGCGATGCGCCAGGTAGGGCGGGGGAGGGCCGCGCGGGCGGCTCAGATAGGGTGCGCAGCAAAGCCTGGGTCTGATCGGCGATTTTGCCGGAAAGGCCATATCCTATGGTTATCACGCGGAAGAGACCGCGGTCGTCGCGTTTAACGTATTCAAGAAGGCGATGGTCGATATTGTAGTTAGGCGAGTAGTATTGCGTGCCGTAAGGAGCTTCCTGACGCTCGTCGGTGACGAGGACGATATACTTGGCCCTCTCGGGCAGGCCGCGCGCTATGACCAGGGTATCGAGGGTGTCAAGCGCGGCTCCTATATCGGTATAGCGACCCACGGCCTCGAGGCCGCGCAGGATGCGCACGAGCTGCGCCTTGTCTCCCTCGGAGCGCAGCTCGTCCCGCCATAGTATATCCTGGCTGCCGTAGAAACTCATGACCATGACGTAATCGCCGGGCAGGGCCACGCGTCCTATGAGTTCGCCAGCCACATAGTCCCTGGCTGCGGGCATGGCCTCGTGCATAGAAAGTGAGCTGTCTATAAGGATGAATATGTCGATGGCGTCGTTTCGCTCGTCGGCGTGGGCAGAGCATAAAAACAGCATGCTTATGAGCGTAAGCGTGAGAAAACGTTTCATCGGACCGTCCATTTGTATAGATAATGCTACGACAATGAGCATCTATCATTTTAAGTCGTTTGGCAAGGAAAAAAAGGCTCTACAGTCTTTTAGCGGAAAATTCATGTCAGGATTAGCAAATATATCGATTATCTACGATTATAATGACAGAAATCGCATTCTTTTTTTTTATTGCCCCCTTTACTTTTTCTCGCTCTGGGTTACTATAGGCACTACATGCGATACTGTATTACAAGGAGACGTATATGGGTGCTATAGATCTTCCCAAGAGTCCTAATGTATTCCATCCCGAGAAGCCGAGCGCCGTCGGTTCTCGCAATTCTCTCGCGCAGGAAAACCGCGACCAGCAAAAAGAGGTCGAGCAGCTTCTGCACGAAGAGACCAATAAGGTAATCCACCACATAGGTTCCAGGCTTCCTAAGGAAGTCCTTGAGCGCCTCGACGTGATGGGCGGCCTTAAAGAGAAGGTATACAACTACTTCAACCAGAACTATCAGAACATGTTCAACCGCTATATCGTCACGACTGAGGACGAGATGGTGAAGAAGGTCAGGAACTTCATAGACAAAGAAGAAATGAAGACCCTGTCCCGCTACACTCCCAAGGAAATAGCGGCCCTTTTAGACGAAGTAGGCGGCGCTGACAAGTTCAACACCGGCGAAATCGAAAAATCCATGGTCAACATGTTCGGACACCTGCAGGGTCATATCCAGCGCGGCGTGAACGAGCTTGAGAATCTTACCAACAGCCTGCTCCGCCAGAAGACCGACGTAGGCGCCTTTATCCGCGGCGAGAACGCGTATTCCGTGGTAAAGTGCGCTTTTAAGGACAACACCTATAAGCCCAAGACCGTCGCGGATGTGAAGCTTTCCGTAAACATCCTCGATTCTGAGCTTATAAGCCCCATCTTCCACTATCAGGTAACCGTCGAATACCTTATTAAGGACCTGATCGCCAAGCACATCATCGATACCATTGATAAGGAAATCGAGCGCCTCAAGGATCAGCTCATCGACGAGGGCAAGGAAGAGCTCAACGATACCGAGATCATCTTCGAGCGCATGAAGAAGATCAAGGATTACACCGATGACGATACCGAGAACCCGAAGTCCAAGCGCTATTCGATCATAGCCAAGGAACTGATGGACAGGATCAACAATCTTCGCGCGGAGATCGATCCCGCCAACTTCGACCAGCTCAATATCCGCGAGAACCTCAAGAAGATCATCGATATAGAGAATATCCGCAACCGCGGCTACAACACCGCGGTGAACAGCCTCACCTCCATCCTGGATACCTCCAAGATGGGCTACCAGTATATCGAGAACCTTAAGAACGCCCGCCTTCTGTACATCCGCGAGTACGAGGACACCGATCGCGCCGTGCTCCCGGACGAGCGTTATCAGATCCGCCTCCAGTACTACGATAACGCGCAGCTTATCGAGGAGCGCAAGGCCTACGACGTACAGATAACCAGCTTCGAGACCGAAGTCCACCACCTGTGGGACGTGCTCGAGATGATGTACGACGACTCCAAGTTCCTGAAGCGCATTACCGACTTCGCCGACCTCGCCAAGATCATGAAAAACAAGATCCGCCGCAAGATCAAGGATAAGAGCGGCGAGCCCCTCTACGAGGATATCGCCAAGGTATGGGACGAGATCTCCTTCGTGAAGCCCGCCGAGACCGACGTGGAGAGCCTCAACCGCACCTATATCTATGAGAAGGACAAGGTAAAGAACCGCCTCATCCTCATGCGCGATAAGCTTAAGACCATGTACGCGTACCAGTATCCCATACAGCGCCGCGTCGTCGAAGAGCGCCTTACCTTCCTTGAGAAGGAATTCCAGCGCTTCGACTACATGATCAACCCCTACCACATCCAGCCCGGCCTCCTTTTGGACGTGGATATCTGCTCGATCAAGCGCAAGAAGGCTACCCTCGACGGCATGGCCAACGTGCTGAACGAGTTCCTCCACGGCGTATCCAAGGGCTTCCAGGACGCGGCCTTCGCATCCTTCAGCCGCCGCCGCTCCACCGTCCGCGAGGATATAGCCCAGTCCTTCGCTCCTCCCTCCATGGACGATGCCGAGCAGTCTCCCTCATCAGGCTACCTGGCCATGTTGAACGCCGAGCCCGCCGTGGCCCTGCCCGAGTCCACCGCGACCAAGGCTCCCGCCACCAGGGGAAGGAAGCCCGCATCCAAAGGCATGGTAGACAGCGCTAAGAAGCCCGGCAGGAAAGCCGGCGCAGGCAAGCCCGGCCCGAAACCCCGCAAGCGGGATGAGGGCGGCATCCGCGAGCTCTAGTCCAGTAACGGCGGCGCCCCCCGTAATCGGGGGGCGCCTTTTTTTCACGGGCATGGAAGGATGACGCCATGGTAGCAGTTAATAGCAAATTTGAGGCCTTGGGTTCCAAGGAATCCTTTAATTCGTCGGTTCGGCATGTAAAGATGACCGTAGCCCTGGCCGAGCGCGTAGCGGGGGGCGAGAACATCGCCGATGCCCTGAACGAGCTCCTTGACGAGAAGCTCATTGGGCTTGAGCAAGTACAAGCCTTCGTATCTATGCTGCTCGTCGATAAATTCGGATACGTAAGCGTATCTAAAAACCTTATGGCCGTTAGCGCCGAGCTTTCAGAGATTCATGACAATGCAAAATCGTGGAATGCGATAGACCTCGTGGTGCTCTATCACCACCCGGACTTAGGCGTGCTTATTCTCAATCCTAAAAATCCCGGACACTTGAGCCTTCTCGATAGGCTCAACAAATTCGAGCTCATTACCGTATACGCCGGGGCTTTCTCCAAAGGCGTAAACGCTGCCATAGCCACGAAAGCTGCGGATACGCTTATCAGCCTTTATGAGGGTAGGAAGGCCAAGGTAGACGCCGCCTTACTCAAGGGCAGCTATAGCTACAAAGCCAAGAAGACTCAATTAGCTGAGGCTGCGGCTGAAGAAAAAAAAGCCGATAAGGCAAAGAAAGCGGCCGCAAAGCTAGCCAAAGGAAAGAAAAGCGCCAAGGCCCTTGCTGCGCCGGCTCCTCAGCCGGTAGCCGTAGTGCCCAAGCCGCCCGCACCCCCTAAAGCCGGCGCCAGGATGACCCCAATGTACGCGGTGCCGGTTAGCAACGAGCTTTTCCATAACGGAAACGTGGAGGCCTGGAAACGCATTATCGAGAGCTACAAGACCAAGCATCCCGACCTTGAAGTGCTCGTATACTACGATGGCGAGCGTATAACCAATCTAAACGCGCTCTTTAAATGGGGCAAGGTAAAGCACGGCAGCGTAATTCAGTTCGCGGTCGCCGGCGAGAACATTTGCGACGTGGCTAAGCTACAGCGCTATTTGGCGCAGGGCGCAAGCAAAATGTTCGAAGCCTTTCTTCGGGGGCCTGTCAACAGCGTCCTCCCCTTGTTTTAAAAGGAGCCGTAGATGAAAGCGAACATCCATTACTTTAGCCAGAAAGACAGTATTAAAAAGGGCGTAGACCTTGATACCCTCGGACAGAGGGGCAGGCAGGCGAACGAATTCGCCGAGCTTGGCTTTCCTATACTGCCGGGCTTTATCATCGATTCCGTAGTAGCCTCTAAGCTCGCCGGCGAGGACGTGGCGTCCGCCATAAAGCCTTTCGTGAAAAAGGTAGACGCTATCGTTGAGAAGGCCTATGGCGACGCTAAAGAGCCCATGCTCGTTAAGATAGTCATTTCCCCCAATCTGGCCATATCCAACTATCCTGCCTTGCATAACTTTGGCCTCACCAAAGGCACGGTGGCGGGATTTACCAACTTCGTGGGCGAGAAATTCGCGGCGCACGAAGTTACCTTCCTTGCCAGGGGCATGCTCAAGATAGAGGAGCGCATAGCCGAGCTTGAGGGGCGAACCAAGGATCTGGAAGCCATACGCGCGCGCATTATGGGCGCGAACGGCGCGGGAGACAAGGCTAAGGCCGGCGACAAGGCCCTGTCCATGATGGACAGCTACGCGGACATACTGCCCAAGGGCTTTTTCGACGACGCGTGGAAACAGCTCGAAATAGCCATTAAGCGCATATCGCTTATGCTGGCTTTAGACGATCAGGACGATAGCGATACGGCCATATTGATACAGCCCATGGTGTACGGCAACTACGGAAAGAATTCCGCCTCAGGAGCCTTCTATACCCGTAATGTAGTCAATGGCGAGAAGAAGCTGCAGGGCGAGTTCTTCGTTGAGCGTTTCGATGAGATAGGCGCCGCGGGCAACGATATCAATAAGATAGCGCCTAAGCATCTCAAGGAACTGCAGCGCATGGCGGAGTCACTTGAAGACCATCAGCGCGAGATACGCCAGATACGCTTTACCGTAGAAAAGGATAAGCTGTGGCTTATAGAACAGCGCCAGGTGATGGCAAAGAGCACGCAGGCCGACCTGAAACTGCTCTTGGACCTCAATACGCGCAAAGTGGTCGATGATGAGTTCGTCATTAACGCCATACAGCCGGGGCGGCTAAACGAGATACTCCATCCTATAGTGGATATGAGCTCGGTAAAAAAACTGAAGTCTGTCGTGGGCGGCATAGCCGGCGCTCCGGGCGCTGCCATAGGCCGCGTGTTCTTCAGCACGGAAGCGCTGCTGGACGCCTATCGCGTAGCTCAGCAGAAGGGAGAGGACAAGAGGCTCATACTCTGTATGGTCTCGACCTTTGCCGAGGACGTAAAAGCTATAGAGGTAGCAACCGGCGTGTTGTCCTGCGAAGGCGGTTATTCCGCTCACGCGTCCGTAGTCGCCAGGCAGTACGGCAAGGTATCCCTGGTTAAGACCGAAATGAAGATACGGGGCAAGAAGGCGCTCATAGGCGACGTAACCGTAAATGAGGGCGATTTCCTAACCATAAACGTACCGTACTACGGCGACCCCGAGGTGTGGTATGGCAAGGCGTCCCTTATCGAGCCCAACCCGGCCGAGTCGGGGCTGCCTGAGTTTATTGCCATAGTTAAGAAGCATATGAAGCATTTCCACGTTCGTACGAACGCGGACAGCCCGCGCGACGCCACGCTGGCGCTTTCGTTCGGGGCCGAAGGCATAGGCTTGTGCCGCACCGAGCATATGTTCTTCAACGAGAAGCGCATCAACGTATTCCGCGAGATGATATTGGCAGACAGCCTTGAAGATCGGGAAAAAGCGCTCGCTAAGCTGCAGACCATGCAGCGCGACGATTTCTACGGTCTCTTTAAGGTCATGGCCGGTAAAAACGTCACCATACGCTTCCTTGACGCGCCCTTGCACGAGTTCCTGCCCCATAATGAGCAAGAGCTTGAAGGATTCCTGCAGTATCTTGGCACGTCCGCTAAGAGCGGCAAGAAAGACGGCAAGGCTATATCCAAGGCCGAGCTCCGCGCGCGCATGGATGCGTTGTCTGAGTTTAACCCCATGCTCGGGCACCGGGGCTGCCGTATAGCGGTGAGCTATCCGGAGATATACGCCATGCAGGCCCGCGCGGTGTTCGAGGCCGCCTATAAGCTCAGAGACGAGAAGATCGACGTTCGGCCCGAGATTATGGTGCCCATCGTCATGAACGCCGCTGAGCTTAAGCTCATCGTGTACGGCAAGAAAATCGAAGGCAAAACCTACAAGGGCATCGTCGATATCGAGGAAGAGGTGCGTCAGAAACTCGGCGTAAAGCCCCTCGATTATAGGGTGGGCACGATGATAGAATTGCCCGCGGCGGCGCTGGTAGCCGGAGAGATAGCCAAGTATGGCGAATTCTTCAGCTTCGGCACGAACGACCTTACCCAGACTACCTTAGGCATAAGCCGCGACGACTTTAACGGCTTCATGCCCGATTACTCCACCTTCGACCTTATTGACGGTAATCCCTTCTCAACCCTGGCCGCTCCCGTTAAGGAACTGGTGGCCATGGCGGCCCGACGCGGCAGGATGACCCGCCCGAGCCTTGAGATGGGGCTTTGCGGCGAGCATGGGGCAAACCCGGACAATGTGCGCTTCTGCATGGAAGCCGGGCTCAATTACGTGTCCTGTTCGCCGTATTCCGTGCCTATAGCCTGCCTGGCCGTTGCCCAGATAGAGCTTGAACGCAAATAGTCCCGTAGAGCCATAGAAATTGGGGCTTCGCTTAGGCGGAGCTCCTTTTTTTTAGCTTTCTGTGCCTTTAGGCGGCAGGGGCACGAATATGCTGGTAGAGCTCTTATAGGCTTCGTACGCGGCCTGTCCGCCGAATTTCTTGTCGGCGGCCTTCTCAAGAAGGGGTATGCCCGATACGAAGAGGAGCAGGGCCGTTATGCCAAGAGGGCTTGCCAGCGAGGGTATGGCGGCGGAGCCGAGCATGGGCAGGCAGTATAGATACATACCCGCCCATACGAGGGTCTCCCCGAAATAATTGGGGTGCCGCGACCAAGCCCATAGCCCGGAGCGTATGAAGCCAGGCGTACCAGCCTTCTTGAAAGCGGATTTCTGCGCGTCGGCCAGGCTTTCTATGGCCATGCCTATAGCCCATAGGACCAGGCCTGCTACAGAAAGACCAGGCAGAGTGGCCGAACCCGCGCCGCCGAGTACGACGCTCACCGGCGCGAGCACGATAACCACGGTAAGGGCCTGCAGTATCCAAAAGCTGGCGAATTTAAGGGGCTTGTCCCTCATGCCGTCGAAGCGGTGATCTACCTTTATGCTGAGGATGCGGCCTAAAAGGTAGGAACCTAGGCGCAAGGCCCAGAGTATAACCATGACGGCGGCAAGAAGCCTAAAGAGGTCCGTAGCGCCTTGTAGGGCCGCAAGGAGGAGCGCAACGGAAGCGAAGGATAGGCTGTAGGAGAGATCCGTTACTACATCGGTCCTGCGCAGCGCTGCGTAGGCAAAAAAAACCGCGTTTATGCCTACGCTGACGATAAGGGACAAGAGCACTGGATGCAAGCGCTACTCCCTTTTAGGACGTAAATTCCCACACCATGGTTTGCTCTACCTTGGCGGCTATGGCCTTGGCCACCTTTTTAGCGTCGGGCAGGGGCACTCCGGCCTCTTTGTTGAATGTCTTCTCAAAGAACAGAGCCATGCTATCGTATAAATCAGGGAGGCTGAAGAATACGAAGGCGAAGTTAATGCCCGTAGGCTTCATGACCGTGAACGAGGTATAAGACATGATGGGCGCTTTAGCATAGTAAATCTTCGTCTGGTTCTTACAGGTATGCAGTTCAAGCTCGCTAAAGCGGTGGGGTATCTGCTCAGCCTTGGACCGCACGTAGGGTTCTTCCGCCTTTTTTGAGTAATTCATGGGCTCGATCAGGATATAGAGCTTCTTGCCGTCCGTTTGGAAGGTAAGGCCTTCCTCCATAGGGTAAATCGACTTGACGTTGTTGTAGGAAACGATCTCGTAGTGTGAATACGCCGAGTTGTTGGCGAAAAACGATGATACGATATAGCCGTTTTCGTAGGGCAACATATTCTTGCTATAGGCGTCGTACAGATCCATGGCCTTTACCGGCATTGAGCTACCTCCTCAGTGTGCAATGAGAAAAGAATACGCGATAAGCGCCGTATTAACAACCCTTTCTTGGCTTTTCTAAGCGTTCTGCGCTCTGCCTGAAACGTGCCGCGAGGTCCGGCACGCCGCCCTGCTCGTAGAGCCTGGCTAAGTTGCGCAGGGGACGAGGATCGGCCGGCGCAAGCTCGGAAGCCTTCATGAAGGCTTCTGCAGCCTTCTCCGCTTCCTTAGCGCGTATGCGGAGCACGCCGAGAGCCAGATAGGGCTCGGCCTCCTTCTTTATGTACGCCGCGCCCCGTTCGAGCAGTTCCACGGCTATAGCGCGCGCACCCGACTTGTCCAGGGAATAGGCAAGGCCTAAAAGGAATTCCACGTTTTTGGGCTCTTCCTTCAGGAGCATACGGTAGCGGGCGGCCGCATCCCGGTAGCGGGCCGCGTTGCGATAACAGAGCGCAAGCGCCGCGTCAGCGGTCTTCCCCGTAGATCCGTATGCGTAACCCTCTTCTATGAGTGCGGCGGCGTCGTTCCAGCGTTTTGTGTCCATGAGCAGTGCCGCGTACTCATGACGGATTTTATTATTATCAGGATATCTGTCCATATAGGCGGCGTAGCGTTCAATTGCCGCTTCAGTAGTGCCCAGGGACTCTGCAACGGCTATACGATAGAGCAGGGCAAGCTCATGGTCCGCTTGAAGCTCCACTATATGGTCCAACCAGCGATCGGCTAATTCCGGCATGCCCAGTTTATAGTGGCTCTCCGCCAGAATGAACATAAGCCTGGGATCCGCGGGTCGCGCCATAAGGAGTTGCTGTACCCGAGGCAGCAGGGCTTCAGGGCGGGCGCCAGCCTTGGCGTCGCAGAGCAGCGCCACGTAATCGCTGTCGCCGGGGTCGGCTCCTCGCGCCGACGCCGCCTTGGCGGAGGAGCGTGCGCCATCGATATCGCCCAGTTCCCAGAGAGATAGCGAGAGGCCCATGCGGAAATCGGGCGAGGCGGGATCGGCTTCGCAGGCAAGGCGGTAGTGGTTGGCGGCACGCTCATAACGCTTAAGTTCATAATTTGCCTGGGCCGCAATAGCGCGCAGGGCGGCATCCTTATCGCCCTTTTTTATGCGCGCAAGGGCCGCTTCAAGCGCGGACCGGGGGTCTCCCTGCGCTAATGATACTGCCGCCCGCCAGCGCTCAAGAATATCCTCCGTCCACGGGGCGTCAGCCGGGCCGGGAAGCTCGGCGCCAGCTTGGTTTATCATGCGCAGGGCTTCATCGGGCCGGCCTAAGGCAAAATAGAGCGCGGCAGCCTGCAGGGGTATGGAACTATCATCGGGCGAGATGACCATGGCCTCACGCAGATCCTGCACGGCCGCGGCGAGCTGGCCCTGCAGACGGTAGGCCCGCGAGCGGTACACGCGGGCTGATGCGCTGTCGGCTCCATTGTCTATGACGAAGCTGAGCATCTGTCGTGCCATATCCGCGTCGCCGCGGGATAGAAGGCGCAGGGCATGCACGTAGAGCGCGTTGCCGTATGCTTTAAACACGCGCGGATCTTCTGGTTTCATGGCAAGGGCATGCTCAAGGCAGGATACGGCCTTAGCGGAGCGTTTAAGCTTGAGCTCGGAAAGTCCCATGAGGGTCCATAGTTCGGCATGGTTGGCGCCTGCGGCCAAAGCCTGTTGGAAGGAGCGATGCGCCGCCCTGGCCAGGTCCAGGCTCAGGTAGCTTCTGCCCAAATAGAACCAGCCGGCGGGATTCTCAGGCGCCTTGGATAAGAAGGCTCTGAAGGCCGCCACGGCCCGCATGGGATCTCCGCCCGCATGACGCGCCCTGCCCAGAAAGAGCCAGGCCTCGGGTACGCTGTCCGTTTCCGCGATGATACGGGTAAGGTAGTCTTCGGCTTCATCGTACTTGCGAGCGTTTCCGGCCGCTAGCGCCTTCTGCAGCAGGTTCGCGTAACTGGGCTTTGCCATGAGGAGAACTCTATACGAGCTTGTGGCTCTCGGCAAGCGCCCGAGGCATTGCCTCCTGGCTGCCCAAGGGATAGAATACGTTCATGAAGACTCGAAGCGGCGTCGAGCGCCTCAGCTACACCTTAGTTGCCGGAATCCTCCTTTCGGCCCTCATAGCCATGGTATGGGCTTTTGCCCTTAATGAGCGGCAGAGCAGGCAAGTCCTCCTTGAGTTCGAGGCTCACCAGATTATCACCTCGCTCACCGAGCTCGTACGGCTCGGACCTCTTGCCCGCGAGGATACGCGCAATGTGCTGGCTTTCGGGCTCTATGCCGAAGACGGTTCTTCGCTCTATCTATTCGGTAACGCCGCGCCAAAGTTGACCGTAACAGAACGGGCTCGCAACTGGAACCGGCTTACCATACTCGATGACCGGCTCGTACTCTCACGCATGCTCGGAGGCGAGCTCGGCGCGCGCAGAGGCATGGGCATGATGCCCTCACAGCGCCAGCGCGGTCAATCAAGCGGCGAAGCCTTGCCGTCCTTCGCCTATTTGGAGTATGGGCTGGGCGGCTACAAGAAAGCGCAGAGCCTTGCCCTTATGCTCGCAAGCGCCGCGAGCATAGTCCTTATAGCGCTCTATGCGCTTATCCTGCGTCTCTACACGCGCTATGCCACGTACCGAGAAGAAGAGGCGCGTACGCGGGAGCTTATCGAGCTGGGCGAAGCGGCGCGTACCATAGCGCATGAAATCAAGAATCCGCTCGGCGTTATCCGCATTCAGTGTGGGGTTATCCGAAAAAAAGCAGGCAGCGAAGTGGGAGAGGGCCTGTCGATCATAGAGGATGAACTGGCCCGTATGGTTGCCATGACGGATCGTATACGTGCCTTCCTTAAAAATTCCTATGGCCAGCCGGCGGATATTTCCGCTAGGGCTTTTCTTGCCGGCGTGTTTTCCCGCTACGGGGAACTCGTTGATTTTTCCTCGGATTTGGATGAAGGCGCCGAATTCAAGATAGATGGCGACCGGCTTAAGGAAGCCTTGGACAATATGCTCTCCAATGCGTTTGAGGCCAGCGAGAAGTCGGGAACCAAGGAAAGGCCGATGGTGCGCATATATGAAAACAAAAAAAACATCATGATAGAAATCGCGGATCGAGGCCCCGGCGTAGCCTTGGAGATGCGTTCACGGCTCTATGAGCCCTTTTTTACCACCAAAGAGCGCGGCACCGGCCTTGGCCTAGCCCTGGCAAAGAAAACCTTGGCTTCGCTGGATGGAAGCATAGAGTATCAGGACAGGCCCGGCGGCGGAGCCCTCTTTATTATCAAGCTGCAAAAGTCGCGTTGAGTCCGCGTTGCGCATAAAAAAAGGCTGCCGGGAGTGATACCCGTACAGCCCAGTTGTATGGCGAAAGGCCGCCGCGCCTCTAGCCGCTGCTAGCCGCGCGGCTTTAGTACTTGGCGAATACCGCGCCAATAATCGCTATGGCCTCGCGGAGTTCCTTTTCGCTTATGATGAGCGGAGGAGCGAAGCGTATGATGTTGCCATGGGTCTGCTTGGCCAGAAGGCCGGCGTCGCGAAGGGCCAGGCATACATCCCAGGCTTGGAAGCCTTTAGTGAAGAGCACGGCGTTCAACAGGCCCTTGCCCCGCACCTTTACCATGTTCTTACAGGGCAGCTTAGCCACTTCCTCGCGGAATATCTTGCCGAGGGCTTCGGAACGCTCATCGAGCTTCTCGTTCTCAAGCACTTCGATGGCCGCCACCGCAACGGCGCTCGAGAGCGGGTTGCCGCCAAAGGTGGAGCCGTGGGTGCCCGGGGTAAATACCTTCATGACCTCGTGGTCGGCGACTATGGCAGATACGGGAAGGACGCCGCCGCCCAAGGCCTTGCCGAGGCACATGATGTCGGGCCTGGCGCCTTCGTGCATCCAGGCGAAGCGCTTGCCGGTGCGGCAGAAGCCGGTCTGTACTTCGTCGCATATGAAGAGCACCTTGTTCTTGGTGCACAGTTCGCGTACCGCTTTCAGGTAGCCCTCGTAGGGCACGCATACGCCTGCTTCGCCCTGTATGGGCTCGAGTATGACGGCCACGGTATTGGGGGTAATGGCCTTGGCCATGGCGTCTATGTCTTCATAGGGCACGCGCACGAAGCCAGGCACATAGGGGCCGTAGTTTACCTGCGAATCGGGATCGTTGGACATAGAAATGGCGGCGAGCGTGCGGCCGTGGAAATTCTCATCCACGCATATTATTTCCTGCTTGCCGTTCTGTACGCCCTTTACCTCGACGCCCCAGCGGCGGGCGGCCTTTAAGGCGGTTTCAACGGCTTCGGCTCCGGTGTTCATGGGCAGGGCATGCTCATAGCCGGTGTACTCGCAGAGCTTCTTAAGGAAAGCGCCCATCTGGTCGTTATGGAAGGCGCGGCTGGTGAGCGTACACACCTGAGCCTGGTCCACGAGCGCCTTGATTATCTTAGGGTGGCGGTGGCCCTGGTTTACCGCGGAATAGGCGGAGAGGAAGTCGAAGTATACCTTGCCTTCGGGATCCTTTACCTTCGCGCCTTCGGCCCAGGATATGACGACCGGAAGGGGATGGTAGTTGTGAGCGCCGTATTTCTCGTCTAGTTCGATATAATCCTTGCTATGCATAGTAGCCTCCTTGTATCCGCTTAAGCGGCCCGGCCGCCGCTCTAGAACGCATTATACAGCCGCGTTTTTTTTTGCGCTAGTGGCCAAGCGCTTAAAAATCAACGTAATTTGCTTTACAGTAAATAATTATGCGACAAGACTGCATGATTATGCAAGCGCTGGCCGCGCTTTCTTTGATATCAGTCCCTGCGATACGAAAGCGCGCTCTTTTCGTAATGGCGTTCAAGCGCGAGCCGTATGAGCTCATCAAGGAGCTCGGGATAGGCCAGGCCGCCGGCTTCGCACATCTTGGGAAACATAGAAATCGAGGTAAAGCCGGGTATGGTGTTGAGCTCGTTAAGGTAGAGTTTTCCGCTTTTCTTGTCCATGAAGAAATCCACGCGCGCCATGCCCCGCAGACCTAGTATCTGGTATGCCTTTATTGCGGTACTGCGTAGCTCGTCCTTGAGCGCGGTTTCTAAAGGAGCGGGTATGAGCAGCTCGGCGCCGTTTGGGTCGAGATATTTCGCGTCATAGTCGTAGAATTCATGGCTGGGCACGATTTCGCCCGGATCAAAGGCTCGCGGCACGCCATTGCCCAGTACGGAGCATTCCAGTTCGCGCGCTTCTACAAAGGGCTCGACCAGCACCTTGCTGTCATAGCGCAGGGCGTCGCGCAGGGCGGGCAACCAGGCCGCAGCCGATACTATACGCGAGGCTCCCACGCTTGAACCCGCCCGCGAGGGCTTTACGAACATGGGCCAGCCAAAGCGCGCTTCCGCCTCTGCCCTGAGTTCCAGGAGACCTTCGTCGTCCGTCGCTTCGACGCTCAAAAAGGGCACGACCGTAAGCCCATGGAATTGCCACAAGCGCTTAGCCGTGTCCTTGTCCATGCCCAGGGCGCTACCCTGCACATCCGCGCCTACATACGGTAAGGCCGCGCATTCCAGCAGCCCCTGCACGGTGCCGTCCTCGCCGAAAGTGCCATGCAGCACGGGAAAGACCAGATCTACGCTGAGCTTGGACGCGCCATGAGAGCCGTATACCCGAAAGCCTTCTCCCGGAGCTATGAGCACTTCCGGCCCGTTCGTCCTTAAGTCGAGGGCCTCTGCCCCATCCTTGGCATCCTGCGCTATGGAATCGGGCTGCAGTATCCACGTGCCTGCCTTGCTTATGCCAATGAGGGTAAGTTTGTGCTCGCTCTTAAGCTCACGCACCACGCTGGCCGCGGAAGCAAGCGATACCTCATGCTCGCCAGACTTGCCGCCGTATAATATCGCTATCTTCATGGTTTTCCTCCGGCGTAGCCCGCTTCGGCCAGCGCTTTCTCAGCTTCGCTCTGTTCGTCCCAGGCTATAGTGCCCGATGCGTATATGATGGTGTTTTCGTGGCCCTTGCCCAGGAGCAGCACGGCGTCGCCGGGTGCGGCCAGCGCTATGGCCTTGCGTATGGCTTGCGCTCGGTCCGGTATGAGGAAGAGATCCCTGCCGCGCGTCTTAACGCCGCAACCGGCCGCTATATCCTCAAGGAGGGCCATGGGCTCCTCTCCGCGCGGATCCTCGTCGGACAGTATGACTATGCCGCAATACTGACTGGCTATGCGGCCCTGCTCGGGGCGTTTTTTTACGTCACGCTCGCCGCCGGAGCCGAATACGCATATAAGCTTGCCCTTAACGCGTTCCGACAGGGGGGGCAGTATGGTTTGAAAGCTTGATGGCGTGTGGGCGTAATCGACCAGTACTTCAAAGGGCTGGCCGCGGTCCACGCGGGTCATGCGGCCACGCACGGGCTCGAGGCGCGGCAAGAGAGGAACGAGCTCGGCAAGTGATAGCCCGCAGAGTTTGTGCACGGTAAGGATGGCCGCCAGCGCGTTTTCCACGTTGAAGTCTCCGGGCAGGTTTATACGGCAGGGCAGACGCAGGCCTTCATGCGTGGCCAGGGTAAAGCTGGAGCCCTTTTCGTCGCTCTCTATGTCTTGGGCCCACAGGTCGGCCGCTTCCGGGCTTTTCATGGAATAGGTGTAGACGCTCGCGCGGGTCGCGGCCCCGAAATAGTCAGCGCTTTCGTCATCGAGGCAACATACGCCGAAGGAGGGCACCGTCTGCTTTATGCCGGCTATGGTCTTTTCATGATTATGGGCATCGAGGGCGCGGAAGAGATTGGCTTTATCGTCGCGATAGCGTTCCCAGCTGCCGTGGAATTCCAGGTGCTCGTGCCGCACGTTGGTCATGAGCCCCACGTCGAAGAGCACGTCGCCGAGCCTGTTATTGAGCCGGGATAAACCGTGCGAGGACGATTCTATGACGGCGTACTCAAGGCCGTTGGCGGCCATGGCGGCAAGCTTATCCTGTATGGTCGTGGCCTCGGGCGTGGTCTGGTGCTCAGGATTGGGCTCTACCGAGGCGGCCGTACGCGATTCCACGGTGGACAGGAAGCCAGCCTTTTTGCCGGCCAAGTCCAACAAGCGGTAAATAAGCCATACGGTGGTGCTTTTACCCTCGGTGCCCGTGACGCCTATGACCGCAAGAAAGCGGCTCGGCGAGCCGTAGAAGGCGTCCGCCGCCGGCGACATGGCCACGCGCGGGTCGCTTACGCGTATATAGCATATACCGTCGCGATAGGCTTTTAGTTCCTTGGCATGGACTATGGCTACGGCGCCTTTGGCTAACGCGGCGTCTATATAGTCGTGGCCGTCTACGTGGAGGCCTGGCAGGGCAAAGAAGAGAAAGCCCTCACGTACCTGGAGGGAATCGTAAGCCAGGCCACGGATGCTCCGACCGGTATCGCCTCTGAGCGCATGGGGCTCAAGGCGGGCTATGATGTCGTGTAGTGGGCGAATCATGCGGCTATCGTAGCCGCCCGGCCTTCCTTGCGCAAGACCGGGCGCTAGCGATTATGCCGATTAGAGAGGGAAGGAGAACTGCAGGCTGCCGTAGAAAATGTAGGGAAACAGCTCTTGTTCCTCGGAGGCCACGAAGGTCATGACGCCGAGGCCGAACCTGGCCACGCGGCCGAGCTTAAGGTGTGCGGCCAAATCCGGAATGAACATGTGGGTATCGAGCGTGCCGTTACCTATGGCGCCAAAGTATATGAACAGGCCGCCGCCGACCGATGCCGTAATGATCACCGGATCGACGTCTAGTTCAACGAACAGGGTGGGCCAGGCTAGGCTTTCTATGATGAGGGTATAAGCCTTGAGCCCGATACCGAGGTTGACTGGCCCCAGATCAAAACCATAGGATAGCTGCGCGAAGGGCAGTGGTATGAAGCTCGGCACGTCGACCGACTCTCCATCGATATCGAAGCCCGAAAAGCCTATGGATATAGGCGCGTTGAAGCCTATGTCCACCCTGAACTGGGAAAACGCGGCCGGAACGGCGACGAGCAGGACGAGCGCTACGAGTATGGCTATTTTTTTCATGCAAAGCCTCCTTGTTCTAACGAACAGTTAAGCGGCCACATTCCGCCCTATGCGGTAAGGTAAGCCTTCTTTATAGCCTTAGTATAACCCCGTTGTAAGTATAGCGCTTATTATTTTAAAAACATTCCCGCAAAGGCGCGCTCTTGAAGGAGGAGCATAAGCTCTGCTAGTATCGGATCGTGGAGGCAGCCATGTATACGGTTCGGGTAGAGGCGGGTTTTTCCGCCGCCCATTACTTAACGGAGTACCACGGCAAGTGCGAACGGCTGCATGGTCATAACTATCGCCTCAGGGCCTTTGCCAGAGGCGATGTCTTGGACAAGGCCGGCATGCTCGTCGATTTTGGCGTGCTTAAAGGCTGCCTGCGAGCCGTGGCCGAAGGTCTTGACCACAGCAACCTCAATGAACTGGCCGAATTGGAGAATTCTCCTAGCGCAGAGCGTATAGCCCGCTATATTTTCGACGAGATGCTCCGTATCGAGCCGAGCCTTCCGCTATGCGCCGTAGAGGTGTTTGAAACCGATACCAGCATGGCTCGCTATGAGCCCTAAAGAAGAGGCTCAGCCGGACGACTATATCCGTCGACAGTTTATACCCTACTTGGGCAATAAGCGCGCTCTTCTGCCGCGCTTGGCTCCGCTCTTTATCGAGCTTGCCGACGAGCTGGCAGGAACGCAGTCTGCGGGTGACGCGCGCACTGAGGCGGGTCGTCTGCGCTTCCTGGATCCCTTTGCCGGCACGGGCGCCGTATCGCGGCTTGCCCGTAGCCTTGGCTTTGACGTGCAGGCGAATGACTGGGAGCCCTATAGCGAGGCCGTGAACCGCTGTTGGCTCACGCTCGGGCGGAACGAGCTCTATGAGGCCTTCGGCGGCCCACTTAAGCTGAATGAGGCCTTCGCCGAGTGGAACGCCCTGCACCCTTCGTCGCCGGACTATCGCGGCGCGGATTATGGCGAGCCCTACATAGCGCGCTATTATGCCCCGAAATACACGGCCAGCCCGGACTTGGGACGGGAGCGCCTGTTCTACACGGCTGAGAACGCGCGCTTTATCGATTCGGTGCGCAACCGCATAGAGGACGAGTATCCCGCTGGGCGTTATGACCCCGATAGCCCCGCCGGCCGCAGACGGACCGCGCTGCTCGCTGCCTTGCTTTTAGAAGCGGCGGTGCACACGAATACCTCCGGCGTGTTTAAGGCGTATCACCGCGGTTTTGGGGGGCACAGCGGCGATGCCTTAAAGCGCATCATGGCGAGGATGGAACTTGAGCCGCCCGTACTGCCGGACGCCCCGACGGCCCGCGTAAGCCGCATGGACGCAGCCGCCTTCGCGCGGGGCAGGAGCGCCGACCTTGTATATATCGACCCTCCCTATAATCAGCATCAATACGGCTCTAACTACCATATGCTTAACACGATAGTAGCCTGGGAGCGGGCGCCTATGCCCCTTGAGCTAGGCGCCGACGGCTTCTTGCTGCGCAAGGCGGGCATACCCGAGAGTTGGAAGCGAACGCGCTCCGCCTATTGCGGCAGGGCGAGCGCCAAGGGGGCGATACAAGAGCTCGTGGATGCCGTCGACGCGGCGGCCATAGTGCTCTCGTGGAACGACGCGGGTCACCTTGCCGTCGAGGAAATGGCGGAACTCCTGGCAAGACGCGGCCGGCTGGAAGCGCGTACCCTAGAGTATCAGACCTACCGCGGAGGCAGGCAGAGCGACGCGAGGCGGATGAGCAATAGAGAATTCCTGTTTATACTTCGGGCGGACCGCCCTAAAAATGGCCCGGAGGAGGCGTTGAGAGCGCTCAAGGAAGCGAAACTGCTCGATTGCGCCCTGCGCGGCAGCTATGATCCCCGGCGCTTGGCCAAGCGTTTTACGCTCGGCGACGGCGGCCTTCGTATCGGCGGCTCGGGCCAAGAAGAGCTTTGTCTTGGCTTCAGCGATTATAGGAAACTACTTGGAACGAGCCGTAGTATTTTGGATAGGATTGATCCTATGCTTAAGCTCGATCTGCTTGACGGCTTGAACGATTGCCTCTGCCAAAGCGCGCAGGAAAATCTGGAAGCCTTAGTGTACATGGTCCGGAACGGCGGCGACGGCGCGAGAAAAGCGCGGCGGGATGCATTACGCTATTTACGTAAACTGGCCCACCCGCGCTATGCCGAGGATTTCTCTCGCTTTATTTCCCTGTTCGAAACCCTCGAGGGCTCACATGAAGATACGGCCTTCATAGCGGGCATCGGGGCATTAAAAAAGCTGGCAGTACGACGATACGGCCTCGGATCCTAAACCGAGGCCCGCTGAAAGCTTGGAGGCTATATGTTGAGTTTCTTTTTCCCCGAGTTGGCCAGGGCCGCCCTGAGCATAGCTGAACGCAAACGGGTACCCATTTTAGTGTACATGAACATCGTTTTACTGGCTTTTTTCTTGCTCGCGGGCATTACGCGCTATAGCGCCTTCCCGGAAAAATCTTTGGGCTTGCTCATAGCTCTCGTGGCTACAAGCATCATTTTCCCGTTTTCATTGCTTCTGGTGCGGCTTAAGCGCTACTCCTTAGCATCCTACCTGAGCACGACAGGCATGCTCTTAAATACTCTGTGGATGACCTTTCTTCTCCCGGTGGAAAGCATAAATGAACTGTATCGTTTTAACGTATACTTGATAGCCTCCGGCGTGGCCAACAGCCTCGTTTCCATAAAGCGCAGCCAGGTGCGGTTCTATACGATCGCGAGCCTATCCCTCTATGCCTTCGTCGTAGCCTTCGTGTACCTGCCTTTCCTCGGGGGCTTCAAGGGAGCCGAGTCGTCTATCATCGTGAATCAGGCCTTGCTGCTCATAGCCATCGATCTATGTATACATTTCCTTGACAAGCTTAATACTGACCTCGTGGCCAGCGCCGAGGCGGAATCGCAGCGCAATATCGAGCGCTCAACGCGCTTAAGCGCCCTTGTGCATAGGGCAAAGGATGGGCTTGAAGCGGGCAAGGCCCTCATGGAGGCAGCGGAGGATGGCGCCCGGGCGGGAGCCTCGATCCGGCTTGCTCTCGATTCCTTGCGTCATCAGGCTACGCAATTGTATGTGGCGGCGGAAGAGGCGCATAAAGCAAACGAAGGCGTCAGCGATTATGTCGATGGGCTCAAACTTGCGGTGGATGGCCAAAATGCGGCGCTTGAGGAAACCGGAAGCGCTATTACCCAGATCATGTCCAACATTCAATCTATGGGCGCTATAGCGAACGCCAAGCGAGCGGAAATGGACATGGTACTAGAAAAGCTGGACGCGCAGGGCCATGAGCTTAAGAAGGTCGTGGGCGGTTTTGAAAAGATACGCGGCGCGTCAAAGACCGCCATAGACGTGGCGGCGGGCATACTCGACGTATCCGAAAAAACGAATCTGCTGGCAATGAACGCGTCTATTGAGGCCGCGCACGCGGGCGCGGCGGGCAAGGGTTTTGCCGTGGTATCGCAGGAAATTCGTAAACTGTCGGTGGAAACGCAGGGCTCGACGAATTCTATTTCCGTAGCCCTCAAGCAGAATGATCAGGTCGTACTCGAGGCGGCCGCCACGCTTAAGAACTACGGACAGGCCATCGACGGGGTCAATGGCTCTATACATACCACCTTTGAGGCTATGGAAGAGCTTATCAGCGGTTTGGGCGAGGCGGCGAGCGGCGCTTCAGAACTTATAGACGCAAGCGCTACCATGAACGACATGGCCTTAAAAACGGGTGAAAGCCTGCATGGAGCCGCCCTGCGTCTGGCCGCAGGGGATAAAAACGTAGGCGAGATTATGGGACGGCTCGATGAGCTGAACGCCAAGATTAATCGGGTAGCCCAGAGTTATAACGACATAGAACGCGCTATAGAGCGGGTACGCGCCGTGGGCGAGGCTAATCTTATGAGTATCAAAGGCATGGATGAAAGCCTGCAGGGTCTGTAAGCATGGCCTGTCGGGCGGGAAAAGGCCGCTAGGCAGACCACTGTCTATCAGGCTTCCGGCGTTTCTTTGGGCGGCCTGTGGCGGCGAGAAGAGCCCCGGGCCTGCGCGTCCTTGGCCTTAGCGCGGGGAGCAGCCGATGCTGGCCTGGCTTCGTCGCCTGAGCTTGGATGCGCTTCCTGGCTATGCCGTCCCTCCGCGGAGCGCCTTTCGGGCGAACGGGTTTCCGGTGAGCGGCGCTGCGGGCGGCCTCCCGTCGGGCGCCTGTCAGGAGCATGGCCTTGCTGTCGCTCCGGGCCGCTTCGTTCCGATGGCTGACGCTCCGCAGGCGAGCGTCCCTCGGGCGATCGTCCTTCAGATGATCGTCCTTCAGACGAGCGATTCTGCTGGCGGCCCCTGCTTGGACGACCTTCGGACGAGCGCCGCTCGGGTGAGCGGCTTTCTGAAGGACGTCTTTCGGATGGGCGACCCTCAGACGGGCGACCCTCGAACGACCGTCCCTCGAACGACCGTCCCTCGGACGAGCGGCCTTCGGACATGGTACGGGGGCGGAGGCCCATGCGTGCCTGTGCGGGATTGCGGCGCTGACTGGAAGCCTTAGGAGCCTCAAGCTTAACGTTCTGCCTGGCCACTTCTTCCTCTTCGGCAAGGGCGAAAAAGTTCTCAGGCTCGATATCGTGGACCCTCCCGGCCTCAAGTATCTTGCATACAAAGGGAAAGCCGTAGCGCACGGCTATCTTAGACGCGCGTTTCAGCTCAACCAGGTCCGCGAGGGCCACTGATATGCCGCGGCTGCCTGCTCGTCCCGTCCTGCCGGCGCGATGAACGTAAATAGACGGTTCCTCGGGCAGGTCGAAGCTAATCACATGGCTTACGTCGAGTATGTCCAGGCCTCGCGCGCCTAAGTCGGTGGTAAGCAGCCAGCGAGCCTCGCCTGAGGAGAAGCTTTCAAGCGCCGAGCGGCGGGAATTGCCGTCGGTGTCGCTCTTAAGTACCGCTACGGGAAAGCCGAAATGCTCAAGCTTATGAATGATATTGAAAATAGACGCATTGGAAGAGGCGAAGAGCAGGCAGCGTTCCGGTTGTACCGCCGCCTCGAAGCGCCGCAAGAACTCTATTTTGTTGCGGGAGCCCGCGTGGAAGCACCAGTGCTCTATAGACGTGCGGAGCGCCTCGGTGGAATCAAGGAATACCCTGCGCGCGTTCCTAAACCATGGAGCGCTTCGTTCTACGATTTTGTCAGCGATAGTCGCCGATACCAGTATGCGCGCGCAGCTATCGGGCAACAGCCCTAAGAAATCCGTCGATATATCGATGACTTCCTTTTCAAATAGCCGGTCTCCCTCGTCAAGCACGGCCCAGCGGCAAGCGCGCTGATCTACTTCGCGCTTGGCTATGAGGTCGCGTATGCGGCCGGCGGAGCCGACGAGTATATGCGGCTTCGTTGCCAGGCGGTCGAGCTGCCGCACCAGTGGCATGGAGCCGAGAGCCTGGGCTATACGCAGGCCCGTGCCGGCCGCTTTGCAGAGGCGCTCCGCCTCACGGAAAAGCTGGGCGGCCAGGTCATGGGTGGGCGCGAGTATTATCGCCTGCACAGAATCCAGGCTGGAATCTATCGAGGAGAATATGGGCGCCATGTAGGCGAAGGTTTTACCGGTTCCCGTAGCGGAGCTTAGGTAGAGGTCGTCGCAGGACAGCACCTCGGGTATGGCTAAGGCCTGTATGGGCGTAGGCGCTTCAAAGCCGAAAGAGGCGAGTGCGGAGGCTATTTCCTCGCGCAAGCCAAGCGTAGTAAATGCGTGCATTAGCTTATATTCGCATGAAATAGCGCCTAGGTACAAGTACCGATGGAAGAATCCAACGATACGACGATGGGCTGGTTTCCAGAGCCTGCCAAGGCCTTCTCGCAGCGGCCCAAGTATACCCGTGCCACTTGATCCGCCGGATTCTTCGCGCAAAGACGTTTAAAGGCATCCGCCGCCTTAGAAAAATCCTTGGCTTTGAACAGGCGGGCGGCCGCCAAGAAGGCGTCGCGGGAGGACAGGAGCAGAGCGCGGTCAGCCTCCGCGTGCGAGGATATGAGCTCATAGAGGTCGCAGGCCGCGCTCTTGCCCTTGACGGTGACGCGGTCTATAAGCCTAAAGTCGTAGGCGGGATCCTCCCCAAGCTTGCGTACGAGCTCGCCGGACACCAGCACGTCGGTACGGTAGAATTTGGTTAGGTTTTCTATGCGGCTCGCCAAATTAACCGTGTCCGATATTACCGTGCTTTCCAGCCGCATGCGTTCGCCTATGATGCCGAGCATGGCTGGGCCGGTATTAAGCCCTATGCCTACCTGTATGGGCCGGTGCCCCCAGCCCACGCGTTCCTCGTTATAGGCGCGCACCGTGTTCTGAATCGCGATAGACGCGTCCAGCGCGTCCTCGGGGCAAGCGGGGAAGAGAGCCATAATGGCGTCGCCTATGTATTTGTCTATGAAGCCTCCATGGTCGCGTATGATGGGGCCAACGCGTTCGAGGTAGGAATTGAGGAAATTAAAATTCTCCTGCGGCGTCATGCTTTCGGACAGCGTGGTAAACGAGCGTATGTCGCTAAAAAGTATGGTTAGGTCCTTGAGGGCCTGGTCGCCAAGATGCACGTCTATGATGCTGGACTTATCGAGGAAGGACAAAAACTCATGGGGGACGAAGCGTTCCAATGATATGTTGACGCTGGAGAGGCGATCGGATAAATGTTCGACCTGACTGAACGAGCGGGAGAATATACGCGCCAGGGCAACGGCTTGGCTGAAAATGAAGGTAAAGAGCCCTAAGGGCATCAGATAGGCCGTGTGGATAATGGCGTGGGCGTAGAGTATGTCGTTGACGGCGGTGAGCGCAAAGAAGGCGAAGCCCGCCAGTATGAACGGCGCGTGTTCGCGCTTGCGCAGCGAAGCGAGCACCAGGCATACGAGCACATAGGCGAGGCCGCCTACGGCGCCAAGCTGCATGGGCACCACCAGGTGGTTGAAAAGCGATACCGGAAGCACCAGAGCCAGGGCGGTGAAGATACCGTATACGCTTACCATGGGTATGAAGCCGTATTTGCTCAATTCTTTTGGGTAGAGCGACCTAAAGAACAACGCGAAAAAGAGCGCTCCCAGGTAAAAAACCGACAGTTCTATCTTAATGAGCAATTCCCAGGGGAAACCGCGTATAACGGTGGCCAGCACCACATGGCCGGTGGCCGCGAGGCGCAGGGCAACGAAGATACAGAAGAGGCCGAACCAGAGCGGCGAAGGGTCTTTAGCGCGGAAGAGGAAGAGGGCGATATTATAGAGACCTATCATGGCTATAGCGCCGAAGAGAAAGAGCTCGGTCATGATAATGCGGTTCGCGTAGGCGCTTATGGCGTCGGCTGAGCCAAGCTGTACCGCCTGCCATTGGCCACCATGCCGATAATCGCCGTTGGCTATGTGGAGCACGATATCAGCCTTGCCGTCCCGCGGCGAAAAAAACAGCACTTGCGGCCTGAACTCCGGCCGTACCTCGTCTGGTTCCAATGCCACGCTGCCATTGCTTCCGAGAAGCTTACCGTTAAGGTAGAGCGCGTAGGATGATACCATCTGGTTTACGTAGAGGCCGTACACCGTATCATCGGGCAGGGACAGTACTATGCGGTAGGTAGCTGCCCCCCGGGCTGGCAGGCCTTGCCCTTCCAGCTCGAAGCTCGTCCAATAACGCGGCATTTCCGCTAAGCCCGTGGGAGGCGGGGCGTCGTTCCTAGCCAGCGAATCAGGGTCTATAAAGCTATTCCACCAGAACTGCCACTCGCCGTCGAGCGCGTATATGTCTTTTGCGCCGAAATCTTTGCCGCGGAAGCTAAGGCCGCCCCCGCGAGCCGCTCCCTGGGCTTCTACGCCCAAGGTAAGGGCGAGTAGAATAAGCGTAAGCGCGCATAGTCGAGTTTTGCTTCGTAGCGATGACCTTGGTTCTGGCATGTGATTCCTCGTCCGTAGTCGGCGGCCGCGGCGCGGCTAATCGTGGGGATTCGTTTCGTCCCGCAGGCGGGCGAAGCGAGGCTTGATGACATCGTAGATAATGCGCACGCGCTCGCCGTAGGGCACAAAGGCGCTCTTCATGGCGTTAACGCTCAGGCGCTCCACATCGCGGAGGCCTAGGCCGAAATGCTCGCAGGCAAGGGAAAACTCGCCCGTAAGGCTCGTATTGCTCATGAGCCTGTTGTCCGTGCACAGGCTTACGCGGAAGTCGTTGCGGTAGAACACGTTGAAGGGATGAGAGGAATAGTCCTTTGCCGCACCGGTCTGTACGTTGGACGACAGGCAACATTCCAGTGGTATGCGCCGATCGCGCAGGTATGAGGCTAGGCTGCCCATCTTGTCTATGCGCGTGCCGTGTATGGCCATATCCTCGACTAAGCGCGTACCGTGGCCTATGCGGTGGGCGCCGCAGCCCTGCAAGGCCTGCCAAATAGATTCGGGGCCGAAGGCCTCGCCCGCGTGAATGGTGATATTGAAGTTCTTGTTTCGTATGTACTGAAAGGCTTCAAGGTGCCTCTTAGGCGGATGGCCCGACTCGTCGCCGGCTATATCGAAGCCCACGACGCCGCGATCCCGATACGCCACCGCAAGCTCCGCGGTCTCTACGGAATACTCGGGCGACATATTGCGCATGGCGCAGAGTATGAGGCCGAAGCAGGAGCCGGTGGATGCCTTAGCCGCTTCGAGGCCCTTGAGCACGGCTTCCACGATGGCTTCAAGGCTGAGGTCGTCGCGCACGTGCAGTATAGGCGCAAAGCGCAGTTCGGCATACACGACGCCGTCGGCGGCTAAATCTTCAAGTGCTTCCCTCGCCACGCGCTCTATGGCCTCGGCCGTGCGCATGACGCCGCAGGTTAGGGCAAAGCCTTCTAAATATAATGACAGGCTCTTCCTGTCGGCGCCCCTATGCAGCCAAGCCGCAAGCCCGCTCGCGTCCTTCGCCGGCAGCTCCAGTTTATACTCCTTGGCCAAGTCCACGACCGTCGCGGGGCGCAGCCCGCCGTCTATATGGTCATGCAACTCGACTTTTGGCGCTCGCTTGAGCATATCCATGGTGATCATAGGCCAAGTATATACGGCTCACCGCCAATTGCAAAGCTTGTTTGGCTTTGTGTTGCCTCGGGGAGCCTTTTTCCGTATAGTGAACGAAATGAATCTAGAAGCGTTTATTCTCGGCTGCGGCGGCATGATGCCGCTGCCTCATAGGCACCTTACCAGTATGCTCCTGCGACGCGAAGGAGAGCTCTTCCTCTTCGACGCGGGAGAAGGCACGCAGGTATCCCTGCGCAGGCTTAATCTCCGCTGGAAAAAGATCACGGCCATCTTCATATCGCACACGCACGCCGACCACGTAACGGGTCTGCCTGGTTTGCTTATGCTGTCGAGCCAGGTGGACAGGGACGAGCCCCTCTATATTTACGGCCCGCCCAAGATCGCCGAGTACGTGGAAACCAGCAAGCGCGTGCTCGATATGTATATAAACTACGAGATAATCGTAAAGGAAATAAACGCGCCTGAAGTATGCTACGAGGGCGAGGGCTACCGCATACGGGCCTTTCCCCTGCGGCATACCAAAACCTGCGTGGGCTACGCGCTTGAGGAAGAGCCCCGTCCCGGGGCTTTTCACCCCGAGCGCGCCGAGGCCTTAGGCGTGCCCAAGGGCCCTCTCTGGTCGCGATTGCAGGCAGGCGATGCCGTGGAAGCCGCGGACGGCCGGCTCGTTCAGCCCCACGAGGTGCTGGGCGAGCGGCGTACGGGCCGCAAGGTGAGCTACGTCACCGATACGCTCTATTTTCCCGATATAGCCCCCGAGGTAGCCAATTCCGACCTGCTTGTTTGCGAGGGTATGTTCGAGAATGAGCTCTTGCCGAGCGCCGTTGAGAAAAAGCATATGACCGCAGAGCAGGCCGCCTTTATAGCCAAGGCAGCTGGCGGCGTTAAGCAGCTGGGGCTTATCCACTTTAGCCCGCGGTATAACGATCATGAGCTAAAAAGGCTACTTGCCGAGGCTCGCGAGGTCTTTCCCGATACGGTGCTTACCAGGGACCGTATGTGCTTCCCTATCGAATACATAGATTAGCGAGGAGCGTATGATAGAAGTACAAGCCTTAACGAAGCGATACGGCGCTTTCGAGGCCGTACGCGACGTGAGCTTCACGGTGGGCGACGGGCAGATCATAGGCCTGCTCGGCCCCAACGGCGCGGGCAAGACCAGCATCATGAAGGTGCTCACCGGCTACCATAGGCCCAGCGAGGGCAGGGCCCTCCTTAACGGCGTGGACGCTATGGATGAGCCGGTGGCGCTCAAGGCCATGGTAGGGTATCTGCCCGAAGGCGTGCCGCTCTATGGCGACATGACCGTGGCCGAGTACCTGCTCTTTATAGCGGAGGCGCGCGCCTTGCCGCCCGATGCCAGGCAGGCGGCTCTCGACAAGGCCATGCTCGCCTGCGGGCTGCCGGGCATGGCCGATATACGCATAGAGCATCTGTCCAAGGGCTTTCGCCAGCGCGTCGGCCTTGCCCAGGCTATAATCCACGACCCGGACATACTCATACTCGACGAACCCACGACGGGTTTGGACCCCAATCAGATACTTGAGATACGCGCGCTCATACGCTCGCTGGGAGCCAGCAAGACCGTCATACTGTCTACCCACATCCTGCAGGAGGTGGAAGCCCTCTGCAACGAAGTGCTCATACTGCATGAGGGCCGCATCGTGGCGCAGGGCTCCGCCTCCAAGCTAGCCCAGGATATGCAGGGCGACGAGCGTTTCGACGCCCTGCTGCGTTGCCGCGACTTCAGCTCCCTCAGCGCCTTAGCCGAAGCCCATGCGTATTCTGCCTTCGCCCTTGAGGAGCTAGGCGAAGGCAGGGCCCGGGCTCGCTTCAGCGTACGCTCAGGCAGGGGAGACGAGGCAGCGGAGGCCCTCTTCAACTGGGCCGTAGCCCAAGGCGCTAGCCTGCTCGAGCTCCGGCGCGAGCGTATGTCGCTTGAGGAGATATTCGTACGCCTCACCGGAGAGGAGCGCGCGCCATGAAAGCCATGCTCACCATAGCCAGGCGTGAACTGCGGGCTTATGTCAATTCGCCCCCGGCCTACATATTTATCGTCGCCCTGCTCATTACCAGCGGAATTTTCTTCTTCTTCGTGGGTAGCTTTTACGCGGCTAACCGCGCGAGCATGCGCAGCTACTTCGGGCTTATGCCCGTGCTCCTGTCCGTGCTCCTTCCCGCGCTTACTATGCGGCTCTGGGCAGAGGAGCGCAGGCAGGGTACCTACGAGACCCTGATTACCTTACCCTTTACCGAGGGGCAGCTGGTATTGGGCAAGCATATGGCCGTCATGGCCGTCATAGCCCTTGCCTTAGCGCTCAGCCTTCCTGTCCCCCTTATGGTAGCGGCGCTCGGTAATTTGGACCCCGGCGTCATAGTCGCCGAATACCTGGGCATTATCCTGCTATCTTCTGCTTGCGCGGCCATAGGCCAGCTGGTATCGAGCATGGCACGGAACCAAATGAGCGCGTTTCTGGCAACCGCCCTCCTGCTGCTTGGCTTGAATCTTATGTATCAGCTCACGGTATGGCTGGATATGCCGGGCTACCTCAGCAGCGTGATTAATTGGCTGTCGTTGGGTTACCGCTTCGGCTCATTCTCCCGCGGCGTGCTCGATACGCGCGACCTGGCATACTTCCTGACCATCAGCGCGGGAGCGCTCTACCTGAGCGCGAAAAACCTGTCCTTCGCGAAATGGAGCTAGAGCCATGACCCATCCCCACAAAAAACGCGAGCGCTTGCTCTTCGCGCTGAGCCTGTCGGCCCTTACGCTTTTCGCCTTCGCGTCCACGCGCTTCTTTTTTAAGCTCGACCTGAGCGAGGGTAAGGCCCACACCCTGTCGGAAGCGGCGCGCACGCTGTATAAAGACCTGCCCGATACGCTGCGTATCAGCTATTATATAAGTCAATCGCTTAAGGATAAGCATCCGGGGCCGGCAGCCATAGAGGATTTCTTACATGAACTTGCCTCGGTATCGCGCGCTTCGATACGGGTACGCATTATCGATCCCAGCAAGGACCCTTCGGAGGCCGAGAGTTTCGGCGTAGCAGCCCAGCAATTGCAGGTGGTAGAACGTTCGGAGCAGCGCGTAGCGCTCGTATACACGGGCATAGTCGTTGAATATCTTGACCGCTATGAAACGATTCCTGCCCTTATAGATACCTCCACGCTGGAGTACGACCTGGTAAAGGCCGTGCGCAAGCTTGTACGCAATAGCAGCGCCACGGCCGGCTTCCTCGTAGGCGATGCCGACAAGAGCCTGGCTAACGATTACCCGAGCCTTGTGGCCACGCTGCAGCGGGCGGGCTACCAGGCGCAGGAGCTCCAGAGAGGGCAGCCTATCGAAGCGGGGCTCAGCGTGCTCTTCGTGCTCGGCAACGCCGCTCTCGACCGCTACGACGCTTACTTCGTGGATCAATACCTGATGAGTGGCGGCAAGGTATTCTTTGCCATAAAGGGCGTGGACGTTAATCCGGATTACGGCCTTGCCGCGAGCGCTCTGCCCGAAGGCGGCTTCCTCTCGGCTATGCAAGCCTATGGCCTGGAATTGCGCCGCGAACTCGTGCTCGATCAGCTTAACCTTACCGTGCCCTTCCAGACGGCCAGCGCGAGCGGAGCGTCGACTATACGCTATGTGCGCTACCCGCATTGGCTGGCCATAGATGAGCGCTACGCCAACGCCTCGCACCCCATCAGCGCAGGCTTCTCGGGCCTTGACCTCTTCTGGCCCAGCCCGCTCGTGCTGCGCAGCGTGCCTGGCGTAAGCGCCGTCGAGCTGGTCAAGACGAGCCCGAAGGCCTGGAAACAGACCAAGGAACTGGCAGCGGGCCCGGACGAGGCCTATCTTTATGAGAATGAGCGGGCGGCCACAGAAGGGCAATACCTCATGGCGGCTGCGCTTTCAGGCAATTTCACGAGCGCTTTCGCCGGAGGAGACCTTCCGGCCCGCGAAGGCGAAGCTCCCCTGCCTGCGCCCCTCCCGCGATCAGCCGATACGCGCATAGTGGCGGTAAGCTCGGCTGATTTCCTTACCGAGCTCGTGCGCATGAGCGGCTCCGGCTTCAATTTGTCCTTTGCCCTTGCGGCCGCCGACTGGCTGTCCTCGGACGAGGACCTCGTGGCTATACGGTCGCGGGCGGAGCGCGACCTGCGGCTCAATAAGCTGAGCGACGAGAATGCCCGTTCGCTGCTCATAAGCCTGAGCTATATCGTGAATTTGCTGATCATACCGGCCATGGTCATAGGCTATGGCATTTCCCGTTCCTATAAGCGCACGAAACGCGAGCGCACAGCGCGCGCGGGGGGAGAAACGAAGGCATGATGGACTATAAAATCAAGCTGCGCGCCCTCGTCGCCCTTAACGCAGCGCTCATCCTGGCTCTGATCGCAGGCTCCTTTACTGCCCCGGGGCGCCGTTCATCCTCCATGGTAAAGCTATCGCTGACGGCAAGCGTAGATCGTGTATCGGCCATAAGCATAAGCGCTCCCGGGCTTTCGATTGCGCTGCAGAAGCGTGCGGAAGCCTGGCTGGTATCGGAGCCGGAGGGTAGCCTCCCCGCGGATACGGCGCGGGTAACTGGCTTACTCAATGCGCTGGGCGCTCTGAGCGGCGCAGAGCGCGTGGCTGCAAGCCGCGCTTCGTGGGCCGAGCTTGGCCTGGGAGAAGACAGCGCCGCGCGGCTGTTGCTGCGGGACTTTTCCGGGAAAACGCTCGTGGAGCTCCTGGTAGGCGACTATACGCCCGCCGGTTCCGGCGCCTACGCCGCATTCTCCGAGGGCCAGGAAGCCTGGGTCATGCCAGCCGGCGCCGCCGCGTACATAAAGGCGGGCATGAACAGCTGGCTGGACCTGCGCGTTTTTCCTTCGGCTATTTCTACGCAGGATATACAGCAGATACGGATACGGGGCAGCCTGGATTTGGACGAAGGAAGCCTGCGTAGCCTGGACTACGCGCTGCGCAGGAGCGGTACTGGCTGGCACGTGGACGGCCAGGCGCTCGATCCTTTGCGCGTGGACGCCATGGCCCGCAGCCTTTCATCGATGAGGGCAGCGCAATACGCCGATATAAGCGATAGCCTTGACGCCGCTGGCGAGCGTATATGGGCGGAGCTTGCGCTGGGTAACGGCGATATCCTGCGGCTGGCGCTCGGCACCCGTACTGCTGACGGACGCTATAGAGCGTCGTCAAGCGCCCGCGAGCGCGGCTTTTACCTGCCCGGCTGGGCGGTAGAGGAAGCATTCAAGCCTTTAAGCGCTTTACTGTCTGCGCCTTAACCTTGAAGCCTTGTCGTTTAACTGCTGGCTAGGAAGGCGCGGAATTTCTCGGGGTCGGGCCTGAAGGCCATAATGCGCGTGTCGCGCTCATCCTTGGCCTTCCTATGCGCTGCCATAGCCTCGCTCACCATGCGATCGGCTTCCACGAGCCTGCCTGAACGCGAGCTTAAGCCCATGAACAATTCCAGATAACTCATATCGTCGCTCCTGCCCTGAAGGAGGAAGGTGAGCTTCTTGAGCAATTCCTCGCTCATGCGTATGGCATGGTCTATGTCCATGTTGGGCAGTACTACCGCTATGCCCGACTCGCCGAATTGGAAGGACAGGTCTTTAAAGCTGAAGAATTCCTGGGTGGTCTTGGTAAAGAGCGCGTACTCTTCGGTGCCGCGCGCGCTGTTATCGAGCGAGGCTATAAGCAGCGATAGATCCTGTTCGAAGGAGGCGGAGCGTTTCAGCTCGGCGTCGAGGCGCTCGCGCAGGTAGGATTCCCAGCAAAGGCCCGATTCCGGATCAAAGAGCCCCGTGGGGCCGCTCAGGGCATGCTTGGGCAGGTCTTTCGTGGCTATGCTGCCGGTAAGCGGGGCAAGGCGCACGGGGCTGTCGCCGCTCTTCTGCTCGTAGACCGGCTCAATATCCGGCTCAAGATGCGAAGACGAGTCGAGGTCCAGAGCCGATGCCGCGAGGCTGGCCTCCAGGCTTCCTTCAAAGTCATCGTCATATTCGGACACGTATTCGGGTATGGAGAATTCAGCGGATGGATCTGTGCCCGCCACCGGAGGAGAGCCGTCTCCGTACGAGGCTGGCGTGACGTGGGCGGCGGCTCTCGCCGGACCGCGTGCCAGGGCCAGGCCGAGCGACGCGAGGACGAGCACCGCGATAAAGCCCAGAAGCGAATCTCGGAGAGGAATGAACAACGCGCTTTGAGTCAAAGGCGCATAGAGCAGTTCCATGCTCATGCCCGCCGACAAGGGTCCGCCATAGCGAAGAATGAAGGGAGAGGCCAGCCTGAACAGCTCTTCGCCTTTAAGGCCCTGAGCGCTATCAAGGGCGCGGTAATAAGGCGAGGCGGCAGGCAGCGCATAGAGTACGTCGCCCGCTTTGTCCCGCACGACCAGCGCGAGTAAGCGGCGGTCGCCTTCATACGCGGCGCGCGCGCTTACGCCCCATTCGGGCGTGGCCAAAGCTTCGGGCGAAAGGAGAGTATTCACCGCGGCGCGGCGTATGCTTGAAAAGCCAAGGCTCGACGCGTATACGCCTTCCTGCCAGGCCCTGCTTATGCGGTAAACGGGCCACGCGCAAAGGGCCACAAGTGCGACAAGAAAGGCTATGAGGAGAAACAAGGCGCCACGCTTCATAATTGTCGAGTATACTATGAATTGTATTCTTTTGGAAACGAAAAAGCTCTTTTTGGATTGATAATGACTAGGAGGCGACGATGTCCCTTCGTCCGCGTTTTTTGCCTGAAGGCTGGTATCCCGACCGCGCAGCGGATATTCGAGCCGAGCTTACGGCTTTTGAGGCCGCTCAAGCCAGCCTTGACGAGGCCGCCTGGGCATGCGCGGCCATCGCCCCGCATGCGGGTTGGTATTTCTCTGGGCGCAGCGCCTGGCTTGCCTGGCGTTCCGCTGCCGATGCCGATATTGCCGTGGTGGTAGGCGGCCACCTGCCCCGCGGCGCGGGCTTCATGCGAGCTCCGGCGGATGAGCTATACACCCCCCTAGGCTCTATACGCATAGACGGCGAGCTTGACCGATATATTGGCGAGCGCCTTGGCGCGAGTCCGGACAGGGCCGCCGATAATACCGTAGAAATACAGCTGCCCATGCTCAAAGCCCGCTTTCCTAAGGCCGCAGCCGCATGGTTCAGGGCGCCTAACGATGAATCGGCGGCTAAGCTCGGCCTAGCGCTCGCAGACTATGCGCACGATAGCGCTCAGCGGCTCTTCGTGCTGGGCTCTACCGATCTTACCCACTATGGACCAAATTACGGCTGGAGCCCTGGCGGCGCAGGCAGGGACGGCAGGGCTTGGGCGGCGGCCGCCGACAAGGCCATCGTAGAGGCCTACGCGCGCCTTGATACCGTTGCGGCTCTGCGACTGGCGGAGGAGCGCGCGGCTTCCTGCTCCGTAGGGGCCGCCATAGCCGCCTTCTCGTACGCGAAAGCCCTGGGCAGGCAGGCGGGCAGGGTGCTGGATCTATGCTCAAGCGCGGACAGGCAGGCCAGAGAATCTTTCGTAGGCTATGCCACTATAGCGTATTAAGGCGGGTTCGTGGCTCTAAAGCCGCAAGCGGCTGGGGCCGTCCTATCGTGATGCGTTATAGCTCCGCCACCGCCGCCTTGAAGCTGCGGCCGCGGTCAAACTCGTTTTTGAACATGCCGAAGGATGTGCAACCGGGCGACAGGAGCACTATGAAGCCTGGCTCCGCAAGGTCCGCTGCCCTGCGTACGGCTTTTTTAAAGTCGTCGAAGGGTCCTTCGTAGGCTACGCCGTCCTCGTCCAGCAGGGTTTTAAGCTTGTCGGTGCCCGTACCCTTGAGCAGCACTATGCGGGCCGCTTTGCGGTACGCCGCGCGCACCGGCGCGAAGTCCAGCATTTTATCCGTACCGCCGGTTATGAGCACGATGGGTTGGGCGAAGGCCTCCAGCGCGGCGGCCACCGCCTGCGGTACGGTAGCCGCTGAATCGTTGCACCAGCGCACGCCGTTTTTCTGCGCAAAAGTCTCCAGCCTGTGCTCGACGCCCGGAAAGCCGGCAAGCGCCTCCGGAAGAGCGGCGGGATCGGCACCCGCAGCCCAGGCCGCAAGGCCCGCCGCCGCTAGGTTGCCTCTATTGTGAGCCCCCGGCATCAGTACGGAGCCGGGTACGAGCTTGAAGGCTTCGGCGCCCGGCAATCGGGCCATGGCAGAGCCATCGTCCTGTATGGCCGCCCCGAAGCAGCCTTCCGGCACAGACCGGCCATAATACAGCACGCGGCCCTTGGTCTCGGAAGCGAAGCTCCTGCCATAAGGGTCGTCCGCGTCGCATATCGTATAATCGGCGTTATCCTGATCGGCATAGATGAGGCGCTTGTCTGCTACGTAGGCCTCCATAGTGCCGTAACGGTCCAGATGGTCGGGCACGATGCGCGTAAGAACGCTGGCCAGTGGCTTTAAGGCTTTCTTGCCCCTAAGATCACCTAGTTGCCAGCTTGAGAGTTCGAGCACGATGCGGTCGCCCGGTCCCGCCTGGTCAAGGAAGCTGAAGGGCGATACGGTAATATTGCCGCCAAGATAGGCTTTAATGCCCGAAGCGTTAAGAGCGTGCGCTATGGCGCTCGCGGTGCTTGATTTACCTTTGGACCCCGTAACCGCCACGATGGGCGTTACGCAGAGGCCGAGGAATATGGATAGATCGGTTTCGACGCGTTTGGAAGCCTGCAGGTAGGGCGAATCGGGCCGCACCGCGGGGTTCTTAACCACGAAGTCGGCTTCTGTAAAGTCCTCGGTATCATGCCTGCCTAAGACAAAGCGTATGCCGAGCCCGTCAAGGGCTGTTAGCGAGGATGCCAGCGCGCTTTCGTCCTTCATATCCGTTACCGTAACGCGCGCTCCGCAGAGCGCAAGGAAACGAGCGCTGGCTATGCCGCCGCCATGCAGGCCGAGGCCCATGACCGTAACTTTTTTGCCCTGTATGTCATCGCGTTTTAATGTCTGCATAATCGAGTGCGTACTCCTTTTGTTCGCGGGCATTTAAGTAGGCGTTCACGGAAAAGCTATTCAGGTGCGTCTTCCAGGTTTCCGGTATCGATGCGCGCAATTGGCTGAATTCCGGCAGGCTTTCGCTGAAGTCGGCATCTCTAAGAACGTTTTGGATCTTTTCTATTTCAGGGCTCAGGCGCTTTACCGCGTAATGGAGCAGGGGCACCATGCTGCGCCTGCCTTCTGGGCTCAGTAGGGGTATGGTGGCGCATACGGTCTTGTATTTGCAGAAAAGTGGGTAATACGGATATATGCGCTTGCCAGGCAAAAGGAAGAGCTTGGTAAAGAATTTTGACAGGTCGGTATCCATCCATATACCGCGCACTAAATAGCCTTTGCCCGTCTCGCCTATCCAGGTCTGCGATATAAGCTGGCGTATCCTAAAGGCGCGCACGCGCCCGGATTCCCACATGACCGCCTCAAGCGGTATGAGTTCCGATTCAAGGTAGAGCTTTTTTGTCGCGTAGGCGGGAGTCCTATCATTAGTGCCCGCTTCAAGTATATCGCTGTCCAAGGGCCTTGGCAGAAGATCCAAGCGCAAAAGATAGAGGTACACGTCCTCGTCTACCTTAAACATACGGTAGAAGCAGGGTTTGAGTATCTCCGCCGGATCAAAAAAATAAGTAAGGCCGTTAAACGCCTCGGGTAGGGCTTCTATGAGTTGCTTCACGATGTCCCGAACGGAACTGATATATGGCGCGTTCGGCACGGGGTTGCGGACGTCGTGATGTATGGGAAGATGGGGAACGACCACCGCTGAACCCAATTCGACGAAATACTCTTCTCCCTGATTAAAGCGCATGGAATAGGGGGCGTTATGCCCGTTGTCCGCGCCCGCTAAAAGCTCGTTTACGCTTGAGTCAATATAGTGTATGCGTATTTCATTCAATAGTTGTTCCATGCGCTGTCAGTATAGTGTTGCCGCAGTTCTAAATCAACGACTAAGATTGTAGACTAGAGGCTAGCCATGGTATAGTTTTATGAGAGCATGAAATGTTAGGGGTGTACCATGCGTGTGCGCGTATCGATCCCGTTTTTCGTACTGGCTTTATTGGTCGCTAGCACGGGCATTGCCGTAGCCCAGTCCAAGGCGGCGGCCGTCATAGAATACGCCAGTTCCGACGATGTAATCGTCATACGGCAAGGACGCGCTTTAAATGTCGCCGACCCCTTCGGCCTTGAGCTGCTGGAAGGCGACAACGTGCAGACGGGCAGGGCTACGCTCCTGGAAATTCGGCTTATACAGGGCAATGCCGTATTTAAGCTTGCCGAGAATACCACCTTCGTCCTTACCAGGGCCGCTTCCGGCGATACGACGCTTTCTCTGATATACGGGCGGCTACGGGCCAAAGTGGACAGGCTGAGCGGCAAGGATGCCTTTACCTTGGCCGGAGCCTCCGCCATAGCGGGGGTGCGCGGCACCGATTTCGGCATGGACGTGATAGCTTCGCGAAGCTCCGGCTTAAGCTTTCCCCTTACCCAGGTGTACTGCTTCGAGGGCGAGGTAATCGTTACCGCCCTGGTGAACACCGTGGCAAGCTCAAGGGAAAGGCTGGAATCCATACCCAAGAGTTTCCTGATCAGCCCCGGCCAGATGGTAACGGTGAAGCGCGTCGACGATGTCATGGAAGCGAACAAGTCAGCTATACTGCCCGCCATTGAAGAATTCTGGAACGACAAGGGCTTCAGCGCCGCTTCTCCTTCTACGGCGCCGGCCGCGACTATCCCCGCCCCCGTTGCTTTAGAGAAGGCCGCGGTGGACCAAGCTAGCACAAGCAGCGCCATAAGCGAGCAGGAGCGCATGAACGTCTACTATGCCGCCTATGCGGAAGGCTTCGCTGCCGCCCAGCGTGAACTGGCGGCGGCGGCTGGAGGCATGAGCGCGGATGAGGCAAAAAAATACACCGGCGCGGTAAAATTGCAGAAGGGTACCTTCCTTACCGCCGGGCTTATCGCATCGGCCGGGCTCGGCCTCAACTTAGCCGGCATGTACCTTGCTTCTACCGGTGACGTCGCTAGCGCAGACAGCCTCTCCATGGGAGGCCTCGTGCTGACGGGCTTGAGCATACCCTTCTTTGTACTAGCCTTGGCCGTCGGCCCTTAAAAAGCCGGGCTGACGGCAAGTTCGCGGTTTAGGCCTGCAGGCGACCTGCAGGCGGCTTAGCCGGCCTTGCCCAGGTGCTCCTCAATAAAGGCGCGGTACAGCGGGTTCTTCATAAGCTCGTCGTGCCGTCCAAAACCTAAGGCCTTGCCTTGATCGAGGAAGAGCACCTTGTCCACGTACTGCAATGTGGATAGCCGGTGCGACACGATGACGAAGGACAGGTCCGCGGACAATTCGTCGAGCCTGCGCATAAGCCGCTCCTCGTTGGCCGCGTCCAGGCTCGCCGTTATGTCGTCGAAGAGCATGAGCTGCGGCTTTCTGGCCA
The DNA here is from genome assembly GCA_002412825.1 of Spirochaetaceae bacterium UBA5200. Lineage (GTDB taxonomy): Bacteria > Spirochaetota > Spirochaetia > Treponematales > UBA12059 > UBA5200. The sequence goes on from DHVU01000002.1 coordinate 69,155, forward strand.
CGGCCCTCGCTATCGCCATGCGCTGTTTTTGCCCTCCTGAAAGGCTTACGCCGCGCTGGCCCACCACGGTTTGCTCGCCTTCTGAAAAATCCCCTATTTCGTTGGCCATCTGCGCGGCTTCCACGGCTGTCTTGAAGATCGCGTCAGAAGGCTCCTCGCTGCCGAAGTCCACGTTTTCGCGCAGGCTGCCAGAGAAGAGCAGGGCTTCCTGGGGCACGTAGCCTAAGCGAGCGCGGTACGAAGCCAGGTCGAGCTCTTGTATGCTCATGCCGTTTACCAGGACTTCCCCTGAGCGCGGCGGCAAAAGCCCCAGGATACTCTTTACCAGCGTCGACTTGCCGCTGCCCACCGGGCCTATGACGCCTATGCGCTCGCCCTTGCCTATGGAAAAATCTATGTCGGAAAGTGCGTCGCCCGGGCGGTCGCCGTAGCCGAAGGATAGCCTGCGCAGTTCAACGCGCTCGATGCTGTCTATTGCGTGGGGGCTCGCGGGAGCGACGGGCTCGGGGTGGCGGGCTATCTCCTCGAGGCGGTCTATGTTGACGAAGGCGCGCTTACCCGACACGAAGAGCTGCGGTATATCCAGGATGGGATAGATGAGCATGGTCAGGTAGGTGTAAAAGGCGTAGAAGGTGCCTATGCTTATCTCGCCGCGCACCGCCATGAGGCCGCCCGCGAATACGATGCCTACTTGCGCCACATAGTCTATGTACTGGTATATAAGGTGCAGCACCACTTCGAGCTTGGCCACGGCCATCTCGGTACCGAAGCGCGCGTCGAGCACGTTCTTGAAGAAGCGCCGGTACTTGTCCTCGCAGGCGTAGGCTTTGATGATGCGCACGCCCGAAAAGCTCATTTCCAGCCTGGCGTTCACCGCGCTTATGGACTGCTGGTTCTTCTGAAAGGTGTCGTAGATTCTATCTTGGGTAATGTAGAAAATCGCTATCATGACCGGCAGCGGTATGAGCGAATACAGGGTAAGCTTGGGGTTTAGGAGGAACATGGCTATAAGGCAGAAGGCTACCTTGCTTATCGATTCCACCGCCCTGAATATGCCTGAACAGAGAAACCAGGACAGTTTGGGAAAGTCGTATAAATCGTCGGTAAGCCTCGTCACTACGTCGCCTGAGGAGAATTTGGCAAAGAAGCTATGATCCTTGGCCAGCACCTTGCGGAAGTATTTGCCGCGTATGAGGTGCTCGAATACGGAATTGGTCATGCCCCGTATGCCGGGAAAGATAGAGGCTACGAAGCCCGCTATGCCCACGGCCACGAATACCATGAGTATCCTATTCACCTCGTCCATAGGGTCGCCCGCGCCAGGCGTCTCGAGCAGGCCCTGGATGGTGTCGAGCAGCAGTTTGGATAGATACGGGTACACGACGGCCACGGCGCTTGAGAGCAGGGTAAGGAAGAAGAGCAGGGCCACGAGGCCTTTTTTTTCGCTCCAAATAGCGCGTATCCAGGCTAGGTGGTTTATTTTTTCGCTGGTTTTCATGCGAGGGTCTCCAGGGCGACGAGCCGTTCGTCGGCGTCGCGGCCGGTGTTTTCGAGGTCGGGGAATTGGAGGCGCACCAGTTCTTCGTAGTCGGGCAGGCTGGACAAAAGCTCCTCGTGCCTGCCCTGGGCTACGATGCGGCCATCTTTGAAGAAGAGTATCTTGTCGGCCTTGAGTATGGACGAGAGCCTGTGGGCGACGATTATGGCCGTGCGGCCTTTGAGCAGTTCGCCCATGCTTTCCTGTATCTTGCGCTCNNACGGCGCGCGCGAACGACAAAAGCTGTTTCTCGCCCATCGATAAATTGGCGCCCCGCTCATGCAGTTCGGTACGGAGCTCGTTGGGCAGGCGCCGTACGAAGTCCGCCGCGTGCACGGTCTTAAGCGCGCCGAACACGTCAAGCTCGCTCACCTCGTCGTCGTATACCCGCACGTTCTCGAGTATGGTGCCGGGAAAGAGGTAGATGTCCTGCAGCACAAGCCCTATCATGCGACGCCATGCTTTCAAGTCCAGCGCGTTCAAGGGCCGGCCGTCGACGAGTATCTCGCCCTCGGCGTAGGGGTAGAAGCGGCAGAGCAGGCTCACGGCGGTTGTCTTGCCCGAGCCGGAAGCGCCCACGAGCGCGACGGTCTGGCCTTTTTCCACCGTAAAGGATACCGCGTCGAGCACCGGTTCGCCTTCCTTGTACGAGAAGCTTACCTTGTTGAAGCTGATCGACTTCTGAAAGCTGGGTTTTTCGCCCGCTGCGTTCAAGGCCTCTTCGGGCTCAAGGTCGAGTATGCTGAATATGCGGCTCATGGCCACGCGGGCCTGCTGTATGCCGCGTATATTTTCGCCTATGGCGAAGAGAGGCTCGAAGAGACGCATGCCGTACTCTATGAACACGAGCAGGGTGCCCACGGTCAGCGCGCCTGCGAATATATTGGGCGTAACGAGCCGTATTATAAGCACGAGGAACATGGGGCCTCCAAGAAAACCCATGCCGCCCATAAAGCTGTATTCAAAGAGCCCGGCCTTGATTTCAACGTCCCGTTTATCCTTGCTGGCCGCATCGAGCTTCTTAGCGGCATATTCCGTGCGGTTGAAGGCCTGAAGTATCTCTATGCCCTGCACGAATTCAGTGGCCACCGCGGTGATTTCCGCGTACTTTTTCCTGGCTTTTTCGTAGAGGGGGCGCAGCTTGTCGAACATGAACAGGAAGGCGCCTAAGAAAAATGGTATGGGTATGAAAATATATGCCGTTACCCGCGCGTCCATGCTAAAGAACACGGCGAACATGCCCAGAAAATACACGATGTTCGTTACGAGCATGATGCCGGTCTCGCTGAAGAGCTGCTTTACCTTTTCGGTATCGTTCTCGACCCGGGCCATAAGCTCGCCCACCTGGTGCTTATCGAAATACGATACAGGAAGGGTTAAGAGATGCGAGAAGAGCTCATCCTTTACGCGGGTTACCACATTAAGGCCCAGGCGCACGATGAGCATGGTCTGGAAATACGTGAGAGCGCCCATGACCACGATGAGCCCAAGGTAGGCCAGAGCGTAACGCAGCATGAGGCTTAAGTCTCGCGCGGGTATGGCCTTGTCCACGAGCTGTCTCAGTATGAGCGGGCCGGCCAGCCGCGCGGCAGTAACCGCGAGCATGGCCGCGAAGCCCGCCGCGAAGAGTCCCCAATAGGGGGCAAGGTACGAGAAGAAACGGGCAAGGTTTTTCTTGCCTAAGATGATTTTTGCCGTTGCCATTTCGTTTAGCCATTTCGCGCCACTGCGCTTGCGTATGCTTTTCGGACCCGGCGGATAAGCCGCCGGCCTGGCGTCCAGGGCCGCCCCGCAGGCGCCGCCCCAAGGCCCATGACCGAACCTCTACTAGTACGGAGGCATTATAGGCATTTGGCTAGAGTAGGGGAAGCGAAACTTTGCTTATAGCTATTGTTTAGCCCGAGTTGAGGATGGCGGGGCAGGCAGGCCATTGTGGCGGCTTTAAAAAAAAAGCGGGAGCCTCGCCATTAAGGCCGAGGCTCCCGCGATCCGGCACGCTAGAATTCCTCGAAATCGCCGTCGTCGGCGCTCTTGCCCTTCATGCCTTCATCCCTGAGGGCTATCGCGGTCTTGGCTCCCGAGGCTCTGCCGCCCTCTGCGCTCCGCGCTATGCCGGTGCCTTCGCGGCCCTTGGCGTGGGCTATACGCACCGCGGGACGCTTTAAGGCGACGCCGCCGGATTTGTCTTCCTGGGAGCGCATGGCTACGCGCCCGGAAGCCTCTACGGCCGCTGCCGCGCTGGCATTGAGCTTAAAGTAGGATATGGCGTCGGCGAGCTGCTCCGCCTGGCTGGAGAGCTCTTCCGCCATGCTCGCCATTTCTTCGCTGGCGCTGGCGTTCTGTTGAATTACCGTATCAAGCTGGGTAACGGCGCGCGCTATCTGGTCAGCGCCTACGCCCTGCTCGCGGCTGGCCGCGCTGATTTCCGCTATCAGGTCCGCGGTTTTGCGTATATCCGGCACGACGGTGAGTATGCGCGATCCGGCCTCTTCCGCCACCACGGTGCTGTCCTTGGACAGCGACAATATTTCGCCGGCCGCGCTCTGGCTGCGTTCGGCGAGCTTACGTACCTCGCTCGCCACGACCGCGAAGCCCTTACCCGCCTCGCCGGCCCTGGCCGCCTCTATGGCGGCGTTGAGCGCGAGCAGGTTGGTCTGCCTGGCTATTTCCTCGATAATATTGATCTTGCCCGCTATTTCTTTCATGGCGCTTACGGCCTTAGTTACCGCCTGGGCTCCTAGCTCCGCGTCGAGGGCCGCTTTGCGCGCTATGCTCTCGGTGGCCTGGGCGTTGTCGGCGTTCTGCTTGATGGTGCTGGTCATCTCTTCTATGGACGAAGATACTTCTTCGGCGCTTGCCGCCTGTTCGGTGGCGCCCTGGCTCATCTGCTGGGCGGTACTGGACATTTCCTGGCTGCCGGTAGACACGTTGGACGACGAGCCCATGACCGAGGCTACGAGGTTGCGCAGCGACAGTATCATGGTGTCGAGGGCCTTGGCCAAGGAGCCTATTTCGTCCGAGCGTTTCTTATAAACCTCGGGTACGTCTGCGGTAAGGTCGCCCTTGGATACGTCGACGGTAAGGTCTACCGCGATTTTTAGGGGCTTGGTTATGGACAAGGACAGGAAAATCCCGAGGGCGAGGGCTATGACCGTGGCTATGCCAAGCACTATGTACATGACCATGGCCGTCTGATTCGCAAGGGCCGTGTTATGCTCTGCAGTGTCATGCGCCAGCGCTATTTTGCTGTCGACCATCTCCTCAAGCTCAGCCCGCGCTTCCTGGGCAAATTTAAGCCCATCCCCGCTGAGCAGGCGGTCCGCCTGGGCCATGTCGCCGCGGTCGCCGGCGGCCATGGCGGCCTCGGCTATCTTATAGTACTCAGTATAGGTATGCATAAAGCCGTCGAATATCTTCCTTCCTGCCTCGGTAAAGAGCAGGGCCTCGTAGGCCTTGGCGTTCGTGTCGAGCGCCGCCTTTAATTCGAGTATGGTGGCCCGGGCCTTGGCTTTATCCTGGCTCGTTTCCTTGCCAAGGTAGTCGCGCACGTTAATCCGTATGCGCAGGAAGGACTCGGTCATTTTGGCGAGCTGGCCGAGCGGTACGGTCATGTTCTCAAAGAGGTGGGTATCCGCCTCATCTATGGTATACATGTTTGCGACGCCAAAAACGCCTATCGCTATGGCGATAGCGGCCACCGCTACGAAGCCGAGTATAAGTTTAGCGGCGATTTTCATATGTTCTCCTCCGAGTTAGTGATTGCTGCTCAACACGGTGCAACGCGAATGTTGTCTGCACTGTAGTAGTATTATTCAGCGCAATTCGGAATGAAAGAGAAAATGGATAATTTAGTTAAAAAAGATAGCTTAAAAGGGGTATAGATACGAGCGAGAGCAGGGTAGACACGAATACCATGCCGCTCGACGTAGCGCTATCCCCGCCATACACGCCCGCGAGTATAGTCGTGTTGGCGGCGACGGGCATGGCGGCAATGAGCACGGGTACCGCGAGTTCCATGCCTGAAAGCCCGAAAGCGCGGGCGATAAAGAAGACGATGAGGGGATGAACGGCGAGGCGGTAAAGCACGGTGACCCAGAGCCGTGGATTGGAAAAGACCGGGCCAAGCTTCGTGCCTGCCAGTATGGACCCTATGAGCACCATGGCTAAGGGCGTGGTGGTGCCGCCTAAGAGCTCAAGCGCCGAGTAGAAGGGTTCCGGTATGCGTACGGATAAAAGGAAGAAGGCGAAGCCGATGAAGGCCGCGAGTACGGCTGGATTGAGGAGCGATTTAGCCGATGAGGCCAGGGCTGAACGTATACCCTTAACGGCCACGGGGCTCTCATCGCCGCGGAGGCCCCGTATGAGCACCACGCCAACCGAGAAGGCCAATATCTGAAAGGGTATATTATAGATGGCTACCATGAAGAGGCTATCTCTGCCCAGCACCGATTCCGCTACCGGGAAACCCATGAAACCAACATTAGAAAAGCACATGGCAAAGCGATGGACGCCTTTCTCAGCGCGCGAGGCTTTTTTATAGAATGCGCTTACGGCGTAGGCCAGCGGAAAGGAGCTTGCGTATACGAGCAGGGATAAGGCAAGCACGCGGTAGGACTGGTCTCGCAGGGCAGGGCTGAAGGCCTGTTGCATGGACACGATAACCAAAGCGGGCAGGGTAAAGTCAAGAAGGAAGCGCGACAGGCTGCCTAAAGTAGCGCCTTTCAGTATGCCCGCCCTGCCCGCGGCGAAACCCGACGCCACCAGCAAAAACAGCACGAGGCTTTGGCTTACGGAGGGGGGAAGAGCCGCCATCTAGCGCTCTGCCGTGGGCCTGGCCGCGCCAGAGAACGTTTGAGCAGCACCGCCGGTCAACAGCGCAAGGTCAAGGCCCTTCTTCCAGCGGCCATAGCCCTCATCGTAGAGTTCGCGCAGTCCGGGGTCCGGCTCAAAGCGCCGTTTGACGCGTACCATGGCGATTGAAGCGCTCTCTAGGTCAGGGTAGTAGCCTAAGGCGCAGGCCGCCGCGCAGGCGTTGCCCAGGGTTTCGCTCTCTGGGGTGTCGGGGAGCTCTACCGCTATGCCCAGTACATCGGCTTTTAGCGCGCAGAGCGCTTCATTATGGGCCTGGCCGCCGGAGCAGCGAATGAGCTCAGGCCCCGCGCCGTCCTCGGACATGATATCGCTGACGAGGCGCAGGCCGTAGGCAAGAGCTTCCACTACCGCGCGCGCCAGGTCCTTTCTGCCCTGTCCCAAGGAAAGCCCCAGGAAAGCGCCTTTGAGCTCTGGCTGCCACAGCGGCGCGCGTTCGCCGGCTAAGTACGGCAGAAAGAGCGCGCCGCCGGCGCCGGGTTCGGCGTCCTGGAAATCCTGAAAGAGCGTAGCGCCGCGCGTGCCCGCGTAAGCCGCTATCTGCGAGAACCATTCCAGGGCCTTGCCGCTGGTGGATAGGCCCCCGGACTGATTCCAGAGCCCGGGCAGCGCATGGGGCAGGCTGAACAGGCGCTCATCCTTAAAGGGGGCCTGCGCGCAGAGATTCAAGGCTTCCGAGCTGCCCGAGCGATCGCAGGCTATGCCGGGACGGGTGGAGCCCGAGCCCACGAGGGCAGCGAGGAAGTCGGGGAAGCCCGCTACGATGGGGGTGCCAGCCGCAAGGCCGAAGGCGTCCGCGCTCTGGACGCTTACCGAGCCGATACGCTGCCCCTGCCGTACATAGGGCGGAAAAAGGCCGGCGTTGAGCCCCATGGCCGCGGCGCTCTCGAGGTCCCATATGAATCGCTCGTAATACGGGTCGGGTAGATATGAAACGGGATCGGCGCCAAACAAAAACGCCAGGTACTCGGGCGCTGAGAAGAATCGAACCGGCTGAGCGCCTCCTTGTTCGCCTTCCTCGAAGAGCTTTAGAGCTTTCGGCAGGTAAAAGGAGGGGTCTATAGGACGGCCCATGCGCGTGGCTATGCGCCCAGCCTGGTTCAGGGCGCTGCGGTCCATCCAGGAGAGGGCGCGGCCTAGGGGCAAGCCGTCTGCGCCTACGGCCACGAGCGTGGGCCCATTGCCGCTTATAGCTATGGCTTCAATAGCGCTCGGGCCCTTGCCGGTTTGCCTCATCGCCTCGCCGATAGCCAAGGCTGCCGCCTTGGCCCATTCAAGGGGTTCGGCATAGGCTTCCCCGGCGGCGTCGCCCTTATACAGGCCTACCGCGGCCTTACCTATGCCGAGCCTTCGCCCGTCCGGGTCAAAGAGGCCGCATTTTAAGGCTGACGTACCCAAGTCTATGCCGCAGAGCATGTCAGCTGCCCTTTGCCACGAGCAGCCGCACATCGCAGCGATCCGACCAGCGGCAACTGGCGCAGGCCGCGCCGGGGCAGTCGAAAAAATCATGCACCTTGTCGAGCTGCTCGATATGCCAGGACAGATCCTCTATATAGCCGTCCAGCGCGGCGCGCCTATGCTCGGCGTCCTCTAGCCTGGCGCGGTATTTCGCGGCAAGGCTGGTGCGTACCGAGTCTCCCGTACGGTCGTTTTTAGCCAGATCGAAGAGCTCGTGTATTTCCGCGAGCGTAAGGCCGTAATCCTTAAGCTGCTGTATACGCTTAATGCGCACGGCGTTACGCTCGGAATAGCGGCGGTGCTCGCTGCCGTCGCGGTCGTCGGATTCAAGGAGGCCTAGCTCTTCATAGTATCGTATAGCTCTTGCCGTTATGCCGAACATGCGGGCAAGGTCGCCTATCTTGTAAGATGCTTCTTCGCTCATGAAATTGACCTTTAACGTAAGCTTTTCGTCGCGATAGCTTCAAAGCGCTCTCGGCGTAGGATAGTCTTGAGTATACTCGTCATCACTATGCATGAAAAGCCGAAGCTCAACGCTTCTGCGGGAGGAATATCGATGAAACGCGTACTATTTTTGAGCGTGGCGGCCGTGATCGCCCTGAGTATTTCCTGCGCCAAGCCCGCGGAGGCCCCCAATCGCCTGTCCGTGGCGCTCTTCGTTCCAGGCGTGGCCTCTGGCAGCCCCATTTACGAGATGCTCGTGTCCGGCGCCCAAAAAGCCGTGGCGGAGAGCCCCGGAGCGACTATTAAGGTAATAGAGGGGGGCTACGACCAGTCCGCCTGGCTGGACAAGCTTCGTGACATAGCGGCCTCCGGAGAGTTCGGCCTCATAGTCAGCTCCAATCCCGCCATACCCGAGCTCTGCGCTAAGGTGGCTGAAGATTATCCCGAGCAGCGCTTCTTCATTGCGGACGCCTACCTGGATGGGCATCCGGCCATGCACACCGTGCTCTACAATCAGATAGAGCAGGGCTATATAGTCGGTTATCTTGCCGGCCTCGTAAGCAAGGCCGCCAGGCCCGCCGGCCCGCTCATAGCCGGCCTCATATCCGCGCAGCGCTATCCTACCTTTGACCGCCTCATAGAACCCGGCTTCGTCGCCGGCCTTAAGGCCGTCGATCCTGGCTTCAGCGTGGAATACCGCGAAATAGGCAACTGGTATGACGCGAATAAGGCCGCTGAGCTCGCCAGGTCGCTGTACGCGGCGGGAGCGGAACTCATTCTGCCCATAGCCGGCGGAGCGGGGCAGGGCGTGGTAGCCGTGGCCGCCGAGCTTAAGAAAAAAGTGGTTTGGTTCGACGGCTCGGGCTACCGGCTCGGTCCCGACGCGGTCATAGGCTGCGCCACCATTGCCCAGGACAGGCTTGTCTATGAGCGGCTCAAGGCCCTGCTTGCCGGCGATAAGCTCTACGGCAAGGCCGACATCGTAAGCGCCCGGGAATCTTATGTGGGCTTCGATGCCGACGGACCGGCATACAAAGCCCTGCCCCAGGCCATACGCAGCGCATTCGAGCAGGCATTGACCGAGCTTGCCCAGGGCAGGCCGGACTTTACCCTGACTTCGTTCTAGGCGTATCTTGGACGGGATGGAAGTACTCGGTTTACGCGGCATACACAAATTCTTCCCGTCCACGGCTACCCAAGCCCTTCGAGGGGCTGACTTTAGCCTCCTCGCCGGCGAGGTACATGCGCTCGTGGGAGAAAATGGCGCAGGCAAGTCCACCCTGGCCCGCATAGCATGCGGTCTGCTTGCGCCCGACCGCGGAAGCCTCTTCGTCCGAAGCGCCCCCCGTGCCTTCAAGAGCCATCGCGACGCGGAACAGGCGGGCATAGGCTACGTGCCCCAATATTCCATGCTTGCCCCCGGCCTGACCGTAGCCCAGAATCTATCGCTTGGCCATGAGCCGCGGCGCTTCGGCTTCCTCTACGATGGGGCCAAGGCGCTCTACGAGGCGGCCATGCTCGGCGAGCGCTACGGCTTCAGCGTGGATCCGGCAGCCCTTGTGGCGGACCTAGGTCCGGCCCAGCGCCGCGAGGCCGAGATACTGCGCGCCATGGCGCGCGGAGCCCATATACTGATACTGGATGAGCCTACGAGCATCTTGTCGGAAGCCGAGGCTAAGGCGCTCTTTGCCCTTATCGAGCGCCTTACCAAGGCAGGAGCGGGGGTCGTCTATATATCTCATAGAGCCAAGGAAATCCTCGATATAGCCGACCGCGTAACCGTACTGCGCGAGGGCCAGAGCATAGCCACGGTCGCCGCGGGCGGCCTTGATGAATGCGCGCTTGCCGAACTCATCATAACGACGGGCTCGTGCGCCTCGGATAGGCGGCATGAGACTGAGCCGGGCCGGCCCGTCCTTGAGCTGCGCGGAGCCGCGCTTGGCGGCGAGGCTGGCGATAGCGGCATGGCCGTTGATCTCGTCGTACGCGCTGGCGAGGCCGTGGGCGTAGCCGCCCTTGCCGGAAATTACCTCGATGAGCTTGAAGAAGTGGCTGTTGGGCTGCGCGTCGCGGAGCGCGGGCAGGTTCTGCTTTTAGGTAAGGACCTTTCTTCCTATGATCCTGCTCTGCTGTATACGAAGCTGCTTGCCTACCTGCCCACGGATAGAGAGGGCAGGGGCCTGTCCGGCCGCTCCACGCTGCAGGATAACCTGCTGGCTAAGCGCCTGTCTTCGTATTCCTTCGCCGCCTTCGCCCTGCAGCGGGCGCCTACGCGCGACGCCGCGGGCTTGGCCGCTGTCTTCAAGGTGAAGGGCAGATTATGCAGGCCGGCGGATTCTTTGTCCGGCGGCAATAGGCAGCGCATGGTGGCCGCGCGAGAGCTTGAAGGAAACCCGGCTTTGATCGTCGCGGCCAATCCCGCGCAGGGCCTGGATCCCGGCGGCAGGGCCCGCATCATGCGGAGGCTCGCCGAACTGCGCGCCGGCGGCGCTGCGCTCCTCATCTTAAGCAACGACCCTGAAGACTTAGCCGAGCTTGCAGACCGTAGTTTCGCGCTGTATAGGGGCCGCCTTTCTCCCCTCGCGCCTGAAGAGCTCGATACGCGGTCGCTCGCCTCGCTCTTGACCGGAGCCACGCAATGAAAGAACCCGATTCCATCGCCCTTGCGCCTGCGCCGCCCTCCCGCGCCTGGGAGGCTTTGCGGCGGGTATCCCTTTCGCTCGCCCTGGCATCGCTGCTCATAGGAATATTGGCCCTGCTGGCCTCGAGCGATCCCGGCGCTACGCTGAGCGCTTTCTTCATCGCCCCTTTCCGTTCCCGCAGCCTGTTTCCCGCTATATTGGAGAACGCAGCGCCTCTAGCGCTCGCGGCCCTCGGCGTACTCGTGTCCTTCAGGGCGGGCCATTTTAGCCTCGGCGGAGAGGGGCAACTGTACTTCGGCGCCCTGTTCGCCGCCTTTGCCGGCATTTATGCGCCTGAGGGTTATCTTGGCTTGGCGCTCGCCCTTGCCGCGGGCGCCCTAGGCGGCCTCCTCGTGGCTGCGCCTGCCGCCGCTGGCAAGCGATGGGCAGGCGCGGACGTGCTTCTTACTACCTTCCTCCTTTCTCAGGCCGCTATTTTTATCGCCGATTGGGCCATAGCGGGCCCGTTAAGGGATCCGAACAATAATCTCGTGGCTATGGCGGCCATACCCAGGGCTTCGCTCCTGCCTCGCCTTAGCCCGCCTACTATACTGAGTCCCGCGCCTTTTCTCGCCTTGGCAGCGATTATCCTTGGCTGGTTTTTCTTCTCGCGGTGCAAGCGCGGCCATCAATTGAGTATATACGGCAAAAACCCGCTTTTTGCGCGCCTGCAGGGCTTTCCTGTACGGGCTTTCAGCTGGCAACCGGTGCTGTTCGCAGGAGCGGCCCACGGCTTGGCCGGCGCTCTGCTCTCGCTTGGGCCAAATGGCACTGCAGTGCGGGGCATAAGCGGCGGCATAGGCTGGAGCGCTATAGGCGTTAGCCTCATAGCAGGCAACGAAGCCCTTGCCCTGCCCTTTGCCGCCTTGCTCTTTTCGTGGCTTGACGCCGGCTCGCGCCAAGCATCCATCGTGTCCGACCTGCCGCCCGATGCCGCCCTGGTCGTTAAGGCCCTGGTTATAATGGCTGCCACGGCTAAGCCCCTGATTAAGCGTTTCATGGCGCGCCGGGCAGCCGCCAAAACTGAGGCTTGCGCATGAGCGCGCTGCAGCAGCTCTTTGCCGCCACCATGGGCGGCCTTGCGCCTATACTAGCCGCCGCCTTGGGCGGCCTTGCCAGCGAGTATGTGGGCGTGCTCAATATTGCCCTGGAAGGTCTCATCATGGCGGGAGGCTTTGCCTACATAGCCGTAGGTGCGGTATACGGCCCGTTTGCCGGCATAGTCGCGGCCCTGCTGCTGCCCGCCGTTCTTGCGTACCTACAGGATTTATACGCGCGTAAGGCCCGGGCGGACTCCTTCGTCGTGGGGCTTTCGCTGAATCTGCTCGTGCCCGGCGTGGCTTCCGTGCTATCGCAGCTCATGTTTGCCACTAAGGGGGTCGTAAGCGCGCCTGCCCTGGCTTCGCCCCGCCTTGCGCAAGGCATGGCATCGCTGCCCATTATAGGCCCGCTTCTTTTCGGCCACAGGCTTTCAGAATACCTGGCCTATGCCCTTGTAGGCTTTGTTTTCCTTGTGCTGGGTGCTACGCCCTTCGGCTTGCGGGCGCGTGCCCTTGGCATGAACCCCGACGCCTTGGAACTGGGGGGCCTGCGCCCCGGCCTTATACGGGGCTGGGCCTATGCGCTGTCCGGCTTGGCTTGCGGTGCATCCGGCTTGGCTCTGGCCGCAGCCATAGGCGCCTGGGTACCGGGCCTCAGCGCGGGTAGGGGTTGGATAGCCCTGGTAGCCGTATATCTAGGCGGAAGGCGTCTCTTCGGCACCCTGCTGGCAGCGCTCCTATTCGCCTTACTTTTAGCCGGAGCCAACCAGGCCCAGGCTTTAGCTTGGCTGCCCGCCGAGCTCGTCGCCGCCTTGCCCTATGTAATAACTACCGTGGTCGTCATCGCCGGCGCCGCCATAAAGCGCCGGGGCCGGAAAAAGCATCAGCCTTAGTCACCCGTATTGACCCCTATGCGGCTTTCGGGTATATTCCTACTATTCAGATAGGAATATAGGAGAAGCCATGTTTTCTGTGTCGGCGCGCACGCAATATGCTATACGGGCGATGGCTCATCTTGCCAGGCTCGAGGGTAAGAGCGCCACCGCCGCCGATATAGCGAGCGCTCAAGGCATACCCCTAAAGTACTTGGAAGGCATACTGTCGCGCTTAAAACTATCAGGGCTCGTAGAGAGCGAACGCGGCAAGAACGGCGGGTATCGCATGCAGGGCCGGGCCCAGGATGTAAGCATGCTCGCCATAGTAGAGGCCATGGACGGCAGCGTGAAACCGGTGAGCTGCGTGGACAGCGCCGCCTCCTGTGCGCAGGGCCGCGCCTGTCTGCCCCGCAAATTTTGGATCGGGCTAAAATCGGCAATTGACGCCTACCTGAACGAGCATAGTCTCAAGGATATTGTGGAGGGAGACCAAGTATGAGCAGCCGCAGAGTATATATGGATTACAACGCGACGACGCCGCTTCATCCGTCGGTACAAGAAGCCATGGTGCGTGACCTTGAGATATTCGCTAATGCATCGAGTATGCACGAGGACGGCAGGAAGGCCCGGGGACGGGTAGAAGAAGCCCGTAAGGCCGTAGCCGAGCTTATCGGCTGCGGCGACAATCCCGAGCAGATCGTGTTCACGAGCGGCGGTTCTGAATCCAACAATACGGTCTTTGCCACCATGTTTCATCTAGGCCGAAAAGGCCCTCGCAGGGGCATCATAACGAGCGCCATAGAGCACCCCTGCGTACTCAACGCCGCCAAGTGGCTTGAATCGGAGGGCTTCCCCGTCACCTTTCTCAAGGTCGATGAGTATGGCAAGCTTGATATGAGCCAGCTTAAAGCCAGCTTAGGCCCCGACACCCTCCTTGTATCGATCATGGCGGCCAATAACGAGATAGGCACGATACAGGACATGGCGGAAATCGGCGCTCTTGCCAAAGCCTCAGGCGCCTACTTCCATAGCGACGCCACGCAGGCCGTGGGCAAGATACCCGTATGCGCCGACGATTGGAAGGCCGATTACCTTACCATGTCCTGCCATAAGCTCTACGGCCCCAAGGGCGTGGGCGCGCTCTACCTGCGCAAGGGAGCTCCGCTTGAACCGCTTATACGCGGCGGGCATCAGGAGCATGGCCACCGCGCCGGTACCTACAACAATATAGGCATACTGGGCTTCGGCCAGGCCGCTCGCCTGGCTAAAGAAGAACTGCCTGAATACGCCCGCCGGGTATTCGCCCTGCGCAACAAGCTTCGTGACGGCCTTGTGGCCGCCATACCCAAGGTACGGGTGAACGGTCACCCCGTGAACGTGCTGCCCAACACCCTGAACCTGTCTTTCCCCGGCGCCGAGGGCGAGGCTATACTCTTATACTTGGACCTTGCGGGCATAGAGGTGAGCACTGGGTCGGCCTGCGCCTCGGGCAGCCTTGAACCCAGCCACGTGCTCCTAGCCACCGGCGTGGGGCCTGAGCTTGCGCACGGCTCCATACGCTTCAGCCTGGGCAGGGCGACGAGCGAAGAGGATGTGGATTATATAATCGAGCAGCTGCCGCCCATAATTAAGCGCCTCCGGGCCATGAGCACGGTAGAGGCTTAAGGGCCGGCAGCTTACCTGGTTTTCAACTTGCCGCACTGCGCTGCGGCGTATAGCGACTGTTTGGAGGATACGATGGGCGACGCCTTTTCATGGCTGTATTCGGATGTGGTAAAAGACCACTTTATGAACCCAAAGAACGTTTTCAACCCTGACGAGGGTTTCGAGCCCGACGCCCAGGGTATGACGGGCAATGTAAAATGCGGCGATCAGATGCTTTTCATGCTCAAGCTTAAAGACGATGTCATAGAGGATGTGCGCTGGAAGACCTACGGCTGCGCGAGCGCCATAGCCAGCACCTCCATGCTCTCCGAGGTGGTAAAAGGGCTTACGATCAAGGATGCCTACAATATTAAGCCCGATGACATCGCCCAGCGCCTAGGCGGCTTGCCCGATAATAAGATCCATTGCTCAGTGCTCGGCGATAAGGCCCTGCGCGCCGCTATCGACGACCACCTGGCCAAGACGGGCCGCGAAGGCGCTTTCCGAAATGAAGGCGCCCGCATTATATGCACCTGTCTTAACGTAAGCGACCGCGATATCGAAGACGCGGTTAAGCAAGGCGCGCGCGATTGGGAAGGCTTACAAGCGCGCACCAAGATAGGCACAGTTTGCGGCGGCTGCAAGAAAGAAGCAGAGGAGTTGTTGCACGAATATGTGCATATTTTCGCGGAAGAGTGATACGCGGATAGCCTCGGCGTGATAGCATAGAGGCGATGAATATAGAGTTTCATTACTACGCCATCTATATACTCGCGCGTCAGGCCGGCATGGACGAGGATTTCGCCGCGACTATGGCGTACTCGTCCCAGTACGTAGACGCGGCCACGAGCCTGTTAAGCTTCGCCGCGCCGCAGGGACGCGTGGATATACGGCCTACGCAGAATTACCTGTTTTGGGACGAAGGCGTACGGCGCGATATTTATCTGCCTTTCCATTTCTTGCCCGGCGAACCGGCAGAAGCCGCCGCATTGCGCATCGACGAGGCCCGCAACCGGTATGCGGTTACTCCTAATGGCGACATCGTCAAGGAGCTGCTTGTAGCCGCGCTTAAAGACAAAGATCCCTATATCATCGGCATTGCACTCCATAGCTTCGCCGACAGCTGGGCCCACCAGAATTTTTCAGGGCTCATGGAAGACTTTAACGCCTTGCCTGAATCGCGGGGCAAGGCCTTGCCGCCTGCAGGCCACCTGCAGGCTTTGGCCCGACCGGATGCCCCCGATGGGCTCTGGCGCGACGACAGGCTTAAGCCAGGCTACCGCGACATCGTTAACCGGAATCGCTTCGCCTCGGCCGCGCGCAAGATTTATCGCTATTTGCGGGTGTATCTGGGCAAGCCTTTTACTGACGATGAACTGATCGTCGAGCCTCTCGCGCGCATTTGGGGTTCTCCTGCCAGGGATGAGCGCATAGCGGATTACCTGATTGAATTCGGCGTGGAACCCTGGGACAAGGAGCTGTGGCGACGGGAAGCCGGAGCGCCCGGCGATGACTCCCCTCTGGCCGGATTGCGCCATTATGACAAGCTCGCTTGGGCTAAAGCCGAGCTAACAAGGGCGTTCGCGCGCGAGCCTGATGCGATCCAGGTGGGCAGCGCTTTTTACTCGTCCCATCTTTACCGCTGGAACGAGGCCGCCATTGAGCATAAGAAGCGGGCGTTAAGCGCGCTTGAACGGGAAGGTCTGTAATGAACGCAAAGCGCTATTCGAATCGCCCTGTAATCGCGCTGGCTTTGTGCGCCGCGGCCGCCGCCGGATTAGGATCCTGCGCGGGCAACCCGGCCCTTGCCCGCGGCGCGGAACCCGAGCGGCTCCTGCCCGGCGGTGCTCTTGCCTACGCCAAGCTCGATAGATACGTGCTTGAGGCTTTTATAGAAGCGCTGGGCATAGAAGGCGCCGCAGCGGCCGCTAAGGAAATGAGCGCGCGGACGGATAGTCTTGTGCTCGCGCTCTTGCCTGCAGCCTCGCCCCTGCCCGGGGCTTTCCCGGCTCTCCTGGCGGTGGCCAGCGGCCGCTATCCCTCCGGCGCGGCGGGGCTCAAGCTAAGCGGCGACAAAGCCTGGGTAAAGGAAGGCAGCGTGTGGCGCCAACGCGAGGGCGAATTACGGCTGGGTTTCGCGGGTAATTCCACGCTGCTTCTTGGCACCCAGGCTCTTGACGGCATGAGCGCCGCAATTCGGAATCCAGGGCCGCATCCCATACCGGAACAATGGCTCGTCGCTTGGTCGGCCGACCTAGCCCTCTATCTGCCTTCGCCGCTTGAAACCCTGGCATCCGGCCTGCCTTTCGATGCCGAAGCCATACCGCTGCGCGGCCTCGTCATAAGCGCGCGGCGCGGCGAAGAGCTCTATGATACCCAATTTACCTTTGCTTTCGATGATCCGCGCTCTGCCGCGGTGTATGCCCCGTTGTGCAGGCTTTTCATGTACGCCCTGATAAACGGCATCTGGCCCGAGAAGGCACGCGGCATGAACGCATCGTTACGCTGGCTCAGTCAGGACGGCATGGTGCTCGCATCGGGCCTGAGCCTAGGCGCTGGCGATATGGCCGCGCTGACCGCCTTCGCAGGCAGAATCCCCTAAGCTAGCGGACGAACTCGGCGAGCGCTTCGGCAAGCGCCTGCGATACCGGGTAAGAGGGGTCGCTGAAGGCGGCGAAATTTTCCTCGATATCCTGCGGTACGTCTTTGAGCACATGGTTCATGCGCGGCACGATAAGCGTGAGCGCATCGGTAGCGGCGTTGGCAAGCGCTATAAAATCCTCCATCGTTACCTGCAAGTCCATATCGCCCTGCGCGATGAGCGTCTTGCCTGCGTAGCGGGATAGTTCGCTCTTGATATCGTAGCTGAAGGCCTCGATGAGGTAGGGCTGAAAACTCAGCCTGAAGGACGCGGCATAAAAGTCGGGCACCGTAGTAACGAGCCTGCCTCCCGACAGCTCGGACACTATGCGTAAACCGGCTTCCCGCTGTTCGGGCGGGGCCTTGTCCAGCGCTTCGGCGAAGGCTTCAAGCGTGCTGTCCGCCGACGCGCAGGCGATGATAAGGCCGCCTAAGGAGCCGCTTGCGTTGGCCGCCGCCGCGGCTACCACCGCGCCGTCGTTTAATCCTAATACATAGACTGACGAAAAACGCGCGTCCTCGGCAAAGAGCCGTATGGCCGCGGTCAAATCCCGTATCCAGGCAATAAACGATAGTTCCTCTTCTTGTGCCACGAGCCAGCTCGACTGCCCGCTGCCGCGTTTATCATAACGATACGTAGCAACGCCCAGCGCGGCCAAGGCCTCCGCGAGTTGCTTAAGCGCGTCATTGCGGCCGGGCACGTTATAGTTGTTGCCGTCACGGTCTGCCGCGCCGAGTCCCGCGTGGAGTATGATGAGCGGAACCTTGCCCGCCACCAAGTTCTGTTCGCCGCCGAGTCCCGGTACTATGAGAGTGCCGGGCAATAAAGCGCCGTCAGGCGCGCGCAGCGCAAGCATCGTGGCGGGCTCAGGCTGAAACGATGAGCGCAGAAGGCGCAGCGTGCCGCTTGCCTCGCCCTGCCTAAACGTGCCGCTTATAAGCCCGTCGGCCTGCTTGTAATGCATGCTCAACTGTCCTCCGCCGAACAGCCAGGAGAGGGCCAAGGTGTTTTCGCCGGCGGCTATGCCCGAGCTCGGGTACCCGTAGAGATCCTGGACAGGCAGGTCGAGGAGCGCTCCGGCGGCGCTCACCCGGAGGGTAAAGGGCAGCTGTCCGTCTCCAAAGTCCATGGAGCCCTCCCAGCGGCCGAGCCAGTTGTCCTGTGCCGCAAGGCGGAACAGGGCGGCTACGATTAAAAGCGCGGGTATAAGGTTTCGTTTCATGTGGCCCAGAGTATAGCAAGAGCGCCATGGCTTGCGCTACGGCGCTTTGCCTCGTTATCGATAGCCTATCGCCACCGCCACCATGAGCAGGGCAAGGCTAAGGATAAGGGTAGCCAGCTGTAATTTCCAGGTTTTGCGCAGCCAGCTTCCCCAGGACATGCCGGCCAGGCCAAGAGAAATGAGCAGCACCGCGTTGGTAGGGTAGAGCATATTGGAAAAGCCGTCGCCGAAGGCAAAAGCCTGTACCGCTATCTGCCTGGACAAGCCCGCAAGGTCGGCAAGAGGCGCTAATATGGGCATAAGGAGGAAGGCCTTTGCGCTTGCGCTTCCTATGAAGAAATTCATGGCCAGAGTAATGCCGTACATTATGCCGGCCGCGCCATAGCCCGACGCCGTGACCAGTAATTGCGAAGCGCCGTGCAGTATGGTGTCCATGACGCCCGCGGATACGATAATCTGCTTGACGCTCAAGGCCATCAGTATGAGTATGCCGGCAGGGGCGACGCCAGCGGAGCCGTGCGCAAATGCCTTCAGGGCGGCACGCGGCCGTATGCCCGCGCTCAAGCCCGCGCCGAGTCCAATAACGAGGAAGCCTAAGGCTATGGCCGGCAGCACATAGTCAGAGCCTATGCCGCTTACCGAGGAGGCCAATACGAGGAGCGCAAGGGCCGCTCCCGACCAGGCAAAGAAGCGCACCCCGCGCGCCGATTTTTCCTTCGAGCCATGAGCCGCTGAAGGCGCGCCGCCCGCATCGTGTACACGCTGTGCCTGTTCGGCAGGAAGGCCGGCAGGAAGGCCAGAGCCGCGCTTTTTCTCCAGAGCGCTCACATAGGAAAGCATGAAGCCTAAGTACAGCGCATAGATGAGGGCAAAAGCCAGTATCCGAAATGGCGCGCCACTGAGCAGCGTTATGCCGGCGAGTTTTTGCGCGGTTCCTATGCTGAAGGGATTGGCTATGGCGGCTGAGAAGCCGAATCCCACCGCGAGCACGCTCATGCCAAGGCCGGTAAAGATGTCCCAGCCGAAGCTCAGCGCCAGGCTCACAGCCAGGGGCACGAGCGGCACGACCTCCTCGAATATGCCCATAAAACTGCCTATGAGCATAAAGAAGAGGCATACGACGGCCAGGAAGAGCTTGCGCCGCGCGCCGAAGCGGGATGCCAGCGCTTGCACGCTTGCTTCGAGTACGCCGGCCTCCTTGAGCAGGGCAAAGGCGCCGCCCACAATAATGATAAATGCTATGATCACGATGGCTAGGGCCGCGTCTTCGCCGCCCAGCACTTCAAGCGGGGCTGTCAGCCAGCGCCAGGCCGGGTAGTCGGGGCGGGGCGCGGGGGCGTATGAGCCGGGAAGCACTGCGCTGCTTCCATCCGGCAATTCGTAGCGTTCGTAGGAGCCGGGGCTAAGGCTAAGCCCTAGAAAGCCTGCCGCGAGCATAAGGGCCGCCAGGACTGCCATAGAAGCGATAAATGATTTGACCGCAGGCTGGCTGGTCTTTTCGGTTAGCATTTCATCGTGTTGGGGCATACCATCCTCCAGGGCTAGAGCATAGCGTCTGCGCCTATGTTGCGCCAGCATTAAAACTGCGCGATACTGGCTGCATACGGAGGATACTCGATGTATTGGCTCATGGCTTTGTTTTTCGCCGCTGCCGCGCTCCTCGCGCTTATGGTTATTCGCGCGCTATCCGGGCCAAAGGCTCCTCCCGCCGGGAGCCTTGATAAGGAGCTCTTAAAGCCCTTCGCAGGGGCGGAAGATAAGCTCGCGGCTTTGCTCCGTATACCTACCGTATCCAGCTTTGACCCCGCTGAAGAGGATGAGGCGGTATTCACGCGCTTTAAAGCGGAACTTAAAACCCAGTATCCCGTGGTCCATGAACGCCTCCTGCTGTGCGAGCCCAGCGATCGCTCCCTGCTCTTCGAGTGGCCTGGCCGCAGACGCGAGCTTCCTCCTGTCGTGCTCTGCGCGCATTACGATGTGGTGCCAGCGGGAGATATAGAGCTATGGGAACATTCGCCCTTTTCCGGCGCCGTGATAGACGGCTTCGTGCACGGCCGCGGCGCCCAAGATATAAAGATCATGCTCGCGGCCGCCATGAGCGCCGCCGAGATACTGCTTTCGCGGGGCTTCGTGCCTGAGCGCAGCATATACTTCGCCTTCGGCGGCGACGAGGAAGTGGGCGGCCTTCGCGGCGCCGCTTGCATTGCGGAGGAACTAAAGCAGAGGGGCGTACGCGCTTCCTTCCTGCTCGATGAAGGAGGCTTCGTGGCCGACGGCCTGCTTTCCTTCGCGGACAGGCCTCTAGCTCTCATAGGTATTAGCGAAAAGGGCTACATGGACGTAGCCTTAGAGGCGCAGGGCACCGGGGGGCACGCCTCTATGCCCCCGCGGCACACGGCATCGGGCGTCGTGGCCAAGGCGGTAACCGCCACCGAGGCGCGCCGCTTCCGGGCAAAAATAACCTATACGATGGCGGGCCTCCTTAAAGCCCTTTCGCGCTATAGTCCCTTTGCATACCGCTTCCTGTTTCGCAATCTTTTCCTTACGGCGCCTTTGGTAAAGGCGGCGTTCTCCATGACGCCTACGACCAACGCGCTCCTGCGCACGACAAGCGCCGCTACGATGCTATCGGGCTCGCAAAAAGAAAACGTGTTGCCGCAGAGCGCCCGCGCCGTGCTGAACGTGCGCCTCTTGCCAGGCTCAACGGTGGCCGGCGTTCTGAGCGAACTAGACGCCATAGCCTCAAGAGCCGGCGCGCGGGCCGTGCTTGCCCACCAAGGGCATGCGAACGACCCCCTGCCTGAATCGTCGGTGGAGCATGAAGGCTATAAAGCCATAGTGGCCGCCCTTGCATACGCCTTTCCTGAAGCCGGAGCCGTACCCTTCATGTTCACGGCGGGCACTGATACCAAGCACTATACCCAGCTTAGCCAGGGCATATACCGGCTCGCTCCCATATTCCAAAAAAACGAGGACATAACGCGGGTGCATGCGGCAAACGAGCGCATATCGGTGGATAATGTACGGCGCGCCGTTCTGTTCTATGTGCGGCTCATGGAAGGGCTGTAAGGCGGCGCTAGCGGTATTCGAGCAGGGCGGGGAAGGATAGGTCGCTCGGCAGAGCCGCGTAGCGACGGAACCAATCGAAGCGCTCCCCTAATGCGGCCGCGAAGCGGCAGGAGTCGGCGAACCCATCGGGAAGGCTTATAAATATCCGATAGGAGCTTGCTTCCAGCACCCACAGCACCCGCCCCTTAGCTACGCCGCCGAGGGCTGGCTCCGGCGGCGCTGCTCGCAGCGTGAGCCCCGCAGGAAGGCCGGTACAGGCGCGCGCACTCCAGCTGGCGGGTATAATCAGTGCCTCCGCGCAGTACCACACATCAAGCTCGAGCGCGCCGCCGTTTTCGTCGCTCAGCGCATAGCGGCCCGTTAGGGTCTCCAGGGCATTCTGGCCCAGGAAGGGCAGGCCGCGCTCCCGCTCGCTGCCGCGGATGAGCAGCGCCGTGCCCATTTTTACCGCCGCGGCGGGACGAGTGGAAGTGCCTGTAGTACCGAAAGCGGTCGCCGGCTCCGCGCTCGTGCCGCCTGAGCCGCCGGCCCAAGGACTCGTCCCGCTTCCTGCCCTAAAGCAGGAAGCGAGAGCAAGCGCTGCGCAGACGGCGAGGCATATAAGTTGCGAGGGCCGCCTAGAGCGTAGCACTGCCTTTCCTTACTCCACCGTTACGCTTTTAGCCAGATTGCGCGGCTGATCAACGTCGCGGCCGAGCTCCAGAGCGCAGAAGTAGGCAAAGAGCTGCAGAATTATAACCATGGTAAAGGGCTGGACGCGGCTGTCGCTCTTGGGTACGGGTATGTAGCCATCGGCAATAGAGGCGACGAGTTCATCGCCTTTTTCCGCTATGGCTATGACCGGGCCGCCGCGCGCCTTGATTTCCTTCATATTGCTGATGGTCTTTTCTCTCAGCTGATCGTTGGGCACGAGAAAGACGCTGGGCGTATCGGGGCTTACGAGGGCGATGGGGCCGTGCTTAATCTCTCCGGAAGCGTAGCCTTCCGCGTGTATATACGATATCTCCTTGAGCTTAAGCGCGCCTTCCAATGCTATGGGATAGAGGAGGCCGCGGCCTAGAAAGAGGAAATCCTGCGCGCGGCAGTACTTCTTCGCCAGGGCCTGTACCGCGTCGCGCTGCCCGAGCGCTTCCTTGACGAGATCGGGCACGGCCTTGAGCTGCTCAAGGAAGCGCTGTCCCTCGTAGTGCGACATGTCATGCATGCGCGCGAAGCTCAGGGTAAGGAGGTAAAAGGCGGCTAGCTGGCTCGTGAAGGCTTTAGTGGAGGCCACGGCTATCTCGGGCCCCGAATGCACGTACACGCCGCCCTGGCTCTCGCGGGCTATGGTTGATCCTACCACATTGCATATGCCGAGCACCGTGCCGCCGCGCCGCTGTATCTCGCGCATGGCGTAGAGCGTGTCGGCGGTTTCTCCCGACTGGGACACGGCGAAGTATATGCTGTTGGGCTCCACGACGGGGTTGCGGTAGCGAAGTTCGCTGGCAAGCTCGGCCTGCGCGGGAAGGCGGGCTACCGATTCCATGAGCTGGCAGCCTACGAGGCCGGCGTGCCAACTGGTGCCAGCCGCTATGACGCGTACGCGCTCTATGGCATGCAGTTCCTTCTTGCTCAGGTCAAGGCCGCTGAGCTTTGCGCAGCCGTATTCGGCGTCCATGCGCCCGGAAAGCGCGCGCGCTATGGACTGTGGCTGCTCAAATATTTCCTTCTCCATATAGCAGGAGAAGCCTTCCTTCTCTATAGCCTCAAGTTCCCATGCCACATGGTCCACCTTGGGGTCCACCGGCCGGTCGTCGCCGTCGCTCACCCTAAATTCCTGCGGCCAGAGGCTCACCACTTCGCCGTCGTTTAGGTATACGACTTTTTTGGTATGCGAAAGCATGGCGGTGACGTCGCTGGCAAGGAACATCTCGCCCTCTCCAACGCCTAGCACCAGAGGGCTGCCGTTACGGGCCCCGACTATGCGCCCCGGCTCGTCCGCGTGGAGGCAGGCTATGCCATAGGTGCCCTTCAGGTGCTTGAGGCAGGACTTAAGCGCGGCTTCAAGGTCGCCGTCGTAATGGTAGGCTATAAGATGGGCGATTACCTCGCTATCCGTCTCGCTCTTGAAGACGGCGCCTTCCTTCTCCAGCATTTCCTTGAGGGCCATATAGTTTTCTATAATGCCGTTATGCACGATAACTATCTTGCCCGAGCCGTCGCAGTGGGGGTGGGCATTCTGGTCGGTAACGCTGCCGTGCGTAGCCCAGCGGGTATGGCCTATGCCGCAATGCCCCTGCAGATCCTTAGGAACGGCCTGCCGTAATTCGGCGATTTTGCCCTTCTTCTTGATGACCGTCACCGGCTGGCTGTCATAGGCCGTGTACTGGGCATCGCGCTGCAAGGCTATGCCAGCCGAATCGTAGCCCCGGTATTCGAGGCGCTTGAGGCCGTCCACGAGTATACGGGAGGCCTGGCGGGGGCCGGTATAGCCCACTATTCCGCACATAGAGTATCCTTTCTGTCCGCGATCCTGCCGCATGGGTATGCCGGATGGCGGCTCTTCCGCTGCGGCGCTTTAGCGCGCCGGCGCGGTATACACAGGGTAGCTTTACCGGCCCTACGCGTCAAGCGCATTCTTTAAAAGAGCACGCTTGTAAGCCCGGTCAGCCTTTGCCATACTAGCGTATCATGGCGCCCGCAAATAACACGACCGAGGACTTTATACGCATAGCCTTAGCCAGCACGACGAGCACCATGGACGACGCACGCCGCCAGGCCGCCATCCACCCCTGCGGCGCTGTGCGGGCGGATTATCAGAGCGCAGGCAGGGGCAGGCTTGCGGGCAGGTCCTGGTCCAGCGAGACCGGGCAGGGACTAAGCTGCACCGTTTGGATGAGCCGGGACCGTTTCGGCTCGAGCGCCGGACAAGGAGGCGCGCCGCCGCCCTTAGCCGCCGGCCTAGCCCTGCGCCGCGCGCTGCTTCGCTGGGCCGCGGGGGAGGGTAGGCATTTCCCTTCCGGTTTAAGCATTAAGTGGCCGAACGATCTCCTTTGCGGGGATAGGAAGCTCGCGGGCATACTCTGCGAAGGAGCAGGGCAGGCCCTGCTCTTGGGTTTCGGGGTCAATCTGGCCCAGCGTTCTTTCGGAGGCGGCTATGCGAGCGCGCCTTGCTCCGTTCTGCTTGAATGCGGAGCGGCTCCCGATAGCGGCGAACTTCTGGAACTTCTGCTCGCCGAACTGGCGCGGCCACGAGCTGAATCGCCGTCCTGGCTGGATGAGATCAATGGAGCTCTGGCATGGAAAGGCCGCGACGTACGCTTTTGCCCCGGGCTAGGCGCAGGCCCTTCTGTTCAGGGCATTTTGAACGGCATAGACGCTTCTGGCGCCATAGTCATTCTGGTAGATGGGGCTGAATTAGCCTATGTATCGGGAGAGCTTAGGCTCGGCTCTTATTGACGAGTGAGCATTGGCATAGTAAGGTTGTTTCGTATGTCCAAGAATGAGCTTCCCGAAGACCCGGCGGACGGTATAGCCGGCTTCTTCCAAAAAATACTCGGCATTTTCGGCATGGCCGATCCTGAAATGGACAAGAAACGCCTCGTCCGCCAGATAGGCAAGGATCTTGGCCATACCCGTTACCGCTTCTATAAGCCTAAAACCGGAGAAGCGTTACCCGGCCTTGCACGCTTCTTTTACGAATGCTACAAGGTAATCGCCCCAGCCCAGGTTTTGCTCACCAACGCGGCGCAGAGCGGCGTGCTTAAGTCATTCGTAATCGAAACCTTTCTTAGTAAAGAGCAGCGTGCCCTTTCAGAGCGCTTGACCGACGAGTTTATCAAGGAAAAAGCCAAAACCGTGCCTCTCCGTGATCTGCAGGAGAGCGTCAAGCAGGATATGCTGAATTTCTTCTCGGCTTTTGACGCCGAGAAGACCATGCAAATAGACAACGCCTATTCGACCCTTTTGTCGTTCATAAATTTTATGAATTTCGACTTTTTCTTCCTGTTAAAAAAATTCGACTCCAATGTAGCGGAGCGCAATTTTAGCTATACGCCGAAATTCGACGCGATATCAGGAGACTACGTAGCCGACGATCTGCACGACTTCTTGGAAGTGTTCCTGCCCCTAAACCTTGACGCGGACTGGAAGCGAATTTTTACGGCCCTGAAGGAATACCGCAACATGGACGTTATCCAGGTGGATGCCTGGGTTAAGCTCATACCTGCCCTTAATGACCTGCGCAGCAGCGCGGTGCTTGAGCAGATAGTGCGCCATGTTAAAAAAGACCCCTATATAAGCGCCTCGCCCCGGCTTACCGGGGAGCGCATCGTCGAGCCCTTCATAGACAAGCTTAAGAACCAGACCTCCATGCTCATTCAAAAGATCGTGCAAGAGCGCAGAAATTCCAAAATCGACGAGTTGGCTAAGGCGGTCTTTGGCACTTCGGTAGTGTTACGCCTTAAGAATTATACCGATAAAGCCAACTCCGCGTACGCGAAGAAGCTGCTCGGCGGCTATACGCAGACTCAGGCGCTCAATTACCTAAAGGCCTACCTGATAGATTACTTTAAGAAAGACATACGCGAACTGGTGGACATCCTGCTCATCAGAGGGCAATGGTCCACGAATATACAGTCACAGCAGTTATCCGACGGCTATCACGCTTTACTAGAGGTATCCGAAGGCATACTCCAGTTCGACGACGGACTAGCCGACGACGGTGATATGGGTACACGGCTCCGTAGCGCCATGATGAAATGCGATCGCGACAAGGAACAGATAAAATTCGTTCGACAGCTCCTCAAGGACGTAAACGACAAAGCCTTAGCCTTGGTGAACAAGGCGGCTATTAACCTCATAAACGTGGGTAGGCATATCAAGAGCATGATAGATGACCTAGGCAAGTCTCACCATGAAGTTATATTGAATTGGAAGGAAGTCGAGAACGCCGCGGGCAAGCCTATGAAGGACACTCTTACCGACATATATAAAAAAATATACTATATGGTCCAGCTTCTCCAGTATTACGTAAAAGAAGACAAAGAATAGCCGCGCCGCCTTCGACGCGGCTATTCTAGCGCCTGTACCTGGCCGCCGCGGCTGCAAGGGCTTGGGCGCTTAAGCATAGGGCTAGGCCTCTACGATGAATTCCTTGAGCCGCGACAGAAGCCGCTCAGGCACCTTGCCCCGTACCAGCACGGTTCCTTCCTCATGTTCTTCGGACAGCACCGTTGCCTCTCGGTAGAGTAAAGAAACGAGGGCGTATTGGCTCTGCGGTATGCGCAACAATAGTTCGCTGTCGCCGGCGCTCAGCGCGGCGTTTATGGCTTCTTTAAGGGCGTCGAGGCCTTCGCCGGTCTTGGCCGAGCAGAACACCGCTCCGGGATGGCGCCTGGCTAAGAACTCGAGCACGCTCTTTTCCTCTACCTTGTCGACCTTATTGTAGACGATGACCGAATGCGAGGTATCCGCGCCTATTTCGCTCAGCACCTTCCTCGTCGTTTCATACTGCACTTCGGACTCTTCGTCGGCGGCGTCGAGCACATGCACGAGCAGGTCGGCGTCGGCCGCCTCCTCAAGCGTGGCCTTGAAGGCCTCCACGAGGCCGTGGGGCAGATTGCGCACGAAGCCCACGGTGTCGGTGAGCAGCACGACGCCCGCCTTGGTGACGAGGCGCCTGGTCGTGGGGTCCAGGGTGGCAAAGAGCTTATCTTCGGCGAATACGTCCGCGAGCGTTATCACGTTGAGTATGGAGGACTTGCCCGCGTTCGTGTAGCCCACGATGGCCGCCCGCGGCATGGATATGCGCTCGCGGCGCCTGCGCTGCACGGCCCGGTTCTTGCGTATGCCAAGAAGCTCTTCTTCCAGCAGCTGTATGCGGTCGGATATTTCCCGCCTGTCCAGCTCTATCTTCTGTTCGCCCGAGCCTTTGGTGCCGTAACGGCCGCCGCGCTGCCTGTGCAGTTCCTCGTAGGAGTGACTGAGGCGCGGCAAGAGGTATTTGAGCTGGGCCAGCTCTACCTGGAGCGACGCTTCCTTGGTGTGGGCGCGGCTGGCGAATATCTTGATGATGAGCTCGGCGCGGTCGTATACGGATAGGCCCGAGAGCTTTTCCCAATTGCGCTGCTGCACCGGGCTTATGGGCCTATCGAAAATTATAGAGTCGGCGTCGGCCGCTTTTGCGGCCGCGACTATCTCGTCGGCCTTTCCGCTGCCGAGCAGGAGGGCCGCGGTCTTTACGCGAAGCGGCACCGTTACCGAGCCGGCCACTTCTATGCCGAGGGTCTCTCCGAGGCTTGCTAGTTCTTTAACGAGGCTCTCGGCCTCGGCGCTGCGTACGTCCTCATCGCGCACGCCTACAAGGTAGGCGCGCTCCGGGCGTAGAGCGGTATCATGGAGTTCTTTCACGGCTCCCATAGTACCCGCTATAGTGCTTCAGGGTCGAGGGGCAAAAACGGCTAGACAAAAAGAGTACGCATGCGCGGAGCATCGCGGCTCCCGCGCTCAGGGCAGCTTAAACTCCATTATAGTAGGCAGATGATCGGATATGCGCAGGGTGTCATGCTGGCGCACGTAGAAGTCCAGGGGCGCTATATCGGGGGACACGAAGTAGTAGTCGAGCACGCGGTCGGGCCTGTCGCGTATATTAGGAAAGTGGGTAAGGTAGCGCTCGCCTTCAGGGCCATCAACGTCTTCAACTCGCGGGTAGCCCCGATAGAGGGCATAGAGCTTGGCTATCTCGGTGTCCGTCTGGAACATGGCTTTCTCGTCGTCGGGCAGGCGCGCGTACGAAAGCCCCGGCGGAACGAGGTTAAAGTCGCCCCCTATGATGAAACTGCGCCCTTCGCTTACGGTGCGGCCTAAGAGCTCTATGACGTAGTCCACCTGGCGTTGCATGGTGTCCGAGCCCTGGGCAAAGGCGTCCATGTGTATGCTCATGAGCGACAGCGGCTTGCCACCCTGCACGGGAAGGCGCAGTTCAAGCACGGCGCGCTTAAAGTTAAGGTGCCGGGTGATGGGGTCGGCGGGCATAAGCGGCAACTGATAACGGAAAGCCTGGTCGACGCGGTATTTGGATATGATGGCCAGCTTCATGCCCGCGCTGCCCATTATGCGGGGATGCGGCACGAAGGCGGCCTTCCAGTAAAAAGCGGAAGCGTAATACGCATAGCTTGCTGGCAGATAGCTTAGGAGCCGCTCAAGCTGATTCTCGCCATCGGTACTCGACGAGCCGTCATGCAGTTCCTGCAGAATAAGCAGGTCCGGGTCCTCGTCGCGTATGACGCGCACCACCTCGGGGTAGGTGGCCTCTATATCCTGACGCGAAGGGCGGTCGTCCTTGCCCGAGCCGTCCCACTCGTCATAAAAGAATACATAGTTCTTGCCCGCCATATACTGCAGATTCCAATTGAGTACTTTTAGGCTCTGGCCGCTTTGGAGCATAGGCGCATCGCCTCGGGATACTACCCGCTCGGCCTGTATGGGCTTAGGGTGGTAGGTGCTCAGGCGGAAGGCCAGGGTGAGCGCCGCGGCCACGAGCACGACTATCCGCAGTATCCGCATTGCTTTTTTCATGATTCCTCCCTTTAAGTCGCCTCTATTCTCGGCCAGGGGCGTCCTCCTGTCAACGTTCAGGATATGACCGTCGGCTTGCCGCGGCTTAGCGCATAGGGTACTATCAAATACATACGATCCTTGAAAGGAAACGCCATGAACGAGGAACGGACCTTTGCCATGCTTAAGCCCGGCGTTTTGCAGCGCCGCATGGCGGGAGAGCTCTTGTCCCGCATAGAAAAAAAAGGGCTGTCTATCATAGCCTTAAAGCTCATGACCATACCGAAACCCCTTGCCGAACAACACTATGCCGAACACCAGGGCAAAGATTTCTACCCGGCGCTCATAGCGTACATGACCAGCGGCCCCGTCGTGGCTATGGTTATAAAGGGACGCTCCGCCATAGCGGCCCTGCGTGCCCTATGCGGCGCCACGAACCCGGCGGAGGCGCATAGCGGCACCATACGCGGAGACTACGGGGCCCGCACGCAGCGCAACCTCATCCATGCCTCCGATTCTCAAGCCAGCGCCGAGCGGGAGATAGCCCTGTTCTTTCAGCCCGAGGAGCTGCAAGCCTGGAAGGACGGCAATGAAGAGTGGATCTGATGCTATGCGTACAGATGTTACGTGGACACACAAGCTTCGATAAACTAAGCCCAGCTATGGCCGGCTTGGCGAATTTGAAGCGCTCGTCGCCCGGAAGAAAGAGAGTTAGCGATGCCTGATAGCGGAAAAAAGCATAAGCGTTGGCGCATACCGGCCCTGCCGGCCTTCGGCAAGCGCAAGAAGGAAACGGTAGGCGTCATAGGCGCCGGAGCATGGGGCACGGCGGTGGCTAAGAGCCTAGCTGAAAACGGGCACGAAGTAGCGCTCTGGGCCTTGGAAGCTGAAACGGTCAGGTCGGTCAACGAGCGGCACGTGAATGAACTCTTCCTGCCGTCGGTTACCCTGCCGTTGAACATCAGGGCTACGGGCGACCCCCTTGATGCCGCTAGCGGCAAGGACGCCATAGTGCTCGCCGTACCCTCGCCCTATCTACTGGCTACCGTGAAGCGCATACTCATTGCCCCCAATATCATGGAAGGCAGTTCGCTCATTATCGTGCTTACTAAGGGTTTCATTGAAACGCCTAAAGGGCCTAAGCTTATCGTCGATACGCTTGAGGATTACCTGCCGGGCTTCTATCGCGGCAACCTGGTGTACGTGTCCGGGCCGAGCCATGCCGAGGAAGTGTCGCGCGGCCTTGTGACGGGACTGGCAGCCGCCAGCGCGAACGGACGCAACGCCATACGCACCCGCGAGCTCATGCAGTCGCGCTCGCTGCTCGTTTTTCCGTCGCTCGACGTGGTAGGCGTGCAGGTGTGCGGCGCGGTAAAGAACGTGGTAGCCATAGCCTTCGGCATGCTCGACGCTCTCAAGGCGGAATCCGACGAGTTTGGCGATAATACCGAATCAATGCTCCTAGCGGCCGGCCTTAACGAGATACAGGCCTTCGGGCAGGTCCTGGGAGCCACGCATCCCGAGACCTTTACTTCCATAGCGGGGGTGGGGGACCTCGACGTTACCTGCCGCTCTGTCCATGGCCGCAACCGTCGCTTCGGCCGCGATATAGTCGAGAAGGACGCCCTCGCGCCCTTCAAGGATGCGCAGGATCTCGTCGCGCGCATAAAACTCTTAGGCTACCTGCCCGAAGGCGCTCCCGCCAGTATATTCGTGCATAGAGTGGCCATGGAAAAAAAGCTGGCCATGCCCATTTGTAACGGCGTGTACAGGATTTTAAACAAAGAGCTTTCCCCTAAGGATTTTATTGAGGAGTATCTGGGAGGCTTGTCGTCATAAGGACTTCATTCAGTCGCGCGATTTTTTAAGCTCGCGGATATATTTGCTTCTGCGCTTAAGCATAGTCTTTTCCGCCTGCCGGGCGAGCGGGTCATGCTTGGTTTCCAGAAAAGACAATTCCCGCCTGAGCCTGAGCCAGGATTCATAGCGT
Source organism: Spirochaetaceae bacterium UBA5200 (assembly GCA_002412825.1). GTDB lineage: Bacteria > Spirochaetota > Spirochaetia > Treponematales > UBA12059 > UBA5200. The sequence continues at coordinate 100,161 of DHVU01000002.1, forward strand.
TCTATGGCTATGACCCCGTTTTCGAGCCCTTCCTTGACGGCGCAGCCAGGCTCCTCGCCGTGCGAGCAGTCCGCGAAGCGGCAGCCCCGCGCCGCTTCCTCGATTTCCGAGAACACGGCGTCGACGCTCTCTTCGCTGGCCCAAAGCTGAATTTCCCTGAGTCCCGGCGTGTCTATGATAAGGGCGCCGCTTTGCAGGCGGTACAGGGTGCGCGCCGTCGTGGTGTGCCTGCCATGCTGGTCAAAGGCGCGCACGTCGTTCGTGGCGGCAAGGCGAACGCCAGCGAGCGCGTTGAGCAGGGTAGACTTGCCCGCGCCCGAGGAGCCCAGGAGCACGCCGGTTTTACCGGGCTTTAAGTATTGGTCAAAGGCCGCAAGGCCCTTGCCGTCAGGCGCGCATATAGCGAAGGCGGGCACGCCCGGGCAGGCGGCGCTAGCGCGCGCCACTAGCTCGAGTATGCCGTCTCCGGCAAGGTCGGCTTTGGTTATAACGATTACCGGCATAGCCCCCGATTCCCATGCCAGAGTAGCATAGCGTTCCAGCCTGCGCTCGTTGAAATCCTCGCCCGCCGCGGCCACGAGGAAGGCGATGTCGACGTTGGCTGCAAGCACCTGCTCGCGTACACTGTCGTGCTCGACATCGCCTGCCGCTTTGCGTGAAAAAGATGACTTGCGCGGCAGGAGCCCCTCGATCACGAAGGGGCCGTTAAGCTCCTTCCTGCCGAGCACCCAGTCGCCGACGGCAGGCGCCTCGGCTCCCGCCTCGATTAAGAGGCGGGCTTTGCCCGATAGTATGGCGCGGTCTTCTATGGCCTCATAGTCCGGACCCTGCCGTATGACCAGGTAGGCTCCTCTTTGGACTTCTATGACCCGCGCCCGTTCACGGCGGCCCTCTAAGGCGCCGCCTTCGCCGCCGCTCTGGCCGGCGGGCGCTTGCTCCTGTTCTATGTTTTCAAGGGCCGAGCGCGCTTCGGGCGAAGCGCCCAGAGCGTCAAAAGCCGCGCTGAAAAATTCGTCCCAGCCCCAATCGGCCAGGGGATCGCGCTGGGCCGCCCCAGCGTCGCGATGATGCTCATATACTATGTACATACGATGTTCCCGCTTCTATGCGGGCTTTCCGGCCGCGAAGGCGCAGCGATAAGGCAGCGTGCGCGGACGACGTGCGCTCCCAGGATATGCCCGGCGGGCGCAGGACCATAGACTCGCCCCGGCCGTATGAGCCGCGAACGGGTAAACGTTTTGTGTGCTTGTCCGGATGGGGGAAGGGCGGGAAGGAAAGACAGGCGCGCTCAGGCTGGGAGCGTGCCGCGGTCTTAGAACCTATCCTTCGGGCGTCCGGTATAGACGCTGGCTACGATTATCATGCGGACCTCCTGAAGCAGGGTTTTAAGAGAAGCCTTGCCGTCAAGGCCTCCTGTCGATCGTGATATTAAACTAGGCAGGCGTAAATGGAAAGTGTACTAATCGTTTTCAATCAATTTGTGCACGGCTATGACGGGCTTTACTCTAAGCGAGCCCTTTGTGTATATTCTTGCTACAGCGCTACATCATTATCAACGCGAGGTTAACGTATGCCCACGTACGAATACGAATGCCGGAGCTGCGGGTATACCTTTGAGAAATCCCAGAGTATGTCTGAGGATCCTATAAAGGATTGCCCCGCATGCGGCAAAGATGTCCGCCGCCTTATTTTCGGCGGTTCGGGCGTGATCTTCAAAGGATCCGGCTTCTATGTGAATGATTCGCGGGGCAAGAAGAGCTCCGCAGGAGCAAGTTCCTCCGACGCGAAACCGGGAGAAGCCAAGCCAGGCGACGCCAAGCCGGGATTTAAGAGCGCCGAGAAGGCCGCAAGCGATGCGCAGGCTCAGCCCGCCGAGAAGGCGGAGAAGAAGCCGGAAACGGCCGCTCCCGCAAGCGCAAAGGAAGGCTCCTGAAGTCCAAAGAAGCTCCCCGCTATTACTGCCAGCATTGCGGGGCGGAAGTGGGGCGGGACGAAAAAGCCTGCCCAAAGTGCGGCAGGCTTTTTACGTCGGTACTATGCCCAAAATGCGGCTTTAGCGCGGCGCCGAGCCGTTTCAAGGAAGGCTGCCCCGTATGCGGCCATACGGGCGCCTTAAACGCTCCTGGCTACGACGGCGGCGCGGAAGCCTGGCCTCCGCGGAAGGGTCCTCAGGGGCCGGCCGCGCCGCTGCCCCTGTGGATATGGCTGCTCGCGCTTGGCATACTCGCCTTCGCGAGCATAGGACTGGTAAGCGCCTTGCTTTGACTCAGTTCAGATTCTGATCCAGGTGGCCCGCCCGCACCACTTTATATTCGCCGGTATCGGTGTTCAGGTCATATATGCTGAAGTTCGTCTTAATGTCGAAACCTGGATGCCGCACGGCAAAATTTAGCGAGGCCGAGCCCTCGGGCCCGGTATGGATGCGGTGGAATACATTGCAAGGCCATACTAATATGGCGGCCCCGTCATAGATGAGCTTACCGTTCTTAAATACACGATTCGGCTCAACCACGAAGTTCTCGACGCGCCTGTGCTCGAGGGTATAGATGTCCACCGTGCGCCTGCCATGGAGGACGATGAGGTTGTCCTCCTGAGCCTGGTGCAGGTACCAAGGACGCTCTACGCCGGCTACGGCTCCCGGGGATATGGCGTCGCTCTCATGGATGACGCGGTCGATGCCGTCTACCCGGGGCAATAGTTCCATAGGAAAGATGTCGAAATGTACGCCCTTGGTTTTCCGAAAGGGCGTAAGGGCGATAATCCTATAGAAATTATCCACTTCCTCGACGATATTCTTGTCTTTTTCCATTCAGAGCTCCTTCTTGGAAAACGTATCGAGGGGCATTTCCAGCTCCTCGGGCTTGCGTATGAAGCGGGCCAAGAGGCTCGCGGTATGGGCGAAATACAAGCCGTCGGCTATGCGCTCGTCCAAGCTTATCTTGATATTTATATGGCGCCGGCCCTCCGCGCCTCCATTGTCTTTGCGGAAAATCTTGCCCAGGGCTATGAAGAGGCTGGAGGTACCCCATTCGTAGAGGTGGTGATAGGGCGTTTCAAGGCCCAGGCTGCCTAAATTGGCAAAGTAGGCGGAAACGTAGAGCGGGTCGCTCTTTATCATGCCCTTTGGCGCTATGTTCATGCGGTCTAAGAGGCGGAAGAGGAAGGTGGACAGGGCCCTGCCGCCCGGCAGCGAACCTACTATGCTCATTTCTTTTTCGTCAGGCGTCGGCTGATCATCGCGTATAGAGGCTATGGCCGCGTTTACCTTGGACATAACCTGCGGCAGGCAGTCATCGGGCTCAAACCATACCTTGGCCGATCGCTCCACCGCTTCCTCGCTTAAGGCTTTCTTGACGATAAACGAGAAGCATAGTTCGTTGCGCTGATACAGGCCCCTCCTGGATATAAATCGGTTGAGCTTGGGTTTAAGGGCGAAGGTTCGTACCGCGGCGGCCAGGACAAGGCCGAAGAGGCTGTAATGCGCATCGGGCCGCTCGGCGTTTTTATGGTGAACGTAGCTGAGAGCCGCCTCTACGTCTATATCCTTGGAAAAGTACACCGTAGCTTCGGTGCGCGAGCGCATAACATAGGGCAGCATGGACGACATCTGCGTATCGTGACGCAGTTTTTTGCCGTCGGGCCNNGGCTCCGCTATGCTGTCGGATTGATCCTCAGGGGATAGCTGGACCTCAGCCGCGGGGCCTGTAAGCGTCTTGAAGCGGAGCGCAAGGCCATCTCGCTCCACGGCGACGAGGCCGCTATCGCCTAGGCTGGCTAGCGCCCGCGACAGGGGGGTGGACACGAGGCTGCGGTAGGCCCGCTGCATATTGCGCGCGCCGAATTCCATGGAGAAGCCCTCTTCGAGTATAAGGTCGAGGGCTTCGTCGCTAAACGAAAGCTCAAGTCCGTATTCCGCCTTGAGCGCTTGGTTGCCCTTACGCACTATGGTATCCGCCAGTATGCGCTTTGCGTCCATGCGGTCCAGCGAGCGGAAGGGCACGATGGCGTCAAATCGGTTCAAGAGCTCCACGGGAAAGGCTTTCTTAAGCGCCGCCATAGGCGCGCCTATGCGCCCCGGCCCCATTTCCTGGCCGAAGCCTATGGCCGGCCCTAACTCGCCGCCTACGTTGCAGGTGGCTATGATCGTTATGGACGCGAACGAGAGTACGCGGCCGCTTGAATCCGTGGCGCGGCCGGCGTCGAGTATCTGCAGGAATATGCGGTGTACCTGCGCATGCGCTTTTTCCAGCTCGTCGAGGAGGAGCACGCCGCCTGCGCAGCTATCCACCGCGCGCGACAAGAGGGGCGCGTCGTCGTAGCCTATGTAACCCGGTGGAGCGCCAAGGAGGCGCGCGGCGGTGTGGGCGTCGGAAAACTCGCTCATGTCTATGCGAAAGAGCGCGTCGTCCCTGCCCGACAGGGCCTTGGCAAGGCTTATAGCCAAAGCCGTTTTGCCCACGCCGGTAGGGCCGGTGAGGAGGAAAGCGCCGTCGGGGCGGCCTTCCTGGAGCCCAAGGCGCATCTTGGCCACGCGCACGGCATCGGATACCTGCGCTATGGCATGATCCTGGCCCAAGATGTCTTTGCCTATGGCCGCCTCCAAGCCGGGTAGGCCGCGCGAGCTGTCCAGGCCCGATTCCGCAACCACGTTTGCTATGTCTTTGACGGCGTCCAGGAGGCGGGCCTCGCTGAGTTCGCTCTCGCCTAAGAATACGGCGCGCGAGGAAGCGCGGTCGAGCACGTCCAAGGCCTTGTCGGGGAAGCGGCGCATGGGCAGATAGCGGCGCGACACCTCAAGGGCTCGATCCAGCATGGCAGGCGCTATGCTTATGCCGAAATGCTTCTCAAGGCGAGGTGCTACGCCTGCCATGATGATACGCACCGTGGCTCGGTCAGGTTCCTTTACCAGCACCGTTTGGAAGCGCCTGAGCAGGGCGCTGTCCTTTTCCAGGTAACGTGCGTAGTCGGTATTCGTCGTAGCGCCTATGCAGCGTATGCGGCCCGAGGATAGGGCGGGCTTAAGCACTTCGGATATAGGATTGTTCGCGAAAGAGGGTACTACCTGATGCACTTCGTCGATGAAGAGGTATACGTTGGGCAAAGCCTCGGCCGCCTCGACCACCTGATTAAGGTTCTCTTCCAAGGCGCCATGCAAGGTGGTGCCGGCGAGCAGTTCCGCTATGCGCAATTCGAATATGCGGGCGTCCTTAAGACGCTCGGGCACGGCCCCTGACTTTATGCGCATGGCAAGGCCCTGCACGAGGGCCGTCTTGCCCACGCCCGATTCGCCTATGATGAGCGGGTTGGGCTTCCAGAATTTTATAAGGGTAGATACCAGGGAGTCGAGCTCCGCCTCGCGGCCGAATATAGGAAAGTCGGCGTCGGCGCCGGTTAGCTCCTGGCCGAAGCGCTCCAGTATGCGGAAGGCCTCGGATTCGCTACCACGGGTATGGGGCAGCGGCAGCGTAATCTCGTCCGAGGGCAGGCCAAGGGCGGGTTCGGCCTCGGCGCGGAAGTAAGGCGCTAGCTCTTCCTTTATGGAGGGCCATGCCGCCCGTATGAGGTGCTCGGGCTCCACCTTCGCGTCGCCGGCCATGGCCTCCGCCTTGTCGAGTATGGTGCGGAATTCCTGCGATATCTTCATGGCGCCGTCGCTTTCCGCGGGGGGGCGCGCTTCTATACGCTCGTTCAAGGCTTTGAGCCGCTGGTCGTCGACTATGGCGTTGTTGCGCCTGGCTATGGCCACGATATCGGGCAAGGCCGCCAGCAGGAGCGCGGAGGCGAGGTCGCTTGACTCGGTTTGGCCCCGCCGTTCGCGCAGGGCTATGTCCTGGGTCTTTACGAGCACGCCGAGCGCGCTCTCCGAATATCTATCGTAACGGGACATGCTTACTCCTCAAGGAAGACGTCCAGCGCGGACGTCCTGCGCTTTTCTACCCCCGCCAAACGGTATATCCGATCGGCGCGGCGCAGGTTTTCCGATGTTTCCTCGGCCTCGTCAAGCGAGCCCGGGCCGCCATTGATAGCGCTTTCTATGGCCGGATGATACTCGTCCACTATCTGGACGAGCCCGTTCAGGCAGCGGAGGAACTGGCGCTTGGTAATAACGCTGTCCTCCAGGGGAAATTCAATTATAGCCCGTATTTCGCCGTCACGTTCGTCATACTCGTATTTTATGAGCTTGGATCGCCAGCATACGCCGAGCAGCACCCGGAATACCTCGGCCCGGCTCGGGCCGTCGGGGGGATAATTATAGAGATTAGGGGCAAGGAGCTTAAAATACTCACCTTCCTCGTCCATTCTCGCTATGATAAATACCGAACCGTCTCCGTCTTGGTCGCGGTATACATCGGTAGCGAAGCTGGTGCGTATGTAGTCCCCATGCACGGAATATTTAAGCCCTTCTTCCGTGAGGAACGCTTCTAACGTCGCCAAATCCGTAGCCACCGCTACACCGCCTTTCGTCGCGCTAGCAAGCGCCTTACTAATCATATAAAGGCTATGGGCCCTTTCCTAGTAGTATACGGAAAAACGGGGGCCTGGGAAAGAGTTGCCTGAGTCTAGGCTAGTGCGCATTGACCGCCGCCGAAGCATCCGATTACTATGGCTGCCATGGATACGAGGTCCGACCTTCCTGAGCACGAGAAGACCCTCTGCGTCATACCTGCCGCGGGCCGATCCTCGCGCATGGAGGGCGGCGCTTCAGGCGATTTTAAGCCCCTGTTAGCCTGGAAGGATAAGCGCCTTATTGACGCGGTACTAGAATGTTGCCTGCAAGCCGGCGTACGGCCGCTTGTCGTGAGCGGCTACCGCGGCGCCGAACTCGAGGCCGCGCTATCAGGCTATCCGGGCCTAGCCACAATAAGAAACGATGCGTGGGAGGCCGGCATGCTCGGCTCCATCCGGCTCGGCGCCAAGGAGGCGCTGCGGATCGACCCCCGCGGCGACGGATTCTTCGTGGCCCCCGCCGATATGCCTTTACTGCCTGCACGGGCATTGAGCGCGCTCCTCGCGGAGGCTCGCGGACGAAAGAGCGCTGGAGAGCAGGCTGTCGCCCTCTTTCCTAGCGCAGAAGGCGAACTGGGGCATCCGGTATGGATACCCTATTCCTTTCTGCCGGACATGGAGGGGCTTGCCCCCGATGGACGCCTCAGGGCTTTCATTATGGGTCGCTCCTGGGCGAGCGTGGAGCTGGGCGATCGCGGCATACTGCTGGATATAGACACGCCCGATGCCTACGCCAATGCTTGCCCGCCGCCTTGAGCCATGCTATCCTCACGGTATGAAGTACTATAAAGCTACCCCAGTTGCCGCGCTTATCGCGGCACTTTGCATCTATTTCGCCTTGCCTGTATACGCGCAAGCTCCTCTTCCCATCCGTCCGGCTCGCGTAGTGCTCGGCGGCAGGGCCGTGGCCATGGTGGCGGATGCGCTGTACGCCTTTCCTGCCGCTCGGAAGGCCGTGGTCGCTATAGCAGGGACCGACCAGGGCCTTGGCGCCTTTCTTGAGGCCGTCGACCCCGGCTTCCTCTCTAAGCCGACCCTGGATCGTAGCGCTGGCGCCGAGGCCTACGCAGCCATGAAGCCTGACTTGGTCATAGTTAAGTCGACCATGAAGGCAAGCTTAGGCCCCGGTCTCGATGCCTTGGGCATAGCAGCCCTCTACCTGAACCTAGAGAGCCCCGAGGATTATTATTCGGAATTAGCCATGCTCGGCTCCGTATTTAAGTCTGAAGCGCGGGCGGCCGAATTGTCTCGCTACTATCAGGATATCGTTAGCAGGACAGAAGCGGCCGCCGCGGCAGCCAAACGCGCTGCGCTTCCGGTACCGCGCGTGCTCGTCATGCAGGCCGGTGCCGGCAGCTACCAAGTGCCGCCGGATTCATGGATACAGACGCGCCTCGTCGAGCTCGCGGGCGGCAAGGCCGTGTGGAAAGGGGCTAACCCCGGCAATGGCTGGGCCACGGTAGGCCCTGAGCAAATACTTGCATGGAATCCGGACCTCGTCGTGCTCATTTCTTACAAGGAAGATTCCAAGGCCGTAGCCGATGCCTTTAAGGCGGATAAGCGTTTTGCTTCTATGACCGCGCTCCGAACAAGCGCGGTACTGGGCTATGCGCAGGATTTCTATTCCTGGGACCAGCCAGATACGCGCTGGGGCTTAGGATTGCTCTGGCTCTCGAAAAGCCTGTACCCCGCGCAATCGGCAAGCCTATCCATAGAGGCAGAAGCGCGGCGCTTCTTTAAGCTGTTTTACGAACTGGATGACGCGCGCTTTGACGCGGTGATTAAGCCTCGCCTATCGGGCGACTGGCGGTGAAAGCCATCCCAGGCGCGCGGACTCCCAGCCAGGGCCTGCGCCTGGGCGTCGGACTCTTAGCCCTGCTCGCGCTAACGCTTGCGGCCCTGTCGTTCGGCCGTTATCCGAGCCCGGGCTTCTTAAGCATAAGGACGCTTATTGAAGACCCGGTAGCGCTACGCGTGCTTACGCTCATTCGCCTGCCGCGCGTGCTTGGGGCCCTGCTGCTCGGCGCAACCTTAGGGGCTACGGGCTGCGCCTTCCAGCTTATCTTCGCCAATCCCCTGGTGGATGCCGGCTTCTTGGGCGTATCCCAAGGGGCATCCTTCGGCGCCGCCCTTGCCCTGATCGCTGGCGCAGGCCCGCTCTTTCTCTTTGGCTCGGCTTTCGGCTTCGCCGCCCTTGCCCTTGCGCTTTCGGTGTTCCTTGCCTCTCGCCTCCGCTTCGGCGGCGCCGTATTGCGCCTTGTGCTATCAGGCATAGCCGTATCCGCGTTTTTCTCCGCGGCGGTCGCCCTGATAAAATACGGAGCGGACCCGCATAAGCAACTGCCCGAGATTACCTATTGGATGATGGGCGGGCTATCAAGCGCTAACTGGAGGAACCTAAGCCTTGCCGCGCCGCTTGCCCTCCTATCCCTTGGTTTTGTGCTTAGTACACGCTGGCGTATAACCCTGTTGTCTTTAGACGAGGCCACGGCCGCATCACTAGGCGCAAAACCCGGACTTGAGCGCGGCCTAACCCTGGGCTTCGCGGCGGCGGGCGTAGCCGCGGTGACGGCCATGGCGGGCACGGTATCCTGGGTGGGCATTATCGTACCCCACGCTGCCCGCATCATACTCGGTAGCGACGGATCTTCCACGCTCGGCGGCTCGGCGCTGCTCGGCGCGGCCTTCGTCGTCTTTGCCGATGCCCTCGCGCGGGGGCTCTTCCCCGGGGAACTGCCTTTGGGCATTGTAACCGCCTTGCTTGGCACCGTGGTTTTCTTCAGCCTGCTCTTAAGTAGGCGCGTGCGCGTGGAGCGTGGCTAGCATGTTGCGCTTCAGGACGGTTTCCTACAGGTATAAAGGCGAAAAAACCTACGCGCTCAGCGATTTTAGCCTTTCCGCTCAGCCGGGCAGGGTTACGGCCCTGCTAGGGCCGAACGGTAGCGGCAAATCAACCGCGCTGGGCATAGCGGCAGGTTGGCTTGTACCCGTCGGCGGATCTATAGAGCGCGAGGGCAGGGTAGCCTTTTTACCGCAAATGGAGCGCCTTGCCTTCTCCTTCAGCTGCCTAGAATACGTTACCTTCGGGCGCGCTCCCCATCTGCCCTATCTCGGCATACCCGGCGGACAGGACGCGAATCTCGCCCGGGAAGCCCTGGCCCGCGTTGGCATGGCCGAGAAAGCGGATAAACGCGTTACCGCGCTTTCTGGCGGCGAGCTTCAATTGGTGCGCCTGGCCCGGGCCCTCGTGCAGGAAGCGCTATGGACAGTGCTCGATGAGCCTACGGACATGCTCGACCCCGCCCATATCCTGGCCCTAGGCGGCGTGTTGCGCGCCATTACGGCGGCCGGTGGCGGGGTACTTCTATCGACTCACGATATAGGCTTTGCCCTGGCTACGGCCGATGACGCCGCGCTCGTTAAAGAAGGCAAACTCGTAGCGCAGGGCACGCGCGCTGAGGTCCTAAACCCGCACGCGCTGGGAGCGCTCTACGGGGTGCCCTTTGCCTGGGACAGGGTGCCCGGCCCTCTCCATAATCCATAAGCCGGGGTATCAGCGAGGAGGCCATTCCTCATTTGCGCCCGCGTACTGAATGGAGCTTGCGTTTTTAGCGCCTTTAGCCGTAAATATTGATGACGCTTCGTTCCGTAACAGTGGGGCGCGAAGATGTGGTCTCTTGTAAGCACAAGAGTTGTACAGAGAAAAACGATGGTCAAGGGGCTACTATGAAGAGCAAAACGATGGCGCTGCGGGTAACCTTGAATTCCGCCATCATGATTAATGGCGTATACTTTGTCATACAGACCTTCGCCTTTATACGCGACGGCATAATCCTGGGCATACCCGGCATCCAGGGCTATCTGCCTTCAGTGATGGTCTTTCTAGCGTCGTATGTGATGCCTCCATCGCTGCTCTTTGGCGCCGTGCTGTTCTTCTCCGCCCTGCCCATACAGAAGGCAGCCATGCGTCTGGAGGCAGGCGATATACTGCCCGCCGCGTATGCGGAACTAACCCGTAGGCGCATCATACGCTTCTCGCGGCTCGTGCTCATAGTCAATTTGATAGGCTTTGCCGCCGGCTTTCTGGTCCTGCAAATTATTTCCGACGGCCTTATGAGCCTCTTCCATTTTGACCGCCTCATAATACTCCTCTCTAACCTTGCCGGCGGCTTTATCTACGCGAGCGCGCAGATAGCCCTCGATGAGATGGTGTTCGCGCCGCTGCGCGACCGCCTGGGCATATACGAGGTAGGGGAGCGCAAGCGCCAAATACGCAGCACGACGCATCAGTGGGTGCTGGGCCTTGCCCTGGTATTCTACGCGCTCAGTTTCCTGCAATTTACCCTGCGCGACGGCGTGGAGCTTAACGCCATCGCGGCCCACGCGCTGGCTACGAGCGAAAGCAACGAGGACGCGGCAAGAATCTACAGGGAAAACCTAAAAAAACGCATAGCGGTGATTAGCTCGCGGGCATCGGTGGATTTTGAAGCGCTGCCCCTGCCTTGGGAGCGCAGCCTGGGACCTCAAGACGTTGAACGTATCGTATTCGTGCTTGAGGCCCTGTTCCTGCTTACGGTGGCCGCCGGCGTGCACCTGGTAAACGCTTTGCGTACCAGAGGCCGTTTCGACGCGCTTGCCGAGCGCCTGCGGGCCTTGGACTCCGACCAAGTGGAGCTTAATAGGCGCGTCGAGCTCCGGGTGATGGACGAGATAGGCGAATTGGGCGAGTACGTAAACCGTATGCTGCAGCGTTTCCAGGATCTCGCGCGGCGTATAGCGCTAGCCTCCGGGGAGACGGCCGCGGCTGCGGCCTCAGTCGACGGCATGCTTGCCGAGGCGGAGCGTAGGGCCGACGAGGCTAAGCGCGACGCGGCCTATCTGCAGGATGAACTTGAGGCGCAAGAAGCAGGATCCAAACGCTTGGCCGGCGCGGTTGGCGAGTTTCAAGCCGCCACTGGGTCGGTAGCGGCCGCCGCTAGCGAACAGCGCAGCTCCTCATCCGAGAGCGCCAAAGCCGTAGAGACCATGCTTGAGAGCATGCGCGAAGTAAGCGCCATGACCGCGCGGGCGGGGGAGCTTGCCGAGAGCCTGGCCAAGCAGGGTAAGGCCGGCAGCGAAACCACCACGGCGAGCGCGGCAGCCATAACCTTGGTAGCCGACGCGGCGGACAGGGTGCTCGATACGCTTGGCGCCATCGATAAGATAGCGGCGCAGACTAATCTGCTTGCCATGAACGCGGCCATAGAAGCGGCGCATGCCGGAGCAGCGGGAGCCGGCTTCGCGGTCGTGGCCGCGGAAGTGCGAAGCCTCGCCGAATCTTCAGCCAAGGGTTCCAAGTCGGTGCGCGCTCTTTTTACCGATATGATGACGAAGCTCGACGAGGGCGTGCGCCTTGCCGCGGGCTCCGGCCGCGCCCTCGATGAATTGGTGGTGGGGCTTGCCGAGTCGGAGGCCATATCGCGCGGCATAGACCAAGCCATGCGCAAACAGGAACGGGAAGCGCAATTCGTAGCCGGATCTGCCGGCTCGGTGCTCGCGGCCGCAGATTCCATATCGTCGCTGGCAAGCGCTCAGGATACCCGCGCCAGCCTCATGACCACGGCATTGAGCGGCCTTTTGTCGAGCCTGCAGGAAATTGCCCAGGGCTCAAGGAGCCAAACCGAAGGGGTGCAGGCCATGGTGCAGACCTTCAGCCAGGTGCGCGCCGAGGTGGAGCGAACGAAGCGCGCCGTAGACGCGCTGTCCGCGGAGTTGGCACGGTTTAAATAGCCCCGCTCTGATTGAGATCTTCGGCCTCAACGCGCAAATCGTCATTACTCTCTAGCCAGCTCGGGCAGGTCCGGCCAGTATTTCTTTGGCATATGGTTTGCCTGCAGTCTTGGGTTCGTCCGCTCGGCTATGGCTACGCTATCGAAGTAGCGTGCCCAAGCCGCCCTCAGGCTTGATTCCTGCTCTGAATAGAGGGGAAGGGCCTGGCCGTCTTCTGCCTTGGGTTCGTTGAGCTCAAAGCCTTCCACGAGGGTCCAGGGGCGCTGCCTTTCATGCAGGATGGCTTTTGCACGCCTTCTGTCGTGGATAAGCCAGCGCATGTCGGGGAAGCGTTGGCTAAAATGGTCGCCGAGTAAATGGAGGAGACTGCACTCTGGCCGTATGCTGGCGTACCAGGATCCGTCGCTCAATTCCGAAAAGCGTACGAGTCCTTTCATAAGGTGCGCCTCAGCGCGGGTGCACGTCGCCGCCTGCTCTACGAGCAGGATGGAAGGGTCTCCCAGTTCATTGAGCGCGCCGCCGCCCTGATGCCATACGCGTGAAAGCGCCAGTACAAGCGCTTCGTCTACGCCTTCACGGTCGGAAGAATAGGCGTCGAGCGCCGTGAACATGACCTCCTCTCCAGCGCGCCTGGCTAGGCGTTTCCAGAGCGAAGCCGCGCGCGCTTCATCCCGTACTACCGGGCGCCTATCTTCAAAAAGCCCGCATAGCGCCTTTTCCGAGCGAACGGCCGGAAGCCTGCCGCACGAGGCCTCTTCGTTGAGCGCCTCGGCGACGGCGCAGAGCAAGCCCGGGAAGCTTCCGTCGTATTCCAGTACGCTATCGTCGATGTTCATGACGAGAAACTAAATTCCTTCTGCAATGGCAGCAGCGTGCTTGAAGCTCCGTCGCCGAGGAGGGCCCTAAGCGCGGCAGGATTATCTATTGAAGGGGCGCGTATTGCCGCGCCACGGGCCGGGGTATCGAAGGCGGGCACGCCTGAACAGCAGAGGAACCAGCGCGCTCGTTTCATGACCACGCCTATGCGCCCGAGGCTTTCCGGCGTAAGCGCCGCCTGGCGTCGCGCGCGTACGATGCGCATGGCGCTCTTTGGCCCTATGCCGGGAACGCGAAGAAGCTCGAGGTACTCCGCCGTGTTAACGTCTACCGGAAAGCGTTGGAGGTTACGGAGGGCCCAGGCGCATTTAGGGTCAAGCTCGGCGTCAAGGTTAGGCGAGCCGCCATCGAGCACTTCAGAGGCGGCAAAGCCGTAGAAGCGGAAGAGCCAATCCGCTTGATATAGACGGTGCTCGCGTAAAAGGGGCGGGCCTGCGAGAGCGGGAACGCGAGGGTCAGCGCCCGTGGGCACGTAGGCCGAGTAGTACACGCGACGCACGTCGTAGGCTAGATAGAGGTTTTCAGCCAGCACGAGTATATCCCTATCCGATTCGGGGCTTGCGCCTATGACCATCTGCGTCGTCTGGCCGGCGGGCAATAAAGAGCTTTGGGGATTACGCGGACGAAGCTTTCGCGCCTGCATGACCGTGGGTAGCTCATAAGCCTGAGAGCTAGCGGCTTTGACAGCATCGGGCTTATACATAGCCTGAGCTTCAGTATCCGCATGGGAAGGGCAATCCTTGACTGCGCCGGCCTGGTACAGAGCCTTCTCTTCGCTTTCGGCCGGGCTTACGGCTTCAAGCAGCCGCGGCGCAGGAGCGCCTGAGCCAAGGCCGAGCGTAAGTCTTTTCGGCTCGAAACCGCTCGCTCGAGCCAATACGCGCATGGGCTTAAAGATAGAGGCGGGGCTTTTTTCCGGCGCTACGGCCGCCAGGCTTTTTGCGCTGGGCAGCTCTATATTGACCGACACCCGGTCAGCCCAGCGCGCTGCCTCCAGCACGAGCTCATCTGAAGAGCCGGGTATGGCTTTTAGATGCAGGTAGCCGTGGAAGCGCTCCCGCGTGCGCAGGGTTTTTGCTACCGCGATAAGCCGTTCCATGGTACGGTCGGGACAGCCGAGCACGCCGGAGGATAGGAGGGCTCCCTCGATATAATTGCGCCGGTAGAAATCCATGATGAGCTTAATGAGTTCTTCCGGTTCGAAGCCTGTCCGCGCGATGTCGTTTGAACGACGGTTCACGCAGTAAGCGCAGTCGTAGGCGCAGGCGTTGGATAGCAGGACTTTGAGCAGGGCCACGCAACGGCCGTCAGCTGACCAGCTGTGGCATATGCCCCCCACCGCCGCGTTTCCTATGCCGCCCTTGTTGACGCGCGCGCTGCCGGAAGTGGAGCAGGACGCGTCGTATTTTGCCGCGTCGGCGAGTATGGCTATCTTGTCGCTCGTGTCCATGCCCCCTCCCTTTTGAGCAGAGTACTATACGGATGTTAAGTAGTCAAGAATTGTTGCAGCCCGATACCTATATTGACCTTGTTCTTTCATGGAGAAATAAGGATCTTCTTGAGTATTTTTCCGTTTCATTACTTGACACGATATTTGCGCGCCGATACTGTACTATCATCTTGATTATGGAGGTTTCCGACATGAGCAATGCACCTGTCTGGAATCCGGGCGAGCCGCCTTGCGGTTGCGCCTGCAGTTCTCTAGGTTCTACAGACCTATATTCGTCTTCCGCTTCCTTTACCGCCACCGCCCTCAAACGCCTCTCTCTCCGCCTCCGTCGACCCTAATACCCCCTTTTCTATACAGTCTCCATTTTTTTTCCTAACGCGCTCGCTCGTCTAGTTCTACACGCCGTTGGCGGAGTCTCTTTGTAGAGACGAGAATTTCGGACGCTATGCGCGGCGCGGCTTAGCAAGGATGGTTTATATGTTTAAGAAGATAGTATTGGCGTATTCAGGCGGCTTGGACACTACGGTAATCGTGCCTTGGCTCAAAGAACGGTATGATTGCGAAGTGATCGCGGCCTGCGGCGATGTGGGCCAGGCGTGCGACTGGTCGGTGCTGGAGGCGAAGGCGCTCGCCAGCGGCGCATCAAAACTCATTGTGCAGGACTTAAAAGCGGAATTCGTGGAATCGTACCTGTGGCCGCTTGTTAAGGCCGGCGCGCTCTATGAAAACAAGTACCTTTTAGGTACATCGGCGGCCAGGCCCCTCCTAGGCAAAGCTCTCGCCCAACTGGCGCTCAGCGAGGGAGCGGACGCCATAGCCCATGGCTGCACGGGCAAGGGCAACGACCAGATACGCTTCGAGCTCGCCATCAAGGCCTTTGCCCCGGAGATGGAGATTATCGCGCCCTGGCGGATATGGGACCTGCAGAGCCGCGAGGATGAGATTGCCTATCTTGAAGAGCGGGGCATACCGGTACCCATGAAAAAGGACGATTCCTACTCGCGGGACGACAATCTCTGGCACATGAGCCACGAGGGCCTGAGTCTGGAAGATCCCGCGCTCGAGCCAAAATGGGAAGGCATGCTCAAGATGAGCGTTACGCCTGACAGGGCGCCAGACAAAGCGGAATACGTTGAACTCGGCTTTGAAAAAGGCGTGCCCATAAGCATTAACGGCATGAAGATGAACGGCGTGGACCTTATATCCGTACTCAACATAATAGCCGGCAGGCACGGCGTGGGCATACTGGATATGGTGGAAAACCGGGTAGTGGGTATGAAAAGCAGGGGCGTGTACGAAACGCCGGCGGGCACCCTCATCATGGCCGCCCACGCTAAACTAGAGGAGCTATGCCTGGATAGGAAGACTATGTCTTTCAAGCAGCAGGTGGCGCAGCGCTTCGCTGAACTGCTCTATGAAGGCGACTGGTTCTCGCCGCTCATGGAGGCGCTCTGCTCGTTCGTGGACAGCATACAGGATACTATAAGCGGCACGGTAAAAATGAAGCTCTATAAGGGAGGCATCATTGCGGCCGGTGCGTCTTCGCCCTATTCTTTATACGACCACAGCCTGGCCAGCTTCGCCACCGGCCCGCTTTTTGACCATCAGGACGCGGCGGGCTTCATCAATCTGCTGGCATTGCCCAATAAGGCGCGGGGTATCATGAAAAAGCGCTTTGCCAGCGAAATGGCAGGGCAGGATGACGGCGCGCGGCTTACGCTCTCTATGAATGGGGACAGCGAGGCATGCATTACGGAATCGGCGGGCAGTTCCTCCGTGGATTTATCCTCGGCAAGCCACATAGGCATCGTGGCGGCCGCCAAGAGCCATACGGCCAGTTCGATGGCCTGCGCGAGTTAGGAGCATACGCATGAAGAAGCTGTGGGAAACCGGTAGCTCGGACCTTGATCCGCGGGCGGAGGCTTTTATGTCGAGCCTGTACGTAGATCGAGCCCTCTTGTCCGAAGACATAGAGGGCTCCATAGCGCACGCGGCTATGCTCGGCGCGCAGGGCATTTTGCCCGCCGAGCGATCCGCAGCCCTCGTGGCAACGCTCAAGGATATGCTCCGCGAGGCTAGCTCAGGCGGGCTGGCGGCCGGGGGAGAGGCGGAAGATGTCCACAGCTTCGTAGAGGCGGAACTGACCAAGCGCTTGGGCGATGCGGGAAAGAGCGTGCACGCAGGCCGCAGCCGTAACGATCAGGTGGCGCTCGACCTGCGCCTGTACCTCAGAAAGGCTTTCGAGCGTGCGGAGCGCGGCGTTAACTCTTGCATTATCGCCCTTGTGGAACTAGCGGAGCAGCACACCCATAGCTTGATGCCCGCCTATACCCACATGCGCCGCGCCCAGCCCATTAGCCTTGCCTTTCACCTGGCGGCCTGGTGCGCGGCCTTGGAGCGCGACGCGAGCCGCTTCGTGGACGCCTGGCGCAGGGCCGACGAGTGCCCCCTCGGCTCAGGCGCAGTCGCCGGTTCCGGCCTGAGCCTTGACCGTGAATCGACCGCCGCCGCCCTGGGCTTCTCACGGCCGAGCCGCAACGCCATGGACGCAACGGCGGATCGCGACGCCTGCGTGGATTACGCGGCCGCGGCTTCGACCCTGCTTATGCACCTATCGCGCTACTGCGAGGAGATCATACTCTGGACGGGCGCGGAATACGGCTTCGCCGAGCTGTCGCCCAGCTGTTCCACCGGCTCAAGCATCATGCCGCAAAAACGCAATCCTGACGTGGCCGAGCTCATCCGCGGCAAGTCGGCAAGCGCTTTCGGCGGGCTCATGGCTCTCTTAACCCTGCAAAAAGGAGTGCCCCTAGGCTATGCCCGCGATATGCAGGAGGATAAGGCCATACTCTTCGACCTGGTAAAAATCGTAGACGGCTGTCTTGAGGCCTTCTCGCTCCTGGTAGCCGCGCTTATCCCTAAACCAGATAACATGCGCGCGGCCCTTGACGAGGGCTTCGTTGAGGCGACCGACCTGGCCGAATTGCTTGTTATGAAGGGTATACCCTTCCGGGACGCTTACGGAGCCACTAAGGCCGCCATAGCGGCGGCTGAGGGCGCGGGCAAGCGCCTTCATGAACTCAGCAAGGAAGCCCTTGCCGCCTCGTCGCCCGCATTCTCCCTGGCGGGCTTGGATCCCGCGGCGCTCAAGGATTGGCTGGATCCTGCGGCCTGCGTAGCCAGGCGCAGCCATACCGGAGGCCCGGCGCCTGCTACGGTAGAGCGTGAGCTGCGCCGGCTTAGGGAAAAAGCCATGGCTTAACGGTAGAAGCCATGGGCGCTGTCTTTAGAAAATCGCGGTTCATCCGCGGCGAGGGCTTGGCCTTCCTGACTCTCTTCTTCGTTGGCCTCAAAATCGAGCGATGGGCGTTCCCGGTAGTTAAAGCCGGCCTCTACGATATGGCCGTCCCGGGCTTTCAAGATGATTTTCCGAGCGCCGGCATCAGGGGCGCGATATTCCACGATGCCGAAATGTATGGTAACGCCCTTGTACAGGGTATCCTCGATTACGGCTATGCTGGCGCGGGATGCCTGGATTCGCTCTCGCAAACGAGGCTGGCGCGCTTTGTAATCGCTTAGTTCCGCAGCGAGCTTCTCAAGGTTTTCCCGGAGTTGCAGCTGAGCCTGGGCAACGCGCTCGTCGCTTTGCCCATCGCGCACTAGCTTGCTTAAAAGCTCAAGCTGATGCTCAGTCTTGTCCCAATCCTTTTGGCTGCGTTCAAGGCCGGCGCATACGGAACGGTACTCAAGCACGAGCCCGGGTTCCACGCCCAGCTGCACATTGGTCGGGGCCTCGTTAAAGTTGCCCAGCTTTTTGCACCAGAAGCTGGCGCCGGCGATTATCCTACTGGCTATCACCTCGGAACGCTTGCCGTTGAGTACGCAGTGTTTTCCGGCGATAAGCGTGGAATTCATGACGGCTTCCTCCACGAAGGCATTGCCGCCGCAACGGGCTTCGCAACTCTCAAGGTATTTGGCATAGAGATCGCCCTCGCATTCTATGCTGCCTATACCGTTGCCGTTTATGCCCGTTTTTAGGAGTATGCTGCCCCCCGCTTTCAGCCTAGCCTTGCCCACGCCGCTGGCCACCTGTATGTCGCCGCCCGCTTCCACGCTAAAGCCGTCCGCTATGCCGCCCTCGATGACCACTGAGCCGTCGAAACGGATATTGCCCGTTTCATAGTTCACGTTTTTCACGACTATGACCGGCTCCACGAGTATGGCGCCTTTGGCTATGCGTACGTTACCGTCGCAGAGGGCGTGGAGTTTGGCGCCGTCCTCGGTAAGGGAAGTGTTTGCGCCGGCCTTGAGCTCAACGGTTTGACTGTCCGTTTCCGCGGGTATGCGTTCGCCGCGTACGGTAAAGCCGTCAGTGGCCTGCACCGGCGCCACTAAGCTGGCTAAAAGGTCTCCGCTATGCTTATTCTCGATGAAGTTAAGCTCCTTCATGTCGATACGCCCAAAGTCCATTTCCAGGTAGGGTTTGCCTCGGTTAGTGTTGAAATGGTATTCGATGCGGTGCGCGCGTCCGTATACTGGCTCAGTTCCCGCAGCTACCGGAACGGCCTTGTCATAGTAGGTACCGGCGACTATACGTTCCAGCGCGCTTCTATCGATGCCGTATGCTACCCCGGCTTCGCTCAAGGCAGCAAGCAGTTCGGCGAGCGTGGGCGGGGCGGCTCCCTTTTTAGGGTGACTGGCCGTGAGGTAGGCGCTCATGCCGTCTTTTGCGATGCTTACGCTAAGCTCGGAGGCAAGCGCGCGGCCGTTCGGCCACTCGATAAGCGCCATAGGCGTCCCGCTAGCTTCCTGTATGGCTTGTCGCAAGGTTCTCGCGCTTACGCTTGGCACGCCCAACAGGCGCATGCGGTTCTCTATGTCTTCTGGATAGACGGGCCTGCCTGAGCCCTGGGGCGGGAATACGGCCAGATATGCCCAGCCCGCACGGTAGTACAGCTCAAACTTGCCGTTTTCATGCTCTGTCGTGCCCGTCATGGGCTTAATGTATCCCGGCTACGCGTACAAGGGCAAGCGTAATATAGTACCTTGATGCTTGTGTCTCGGCTAAAGGTTGTTGCGAAAAAAAAAAGCCCGACCAAGCGCAGCCATGCGCGCCTGATCGGGCTTCGTTTAGGCAAAATCAATTGCCTTCTTTAACGATCTCTATCTTGATGGAATTGGGGTCGTCGGCGGGATCCTTGGCGGGTACGCGTATGGTAAGTATGCCGTTGCGCATGACCGCCTTGGCCAGGCCCTGCTCGTAGTCGTCCGCGGGCACCGCGTACTCCAGGCGCTCGAAGTCGCTTAAACTGAAGCCCTGGCTCGCGTAGCGCCTGCCTGACTGTTCGGCAAAGCCCTGGGGCAGTATGGCGGACAGATACATGGTGTCTTCGCGGAAGCGGAGGTCGACGCCCGATAGCTCGAAGCCGGGCAGCAAGAACTCGAAAACGAGCGTGCCTTCGGCATCGTGGAAGCGGTTCATACGCGGCGCGTAGCCGCCGGGGCCTTTGGGGGCTTGTGGTTTAGGGCCGCGGTGGCCGCCCTTATCGAAGGGGCTGCCGCTTTCGAACTGAGCGCCGAAGCGGCGGAACTTTTCGGCTAGTTCCGGGTCGTCCATGGCTTCTTTTACGCACTTGCCGAAGCGGTCGGCCATCTTGGCGAGGTCTTCAAAGGCTTCTGACTGGTTGAATTGGAAATGCATAGCGTGCTCCCGGCGCTTATTGGGATAGAGCGCCTGCCGTCCTCGAGGGGACCGGCTTATACAATGACCCTCCATACGGAGCGGTCTAGTCCTACGCTATCCGATAGCATCGCGATAGCGTAAGAAGAATATACGGCTTTTTAGTCAGGGCGGCAAATAAAAAAGGCGCTCCCGCGAGGGAGCGCCTCATAGAAATAAAACGGATGCTTAGAGCACTTGGCGCGCCGCGTTGCGAGCGAGCAGGGCCCGCAGGGTAGCGGCGGGATCCTTGCGCTTGCCGAGGAGTATCATGGCGGCGATGATGTAGGGTTTGTAGGACGCTTCCCTATAGGTGTCGTCGCGATAGCGGTCGAATACGCTGTCGGCTACCTCGCCGGCCTTGCAGGAAACGCCGGTTATGTCGGCGGGCAGGCAGTGCATGTACAAGGCTTTGCCGCCCTTAGTGAGCTTCATCTTGTCCTCGGTGCATTCCCAGTCCATAAATTTAGCATTGTTGGCTAGGCACTGCTTCTCGAGGTCCTTGAGGCCGGCCTGGTCGCCGTTATGCAGCAGGGGCACGCGCTTCTGCATAACGGCGTAGGGCGCCCAGCTCTTAGGATAGACGATGTCAGCGCCTTTAAAGGCTTCTTCCATAGAGTTGACGTGCTGGAAAGAGCCGCCGGATTCCTTTGCCTGCTTCTTGGACAGCTCGACCACTTCGGGTATGAGGTCGTAGCCTTCGGGGTGGGCCAAGGATACTTCCATGCCGAAGCGGCTGGCCAGGCCTATGATGCCTTGGGGCACGGACAGGGGCTTGCCATACGAGGGGCTGTATGCCCAGGTCATGGCTATCTTCTTGCCCTTGAGCTTATCGAGGCCGCCGAAGTGGTGGGCCAGGTGCAGTATGTCGGCCATGGACTGGGTGGGGTGGTCGATGTCGCTCTGGAGATTCACTACGGTGGGGCGGTCGGGCAGGACGCCGGCGGCCAGGCCCTTGTCGAGGCTCTTGGCCACTTCGCGCTGATACTTGTCGCCTTCGCCCAAGTACATGTCGTCTCGTATGCCTATGGCCTCGGACAGGAAGCTGATCATATTGGCGGTCTCGCGCACGGTCTCGCCGTGGGCTATCTGGCTCTTGCCCTCGTCCAGGTCCTGCACGTAGAGGCCAAGGAGATCCGAAGCGCTTGAATAGGAGAAGCGGGTGCGGGTGCTGTTGTCCCTGAAGTTAGACACGGCTATGCCGTTCTGCCAGAGCCTCGTGTCGATGTTGGCCTGGCGCATTTCGCGCAGGGCGTCGGCCACGAGGTAGGTTGCCTCGAGCTCGTCCCGGGACTTTTCCCAGGTGAGCAGAAAGTCCTTATGGTACATGTCGATCTTCTTGGACGCGAGCTGGTCTATAAGCGCGCGTATTTCATTCGTAGTCATGGGGGCTCCTTGTTAAGTAGCAAAATATAGAGGCTAGAATCTAGAATCTAGAATACAGAAGCTAGGTCGTGGGAGACTGTAAGGCGCGCAGGTATGATTCTAGGAGCCTGCCGGTTTCGTCGAGCAGTGCTCCCGTCTCTTCCGGCGGGCCGTAGCCAAGGTCTCTGGCTAAGATCACGTAATAACGAGCCTCCTCAAGCGAAGCTTGCGCTATGTTATAGAATCGTATCTTGTCAGCCTTGCCCCTCCTTTTAAAGCCTTCGGCGATATTCGCCGGTACTGAAACGGCCGCCCGACGGAATTGCGAGCTCAGTCCGTAGAGTTCAGATTGAGGAAAGCCGGCGGTAAGACGGTAGACGGCTAGCGTAGCCAGATGCGCTTTCTGCCATACCAGTAGATCTTCGAAGCTTTTTGCCCCTGAGCTACTCTGAAATCCGTCACGTTCCTCCATTCCCGCCTGCCTCCGTAATCCATCTTCGGCTTATCTGATCGAAAATCCTACAGCCGCTACTCTAATTCTAGATTCTAGCTTCTAGATTCCTATTTTTGAATAAGAATCTAGAATATTGGATCTAGAATCTAGAATCACAATCGCCCCATCGCCCTTAACACCCGCTCCGGCGTGAAGGGCCATTCGCGGCACCAGGCGCCGACGGCGTCGTGTATCGCTATGGCTATGGCCGGGGCGGCGCCGTTCAGCGCTATCTCCGACACGCTCTTGCCTCCGAAGGGGCCTACCTCGTCGGCCACGGGCACGAGCTCCACGCGGAAATCGTCGGGCAGCTCGAACACCGAGGGTATCTTGTAGTCGAGGAAGTTGGTGTTCAAGGGGCGCCCCTCGTCGTCGAAGAGAAGCTCCTCATAGAGCGAATGCCCCACGGCCTTCATGACGCCCCCGTATATCTGGCCCATGGCGAGGGCCGGGTTTATGGGCGTGCCGCAGTCCTGGTAGGCGTGGAAGCGCAAGAGCTTTACTTCTCCCGTGCGCTCGTTCACCGCCAGCTGGGCGAAGTGCGCGCCGTAGGGGAAGGCGGCGTGGTCGGTCTTGAAGTTACCGTGGCCGGATAGCTCGTGGTGGCCCTCGCCCTGTATGGCCAGGTGGGCGAGCTTGGCCAGGCTGATTTCTCCGCGCTTGCCCTTTATGAGGCCGCGATGCGCTATCTTGAGGTCTTTTACCGCCTCGCCCAATATGCCGGATGCCACCGCCAGGCATTTATCGCGCAGGTCCTCGGCGGCGCGCACGGCGGCGTTGCCCGAGAAATAGGTGCCCGAGCTTGCATAGGCGCCTTTGTCGAAGGGCGTTATGTCGGTATCGCCGGATATGACGGACACGTCGGCCATGTCGAGGCCCATGATCTCGGCGGCGGCCTTGGCCGTTACCGTATCGAGGCCCGTGCCGAGGTCCGCGCCGCCCGAGAGCATAAGCAGGGTGCCGTCGGCCAAGAGCCTGATCTCGGCGTTGGCTGCGTCGAGGCCGGGCAGGCCCGAGCCCTGCTGTATGATCACGCCGCCGCGCCCGATTTTCCAGTCCTCGCTTAAGCCCGCATCCTTGGCGCTGGGCTTAGCCTTGTCCCAGGCGAAGGCGGTCTTGCCGCGCTCGAGCATGTCGCCTAAGCCGCATTCTCCCAGGGTAACCGGAGAGCCGGGGCGGCCTTCGCCGAGCGAGCGCAGTATCTCTATGCGGCTGCCCGAGCGCACGCGGTTCTTCTCTATGAGCTCCAGCTGGTCCATGCCAAGCTCGGCCGCCAGTTCCGCCAGCGCGGTCTGGAGGGCGAAGGAGCCTTTAGGCGCCCCGTAGCCCTGGTAGGCGCCCGCGGGCGACAGGTTGGTATAGTAGCTCTTCACCTCGAAGCGGGCGTTGTCGCAAAGCAGCAGGGGCAGGCTCTTGGATATGGCGTTCATGGGGACGGTCAGGCAGTGCTGGCCGTAGGGGCCGGTATCTGCGTCGAGCCGCATGAGTATGGCGGTGAGCGTGCCGTCTTTCTTTGCGCCGAGCTTTACCGTGATTTCCATGCCGTGCCGCGTGCGGCTGGCGGCGAATTCCTCGCGGCGGTCGTAGCGGTAGAACACGCCCTTGCCCGTGGTCCAGGCCAGGTAGCCGGCGAGGTCCTCGACGACGATGTCCTGCTTAGCGCCGAAGCCGCCGCCCATGCGCTCCTTAATGATGCGTACCTTGTTCTCGCTTATGCCTATGACGCGCGACACGATGCGGCGCACGTGCCAGGGCACCTGGGTTGAGGCGTGTATGACGAGGCGCCCGCCGTCTATCTTCGCGTAGGCCACATGGGGTTCCATGGGCGTGCACTGAACGCGGTTGCCCTTATAGCGGCGCTCTATGACCACGTCCGCCGCCGCGAAGCCCTGGTCCATATCGCCTATGCCGTCGGATACGCTGGCGGCGAGGTTCCTGTGCGGGTCGGCGTGGAGGGGGAACTGATAGATGATGGGGTCGTCGCGCCCGTCGCCCTTCACCGAGCTGCCGGCCGGAGGCTCGCCTACCACGTAGCTCACGTCGCCATGGTGCACGATGGGAGCGCCAGGCGCCTTGGCGTCCGCTATGGAGAGCACGGGCTTAAGGATTTCGTACTCTACCGTTATCGCGGCTAAGGCGGCGCGCGCCTCCTCTAGGGATTCGGCGAGCACGGCGGCTACGCGGTCGCCCACGTAGCGCAGCTTGCGCGGGAACATGCGCTGGTCGTGAGGGCTGGGTTCGGGGAAGCCCTGGCCTGCCGTGGTGTACACAAGGTCGGGGCAATTGTCCTTGCACAGCACCTTAACAACGCCTGGCATGGCCTCGGCTTTGCTTATATCGATCTTCTTAATAAAGGCGTGCGCGTGGGGGCTTCCGAGCACGAGCAGGTGGCAGGCGTCTGCGGGCACGCGGTCTTCCACGAAGGCGCGCTCTCCGCGGGCAAGGGCAGCGGCGTCCACTTTTTCTCGATCCTTGCCCACGTGGCGCAGGTCTGGCCGGAATTCCGGCGCGGCGGCCTCGGCGTAGGAGGGATCCTTGAGGCGCTTGCTGGCTATGCGTGCGGCGTTGTAGAACTGCTCGTAGCCCGTGCAGCGGCAGAGCGTGCCCGACAGGGCGTCCCGCACCTCGTCGTGACTCGGCTCGGGCGAGCGCTCGAGCAGCTCGTGGAGGGCCAGGGTGACCGCCGGGGTGCAATAGCCGCACTGTACGCAGGCCGCGTCAATAAGGGCCTGCTGGACGACGGACAGGCCGCGGTCCTTGGAAAAGTGGTCCACCGTGAGCACGGCCCTGCCCTGGGCTTGCGCGGCGAGCAGCTGGCAGGAGTTTACCTGCTTGCCGTCGAGGAGCACGGCGCAGAGGCCGCAGGAG
Organism: Spirochaetaceae bacterium UBA5200; assembly: GCA_002412825.1. Taxonomy (GTDB): domain Bacteria; phylum Spirochaetota; class Spirochaetia; order Treponematales; family UBA12059; genus UBA5200. Next base: position 125,208 of record DHVU01000002.1, read on the forward strand.
CCTTCGCCGTCGCAGCCGTTGCGCACCGACACGATGCCCTTGGCGCGCAGCGCTTCAAGCAGGGTAGTGCCCGGCTCCACGTTCCAGGCCACGGCGCGGCCGTTAAGCGTAAAATTAACCTTCATGCTAGCACCTCCGCCGCGTGGAGGGCGTCCGCCACGAGCACTGCTCCGCGCCGTTTTTTGTAATCCGCGCCGCCGCGCTTATCGCTCAAGGCGCTTAAGAGCGGCTCCACGGCCTTCTCAATGTCCGCCTTAGGCGGCAGGCTTTTGCCTTCGAACAGGGCGGTTATGGCGGGAAAGAGCATGGCATGGGGGCCGAAGCCTCCTAAGGCCACGCGCAGGTCCCGAACCGCGTTCCCCTCGAGCCTGAAGGCCAGGCCCACGGTAGCGGTCGCCAGGTCGCAGGAGGTCCTGCTGGCGCGGCCGGAAGCCGCGCGCGTGCCGGATACAATCGGTATGGACAGCGATAGTACTAAGCCTTGGGGAGCGGCGAGCCATTGTTCGAGGGCTATGTGGCGCGGGCCGCTGTCACGAAGCTTGTACTCCGCCTGCGCTCCGAGGGCGAGCAGTATGGGCACGAGGCTGGCGCAGGATTTATTCGCGCCAAGATTGCCGCCGACGGTGGCCCGGTTCCTCGTATTGCGGTTGGCCATAGTGAGCGCCGCCGCGCGCAGGCAGGCGGGCGCGGCGGGAGCCTCTGCGAGCGCCTGAAAGCTGCAGCCGGCGCCTACATAGAGTTCGGATCCGCGGCGCTCCACGGCTTCGGACAAGAGGCCGCCTATATCCACGGCGCGCTCGATGTCGGCCTTCGTGCCATGTACTTCGCCTATGAGGGCGAAGGTACCCCCCGCAAGGGCTATACTGCCCGGCATGGCGAGCGCTTCAAAGGCCTCGTCAAGCGATCGGGGCTTTACATAATCTTTTACCATTCCGCTTGTACCCCCGCTTTAGTAAGGAGGCGCTTAGCGCAGCGATTGGCCTCGCTCCGTATGCGCTCCTCATCCGCGCCGCAGAGGCGCGTGCCCTTAACGACGAACGTACCGTTTACGATAAGATGATCCACCCCGTGGTTATAGCCGGAGAAGAGCAGGGCCGCGGCGGGATCAGACAGGGCTCCCGCGTATTCCAGCTTCATGACGTCGAAGAGGGCAAGGTCGGCCAAGGCGCCTTCTTCGAGCATGCCGGCTACTTCATAACCCAGGATACGGGCGCCGCCTATGGTAGCCAGGCCTAGCACCTCGCGGGCGTTAATGCCCGCCGCGCCGTAACGCACGCGCTGCAGGAGCAAAGCCTGCCTGGCTTCGCCCAGCATGTCGGAGGCGTCGTTTGAGGCCGAGCCGTCCACGGCCAGGCCCACGGGCACGCCTAAGTCCAGCATTTCGCGAACGCGGCATATACCTGAGCCCAAACGCATATTGCTCGAGGGGCAATGGGCAACGCCGGTCTTGGTTGCGGCTAAACGCTTAAGCTCCTCGTCGTTGAAATGTATGCCGTGGGCGTACCACACGTCGGGGCCTATGAAATCGCAATCCTCCATGACCTTGAGGGGGCGCCTGCCGTACATCTTTACGCAGAACTCGTCCTCGTCCAGGGTTTCGGCCAGGTGGGTGTGGAGCCTCGCTCCGTAGCGCCTGGCTAAGGCCGCCGCGTCCTTCATGCTCTGCTCCGATACGGAGAAGGGCGAGCAGGGGGCAAGGGCAAGCTTGCGCATGGCGTCCGGCGCGCGGTCGTGGTACTGAGCAAGGGCCGTTTCGCTCTGGGCGAGTATGGTATCCTCGTCCTGCACCACGGTGTCGGGCGGCAGGCCGCCATCCTTCTTTGAGCGGGACATGGAGCCGCGCGTAGGGGCGAAGCGCAGGCCTATCTCGGAAGCGGCCTTGAATTGCAGGCCGGGCAGGTCGTCCTTGAAGCCCTGCGGATAGAGGTAGTGGTGGTCGGTGGATAGGGTGCAGCCGGTCTTTGCCAGTTCGGCCATGGCCAGCATGCTGGACCAATAGACGGCCTCCTCGTCCACGCCCTTCCATACCTCATAGAGGTACACGAGCCACTTGAAGAGTTTGGCGTCCTGTACCGCGGGCACATTGCGCGTAAGGGTCTGATAGAAATGGTGGTGGGTGTTCACCAGGCCGGGCATGACCACATGGCGCGAAGCGTCGACCACTTCGCAGCCGGCCGGCGCGCTCAAGGCCTTGCCTATCTTGGCTATGCGCTTGCCTTCTATGAGTATATCAACGCCCGCTAGGTCGTCGGAGCTTGAGCCTGCGGCCGCCCCGGCGCCATAGCGGGGCCGGACCGCCCTAAAGCAGTCCTTGAGGAGTATCACCTGAGTACCTCCGCGTTAAAGTCCTTGATCATGACGTCAAGCTCGGCCGCCTGGCCGCGCAGGCTGCCCCAGTAGGTACGGTGATCGTCCCACTGGGCGCGCAGCTCGTCTACGCTCTTGCCAAGCTGCTCTATCCAGAGGAAGTACTTAAGCTGGTGCACGCGGCGCTTGTCCACCTGCGAGAGCTCGAGCACGTGATCTACCGACGTTCCCATGAGCCTGTCGTAGTCGCGGTCGGCCTGCCTCTGGTCGTACATGCCGCGCTCGGCGTCCATCTCCGATATTCGGCTGGCGTACATGTCCATGGAGTCGGTGAACATAGTGAAGACGATATCGGTATCGTCCATCTCGTAGTACTTTGCCATCTTGATGGCGCCTAAGAGATTGCCTACGCCGGAAATCCCCATGAGGGGCAGCTTGGCTATGTCGCTGGCGGATACGCCGTTCTCGGCCAGGAGCTTATGGCCGGCGGGCTCGTTAAAGAGGCGGATAAGGCGTATGGGCAGCTCGTCGTCTACGCCTATGGCCATGTCGGTCTCGCGCATATTGTGTATCCAGGGTATATGCTTGTCGCCTATGCCCTCGATGCGGTGGTCGCCGAAGCCGTTCTCAAGGATGGTGGGGCACTGCAGCGCTTCCGCCACGGCTACCTTGGCGCCGTTATAGTGGTCGCGTATGTAGCTGCCCGCGCCCATGGTGCCCGCTGAGCCAGAAGAAAGGATAACGCCGCCCATGTGGTCGCCGGGCTTGGCTATCTTCTTGAACACTTCCTCCATGGCCGGTCCGGTAATGTTGTAGTGCCAGAGGTGGTTGGGCAGCTGGTCGAACTGATTGAAGATGACGGCGTCGGGCCTGGTCTTTTCTATCTCCACGCACTTATCGAAGATTTCCTTTACGTTGGACTCGCAGCCGGGCGTGGCTATGACTTCTTCTGCCATGGTCTTGAGCCAGGTAAAGCGCTCGGTGCTCATGCCCGCGGGGAGTATGGCCACCGAGGGGCAGGACAGGAGTCGGGATATGTAGGCGCCGCCGCGGCAGTAGTTGCCGGTGGAGGGCCATACGGCCTTCTTGGTAGTGGGGTCGAAGCGGCCGGTTACCAGTTCGGGCAGGAGGCAGGAGAGGGCCGCGCCTACCTTGTGGGCGCCGGTGGGGAACCACTTGCCCACGAGGCCCACGATGCGGGCCTTGGTGCCGGTAATAGAGCGGGGTATTTCCACGTAATTCACGTCGCCGAAGGTGCCGCCTTTTTCCTTGGGTTCGTTGTGCCAGTTCACGCGGAAAAGGTTACGGCTATGCACGTCCCACAGGCCTATGCTCTTAAGCTCGTCCTTATACTGTTGGGGTATCTTGGACGGGTCGCGCATCTGCTCGTAGGTGGGCAGTATTATACCCTTCTCTTTGCAGCGCTGTATGTTCTTCTTGCGGGCTTGTTCGTTTATCCGTAAATCAATCATATGGTACTCCTATGGATCTATGCTTAAAGGCCCAAAGCCTTCATGGCGCCGGCTATGTCTTTTAAGCCGGAACCGGTAATCATGACGACGATAGCCGCGTCCTTCTCTAGCTCGGGCATGGCCTTCTTAAAGCCGGCCCAGGCGGCGCTGGAACTGGGCTCGGCAAAGAGCCCCGAGCCGGCGGCCAGTTCTTTTTGCGCCTCATAAATCTCGGCGTCCGATACGACGACCGCCCGCCCGCCGTATTTCTTGAGCTTGGCAAGCGCATGCGCGCCGTTGCGCGGCACGTCCACCGATATTGAGTCGGCCGCCGTGTCGCTGGCTATGGGCTTGCCGAAGCCGCCCACGGCAAAGGCGCGCGCTATGGCGCTTGAGCCTTCTGCCTGGCAGGCCCATATCGTGGGTACCTTGGCTATGCGGCCTAAGCGCACGAGGTCTTCAAAACCCTTGTACACGCCGGCCATTATGACGCCGTCGCCCACGGGCACGAACACGTGCTCGGGGGCCTTGCCGCCCAAATCGCTTACCAGCTCGAAGGCCACCGTCTTCTTGCCTTCTATGGTAAGAGGGTTGTAGGCGGTATTGCGCGAGAGCGTACCGGTGGCCTTGCTATAGGCGAGCGACTGCTCAAAGGCAAGGTCGTAGGTGCCGTCGACTTCCTTAAGCTCGGCGCCGTACTGAAGCACCTGGACGCGCTTGGCCACGGGAGCCTTCTTGGGCAGGAACACGGTAATCTTGAGTCCTGCCGCAGCCCCTATGGCAGACATGCTGGATGCCGCGTTGCCGGTACTGGCGAGGGCGATTTCCCGTATGCCCCGTTCTCTTGCAAAGGCCGCCACCAGAAAAGAAGCTCGATCCTTAAACGAGCCCGAGGGCTCGCAGGTATCGTCCTTGAGGTACAGGGAGGAAAAGCCGGTGGACGATCGCAGGCGTTGTGGTTCCCAGAGCGGGGTATTGCCCACGGGCACAGGCGGGAAATGCTCGCGTGCCACGGGCAGGGGTATGCTAACCTTGTCCCCCTGCCAGGGGCCTTCCCAGCGGCACTCGAGCACCCCGGCCAGTGGCTGATCGGCCGCCTGGCCCGCTGCGCAAAGGTCGCAAAGATAGCGGCCCGGCTCTATGGCGTAATGCGCCCCGCAGGCGGGGCACTCGTAGTGCCAGGCATTCATCAGAGGCCGGCCTCGTCCATGGCGTAGGGCAGGGCGGCATAGAAGGCCGCGGCCTTCCACAGGTCGTCCACGCGGGTGACCTCGTTGGGGGCATGGGCCTGATTCTCGTCGCCGGGGCCGAAGCCTATGCTGGGTATGCCATGGCGGCCGGCCACGGCCACCGCGTTGGTGGAGAAGGTCCATTTGTCCACGACGGGAGGGGCGGAGAAGGCGGCTTCGTGGGCCGCTACGCCGGCTTTTACGAAGGGATGGTCGGCGGGGAACTTCCAGGTGGGGAAGTAGAGTTCCTGGCGGTAGTCCTTGCCGGTCCAGCTGGGTATGGCGTATTCGGGCATGGTTACCTCGACGGCGTCGACGCCGGAGGCAAGGATGGCGTCCTTTACCTGCTTGATGGCTATATCGGCGGTCTCGCCCCAGGTAAGGCGGCGGTCCAGGTAGAGCATAGCTTCGTCGGGCACGGCGCACTGGCTGGGACCGTGCACGTTTATCTGGGATACCACGATGGTGCCCTTGCCAAGGAACTTGTCGTCGTCGGGCTTGAGCGCGTCGTTTAAGGCCTCTATAGCCAGGGCCGCGCGGGCTGCCTTATAGGCGGCAGATACGCCTCGTTCGGGCGCCGAGCCGTGGCAGGACACGCCCTTGATACGCACTTCCATCTCCATGCGGCCGCGGTGGCCGCGATAGAGGCGAAGCGTGGTGGGCTCAGTGGATACGAAGAAGTCGGGCTTAAAGCCTTCTTCCTCTATGAGGTACTTCCAGCAAATGCCGTCGCAGTCCTCTTCTATGATCGAAAACACGAACCACACGGAGTACTGGCCCTTATAGCCCATTTCCTTGAGTATGCGGCCGGCGCTTATCATGGAAGCCGCGCCGCCGGTCTGGTCGCTGGTGCCGCGGCCGTGCACGAGGCCGTTCTCTATGTCGCCGGAGAAGGGGTCCTTCTTCCACTGCGAGCGGTCGCCTATGCCTACGGTGTCTATGTGCGCGTCTATGGCGAGTATCTTAGGACCGTTGCCAACGCGCGCAAGGAGGTTGCCAAGGCCGTCTATGCGCACCTCGTCAAAACCCGCTTTTTCGCACATTTCCTTGAGGAAGAGGATGCGGTCCTTTTCCTTATTGCTCATGGCCGGTACCTTGATAATCTCGGACAGGTTCTTAGCCGTCCAGTCCTTGAGAGCCTCAGCCCTTGCCTTGATGTCCTTGCCGTTGTTCATGCTCATTTCCTTTCCTCCATGCGCTTCCATAATCGTAACGTTTGTTCCCGGCCCTTAGCCATGGCCGCCGCGTAATCGAAAGTGGCTTTTCTGTCTTCTATGACGCATTTTCCCGCTACCATGGTGCTTTTCACCATAGCGCTATTCATGCCGAAGGCCGCGTGCCCTGCGACGTTGCCGTCAAGGAGCGGGGTGGGCGGCTCGTAATCCCAGAAGGCGAGGTCAGCCTCGTAGCCGGCCTCTATCCTGCCGAAGCGCTTGCCGGGGAAATAGCGCTCCAGGAGCCTGTTGCCGTTCTGCAGCATGGACAGGAAGGCGTCCATCCAGAGGCTGCCGCCGGCGTCATGGTGCTTAAAGAAGGCGAAGCATGCCGAGGCCAGCATGTCCGAGCCTATGCCGTCCGTGCCCAGCACCGCGTTCTTGTACAAAGGCAGCTGGTGGTTGTAGCCAACATTATTGTTCATGTTCGACTGGGCGTTGTGGGCCAGGAAGGCGTCGCGCTCGTTGACGAGCTCGATTTCTTCCGGGCTTAGGTAGAGCCCGTGGCCCAATATGGTCTTTGCGTCCAGGAGCCCCGCGTCGTCTAATCGCCTGCAAATATCCTTGCCGTGCTCGTGGCGGCTGTGCACCGCGTCGAACTTGTCCTCCGCCACGTGGATGTGGAGGCCTCGCTTGCTCGCGCGTACCGCTTCGGCAAGAGCTTTTAGGGTATCGTCGCCCACGGTGAAGGGCGCGTGCGCGCCTATGGCCGCTTCCACGAGTACGTCCTTGCCCGCGGCCCGTTTGGCGTCCACGGCCTTAGCCCAGCGGAGGTTTTCGGCCACGCCGGCGCGGGCGCCGTCCATGCCGTTACGGTCGGTGGCCTCGTAACAGAGGATACCGCGGAGGCCCACTGCCTCAAAGCCCTCGGACAAAACATCGAGCGAGCCGTCTATGAACTCAGGGCTGGCGTGGTGGTCTACCACCGACGTTACGCCCCAGCGCACGGCTTCGGCGGCGCCTGCGTAGCCTGAGGCGCGGGTTATGCCCTCGTCCAGCGCGCGGTCGAGGCGCCACCACAGATGGGCGAGCTGCTGGGCGAAGTCCTTGCTCGGCGCCACGTTAACCATGAGGCCGCGCGCGAGCGCCGAATAAAAATGGTTATGGGAGCACACGAGGCCCGGGCTCACGTAGCCGCCTGGCGAGCGGCGCTCGGCCTTGGGGTAGGCCGCGGCCAAGCTCGGGCCTACGGCGACTATCTTCGAGCCTTCCACCGCTATATCGGTGGGCCCGCTTACCGAACCGGGGCTGAAATGCAGGAGGCGCACGTTTTCGAATACGATCATGAACGGCCTCCTGGTATGAGGTAAGCGTGGCTATCGCGTACGGTACGGGCTATGGCTATAAGCGCGGCGTTTTCGGCCGTGGCCGTCCGCGTCCAATCCTCATAGGGCAGGAGTTGCACCGTGGCCGCCTCGCCCACCGCGCTACGCAGGAGTAGGCTCGGGTTGGCTTCGTCGCCAATGAAGGCGAAGCCGGAGTTCTCGCTGGCGCGGAGGCTCGCCTCGTCGCTAAAGAGCGTGGGCTTGCCCAGATAGGGTTCGCCCTGGTAAGGGCAGAAGAAGCCGCAGTTGCCGCACTCGTTGCACAGATCATCCACGTGGAGTATCTGTATGGCCTGTTTGTAGGGCCCGCCAGCCGGCGTAGCCACGGGCAGGGCCAGGTTGGCGCGATTGGGGCATACCTCCACGCAGCGGAGGCAGGCCGAGCCGCAGGACAGGCAGCGCTCGGCTTCGCGCTGCACGAAAGCGGGGTCGCTGCCCTTCTCCGTCCCGGCGGCCGTCGCCACGCTGGGCAAGTACTCGCCGCGGCGGGAGAGCGCTTCGTAGTCGGGGGGAGCTGGCTGCATGCGTTCTATGCCGGGCTCGATGCCGGCCGCGCGCAGTATGGCGTAAGCCGCTTTGCGGCCGTCCGCTTCCGCGGAAATTATGCTGGAGGGTCCACGGCGGGCGTCGCCGGCGGCGTATACGCCCGCAAGTTCGGTGCGCATCGTATCGGGGTCGGCCATGGGCCTGCCGTCCTTGCCTACGCGCGCGCCTAAGCGCTCGAAGAGAGCTCGGTCGGGGCTCTCGCCCACGGCAGCCACGATGAGGTCGCAAGGCAAGGCGCTGCTGCGCGCGGAGGCGACTGGCGCGCGGCGGCCCGATGCGTCGGGCTCGCCCAGTTCCATGGCGCGCACGGTGAGCGAGGGCAGGGAGCCGCCCTTGGCTGGCGCGGCCGATTCGGGCAGGGCCAGTTCCTGGTACAGCGCGCCGTCGGCGAGCGCGGCCTCGAACTCTTCGCGGTCGGCGGGCATTTCAGCCAGCGTGCGGCGGTACAGTATGCTTACCGCGGGCTTGCCCGCGAGGCGGCAGGCAACGCGGGCCGCGTCCATGGCCGTATTGCCTCCGCCGGCCACGACTATAGCCTTGGCTCCGTCGTAGGGGTTCGCCTTGCCCGAGCGCGCGGCATGGTGGGCAGCCTCAAGGAACTCAAGCGCGTCCACCACCGTAATGCCCGAGCCGGCAAGGGGCAGTTCGCGCGGCACCGGGGCGCCGGTGGCCACGACGAAGCTCGTGTAGCCCTGCTTCCTAAGCTCTTCAAGGTCTATGTCGCCTGACCAGTCAAAGCTGAACTGGGCGCCTAGGGCCTTGATGCGGTCTATGTCCTTGGCTATATCTTGCCGGGCTATGCGGAAGGCTGGAATGACGTCGGCGGGCACGCCGCCGGCGCCTGAGGCTTTGTCGAATACGGTGAGCGGGTAGCCTTCGAGCGCCAGATAGTGGGCGCAGGCAAGGCCTGCGGGGCCCGCGCCGAATATGGCGGCCTTGCCCTTTCCGGCTACCGCGGGCTTTGCTTTTGCCGGAATTTCTGCGGCGCGGGCGCAGGCGAGCTTCATGTCCCGTATCTCTACCGAACCCTCATAGTCCACGCGCGCGCACACGTTCATGCACTGATGGTCGCAGAGCACGCCGGTGATGTGGGGCAGGGGATTATCGGCCAGCACGATAGATAGGGCCTTCTTCGCGTCGCCCGCGGCAAGGGCTTTCATATAGGCCGGGGGCTTCTGGTTGGCTGGGCAGGCTTCCACGCAGGGGGCGGCGAAACAGTCGGTAAGCGGCAGGCTCTTCTCTATGCGCGTCTGTCCCTTCTTGTAGTCGCCGCGGTACGCCTCTTCCTTGAGGGCGGCCGCCGCTAGGGCGGCGAGCTTCTGGGCGTCGGGACGGGCAGGAAGGCCGCCTTTGAGGGCGGCAACGGCTTCGCGGGCCATGGGCTCCAGGCGCAGGTAGCCGCCCGGCTTGAGTATATCGGTGGCCACGGTAAGGGGACCCAGCCCCGCCTCAAGCGACGCCCTAGCGTTCAGCGCGGAAGCGCCGCCGCAGTAGCTGAATGAGGGGCAGTCGGGCAGAGCCATCGCCAGGTCGGCGGCCAGGCGCGCGGTTATGGGGAAGAGGGCGCGGCCGGACATGTAGCGCTCGGCTCCGGGCATGCGCGCGCCGTCGTTCGCGTTGGCAAGGGTGTTGGACAGCTTAATGCCGAACTGCACGCCCTTTGCCGCCGCTTTCCGGCGCAGCGACGCAATGAGCTCGAGCGCGGGGCCGAACTGCAGGTCGTGCTCGAAGTTGGGCCGGGTAATCTGTATGCGTTCCCAGCCCGTTGAGTCGAGTATGGCGCGCACGGCGTCGTAGCCCAGCAGGGTGGGGTTGAGCTTAACGTAGGTATCGAAGCCCTTCTCCTCGATGAGATAGGCTCCTATGCGCTCTATCTCGGCGGGGGGGCAACCGTGCATAGTGGACAGGGTTACCGAATGGATGGGCTTAGCTGGCATGGCCTTCGCGACGGCTAAGGCGCGGGCAGCGCCGTCCCGGCCGAAGGCCTTCTCAAAGAGCGGCCCTTGAATGACTGCCTTGGCTTCCGCGAGCGATGCGTTCCAGAAGGCGGCGCTGCCCGCGTAGGAGGCGGGATTACGCATGCCTTCTATGAAGCCGTCCACCTTGGCGCCTTTTATGCCGTCAAGGGTGTAGCCCACGGACATATTGAACATGAAGGCGCCGCCTGAGCGGCCGGGCTTCTCGAGCGCCGCGCGCAGTATGTTTATGGCCATCCAGCCGCGCAGGTACTCGTCGCGAGCGTCCTCTATGGCCAATTCGGTGGACCATTCCACGTTATGCCCCTCGTCCAGGGCGTCTATGCAGGGCTTGGCTATCTCGAGAAGGTCGTTCTCCTGCACGGTCTTGAGCTCGAACACCCGGGAACCGGCCAGCCAGGCGGCCACGAGATTGGGGGCTATCTGGGTATGCGGTCCCGCGGCCGGCCCTATGGGCAGGCCGATCTTGAGGCCGTTCACGCTGAAGCCCGGCGACGATGCCTCAAGCTCAAGCGCGCGGGCCACGGTCTGGGATGGAATGTCGTAGGCGCTGCCCTTGGCGGCCCATTCGCCGGCTATGCGCGTTAAAAGCTCGCGCATAGGAAGGGCTTTCATAATCTTGCTCACTGGTACCCCCATGTCAATTGTTTTCCGTATCCGACCTTTGCCACGATGCCCGCGGCAGGATTTGCGTCGTTCGCCTTCCACACGGGGCGTCCCCGCACATAGGTGGCTAGTATTTTTCCTTGTAGCTTCATGCCCTCGAAGGGCGTTATGCTTCCCTTGCTCAACAGTTCCGCCCCGCGCACGGTATAAGAAGCGTTCGGGTCGACGAGTATAAAATCAGCGTCCTTGCCTGGTTCCAGCGAGCCTTTGCCACCCGATAGGCCGAAGCGCCGCGCGGCCGCCCCGCTCGTGGCGCGCAGCAGGGCCGAGAGGCTCAGGCGCCCCGCGCGGTAGCCCTCGGAGTACAGGTAGGGGAAGACCGTGCCCGTGCCGGGTATGCCGCCGTAGTCGGTCCATATGGAACCGCTATGCTTTTCGGCGTAGGATGCAGGAGCGTGGTCGCTGGTAACGAAGGCTATGCGGCCGTCGGCGAGCATGGCCCAGAGCCGCTGGGCGTGCCCTGAAGCCTTTACCGGGGGCGCCGTTTTTAAGGACGAACCCTTGGCCGCGAAGTCTTCCGAAGAGAAGGCCAGGTAATGCGGGCAGGTTTCGCAGCTGGCGCCGCCCTTGGACAACAGTTCCGCGGCCTCCGCGGTGCCCACGTGCACCACGTGCAGCGTTCCTTCTATGCCCTGGGCAAGGGTAAGGGCGGCGGCCGCCGCTACCCGCTCGGCGGCCTCGGGCCGCGAGGCCACATAGTCGTCCCAGCTAGGCTCCCGGTCTTCGGTCTGCGCCCGTTCCTTTGCCGCTTTAGTGGCCGGCAGCACGACGCCCGCGTCCTCCGCGTGCAAGAGGAGCGGCCGCTTAAGTGCCGCGGCCTTAGCTATAGCGCGGCCGAAGTTGTAGTGGTCCACGGCGGTAAAGGTGTCCATGCCGGACACGAAGTAGCACTTGAAGCCCAGCACCTCCGGCGCGAGCTTTTCCATATCCCCGGCAAGGGCCTGCTCGATATGGTTGCCCGACACGCCCGCGTAGAGGCCGTAGTCTATGACGCTGTGGCCTCCCATAACCGCGAGCTTTTCCTTAAGGTTATCGAGCGTCGTTACCGGAGGCAGCGAGGTGCAAGGCATGTCTATGACCGTGGTAACGCCGCCCCGGGCGGCGGCCATGGAACCGTGGTAAAAGTCTTCATGATGGGTAAAGCCAGGCTCATTAAAATGCACGTGCGGGTCGATGGCGCCCGGATAGAGTTCAAGGCCTGCGGCATCGAGCAGCTCTTCTCCCGCTTCGGGCACCAGGCTCTCCGCTATGGCGCAGATCTTTTCATCCTTTACGCGAAGATCGCGTTTTAGCAGGCGTTCATGGCCGGGCAGCGCGCAGTGGGCATTCTTAATAATCATGATCCCTGCTCCTTTGGCTCATCGTCGGCTAAGAATCGCAAGGCCTTCTCAGGCGTCATAGGCAGGTCATAGAAGCCTTTTTTGCCGGGCTTAGCGGCCTTGAGCGCGTCGAGCACCGCGAAGTAGCCGGCTATGCCGTACATGAGCGGGGGTTCGCCCACCGCTTTGGAATTGGCAACCACGGTGGGGTTGGGTTTGTCGTAAAACTCCACGTCCATGCGCGGCATGAAATGCGCGTCTGGCAGCTTGTAGGTGGATAAGGTATTGGATACGAGGAGGCCTTTATCGTCGAACTTTAACTCTTCAAGCGCCGCCCAGCCTAAACCTTGCGCGAAGCCTCCTTCTATCTGGCCCATATCCACGATGGGATCGATAGAGTTGGCTATGTCGTGGACGATGAAGGCGTCGTCGAATTGGTAGCTGCCGCGCAGCGTATCCACGGTGGCGCTAATCACCGCGCAGCCGTACACGTGGTAGAGGAAGGGGTGGCCCTTCTCGCTCTTCATGTCGAAATGGAGGCCCGGCGTGGCGTAGAAGCCGTGGGCCGAAAGGTCCACGCGCTGCTCGTAGGCCAGGTTGACCAGATCTGCAAAGGATAGTCCCGCGTCGCGCCGCGCCTCACTGCCCGTCGCGGCTGCGCCGGCGTTCAGGTAAACGCGCCCAGCCTCAAGGGCCACGGCGCTCGGCTCTACGCCCAGCCTGGCAGCGGCCACGCCAATAAGGCGCTTGCGTATCTCATCGCAGGCTACTTTAGCCGCCATTACGTTTATGTCCGCGCCCGTGCTGGCCGCCGTTGGCATAGTATTGGCCACGGTGCTCGTGCGCGTGCTGTCAATGCGAATGGAGGCAAGCGGCGCGCCGAGCGTAGACGCTGATACGATGGCTATCTTGCGGCCCACGCCCTGGCCCATCTCTATGGCGCCGGTAGCTACGCTCACTGAGCCGTCGTTATACACGTGCACGAGAGAGCCGCCCTGGTTCATCATGATCTTGGTAAAGCTTATGCCGAAGCAGAGGGGGAACGCGGCCGCGCCGCGCTTTAGGTCTTTGTGCGCCGCGTTGAACGCGGTAATCTCGGCGCGCAGCGTTTCGTAGCGAGCCTTTTGCAGGCAGCGGGTTACAGTGGCCTCGGCGCGGGCGTCTTCCACGTCCTGGCCATAGTGGAAGCTGTCGCCGGTCTTTAAGAGGTTCTTCCGTTGAATTTCTACGGGATCCATGCCCAGGACAGCCGCCGCCTGTTCTATGGCGCTCTCCATGACGAAGAGCCCCTGGGGCCCGCCGAAACCGCGGAAGGCGGTAAACGGCACGAGGTTGGTCCTGCACATGGTGCCCGTTACCCGCACATTGGGCACGCGGTAGGCGCCGGCGGCGTGGAAGAGGGTGCGCGGCAGGATGGCGGGGGACAGGTCGCAGGCCGCGCCCGCGTTCTGGTAATAGTCGGCTTCAAAAGCCAGTATCATGCCGTCGGCCGATAGGCCTATTTTGAAGTCGGAGGAGTAGGGGTGGCGCTTGCCGGTGGCAAGCATGTCGTCGCGGCGGTTTAGGTATACTTTTACCGGTTTGCCGCTCTTTACCGCGCCTAAGGCCGCGAGAGCAGCCCAGCCGTTAGCCTGGTCTTCCTTGCCGCCGAAGGCCCCGCCTAAGCGCCTCGTCTCGATCTCAACGCGGTTCATGGGCACGCCAAGCACGCGCGCCACGATCTTCTGAGTGGCCGCAGGCGACTGCGTGCCGGATATGACGCGAGCGCCGCCTGAATCCTCGGGCCAGGCTATGGCTCCCTGGGTTTCTAGGTACACGTGTTCCTGGCCGCCTGACTCGACGCGGCCTTCTAGGACCAAGGCGCAATCCTTGTATGCGGCTTCGGGGTCGCCCATGCGCTGGGTGCGGGGCGAGAGTATGATGTCGCCGCGCTTGAAGGCTTCGCGGGGGTCGGTTACCGCGGGCAGGTCCTCGCGCCCGAGTATCTGTACGCGGGCGGCCGCGCGGCGGGCCAGCACGCGGCTGGAAGCGAGCACGAGGGCCAGCACCTGGCCGTGGTAATGCCAATCGCCCTCGGCCAGCAGGGCCTCGTCCAGCACGGCGCTGCCCAATTGGTTTTGCCCGGGAACGTCCTTGGCGACGAGGACCCGCACGGAGGGGTCGAGAGCCAGGGCCTTTGACTCGTCGAGGCCGCTATAGCGCCCGTGGGCGCTGGGGGACAGCACGACGGCGCCGTGCAGCATGCCCGCGTTCTCGGGCAGGTCGTCCACGTAGAGGGTCTTGCCCAGCACATTCACGATGGAGTCGGGGTTGCGTTTCATGCTAGGAGTTCCTCCTCAAGCCTGAGCTCGGGCCACAGCCGTATGCAATGGGCCCAGGCTAGCCTCTCCATGAGGCGCCGCCGGTACCGGCTGGCGCCGCGTACGTCGCTTATGGGCGAACCCGCTTCGTACGCCAAAGCGCCCAGTTGCCTGGCCAGCGCCGCCGATGGTTTCTTGCCTATGAGCAGGGCTTCGGCTTCTTTGAGCCGCAGCGGCACCGGGGCTACGCCGCCTACGGCGTAGCGCGCCGCTGCTATGCTGCCATCGGCGGCCATACGCACGGCAATCGCGCTGTTTACGGTGGCTATGTCCAGGCGCGCCCGTTTGGCGGCCTTTTCGAAGTTGAACATGACGGGCTCGCCTGGAAGGACTATGCCACGTATGCGTTCGCCTGCATGAAGATCGAGTTTTTTATAGCCTAAGAAGAAGTCGGGCAGCTCTACCAAGCGCTCTCCGCCCGGGTCGCCTTCAAGCACGAGGCGCGCGCCAAGGGCTATGAGTATGGCCGTCATGTCGGCTATGGGCGAGGCGTTGGCTATATTGCCCGTAAGCGTGGCGCGCGCTCGTATGGGCGGGCTGGCAATGTCGGACGCGAAGCGCTCTATGCCGGGGGCCATGGCGCGCACGAGGAGAGATGAGAAAAAATCGTCGGTGTTTACGGCGGCGCCGAGTTCAAGTATGGCCTGTCCTGATACCAAGGCCTTGCGTATGGCCCTTGCCTCGGGCGCCTGGTCGCTAAAGCGCGGTGCCGTATCGGGCTCAGGGTCGGGGTTGCGCACGTAATAATCGGTGCCGCCGCCAATGGTAACGCGCGCAGGATCGGCGGGGTGTATAGAAGCGAAGGCTGCCTCTGCTACGCCGAGCGCTTCAGGCGGGCTGGCCATAAGCGCTGCTAGCTCAGGCGGCAGCACCTTGCGCGAGGCGAGCAGTGCCAGCCTTGGCGCGAGCCCGGCTGGCAGGTCCGCGAAATCGGCGCAGAGCGTAGCCGCCGCCCTGCGTATGGAGCCGTAGCCGGTGCAGCGGCAGAGGTTCCCCTCCACGGCGGCCATAGCCGCCACGGGGTCTATGCTAACGCCGGATACGAGGAAGCCGGTAAGGGCTAGAATGAAGCCCGGCGAACAGAAGCCGCATTGGCTTGCTCCTTCGTCGAGCATAGCCTCCATAACGGGCGTAAGGCCATCGGCAGCCAATCCCTCTATCGTAATGATATGGCGGCCATCGAGGTCGCCCATACCCAAGGTGCAGGACGTGACGCCCTTCCACTCGGTGGATCCATCGGCCGCGCGGCCGCCCATGAGCACGAGGCAGGCGCCGCAATCGCCCTCCCTGCAGCCTTCTTTAGTTCCCTTTAGTCCCGCTGTAGAGCGTATCCAGTCAAGGGCGAGCGCCTCGTCCTGTACTTCTTCCTCATAGAGCCGGGTATTAAGCCTAAAGCGTATGACTCGCTTCATAAGCCGTCCTTTCGGGTAGGGCGCGACGGCTCAAGCCTCGCGTGATGCTCGAGACTATGAGTGCCATCGCTGATACATTGTGTGCTGTATAGAGTGTAGAACCAACTGAGCGCCCGCGCAATTACCGGGCGCGGAGGATTTAGTTCCGTAAATGAGGTTGTATCGTGCAGTAGGGGGGCGGGATTCCGGGGGCGCCGCCGGATACGGCCGGACCCAATCAAGGTCCTCTAAATAAGGGTACCATCTCGAACTTATCCACGTCTACGAGGCCTTTGTCGGTTATCTTTAGGCTGGGTATAACCGGCAGGGCCATGAATGAAAGGGTCATGAGCGGGGAATCCCCCGGCACGCCCTCGGCCTTGAAAAAATCATCGAAACCGGACAGGCCTTTGAGCACATCGGCGGCGCTCTGGTCGCTCA
The DNA here is from genome assembly GCA_002412825.1 of Spirochaetaceae bacterium UBA5200. Lineage (GTDB taxonomy): Bacteria > Spirochaetota > Spirochaetia > Treponematales > UBA12059 > UBA5200. The sequence goes on from DHVU01000002.1 coordinate 141,433, forward strand.
TGAGGCCGGCAACGGGCAGGGCAAGCTCGGCAAGCACTTCGTCACCATCGGTTATGACGAAGCCGCCCTTCATGGCGTTGAGCCTGCGCGCGGCCTTGAATATCGATACGTCGTCTACGCCGGCTATGATCATATTGTGCGAGTCATGGCTTACGGTAGAGCCTACGGCCCCGCGCTTCAAGCCCAGGCCGCGTATGAGGCCCTTGCCTATGTTGCCCGAGCCGTTGTGCCGCTCTATCACGAATATCTTGAGTATATCCCGCGCTGTATCGGATACGCAGTTACCGTCCTTCACGCTCGGGCGCTCTTCGGACGCGCCGGTAATAATGGAGCCAGGCTTGGTTTCTATGATGCGGGCCGCGCCGCCTTCGTCGGGTATGCGAAAATCTTTTTCTTCAAGCCACTTAATGTTGACTGAGTCTCGAACGGAAGGGTACAGGCGGCGGCCTGCGCCATAGGCATCGAAGCTCTTAAGCGCTATGCCGTCTTCGGCCACGAGCACGCCGGATTTGAACACGCGCTCGGCCTCAAAATGCGCCGGATCCGAAAAAGCCACCAAGTCAGCCGCATAGCCGGGAGCTATAGCGCCTGAGTTGCGCATACCATAGTACAAAGAGGGATTATGGGCGGCCATACGCAGGGCGTCCATCCAGGGAACGCCGCCGGCTATGAGCGCGCGCAGAGCGGCGTCTATATGGCCTTCTTCATGGATATCGTTGGGGTGGCGGTCGTCGGTACAGAGCATCATGCGCCGGCAGGTATCGCCGTTCATGGCTGGAATCAGGCGCTCTAAGTCGCGGGAGCCTGAACCGAATCTGGCCATGATCCACATACCTTTGCCCAGCTTCTCAAGCGCTTCTTCAGGGCTGGTGGCCTCGTGATCGCTCCGTATGCCGGCGAGCACATAGGCTGAAAGGTCCCTGCCCGACAGGGAGGGAGCGTGGCCGTCCACGGCCATCTTGGCTTCCCAGAAGAGGGAGATTTTATCCATCAGCCTGGGATCGCCCTCTAATACGCCAGGATAGTTCATGACCTCGCCCAAGCCGAGCACGCGGCCTTCCTTGACGAAGGGAGCCAGGTCGGACGCGAAGAGGCTGGCGCCTGCGGTATCAAAGCCCGTCGCAGGCACGCATGAAGGGGCCATAAGGTATACGTCAAGGGCAAGGCCCTCGGAGGCCTTGAGCATCCAGCTTATGCCGTCATAGCCGAGAACATTGGCAATTTCATGGGGGTCAGCCACCACGGCTGTAGAACCGCGGGGTACCGTTATGCGTGCGTATTCAGCGGGGGATAGGAGGCTGGATTCTATGTGCACGTGGGCGTCAATAAGCCCTGGCGTCAGATAACGGCCCTTAAGGTCTATGCTCGCGTTTGCCGACAAACCATCATTGACGCCGACGATATAGCCTTTGTATACGGAAACGGTCGCACCGTCCAGCACGCGGCCGCGGAAAAAATCCACTACCCTGCAATTGTTGAGGTTTAGGTCCGCGGTCGTTCGTCCCCGGGCTACGTCGATAAAGTCGGTACTTAACATGCTGTGTGTGCCGGTCTTGGAAGTAAAGACCGGTCTCGTATTGTATCAGACTTCTCAATCTTGTCAATTGAAAAATAAAATCAGGCTGCACGCAGGCCAAGAAAACGCTACATATAAAGAAAGCGGCGCATGCGCTCTCGTTTCATTCCGAAAAAAAGCTCTTGCGCGTTCCAGAAAGCGGGCGTAGTCTCTCCATCGTAGCTAATCATACTTTTTTTTAGGAGGACGAAAGGTGGAAAAGTTTTTTCAACTGAAAGCTCATAACACCAATGTAAAGACGGAAATCATGGCGGGCATCACGACCTTCATGACTATGGCTTACATACTGGCTGTTAATCCGGGCATCCTGTCTGCGGCCGGCATGCCCGCGGGCGGCGTATTTACCGCCACCGCGCTCGCATCACTGATCGCCACCCTGGTCATGGCCCTGATAGCCAACCTGCCTATCGCTCTTGCTCCCGGCATGGGCCTGAACGCCTTCTTCGCGTTCGCCGTCGTGCTCGGCATGGGCTATAGCTGGCAGCTTGCGCTTACCGCCGTGTTCGTGGAAGGTATCATCTTCATACTGATGTCCTTCTTCAACATCCGCGAGGCCATAGTCAAATCGATACCGGCTAACATAAAGAAAGCCGTATCGGTAGGTATTGGCCTCTTCATAGCCTTCATTGGCCTCCAAAACGCCGGCATCGTCGTCAATAATGACGCTACCCTGGTAGGCCTTGGCAACGTGACCTCCGGCCCAGCGCTCGTCGCCCTCATTGGCCTCGTGCTCACCGGCGTGCTCCTCGCCCTGAAGGTAAAAGGCGCCCTGCTCATCGGTATCATAGGCACGACCATAATCGGCATACCCTTCGGCGTGACCAGCATACCTCAGGGCTGGAGCCCGCTTAAAGCGCCCGATGCCCCGCTGCTTTTTGCGTTCGAGTTTGACAAGATGTTCACGCTTGACTTCCTCGTGGTGCTATTCACCTTCCTGTTTGTCGATATCTTCGATACCATCGGCACCCTGGTTGGCGTTACCACTCAGGCCGGGCTCATCAATAAAGACGGCAGCATACCCCGCGCCAAGCAGGCCTTGCTCGCTGACGCCATTGGCACCGTAGCCGGCGCAGCCCTCGGCACCTCCACGGTCACCTCCTATATCGAGAGCGCTTCCGGCGTTGCCGAAGGCGGACGCACGGGCCTTACCGCCCTTACCACCGCTGCTCTCTTCGGCGTAGCGCTGTTCTTCTCGCCGGTATTCCTCCTGGTGCCCGGCGCCGCTACCGCTCCCGCCCTGATTCTTGTCGGTCTCTTTATGTTGAGTCCGGTAAAGGACATAGACCTGTCAGACTATACCGAATCTATTCCGGCCTTCATTACCATGATCTTCATGCCGCTTACCTATAGCATAGCGGAAGGCCTCGTGTTCGGTATTCTGGCGTACATCTTCCTCAAGGCCATAAGCGGCAAGATCAAGGATGTAACACTAGTAACCTGGGTAGTCGGCTTCTTCTTCGTGCTTAAGCACCTCATCTAAAAGCCCGCTACTACACATGTTCAAGGCCGGCCCCGAACGGGGCCGGCCTGTTTTTGAACGCTCTCGATTTTATGGCGCTTCCTGGCGCTCGCCTTAATCGTGCGTCTCGTTATCGGGACCGGTATCGGATATATGGGCGCTTTCCTTGATTTTCGCCGCCTTATAGGAGCCGAGCATTATGGACACCGGTTCCAGTATGGGTACGTTCTCGCAAATGATTTTCACGATTACGGTCATAGGAACGGCGAGCACGAGGCCTGCGAAGCCCCAGAGCCAGCCCCAGGCAAGCAAAGATGCAAGGATAACGAAGGGCGATAAGCCTAGGTTCTGCCCCTGCAGGCGCGGCTCTATAAAATTACCTAGGGAGAAATTAACGCCTAACATTACCACAGCTGAGGCGGCTATAGGGCCAGGCTGCGGCCAGAATTGCACGAGCGCGAAGAGCGTGACACCCAGGCCAGAGGCTATTGAGCCTATATTGGGTATAAAATTAAGTATGAAAGATATAACGCCCCACACGATAGGAAAGTCTAGGCCTATGAACCCGAGGAAAATCGTTACGAGCAGGCCGGTGGCAAGGCTTACGAAAAATTTAACCGCAAGATAGCGGGCTACCTGGGTTATGATGCCGGCAGTTATTTTTTGTATACGCGTGGAAATCATGCCGGCGAAAGCAAGCTCGATGCGATCCCGGAAATGCCCGAGCTCTAGGAGCAGGAACACGACAAAGAGCACGACCATGACGGTGTCGGCCAAGAAGCCGAAGAAGGACTCGGAGAAGCTCAGCGCGAAGCTCTGCACGCGCACGCGCAAATCGAGCTGGCCCCACAGATTCTGAACAAGGCTGAGGTGCTCGTCGTAGGGCAGTTCGAGCAGGCCTGCCAGCCATGAGTAGATTTCCGTAAAGCGCAGCTCGTACTTTGGGAAAAGGGTCAGTATGGTGCGTAGGCTTGAGAAGAGTATGGCGCCGACTACGTAGACGGCCGCCCCGATGAGGAACACGATAACCACAGCGCCTAGAGCCCGCGGTATCTTGATACGCTCAAGCAATACGATCAGCGGCTCAAGCACGAAGGTTAAGAGCACGGCGATTATGAAGGGTAGTATAACGGGCGCGGTAAGCTTAAGGGCCGCCCCCGCAAGAAGCAACGCTATGAAGCCCAGAAGAAATAGATTGACCCTGGCGAAGTTGAACCCCCTGAATCGATCATCGCTATTCATAGGCATGGCGGCTCCTCACGTGGCATAGCGCGATTAGGTAAGCTTTAATATTATAATAAAAAAATGCGCCTTCGGATACGCCATTCAGGGTTGTGCCGTAACCGGAGGTTAAAAAACCGGCAGGATAGCGACGTCGCCGTCCTGCCGGTGCTCAGTGTGACTCGTATATGCCGGGTGCTGCCCCTATAGCAGGCTCGGGGCCCTAACTGCTGCGCTGTACCGTCTGCTGCGACACATAGGCCTCGTCGCAGCCGGGAAGGGCCCGTATCTTGATGAGCCAGGAATCGGCCTCGGACTTGGATCCATAGGGACCTATGCGCACGCGGTACCAGTTGCGGCCATCCACTTCGCTCAGGCTTATGATAGAGCTCAATCCTTTGGCGGCAATGTCGCGCTGCAAATCTTCCGCTCGGGAGCGGCTGGTAAAACTGCCTGCCTGAATCCAGTATTCGGTAAGCGTAACGCTTTTGGGCAGGCTGGGTTTTGCGCTCGGCTTTGCCGCCACGCCCGTGCTTGGCTTCACCGTAGCTGGAGGGGCAGGCGTATAAACGGAGCCAGCTGATGAGGCGGGCAGCGCCGACGTAGCGCCAGCGGGCGCGGCTGAAGCTTGAGGCGTAGCGCTTCCGGCAAGGACGTCGCTAGCGGGTTTGTCGCCATAGATTATTATTATGCTGTCGCCGCTAGAGGCAGGGGCGGAAGTGCTGGGTATAGGCGCAGGCTCAACCTGGCGCACATACGCGTCCGGCGATACAGCGCGGGGCGCTGCGGCGCCGGCTATCGACGCAGGCGCGTTCTCGGCGCCTGCGGGCGGCATGAAAAGTGCCACGGCAATGCCAGAAGCCGCAACGAGCACGATAGCTATAGATATGACGGTCCACAGAACCTTCTTCGTTTCAAGCGGCATTATTGAGCCCCTCCCCATTAGCGCTGGTGCCTGTCCCCGCGCTCGACGCTTAGTTACTCTTCAATTATCGGTACGCCGCGCATTAAATTGAGCGCCTTCAATGCGCGGAAAGGCCAAGAGAGGCCAGCAGAGCATCCAGTTTGTCGGCTAGATCTTGAGGATTTCCCTTGTTGTAGAGGATGGCGCGCTTTGCCGAGAAAGCCCGGCCGGCCCTCCATAAAGGACTTTGCCTGCGTATGCGCAGGAGGGCTTGGACGAAGCCGAGGCCGTCTCGTTTCTTGCTCCTATCGAGGCGCATGAGCAGCGGCGCCCTTATTTCTATGATAGCCTCGCAGGCGTACGCATGGGGAAGCCTATATAGTATGGCCGCGTTTATGCATAGCGGTTTCTTAAGCGGCACGCTGTCCCCCCTATGGGCGCAGCCCGCGGATTTTCCAGCTGCCAGCGCATCGTCGAGCAGCCGGAGCATGGCAGGCTGCACGATAGCTTCATAGCGGCTAAGGAGCTCCGGATCGGCGAAAACCAGGGCTCCGATTGCCTTGCGGTCTAGGCTGCCGTCCGGCCTGCGCAGATTTTTGCCAAGGAGTTCCTGCACCGGAGCGGCGTTGGCTTCCAAGGCCTGGTGGCCGAGCCGGTCAAGGTCTATGCAGGTCCAGCCGCGCTCTTCTAGAAGTGCGGCCGCCGCGTTCTTTCCCGCGCAATAGCCGCCGGTAAGGCCCAGTATCAATGCATGTCTCCCCAGCTCGCGGCTATTTCCACGCCCACGCGTAAGGGCACCGACAGCCGTATAGCATCGGCCATGGCGCGCTCCACCGTATGCGCCACGTCCGATGCCGTGGACTCTGGCGTCTCGATGATCAGTTCGTCGTGCACCTGCAGGAGCAGTTTGGCCTCCGGGTACTCAGCTCGAAGAACCTCGTCGACCTTAAGCATGGCCAGTTTCATGATATCGGCGGCCGAGCCCTGTATGGGCGTGTTCACGGCCACGCGTTCTGCGGCCTGCCGTTCGTTTGCGTTGCGGCTGTTTATGGCCCGTATGGGCCGGCGGCGCTTGAGCAGGGTACTTACATAGCCGCTGCGGCGCGCATCTTCCACGGTCGAGCGTATGAAGGAGGCGACGCCCGCGTAGCGGCTGAAATAGGCGTCGATGAAGCGCTGGGCCTCGGCGCGGGCTATGCCGAGCTCGTTGGCAAGCCGGAAAGCGCCCATGCCGTATATGACGCCGAAATTGATGGTCTTGGCGGCGCGGCGCTCGCTGGCGTTTACCTCGCTCTCTTCTTTGCCCAGGATAAGGGCCGCCGTGCGGCGGTGTATGTCCGCGCCATCGGTAAAGGCCTTCTTCAGTTCGGGATCCTCGGACAAATGGGCGAATACGACGAGCTCTATCTGCGAATAGTCCGCCGATATGAGCGTCTTGCCCGGCGCGGCTACGAAGGCCTTGCGTATGCGGCGGCCTTCTTCCTCGCGCACCGGAATGTTCTGCAGGTTGGGATCCCTGCTCGACAGGCGTCCGGTAGCCGCGCCGGTCTGTACGTAATGGGTGCGTATGCGCGGGTCGCTTGCCGCTAATTCAAGCAGGGCGTCCACGTAGGTGCTCTTGAGCTTCTGCAGGGTGCGGTGCCTCAGTATAAGGGCGGGCACCGGGTCTTCGCGGGCTAGCTCTTCGAGTACGGAGATGTCGGTGGAATAACCGGTCTTGGTTTTCTTGCCGGTGGCCAGCTTGCGCTCCACGAAGAGCACGTCCTGCAGCTGTTTAGGGGAGTTAAGGTTAAACTCATGGCCTACCAGGGCATAGGTTTCGCTCTGTATCGTAGCCAATTCGCTGTCAAGCTCGACGCCAAAGTCCTTAAGCGCCTTCGCGTCCACCAGTATGCCTTCGCGCTCCATGCGCGAAAGGAGGCGCAATACGGGCATCTCAAGCTCTAGGAAGAGCTTTAAGAGTCCCTGGCGTTCCAGTTCGGGCTCGAGCAGGGCCTTAAGGCGCAGGCAGAGATCGGCGTCTTCGGCCGCGTACGCGCCCGCTTTCTCAAGCGGCGCTTCTGAAAAGACCGTGCCCTTAGCGGCTACGTCCGCGTAAGGCGTGCCTCCGAAGCCTAAGTAGCTTTGCCCCAGCGATTCCAACTTCAACGAATCCCGCTCGGGGTCGAGCAGCCAGGCGGCTATCATCGTGTCCCAGGGCGCGGCCTTTATGGGAGCGCCCCAATTCTCCATAACGTGCATGTCGAATTTAAGGTTTTGCCCGACTATGCAGAACTCAGCGCGCGCTAAGAGCGGCGCGATAATGGCGCGTGCTTTGTCTTCCGCTAGGCATTCGGCGTCGGGGGCTTTGAGCGGCAGATAACAGCCCGCGCCCGGCTCCACGGAAAGAGAGAAGCCCACGGGCATAGTGTTCATTTCATCGAGCGAGTCAGTCTCGCAGTCGAAGGCGTATATCTTAGCTGCCGCGGCCTTTGCCACCCAGCGCTTGAGCGTAGCCTCGTCCAGCGCCGTCTCATAGCTGCCCGGCTTGGAAAAGGAGGCAGGCAGGGCAGGGGGCGGAAACAGTTCGCCAGGCAGCGGCTCCCGCTCTTTTGGGGCGGGAGGCGGCGCTACAGCCGCCGATAGCTTATCCAGCCCATCGGCCACGCGGCGCGTGGCCAGGCTGCGCATGCCCTCGCGCATGAACAGGGCGCTCGCCGCGTCGCGGTCAAGGCTCGCCACCTTGAGCCAATCAAGGCCGTCCTGGGGCAGGGGAGCGTCGCTGGCCAGGGTAACGAGTTTAAGCGAGAGCACGGCGCTGTCCTTGCCTTCCGCCAGTTTCTTTTTTAGGCTTTCAGGCTTAACCCGCTCGAGGTTCTCCCATATCGCGTCGAAACTGCCGAATTCGCTTAAAAGCTTAAGCGCTGTCTTGTCGCCTACGCCGGGCACGCCGGGTATATTATCCGAGGAATCGCCGGTGAGCGCCAGATAATCCAATATGCGCGCCGGGCTTACGCCCCATTCCGCCTCCACCTCGCTTGGGCCCAGCTGCACGAAGCCCTGGTCACGGTCCGGCCGCAATGCGCGCACCGGCCCTCCCACGAGCTGCAGTAAGTCCTTATCCGCCGATACTATATAGCAGGGCCGGTTTTCCGCCCGGCAGCGCTCGGCAAGAGCCGCTATAAGGTCGTCGGCCTCGTAGCCGTCCAGCGCTATGCTCGGCACGCCAAGGAGCCTAAGCCCTTCTTCTACCAATGGTATCTGCGCGTGCAGGTCCTCAGGGGTCTTCTGCCTGTTCGCCTTATACAGTTCGTACATATCGTGCCTGAAGGTAGGCACGCGGCTATCGAATACGGCGACGAAGCGCTCGGGTTTATACTGATCCCAGAGCTGGAACAGGCTGCGGAAGAAACCGAACACGGCCGACACATTCTGCCCCTGGGGGTTACGCAAGGGCTTGGATATGAAGGCGAAATAGGAGCGGTATATCGTGCCGTAGGCATCAAGAAGAAAGAGGGGTTCCATGGCTCTGGAGCATAACGCCGTCTCAAGGAAGACGCAACTAGCTAAACATTAAGGCGTTTCCCGCTTTACCCCGCCGCCCGCGTGCGGTTATACTCCCAACCATGCCCTTCGTTCACCTCCATAACCATACCGACTTCTCCCTCCTCGACGGCGCAGCCAGCGTTACGAGCCTCGTGTCACGCGCCAAAGAGTTCGGCATGCCCGGATTGGCCATCACCGACCACGGCAATATGTTCGGCGCTTTAAAGTTTTATAAAGAATGCAAAGCCGCCGGGATTAATCCTATACTGGGCAACGAATTCTACGTGGCGGGGGCTAGCCGCAAGGAGAAGACGGGCACCGAGGGCGGCAATAAGTATTATCATCTCGTGCTCTTGGCTAAAAACGAAGAGGGTTATAAAAATCTCATACAGCTTACGAGCTTCTCCTATACGGAGGGCTTTTACTACAAGCCGCGCATAGATTGGGAACTGCTGGAACGCTTCCACGGCGGCCTCATTTGCTCGACGGCCTGCGTTGCCGGGGAGGTGCCCCAGTTCATACTCTTAGGCAGGCTCGCCGACGCCGAGCGCGTGGCCAATCGCTATAAGGAGCTCTTCGGCGCGGAGAACTATTTTTTTGAGATGCAGAATCATGGCATGGACGAAGAGCTGCGCGTAAACCGCGAGCTCGTGCCCCTGGCCCGCAAGCTGGGCATAGGCCTCATAGCCACGAATGACGTGCACTACTTGGAGAAAGGCGACGCGGCGGCCCATGACGCCATGCTCTGCGTGGGCACGAACCGCAAGATAGCCGACACGGCCCGCATGCGCTTCCCCGCGCCGGAATTTTACCTCAAAAGCCCCGAGGAGATGCAGCGCCTCTTCAAGGAAGTGCCCGAAGCCATAAGCAACACCCTGCTTATCAACGAAATGGTCAAGCTGAAGATTGCCCTGCCAGGGCCCATGTTGCCCGATTACGATATACCGCAGAGCTATTGCCGCGACGACGACGATAAGGCGGAGCCCGAAGTGGAGCGCGTGCGAGCCTTCGTGGCGGGCATGAGCGATGAGGATGTATGCAAACCTAATCCTCAATACGGCAGGCTGCCCACCGAAGAGCTGGCCCCCTCGGTGCGCGCCACCCTCGACAAGCGCCTGCGCGACCCCGTCACGCGCTACTTCATCTTTTCGAGCAGGCGCGGCCTTGAGAAACGCTACCCGGTTCTCGATGAGGATATACTGCGCCGGCTTGATTACGAGCTTGCCACTATCATACTCATGGACTTCGTGGGCTACTTCCTCATCGTGGCGGACTTTATAAATTGGGCAAAAGACCATGACATACCGGTAGGTCCAGGCCGCGGCTCGGGCGCCGGCTCCATCGTGGCCTACTCCCTGCGTATTACCGACATAGATCCCCTGCGCTTTAAGCTGCTCTTCGAGCGTTTCCTAAACCCCGAGCGCGTGTCCATGCCAGACTTCGACGTGGATTTCTGCTTCGAGGGCCGCGGAGCCGTCATAGAGTACGTGACGCAGAAATATGGCGACGACCGGGTGGGGCAGATCATTACCTTCGGTACCCTGAAAGCCAAAGCCGTTATCAAGGACGTGGCGCGGGCTTTGGATATATCCATAGACGAATCCAACATGATAAGCAAGCTCGTGCCTGAAGACCCCAAGATGACCCTGGCTAAGGCCTTCGAGCTTGAGCCTAAGCTGGGCGAGCTTGCCGAGAACCCGCGCTATGCCGAACTCTTCGAGATGGCGCGTAAGCTTGAAAACAAGAACCGCCACTCGTCGCTGCACGCCGCCGGCATAGTCATAGGCAAGACCAAATTGTCCGATTACGTGCCGCTCTACAAGGATGCCAAGACCGGCACCATAGCCACGCAATTCTCCATGGACCAGCTTGAGGAATGCGGCCTCGTAAAGATGGACTTTTTGGGTCTCAAGACCCTTACGCTCATCAAGAACGCCATCAAGCTTATCAAGAAGCGCGGCGTAGACATCGACGTCAACGCCATACCCGAGGACGACGAGAAAACCTTTGCCATGCTCTGCGAGGGCAAGAGCACGAGTATCTTCCAGTTCGAGTCCGACGGCATGCAGGGCATACTCAAGCAGGCAAAGCCCAGCCGCATAGAAGACCTTATCGCCTTGAACGCGCTCTACCGGCCCGGCCCCATGGACAACATACCGCAGTTCGTCGACTGCAAATTGGGCCGCAAGCCCATCAAGTACCCGCACCCCTCGCTCAAGCCCATCCTGGAAGAGACCTACGGCGTCATCGTTTACCAAGAGCAGGTCATGCAGGCTACGCAGATCCTTGCCGGCTACACCCTGGGCGGGGCCGATATCCTGCGGCGCGCCATGGGTAAGAAGAAGCACGAGGAAATGGCCAAGCAGCGCGCCCTCTTCACCGCCGGCTGCGCCGTCACCCAGGGCATACGCGAGAAGGACGCCGACGAGATATTCGACCTCCTGGAAAAATTCGCCGGCTACGGTTTCAATAAAAGCCACGCCGCCGCGTATTCCGTGCTTGCGTACCAGACCGCCTGGCTTAAGGCCAATTATCCCGCCGAATACATGGCGGCAAACCTTACCAACGAAATCGCCGATACCAAGAAGCTCACCCAGTACATAGCCGAAGCCCGCGCCATGGGCATAGACGTGCTGCCGCCCGATTTGAACCGCTCGGAGAGCTACTTTACCGTGTCGCAGAACCAGATCGTCTATGGCCTCATAGGGGTAAAGGGGGTGGGCGAGGGCGTGGTAGCCGATATCGTGGCAGAGCGCGACAAGGCCGGCCCCTTTAAGGATTTCCTTGATTTCCTCGAGCGCGTCGGCGTGAAAAGCGCGAATAAGCGCATGGTGGAGACCCTGGTGCAGTCGGGCTGCTTCGATAGCATGGGCCATCGTCGAGCCGAGCTCGTCCTTAACCTGGAGCGCGCCTGGGACTACGCCCAGAAAAAGATGGAAGCAGGAGCGTATGGGCAGGCGAGCCTCTTCGACGGCGCGAGCGAGGAGGAATTCCCTCCCTTCCGCTACGATCATGCCGACGAATGGCCGGGAGCCGAGCTCTTGCGCCTGGAGAAGCAGCTCCTGGGCTTCTACGTGTCGGGCCATCCCTTAGACGACTATAAAGACCTGTATAAGCGCTGCTGCGACGTGGATTTCGCCCATCTGGAGCGCTGCAGCGCCGAGCGCGTCTATACCCTCATAGGCCAGCTTGTCGAATACCGCGAGATACTGACCAAGAAGGGCCGCAAGATGGCCTTTGGCAAGGTTGAGGGCTACGACGGCTCCATAGACGCGGTACTCTTCAGCGATACCCTGGAAAAGAATCCCGGCTACTTTACGCCCGACGCCATCGTGTTCCTCAAAGGCAAGATAGATACCGACCGCGAGAACCCGAGCTTCAAGGTGGAAGAGTGCGTTAATCCCGCCGCGCTCAAGGAAAAGAGCTACCGCGACCTGCACATCGTGCTCAACGCCCTTAAGCGCGAAGAGGAGCTCGATGGCCTTAGGGATCTTTTATTCGCCTCTAACGGCCCCTGTGGAGTCGTGTTTCACCTGAACCAGCATGGCCAGCGCGTAGCGGTACGTGCCCACGCCGGCGTGTCCTGCGCGGCCAAGGAAGAGGTGCTTGAGCGCATACGAGAAACGCCCATCGTGGCGGATCTGTGGCTGGACTAGCTCCGGGGCGATCAGCCCTCGCAGCTGGCTATAGGCAGGTCGGGCTTAGGCGCATCGCCGGGCCGTATACCCGCCATGAGGAGGCCCAGGGTCTGTATGTCGGTATCCTGACGGAGGAATACGCCCATGATGGTGCCTTCGTATATGACCGCTATGCGGTCCGACAGCGCGTAGAGCTCGTCTAAATCTTCAGAGGTAAGCAATATGGCCGTGCCAGCGTCCCGTTGCATAAGCAGGCGCTGGTGTATGTATTCTGAAGCGCCTATATCAACGCCGCGCGTGGGCTGGGCGGCTATGAGCACGGTGGGCTTGCGAGCCAGTTCCCGGGCCATGATAAGCTTCTGTATATTGCCGCCCGACAGGTTCTTGATGGGCGTTTCAAGGGTGGGGGTCTTTACCGTATATTCGCCCACGAGCTTTTTAGCGTGGGCGGCCATCTTCTTGAAATTGAGGAATATGCCCGTGCGGAATTCCTTATCCGTGTGGTCATGCAGGAATACGTTGTCCTGCACCGAGAAATCGTTTACGGCGCCGTCGCGCATACGCTCCTCGGGTATTATGGCCATGCCCTTTGCTATGCGTTCGTTAAGCTTCATGCTCGCTATGTCCAGCCCATCGAGGAGTATGCGGCCTGAGTCCACTTTGCGTATGCCTATGAGGCACTCGGCCAACTCAAGCTGACCGTTGCCCGATACGCCGGCAAGGCCCAATATCTCGCCCGCGTGCACGCTTAAGTTTATGCCCTTGAGGGTTTCGGTGCCCCGGTCGCCCGATGCTCGCACATCGGTGATGGTGAGCCGCTCGGCCCCGGGCTTGTAGTCGCGGTGGCTAAGCTCTTTAAGGTCGCGCCCCACCATCATTTTTATAAGCTCATGGCGCTCTACGCCCGCGGCGGGCCTCGTGCCCATCTTGCAGCCGTCGCGCAGCACCGTTATGCGGTCGCAGAGGGCGGTAACCTCATGCAATTTGTGGGATATGAATACGAGGCCGTGGCCTTCCTTGACCATTTTCTTAAGGATGATAAAGAGGTCGTCCACTTCCTGCGGGGTGAGCACGGCGGTGGGCTCGTCCAGGATGATAATGCTCGCGCCGCGGTACAGGGCCTTTATGATCTCGACGCGCTGCTGCTCGCCTACCGACAGGTGGCCCACGAGGTCGTTGGGGTTCACCTTGAGCCCGTAGGCCGCGGACAGCTCGCATATGCGCTCGGTAACCGTTTTTAAGTCTAAAAGGAATTTCTTGTCCGAGCTTTGGCCTAGGGCCACGTTCTGAGCCACGGTCATGGTGGGCACCAGCATAAAATGCTGGTGTATCATGCCTATGCCCGCGTCTAGGGAATCCGCCGGCGAGTGGAAACGGCGCACCGCGCCGTCTATGGCTATGCTGCCGCCGTCCAGCTGGTACATGCCGTAGAGTATCTTCATGAGCGTGCTTTTGCCCGCGCCGTTCTCGCCTAAGAGGGCGTGCACTTCGCCGGCGTGGAGGTCGAAATCTATGTTGTTGCAGGCAAGGACGCCGGGAAAGCGCTTGACTATACCCGTCATCTGTACCTGTTGAATCATGCCAGCCATCGCAACCTCCAAAAAACGCCCATAGCTTTTCGTAGAAAAACGGGAGTACCCATAGGGCGATACTCCCGTCGCTTTACCTATAGAACCGCGTCATTCTATCAGGGCAGAGCCTTGATCGTGCCGTTCTTAATGCCGGTTATGGCGGCGTCGGCCTTGGCCTTTACGTCTGCGGGAATGCTGAATCCGGGGTTGAAGGCTATCTTGAGCCCGCCGTTGGCGATGGTCAGTATGTAAGCGTCGCCGCCGAGCTTACCGGCCTTGCGGTTGGCTATGATGTCCCTGAGCATGCCGGTCCAGTCGTATACCTGGGAGGCGACGGTAAGGTTGGGCGCCAGCGATGCCTGGTCGGCCTGGGTGCCGAACCAGAGCACGTTGCCAGCTTCCTTGGCGGCGCCTATGGAGCCGACTACGGACTGTGAAGAGCCGGTAAGGGCGCCGGCGCCGTTGGCTATGTGGGTCTTGGCCGCCGCGGTCATGAGGGCAACGTCGGAGAAGCTGCCGGTCCAGGTCTTGGATATGGGCATGCTCTTATTGACGGAAGCCACGCCGTTCACGAAACCGTCGATATAGGTCTTGGCGTCGCCCACTTCTACGGGGCCGGTAACGCCTATCCTGCCGGTCTTGGTAAGGAGGGCGGCGAGTACGCCATTGACGTAGCCACCCTGCTCGGCGGCGGCGGTATAGGCGTATACGTTCTTAAGACCGAAGTTGTTCACGTCGGTACCCCAGGCGAATACGGTTTCCGGGAAGTCAGGGGCTACCTCGCGTATGCTGGAGCCGTACTGGGAGCCGTGGCCTATGACTATGTCGAAGCCCTGGCTGGCGTAGTCGCGGAGCGCGGCCGCGGCATCGGGCACGATAAACATGTTTTCCGAGTACTTGAGCTCAAGGGCAGAAGCGCCGCCCATTTCCTTCTGTATAATCTGCAATGCCTGCCACATGGACTGGCTGAAGGCCATGTCGGTGGTAGAGCTGGGCATGACGACGGCGATGCGCAAGGGTTTGGCTGCGCCCGTGGCGGGGGCGGCTTCCTTGGTTCCGGTGGCGAAGGCCGTGGCGCCGATAAGCGCGAATAGGACGAAGGCCATGAGGATCCTAGTCAACTTCATGCTGGATCTCCTTTATATAAGTTCTACCGCGCCTACGGGGCGGCATTGCAGGAAGAACGACGTCTTCCGTACGACCGATGCTAATTTTCTCCCCTGAAGAACTGCTTATTCAGGGCAGCCGGCTGCTTGCCGCGGTTTACGGCCACGGTAAGCACCACGATGGTAAGCAGATAGGGCAACATGACCGCCAGGCTTGCCGGCACGTTTATGCCGAGCACCTGCAGCCAGAGCTGAGCCGAGTTGGCCAGGCTGAAGAGCAGTGCGCCTCCGAGCACGCCTACCGGGCTCCAGCCGCCGAAGTATACCAGGGCCACCGCTATAAAGCCCTGGCCGGCGGTAAGGTTATCCTGGAAGAGATTCGCTATGGATATGGACAGGGAAGCGCCGGCAACGCCCGCGAGCACCGCGCCTAAGCACACGCTAAAATACCGTATGCGGTTGACGTTAATGCCAACCGAGTCGGCCGCCGCGGGATTCTGGCCTACGGCTTTAATCTTTAAGCCCAGCGTGGTCTTCTCCAGTATCCACCAGGATATGGGCACGAGCAGGAAGCCGCCGTACACCAGCACGTTGTTGTTGAAGAGTATAGGCCCTAGGAAGGGGATGTCGCCTAAGAGCGGTATCTTAACCGGAGCAAAGCCGGATACGGTCTTCACCGTGCCGACGAGCACCTTGAAGAGCAGGCTCGACATGCCCAGGCCGAACATCTGCAGGCCTATGCCGCTTATGCCCTGCTGGGCCTTCAGGGTTACGCTGACGAGGCTCATGATGAGCCCCATGATGAGGCCGACTATCATCGCGGCTAAGAGGCCCAGCCACACATTGCCGGTTAAAAACACGGCGTAGAAGGCGAAGAAGCCGGCCAACAGCATGATGCCGTCCACGCCCAGGTTAACCACGCCAGAGAGCTGGGAAAAGGTCTCGCCCAGGGCAGCGTAGAGAAAGGGCGTGGACAGTGCTATCATGGTGCGGAGCACGCCGGAAAGCACATCGAAGGAAAATACGTTCATCATTGCTCTGCATCCTTCACGGGGGCTAACACGACGGCGGCGGTCTTTCTCTTCTTAATAATATTGTGTATCCATAGGGCCGAGCCGGATACGAAGAGGACTATGAGGCCAAGTATCGCATTGATGAGGGCGGCCGGTATCTGTACGGCGCGCTGCATGGTATTGGCGCCAACGAGGAGGCCTCCGAACAGTACGGATGCTGGCACTATGCCTAAGGGATGCAGGCTGCCGAGCAGGGCCGCCACGATGCCGGTAAAGCCGTAGCCGCCGGTAAGGCCTTCCAGTATACGGCGGTGCACGCCCATGACTTCAATGACCCCGGCTAAGCCGGACAGGCCGCCGGCTATGGTAAGCGAAAGCATCTGGTTAAAGGGCACGTTTATGCCCGAGTAGCGGGAAGCGTTAGGGTTAAGGCCTACCGCGCGTATCTGATAACCTATGGTGGTGCGCCAGAGGAAAATATACACAAGGACGGCGAAGCCGAGCGCCACGTACAGGCCTGCATGGAGCTGGGTGCGGGGTATGAGCCTGGCCAGCCAGGAGGATTCCGGCAGGCGCGCCGACTGCGCGAGGAAGGTTCCCGCCTTTATGCCTTCGGGATCCATCATGGGGCCTTGCAGGAGGAAATTCATGAACTGCAGGGCTATGGCGTTCAACATGATGGTGCTTAGTATCTCATTTACCTTGAAGCGCGCCTTTAGGAGGCCAGGTATGAAGCCCCAGAAGGCTCCGGCTATGAAGCCCACGGTCATGCATGCCGGTATGAGTATGGCGCTGGGCAGGTCAGGAAAGCTAAGCGCCATCCAGGTTCCCGCTATGGAGCCCAGTATGATCTGGCCCTCGCCGCCTACGTTTATGACGCTGGCGCGGAAGGCTATGCACACGCCGAGCCCCACGAGCAGAAGGGGCGTGGCCTTTACCAAGCTCTGGGACAGGCCGCTTATGGAGCCGAACGCGCCCTGAAGCATGGCCGAATAGGCGACGATGGGATTGGTCTTGAGCATGAGCAGCACCACCGCGCTTATGGCTAGCGCGGCGAATACCCCTAAAAAGGGAACGAGGGTGCGCAGCATAAACTCAAATCCATCGCCTTTTTTAGGAGCCTTTACCGCTGCCTTATTCCTCTGTAGCATAAACGCCATTGGCATGCCCCTTGCGTTTCCTATGAAAATGGATAGCACTGCGAAGCGCAGCTTGTTTTCGATGTTCGCTTAGGTTATGCCAGAATCTTGGCGGCGTCAAGAAAATGTTGTCGTCTTCCTGCATTGTTTCATCGCGGCCCGGCTTGAGGAAGCATGCAAAAAGCACTTGCGAAATTTACTGTATACGAGTACAGTTCTCTGTGGATAACTTATTTTGAGGAGCCTATGCATGCATGATAGCGCGTTCAGCGAAGAAGATACGCAAGGTTTTTACACGGTAAACGGCACTCAAACCATGAATGAATTCTTCATGAGCCTGGTAAGCGCGGGCAATCATTGGATGTTCATATCCAGCCGCGGCGCCTTGACCGCCGGCCGCATAGCCGCCGACCATGCGCTCTTTCCCTATGAAACCGTCGACAAGATCATGGCGGGCCGCGGGCAGAACGGCACGCGCAGCTTGATACGCCTCAATGGACGGGGCAAAAGCGTGGTATGGGAACCCTACGCCGATTGGCCGCAGGCGTTCTGGCGCATATGGCGCTCCGTAAGCAAGAATTTTACCGGCAGCACCGTTCGCTTCGTCGAGGATAACCTTGATCTGAGCCTGCGCTTTTCCTGGTCCTGGTCCTTTTCCCATAAGCGCGGCTTTATCCGCACCGCGTGCGTTCAAAATCTAGGAAAAGAGCCCGCGAGCATAGATTTGGCAGACGGCCTTTTAAACCTCATGAACGGAGGAGTCAGCCGGCGCGTTCAGTCGGAGCTGAGCTGCCTCTCCGACGCGTATAAAGATAATGTATATGACGATAAAAGCGGCCTTGCGGCTTTTAGCCTCGCTTCGCTGGTAAGCGATAAGGCTGAACCGCGAGAGGCCTTAAGCGCCACGCTGGCCTGGCATATAGGCCTAGACGACGCGCGCTTGAGCCTTAGCAGGTGCAGTATGGACAGCTTCCTGCGCGGCGAAGAATGCGCCTTTCCCAACAGGCGAACAGGCATGAAAAGCGATTTCATAGTCCACGCTAGCTTCAGTCTTGAGCCCGGCCAGTCGCGAACGTGGTACATAGTGGCCGACGTAGACCAGGACCAACGGGCGGCAGGGCTGCTAAGGGCTGAGCTACTGCACGACAAAGTGGCGCTTGGGCGGGAATTGGCTCGTGCCGGCAGCGACATGAACGAGGAACTGCTGGGGCTCTTAGGCGCGGCCGACGGACTGAGCCGCAGCGCATTACCCATGCATGAATGGCATCATGCGGCCAATACCATGTTCAATATCATGCGCGGCGGCTTGCCGGAACGGGGCATGCAGCTGCGCTGCGGCGACGCGCTTCGCTTCATAAGAACCCGAAATAAGGCGGCACACGCTTCAGCCGCCCTCCTCTTGAGTGAGGAGAGGATGAGCCATACGCGCTTTATCGAGCTTCTTGAGGCAGGCAAGGATCCTGTCCTCAGCCGACTAGCCAGGGAATACCTGCCCTTCACCTTTAGCCGTCGCCATGGAGACCCCTCGCGTCCATGGAATGAGTTTTCTATACGTTTACACGATGCGGAAGGCTCGCCCCTGGTTCATTACCAAGGCAATTGGCGGGATATATTCCAGAATTGGGAAGCTCTCGGCCTATCCTATCCCGCGTATATAGAAAGCTTCCTCTCTATTTTTCTCAACGCTACGACGCTGGACGGCTACAACCCCTATCGCGTTTCGCAGGACGGCATAGACTGGGAACGGCCTGAGCCGGAGAATCCCTGGTCCAATATAGGCTATTGGAACGACCACCAGATCATATATTTCCAGAAGCTTGCCGAAGCGCTGGAGGCACACTATCCGGGCCGGCTTGCTTCGCTGCTGGATAAGCGCGACTATTCCTGGGCCGACGTTCCCTACAGGATAGCGCAGTACGCCGATCTATGCGCCAATCCCCGCGCTACTATACGCTTCGACGCAGAACTCGATAAGCGCATAGCCCAAAGGGTAGACAGGCTCGGCAGCGACGGCAGGCTCGTGCCTGGCCAGGATGGAACGCCTCTCCAATCGAGTCTCATCGAAAAGCTGCTTTCTCTTTTTGGCGCTAAGCTCGGCAACCTCGTGCCCGAAGGGGGCGTGTGGCTCAATACCCAGAGGCCCGAATGGAACGACGCCAACAACGCCTTAGCCGGCTTTGGCCTATCCATGGTTACCGTTATGTACCTGCGCCGATTGGCGTATTTCTGGCTGGGGATACTTAAGGCCGGCCCCTCCGGCAATTCTGCCGTGAGCGCTCCTCTGGCTACCTTATTACGGGGCCAACTCGCCGCGCTGATACGTTTCAACGCCGAATCGCCGGATAAGAAACCAGAGCACGAGCTGCGTGCCGCTATGCGTAAACAGTACATGGATGAGATGGGCGCCGCGCTTGATACGTATAGGCGCGCCGTGTATGCCTATGAAGGCCTAGAACAGAGTGAAACGGTCGGCCGCGCGGATCTTATCGTTTACCTTGAAGAGGCCCTCTCGCTTATCGATGCCACCATAGCGGGCAATAAGCGATCGGACGGCCTATTCGAGTCGTACATGCTCCTATCCTTCAGCAAGGATGGTCAGAGAGCCTATCTGCATAGCCTCTACCCCATGCTCGAAGGTCAGGTGGCCGCGCTCTCTTCGGGTATGCTCGATCCGGAGGCTAGCCTGTCCCTCCTTGAAGCACTTCAGGCGAGCGCGCTCTACACTCCCGATAGGAAGTCCTATCTGCTCTATCCCGAGCGTATCCTGCCTGATTTCTTTTCCAAGAATGCCTGTCCGCAGGGCTTTTACGAAACGTCAGCCCTGGCGAAAGCCTTGGTCGACGAAGGCGGCCTGGGCATACTCTACCGAGACCAGGCCGGGGTGTTGCGGTTCGGTTCGGGCATGGTCAATGCGCATGAGCTGGAGCTCGCGCTCAATGCCTTGGAGCATGATTCGCGTTGGAGCGCTCATCTTAGGACGGGGCGCGAAGAACTGCTTGCCGCGTATGAGGAATGCTTCGCCCACGCCAGCTTTACCGGCCGAAGCGGCGCCATGTACGCCTATGAGGGGCTTGGCAGTATCTATTGGCATATGGTGGCCAAATTGCTCCTCGCGGTGATGGAACTCCGCCAGGACAGCCTACTTAGGCATGCCGACGCAAAGCTCGTGGCACGGATCGACGAAGCGTATATAAGGATACGGGAGGGCATAGGCTACAGGAAGAGTCCAGAGGATTGGGGAGCCTTCCCCTTCGACCCGTATTCGCATACGCCCAAGCACGCCAAGGCCCAGCAGCCCGGCATGACCGGCCAGGTAAAAGAAGAAATACTAACCCGCAAGGGTGAGCTGGGCTTAGCGGTAATAGGAGGGCGCATCATGGCGCTACCCGTACCCTTCCTTGCGGATGAATTCCTCTCGGCGCCAGTCGATTTTAACTATCGCGATACGGATTTTAAACATGCATGCATACATTTAAGAAGCGGTGAAATGGCCTGCACACTATGTCAGACGCCATTTATTAGAAGAAACGGCGGTTCCAGCGTTCATATGCAGGCTGTGCTTGCTAGCGGCGATATACTCGATTTTGATGAAGCGCTCGATGAAAGACTATCTGCATCCATATTCGCCAGGGAAGGCTTAGTTCGCGCCGTGTACATTAGCGGCGGTGTTTAAAAGAGCAGCGCGGCCATCACAGTCGGCCGCGCTATTTTGTGTCTAAAACCCGTTCCTGCTGATGAGGTCCCTATACCAGAGCGCGCTGTCCTTGAGGGTACGCCGCAGGCTCGTAAAGTCGACGTGCACGATGCCGAAGCGTTTGGCATAGCCGAATGCCCATTCGAAGTTATCCAGCAAGGACCACAGGAAATAGCCTTTAAACGGCACGCCCAAGGCGAACAGTTCGTGGGCCGCGCGCAAGTGGTCGCGGATATAGGAAAGCCGGGCTTCGTCATGGATGCCCGCGACTGCGCCTTCCTGACAAAGCTCATCGTCAAACGCCGCGCCGTTTTCCGTTATATAAAGATCCATGCCCGGGTAGTCGCGCGCAAGGCGCGCAAGAATGTCCCTGAGTATGGGCGGGTGTATTTCCCAATCCATAGCGGTACGCGGACCAGTGCCATCTACCATGGAGAACTTGAGCGGCCCGGCGCCTTCATCGTTGCGAACCAATTGCCGGAAATAGCTGTTAATGGCCAGGAAATCCATTTTCAGGCCTATGATATCCATATCGCCTGGCTCTATCGTAGGGAATAGCCCGTTATCGCGCAGCAGCTGCGCCACTTCTTCGGGGTAGGCCCCGGTACAAACGGGCGCGGCGAACCAATCGTTGCCCGAGCGATGAGCCCGCTCGGCTGCCGCCCTATCTTCGGGCGAGTCCGTAGCGGGGTAGGTGGGCGCCATGCTCAGCGCTATGCCGTAAGGCGCCGTGAGCCCGCTCGCCCGGTATTCCGCTAGGGCCATGCCGTGGGAGAGCAGGAGATGGTGCGCCACCTGATAGGCGGTCTTTCCGCTCCTGTCTACTATGCCCGGGGCATGCGGGCCGTAGGCGTGGCCTAGAAAGGCAACTACCCAGGGCTCGTTGTGGCTTATCCAGAAATCGACGGAATCGCCGAGCGCTTCGTACATGACGCGGGCGTAGCGGGCGAAATGCGTACAGGTATCCCTGTTGAGCCAGCCGCCCCTATCCTGAAGCGCCTGCGGCAGGTCCCAATGATAGAGCGTAACGGCGGCCTTAATGCCCGCTTCGCGCAGTTCGCGCGCGAGCGCGCGGTAGAACGCAAGGCCTTCCTCATTGATATCGCCGGAACCGTCGGGTATGACGCGCGGCCAGGAAACGCTGAAGCGATAGGCCTTAATTCCCAACGTCTTCATTATGGCGATATCTTCTTTATAGCGATGGATGTGATCGCAGGCCAGGTCGCCGGTGTCCCCGTTGGCTATCGTGCCCTGGCTGTGCGAAAAGCGATCCCATATGGATTCGCCCTTGCCGCCCTGATTCCAGGCGCCTTCTATCTGATAAGCGGCCGTAGCCGCGCCCCATATAAAGCCATCGGGAAACGATATGCCTTCAAAGTCTTTAGCCATTGATCAAGCCTTCCCACGCCGAAGCTACGGCGGCAATAGACTCCCGTTCTATGAATTCCGGAATGTATACCGAGCGATGGCGCTCGATAAGCCTGCCCTCAATTAGGGATAGGAGCAGTTGGGCGCCGTCGAGGCCGAATTCCCGCAGGGGCTGCTTAAAGGTCGAGAGGGTGGGAGTAGTGTGCCGCGCATACTCCCTATTATCGTCAAAGCCTATGATGGAGAAATCACGGGGACACTCGAGCCCGGCCTCATGGGCGGCGCGTATGAAGCCGAGAGCCGACGAATCGTTGCTCGCGAACACCGCGCTGAATGGAGGCAGGGAGGGCAGGGCATTTTTAGCCGCATGGTAGCTGGGCTCGGCGAAAAAGTCGCCGAAGAGCTGCCGGTCGCTCGGCAGGGCGATGCCCGCCTCGGCGAGTCTCCGCGAAAAGCCCTGAAAGCGGTCGAAAGCGGACGGCACTTGAGGCGTACCCCAAATAAACAAAAAATCCCTATGCCCCTTCTCAAGGAGCACGTCGGCCGCCTTCCAGCCGCCCTGATAGTTGTCTACCGTAAGCTGGTATATGGCGGGATTGGCGATAGCCCTGTCCATGACGATGAAGGGCCTGCCCCATTGCACCAGCAGATCGAGCAACTGGTCGTCCTCGCGCGTGTTGAGCGGAAAGAAAATTATGCCGTCCAGATAGCGTTTCTTAAGGAATAGCGGTAAGCGATCGCGATAGCTATGGAACTGATTGTCGATGTCGCGCGTAAAAAAAATAGAGCTGAAGTAGCCGTTCTCATTCAGTATGCTCTGTATCGCGTGGGTAACTTCCCAGTAGAAAGGGCCTATGCCCGGAGTAAGCAGGCCTACGTTGAAGAAGCGCCCTGTTTTAAGGCTCTGGGCCGAATGATCGACCTGATAGCCCAAGGCGTCTATGGCGGCCCGTACCTTTTCGGCCGCGCCGGCGCGCACGCTGGCGGGGTCGGCTAAGTAACGTGAAACGGTAGCCGAGGATACGCCCGCGGCTTTGGCCACGTCTTTCTGCGTAGCCATGACGCTGGAAGGAAAACGATTTTCGACGTCAATAGAATTTCTTGGCATACAATCAATGTCTCCGCACGATGCTTACTCATGGATACGTATACAATACAGGTAAAGCCAGAGCTTAGCAATAATACCACATGTTTCGCAGGCGCATACCATAAAAATATAGGCACATTGCGCTGTCTATCGCCGGCGCTGACGCCAATCGTAGTCCTTTTGCCGATAAAAGCACTCGAGGCGGAGCAAGTACGGGTAAAAAATTAGTGTATACGTATACAGAAATTCCTTGACAAGCTGCAAAATAGGATTCATTCTAAGGCATCCCGGAAGAAGTCTGGGTATTTACAGGAGGTACCATGAAACGAAACGCATTGTCTTTTTTATTGGTTTTGGTTCTAGTCATGGCTTTAGTTGCGCCTGTTTTCGCAACTGGCAGCAAGGAAGCTAGCGCAGCCGCCGCCTTTGACCCGAATGCCAAGTACGAGGTAACCATAGGCGCCTACGGAGACCTTGAAAAGGCTTACAAGGCCGTATTCGCGAGCGCGGACTTCAAGGCCAAGTATCCTAACATTAAGGTGACCTTCCAGACCTCCGACTTCGGCGGGCATCACAACCGCCTGACCACGGTGCTGGCGGCCAAAGAGCAGTCCAACGATATAGAGGCTCTCGAAGTAGGCTTCATCGCCCAGTTCGTGGAGGCCGGCGGCCTTATGGATCTCAATGCCGCTCCATTCAATGGCGGCGCGATTTCTAAAAACATCGTAAAGTTCGCCATGGCTAACGCCACGACGGCCAAAGGCAATCTTGTCGCCATGCCCGTCGACATCGCGCCCGCGGTGCTCTTCTACCGGGCTGACCTCGCTGCCAAAGCCGGCGTCAACCTGGACAACCTCAAAGACTGGGATGAATACATCGCAGTTATGAAGAAGCTTGCCGATCCTGCGAAGGGAATCTATGCCATAGAGCACCCCGCCGCCGTGCAGGCAATTCCGCTCAACGGAGGCAAAGGCGGCTGGATAGTAAACGGCAAGCCCCTTGAGCCCAAAGCTAAATTCGTCAGCGCCCTTGAACTGGTACGCAAGGTAAAGGCAGCCAACGTGGACGGCGACCTCGGCGCATGGTCCGGCCCCTGGTCGCAGGCCTACATCGATGGCAAAGTAGCTACTATAGTCAATGGCGCATGGTTCGGCGGCACGCTCCGTACCTGGCTGTCTCCCGAGCCCGGCAAGTGGCGCGTGGCATATCTTCCCGGCAAGATGATGGCCAGCCTCGGCGGCACCTATCTCTCGATACCCGAGACCGTGCCCGCCGCCCGCCAAGCCGCCGCCTGGGAAGTGATCAAGTATCTGACCACGAATCCTTCCGCGCAGCTCATCACCTTCAAGGAAATCGACGCCTTCCCTGCCCTGACCTCGGTATACAAGGACCCGGTCATGGACGAGCCCGTCGCCTTCTACGGCGGCCAGAAAGTACGCAAGATCTTCGCCGACGTGGCACTGAATATCCCCGAGAACAAGGTGTCCGAGTATGATAACGTGATGCTCGCGATCTGGAATGGCGCGGTCACCGATGTAGTAAATGGCGTAGCCACCCCCGAGGCGGCCTACAAAACCGCCCTGGACAAGATAAAGGCTACTATTTTCTGATCCCGTCCTGATTCAGAAGAACCGCTGACAGCGGCTGCCTGCGGGTAGCCGCTGTCAATAATTATCACAGGTGCGGAGGGCAAACGTGGCGATAAAAATAAAACCACAGAAGGTACTGAGCTATCTTTTCCTAGGCTTGATGGCCTTCATCTTTGCCTATCCCTTTTACAATGTCTTTGTCCTGGCCACCTGGCCAAGCAGCCAGGTTTTGAGCTTTCCTCCTCGGTTCTTTTTCGGAGCCGGCCTCATGGAGAACTGGCAGCAGCTCTTTGCCCGCATTCCTATTGGTAAGAACTTCTACAACAGCCTGGGCATAGCCCTCTTATCCACCGGCAGCGTGCTTTTCTTCTGTACCATGGCTGGCTATGCCTTCGCCAAATTCGAATTCCGCTTCAAGGCGCAGCTCTATGCCTTCGTTATCGCCACCATGGCGATTCCGGGTTTCCTGAACATTATTCCCTTCTATAAAATGATGGTCGCCTTCAAGTGGGTTAACACCTGGCTGCCTCTCATAGTGCCGGGAATGGCCGGAGCCTTTGGCATATTCCTGATGACCCAGTTCCTTGAAAATTCCATTCCTGCCGAACTGCTTGACGCCGCCCGAATCGATGGCCTGGGAGAGTTCGGCATACTGATACGTATAGTTTTTCCCCTCAGCAAGCCCGGTTTAGCCGTGCTGGGCATCGTAACCTTCGTAGGGTCATGGAACAATTTTACCGGGCCCCTCATATTGCTTCCTAGAATCGACTCGACTACCTTGCCTGTGGCCCTGTCGGTGTTGAATAGCAGGGTGGATAACAACTTGGGAGCGCTGATGCTGGGCAATGCCCTGACCCTGTTGCCCCTTATGCTCATATTCCTGTTCTTCTCGAAACAGATCATATCCGGCCTTACCGCCGGCGCGGTAAAGGGTTAGGGGGCAAGTATGGATAAACTCAATGCCAGGCGCCGCAATCTTACCCCGTATATCCTGATCAGCCCGTTCTTCATTCTTTTCTGTGTTTTCGGTATATACCCAATCAGTTATTCTATAATCACATCGTTCTTCAACTGGCCTCTTTTGGGGAACGCGGCCCCCAAATTCATAGGATTCGATAATTACGCAAATGTACTCACAAGGGACCCGTATTTCTTCAAGGCTTTATATAATACCGTGATCCTTCTCGTCTTTGGATCCCT
Source organism: Spirochaetaceae bacterium UBA5200 (assembly GCA_002412825.1). GTDB lineage: Bacteria > Spirochaetota > Spirochaetia > Treponematales > UBA12059 > UBA5200. Next base: position 167,523 of record DHVU01000002.1, read on the forward strand.
CATGCAGCATGTGGTCGCCGTGCCGCTAGCCATACTGATCAACAGCAAAATCATACGCAGTAAAGAATTTTTCAAGACGACTTTCTTCCTGCCATACATAACGAGCACGGTGTCGGTGGTCATTATCTTCGGTCTTCTGTTCGATACCAATTACGGCCTGGTCAATTGGGTAATCAGCTTCTTTAGCGAACAGCAGAAAATCCGTTGGATGTTTGAACCTTGGGGCATACAGGCCGTGCTCGCCTTTATTCTTAACTGGAAATTCATCGGTTGGAACATGGTAATCTACCTGGCAGGCCTCCAGTCCATACCGAGCGAGCTTTACGAGGCCGCTGAGATCGACGGCGCCTCTACGTTACGGAAGCACCTGTCGGTCACACTGCCCCAGCTCTATCCCATCATGTTCTTGGCCATAGCCTTGTCAATCATAGGCGGCATGCAGATCTTCGAAGAGCCTTTCATCCTCACCGGCGGCTATGACAATCTCGGCGGCGCCCAGAATGCGGGCCTTACTTCGGCGTACTATCTTATGTTCACCGCCTTCAAGGCCTATCGCCTAGGGAAGGGCAGCGCCATAGCCTGGCTCCTGTTCCTGGTTATCCTTCTGCTGAACGGCATCAATCGCCTGGCCATAAAGAGGCTGCAGCGCTAATGTCCATCGTAGACGGAACGACCGAGTTTCAAAGAACGAAGCGTCGGAAATCGGGCTTCATCGCGGATTCCGCAGCATTAATCCTGCTCGTAAGCTTTATCGTAGCCTGTCAGACCGGCGAGAGCGGGCGGTTCCAAGCCGATACGCGGAATGATAGCGCTCATGCGGGGGCCGCCTTGCAGTCATGGCCCTGGCTTGACGCAACGCGGCCCGAAGAGGAACGTGCACGCCTGCTCCTAGCGGAAATGACCTTGGAAGAGAAGGTCGGCCAGATGACCCAGCCCGCACGGGACTATCTGGGGCACGAGAGCAATATCGCGAAATACGGTCTGGGATCTCTCTTGAGCGGCGGCGGTTCTGCGCCGGCCAATAATGCGCCTCAGGGCTGGGCCGATATGGTGGATAGCTACCAGCGGCAGGCCTTAGGCACTCGCCTCGGCATACCCCTGCTGTATGGGGTAGACGCCGTGCACGGCCACAACAATCTCAAAGGCGCGGTGATCTTTCCCCACAATGTAGGCTTAGGAGCCTCAGGCAGACCGGAAACGGTAGAGCAGGCCGCCAGGGTAAGCGCCATCGAGACCGCGGCTACCGGCATTCGCTGGACCTTTGCCCCTTGTTTAGCCGTCCCCCTGGATGAACGCTGGGGTCGCAGCTATGAAGGCTTCAGCGAAGATACCGGCCTGGTTTCTCTCTTGGGAGCAGCGGCGGTCAGGGGTTATCAGGGGCCAGCCGACGGCAAAAGCCTGAAGAAGAGCGCCTATATCATGGCCACCGCCAAGCATTATTTAGGCGATGGCGGCACCTACGGCGGTAAGGATCAGGGTGACGTCCGCATGCCGGAGGAAGAACTCCGGGCTTTATTTCTGCCGCCCTATAGAGCCGCCATTCAAGCCGGCGTCGGAAGCGTGATGGTGTCCTTCAGCAGCTGGAACGGCGTCAAGATGCATCAGCACGGCTACTTGATCAACGAAGTACTAAAAAAGGAGCTTGGCTTTGAGGGTATTATCCTGTCCGACTGGGCCGGGGTCAAGCAATTGCCCGGAACTCACGCGGAACAGATAGCCCTGGCGGTAAATGCGGGCATCGATATGATCATGGTGCCGGACACCTGGCGGGAATTCATCCGGGATATGCTGGCTTTGGTAAACGATGGCGCCATACCCATGGAGCGGGTGGATGAAGCCGTTTACCGTATCCTCCTTGCAAAATTCCGCTTGGGGCTCTTTGAAGCGCCGCTAGCCGACCGCAGCCTTATACCCCTGGTAGGCAGCCAGGAGCATCGCGACCTGGCCCGGCGTGCGGTTGCAGAATCGGTGGTGGTGCTCAAGAACGAGGCGCTCCTGCCCCTAGACCCCCGGGGCCTGCGTATAGGACTGGTAGGTCAGGCAGCCGATGATATCGGCTACCAGTGCGGGGGCTGGACTATAAGCTGGCAAGGCAGCGCTGGCCCCATAACCGAGGGAACCACTATTTTACAGGGCCTTCGCCAGGCAGTGCCCGATCCGTCCCTGGTGACCCACGCCAAAAGGGCGGCCGAGCTTGGGCCGGTTGATATAGCCATAGTGGTCGCCGCTGAACAGCCCTATGCCGAGGGGAAGGGCGATGACATGCAGCTCCGCTTCCCGTCAGCCGCGGCTACAGACATACGAGAGCTTGCGGATCGAGGCATTCCCGTTTTGACTATTCTGATATCGGGTAGGCCGCTCGTCATCAATGAGGCGCTCAGTCGTAGCGCAGCCTTCCTTGCTGTATGGCTGCCGGGAACCGAAGCCGCCGGCATCGGCGATATTATCCTGGGAAAGGCAAAGCCGACCGGTCGGCTACCCTTTACCTGGTTCGACGGCGTTAATGCCATTCCTATTAACGCCCGCAAACCGGGCCCGGGCGTGCTCTTCCCCTTCGGCTACGGTTTGAGCTGGTAAGGCAGGGGGCTAAGCGCTCCATGCCTATTTCCCTGGTAGAAGCTCGTAAGCGCCATAGCGGCTCATCCTAGGTGCCGGGCTTTGCCCCTCGGCGTCGGCGAGTCCTAGTCGCCCAGATAACGATACACCCGAACCCAATCCACTTCCATGCGCCAGGGCAGGCTATCGTTGTCTATGCCTTCGCGTCCGCCCCAGTCTCCTCCGCATGCGATATTGAGTATCAAGTAGAAGGGTTTATCGAAGGGCCATGCCTGCCAGCCTGTACACGGATTGTCGAATTGAAACACGGTTGTGCCGTCCACCGACCATCGTATGTACTGGGGCGTCCATTCCATGGCATAAGTGTGAAAGGCTTCCGACGCGTCGGGCATGCGCAGGCTGGCGCCGCGCTGCGTGCCGATTTTATGGTTGTAGGCTGCCGTATGCACGGTAAAATGCACCGTCCCCTGGTCATAGCCCACATGCTCCATAAGGTCTATCTCGCCGGAATCCGGCCATCCGACGCCGTAGCCTGAGCCGTCCTCGGGAAGCATCCAAATGGCCGGCCAGCTTCCTACTCCCCTAGGCAGCTTAGCCCGCACTTCCACGCGTCCGTAGAGCATGCTCTTGCGCCCTAAAGTCTGCAGCTTGGCGCTCGTATAGGGCCATCCGGCTTTTCTTTCTCGCCGAGCCTCCAGTATGAGCAGCCCTTTTTCTACGCGAGCGTTCGTTTCCGCGTTCGTATAGTACTGCAGCTCATTGTTTCCATAACCGCCGCCGCCTACGGCATGGCGCCAGTAGTCTTTATTAATGGTCCTGCCATTGAACTCGTCCTGCCAGTCGAGGACATAGCCTTCATACTGAGCGGGCGGAAGCCCTGCACAGGCCACTAAGAACCCGCTGAGCGCTACGACGAGTAAGGGCGACTTATAGCGCCCGAAGGAAAGCCAAGCCCAACGCGAGCCCTGTTTTGCGCGGCGCCAGGAGGCGGGAAGGCTATTCAGAGTAGCTGGTGTATACGTATACATGCAACTATGCTAGCACGCGCCGTCACTTTTGAACAGCAAAATTCCAGCAGGTCCTATTCCGACTCCCGACTACCGACTTCTAGCTACTTGATTCTAGCTACTCCCCCCACTTATCTTCCCCACGTTAATATCAGCCAAGCTAGAAGCCCCTGTCATGAGCATGGCCTCGCTCAGTTCAGCCTGTACTTTCTCCAGGTAGAGCCGTACGCCCTCTGCGCCGCCGCCATATACCATGTAGGTAAAGGGCCGCCCTATGAGCACGCCCTGCGCGCCGAGAGCCAGGGCCTTGAACACGTCTATGCCGGTCCGAAAGCCGCCGTCTATCAGTATGGTCATTTTGCCGCCTACGGCGGCCACTATGGAGGGCAGGATTTCTATGGTGGAGGGCGTCTCGTCGAGAACCCTGCCGCCATGGTTGGATACGACTATGCCCTTGGCCCCGGCGGCCAGCGCCTTGCGCGCGCCATCCGCCGTCATGACGCCTTTAAGGATGAAGGGCATGTTCACCGAGGCGGCTATCTCCGCTATGGTTTCCACGGGCATGGGCGCAACCGGCTTACCCTGCATGGCCAGCACGATAAGGCCGGCCGCGTCTATATCCATGGCGAAGGCGAAGGCGCCTGCGTCCTGAGCCATCTTGGCCTTGAGCAGCACCTCTTTGAGGCTCCAGGGCTTAATCGTGGGCACGCCCATGCCTCCTATGCCCCGTATGGCCTCCATCGTGCCCGCGTATACTTCGTCCTTTACGCCGTCGCCGGTAAAGCCGGCGCTGCCCGCTGCTAAGCAGCCATTGAGCACGGCGCGCGAGTAGCTTAAGTCGTCGTGCTTGGGGCTGTAATGGAGGGCTACCGCCCCTACGGGGGCGGCGAACACGGGCAGCTTAAAGGCCTTACCGAAGAGCGAGAAGCGAGTATCCACGCCCTTAGGCGCGTACACCGTATCCATATTGAGGCGTATATTCCTTAAGGCCTGGTAATTCCGTATAAAGCCCAGTCCGCTGCCCTTGCCGCCAGGCCCCGGAATTCGGCCTTTGCAAGCGACGCCGTTGCATTCGGGGCATACTTTGCAGAGCGGACCAATGTCGAGCTTAGCCTGCGCGAGTACTTCCTGGTAGTTCATACGTTCTCCTTTTGGTCGTGCATGGAACGGAGCACGTAGGCCGTGAGCTCCTTGAAATCACTGAAACAAAAATCCGCGCGGCTGTTCGCCCGGTCCTTGGCGCGCTTGGCTATGAGCGCGGTTTTCATGCCCGCGGCGGCGGCGCCGCGCACGTCATAGGCTTCGGAATTGCCTACGTAGAGCATATCTTCGTTGGCGACGCCAAGGCTCGCCGCCAAGCGGTCGAAGGAAGCGCGATCGGGTTTGACAAGGCCGGTTTCCTCGCTGGTCATGGCCAGGTCAAAGGCGTCGCTAAGCCCCATGAGGGCGATCTTCCTCTCGCAGGGAAAGTCCGACAAGGCGCCGAGCTTAAGGCCTTCCGCCCGCAAGCGCGCGAGGCATTCCCTCACGCCCGGGAAGAGCGCTATGCGGTCGAAGGGCTCAAAGGACTCGTGGTAAAAGATGCGCTTTATTGCCTCGTAGCTGGCCTCGGGGGCGCCGCCCAGCTTTTTGGCTACCAAGCCGGCCTGAAATCGGTGGAAACTGTCCAGCGACGCCGGCGGCGAGCTCTGATAGGGCAGGGTGGGATTGAGCAGCCTCAATTCCTTGCGCACCGCGCTGAAGGCCCTCATGAGCTTAAAGGATACGATGGCCCGCGGCAGCATGCGTATATAGAGTGCGGTGGATGGATACACGGTTCCATCGATGTCGAAACCTACGGCTCGTATGGGCATGGCTCTTTATATAGCGTATGGGCGCTTCTGTCTAGGAATACATACAACGCCGAAGATCAGTCCTGCCTTGCCATGCCGCGGCATTCGCCGTCGAGGCGCTTCAGCATCGCGAGGGTAGCTCGGCTCTGTTCTTCCAGCGCATCCGTATAGCCTTCTACGCTCATGCTCCCGTCATAGCCTATAGAGGAGAGCGCCGAGAACACGGCGCGCAGGTCCGGGCTCGGTAAGAGGGGCCATGTGCGTCCGGCAAGCCTGGCCACGTGCGTATGAATGATCAGGCCCTCTCCCTGCAGCAGCACCTCGGCGCTCTCTTTTTCAAGGCCTAAGTGGTAGCTATCCATAAGCGCCCGTATGCCGGGCCTGTCTACCTCGCGCACGAAGCGTATGAGCTCTGAGAACGAGCACAGTATATCGCTTTCGCTGCGGTTGAGGGCTTCCATGGCTATGCGTATGCCGTTTTTTGCCGCCAGCGGAGCCAGTTCTCGTGCAAGGAAAACGAGCTGGTCCCAGGCGCGCTCGCGCGGATAGCCTTCGGGCGGATTGCGCGCCTTGCCGCTGCCGAACACCACCACCCGTACGCCGAGCGAGCGGGCAAGGCTAAGGGCTTCTGCCGCGTAGGACAAAGCCTCGACCGGGTTCGCTTTCGGCCCCGTAAGCCGCAGGCTGGGGGGAAAGAAGTTATTGGCTGCCTCGCAGGGCAGGCCGGATTCCAGCGCAGGCGCAAGCACACGCGATCTATCGTCAGCCTTTAGGGCCATACTATGGGCCAGCGATAATTCCAAATAATCGTAGCCGGCGGCGGCGAGCAGGGGCGCCTGTTCGGCGCCAGTGCCATCGGCGGCGGCAGATATGGTATTAAGGCAACAGCCAAAGCGCATACGGTGTCCTCATATCGGGAGCGGGCTATCCACTCTACATACAGCACGCATGCCATTAATGCAATAGATTTTTATTGACAGATCGAAAAAACGGGTATAGCGTTGCTTATTACCGATAGGCAAACGATTGCTTAACGCATTGATTAGTAGAAAATGCATTTTGATGCGCGACGTCGTCGCAGGCAAACGATTGCTTAAGCCGGAGGGTCGATGAAGAAGCACTACGCCACGCTCAAAGACGTCGCCGAGCGGGCAGGCACTACGGCAGCCACCGTGTCCTATGTGCTTTCCGAGTCCTCGACGCGCTATATAAGCGAGGAAATGCGGCGTAGCGTCCTCAATGCGGCCAGAGAGCTTAACTACATAAAATGCAGCGGAGCGAGCAGCCTGCGGGGCAAGAAGCGCAAAATGATAGCCGTGCTCGTGCCCCAGTTCGAGAACCAATTCTTTACGCGCATCGTGTTGGCCACTGAAGAAGTCTTCGACCGGCACGGATACATACTGACGATATGCAATACCTTCGACGACGCCGAGCGGGAGCAGGACATTTTAAACCGCATGCAACAGCAGCGCGTGGACGGTTACATCATTACGCCCACAAAAGAAGGCGTGGCTAATACCAAGCTGCTTAGGCAACTGGGCGTACCTATGGTGGTGGTGGATAGGCCTTTGCAGGGCATAGACGACTACTATTGGGTAACCACCAGAAACTATCAGTGCGGCTATGTAGGCGCTCAATACCTTATAAGCAAGGGGCATACGAGGCTCGGTTTCATAGGGTGGGACTCTGGCATACCCGACCTCTTAAACCGCGAGCAGGCTTTTTTCGACGCCGCGCGCGACCATGGCCTGGCCCGCGAGGGGCTCGTCGCCGTAGACGGCGGCTTTACCATGGAAGAGGGCTATCGGATGACGGCCAAGCTCCTGGACGAGCGCCCGGAGCTCACGGCTTTGCTCTACGGCTACAACATACAGGCCAAGGGCGGCATACGCTGCCTCATGGATCGGGGCATAAACATACCGGACGCCTTGTCGGTCGTGATCATAGGCTCGCCCGAATGGGTAAGCGCGGGCAAGAATAATTTTACCCACGTAAACCAGGGCGACTACGAATTGGGATGCAAAGCGGCGAACCTGCTGCTTGAAGTCATAAACGGGGACGGAAAAGTGCCCGTGAAACACATAATACAGGAATGTACCCTCGTTGAGGGCGAATCTGTATGTGCGTTGTAGAGAAGGAGAGAGATATGATCGACAGGAAACTCGTTCGCAAGATCATTATGGTGGGCATCATTGCCTTGCTCATCGCGCCTCTTTCGGCATTCGCCGCCGGAAGCAAGGAAGAAGCCTATCCCACGAGGCCCATAAGCGTTACCGTGCCTTATAATCCGGGCGGCTCCACCGACTTGACCGCGCGAGCTCTCGCCGCGCCCATGTCCAAGGCACTTGGCGTAAACATTACGGTTAACAACACCCCCGGAGCGGGCGGCGCCGCCGGCTCCAACGTTGTGGCTAACGCTCCCTTGGACGGCTACACCTTGCTTGCCAACGGCATGCTCGCCTTCTCCTCCATGCCCGTGCTCGGCACCAGCACTAAGACCTTCCGCGAGTGGGACATATGGCTTGCCACCTTTACCCCGAACATCATAGCGGTACGGGCGGACTCACCCTATAAGACCATGAACGACCTCCTTGCCGACCTTAAGGCCAGGCCAGGCAGCGTAACCGACGGCACCGCTGGCCCCGGCAGCGGCGGACACATAGGCGCTGAAGTGCTCAGGGCGGCCGCGAAGATCGAGTACAAGCACGTGTCGTATCCGGGCGGCGCTCCGGCGATTCTGGCCATGCTCGCCGGCGAGGTGGATTTCACCACCCAGCTCCTCGTCGAGATGGAAGACATGATAAAAGCCGGCAAGATCAGGGCTCTGGCCTGCTACTCCAAAGACGATATCCAGATAGCCGGCGGGCCCCTCATCCCCTCTATCGCCAAGTTCGTTCCGGCCGCGGCCTCATATCTGCCCATGGGCGAGACCACCGGCATAGCCATACCCGCCGGCCTCTCTGCCGATAAGCTCGCCAAGCTCGACGCCGCCTTCGACACCGCGGTCAAGAGCCAGGAATTCATCGATTTCTGCAAGAGCAAGGGCTTCATCATCAACCCCATGGGCCGCAAAGCCAGCCAGCCCTACGTAGAGAACCTGGCTTCCGCGGTAAGCTGGATACTCTTCGACGCCGGCGTAGCCAAGGTGTCCCCCGAACAGTTCAGCATTAAGCGCAAGTAAGCGCGCGCCTTAGACGGCAGGGGCACAGGGCCCCTGCCGTTTGCAACGCAAAGAGGATAATCCACCGATGGAAAGCAAGAAGCATTTCGATTTCCTGGCGTCCTTCGCCCTGATGATACTGGGAGCCTACGTCATCATAGCGGGCTATGATATTTACCGCGACGCGGGCGAGCTCTTCTATGTGTCCCCGGGTTTCTTCCCTATCACGCTGGGCATTTTACTCCTGTTTTGCAGCCTATTGCTGCTCGTTTCAAGCCTGAAGGACGGCGGCTTAAAGTCCCGCTCAGTTGAGCTGAGACTATGGTGGAATACGAGCGTTCGCTCACGCAATACGCTTATAACTCTTGGCGGCGTGCTTATCATGGCCGTATACACCTTCCTGCTCCTGCGCCTTCTGCCGTTTTGGCTGGCCTCTCTCATCTTCCTTGCCGCCATCATGCTTTACCTTCGCTCTACCAAGACCCTGCGTATAATCATTATCTCGGCGCTTACCATGGGCGCCATCGTCGTCTTTTTCCAGGTAGGCTTCGGCATACCGCTTCCCTGATACACAGGAGAGATCCAATGGCTTTACAATACTTGATGGAAGCGGTCTCATCGGTAACCATGCCGCTTAACCTGCTCGTACTGGTGCTCGCCACCTTAGCCGGACTTATAATGGGCATGCTGCCGGGCTTAAGCGCCACCATGGCCATAGCCCTGCTCACCGGCTTAAGCTATGGCTTTCCCAAGGACGCCGCCCTCATATCGCTCATAGGCGTATACGTGGGCTCCATATCCGGCGGCTGCCAGTCCGCCATACTCTTGAATATACCGGGTACGCCGGCCTCGGCCGCCACGGCCCTCGACGGCTTTCCCCTCGCCAATAGAGGCGATGGCGGCCTTGCCATATTCATGGCTACGACCGCCTCGAGCCTCGGCACCCTCATAAGCGTCGTGTGCGTGCTTACCCTCACGCCCCTGCTTTCCAGCTTCGCCCTTGAGTTCATATCATGGGAGTTCTTCCTGCTCGCCGTTTTCGGCACCATGATATGCGGCAGCCTTACGTCAAACGGCAATGTGCTTAAAGGCTGGATGGCGGGCCTGCTCGGCCTGATCGTGTCGCAGATCGGCATGGATTCGGTGAATACCTATCCGCGCTTTTCCTACGGCAACGTCAATCTTATGAGCGGCATTCAGCTTATCCCCGTGATGATAGGGCTCTTCGGCTTCCCGGAAATCATACAAGCCTTTACCCAGCTTGAATCCAAGGTACTTAAGCTTTCTCCCTTTCGCATACGCGACGGCTTCTCCCGCATAGGCAAGAATATCGTGGCCATCGTTCGCTCATCGTTCATTGGCGTGGGCGTAGGCATCATACCCGGCGTGGGCGAAGACGTGGGCGGTTGGCTATCCTATTGGGCGAGCAAATCGGCGAGCAAAGACCCCGATAGCTTCGGCAAGGGCAACGAGACGGGCATAGTGTCGGCGGAAGCGGGCAACAACGCCTGCATAGGCGGAGCCATCATACCGGTCATGTCGCTGGCGGTACCCGGCTCGGCCCCGGCGGCGGTGCTCCTGGCGGCCTTCCTTATGCACGGCTATAGGCCGGGGCCGCTCCTCCTCGTAGAATCCCCGCAGTTCGTCTATCAGATAGGCATATATTTAATGTTCGCCGCCGTGGCCATGTGGCTCATAGCTATGGGCATATCCCGTTTCACGGTAAAGATACTCGGGGTGAATAAGAAAATACTCATGCCCATCATATACGTGCTCTGCGTAATAGGAGCTTTCCTGATCAACCATAATATGTTCGACGTGCGCATCATGTTCGTGTTCGGCCTCATAGGCTTCCTGCTGCGCAAGATCGACTTTCCCTCGGCTCCCTTCCTGCTCGGCGTTATCCTAGGCCCCATGGCGGACTCAAACCTTCGCCGCGCCTTGATCATATCCGACGGCAGCCTGGCTCCTATGTTCGCCCGGCCCATATGCATAGTGTTCCTCATAGTCATCGCCTTCATGATACTCTCGCAGGCCGGCCTCTTTAAGGCGCTTAAGAAGCTTGGGAGGAAGGGATGATAGGCGTCGCTATCATAGGCACCGGCGATATAGCCGATTTTCATATCGAGGCTTACTTGCGCTTTCCCGAACGCTGCGCCATACGCGCGGTCGTGGATCTAGAGCAAGCTAAGGCGCGGCAGAAGGCCGATAAATTCGGCCTCTCGTGCGAGGCCTTAGCCGATTATCGGGAGCTTTTAACGCGTAACGACATAGGCTTAGTATCGATATGCCTGCCCCCCGCCCTGCATGCGCCGGTATCGGTGGATTTCCTGGCGGCCGCCAAGCACGTGCTCTGCGAGAAACCCATGGCGCCGACGCTTGAGGAATGCGACCGCATGCTCGAGGCGGCAAGGCGGGGCAAGGCCACGCTCTCGGTCATAGCGCAGAACCGCTTCAAGCCCGATATCATGCGCACCAAACGCTTCCTGGAATCGGGAGCCTTAGGAAGGATACTCTTCGCCCAGGCAAATTCGCTCTGGTGGCGCGGCGAGAAGTACTACGACCTATGGTGGCGCGGCACCTGGGAGAAGGAAGGCGGCGGCTGCACCTTCATACACGCCGTACACCATATAGATCTCCTCTTGTGGTTCATGGGCGATGTCGAAGAAGTGACTGCTACCCTGTATAATCGCAGCCATGACAATAGCGAGGTAGAGGATCTATCCATAAGCAGCATACGCTTCAAGAGCGGCGCCCCGGCCTCCCTCGTTAGCTCTCTCGTGCACCATGGAGAGGAACAGTCTTTCATAATAGACGGCGAGGCCGCATCCATCGAGCTGCCGCATAAGATAGCCGTCAGCCGTCAGCTGGACAACGGTTACCCTGAGGCAGACGAAGAGAAGCGCCTTAAGCTGGAAGCGCTGTATACATCGTTGCCTGAGCCTCAGTATACGGATCATTGCGGTCAGATAGAGGACGTGCTCTCGGCTATAGAGAGCGGGCAGACGCCCCTTGTTGACGGACAAGCCGGTCGCAGCACCGTTGATTTCATCATGGCCGCATATCAGAGCGCCTTCACGGGCAAACCCGTGCGCCTGCCCCTCTCGCCCAAGGATCCCTTCTATAGCAAAGAGGGCATACGTGCTAACGCCAAAAAATTCCACCAAAAGACGACGAGCCTGACGAGCCTGCCGTCAGGCGGCATTAGCGTAGGCGGCAGCCTGTGACGGATAAAAGCGACGGCATGAACTATGCGCCCGTATCGAGGGCGGCAATTAAACCGAGTTGCAAACCGGGCGAGTTCGGCTTTTCGGTAATAGGCCTTGATCACGGCCATATATACGCCATGTGCAACGGGCTCCTTGAGGCCGGTGCCAGCCTGCTCCGCGTATACGATAGGGACGAGGCCAAGGTAGCCTTATTCCAGCAAAGGTATCCGCAGGCGCTGGCCGCCTCCGACGAGGAGGCCATACTGGCCGATCCGGCTTGCCTACTCGTGGCCAGCGCCATCAAGCCCTGCGAGCGCGCCGCTCTCGGCCTCAGGGCCCTGGCCAGGGGCAAGCACTATTTCGTTGACAAGCCCGGCATGCTCACGATGGATGAACTGTCGCAGGCGCGCGCGGCCTGCGGCGTCGCCGGGCTCAAGTACGCCATATACTTCGGCGAACGCCATCATGTCGAAGGCGCGGTATTCGCCGGCCAGCTCATAGAGCAGGGCGCGATAGGCCGCGTCCTGCACCTGACCATACTGGCGCCGCATCGCCTGAATAAGGATAAGCGGCCGGATTGGTTTTTTGAGCCTGCCGAGAATGGCGGCATAATCACGGATATAGGCAGCCATCAGGTCGAGCAGTTCCTGGCCTATAGCGGCGCAAAGTCCTTACGGGTGCTCCATAGCTCGCTCGCCAATTATGCTAACCCTGATAAGCCGCGCTTTTTCGATTACGGCGACGCGAGCCTGGTGGCGGACAACGGGGCCAGCTGCTACTTCCGCGTGGACTGGTTCACGCCTGACGGCCTCGGGGCCTGGGGCGACGGCAGGGTATTCATAATCGGCACCGAAGGCACGATAGAAATACGCAAGTACATAGACGTGGCTCATTCGCCGGATGGCGATCACGTATATCTGGTCGATAAGCGTGGCGAGCATAAGTACGAGCTTAGCGGCAAGGTGGGCTACGTATTCTTCGGCCGTTTCATACGCGATTGCCTGGACGGTACCGAAACCGCTATAGGCCAGGAGCATAGCTTCGAGGCTATGCGTGCTACCATCGAGGCGCAGGCCAAGGCTTATATTATACGAGGCTAGGGCACCCTGGATGCGCGGCTCCTCGGCCGGGTGCCCAGTAAGAGGCGCGCGGTCCTATTCGAAGCTTAGCTGCAGCCGGTCGTGCTCCCGCAGGTTTCTCGCCAGGCCCTGCGGTCCTGTCGATCGAGTACCGCGACTATTAGTCCGCGGTACTCGATAACTATCCGGCCTCAAATGCGAAACGACATGATCGAGAGCCGGTGGCTTTGCATTAGCTGCAGCCGGTCGTGCTACCGCAGGTTTC